>NZ_QMJY01000014.1 GCF_003574395.1 Tabrizicola thermarum
AAAAGGTTGCTCATCGGTCAGTCTCCTTGCGGAGGCGTGAATCACGCCGCAGAAGCAAGATCAATGGGTCCTGACCCTAGTGGGGCAAGTGTGACGAGAGTTCTTTGGCCCGGAATCAAGGGCGAAGCCTGCCGGGCCGCGCCCTCCCTCCCCCAGGGAGGGCGCTTTAGCAGCGATGGTTGGCAGAACTGCGGGGGGAGGGGTGGCACCATAAAGCGCTTCCATTGACCGTGGTGCGCGCCCGCCCGAGGGAGGGCGCGGCCTTGTGTGGTTAGGGGTGGTGGGAGGGGGTTGGTGCGCTGTAGCGCACCCTACTAGGGCCGGGGCGACGAGGTGTCATCCCCGCGTAGGCGGGGACCCATGGCGGGGTCGAAGAACTGGATCCCCGCCTTCGCGGGGATGACAGGGGGGAGGGAGTCGGGGTGAACCCCGACCTACGGGGGATTGATGCGGTTGTTCGTTGGTTTGGGGGGGGCCCCGGATCAAGTCCGGGGCGGGGTTTCGTGGGGTGGGGTTACACCACCATATGCCGCACCCTGGCGCCCCACTCGATGGCCGCCGCATGCAACCGGTCGATCTTCAGCTCTTCGCGGACCTCCTCCAGCATGCGGAGCTCGACCTGGGAGTGTCTCCCGTCCGCGGTGACCACGTCGCAGGCCAAGGCATAGGCGGTCTCGTAGAGGCGTTCGGGCAGGGCCTCGCGGATCAGGCCGAAGAGGGCGTCGAGGCCGTCTTCCTCTTCGAACAGGTCGAACACGATGCGGCTGACGCGGCGGATGCGGTCGGGGTCGTAGGTCGCGAAGGCAGGCATGTGGTTGACCATGCGGGTGATCGCCACCAGTTCGGCGGTGCGCATGTTCTCGTCCGAGGCGGAGGTGGCGACCATGACGGCGACAAGGGCGTCCTGGGGGGACATGGCGGATTCGGGCATGGTCGGCTCCTGACAAGCGGTTGGCGGCAGATTATTGACGAGGCGCGGGGGGGGCAATAGAGGACGGGGGTCCCGGGGGCTGGCCCCGGGCCCGTTTCAGGAGAGATGCGATGAGTGCGTTGCGCGACGCGGCGATGACGTCGAAGGCCTGGCCGTTCGAGGAGGCGCGCGCGGTGCTGAAACGGTACGAGAAGAAGGCCCCGGAAAAGGGCTATGTGCTGTTCGAGACGGGGTATGGGCCGTCGGGTCTGCCGCATATCGGGACCTTCGGGGAAGTGGCGCGGACGACGATGATCCGGCGGGCCTTCGAGATCATCAGCGACATTCCGACGCGGCTGATCTGTTTCTCCGACGACGTGGACGGGATGCGGAAGGTGCCGGAGAACGTCCCGAACCAGGAGATGCTGCGGAACCACATGCAGAAGCCGTTGACGAGCGTGCCGGACCCGTATGGGGAGTTCGAGAGCTTCGGGCACCACAACAATGCGATGTTGCGGCGGTTCCTGGACACGTTCGGGTTCGAGTATGAATTCATCTCGGCCACCGAGTTCTACAAGTCGGGCCGGTTCGATGACACGCTGCGGCTGGCAGCGGAACGCTATGACCGGATCATGGCGATCATGCTGGCCTCCCTGCGCGAGGAGCGGCAGCAGACCTATTCCTGCTTCCTGCCGATCCACCCGGAGACCGGCCGCGTGCTTTATGTGCCGATGAAGGAGGTCAATGCGAAGGACGCGACGATCACCTTCGACGACGAGGACGGGCGCGAGTGGACGCTACCCGTGACGGGGGGCCATGTGAAGTTGCAGTGGAAGCCGGATTTCGGGGCACGCTGGGCGGCGCTGGGTGTGGACTTCGAGATGTACGGGAAGGACCACAGCACGAATACTCCGATCTACGACGGGATCTGCGAAGTGCTGGGCGGGCGGGCGCCGCACCACATGACCTACGAGCTGTTTCTGGACGACCAGGGGCAGAAGATTTCGAAGTCGAAGGGGAACGGGCTGACCATCGACGAATGGCTGACCTATGCGGCCACCGAGAGCCTGTCCTATTTCATGTACCAGAAGCCGAAGACGGCCAAGCGGCTGCATTTCGACGTGATCCCGCGGGCGGTGGACGAGTATCATCAGCAGCTGCGCGCCTTCCCGGAGCAGACGCTGGAGAGCCAGGTGAACAACCCGGTCTGGCACATCCACAACGGCAAGCCGCCGGAGTCGAAGATGGTGGTCAGCTTCGGGATGCTGCTGAATCTGGCCTCGGTCGCGGCGGCGAAGGATGCGGGGGGGCTGTGGAAATTCATCCGGCGCTATGCTCCGGAGGCGAGCCCGGAGACGCATCCCGATCTGGATGCGGCGGCGGGCTTTGCGGTGCGCTATTTCGCGGACAAGATCGCTCCGACGCGGGTGTTCCGGCTGCCCACCGACAAGGAGCGGGCGGCGATGGAGGATCTGGTCGCGCGGCTGAAGGCCTGGGACGGGGGGCTGGACGACGAGGCCTTGCAGTCGATGGTCTTTGCGGTCGGCAAGGAGCACGGGTTCGAGCCGCTGCGCGACTGGTTCAAGGCGCTGTACGAGGTGCTGCTGGGCGCCTCGGAGGGCCCGCGCTTCGGCGGGTTCATCGCGCTTTACGGCGTCGAGGAGACGGTTGCGCTGATGGAGCGGGCGCTGAAGGGTGAGCTGGTCGCCTGATCCGGCGCGCAAAGCGGTCGGGACGGGATGACGCTGACCCTGCATGTCGGGCTGAGGAAGACGGCGACGACGACGCTGCAACATGCGATGTCCCGGGGAAAGCCGATGCCGGCCGGGCATGGGTTGCTGTTTCCGGGCCGACCCGAGGATCATCACCGGCTGGGGCGGAGAGTGCGGACGGGGGCGGGGCGCGCGGCGGTCCGGCAGGCGCTGCCCCCCCTCGCGGCGGAAGCGCGGGCGGCGGGCCCGGACCGGGTTCTGGTGTCGAGCGAGCATCCGATCCCGGCCCCGGAGGCAGCGCTCGCCGGGCTGCGGGAGTTTCCGGGCAAGATCGCGGGCGGGCGGTTCGTCCAGGAGTCAGAGGTGCAGGAGCGGGTGATCGCACGGTCGCGGGGCGACGTCGCCTTGCTGCGCGCGGAGTTCGGGCTGGACATCCGGCCCGAGCCGATGACCGACCATGCCGCATCCACCCTGCCCGCCGGGACCGCGCTGGCCATGGCACAGGAGATCCCGGAGCGGGTCGAGGGCCGACCGGATTGGCCCCCCGCGCCCCGCCCTGAAGCTGTGACGGAGGAAAGGACGATGGGACGCGAAGCCGAAGGTCACGCAAGGTTCCGCGGGCAGGAAGGCGCCGTAAGGGCGTTCCTGGAAAGCGAGGGGATCATCCTGCGCGGCGAAATGCGCGTGAAGGTCCGGCGCGGAGCCTTGTCGGAGTGGCGCGCCGAGGGGGATGACCTTGTCCTGCACGCCGATGGCGAGCCGATGGTCCTGACGCTGGGCGCGAAGGAGGCTGAGGCCTGGGTGAAGGCGCTGGACAGGCCGGTGCCCTCGCTTGCGGCGAGGCTGGGGGTCTCGGCCAGCGCCCGGGCCTGGGTCATCGGCGGGCCACTGCCAGAGGAGCTTGCGCTGGCGGTGGCCGGGGCGGATGCCGGGGGGCCGGAAGCTGCGGCGGTGATCGTGGCAGTGCTGACCGGGCCGGGCGATCTGGAGGCGGCCCTTGCCGCCGGACAGCGCCATGGGCTGCGGGTCTGGTGCGTGCATGGCAAGGGCAAGGGTGCGGCGGTCCCCGACGCCTCTGTCCGGGACGCGTTCCGGGCGGCAGGCTGGAGGGACATCAAGGCAAGTGCGGTGTCCGAGGACTTCACGGCCACGCTTTACCGGCCCCGGGGGGAGTGACCCGCAGCGCCCAGGGGCGGCGCGGGTCGCAGTGTCTTAGCCGAACTTCAGGAAGAACTTGGAATAGGGCACTTTCAGCCCACCGATGGCGGCCCTGATCGCGGCGTCATCCCCGGCGCGGGCCGCAGCGAGCAACTGGTCGACCGAAGCCTTCATCGCCCCGGAGAGCGCCGCATAGTCGGCGTCGCCTTCTGCATTTGCCGGAGGAGACGAAAGAACGTCCTGGGCGAGGTAGGCCAGCACGGCAGCATGTTCCAGGATGCCCTGCTTTGCGCCCGCATCGAGGGTCGAGAGGTCGAGGCCGAGGATCCGCTCCATTTCGGCATGATAGGCGTTCATGCGATCGGAAAAGGTTTCGATCCCGTTGCGGGCGTGCAGCGCGCTGAATGCCTCTCGCACATGTTCCAGGGTCTCGTGACTTTCGGCAAGGTTCCCCTTGCCGACGGCCTCGCTGGCCTTGGCAAGGCGGCTGGAGACCTCGGCGATCATCTCGGGCCATTGCGGATCGGCTTCATACAGCGGGGGCGGGGTCTGGCCGTAGGTGGCCACAAGAGCATCCCACTGACTTTGCAGACCGGCCAAAGCGGCCGCAGACTTTTCGGCATTGCCGGAGTTGGTGGCGAAGAGGGCGCTGCGGTAGGCGGCATACATCTCGCCATAGGCGGCTTCGAAATCGGTGACGGGGCCGGCAAGGGCTGGGCCGACCAGGGGCGGGGTGGTGCAGAGCAGGACGGCGAGGGCAATGATCGGCAGCTTGCGTGGCATGGTGGCCTCCGTTAGGGGGTGTTGAGTCACAGACTTTCGCCGGAAGGCAACGGCGGGACCTTGATGCAGATCATATCAGATAGAATGCTTTGAAGCTGTAGAGGTTATCGGCTGGTTTGACTTCTGCCCGAACGGCCTAACTGACGTGCGCAAGGGGACGTCGACACGGGAGCTTGGCCCATGCGCAATGGTCTTTACGCGGTTTTCCTGGTCACATGTCTGGCGCTGCCTGCCGCCGCGCAGGAAGCGCCGATCGAGGAAACGATCCGCAGCCAGATCGACGCCTTTCTGGCGGACGACTTCGCCCGCGCCTTCACCTATGCGAGCCCGACGATCAAGGGGATATTCGGCACGCCCGAAAATTTCGGGGCGATGGTGAAGAACGGCTATCCGATGGTCTATCGCCCGGCTGAGGTCGAGATGGGCGCGTTGCGCGACATTGCCGGAAACCTGTGGCAGCGCGTCCGCGTGGTCGATCAGGCCGGCGCGGCCTGGTATCTGGACTACATGATGGTCGAGACCGCCGAAGGCTGGCAGATCAACGCGGTGCAGGTGTTGCCTGCGCCCGATGTGGGCGCCTGAAAGCCGCCTTGCCCGCCTTGCGCGTCTGATCCGGCGGGGACTGCCCCCCCGGCCCGGTCCCGTCCTGCCGGGCGGCGGGATGCCGGGACTGGCCGGTGGTTCCGGTCCGGCGCCTCCGGGCGGCCGTTGCGTGCGGGGACGGCGGACCGCGCGGCGGCGTGAACGGCGGTTAAGCCTTGCTTGCTACCCCCTTGGCCTCATGGCGGCGCGGTCTGTCGGGGGCACCCACGACCGACCTGCGCGCGGGCCAATGGCGCGAAGCGAGGCGAGGGAAATCGACGATGAACAAGGCTATCACTGACGGGCTGGTCCTGATGCCGCCGCCGTTTTCGGCAGGGCTGAACCTCTGGTCGCGCGAGGACGGCACGCCCGGCTCGGGGTCCTACGCCGGCCAGCCGAATGCGGCGCTGGTGACGAACGACCAGGATTTCGGCGGCTGTCTGGAATTGCAGAAGACCGAAGCGACCCAGAAGCTGCGCAGCTTTGCCCAGACGCCGATCCAGCCGGGCCTGTACCTGCAGGTCACGGCGCGGGCGAAGGCGGTGTCGGGGAACCTGCCCTCGGTGCGGATCGCGGCCTGGGCGGGGGATGTGAGCGGGCAGAACGTCGTCGGCCTGCCGCAGACCGGGCCTTCGGTTGCGCTGACGTCCTACGGCGAGGTGGTGACGGTGAGTGCGATCATCTCTCCGGCCAACCGCACCGGGGTGACCCTGCCGTGGTCGTTGCAGTCGGTCTATGCGCATGTCGGGCTGGACCTGACGGGGGCGAACGGCGGGGTGGTGCGGATCGACGACATCGTGGTCGAGGATGTGACCAACATCTTCATCCGCAAGCTGATGGACTGGGTCGATGTGCGCGACTTCGGCGCCTTGGGTGACGGGACGACCAACGATGCGCCGGCCTTCCTGGCGGCGGATGCGGCGGCGGCGGGGCGCGAGATCCTGGTGCCCTCGGGCGTGTTCCGGCTGACGCAGGACGTCACGATCAACAGCCGCATCCGGTTCGAGGGGACGCTGTCGATGCCCGCGAACCGCAAACTTGCGCTGACGCGGAATTACGACCTCGACACCTATGGCCAGGCCTTCGGGTCCGAGCTGGAAGGCTTCAAGCGCGCGCTGCAGGCGCTGTTCTACTTCACCGACTATGTGACGCTGGACCTGTCGGGGCGCCGTGTCGACCTGACCGAGCCGATCGACGTGGCGGCGCTGGCGGGTCTGACCAGCTTTACCAGCCGCCGTGTGGTGCGCAACGGGTCGCTGAACGCGGTGGCGGGTCCGGCCTGGACGACCGAGGACGTGACCTCGGTCGCGACCTATTCGGCGGCGGCGAACACCACGCTGACCGGTGTGGCGAACGTGGCCAACATCCCGGTGGGCGCGCTGGTCATCGGGACGGGGGTCGGACGCGAGGTCTATGTCACGGCAAAGAACGTGGGCGCGGGCACGCTGACGATCAGCCAGCCGCTGTATGCCGCGGTGGGGACGCGGACCTATACCTTCCGCCGGTTCAAGTACATGCTGGACTTCTCCGGCTTTGACCTGTTGTCGCGGTTCGAGCTGGAGGACATCGAGTTCAACTGTCTGGGCGTCGGATCGGGCGTCATGCTGCCGATGTCGGGGGCGACCCAGCGGTTCATGTCCTGCACCTTCAACCGGCCGAAGGACCGGGGGATCAGCAGTGCCGGGTCGGGCTGTCAGGGCATGTTCGTCGACATGTGCCAGTTCCTGTCGAACGAGCAGTCGGTGCCGGCGGTGGACCGCACCACCATCGCGATGAACGTGCAGGCCAACGACACCAAGCTGCGCAACAACCGGATCGTGCGGTTTGCGCATTTCGCGATCATGAACGGGACGGGCCACCTGATCCACGCCAACCACTTCTTCCAGGGTGACAGCGTCACGGCGGGCGTGCGGCGGGCGGGTCTGGTGTTCACGCAGACCAACGTGTCGACCGTGGTGACGGGCAACTACATCGACAACTGTTTCATCGAATGGGGCAACGAGCATGACTCCGCCCCCGAGGAGAATGGAGAGTTCTCGTTCGGCGGGCTGAACATCGTGGGCAACGTGTTCATCGCCTCGGATTGCAGCACGGCGTTCCGCTGGATCGTGGTCAAGCCCTACGGGCCGGGGCATTTCCTCAGCGGCTTCACGGTCACGGGCAACAGCTTCCGCTGCTTTGGCGTCATCGTGGACCGGGTGGACATGGTGGACACGACCTTTGCCAGCCTGGACTTCACCCGGTCGCGCAACGTGCGGGTGGAGGGCAACAGCTTCAACAAAGTCAGCCAGTGGATCATGAATCCGGTCGTGGTCACGCATACCCAGAACACGGCGGCCGAGACCTGGAACGTCAGCGCGGGGGGCTTCGTGCCCTTTGGCGGGCGGATACGGATGGTCGAAGCGGTGGCGCCGGAGGGGATCATCACCAACGCGTCCAACGCGGCGCGCTATGTGTTCCCCTATTCCGTGCCGGGCACCGGCAGCCTGGGGAACGAGGCGCAGGTGCGCTGGGGCGAGGCGGTGAAGGGCAAGGCGCAGGTCAAGATGCGCATGGACGTGCCGGCCTGACGGCGGACAAGGCAGCCGAAACAGATCGGGCGGGCGGTCCTGCGGGGCCGCCCGTTTTCACAGATCGTCAGGCGAGATGTGAAAGGCGCGGGCGAAGCCGCCGTTCAGAAGGGCCGAGGTCGGGGCAAGGCGCACGAAGGCAAAATCGGGCAGGTCGATGTAGACGGTCGCCTTGGGGTTCCGCTGCAGCCAGCGCGACCGGATGCCGGGGCGGGCAGGGTCATCGGGGGCGACAAAGGCTGCGCGGGCGCGGATCATCAGCCGGGGATGGCTCAGAGGGTCGCCCGTCGGCCCGACCTCGCCCAGCATCAGCGCGCAGTCGGGGCGGTCCCGCAGGGCGCGGTAGTGCGGGGCCAGACCCGAGACCAGGGTCAGGAGCCCGGCCTCGGGATCGCGGGCAAAGGCGATGCGGCTGATGCCCGGCGCGCCGGTGTCCGGGTCGACCCAGGCAAGCGCGGCGTGGCCAAGCGCCAGCAGCTTGCGGGCCAGCAGAAGAGCGTCAGCGTCGGCGGGCTGGACAGGATCGGGACGGGCAGGCTGATCGGGCATCGGATCTCATCACGGTTGACACGGTGCGGTCGCGGGAGTCTTCTGTCGCCATTCATGCCGACATGCCAGCATTTCCTGGCGCATCTCTCCCACACCCGGACTCCATGATGAAAGACTCCTCCCCGGCCCGCAACGACTGGTCCGAATTCCTGCCGAAATTGCTGACTGTCTGGCGCGAAGGCTATCGGCTGACTGACCTGAAGGCCGATGCGCTGGCCGGGCTGACCGTGGCGATCGTCGCCCTGCCCCTGTCCATGGCCATCGCCATCGCCAGCGGCGTCGGGCCAGAGCGCGGCCTTTTCACCGCCATCATCGGCGGCTTTCTGGTCAGCGCACTGGGCGGGTCGCGCTATCAGATCGGCGGGCCCGCGGGGGCGTTCATCGTGCTCGTCTCGGCCTGTGTGACGGCAACCGGGGTCGAGGGGCTGATCCTGGCCACCCTGCTGTCCGGGGTGATCCTGATCGCAGCCGGGGCGCTGCGGATCGGGACCTATATCCGCTATATCCCCTATCCCGTGACCGTGGGCTTCACCGCCGGGATCGCGGTCATCATCTTTGCCAGCCAGCTGCGCGAGATGTTCGGCCTGACCCTGCCGGGGGGCGAACCGGGCGAGATCCTGGCCAAGGTCGAGGCGCTGTGGGCCGCAAGGGACACGGTCACCTGGGCGGCCGTCGCGGTCGCCGCGCTGACCGCAGCGGTGATCCTGGGCCTGCGACAGGTCCGGCCGCATTGGCCGGGGATGCTGATCGGGGTGGTCACCGCGTCGGTCGTCACGGCGGCTCTGGGCCTGCCGGTCGCCACCATCGGCACGCGCTTTGGCGCCCTGCCGCAGATCCTGCCCGCGCCGTCCCTGCCCGACCTGAGCCTTTGGCGCGAGGTGCTGCCCTGGGCGGCGAGCTTTGCCCTGCTGGGCGCGATCGAGTCGCTGTTGTCCGCCGTCGTCGCCGACGGGATGTCCGGCACGCGCCATCGGTCGAACGCGGAACTGGTGGCGCAGGGCGTGGCGAACATCGGTTCGGCGGTCTTTGGCGGCTTCTGCGTCACCGGGACCATCGCGCGGACCGCAACCAACGTGCGGGCGGGCAGCCGGGGGCCGGTGTCGGGGATGCTGCATGCGCTGTTCCTTCTGGCCTTCCTGATGGTCGCGGCCCCCCTGGCCGCCTACATCCCGCTGGCTGCACTTGCCGGCGTGCTGGCCGTCGTCGCCTGGGGCATGGCAGAGCGGCACGAGTTCGCGGCCCTGCTGCGGTCCTCGCGCGGGGATGCGCTGGTGGTCAGCGTGACCTTCCTGCTGGTGGTGTTCCGCGACCTGACCGAGGGGATCATCGTCGGCTTCGCGCTGGCGGGCCTTGTGTTCATCAAGCGGATGTCCGAGACCGCTGCCGTCCGGCCCCGTGCCGACCAGCCCGAAACGCCGCGTGCCGACCGGGTGGTCTATCACCTGGAGGGCCCCTATTTCTTTGGCGCCGCCGCGCAGCTGGGCGGGGTGCTGGACCGCATCGCCGAGGCCCCCCGGGCTCTGGTCCTGGACATGTCGGCGGTGCCGCTGATCGACAGTTCCGGCGCGCGGGGCTTTCACAGCCTGGCCGACCGCGCGCGGCGCAAGGGTGGGCAGCTTTACCTTGTGGGCCTGACCCACAAGCTGCGGCGTCAGCTGGAGGCGCAGGGCCTGCGCGAACCGGAAGTGCTGTACCTGCCCGACGTCCAGGCCGTCGATGCCGCGCTGGATGGCCCCGCCACCGCCGGCGAATCACGCTGACCCTTTACCGGGTTTCAAGGTCTGCCTCTGCACCCCCCGCGCCCGCAGCACCCCTGCGGGTGTGAGCGGTAACGGCTGTGCGAAAGCAAGCACTTGGCCGCCACACTTTTCACACATTTGCAGAATTGACTGCCAATCAGTCAATGAATTTACAGAATTATGTTGGAAAAATAGGGGGTTACGAAATTCTTTACGAAGTGCTAAGTTTACCTAGGGAAAGAGGGTTCCTGGCCGAATACTGATACAGTCGAGGGGTGTCCGTGACAGCCCTTCGGGAGGAGAAGAGAATGAGCGAAGCAGCCAAATCCGTCTATCCGCCGTCCGCCGACTTTGTTGCCAGGGCGCATGTCGATGCCGAGGGCTATGCCCGGCGCTATGCGGCCTCGATCGCGGACCCCGAGGCGTTCTGGGGTGCGGAAGGCCAGCGGATCGACTGGATCCGGCCCTATACCCGGGTGAAGAACACCTCGTTCCAGCCGGGCAACGTGTCGATCAGGTGGTTCGAGGACGGCACGCTGAACGTCAGCGCCAACTGCATCGACCGCCACATGCTGACCCGCGCCGAGCAGACCGCGATCATCTGGGAGCCGGACGATCCGAAGACCCCGGCCAAGCACATCACCTACCGCGAGCTTCTGGAACAGACCTGCCGCCTGGCCAACGTGCTGAAGGCGCATGGGGTGCAGAAGGGCGACCGCGTGGTCCTTTACATGCCGATGATCCCCGAGGCGGCCTATGCGATGCTGGCCTGCACCCGGATCGGGGCGATCCATTCGGTGGTGTTCGGCGGCTTTTCTCCCGATGCGCTGGCCAACCGGATCAACGACTGCGACGCGAAACTCGTCATCACTGCCGACTGGGCGCCGCGCGGCGGCAGGAAGACGGGCCTCAAGGACAATACCGACAAGGCGCTTCTGCACTGTTCCGACAATGTCCGGGTCCTGGTGGTCAAGCGCACCGGGGACCAGACGAGCTGGGTCGAGGGCCGGGATTTCGATCTGAACACGGAAATGGCGGCGGCCAAGCCCTATTGCCCCTACGTTGAGGTCGGCGCGGAAGACCCGATGTTCATCCTTTACACCTCGGGCTCGACCGGCAAGCCGAAGGGGGTGGTGCATACCACGGGCGGCTATCTGGTCTATGCCTCGATGACGCAGCAGCTGACCTTCGACTACCATGACGGCGATGTCTTCTGGTGCACCGCCGATGTGGGCTGGGTCACCGGGCACAGCTACATCGTCTACGGACCTCTGGCCAACGGCGCCACGACGCTGATGTTCGAGGGCGTGCCGACCTACCCCGACGCGGGCCGCTTCTGGGAGGTCTGCGCCAAGCACAAGGTCAACCAGTTCTACACCGCACCCACCGCGATCCGGTCGCTGATGGGGCTGGGCACCGAATGGGTCGAAAAGCACGACCTGTCGTCGCTGAAAGTGCTGGGCTCGGTGGGCGAGCCGATCAACCCCGAGGCCTGGGCCTGGTACAACACCCATGTCGGCAAGGGGAAGCTGCCGATCGTCGATACCTTCTGGCAGACCGAGACCGGCGGCCACATGCTGACCCCGCTGCCGGGCGCGATCCCGACCAAGCCCGGCTCGGCCACCAAGCCCTTCTTCGGCGTCAAGCCGGTGGTGCTGGATGCGGCCTCGGGCAAGGTGCAGGAAGAGGTCGAGACCGAGGGCGTGCTGTGCTTTGCCGACAGCTGGCCGGGGCAGATGCGGACGCTGTGGGGCGATCACGCCCGGTTCGAAGAGGCCTATTTCAGTCAGTACAAGGGCTATTACTTCACCGGCGACGGCTGCCGGCGCGATGCGGACGGCTATTACTGGATCACGGGCCGGGTGGATGACGTGATCAACGTCAGCGGCCACCGGATGGGCACGGCAGAGGTGGAATCGGCGCTGGTCGCGCACGAGGCGGTGGCCGAAGCGGCGGTCGTGGGCTATCCGCACGACATCAAGGGCCAGGGCATCTATGCCTATGTCACCCTGATGAAGGGGATCGAACCCAGCGAGGAACTGCGCAAGCAGCTGGAAGCCTGGGTCCGGCAGGAGATCGGCCCGATCGCCAAGCCCGACCTGATCCAGTGGGCTCCGGGCCTGCCCAAGACGCGGTCCGGCAAGATCATGCGCCGCATCCTGCGCAAGATCGCCGAGAACGACTTCGGGTCCTTGGGCGACACCTCGACGCTGGCCGATCCGTCCGTGGTGGACGATCTGATCGCCAACCGCATGAACCGGGGCTAGGGGCGTGGGTCCGGTTCTGATCCTTCTGGGCCCCCCGGGCGCGGGCAAGGGCACGCAGGCGCGGATGCTGGAAGAGGACTTCGGTCTGGTCCAGCTTTCGACCGGCGACCTGTTGCGCGCGGCCGTGGCGGCGGGCTCCGAGGCCGGGAAAAAGGCCAAGGCCGTGATGGAGGCCGGGCAGCTGGTGTCCGATGACATCGTGCTGGCGATCCTGAAGGACCGGATGGCGCAGCCGGATGTGCAGAAGGGCATCATCCTTGACGGCTTTCCCCGCACCGCCGGTCAGGCCGCGGCGCTGGACGGGCTTCTGGCCGAGGCGGGCGCGCGCGTGACCGCCGTCATCAGCCTGGAGGTCGAGGACGAGGCGATGGTCGCCCGCGTCTCGGGCCGCTACACCTGTGCGGCCTGCGGCGAGGGCTATCACGACCAGTTCAAGCAGCCCGCCACGGCGGGGACCTGCGACAAATGCGGCGGCACGGCGTTCAAGCGCCGGGCCGACGACACTGCCGAGACGGTGCGGGCCAGGCTTGCCGCCTACCACGCCGACACGGCACCGCTGATCGCGTTTTACGAGTCGCAGTCAGTGCTGGAACGGGTGCCGGCGATGGGGTCCATCGACGGCATCCGCGCCATGCTGGCCGATATCGTGGGGCGCGTCTCAGCCTGACGGGAGGGGCCGCTTCCCCGGATCCCCCGGGGTGCGGAAAACAAGAAAGGGAGAGTACACATGGCAGACAAATCTTCTGCCAACGCCTATTGGGCAGCGAACGTCCGGATCATCCTGATTTCTCTGGCGGTCTGGTTCGCTTGTTCCTTCGGGCTTGGCATCCTGCTTCGGCCTGCGCTGAAGGGGATCATGGTCGGCGGCGCCGATCTGGGCTTCTGGATGGCGCAGAACGGGTCGATCTACGTCTTCATCGCGCTGATCTTCGTCTATGCGCGGATGATGGCCAAGGTCGATCGCGATCACGGCGTGGAAGAGTAAGGGGGCAGGGACAGATGGATCAGTTTACCCTCAACCTGATCGTGGTTGGCATCACCTTTGCCATCTACATCGGGATCGCGATCTGGGCCCGCGCGGGCTCGACAGCGGAATTCTATGCGGCCGGTCAAGGTGTGCCCCCGGTCATGAACGGCATGGCGACGGGCGCGGACTGGATGTCGGCGGCCTCGTTCATCTCGATGGCAGGCATCATCGCGCTGGCCCCGGCCGGCGGCTATGAGCAGTCCGCCTACCTGATGGGCTGGACCGGCGGCTATGTGCTGCTGGCTCTCTTGCTTGCGCCCTATCTGCGCAAGTTCGGCAAGTTCACCGTGCCGGAGTTCATCGGCGACCGCTTCTATTCGGGCGGTGCCCGTCTGGTGGCCGTCATCTGCCTGATCGTCATCTCGGTCACCTATGTCATCGGCCAGATGCGCGGCGTGGGCGTGACCTTCTCGCGCTTCCTGGAGGTTTCGACCGACACCGGGCTTTATATCGGTGGCGCGCTGGTGTTCATCTACGCCGTGCTGGGCGGGATGAAGGGCATCACCTACACTCAGGTGGCGCAGTATGTCGTGCTGATCATCGCCTACACGGTTCCGGCGGTCTTCATCTCGCTTCAGCTGACGGGCAGCTTCCTGCCGCAGCTTGGCCTGATCGGGTCCTATGCTCCGGGTGGCGGCGAAGTGTCGATGCTGGCCAAGCTGGACAGCGTCGTGACCGAGCTCGGCTTCAAGGCCTATACCTCGGACAGCCCGAACATGTTCAACATGTTCCTCTTCACCATGTCGCTGATGATCGGCACCGCGGGTCTGCCGCACGTCATCATCCGCTTCTTCACGGTGCCCAAGGTCGCTGACGCGCGGTCTTCGGCGGGCTGGGCCCTGGTCTTCATCGCGCTGCTGTACACGGTCGCTCCGGCCGTGGGCTCGATGGCGCGTCTGAACCTGACCACCACCTTCTGGCCGGGTGCGGTTCAGGGAACGGCCCTGTCGGCCCCGGCACTTTCGATTGCCGAGATCGACAGCAACCCGAACCTGAGCTGGATCCGCACCTGGGAGAAGACCAAGCTTCTGGAGATGTCCGACAAGAACGGCGACGGGCTGATCCAGTACTTCAACGAGCCCAAGGTCGTGGCCGATGCCGGCAAGGCCGTGGCTGCCGCGAAGAAGGCGCTGACCGAGGCGATGACCGCCAAGGGCATTGCGGTGGAAGGCGTCGATCTGACCTCGCCAGCCGCGGTGACCGTGAACGGTGCAGCCGATGCCGACCTGACCGCGCTGCAAACCGCGCTGAACGATGCGAACGCCGCGTTCACCGCATCGCTGTCGGAAGCCAAGCTGGGCGACAAGACCCTGGCCGAGCTTGGGTTCAAGGGCAACGAACTGACCAAGGTCGACAACGACATCATGGTTCTTGCGAACCCTGAAATCGCTGCTCTGCCGGGTTGGGTCATCGCCCTGGTCGCTGCCGGTGCGCTGGCGGCTGCCCTGTCGACTGCGGCGGGCCTTCTGCTGGCCATCTCTTCGGCCATCAGCCACGACCTGATCAAGGGGTCGATCAACCCGAACCTGTCGGAAAAGGCCGAACTGATGTGGGCCCGCGTCGCCATGACCGGCGCCATCATCGTGGCGACCTACCTTGGTCTCAACCCGCCCGGCTTTGCCGCGCAGGTGGTGGCCCTGGCCTTCGGTCTGGCAGCGGCCACGATCTTCCCGACGCTGATGATGGGCATCTTCTCGAAGCGCATCAACAAGGAAGGGGCGATCATGGGGATGCTGGCGGGGCTGATCTTCACCGCCGTCTACATCTTCCTCTACAAGGGCTGGTTCTTCATTCCGGGAACCAACTGGCTGCCTGACACGGCCGACCAGTATGTCTTCGGGATCTCGCCCCTGTCGATCGGCACCGTCGGCGCGGTGGTGAACTTCGTCGTGGCCTATGTGGTCTCGATGGCGACCAAGGCCCCGCCGCAGCATGTGCAGGACCTGATCGAGTCGATCCGCGTGCCGAAAGGTGCCGGCAAGGCCCAGGCCCACTAAGACCCCTTGCGCCTCCGGGGACACCCGGGGGCGCATCCTCCTTGCCGGAACAGGATCATGGATCAGGACAGCACCCCGCTTCTGGCCTTCCTGGAGACGGTCCACCCCTACGACAGCCTGCCGCGGGACGAGATGGCGCGTGTCGCCACCTCCTTCAGCCGCAGGCATTACGACGACGGTGCGGTGATCTATGCCGCCGGCGAGCCGCTGACCGGGATCTTCCTGATCCTGGAAGGCTCGGTCGAGGTGCTGGAGCCTTCCGGGGGCCTCGTGTCCCTTCTGGGCCCGCGCAACAGTTTCGGCGAACGCGGGCTGATGCGCGACGGGATGGCGGTGACGACGGCGCGCGCGACCCGGGGCGCGGACATCCTCATGCTGCCGGAGGCCGAGTTCCGCCGCCTGATCGCGACCTATCCGGCCTTCGAGCGGTTCTTCCACCGCGGCCGCCAGCACGAGGCGCGCGAGGCCGACATCTCGACCCGCAAGGTCGGCGACCTGATCGCCCGCGCGCCGATTGCCGTGCCGCCCGACACGCCCATCCGCGAGGCGGCCGGACGGATGCGCGATGCGCATATCTCCTGCCTGGCGATCACCGAGGGCGAGCGGCTGGTCGGCATCGTCACCGCGCGGGATTTCGTGAACAAGGTGCTGGCCGAGGGGCTGGACCCTGCGGCCCCGGTAAGCCGGGTGATGGCGGCTGACCCGATGGTGCTGACGCCGGACAGTCTGGGGTCGGACGTGCTGAACCGGATGCTGGAGCACCGGATCGGCCATCTGCCGGTGGTGGATGACGGCAGGCTGGTGGGCATGATCACCCAGACCGATCTCGTCCGGTTCCAGGCGGTGTCCTCGGCCCTTCTTGTGCGCGATGCGGCGACGGCACAGACGGTGGCGGAACTGGCGGAGAACACGGCGCGCATCCCCCGCCTTCTGGTGCAGCTGGTCGGCGGCGGCAGCGCGCATGAGGTGGTGACGCGGCTGATCACCGACATCGCCGATACGGTGACGCGGCGGCTTCTGGCGCTGGCCGAGGCGGAACTGGGCCCGGCGCCGGTGCCTTACCTCTGGCTCGCCTGCGGCAGCCAGGGGCGGCAGGAGCAGACGGGAGTCAGCGATCAGGACAATTGCCTGATGATCGACGATGCCGCGACCGAGGCCGACATGGCCTATTTTGCCCGGCTGGCGAAGATCGTCTCGGACGGGCTGAACGCCTGCGGCTATGTCTATTGCCCCGGTGACATGATGGCGACCAATCCGCAGTGGTGCCAGCGCATGTCCGTCTGGCGCGGCTATTTCCGCAAATGGATCACGACCCCCGATCCGATGGCGCAGATGCTGGCCAGCGTGATGTTCGACCTGCGCGCCATCGGCGGGGCCGCCAGCCTTTACACCGAATTGCAGGCCGAGGTGCTTGAGATGGCCGCGAAGAACTCGATCTTCGTGGCGCACATGATTTCCAACAGCCTCAAGCACAACCCGCCCCTGGGCCTTTTGCGGGGGTTCGCAACGATCCGGTCGGGCGAATACAAGAACCACATCGACCTCAAGCACAACGGCGTGGTGCCGGTGGTCGATCTGGGCCGGGTCTATGCGCTGATCGGACAGTTGCCAGCGGTGAACACGCGCGCCCGGCTGGAAGCGGCGGTAGAGGCGGGCGTCATCAGCGCCAGCGGAGGGCGCGACCTGATCGAGGCCTATGACCTGATCGCTCAGGCCCGGCTGGAGCATCAGGCGCGGCGGGTGAAGGGGGGCGAGAAGCCCGACAACTTCATCGCGCCCTCGGAACTGTCGGATTTCGAACGCAGCCACCTGCGCGACGCCTTTGTCGTCGTGCGCACCATGCAATCCGCCGTGGGCCAGGCCCGCGGCGCCAGGAGTTGACCAGATGGCCCTTGAACTGATCGGCGCGATCCTTGCGGCCGCCACCCTGGGCCTGCTGGCCTGGGCGCTTCGCCGCTGGAGCCCCGGCCTGCCGCGCTGGTTCGTGCCCGTCATGGCGGCGGCGGGCCTGATCGGCGCGACGCTGGTGCTGGAATACAGCTGGTACAGCCGTGTCGCGGCGGAACTGCCGCCGGGGATCGAAGTGGTCCGCGTCGAGGAAGAGGCGATGCCGCTGCGGCCCTGGACCTACCTCAAGCCGATCACCATGCGCTTCTGGGCCCTGGACCAGCGCAAGCGGATGATCCACCCGCAGATCGGCAGTCTGCGGATTGTCCCGCTGCTGAAATTCGCACGCTGGCGCCCGGTCGAAAGCGGCCTGATGGCGGTGGACTGCGCCGGGGGGCGGCAGGTCGTCCTTACCGAGGGGGTGGAGATCACCGAGGCCGGAGAGTTGACGGGGGCAGAGTGGCAGGCGGCTCCCGAGGGCGATGCCCTTCAGGCCGCCGCGTGCAGGGAGGGGTAGGGCATGGACCGCAAGCCGCGCATCCTGGTGGTCGAGGACGAGGACAACATCGCCGTCGCGCTGGATTACCTGATGACCCGCGAAGGCTATGACCACGACCGGGTCTCGAACGGGGCCGACGCCCTGCCCCGCATCCGCGACACCCATCCCGACCTTGTTCTTCTGGATGTCATGCTGCCCGAGGTCTCGGGCTACGAGATCTGCGAGGGCATCCGCACCGATCCCTCGCTGGCGGACGTGAAGGTGCTGATGATGACCGCGCGGGGTTCTGCCATCGAACGCCGCAAGGGCCTTGCTCTCGGGGCGGACGGGTTCATCTCGAAACCCTTCGAACTGAAGGACCTGCGCGACGAGGTGCGGCGGCTTCTGATCGGAGCGGGCTAGGCCATGGCCGGGCTTCGCGCAGGGGTGGGATGCAGGGCGCTTCCCTCCCCCCTTCGTGGGGGAGGGAGAGGGTGGAGGGGCCGCTCGGCCCGGCCGGGTGCCCCCCTCCCCCATCCCCTCGCCACGCGGGGGCGGGGAGGCAGAAGATGCTGACCCGCCTGTCCCTGCGCCTGCGGGTCTTCCTGATCTTCGCGGGCCTCGCCGCCGCGATCCTGCTTGCGACCGCCGGCGGTCTCTGGCTGGGCTACAGCCGCCTGGGTCAGCCCGGTATCGGGCAGGGCTTCGTGCAGGCGGGCGTCCTGGCCGGGTTCGCCGCCCTGGGCCTGGTGGCGGGGGTCTGGTATCTGTTCGACCTGAACGTGGCCAGACCCATCGAGACGCTTGCCGGCGCCCTGCGCGCCCGCGCCCATTCCGACGTCACGGCCGAGATGGACGCGGCCATCGCCCGCTATCTGGGCGACCTCGCCCCCGCCGCCCAGGCCGCCGCGCAAAGCCTGGCCGAAACGCGGTCGGCCCTGGCCGAGGCGGTGGCGCGGGAAACCCTGCGGCTGGGCAGCGAGAAGGCCCGGCTCGAGGCGCTGCTCTCGGACGTGCCGGTGGGGGTGATCCTCTGTTCCGCCGACCATGCGCTGGTCTTCTACAACGGCCCAGCGGCCGACATCCTCGGCACCAGCCGCGGGCTCGAGGCGGGGCTGGACCGCAAGCTGTTCGACTATCTGCACGCCGCCCCGCTGCGGCTGGCCCACGAACGCCTGGCAGCCACCGGCGATCCTGACGCGGTGTCGGACCTGTTGTGCACCACGACCACCGGCGCGCGCGTGCTGTCGGCCCGGATGCGGCTTCTGGGCGATGGCGGGACGCAGGGCTATGTCCTGACGCTGCGTGACATCACCGGCGAGATGGCGGCGGATGCCCGGCGCGAGGCGATGCTGGAAGCCGCACTCGACAGCCTGCGCCGCCCTGCTGCCGCGCTGGCGACGCTGGTCGGCGTGATGCCCGAGGACGCCCTGCCCGCGCCGATGCAGGGCGCGCTGAAGGAAGAGGTCGCAAGGCTCAGCCAGGCCGTGACCCGGTTCGGCGCGGCTCGCGACGAGGCCCTGTCCGAAACCGGCGCGCTGCCTCAGACCCGCGCTTTCGATCAGGCGCAGGGCCTTGTCGCACGGGCTGCCGCGCAGGGGATCACGGTCACCACGGAAACCGCCGACCTGATCCTGCGCTGCAACGGCTACGAGATCCTGACGCTGCTGGAACATCTTGCCCGGCAGCTTGCCGACCGTGCGCCCCTGCATCTGACCATCGAGGAAGAGGATACCGGCGCCGCGATCCGGCTGTCCTGGACCGGCGCGCGGGTGGGGGTGGGCGAGCTTGACCGCTGGCTTGCCCTGCCGCTGGCGCCCGAGGCCCCCGACCGCCCCGCCCGCGCCGTCCTTGCCGCCCATGCGACCGAGCTTTGGCCCGAGGCGCTGGCCGACGGTCGCCCCGCACTCTGCCTGCCGATCCGCCAGGCCCGCCGCGCGGTGGCGCGTCCGAAACCCGTGGCGCGCAAGGTGGTCTACGACTTCGACCTCCTGTCGCCCGCCCGCACCGACCGCCTGGCCGAGGCGCGGCTCGACCGGCTGACCTATGTCGTCTTCGACAGCGAGACGACGGGCCTCAACCCCCGGCAGGGCGACGAGATCGTGCAGCTGGCCGCCGTGCGGATCGTGAACGGCCGGCGGGTCGAGGGCGAGGTCTTCGACACGCTGGTCAACCCCGGCCGCCCGATCCCCGCCGTCTCGACCGAGGTGCACGGCATCACCGACGCGATGGTCGCCGATGCGCCGGGCGTTCCGGAGGTGGTCCGCCGCTTCCACAAGTTCGCCGAGGGCGCGGTGCTGATCGCCCACAACGCGCCCTTCGACATGGAATTCCTGCGGCGGGTCGAGGGGCAGCTGGGCCTGACCTTCGACATGCCGGTCCTCGATACGGTGCTGCTGTCGGCGGTGGTCTACGGCCAGAGCGAGGTGCACAGTCTGGATGCGCTCAGCCATCGGCTGGGGATCACCATCCCCGAGGAAGCCCGCCACACCGCCCTGGGCGATGCCGTGGCCACGGCGGATGCCTTCCTGAAGCTGATGCCGATGCTTGCGGGCCGGGGGCTGGAGACCTTTGGCGCCGTGCTGACCGAGGTGCGCAAGCACGGGCGCCTGTTGAAGGACCTGAACTGACGCCCCGGCGCCGATTTCTTCAAGGAAATCGGACCGGAGTTTCGAAAACTCCGGTCGCCGCTTACCGGGCGAACGGGTCCACCGGATAGCTTACCCCGACCAGATACAGCCCCTGCGGCGGTGCGACCGGCCCGCAGGCCGCCCGGTCCCGCGCCTCCAGCGCTGCCTTCACGTCGGCAGGCGTCCAGGCCCCTGCGCCGACCCGCTCCAGCGTGCCGACAATCGACCTGACCTGATTGTGCAGGAAGCTGCGCGCGGCCAGGTCGAAGCGGTATTCGATGCCGCCGGGATAGGGAAGTTCGGCGATCTCGATCCGGTCCAGCGTCTTCACCGGGCTTTTCGCCTGGCAGAGGGTGGAGCGGAAGGTGGTGAAGTCGTGGCTGCCGATCAGCTCCGCCGCGCCCGCCCGCATGGCACAGATGTCCAGCCGGTTCAGCACCTGCCAGACCAGGCCCCGGTCATGCGTCACCGGCGCGCGGCGGGCGACAAGGCGGAAGGTGTAGCGCCGCCCCGTGGCCGAAAAGCGGGCGTGGAAGTCGTCGGGGACCCTTGCACAGGCGATGACGGCAACCGGGTCGGGGCGCAGATGCGCGTTCAGCGCCGAGGCAAGGCGGAACGGGTCCCAGTCCTTCGTCAGATCGGCATGGGCCACCTGCGCCGTGGCATGGACGCCGGCATCGGTGCGGCCTGCGGCGGCGATCGTATGGGGGCCGGGCTCCAGCTTGCCAAGGGCGGTTTCGACCGCCTCCTGCACCGAGGGCAGGCCGTGGGCCTGCCGCTGCCAGCCCGCGAAGGGGGCGCCGTGGTATTCGATCTGGAGCGCATAGCGGGGCATGGGCCTTCCCTACCCCGGAAGCCTGCCCCCGCGCAATCCTTGCCAAATCCTGAATGCCCACGGCCAAGCCATTGATTTCATGTGGGGTGGACACCTGCCCGCGCGTGGGCCGCGCAAGCGTAGGGTGGGCAATACTGCCCACCCTACCCACCCGCCTTCCATTCCCGCCCGGCCCACCCTATCTTGAGCCCCGCGCAGCAAAGGGACGGACCGTGGCATTTTCCGGACTGACGGACGGGATCACCCGCGGGATCGAAGGGGCCGGGGCCACCCTGTCCGAGACCCTGTTCGACACCACCCTCCGCCTTGGCGTGACCGGCCTGTCGCGGGCGGGCAAGACCGTCTTCATCACCGCGCTGGTTGCCAACCTTCTGAACCGGGGCCGGATGCCGCAGCTGCGCGCCCAGGCCGAGGGCCGCATCCAGGCCGTCTACCTGCAACCCCAGCCCGACGTGACGCTCCCCCGCTTCGATTACGAGGCCCACCTCGCCGCCCTGACCGGCGACACCCCCCGCTGGCCCGCCTCGACCCGCGCGATCAGCGAACTGCGGCTGTCCTTCCGCGTCCGACCCGCCGGGTTCCTGGCGTCCTGGCGGGGGCCGCGCACGCTCCACCTCGACATCGTCGATTACCCGGGCGAGTGGCTTCTGGACCTTTCGCTTCTCGACAAGACTTACGAGGCCTGGTCCGAAGCCTCGCTCTCCCGCCTGGAAAAGCGCCCCGAGGCTGCCGCCTACCTCGCCCTCGCCCGCGCCGAGGACGGCGCCCTGCGGCTGGATGAGGCGAAGGCCCGCCAACTGGCCGAGACCTACACCGCCTACCTGACCGTCGCCCGCGACGCCGGGAGGGTCGATGTCACCCCCGGCCGGTTCCTTCTGCCCGGTGATCTGGCGGGGTCGCCGGTCCTGACCTTCGTCCCCCTGCCGAAACCGGCCAGCACCGGCCGCTCCAGCCTCTGGCGCGAGATGGAGCGGCGGTACGAGGCCTACAAGTCGAAGGTCGTCCGCCCCTTCTTTCGCGACCATTTCGCGAAGATCGACCGACAGGTCGTGCTGGCCGACGTGCTGGGCGCGATCCATCAGGGGCCGCGCGCGGTCGAGGATCTGCGGCGGGTGATGGCCGAGGTCCTGTCGGGCTTCCGGCCCGGCCGGAACAGCTGGCTTTCCGGCCTTTTCGGCGTGCATCGGGTGGAGCGCATCCTCTTTGCCGCCACAAAGGCCGACCATCTGCACCATGAACAGCACCCGGCGCTGACCGCGATCACGGGCGCGCTTCTGGCCGAGGCGAAACAAAGGGCCGACTTCTCGGGCGCGCGGACCGAGGCGATGTCTCTGGCCAGTTTGCGGGCGACAGTGGAGGAGCGCGTGACGCGCGACGGGGTCGAGGTTCCTGCGGTGCGGGGCATCCTGCAAGCGACGGGGCGACCTGCGCTGATGTATCCCGGCGCGCTGCCGTCGGACCCGGCGCGCCTTCTGTCGCCGGCACGCGAGGGGGCAGAGGCCTGGCTGGATGCGGACTACCACCTGATGACCTTCGCTCCGGCGCGACTGAGCCTGAAGCCCGGCGAAGGCCCGCCGCATATTCGCCTCGACCGGGCGGTCGAGTTCCTGATCGGAGACCAGTTGTGAGCCGTCCGCCGAAGCCGTTCCTGGAAGAGATGGAGGAGGGTGTCGATCCTTCGGCCGCGCCCCCCGTGCCGGATGGCTTGCCCGAGGGGCAGGCGATGCAGGCCGTGGCGGCCTTGTCGCAGAAGCGCGGATCGGGGCTGACGCGGTTTGCGGTCTGGGCCTTCGGGGCGCTGTTCAGCTTTGCGCTGTCGGTCGCGGCCTATGATTTCGTCCTGGGCCTGATGGCGCGGAACCTGGTGCTGGGCTGGGTGGCTTTCGGGCTGGTTGCGGTTGCGGTCCTTGGCGGCTTGCTGCTGGCCCTGCGCGAATGGGGGGCCTTCCTGCGGCTGGGGCGGCTGGACAGCTTGCGGATGCGGGCCGTCGAGGCGCGGACGGCGGCAGACCTGAAGGCGGCGCGGGGGGTGGTTGCGGGGATCGTCTCGCTGTACGCCGCGCGGGGAGATACGGCCTGGGGCCGGGCGCGGCTGGCGGAACGCGAGGGCGAGGTGATGGACGCCGATGCCCTGTTGGCGCTGGCAGAGCGCGAGCTTCTGACCACGCTGGATGCCGAGGCGCGGCTGGTGATCGAGGCGGCTGCGCGGCAGGTGGCGACGGTCACGGCGCTGGTGCCGCTCGCGCTGGCCGATGTGGCGACGGCGGCGGTGGCGAACCTGCGGATGATCCGGCGGATCGCCGAGATCTACGGCGGGCGGTCGGGGAGTTTCGGGAGCCTGAAGCTTCTCCGCCGGGTGTTCGGGTCGCTGGTGGCGGCGGGGGCTCTGGCGCTGACCGATGACATGATCGGGTCGGTCGCGGGGGGCGGAGTGCTGTCGAAACTGTCGCGCCGGTTTGGCGAGGGAATGGTGAACGGGGCCCTGACGGCGCGGGTGGGGGTGGCGGCGATGGAGCTGTGCCGGCCGATGCCCTTCGTGGCGCTGGAGCGGCCGGCGGTGTCATCGCTGGTCAGTCGGGCGTTGGCGGGGCTGGTCAACCGGTCGGAACGCTGATCCACCGGGCGCCGGACTTTTCGAAAAGTCCGGGTCGGAGCCTTCAAAGGCTCCGGTACGATTTCTTTGCAGAAATCGGCCTAGCGAAACCTGTCCAGAAGCCTCTGCATCGGGCTGCGGGTGTCCTCTTGCGGCTGAGGGGTGGGCGCTTGTGGCTCGGTCTTGTCCTTCGTCGTGGAGGACCGGGGCGGCGCGGTGCGCAAGCTGACGGCATTCATGAACTTCTGTCCGTCGCCCATGGCCAGAGCCTCGGCCCCGTCCGAGATGCCGCGGAGGAGGTCCTCCAGCCATTCTGCATCCGCCTTGGCGAAGTCATGAAGGACGTAAGCGGCAACCGCGTCCTTGTGGCCGGGGTGGCCGATGCCCAGGCGGACGCGGGCGTAGGCGTCGCCGAGGTGGCTGTGGATCGAGCGCAACCCGTTGTGCCCGGCATGACCGCCGCCCTGTTTCAGGCGCAGCTTGCCGGGCGCGAGGTCGAGCTCGTCATGGAACACGGTGACATCGGTCAGCGGCAGTTTCCAGAATGTGACGGCGGCCTGCACGGACTGGCCGGAGAGGTTCATGAAGGTCTCGGGCTTGAGCAGCGCCACCTTCTCGGTCCCGAGGCGCCCTTCGCTGACCAGCCCCTGGAAGGCCTTGCGCCAGGGGGAAAAGCCGTGGTCGGCGGCAATGCGGTCAACGGCCATGAAGCCGATGTTGTGCCGGTTGCCCGCATATTTCGCACCGGGATTGCCGAGGCCGACCCAGAGTTTCACCTTTGCTCTCCCGTTGCCTGCAATGGCTGCGGTATAGCTGCGGCAGCGGATCGAGACAACCGAGGGCACCTGATGCGCAGCTTCACCCTTCGCGGCCTGACGCTTTGGCTGCCCGAGGCGGCGCTGAAGGGGAACCTGGAGCGGGCGTTGTCGTCGGGTCGGTACGAGAACCACGAGGCGGACGCGCTGCTGCTGCATTTGCGGCCTGGGGACCGGATGCTGGACCTGGGCGCAGGGTTGGGGTTCATCTGCGCCTTGGCGGCAGGGGTGCTGGGCGAAGATGCGGTCATGGGGGTCGAAGCCGGGCCGGAGACGGTGAAGCTTGCCCGGCGGAACCTGGCGGCGAACGGATTTCCGGGCGTGAAGGTGCTGAAGGGCGCAGTGGTGGGTGACGGGACGGGCGAGGTGGAGTTCGGCCAGCGTCCCGCTTTCTGGGCCAGTGCGCGGAAGGGCCCGGAGGGTTGGCCGGAGAATGCCGAGGTCATCCGCGTTCCGGCGCGGCCCATCGGGAAACTGCTGGCGAAGTTCGCCCCCACGGCGATCTCGTGCGACATCGAGGGGGGAGAGCTGGAGGTGTTGACGCTCCCCCTGCCGGGCGTGAGGCTGGTGGTGGTCGAGACGCATCCGCAGGTCTATGGGCCCGAGGGCGTGCAGAGGATCACGGGCGCGATGCTGGCGCAGGGCTTTGCCGCGGCCGAGGGGGCGAAGAAGGATACGCTGGTGTTTCTTCGGGGGTGATGTCCCGGGAGGGGGCGGAATGCAATCGGGGGACCCGAAGGCCCCCCGCATCCTTGTCCTGGTGAAGGGACTCAGGCCGTTTCTTCGGCGTTCTCTTCCGCCACGAGGCCCGAGGGCGCCGTGACGTTCGCGATCACGAAGTTCCGGGCGATGGTCGGCTTGACGCCTGCTGGCAACTGGACGTCGTTGATGTGGATCACGTCGCCGATCTTCTTGCCGGTCAGGTCGACCGTGATGTGATCGGGGATATCGCCTGCCGTGACTTCCAGTTCCACCTCGGGACGGACCACGACCAGCGTGCCGCCGCGCTTCAGGCCCGGCGAGGCTTCGTGGTTCACGAACTCGACGTGGATGAACAGCTCGATCCGGCTGTCATCGTGGATGCGCATGAAATCGACATGCGTCGGCAGATCCTTGACCACATCGCGTTGCACACCCCGGCACACGACATGCACGTCAGGCTGGCCTTCGACCTTGAGGTTGAAGAGCGTCTGCAGGAACCGGCCCTGCCGCAGCTTGGTCAGAAGGTAGTTGTATTTCACCTTGATCGGCTGGGGCTCTTGCCCGTCGCCGTAGATGATGCCAGGTACGTAGCCCTCACGACGGGCTTGACGGGCGGCCCCCTTGCCTGTCCCCGTCCGTACCTCGGCCAGAAGATCGGTGATCTCGCGTGCCATAGGTTCTCTCCAATGTATAAGTCCGCCATCCTCCAAGGGTGCATGGCGCGACCGGGGGGGCTATAGCCACGAATCGTCAGGAAGGAAAGCGGGAAGTTGCGGGCCACGGCTGTCGCTTCTGCGGGTGTCGCTCTCGGTGGGGTGCGGCGTCGCGGGCAGGCAGGATGAACGCGGGCGAACGGGCTAGCTGTCATGCTCTTTCCCCCGGAGACGCGTTCGATGTTCCCCCTGTCCACCCTTGTCCATGCCCGGCCCGCCATTGCGGCCTTTGCGGCCATGGGGGTTCTCTGGGGGTCCTTTGCGGCCGTGCTGCCGGACCTGAAGGCGATGCTGGGCGTGGACGAGGCGCAGCTGGGCCTTCTGATCTTCTGCACGCCCATCGCGGCGATCTCGGCGATGCTGGCGGCCCCGGCGTTCGGAGCGGCCGTGGGGCGGGCCGCCCTGCCCGCCTCGGTCGCGCTGATGGGGCTCGCTTTCATGCTGCCCGGTCAGGCCTCGGTGATCTGGATGTTCCCGCTGGCCATGGCCTGCGCGGGCGCGGCCACGGGATTGACCGATGTGCTGATGAACGCCCGCGTCGCGGCGATGGAGACCTCGCGCGGGCTGCATCTGATGAATCTGACCCATGCGGCCTATTCCTTCGGCTATGCGGGGGGTGCGGTCCTGACCGGAGTGTTGCGCGGGGCGGGCTGGGGGCCGGGCTGGGTGATGGCGACGATGGGCGGGATCGGCCTTTTCTGCGCGCTGGCGACGCTGGAGCGGGATGGCCGGATCGAGGGGCTGCGCAAGCCCAAGGACGGCAGCGCACTGCCCCTGGGCCTGGTGCCGGTGATCGGCGGCGGCATCGTGCTGATCGCCTTCATGACCGAAAACGCATCCGAGAACTGGTCGGCGCTGCACATCGAAAAGACCCTGGGCGGCAGCCCCGAAGAGGGCGCGCTGGGGCCTGCCATGCTGGCGCTGACCATGGGCTTTGCGCGGCTTGGCGGGCAGGCGCTGGCGGGCCGCATCGACCCGTTCACGATCCTGCGCGGCGGGGCGGTGATCGCGGCCATCGGCGCGCTGATCGTGGCACAGGCGGGGTCGCCCCTGATCGCCTATCTGGGGTTCTTCATCACCGGGATCGGCGCCTCGGTCCTGGCGCCCACGGCCTTTTCACTTGTCGGACAGTACAGTGCCCCCGAAGCGCGCGCCCGCGCCATCGCCCGGGCGACGCTGCTGGGCTATTTCGGCTATTTCGTCGGCCCGCCGCTGCTGGGACTGATCGCCGGGACCTTCGGGTTGCGCATGGCCTTCGTCTTTGCTGCCTGCCTTGTGGGCATGGTCTTCGTCCTGGCGCCGCTGATGGCGCGTCAGCGCACCTGAACCTCGAGGAAGCGCGGACCGTCCTGCGGGGTGTCGAGGATTTCGGCCAGCTCGGCCGGGTCCTGACCCACGCTTGCAAAGGGCAGATCGCAGGCCATGGCGAAATGCTCCATGTCCAGAGGCGAAGGTTCGCAGCCGAGAATGGGGCTGACTTTCGCCTGCCGCATCGCATCGGCGATCTCGCGGAAACCGGCGTTGTTCCAGACGATGAAGGTGATCGGCAGCCTTTCGTCCAGCGCGGTGCGCAGCTCTCCGGGCGAGAATTGCAGGCCGCCGTCGCCGATCAGGCACACGACGGGAACGCCAGGAGCGGCAAGGGCGGCACCGACGGCGGCGCCGGGGGCGTAGCCGAGCGCGCCGTAGCCTGTGGCCGCGTTGAACCAGCCGCCGGGGCGGTCGTGGTCATAGTAGAGGTTCGCGGCATAGACCGGCTGGGTGCTGTCGCCGACGATGATCGCCCCCGGCATCGCATCGCGGATCGCCTCGACCATGTCCAGCTGGCCGGGCATCGCTGCGGACAGGGTGGCAAGTTCCGCCCGTGCGGCCTTGCGTGTGGCTTCGGCCCGTTCCGCCCCTTCGCGGTTGGCGCGGATCGTCATCGGCAACAGCGCGGCCATCATCGCCCCGGCATCCGCCTTGATCGGCATCCTGGCGGGGTGCCGGGCAAGTTGCTCGGCGCAGATGTCGATGCGGATCATGCCGGACAGGTCCGGCACGCGGCCGTTGACATACATGTCATAGTCGGTCGGCCCAAGCTCGGTGCCGATGGCGAGGATCTGATCGGCCTCGGCGATCAGCTTGCGGACTGCGGCGAGGCTGGGCGAGGCGGGCACCGAAAGGCGGTGGCCGAACATCGCCCCGCGTGCGTTGACGGTCTGGATCACCGGGGCGTCGATGGATTCCGCCAGCTTCTGCAGATGCGCCTCGGCCCCACGGGTGCCGCCACCGGCGAGGATGACGATCTTCTCGGCCTCGTTCAGCACCGTGGCGATGCTGCGGAGCCGACCCAGCGGCAGCGGCACCGCGCTGCCCGAAACCACGGGCGGCGGCAGGTCCGGGCAGGGCTGACCCATCATGTTCGTCGAGATCTGGATATGCGCGGGGCCGGGCCGACCCGCCGTCATCGCGGCGAAGGCGCGGTCCAGGACCTCGCCCAGTGTCCTGGGGTCGGTCACGGTTTCGGTGTGGCAGAGCGCGGCGACCATGGCCCCCTGATCGGGGAGTTCGTGGAGACGGCCAAGGCCCTTGCCCAGCGTGTCGCTGCGGCCAAGGCCCGAGACCACCAGCATGGGCACAGAGTCCGCCCTTGCCTGCGCCATTGCGGTAAGCGTGTTGGTCAGGCCGGGGCCGGTGATGACGAAGGCTGCGGCGGGTTTGCCCGCGACCCGGGCATAGCCGTCGGCCATGAAGCCCGCGCCCTGTTCGTGGCGCGGCGTGACGTGGCGGATCTTGCCCCCGGCGGCGGCGAGGCCGCGATAAAGTTCGATCGTGTGGACGCCGGGGATGCCGAAGACCGTGTCGATCCCGCGCGCGATCAGGCCTTCGACAAGGCGGATGCCGACGGTGGTCATGCTGCGTTCCCTAGAATGCTGGCCGCGTGGGCGGCGATGCGGGTGGCGGCCTCAAGGGTCCGGTCGTCGGGTTGCGTGAGCGACAGGCGCAGCCAGCCCTGAAGCCCGGCCCCGAAACTTTCGCCGGGCATGACGGCAACCTTCTGCCGGTCCAGAAGCCCGCTGGCGAAGGCCTCGCCCGACAGGCCGGTGGCGCGGACGTCGACCAGCGCGAACATGCCGGCCTCGGGCCGGTGGACACGCAGGCCGCCCACGCCATCCAGCGTCTGCGCAAGGATCGCCGCGCGGCGCGAGAAACGCTGAACCATCCCCTCGGCCACCGGGGAAGGTTCGGAAACTGCAAGTTCGGTGAGGTCCGCAATGAAGGGTTGCGAGCCGAAAAGCATGGTTTCCGAAAGTGGCAGCATCCGCGCGCAGAACTCTGCCGGGCCGACGCACCAGCCGGAGCGGAAGCCGGGCGCAGCATGGGACTTGGAGATCGAGGAAGCGACGACAGTGCGTTCGGCCAGTTCGGGGAAGTCCAGCGGCGAGGCGAAGGGGACGTTCGGGAACACCATATCCTCGTAGACCTCGTCCGAGAGGATCCACAGGTCATGCGCCTGGGCCAGGGCCCCCAGCGCGCGAATGTCCTCGGCGCGCAGCACGGCACCCGTGGGGTTGTGCGGGGTGTTGAGGAACAGGACACGGCTGCGCGGCGTGATCCGGGCCGCCACATCGGCAACCTGCATGCGGAAACCGTGTTCCGGGCGCAGCGGAACCGGCACCGCCAGCGCGCCGGTCTGGGCGATCAGGCCTTCGTAGGTGGCATACATCGGGTCGCCGATCAGCACCTCGTCCCCCGCCTCGACCAGGGTGCGCAGCACGGCGTAGAGGACAGTCTGGGTGCCGGGCAGGCACATGATCTGATCCCGGCCGATCTCGCGCCCGCGGCGGGCCGTATAGCGCGCCGCCAGTGCTGCGACGAGGCCGGGTTCGCCCCGCCCGTTGGAATAGCCGGTGCGGCCCGCCGCCATCGACCGCGCCGCCGCCTCGATGAACCGGGCGGGCGTCGGCACGTCGGGTTCGCCGATGGTCAGCTCGATGATCTCCTCGCCTGCGGCCTTGAGCGCGCGGGCGCGGGCGTGCAGCGCCCATTTCGCCCCACCCAGTCCAGCCAGCCGGTCGGTGACAGAGGCGTATCTCATCCGGTTTTCCTTCCAAAGTCCGGCAGCAGCGCAGTATGGGCCAGGAGGTCCACCCCAAGGATCGCCCCGGCCGAGGCGAGACCGATCGAGACGATCTCGCCCGGTGCAAAGCTTGCCGACAACAGCGAACCCTCGACCCAGAGCCCGTCGATCAGCGCGTTGCAGGCAATCGCCTCGCGGCGGGTCTGGCCCGGTTCGGTGTCGCGCGGCAGCGCCTCGATCAGCCGTTGCAGCGTGTCGCGATAGGCCAGATAGCCCGCCTCGTGCACCGCCAGAAGTTCGGGATCGCTGCGCACCTTGTGCATGTAGCCCGCCCAGAGCACCACCGACCCCGCATCCAGCACCGGCGGGCGCAACGATGCAGCGATGAAAGCGGCCAGACGCTCGGCCGGCTGAGCCCCCACCCCTTCGATCGCATCCGCGCCCTTGGCAGTCATCCCGTCCATCAGCGCGCGATAGGCGGCGCGGTTGAGTTGATCCTTGGACTGGAAATAATGCCGGATGAGCCCCGGCGTGACCCCTGCGCGTTCGGCGATGGCGCGGACGGTCGCAGCCTCGGGCCCGCCTTCGGCCACCAGCTCTTGCGTGGCCGCAATCAGCGCGGACCGGCGGTTCTCTTCGCTTTCGCGGCGGTAAAGGCGGCGGGAGCTTTGCATCGGGTCACCTGTTATACGACCGTATAAGCGATGCATTGTGCCAGAAAGTCAAGCGGTTGGCACCAGATCGACGCGTTAATCGCCGTGGACGTCCTTGTGGATGATGACATCGGCATGGGGATAGGCGGCAAGGATGGCCCGGCGCAGGCCGGCTCCGATGGCGTGGGCCTCGCGCAGGGACTGGTCTCCGTCCAGCTCGATATGCAGGTTGACGAAGACGCGGCTTCCGGCCCGGCGGGTCTTCAGGTCGTGAAAGCCGCGCACCCCCGGCCAGTCGCGGGCAATGCCGGCAATGCCGTTCAGGATCGTCGGATCGGCTGCCCGGTCCATCAGCGCGTCCCAGGCGTCCTTGCCGATCCGCAGCGCCCCGATGGCCATGACCCCCGCGGCAAGGAGCGCGACCACCGCATCCACCGAGCCGATCCCGAACCGGCTGGAGATCCACAGCGCCAGGATCGCACCCAGGCTGGGCAGAAGGTCGCCCAGGTAATGCAGCCGGTCCGCCGCGACGACCTTGCTTCCGGTCCTGCGCGCCACGCGGCCCTGCCACCAGACCAGCCCCAGCGTCAGCGCGATCGAGATGACCATGACGATCAGCCCGCGCCCTTCGGAGGCCAGTTCGGGCGGCGTCTCGGCGGATAACCGGGCAACGGCCGTCCAACTTATCAGGCCCGCCGAGACCATGATGAAGGCCGATTGCCCCAGCGCGGTCAGGTCCTCGGCCGAAGTATGGCCGAAGGCGTGATCCTCGTCCGCCGGGCGGGCGGCATAGACGATGGCCGCAGCAGCACCAAGCGACATCACAAGGTCCATCGCGCTGTCGGCCAGCGAAGCGGCAATGGACAGGGCCCCAGTCTCGGCCAGCGCCCAGAGCTTCAGCGCGACCAGCACCCCGGCCACCAGGACCGAGGCAATGCCGGCCGAGATCGTCAGCCTTACCTTGCCTTGGGGCGGGTCATTCGATGATTTCATCGGCATTCACGCCCCAGACTGCGGTTTTGCGGATCCAGCCGCGCATACCGTCAAGCGACACCCGGCACCAGTCGGGATTGCATTCCAGCACGCGCCCGACAACGCCGAGTTCCGCCTGGGCGATCACCGTGGCGCTGTCGGAGGGGTCGTCGCGCAGTTCCGCCATGTCCAGCGTCACCAGAACGGTGCGGACCCCGGACAGGAGCGAATAGTGCACCCAGCCGCCCGCGCCTTCGAAATCCTCGACCCGGCGCCAGTTCTCGTATTCGGCGGTGATCTTCAGCGGCATTCCCGCGCGGGTGAAGACCCAGTCGATCCGGTGCGTCAGGCCGGGCCCGCGCCGGGCATTGCCCTCGCTGCCCTTCAGCGACACGAACCGCGGCAAGGGCAGGTTCGTCACACAGCCGACATCGGGCTGGCACTGCTTTTCCGGCGGCTTCTCTGCGGCGACAGGGGAATCGGTTTCCTGGGCCGCAAGGGACGTGCCGCACAGCGCACCCAGAAGTGCCAGAACGCCCGCAATCCGCATCATCTTGTCGCCTCATCGGGTGTCGCGCTGCGCGCCACCGCCACCGTTACCGCTCTACCTGGGACTTGTGCATCGCCCCGCTTGTCGGCACCTTGCCCCAAGGACGCCGGATTTGGAAGTGTCGGGGAGATCGCCATGCCTGCCAGCCGCCTGACTGTGGTCGTGACGCGACGCCTGCCCGAAGTGGTCGAGACGCGGATGAAAGAGCTGTTCGACGTCGAACTGCGCGACCCGGACCTGGCCATGACGCGCGAGGAACTGGCCGACGCGATGCGGCGGGCGGATGTGCTGGTGCCGACGATCACCGACACGATCGACGCGGGCCTTCTGGCGCAGGCGGGCGAGAAGCTGAAGCTGATCGCCAATTACGGGGCGGGGGTCGACCATATCGACGTGGCAACGGCGCGGCAGCGGGGGATACTCGTGTCCAACACCCCCGGCGTGTCCACCGAGGATACCGCCGACATGGTGATGGCGCTGATGCTGGCGGTGATCCGCCGCATCCCCGAGGGGTTGCGGATCATGCAGTCGGGCAGCTGGACCGGCTGGTCGCCGATGGCCAATCTGGGCGGCCGGCTGGGCGGTCGGCGGCTGGGGATCCTGGGGATGGGCCGGATCGGCCAGGCGGTCGCGCGGCGGGCGCGGGCCTTCGGGCTGCAAGTGCATTACCACAACCGCAAACGCCTGCGCCCCGAGATCGAGGCCGAGCACGAGGCGACCTGGTGGGAAAGCCTGGACCAGATGCTGGCGCGGATGGACATCGTTTCGGTCAACTGCCCGCATACGCCCTCGACCTTCCACCTGCTGAACGCGCGGCGGCTGAAGCTGATGAAGCCGACAGCGGTAGTGGTGAACACCTCGCGCGGCGAGGTGATCGACCAGAACGCCCTGACCCGGGCGCTGCGGGCCGGAGAGCTGGCCGGGGCGGGGCTTGACGTCTACGAACAGGGCACCGACATCAACCCGCGCCTGCTGGAACTGCCCAACGTCGTCCTTTTGCCGCACATGGGCTCGGCCACGCTGGAAGGCCGGATCGAGATGGGCGAGAAGGTCATCATCAACATCAAGACCTTCGCTGATGGCCACCGACCGCCGGATCAGGTCGTCCCCGGCATGTTCTGACCGCAGCCGCGAGGCACGTCGTGCCGCATGGGTTGTGTCCGAACCCTTGGCTTCCACAACCTGGTGGCGAAGCTCCCCATTTTTCTGTGGAGAAACTGTTTCCACTGGTGCGGATTGGATTGCGGCGCACTGTCCCGCAGACTAAGCGTCGGGGACGAAGCTGCGGCCCTGGAGCCGCAGCCGTCGGGACATGGAGAGAAAAGAATGCAGGAATTCCTGAAAGCGGCCGTGATTGCCGCCACATCGCTTGGCGCCTCGGTCGCTCATGCCGGCGGTCCGGTCATCATCGAGGAAGAGGGCCAGCCGGAAGTCGTCGCCGAGTCGCCCCGTTCGGGCTGGATCGTGCCGGTCGTGATCGGCCTGGCGCTGGTCTGCGCCATCGCGTGCGGTGGCGGCGATGATGATCCGGCACCCGATACGGGAAGCAAATAAGTCCAATCCGATCTGTCGTGCGCCCCCCCCGGGCCAGATCGGGGACGCCTTCCGAAAGCCTTCTGGCAGACTGACTTGCTGGACGCACATGCGACCAGCGGGGCGGTTACTGTTGCAATTGGGCCAAATTCTGCCACGGATTTGACCCGGCAACCACGAATCCGTTGTGCCGATCCTGTCACCTGCCTAGCGTTTGACTCGGGCCGGTGGGTGCCGGTACCGGAAGTCTCCGGACAACAGAAAGGACACTCCATGATGAAATCTACCGCGCCGTTGCTGGCGCTTGCGATGACCGCGTCCTCTGCCTTCGCGGGCGGCCCGGTCGTTGTCGAGGAGGAAGGCCAACCGGAAGTCGTCGCGGAATCGCCGCGCTCGGGCTGGATCGTCCCCGTGGTTGTCGGCCTGGTGCTGATCTGCGCCATTGCCTGCGGCAATGACGATGAGGAAACCGGTCCGCCGCCGCCTACGCCGGCTCCGTGACGCCCGGCTGAAGACCAACAACGCGATTTCCTGACGCGGCGGTCAGCGTGAAGCGCCGCGTCAGTTCTTGCGTTCGCCGAAGCGGGCGCGCTGTGATGCCAAGCGGGTTTCGCGCTTTGCTCTTCCATCGCCACGCGGGCCTTGCTTTCCGACTGGCCGTGGCAGTTCGTCGCCGCCACCTTCGCTCCCGTCACTTTCGCAGTCTTTCCGGCCCTGCGACGACTGCTGTCAGCCTGTGCGGCGATCGGCGTGCCAGCCAGCACAGGCGGTTTCCCAGGCCCGCTTTGGTGCAGTCCTGCCGCGGGAAAGCGACCGGACGGCCGCCCGGCGAGCAGGAAACACGAAGCTGTGAGGCATCTTTGATACAGGTGCCGACTGTCGAACAGGACAGGCGGCAATCCGCTTGCAATTCGTAAATTCCGATGCGATGCGAGTCTCATCCGATGGGGTGATGCCGTCGCGTGAAAGAAGGGAAAGTGGAAATGAAACGTATTGCTGCATCTGTTCTGGCGCTCACCAGCGCGTTCAGCTCGACCGCCTTTGCTGGCGGCCCGGTCATGGTCGAAGAAGAAGGCCAGCCGGAAGTCGTTGCCGAATCGCCGCGTTCGGGCTGGATCGTTCCGGTCGTCGTCGGCCTGGTGCTGGTCTGCGCCATCGCCTGCGGAAACGACGACAACAACGGCGAATAATGTTCGGCCGTCGCGCGCCGGCTGAAATGTGACGGCCGCGCGACCCGACATTGACAGGCCTTGACGGCGGCGCCTTGGCGCTGCCGTCTTTTTTTATCGCCCGCCAGACTGCGGTCGCTCTGCCGCTTTGGCCTGCCGACAGGCGAACTGGTGCATCTTTGGCACAGCCTGTTGCATCTGTGCTGCGGCAATTCCGCTTGCGCTTGAAGCGCGGGATGCATCGCGGGACTGTCGGGCGTCGGCCGGATCAGAGCCGCAAAAAAAGACATGAGGAAAAGCAGATGAAGAAAATTGCAACCGCCGCACTGGCGTTTTCGATCGCTTTCGGCACCACGGCCAGCTTTGCCGGTGGCCCGGTGGTCATCGAAGAGGAAGGCCAGCCGGAAGTCGTCGCAGAATCGCCCCGTTCGGGCTGGATCGTGCCGGTCGTCGTGGGCCTGGTGCTGGTCTGCGCCATCGCTTGCGGCAATGACGACGAAACCCCGACGCGGACGGGTGTCCGCGGCTAAGGGTCTCTGGATCACTGCGTGATTTCGGCGCGGCGGTCCGCGTGACACGCCGCGCCTTTCCCGGGCCGACCGCCGCCCTCCCCCGGTTCCGACCGTCGGGACCGGGGCACCTTGCGCAAACGCTCAGGCCCGGATGCGCGCGCCGTCCGGATCGTACGGCGGCGCCAGAGACAGGTCCGCGGGCGTCTCCTCCCCTGCGATGACCAGCGCATAGCGCCCTGCGCCCAGCCAGATGTCGGTCACGCCCGCCGGGTTGCGCACATAGCCAAGGCCGATGCTGGCCCCGACCGTATAGCCATACCCGCCCGAGGTGAGATAGCCAACCGGCTTGCCATCCCGCAGGATCGTCTCGCGCCCGACCAGCACCGCATCGGGGGCGGTCACGGAAAAGCCCACCAGCCGCTTGCCCATGGGCTGAGCGACCTGCGCCTCCAGCGCCGCCCGTCCAAGGAAGGGCAGGCCGGATTTCAGCTTCACCGCCCAGCCCAGGCCCGCCTCGAAGGGTGTGTCGTTCGGCGTGATGTCCGCAGACCAGGCGCGATAGCCCTTTTCCAGCCGCAGGCTTTCCAGCGCCCGATACCCCACCGGACGCAAGGCCGGATCCGCCGCGATCAGCCAGTCGTAGACCGTGCCCAGATCGCCAGTCGGGATGTGCAGCTCCCAGCCCAGTTCGCCGACATAGGTCACCCGCAACGCCCGGACCCGGACCCCGGCCACCGCGATCACACGCGCCGACCCGAAGGGCATGGCGGCGTTCGACAGGTCTGCCTCGGTGACACTGGCCAGCCGATGATGCCACCCCCGATGACGACGATCCGGGCCTGGGCTGGAAGGGTCATGTCTGGCGATCCCGTGCGCGTATCAGACCGGACCGAAGCGCCCTGCCCCGCCGATCCTTCCCGACAGGTTGGTGCGGCATCAGGGGGAACAGAAGCCGTCTCTGCGGCCCTGCGACAGGGGCGCAGCTTTCCCCTTGCCCCCACCGCCCCGCCCCGATAAACGGACAGGCGGAGACGTGGCCGAGTGGTCGAAGGCACGCCCCTGCTAAGGGCGCAGACCCGAAAGGGTCTCGAGGGTTCGAATCCCTTCGTCTCCGCCATCATCATTGAAATATTTGGATAATTCGGCGCGTCCTGTTCCGGGCACTAAATGGGCACTAAAGCCATCCGCGCTTTGCCTGTTGACTTAGTCGGCAGGGGGCACGCCTCGACAGGTGATCGGTTCACGCTTTCGTGAGCGTGTTCCGTGGTAAGCCGGGACAAGCCCTGGGCTGCTCGTCAGGCGCGCGCCTGCCTGTGCTCCTGTCCTCGTCCGGGAACAGTCCCCGCAGCGGTGGCGCTGGGTTGGCAATTTCCCCCCGGCACTGGCGGCAGGTTCGGACAGGGGGAGGGGCGGACGCTGAGAGCGTGCCGGACGTGGACAGAGACCGCGTCGGACGTGGACGCCGTCCAGGTCCGGCTGCCTTCCACGTCCGGGCCGGGACCGCCCCCCGGCCTCCCCCGCGCGGACGACCGAAATATCTCTACCCGTCACACAAAAAGTGGCAATTCTCCCAACTTTTTGACAAGGCAGACAACGGGTTATGCAGAGCCGATCTGTCAGGATGGCAGAAGCTGACGCTCGGGAACCAGTCGTATCGGCAAGCGGGAGTATAGCAGAGAGTGGGATTGCTCAGGTAGCCATTCACGGCCCAAACCAGGAACACCATAGCAGCATATGCGCAGGCTGGGCATGGAGCGCCGGATGCTCTGCCAGCGTCCGCCCGTCAAGCCCGACCGATAGCGGACTTGGTCAGGCCAGGAAATTCGTAGGGACCAATCGGCATTGGTCGGATTTCTGGTTCTGTTTCCCATGCCACCACTTCGGTCGTTGACACAGATCAGAGTGTACGCGCGATCGGCAGAGTATTGTTTTCTTGGATATTGACCGTCTAGCGTCCGTCTGGACCGTTCGCGGGCCGGGAGAAGCAGATGACGACACCGGAACTACAGAAGCGGGATGAACCCTCTGGAGAGGCCGCAATATCCTCTGCAGAGGCAGGTGAGCGACGTTTGCCAGCCGTGCGCCCGACACCTGTGTCTCCAGTCCCGAGGCCATCGAAGCGTATCTGGATCTGGACCGTTGGCCTGGTTCTGGCCGGGGGCGCGGGTCTCGGCCTTGTCCTGCAGCCTTGGGCGAGCGGTCCGGTGCCTGTTGCGGTCGAAACCGTCATGCCGGCGCCGGTGACACGGGTTCTGGCCGTGAACGGCAGGATCGAAGCCCTTCATTCGGTTGATGTGCGGGCGCAGGTTGGCGGCACGCTGGCCGATCTGTCGGTCGTCGAAGGCGACATTGTGCAATCAGGCGGGATTGTCGCGCGGATAGACTCCACTGCCCAGCAGGCTGTCCTGCGGCAGGCCATTGCGGGACTGGATGCCGCCCTGGTTGCTCAGGCGCAGGCGCAGGCGACCCTTGAACGGACGCGCGCGCTTGGGACCAATGTCGCCCGCACCGCACTGGAAAACGCAGAAACCGCCGCGCAGACGGCCGCACAGGAGGTGGCGCGCATGACGGCCTTGGTCGATCAGGCCAAGATCCAGCTTGCCAACTTCACCATTCGCGCACCGATGACCGGGACGGTTCTGACCCTGAATGTTGACCTGGGCCAGACCATCGACCCCACGACCGTGCTGATGACGATTGCCGATCTGGGCCAGCTGATCGTCGAGACGGATGTGGACGAGGCCTATGCCACGCAGATCCGGGCGGGCATGCCGGCCGTGTTGCAACTCTCCGGCGAGACGGCCACGCGCGAAGGCCGGGTGAGCTTTGTGTCGCAGCGAGTGGATGCAGCGACCGGCGGTCTGGCCGTGAAGCTTGCCTTTGCCGATCCGGTGATGGCGCCGGTCGGCCTGACGGTCACCGCCAACATCGTCATCGAGCAGCGCGACGCCGCGCTGACCGTGCCGCGCACCGCGCTGCGCACCGAGGATGGCAGGCCGGCGGTGCTGGTCGTCGCGGAAGGGATCGCCCGGACACGGCCGGTGAGCGTGATCGACTGGCCGGCCGCGCGGTTGATCGTGGCCGACGGGCTGGTGCCGGGTGACGTGCTGATCGTGGATGCGACCGGCATCGCGGACGGGCAGTCAGTGCGCATGGAGCAACCCTGATGCTCTATGGCCTGAAGATCGCCCTGCGCTACCTGACCGCGAGCAAGGCGCAGACGGCCCTTCTGGTGCTGGGCGTCGCCGTGGGTGTGTTCATCTTCATCTTCATGTCGGCTCTGATCGGGGGGCTGGCAGAGTTCATCCTGGCGCGCACCGTGGGAGACATCAGCCATGTCACGATCAAGGCCGAGGATGCCGACCCTGCGATCCTGATCTCGGCCGAAGGACATGTCCTTGCCGCCGTCGAACGGGGCCGTGCCCGCACCGCCACGCTGGCCGACGCCGCGACCTGGGTTCCATTGATCGAGACGGTGCCCGGCGTCATCGCGGTCTCGCCGCAGATCACGGGTGCAGGGTTCCTGACGCGCGGGGCGCAGGTGGCGCAGGTCAGCGTGACGGGACTGGAACCGGGGCGGGAATCCGCGATCCTGAATCTGGACGGCTACATGGTCGAAGGGACGGCCCGTCTGGGGTCGGGTCTGATCGTGCTGGGGCAAACTCTGGCCGATGACCTGTCGCTGCGGCTTGGCCAGACCCTGCGTCTGCAATCCTCGGGCGGTGTCTCGATGGTGCTGACGCTGAGCGGCATCTACAAGACCGGCAACGGCATGATGGATCGCAGCAGCATCTTTGTCAGCCTGCCCACCGCACGGACGCTGTTCGCCCTACCGCAAGGCGTGACCCGGATCGAGATCAAGCTGAATGATCTCAATTCCGCGGACGCCACGGCGCTGCGGATCCGTGCGCTGACGGGGCTTGACGCCGTGCCATGGACTGACGGCGCCGAGCAACTGATGGAGGCGCTGAACGCGCAGGCTCAGACCGGGTATTTTCTCAAATCCTTTGCACTCGTCACCATCGTGATCGGCGTCGCCTCGGCGCTGCTTCTGTCCACCTACCGGCGCCGGCCGGAGATCGGGATCATGCGGGCGATGGGGGCCGGACGCGGGTTCGTGGTCTTCGTGTTCGTGACTCAGGGCGCGATGGTGGGGCTTCTGGGCGGGCTGTCTGGGGCAGCACTCGGCTATCTGGCGCTGCTGCCATTTCCCACGCGCGAGGCCTTCCGGCCCGGCACCCTGCCCATGGATATCACCCAAGGTTCCTACGGATTGGCGATCATCCTGACCGTCCTGGGCGCGGTCCTCGCCTCGATCCTGCCGGCGCGCGCCGCGGCCCGGGTCGATCCGGTCACGGCGATCGGGCAATGAGTGCGCTGGTCGAGGTCGAGGACCTGGTCAAGACGTTCGGCACGGGCGAGGCCGCAACGCGGGTGCTGCGTGGTCTGTCACTGACACTTCGAACCGGAGAGTTGACCGCCCTTTTGGGGCCGTCCGGGTCGGGCAAGAGCACGCTTCTCACCATCCTTGGCACGCTGATGAAGCCCACTTCGGGCAATCACCGGATGTTGGGGGTGGATCTGGTCCAGGCCGACGACCGGGCGCTGACGGCGTTCCGTAACCGGCACATCGGCTTTGTCTTCTAGTTCCACAACCTGCTGCCCGACTTTACCGCCCTGGAGAACGTGATCTTCCCCTCTGCCGTGCGCGAGGGGCGCGAAACGGCTGCGGCACGGGCGCGCGGGCGTGAACTGCTTGCCCGGATGGGGTTGGCCGAGCGTATCGACTTTCCCTCGACCAACCTGTCCGGCGGGCAGAAGCAGCGCGTGGCTGTCGCGCGCGCGCTGATGAACCGCCCCGAACTGGTGCTGGCCGACGAGCCCACGGGCAATCTGGACCGTGCCTCGGCGATGCAGGTGATGGACCTGATCGCCCAAATCAACCGCGACGAGGGCACGACGTTCCTGATCTCGACCCATGACGAGAAGATCGCGAGCCTTTGTCGGCGGCAGATCGTCGTCGCGGACGGCAAGGTGACCGGATAGGGCGCTGCGGCACCCTCATCTGCTCATGAAGGGCTGATGGATATCGCTGCCGCACTTGCGCACGTTCTGCTGCTTCGCTGCATGAAACGCGGCCACGTCACCAGCCTTGCCGGATCTCTCGAGAAGGCGGCCGGCCAGTTCGTCCGAGATCGCGTCCATGAAAAGCTCGGCCAGCAGCAATCTGGCCTAGTCGCGGACATAGCCCCGTCCATCGACATGGAGCTGCACTATGGGAGCGGATGCATTGATGATGATCTTGCGCTTGTCGGCATCGTAGACTGCACGGATCGCGGCGTCCGGCAGTGCCCGGAATTCGTGACCATGAACATGTCGAGTTCATGGTCCCGGGGCACCCGGTTTCTGCGAACATGACCTAAGTCAAGGCTTTCCCTCCGACTGCCAAGCAATGACAGTTTCGATCAACCCGAAAAGGAATGCCCATTCTGAAGAAAGTGCTTCCCCTTCTGGCGCTGGCCTTGGAGCAATACAATGCCTGGGTGCTGGAACGGCAATGCCTCAAGTCGCGCATCCGGCCCGAGGACGTGGCCGATCTTGCGCTGTTCCTGTGTTCGGACGCGGCGCGCATGATCTCGGGTCAGAACATCGCCATCGACGGCGGGTGGTGAGGGCGCCGCGGTGATCGAACTGCGCGCTGGGGCGGCAAGGGCTCTGGTCGGAGCCCGGCACGGGGCGGCTCTGGCGGCGCTGGAAGTCGCGGGGCGACCGGTCCTGCGCCCGTTGCGGGCGGGAGGCGAGGCGGACCCCTTCGCCTGGGCCATGAACATCCTCGCCCCGTTCTCGAACCGTGTTTCGGTTCCCGTTCTGGTGGACGGGAAACCGGTGCGTCTGACACCGAACCTTGCCGGAGAACCCTTCCCGATCCATGGCGATGCCTTCCAGAGGCCCTGGCAGGTGCAAGGACATGCCCCCGACACGGTCTGCCTCGAGCTGCCGGACGGGGCCTTCGGACCCCTGCGCCATGCGGCGCGGCTGACCTATCGCCTTTGCCCGGACAGCCTTGATGCCTTCTTGGTGCGGCGCAACAGGGCGGATGGCCCCCTGCCCTTCGGCGGCGGTTTCCATCCGTGGTTTCCACGTTCCGAACTCACGCGGATTGCCTTTCAGGCAAATGGCTGGTGGCCGGAGAACGACCGGCACCTGCCCCGGACGCAAGCGCCGGAGCCGATCCCCGATGCGCTGGATTACCGGGGGCTTCGGCTGCTTCCCGAGGGCTGGGTCAATGCAGGCTTCGACGGCTGGACCGGTTCGGCCCTGATCCGGCAGGGGCCGGAGGCCATGTCCTGCACGCTGGAGGCAACGGGCCTTTCGACCCTGCTGCTTTATTCGCCGGGAAGTGCGGCCGATTTCTTCTGCCTTGAACCCGTCTCGCATCCGGTGGATGCACATGCCCTTGCCGGCCATCCCGGCCTGCGGTTTCTTCGGCCGGGTGAAACGATGGCCTTCGGCATGACCCTGACCTGGAGATCCGTGAATGCAGACCCTTCCGCCTGATGCCACCCTTCTCGGCCGTATCTGGAACCCCGAGGTTCAGGGCCCATCGGTCGTGACGCTGCGGGACGGGGTGGTCTGGGACATCACCGCGCGCGAGGCCCCTCTGGTTCGTGACATCTGCGAGATGGACGATCCCGCCGGCTATGTCCGTGCGGCGGCGGGCCGCAGGGTTGCGGCGCTCGACGAGTTGCTCGCGGCGAAGGTCGGCGACCTGTCGGTGCCGCATCTGCTGGCGCCTTGCGATCTGCAGGCGATCAAGGCCTGCGGCGTGACCTTCGCGGGCTCGATGGTGGAGCGCGTGATCGAGGAACGCGCGGGCGGCGATCCTGCCCGCGCGGAAGAGATCCGCCGGCGCGTCGGCACGGCAATCGGGGATTCGCTGCGCAACATCCGGCCCGGTTCGCCCGAGGCGATGGCCGCCAAGGCCGCGCTTCAGGCCGAGGGCTTGTGGAGCCAGTATCTGGAGGTCGGAATCGGCCCGGATGCCGAGGTCTTCTCGAAGGCGCAGGTCCTGTCCGCCGTGGGGCATGGGGCCGAAATCGGCCTGCACCCCGTTTCCAGATGGAACAACCCCGAGCCGGAGGTGGTGCTGGCCGTCTCCTCGAAGGGCCGGATCGTGGGGGCGACGCTTGGCAACGATGTGAACCTGCGCGATGTCGAGGGGCGTTCGGCGCTTCTGCTCTCCAAGGCCAAGGACAACAACGCCTCCTGTTCCATCGGGCCGTTCCTGCGCCTGTTCGATGCGGGCTTCGGGCTGGATGACGTGCGCCGCGCCGAACTGACGCTCCGTGTCGAGGGGCCGGACGGCTTTGTTCTGGACGGAACATCCTCGATGTCGCAGATCAGCCGCGATCCGGCCGATCTGGTCTCGCAGACGATCGGACGTCATCATCAGTATCCCGACGGCCTGATGCTGTTTCTGGGAACGCTCTTTGCCCCGACGCAGGACCGCGGCGAACAAGGTGGCGGGTTCACGCACAAGATCGGGGACAAGGTCATCATCTCCGCACCGGGCCTTGGCGCCCTGTGCAACAGCGTGAACCTTTCCACCCATTGCCCGGAATGGACCTTCGGGATACGGGCCCTGATGGCGAACCTGGCAAGGCGGGGACTGCTGTAGGCACCGACCCCGGCCGCCGTTGCGGGCTCGGTGGCCGACCGGCGATACCCAAGCTGGGCCAGCTGGCTCGGCAAGGCGATGGCGGGATAGGGCAAGCGCCGGGCACCCGGCACATCCACCCCCCTGAACAGCCGGTGCCTCGCATCACCGGTCGCGCTACGCTACGACTTTGCGGGCGCCTGCGCAGCACGAGGCTCCTCAAGAACGATGTAGCGCCAGTCCTGACTCTCGGCATGGCGGATCGCGCTTGCGGCATCGGGAAACTGCAGCCGGATGGTCCGACAGGGATCGTCGCCTGTGGTCCAGCCCATCAGCGGGTCAAGCTCCGGCGCGCCGGAGGGCTCGAACTCCAGAACCCAGTGGCGCGGACGCGGTGCCGATTGCGTCGCCGACCGTGCGGGCCGGCGGATGATCGCCAGCGGCACATCGGGACTGCGCATGTCGGTCCCCGGGATGCGTGGTGCGGACAAGGGTCGATTGCGGCCATGATCCATCGCGATTGCTCCTGTCTTTCGAAAGATCGGATTGGCAGATCCGGACAACTCCCTTGAGGGTTGAGTTTCCGCTTTCTTTCGACATAGTAAGCATCTGAGTTTTGGCGCGTTTCCGTTCAAGAGCAGAGAATGGCCCGGCCTGCCCCGTGGTGGTGCGGACCGGCGGGCATGGTTGGTCGTGGGCTGCGCCACCACGGGGGCGCTGACCGCGCAGTGGGCTTGACCGGACTTTGGCGCAAGAGGGCAGAAGAAGAGAGGCCAAGCATGAACAAGGAACAGCAGATCAACATCTGGTACTGGATCGCGGCCTTTTTTCTGCTGATGCTGTTCCAGTCCTGGTGGCAGGGGGCCTCGGTCACCGAGCGCATCCCCTATTCGCGCTTCATCGAACTGCTTGAGAAAGACCAGATCGCCGAGGTGCAGGTGCAGACCGAACGGGTGATCGGTCGCTACCGCGAACCCCGCGACGGCGCGGAGTATTTCATCACCAACATCGTCCCCGAGGACCTGACCCGGCGGCTGGAGCAGTCGAGCGCCGAATATGACGGCACGGTGACCAACACCTTCCTGTCGCAGCTTCTGTCCTGGGTGCTGCCGGTGCTGGTCTTCTACGGCCTCTGGATGCTGGTGTTCCGCAAGATCGCCGAAAAGCAGGGCTTCGGCGGCATGATGACGGTCGGCAAGTCGAAGGCCAAGGTCTATGTCGAGAAGGACACCGGCGTCACTTTCGCCGACGTGGCCGGGATCGACGAGGCCAAGGCCGAGTTGCAGGAGATCGTGAGCTTCCTGAAGGAGCCGCAGAAATACGGCCGGCTTGGCGCTCGCATCCCCAAGGGCATCCTGCTGGTGGGCCCCCCCGGCACCGGCAAGACGCTGGTCGCCCGCGCCGTGGCGGGCGAGGCCGGGGTGCCGTTCTTTTCCATCTCCGGCTCGGAATTCGTGGAAATGTTCGTAGGCGTCGGCGCCGCCCGGGTGCGCGACCTGTTCGAGCAGGCCCGCAAGGCCGCGCCCTGCATCATCTTCATCGACGAGCTGGACGCGCTGGGCAAGAAGCGCGGCGTGGGCGCCTTCGGCGGCGGGCATGACGAGAAGGAGCAGACGCTGAACCAGCTTCTGACCGAGCTTGACGGCTTCGACCCGCGCGAGGGGATCGTGCTTCTGGCCGCGACCAACCGGCCCGAGATCCTGGACCCCGCGCTGTTGCGCGCAGGCCGCTTCGACCGGCAGGTGGTGGTGGACCGCCCCGACAAGACCGGGCGCGCGGCGATCCTGCGGGTGCATCTGAAGAAGGTCAAGCACGAGGGGCTGGATGTGGACCAGATCGCCGCGCTGACCCCGGGCTTTTCGGGCGCAGAACTGGCGAACCTGGTCAACGAGGCCGCCATCCAGGCCACCCGCCGCGGGGCCGAGGCGGTGACCATGGCCGATGTCGTCGCCGCGATCGAGCGCATCGTTGCGGGGCTCGAACGCAAGGGGCGGCTGCTGAACCCCAAGGAACGCGAGGCGGTGGCCTGGCACGAGATGGGCCATGCGCTGGCCGCGGCCTCGCTGCCCGGCGCGGACCCGGTGCAGAAGGTCTCGATCATCCCGCGGTCCATCGGCGCGCTTGGCTACACCATGACGCGGCCCACCGAGGACCGCTTCCTCATCACCCGGGCGGATCTGGAAAACCGCATGGTGGTGCTGCTGGCGGGCCGGGCGGCCGAGGATCTGGTGCTGGGCGAGATCTCGACCGGGGCGGCTGACGACCTCGCCCGCGTCACCGACATCGCCCGCCAGATCGTCACCCGTTTCGGGATGCACCCCGATCTGGGCCAGGCCGTGCTGGAGCCCGAGCGGCAGAGCTTTCTCGGCGACGGTGCGCCGGGGCTGAGCCCGCGCGATTTTTCCGAGGCGACCGCCCGCGAGGTGGATCTGGCCGTGCGCGCCCTGATCGACGCCGCCTATGCGCGGGCGAAACAGGTGCTGACCGACCGGCGCGCCGATCTGGAGGCCGGCACACGGCTGCTGCTCGAACGCGAAACCATCACGCCCGACGACTTCCCGGCACTCAAGCCCGTGGCCCAGGCGGCGGAGTAGCCCGATGTCGGTGCGCTCGGACTGGAAGGATTTCCTCGACCGCTGGAAGGTGCTGACCTTCTACCAGCGCTTCGAGCAGCTTGTGACGCTTGCGCTCTCGGCCCTGCTGATCGTGGTCATCCTTGCCGCGATGTGGAACCTGTTCCTGCGCGTCACGGTGGGGTTGGTGATCGAAGGCGCGCTGGACCCCACCGACCATGCGGTGTTCCAGGCGGTGTTCGGCGCGATCTTCACCGTCATCATCGCGCTGGAGTTCAAGCGTTCGATCGTGGTCTCGGTCGAGACGCATGACACCGTGTTCCATGTGCGCACCGTTGTGCTGGTGGCGCTGCTGGCGCTGTTGCGCAAGTTCATCATCCTCGATCTGGACAAGACCGACGCCGCCACCATCGCCGCGCTGGCCTTGGCAACGCTGGCGCTGGGGGGCATCTACTGGATCATCCGCCGGCAGGACAGGGAAGCCATGGTTCAGGGCAGGCGCATCGCCGATCGGGATTGACCGGGATCAAGGTCGGCGGCCCGATCCGACGATAGACGAACATGAATCACAGGAAAGGGAACCCCCATGCAAGGCAAATGCGACATCTGCGGAAAACCGGCCACGGTGCGCGTACGCGCCTCGGTCAACGGGCGCGTGCAGAACATGGAACTGTGCGACGAGCACTACCGCGAGGTGCTGCGCCGTCAGGGGCGCACGGCCTCGCCGCTTGAATCGCTGTTCGGGCGACGCGGTGGGTTGTTCGAGGAATTCTTCGGCGACCAGCCCTTCCGCAGCCTGATGTCCGACGCGGGCTTCGACCTGCCGCAGGGCATCGGCGCCGGTGACGCCGGCGGCGAGGACGAGGTGGTGGATGCCACCTTCGGCGACGAGGCGCCCCGCGCCCGCTCGGCCCGCAGGCAGGGCGGCGGCTTTGCCAGCAAGGTCAGCGAACAGGCCGAAAGGCTGTTGCAGGAGGCCGCGCAGCACGCCGCCGGCATGGGCCGGGCCGAGGTGGACACCGAACACCTGCTGCTGGCGCTGACCGGGTCCGAGGTGGTGAAGACCGTCCTCGACCAGTTCAAGATCTCGGTCGATCAGCTGAAAGGCCAGATCGAGGCCGAGGCCAAGCGGGGCGACAAGCCCCACGAGGGCGAGATCGGCGTCAGCCCGCGGGTGAAGGATGCGCTCAGCCGCGCCTTCGGGGCCTCGACCGACATGGGCCATTCCTACGTCGGCCCCGAACACCTGCTGATCGGCCTTGCCGAAGAGGGCGAGGGGCTGGCAGCCAACATGCTGAGGAAGCTGGGCCTCACGCCGCAGGCGCTGCGCCAGCAGGTGGCGCGCGTCGTCGGCAAGGGGGCCGAGGACGGCACGGCAGAGGCGCCGACCAACACGCCGGAACTGGACAAGTATTCCCGCGACCTGACGAAGATGGCGCGGGACGGCAAGCTCGACCCGGTGATCGGCCGCGCCGCCGAGATCGAGACCACGATCGAGATCCTCGCCCGCCGCAAGAAGAACAATCCCGTCCTGATCGGCGAGCCCGGCGTGGGCAAGACCGCCATCGTCGAGGGGCTGGCGCAGCGCATCGTCGATGGCGAGGTGCCCGAGGCGATCCGCGGCAAGCGGCTGGTCGAGCTGAACATCAACTCGATGGTCGCAGGGTCCAAGTATCGCGGCGAGTTCGAGGAGCGGGTGCAGAAGATCCTCAAGGAGATCACCGAGCATCAGGGCGAGATGATCCTGTTCATCGACGAGCTGCACACCATCGTCGGCGCAGGCCAGGGCGGCGGCGAGGGCGGCCTCGATGTCGCCAACGTGCTCAAGCCCATGCTGGCGCGGGGAGAGCTGAACCTGATCGGCGCCACGACGCTGAACGAATACCAGAAGCACATCGAGAAGGACGCGGCCCTTGAACGCCGCTTCCAGCCGGTGATGGTGCCCGAGCCCACCGTGGCCCAGGCGATGATGATCCTGCGCGGTCTGCGCGACACCTTCGAGGCGCACCACAAGGTGACGATCACCGACGAGGCCATCGTCGCGGCGGCCGAACTGTCGGACCGCTACATCCAGGGCCGCTTCCTGCCCGACAAGGCGATCGACCTGATCGACCAGGCGGCGGCGCGGGTCAAGCTTTCGGCCACCGCCCGGCCCGTCGAGGTGCAGGAACTGGAAGCCGAGCTGCATCAGCTCCGGCGCGAACAGGACTATGCCGCTTCGCGGAAGAACTTCGACAAGGCCGCCGAGATCGGCCACCAGATCGCCGACAAGGAAGCCAGGCTCAAGGAACTGACCGAAGCCTGGGAAAAGGCGCGCGCCACCGGCTCGGCCGAGGTGCGGGCGACCCATGTGGCGCAGATCGTCTCGAAGCTGACGGGCATTCCGGTCGATGAGCTGACCGAGGAGGAACGCGCGAAACTGCTGAAGATGGAGGAGCGGCTCCACGCCCGCGTCATCGGCCAGGAAGAGGCGATCAAGGCGGTGTCGGACGCCGTGCGCCTTGCGCGCGCGGGCCTGCGCGAAGGCTCGAAGCCGGTGGCGACCTTCCTTTTCCTCGGGCCGACGGGCGTGGGCAAGACGGAACTTGCCAAGGCGCTGGCCGAGGTCGTCTATGGCGACGAGGACGCGCTTCTGCGCATCGACATGTCGGAATACATGGAAAAGCACACGGTCGCCCGGCTGATCGGCGCGCCGCCCGGCTATGTCGGCTATGACGAGGGCGGCCAGCTGACCGAGAAGGTGCGCCGCAAGCCCTATTCGGTGATCCTGCTCGACGAGATCGAGAAGGCGCATCCCGATGTCTACAACGTGCTGTTGCAGGTCTTCGACGACGGGCGGCTGACCGACGGCAAGGGCCGGGTGGTGGACTTCACCAATGCCATCATCATCGCCACCTCGAACCTCGGCGCCGACCGGATCCAGAAACGGATGCTGCTGCGTGGCACTCCGGCAGAGAAGCCCGAGACGCTGAAGGCCGAGCTGATGGACGTGCTGCGTGGCCACTTCCGGCCCGAGTTCCTGAACCGGCTGGACGAGATCATCGTCTTCCACAGCCTGACGAAGGCCGAAATCCGCCAGATCGTGCTGCTGCAACTGGAACGGGTGAAGCGCACGGCCGCGACGCAGGGCGTGACCATCGTCTTCGAGGACAGCCTGATCGACATGCTCGCCGCCGAGGGCTATCGCCCCGAATACGGCGCGCGCGAGCTGAAGCGCCAGATCCGCAGCCTGGTGGAGTCGCGGCTTGCCCGCGCCATGCTGGGCGGCGAGGTGGCCCAGGGCGACACCGTGCGCATCGGCTGGGACGCGACCGCCGAACAGGTGCGGATCGAGCCCGAAGCCAAGGCGGAGAAGGCCGGGACAGAGGCCGGAACCGGGGCCGGGAAGGACGAACCGGCGGCAGGGTGAACCGTCGCGCGGCATGACAAAGGGGGCGGCGGTCTGAAGCCGCCCCTCACAATACACTGTAAACAATATGATATTTCTGGGGATGCCGGGTCTTGAAATGCCGCTTCCCGCTTCCTTTATCAGAAGGGAACGCCCGAACGGGGTTCACGAAAGATGACGGGTCTGGCCGCAATGGCAGGCCACCGAAGGGCGCCGCAAGGGTCCGGTCGGTGACGTCCAGTTGCTTTCCTGCGGTGCGCGTTGCTGCGCAGCCGTCCCGTCCTTCGTGGCCCGGTCCGGGTGCCAACCGAAGGAGGTGACCCATGCTTTACCGCACTGCTCTCTACCCCGCCGATCCCTTCGCGCTGATGCGGCGTCTGTCCGAGGATCTGGACAGCCTCGCCTTCGGCGCCACCCGATCCTTCCCCGCGCTGAATGTCTGGCAGAATGACGAGGCCGCGGCGATCACCGCCGAACTGCCCGGCGTCGAGCCTTCCGACATCGACATCCAGGTCAAGGACAATGTCCTGACGCTCTCGGGCGAGCGCAAGGCCCCCGACCTGCCGGAAGGCGCCATCTGGCACCGGCGCGAGCGTGCCTTCGGCCGCTTCACCCGCGCCATCCGCCTGCCGTTCCGCGTCGATCCCGAGAAGGTCGAGGCCCGCTTTGCCGACGGCGTGCTGCGCATTGCCGTGGGCCGCCCCGACGAGGACAAGCCCCGCCGCATCGCCATCAAGGCCGCCTGAGAGAAGGAGGATAGACCCATGAGCACCGAAGTGACCAAGGCCCCCGAACAGACCCCGGCCGAAACCCAGGCCGAACCGGCCCGCGCCCGCCGGGTCTGGCGCCCGCTGGCCGATATCGTCGAGACGAAAGAGGGCGTGACGCTGATGCTGGAACTGCCCGGTGTCGCCGCCGAGGATGTGGACGTGGCGCTGGAAAAGCGCGTGCTGACGATCCGCGCGAAATCCTCGGTCGCCTCGCCCGACAAGCTGCGGCTGGTCCATGCCGAATACGAGGCGGGCGATTACGAGCGCGCCTTCACCCTCTCGGATGATTTCGATGCCGAAAAGATCGAGGCCCAGCTGAAGAATGGCGTGCTGACCCTGCACCTGCCGCGCGCCGAAGCGTCGCAGCCGAAGGCCATCAAGGTCAAGGCTGCCTGAGACAGGAAAGGAGAACGACCATGAAGATCAAGGATCTGATCCCTTGGGCGCGCAAGGATGACGCCGCCCATCCCGACCGCGACACGGACCGCGAGAACCCCATCGCCACCCTGCAACGCGAAATGAACCAGGTGTTCGAGGGGTTCTGGAACCGTTTCGGCAAGGGCCTTGGCGACCTTGACTGGCCGTGGGGCCATTCCGAGGCCAAATCCGACGTGGTCCAGACCGACAACGCCGTGGAGATCTCGATCGAGCTGCCCGGCATGACGATGGACGACATCGAGGTCAGCGTCACCGACGACATGCTGACCGTGAAGGGCGAGAAGAAGGTCGAGCGCCAGGAAGAGAAGAAGGGCTATTACCTGTCCGAACGCAGCTATGGCGCGATCTGGCGCACCATCCCGCTGCCGCCCGGCGTCGATGGCGAAAAGGCCGAGGCCAGCTTCAAGAACGGCGTGCTGACCGTGCGCCTGCCGCAGACGCCCGAAGCCCAGGCCCGCGTCAAGCATATCGAGGTCAAGGCCGGTTGAGGCCGCATCCGGGGGTGCCGCCCGGCACCCCCCTTCCTTTGGAGGATTTCATGAAACGTCTCATCCTGTCCACCTGCGCCAGTGTGCTGGCGCTGTCGCTGGTCGCCGGCCCCGTCCTGCTGCCTGCCGGCCCGGCCCTTGCCGAAACCGCCGCCCCTGCGCTTGCCGACGACCGCGGCATTCCGACCCTCGCCCCTGTGGTCGAACGTGTCTCGGATGCGGTGGTCAACATCTCGGTGGTCTCGGAACGCCCGGCGCAGATGTCGCCGCTCTACCGCGACCCCTTCTTCGCCCCCTTCCTGCCGCCCATGTCCCCCGAAGGCCCGGTCGAGCGGCAGATGAGCGCAGGCTCCGGCGTGATCGTCGATGCCAAGCGCGGCCATGTGCTGACCAACAACCACGTCATCCAGGACGCGACCGAGATCCGCGTCTCCTTGCGCGACGGACGCAGCGTCAAGGCGGAACTGGTGGGCACCGATCCCGCGACGGATATTGCCGTGCTGAAGATCCCCGCCGAGGGGCTGACCGCCGTCGAGACCGGCAATTCCGATGCGCTGATGGTGGGCGATTACGTCGTGGCCATCGGCAACCCTTTCGGCCTGGGCCAGACGGTGACTTTGGGCATAGTCTCGGCGCTGGGGCGGTCGGGGATCAACCCTCAGGGCTATGAGGATTTCATCCAGACCGATGCCTCGATCAACCCCGGCAACTCGGGCGGCGCGCTGATCACGCTCGACGGGAAGCTGGTCGGGATCAACAGCGCGATCATCGCGCCGAACGGGGGCGGCAACGTGGGCATCGGCTTTGCCGTGCCGGTGAACATGGCGCTGTCGGTGATGGAACAGCTGGTCGAACACGGCACGGTGGCGCGGGGCCGGCTGGGCGTGGCGATCCAGGATCTGACCCCGGATCTGGCTCAGGCCATGGGGATCGAGGCCGCAGGCGGCGCGGTGGTGGGCTCGGTCGATCCGGGCAGCGCCGCCGAACGTGCGGGCCTGCGTGCGGGCGATGCGATCCTTGCAATCGACGGCCACAAGCTGCGCGGCTCGGCCGATCTGCGTGGTCGTGTCGGCATGCGGCGGCCCGGCGACACGGTGAAGCTGGACATCTGGCGCGAGGGGAAACGGCAGGGCATCGACGTGACGCTCGACAAGCTTGACGCGGCAGCCACCTCTGCCGCTCCGGCCGAACTGGCGGGCCTGACGCTGCAACCGCTGGCGCCGGGGATGCCCGGCTATGGCACGGTCGAGGGGCTGTCGGTCGCAGCCGTCGCCCCGCGCAGCCCTGCGGCACAGGCCGGGCTGCAACCGGGCGACGTGATCCTGGCCGTCAACCGCCGCCCGGTCACCCGCCCCGAGGATCTGGCCGCGGCGCTTGAATCCGCCTCCGGCAATGCCGTGGGACTTCTGGTCTGGCGCGACGGGCGCGAGGTCTTCGTCGTCCTGCCGCGCTGAACGGTTTCGCAACGGCCCCCGTCGCGGTGACACGCGACGGGGGCTTTGCCTTTGCTGCGGGCCGGGGCATGCTGCCCCTTGCGAAATGGGGTGCCCATGCTGTCCGCCACACTTGCCCACCGTCTGACCAACCTTGCCCAGACCCTGCTGATCCTTGCGGGCATGGGCCTGATCGCCTGGACGGTGGTCGGGCTTGTCGCCGGACCCGACATGACCCTGATCCTCGTCGCCGCGACGCTCGCCGGATTGATGCTGGCGCCCTCGGTCTCGCGTGGGCTGCTCTTGCGCGGCTACCGGGCGCGACCGCTGCGCCCGCAGGACTGGCCCGCGGGCCATGCCCTGCTGCGCGATCTGGTGGCCCGCGCCGGTCTGCCGCGCGTGCCCGAACTCTGGTATGTGCCCAGCCAGATCCCCAATGCCTTTGCCATGGGCCGGCCCGAGGACAGCGTGATCTGCGTGACCGACGGGCTGATCCGGCTTCTGTCCCCGCGCGAGATGGCCGGGGTCCTGGCGCATGAGATCGCCCATGTCGCCAATCGCGACCTGTGGCTGATGGGGCTGGCCGATGCGATGTCGCGCGCCGTTTCGCTGGCCAGCTGGCTGGGGCAGATGCTGCTTCTGGTGAACCTGCCGCTGCTGATCGCGGGCGTCGCGACCATTCCCTGGACCCTGCCGCTTGTCCTGGCCTTCTCGCCCACGATCATGGCGCTTCTGCAACTGGCGTTGTCGCGCCAGCGCGAATACGACGCCGACCGGGCGGCCGCCGAACTGACCGGCGATCCGGCCGGCCTTGCCTCGGCGCTGGCCAGGCTCGAACGCCGCACCGGGCGCTTCTGGGAAGAGATGTTCCTGCCCGGACGGCGCATCCCCGAGCCCTCGCTCCTGCGCACCCATCCGCCGACCGAAGAGCGCATCGCCCGCCTGCGCGCCCTGACGCCTGTGCCGCAGCGCGTCGCAGCGGACCCCTTGACGGACCCCTTGACCCTGCGCCTGCCCCCGGCTTCGGCGCAGCCCATGCCGCCGCGCTTTCACCGCTCGGGACTGTGGTTCTGAGCCGGACAGACGCAGCGCAGGTTGCATGACAGGCCCATCGCCTCCACCGGATCGCGGCCCATGGTCAGGCGGGGGAAAGCCGCGAGGAGACCTCGAAACACACCGACCCGATGCGGGACGGCCGGACGCGGAAATGCACCTGGGTGATGGATGCGAAATCCGTCATCCCCACGCCCTCGCCGCCGGCGCCGATCCGCCATTGCAAGGGGCCGGACCGCCGCGTCACAGATCTTCCCGCAAGGCGATGTCCAGACCGCCCTGCCCCGCCTATCGCGCCGGTCCGCCGAGGGTCGTGAAGGCTTCGTACTGGGACAGGAAGATCCGCCCCTTGAAATGCTGCAAGAAGTCCGACCGCTTGAGCGCGTCCATCACCGGCCCCTTGACCTCGGACAGATGAAAGCCGACCCCGGCCGAGGAAAGGCGGTGGGCGATGGCCTCCAGGCTCTCCAGCGCGCTGGCGTCGATCAGGTTCACCGCCGGGCACATCAGGACGACATGCTTCAGCGCGGGCTGATCGGCGATGCGGTCGTAGATCGCATCCTCCAGCGCGCGGGCATTGGCGAAGTACAGGCTTTCGTCCACCCGGATCGTCAGGATCGAAGGATCGGTGACGACCTTATGCCGCTCGACATTGCGGAAATGTTCGGTCCCCGGCACCAGGCCGACGATGGCCATGTGCGGCCGCGAGGTCCGCCACAGGAACAGCACCAGCGACAGCAGCACGCCGGCGGTGATCCCGGCCTCCACCCCCACCAGCAGCACGGTCAGGATGGTGACGGCCATGGCGGCAAAGTCGGCCTTGGAATAGGCCCAGGTGCGCCGGATGGCGGCAATATCGACCAGGGAAAGCACGGCCACGATGATGGTTGCGGCCAGCACGGCCTGCGGCAGGAACCGGAACAGCGGGGTCAGGAAAACCGTGGCGGCCAGGATGCCGACGGCGGTGAAGGCCCCGGCCAGCGGCGTCTCGGCGCCGGCGTCGAAGTTCACCACCGACCGCGCGAAACCGCCGGTCACCGGATAGCCCCCCGACAGGGCCGAGGCGATGTTCGAGGCGCCAAGCGCGGTCAGTTCCTGGTTCGGCACGATCCGCTGCCGCCGTTTGGCCGCCAGCGTCTGCGCGACGGACACCGATTCCACAAAGCCCACCAGGCTGATCAGCACGGCGGGCAGCAGCAGTTGCTGCCAGAGCCCAAGGTCAAAGGACGGAAGGGCAAAGGGCGGCAGGCCGGCGGGGATGTCGCCGACGATCTTCACGCCCCTTTCCGCCAGCCCGAAGCCGACCACGGCCAGGATCGAGACCAGGATGGCGGCCACCGGCCCGGCCTTGGCGATCAGGTCGGCCAGGCGAGGCCGAAGGCCCCGCGCGATCAGCAGCGGCTTGAGGTTCTTGCGTGTCCAGAACAGGAAGGCCGTCGCCGCAATACCGATGACAAGCGTATAGGGATTGAAGCCGCCGATCCCCTCCACGAGGCCGGTCACAAGCTGCGGCAGGGTGTCGCCCTCGGCCCTGATGCCCAGGATATGCTTCAGCTGGCTGGCCGCGATCAGGATGCCCGAGGCGGTGATGAAGCCCGAGATCACCGGATGCGACAGGAAATTGGCCAGAAATCCCAGCCGCAGCACCGACATCGCCACCAGGACGAGGCCCGACAGGAAGGCCAGCGTGATCGCGGCGGTCAGGTATTCGGCGCTTGCCGGTGCCGCGACCTGCCCCGCCGCCGCCGCCGTCATCAGCGAGACCACCGCAACCGGCCCCACCGCCAAAGCCCGGCTGGTGCCGAAGACCGCATAGGCGATCAGCGGCAGGATCGAGGCATAAAGCCCCACCTGTGGCGGCAGGCCCGCCAGCATGGCATAGGCCAGGCTCTGCGGCACCAGCATGATCGTCACGATCACGGCGGCGACAAGATCGCTCTGGGCATCGGTCCGGCTATAGGTCGGGGCCCAGCCGAGGATCGGCAGAAGGGACTTGAGGAAGGTCACGAGGCTTGTCCTGTCCTGGGGCGTTGAACCGGGCGGATCGCCTAGAGTGTGTTGAGCGGCACCTTGAGGAACCGCTTGCCGCTTTCGTCCGGCGGCGGCAGTTCGCCCCCGCGCATGTTCACCTGCAAGGACGGGATGATGAGCTTGGGCATGGCAAGCGTCGCGTCGCGCGCCTCGCGCATGCGCACGAATTCATCCTCGGTGATGCCGTCGCGCACATGGATGTTGTGCGCCCGCTGCTCGGCCACCGTGGTTTCCCAGCGGATCTCGCGGCCGTTCGGGCCGTAGTCGTGGCACATGAAGAGCCGTGTCTCGCCGGGCATCGACAGCACCCGCCGGATCGAACGGTACAGCGTGCGCGCGTCGCCGCCGGGGAAATCGGCGCGGGCCGAGCCGCCGTCGGGCATGAACAGGGTGTCGCCGACAAAGGCCGCATCGCCGATCACATGCGTCATGCAGGCCGGCGTGTGGCCCGGCGTGTGCATGGCAAAGGCCGTCATGCCGCCGATCTTGTAGGTGTCGCCGTCCTTGAACAGCCGGTCGAACTGGCTGCCGTCGCGCTGGAACTCGGTCCCTTCGTTGAACACCTTGCCGAAGGTTTCCTGCACGATGGTGATGTTCTCGCCGATGCCGATCTTGCCGCCCAGCTTTTCCTGGATATAGGGCGCGCCCGAGAGGTGGTCGGCATGGACATGGGTCTCGATCAGCCATTCCAGCGTCAGGCCGTTCTTCCGGATGAAGTCGATCACCCGGTCGGCCGAGGCATAGCTGATGCGACCGGCGGCATAGTCGATGTCCATCACGCTGTCGATGACCGCGCAGGAAGTGCTGGCCGGATCACGCACGACATAGGTGACTGTGTTGGTCGGTTCGTCGAAGAAGGCCGTGACTTCGGGCCTGACCGAAAGATCGACGGGATAGGGAACAGGAGCGAAGGTGGTCATGGTCTGTCCTCCTTGAGGGATCATGCGATCTGACGGCGGGGCAAGGCTTGCAGCCAGCGCGCAAGCAGGATGCCGGCCCCCATCGCGATCAGGAAAAGTGCCGTTGGCCAGGGCGCGAAGCCAAGTGCGGGAATGGCCCCGCCGGGGCAGAAGCCGGAGATGCCCCAGCCCACGCCGAACAGGGCCGATCCGCCGATCAGCCGGGCGTCGATCGTGCGGGCGGTGGGGAGGTGGAATTTCGTGTCGAACAGCGGGGCCTGGCGGCGCCCGAAGATCACGCGGTATCCGATGAATGTGGTCATCAGCGCTCCGCCCATCACGAAGGCAAGGCTGGGGTCCCAGGTGCCGAGAGGGTCGAAGAAGTTCAGCACCTTGGCCGGATTGGCCATCCCCGACACGGCGATGCCGATCCCGAAGACGAGACCCGCGACAAGGGCAGACAGGATGCGGTTCATGGGATCAGTCTCCGAAGACGTGGCGCATCAGGGTGACGGTCAGAAAGGTCGTGGCCATGAACGTCAGCGTCGCGACCAGCGAGCGCGGCGACAGTCGGGCCAGACCGCAGACGCCATGCCCCGAGGTGCAGCCCGACCCGTAGGTCACGCCAACGCCGACAATGACCCCACCGATGGCCAGCAGCACGCCGGTCGTGGGCGAGGCGAAGGCGAACTCGGCCCCCATCAGCGTCGCGATCAGCGGGGCCACAATGGCTCCGGCCAGGAAGGCCAGACGCCACGGGCTGTCTGGGCTCCGCGGCTCCAGCACGCCGCCAAGCATGGCGGTCATGCCGGCGATGCGGCCGTTGAAGCCCATCAGAATCACGGCGCCGAGGCCGATCAGGACTCCGCCGATGAAAGAAGCGAACGGGGTGAATTCAGTAACCGTGCTCATGCGGACTCCGCGTTGTGGAAAGTGCTTCCGAAGATTGGCACCGCGCGCAATCTGGAGGATTTCAAACCCCGCGCAGGCGCTGCCCCTCGGGCAGTATGGGCCGCCGGGCTGCGGACCGGCAACTGCCAACAGTTGACCCCCGGATCATGGCTTGTCGACCGGGCGGGCCCGGATGCCGAAGGTCGCGCAGACCGGGCAGACACTGAACAGCGCCGTGCCAAGCATCATGACACCCACGGCTGCCACGGCGAATTTCGAGGCACCCCAGTCGGCAGGGACCCCAGACAGCGGCGGCACGAACGGGTATGCTACCACGACCGCCCCGAGGCCGAGGCGCAGTGTGCGGTCAAGGGACCCGGCGTATGTCATTCCTTTCCCCTTGCTCAGTAACAGCATTGCTTTGTACTTTCGAAAGTTCTAAAGCGTCAAGCATGGAAACTAACATCCTGGATGCAACAATCAACCCGATGGCGGCGAAGGCCGAGGAGGTTTCCGCCATGCTTTCGGCGATGGCCAACCCCAGGCGCCTGCTGGTGATGTGCACCCTGCTGGCGGGCGAAAAATCGGTCGGCGAACTGGCAGCCATCGTTCACCTCAGCCCGGCCGCGCTTTCGCAGCACCTGGGCAAGATGCGCGCCCTGCGTCTGGTGACGACGCGGCGCGACGGCCAGACCATCTACTATCGCCTGGCCAGCGCCGAGGTGGCGGCGGTGCTGGAAACGCTCTACCGGCTTTACTGCTCGCCCGACGGCTGATCCGGGGTCCGGTCCGGTATCTGTCCCGTCTGGACGCAGACCCCGGTCTGGCCAGATTATGGGCCGCGGGGCTGGCGCACGGGCTGCAAGGCGCCCGGACGACTGCGGCGATCAGCTCCATGCGCACTGTCGAGGAACGGTTGGCGGCGTGGCTCGCCAGTGGCAGGCCCTTGCCGCCCAAAGGCCAATGGCCAAGCCTTGCCGAGGCCCTGGGCGCCACCCGCGAGGCGCTGTATCGGGAACTGTCGAAGCGGCGTTTCGCCGGATAGGGCACAACGCAAGTCGTCAGCCGTTCCGCCAGACCTTCACGGACGACGCCCGCAGGATGGCCACAAGGACCGGCAGCAGCTTCGCCTCGGGCACGAGGCTCCGCCAGGGCCGATCAACCTGCCGAAAAGGCCGACGGCGGCCCCTACATGCCCCGTCCGACCCTGGGGCTGTTCCCGTCTTCATGTCCCCCGCGGCGCCCAAAGGATGATGGCGGCGCCGGTCAGGCAGACCAGGCTGCCGATCACGTCCCAGCGGTCGGGGCGCGCACCCTCGACCGCCCAAAGCCAGATCAGCGACGCGACGATGTAGATGCCGCCATAGATCGCATAGACCCGGCCCGCATGTTCCACATCAACGCGCGTCAGCAGCCAGGCAAAGGCGACCAGCGCCACCACACCGGGAACAAGCCACAGGGCAGACTGTCCCTGCCGCGCCCACATCCAGAAGGCAAAACACCCGGCGATTTCCAGAAGTGCCGTCAATGAGAAGATGACTATCGCGGTCAAGGGCTGCCCTCGCGGTGTGAACCGGCTTCAGTTGCCTGCGTCCCTGCCCTAGCGTCAATCGACGGCGCGGTCTGCGGATTTTTCTTTTGCGGATCTGGCTGCATTCGTCAGGGGTGATGCCGGAACCTGCGGCATCTTGACTGATCGCCTTATGCCGATTGACGCATGGATCGCCAGGGAGTATATGCGCAAAACAGCATATGCGTCCGAGGACATGATGCCCATTGCCCTTCTCTCTGCCCTTGCCGAACCGACCCGCCTTGGCGCGATGCAGATCCTTGCCGATGGTCAGGAGCATTGCGTCTGCCAGTTGATGGCGCGGCTTGATGCATCGCAAAGCCGGATGTCGCGGCACATGCAAACCTTGAAACAGGCGGGTCTGGTGGTGGACCGGCGCGATGCGCAATGGGTGCGCTATCGGCTGAACCCCGATCTGCCCGGGCCCGCCCGCGCCATTCTGGATGCGGTGCTGGCCGCCGCCGCAACCGAACAAAGGACCGCCGCATGAGCGCCGATATCTCCTCCCCCCGTCCGGCGCGCCCCGACTGGCTGTGGCACGCGGGGCTTGTCGCCTTTGTTGCCGTCTGGTGGCTCGTCTATCGCCAGCTCATCCCGCTGGCCGAAGGGATCACGTCGCTGTTCCCGGTGGACCGGCACAGCCACACCGGCGAGGCGCTGGCGTTCTTCTTCTACGACGTGCCCAAGGTGATGATGCTTCTGACGCTGATCGTCTTCGCGATGGGTGTGGTGCGCAGCTTCTTCTCGCCCGAACGCACCCGTGCCCTCCTGGCCGGCAAGCGCGAAGGCGTGGGCAATGTGCTGGCGGCGGGGCTTGGCGTGATGACGCCTTTCTGCTCCTGCTCGGCGGTGCCCTTGTTCATCGGGCTCGTGTCGGCGGGCGTGCCGCTGGGCGTCACGTTCTCCTTCCTGATCGCCGCGCCGATGGTGAACGAGGTGGCGCTGGCGCTCCTGTTCGGGCTGGTCGGCTGGCAGGTGGCGATGACCTATGCCGCCTTCGGTCTGGTCATCGCCATCGTCGCGGGATGGGTGATCGGCAGACTGCATCTGGAAGGCTGGTTGCAGGACTGGGTGCGTGACATCCATTCCGGCGCGACCGCCCCCGACGCCTCCGGTGACACGCCCCTGACGCTGGTGGACCGCTATCGCCTGGGGATCGAGGCCGTGCGCGAGATCTTCGGCCGAGTCTGGTTCTGGATCATCCTCGGCATTGGCATGGGCGCGCTGATCCACGGCTATGTGCCCGAAGACCTGATGGCCCGCATCATGGGCGCGGATGCCTGGTGGTCGGTTCCCGCCGCCGTGGTGATCGGCATCCCGATGTATACCAATGCCGCCGGAGTGATCCCGATCGTCGAGGCGCTGCTGGGCAAGGGTGCCGCGCTTGGCACCGTGCTGGCCTTCATGATGAGCGTGATCGCCCTGTCCCTGCCCGAGATGATCATCCTGAAACAGGTGCTGACCCTGCGCCTGATCGCGGTGTTCATCGGCGTGGTGGGCTCGGGCATTCTTGCCGTCGGCTATCTCTTCAACTTCCTGTTCTGAAAGGACAAGTCATGGAAATCAAGGTTCTCGGCCCGGGCTGCGCCAAGTGCAAGGCTACCGCCGACCTCATCACCCGCGTGGCGGCAGAGGCGGGCAAGGAAGTCACCATCGAGAAGATCGAGGACATGCGCCAGATCGTCGGCTTTGGCGTGATGACCACGCCCGCTGTCGTGGTGGGCGGCAAGGTCGTGCACAAGGGCTCCGTCCCGTCGCACGATCAGGTTCTGGCCTGGCTGAATTAAGGGAGATTGAGATGAACGAAACCGTCCAGAAAGAGCTGGCGCAAGCGCGCGAGGTGTGCCCCACCACCTCGCAACGGCTGTTGAAAGAGGGCGCGCTGCTGGTTGACGTGCGCGAGCCCGACGAGGTCGCGCAAGTGGGCTTTGCCGGCTGCGATGTGGTCAACATCCCGCTCAGCCAGTTCGAGGACCGCTGGCAGGAGGTGCCGCGCGACCGCGATGTAATCCTGGCCTGTGCCGTGGGCGCGCGCAGTCTGAAGGCCACCTATTTCCTGATGTATCAGGGCTATGATCGGGTGAGCAACATGCAGTACGGCATGACCCGCTGGGCCGCGAAGGGCTTTCCCGTCACCGGATCGGCCGAGGCGGCGGGGTCGGCCGAAGCAGCCTCCTCCTGCTGCGGCGGCGCGGCTGATGCGGCATCTGCCACCACGTCCTGCTGCGGCAGCGGCACAGCCGGGACGGGCAGCTGCTGCTGACATGGGCCCGGGCAGGATCGTGCGCGGCCCGGAAGGCTTTCAGCTGCGGCACCGTCATCTCTCTGCCCGCCGCAGCGACAACCCGGGTCCCGGGTGCGCGGGATGATCTTGATCGCCGATCGGATCGCCATGGACACTGACGGGACCAGGGCCTGGCTGGCGCTCTTGCACGGGAACCTGCAAGACGATGGCCCGATCCTCACCACAATGGCGGGCGCCACCGATCTTTCCGGCACCATCCGATTGAAGGACTGACACGATGGCCCACGATCACGCACACGCCCATATTCCCCCGGCAGATCTTGGCCCTGCCTTCCGCTGGGCGGTGGGACTGAACACCGGCTATGTCCTTTTCGAAGGGGCGGCAGGGGTGCTGACCGGCTCGCTGGCGCTTCTGGCCGATGCGGCGCACAACCTGACCGATGTGGCGGGGCTGTTGATCGCCTGGGGCGCGGCGGTGCTGGCCAAGCGGGCGGGCAGCGCCACCTACACCTTCGGCTATGGCCGTGCCACCATCCTGGCCGCGATGCTGAACGCGATTGCCATTCTGGTGGGCGTGGGGGTCGTGGTCTGGGAAGCTGCGCACCGGTTTCAGACCGTGGTCGAGGTGCCGGGGCTGACGATCCTTCTGGTGGCGTTGGTCGGCATCGGGGTGAACATCGGCTCGGCACTGCTGTTCATGAAATCGCAAAAGGATGACCTGAACGCCAAGGGCGCCTATCTGCACATGGCCGCCGATGCGGCGGTGTCGGGGGCGGTGGTGCTGGCGGCAGCCGGGATCATGCTGACCGGCTGGCAATGGCTCGACCCCGCCGTGGCCATCGCGGTCAGCCTGCTGATCGCCTGGACCAGTTGGGGCCTTCTGCGCGACGCGCTGCGGCTTGGGCTGGACGGGGTGCCGGAGGGCATCGACCGACAGGCGGTGGCGACCTTCATCGGCGACCAGCCCGGTGTGACCAATGTCCACGACCTGCACATCTGGGCCCTGTCCACCACGCGCACCGCGCTGGCCGCGCATGTGGTCTGGGACGGCCCCGACGCCGACGCCTTCCTCGACCATGTGACCGACGAGCTGGAGCATGACTTCGGCATCAGCCACGTCACCCTGCAGATTGAATCCGCCCCGTGCGAACGCGCGGGGGCCTGCCTGGCGGCGTGACGCGCCCCGTATCTCTGGATGACGCCGCTCTCTCTGCGGAAACCTCAAGCCTCAAGCGATCCCGTTTGTCGGCCTCACATCCGCACGGATCTTCAAGGCTCACCTGTCACGCCTGCCCCTGGGCCCTGCGGGCCAGCAGCAGGGAAAGCGTGATCTGGGCGGCGGCGAGCGCGGCGAGGTCGACCACGAACACAAGGTCGAAGAACAGTTCGAACCAGGTGGCCTTGCGGCCGTATTCTTGGGTCGGAACCAAGGAAGCCCTTGTCACGGTTCCTCCGGATGCCCGGCAAGGGACCGGGCCCTGCGCGGCTTGCGCGGGCCCGGACCGGTTTCGCTCAGCGCCCGAGCGTCTGGACGACGAGGTCCGCCGCCGCCCCGCCCGAGAACTGCTGCTGGCCGGTGATCAGGTTGCCGTCGCGGACGGCAAAGGCCTTGAACATCGAATTCACCACGAAGTTGGTGCCTTCCAGCTTCTTCGCCTCCTCCTCGATCCAGAAGGGCTGGATCTTCTGGCCCACCCAGGCGTCGGCGAACTGCTCTTCGCTGTTGGCAAAGCCGGTCCAGGTCTTGCCCTTGACCAGCAGATCGCCGTTCGAGAGGCGGGTTTTCAGCAGAATGCAGGTGCCGTGGCAGACGATCGACACGATCTTGCCCGCCTCATAGGCGCGGGCGACGAAGGCATGCAGCGCAGTATCGTCGATCATCGTGACCATGGGCGACTGGCCCCCGGCCAGGAACACCACGTCATAGGCGGTGGGGTCCACCTCGGCGATGGACTTGGTCGCCTTCAGCAGCGCCGCGTGCTTCTCGGATTTCTTGAAGCCCAGCGAGATCAGGTCATGCGCGGAATAGCCCGACGCATCCTCGGGGTCCGAGAAGCTGTCGGCCACCAGATCGCCGCCCTTGGGGCTCACGATCTCGACCTCATACCCCGCTTCCGAGAAGGTCCAGTAGGGGTGGGTCAGTTCGGCCCACCAGAAGCCCACCGGCCAGCCCGTGGTGGGCGAGGTGCCGGGGTTGGCGGCGATCATCAGGACTTTCTTCTTCGAATGCACGTCGATGGAGGCAGACATTTTCGTTTCCTTTCAGAGGGTTCTGGATTTCGGATAGATGAAGCGCGCGATCAGCGGGGTCAGGCGGGGCATGATGACGTAGGTCATCAGCCCGACCTGGATCGTCACGGTGACGAGCACCCGCAGGGCCAGGGGCCAGCCGGCCATCAGCAGCCCCAGCGTCAGGTTCAGGATCAGCACCAGCGTGAACACGACTGCGATCAGCACCAGCGCCATGCGGTGCGGACTGGGTTGCGGAACCTTCGTGCCGGGCGGCGGGTCGAACCAGAATTCAAGGCCCGTCATCCGCTCCCAGGCCGCATCGGCGGCAAACAGCGGCGTGGCCTCGGCCAGCATCCGCTGCCGGAAGTCCGACCGTTCGAAGGCGTCAAGGTGGTCGACGCTATCGAAACGGAAGACACTGCGGTATTCGCCCCCGACACTGGCAGGGCGGTGGAACTCGGCACCCAGATACCCTTGAAACTGCTCCACCGCCCCGCGTGTCAGGCGTTCCAGCCAGACCTCATAATCCTTCTCGCGCCCCGGTTTGACCTTTCGACGCACGACGATGGTGACGGGATCGGTCATGCGCTGACGGCCGCGAAGGCCCAGCTGCGGCCCTTGCCGCGGAACAGGGCCTGGTTGATCCAGACCATGCCGAAGGGCTCCAGCAGGCGGGATTTGGTGATGTCGCCTGCGTCCAGTGCCTCGAACCCGAGGTCGGTGAGCAGCGCCGCGACCTGCGCCTTGGCGCCCGCGTCGTCGCCTGCCATGAACATGACCGGGCGGTGCGGCAGATGGTCGTTCTTCGCCATGATCTCGGCGCCGACCTGGTTCAGCGTCTTGACGACATGCGCACCCGGCAGCCATCCCTGCACGATCTCTCCGCCAGAAGTGCTGTGCCCCCACGTCAGGCCGAGCGCGCCATCGACCATGCCCAGCGGGTTCATGCAGTCGATGACCGTCTTGCCTGTCAGCGGCCCAAGCGCCTTGACCGCAGATTCGGCCGCACCCCAAGGCAGGGCGAGGACGATGATGTCGGCCTCTGCCGCAGCCTCTGCGGGCAATTTCGGCGTCGCCCCCGTGGCGGCGGCCAGCGCTGCAAGATCGTCTGCCTGCGAGTCGCGCGCGCCCAGAAGCACAGTGTGACCCTTGCCCCTCAGCCCCCGGGCGATGGCGCTGCCGACATTGCCGGTGCCGATGATCGCAATGCGCATCGCTCATTCTCCTTGCTTCATTCGCTGCAACAGAGATATGCGGACAGTGAAAGCATTGAAAATGAAAAGGGATCATGTCTGAGTTAAGCACATCCGAACTCCGCCGTCTGGACCTGACCTTGCTTCTGGTCTTTCTGGGCCTCCTGCGGCATCGCAAGGCACTTGCTGTCGCGGCGGAACTGGGTCTGACCCAGTCCGCGATCAGCCAGTCCCTGCGTCGCCTGCGCGACATCTTCGGGGATGACCTGTTCCTGCGCCGCCCGCATGGGATGGAGCCGACCGCCACCGCACTGGCGCTGGAGGCTCCGGTTGCCGCCGCCGTTGATGCCTTGCGAGGGGCGCTGGGTGCAGCCCGCAGCTTCGACCCGGCGACGGCAACCGGATTGCTCCGCATCGCCGCGCTTGACGCCGAACAGGCCGTCGTGATCCCCCCGCTGGCCGCGCAGCTCAGCCGGCTGGCTCCCGGGCTGACCCTGTCGATCCTGCCGCTCGGGCGCGGCGCCGCGATGGAGGCCCTGGCCGAAGGGCGGGCCGATCTTGTGCTGGGCTATGTCTGGGACCTGCCAGAGACGATCTGCGCAGAGCCGCTCTACGATGAATCCTTTCTCGTGGCAGGTCGCCCCGAGGCGCTGCCGCAGGCCCCGCACATCGGCCTGGACGCCTACTGCGCTGCCGACCACGTTCTGATTTCCCCGGGCGGCGACCTGCGCGGAGTGGTGGATGGCCAACTGGAAGCCATGGGTCGCAGCCGCCGCGTGACCCTCGGCCTGCCGGCCTTCCTGCCGGCCCTTGCCGCCGTCGCGGCCTCTGGCGCGCTTGTGACCTTGCCCGCCCGCGTCGCGCGCGCCTTTGCACCCGGTTTCGGACTGGCGACAGCAGAGCCACCGATCCCGGTGCGAAAATTCCCGGTATCGGCCTTCTGGCACCGGCGCAATGAGTCCGACCCGAGGACGGCCTGGATCAGACAGCAACTGCGCGACATCAGGACCCATGCCCTTGCCCTTCAGGCATGAGAGCGCCACGCCTGCATCGGCATGGGCAGGTGCGGGTCCATTGGTCCCGAGAAAAATCCCCTTCCCTTCCCCGATTTCCCCCGTATAGTCCCGCCCCATGACCACGGGACCCCACATCCTTGCCATCGACAGGGCCGCCTGCCCTGCGCTGCCCCGTGGCCTTCTCCTTCTTAGCCGCCTCTGAGCGTGCCCCCGGGCGCGACCGCTCAGAGGTGACCAGCGCCCCGAAGGACCGCAAAGCTAAGACAAGGACCAGACCCATGACCCAAGACAAGGTCGTCATCTTCGACACCACGCTCCGCGACGGCGAACAAAGCCCGGGCGCGACCATGACTCACGAGGAAAAGCTCGAGATCGCCTCCCTCCTCGACGAGATGGGGGTGGACATCATCGAGGCGGGCTTCCCCATCGCCAGCGAAGGCGACTTTGCCGCCGTGACGGAAATCGCGAAACGGGCGAAGAACTCCACCATCTGCGGCCTCGCCCGGGCGAACTTCAAGGACATCGACCGCTGCTGGGAGGCCGTTCGCCACGCGAAATCGCCGCGCATCCACACCTTCATCGGCACCTCGCCGCTGCACCGCGCGATCCCGAACCTCGACATGGACCAGATGGCCGACCGCATCCACGAGACGGTCACCCATGCCCGCAACCTCTGCGACAACGTCCAGTGGTCGCCGATGGACGCGACGCGGACGGAACCCGACTATCTCTGCCGCGTGGTGGAAATCGCGATCAAGGCCGGGGCTACGACGATCAACATCCCCGACACGGTCGGCTACACCTACCCGATGGAGTCGGCGAAGATCATCCGCATGCTGCTGGAGCGGGTGCCCGGTGCCGACACCATCATCTTCGCCACCCACTGCCACAACGACCTCGGCATGGCGACGGCGAATGCTCTGGCGGCCGTCGAAGCGGGCGCCCGCCAGATCGAATGCACGATCAACGGCCTGGGCGAACGCGCGGGCAACACCGCGCTGGAAGAGGTCGTGATGGCAATGCGGGTCAGGAACGACATCCTGCCCTACCGGACGGGCATCGACACGACCAAGATCATGAACCTGTCGCGCCGGGTCAGCCAGGTGTCCGGCTTCCCGGTCCAGTTCAACAAGGCCATCGTCGGCAAGAACGCCTTCCTGCACGAAAGCGGCATCCATCAGGACGGCGTCCTGAAGAACGTCCAGACCTTCGAGATCATGCGGCCCGAGGATATCGGGCTGACCGCGAAGAACATCGCCATGGGCAAGCATTCCGGCCGGGCCGCGCTGCGGGCGAAGCTCAAGGAGCTGGGCTTCGATCTGGCCGACAACCAGCTGAACGATGTCTTCGTCCGCTTCAAGGCTCTGGCCGACCGCAAGAAGGAAGTCTATGATGACGACCTGATCGCGCTGGTCTCGGATGAACAGACCAACGATGCCTACGAATACCTGCAACTGAAGAAGCTGCGGGTCGTCTGCGGGACGGAAGGCCCGCAAGAGGCGGACATGATCCTGTCGATCGACGGCAAGGACCACCACATCGACGCGACCGGCGACGGGCCGGTGGATGCGGCCTTCAACTGCGTGAAGATGCTCTTCCCCCACAAGGCCCGCCTTCAGGTCTATCAGGTCCATGCTGTGACCGAGGGGACGGACGCGCAGGCCACGGTCAGCGTCCGGCTGGAGGAGGACGGGCGGATCGTCACCGGGTCCTCGGCCGATACCGACACCATCGTCGCCTCGACCCGGGCCTATATCAACGCGCTGAACCGCCTCATCATCCGGCGGCAGAAGACGGCGCCGGGCGAGGATGTGAAGACCGTCTCTTACCACGGCGAGTAAGCGATCGGCCCCGGTGCGCCGCGCGCGGCGGCTGGGGCCACCTTCATGAAATCAAGGACTTGTCTGCGGGCGTTCAGGGATCGTTAGCCATGATGCCCGCAAGCTAAAGCGAACCGAACCAACCCCTCAGTGCGTTGGCATGGGCGAAAAGCGCCGGGTCTTTCGACCAATGGTCAAGCAGGTCCGACCATCGCAGCGCCACGAAGGTCACGTCGTCGCCCTTCACCGCGCGGGCGAAGTCGGCGACCTCGGCCCGGTGGCGGGTGATGGCGTCCGGCGAGACCGGCTTGCCGCTGGCCCACTGGGCAGGCTCGGCATGGAGGTAGACCAGCACCGCCCCCCGCGCCCGTTTGACGCTTTGCGTCCGCAGACCGTAGGCGTGTTTCACCAGTTGCACCGCATCGAGATGCCGGTAGGTCTGCTTGCCATCCGCCAAGGCCCGGCGCATCGCGGTGAACCGGGCCATGCCATTGCCCCAGTCGCGGCTGTCACAGGCCTCGGAGAAACTGGCGGCCTTGCCGGGGCGGAAGGGTTCGTACCGCTTCGATTCCACCCCGACCAGGGTCGTCGGCGTGGTGATCACGGCATCGAGCCAGGGGTGGCGGCCCCCGGTCCAGGGAAAGCGCATCTCGGCCTCGATCTCCACCGCTTCCGGCTGGCCCATCGGCACGCCGGGCAGTGGCGGAAGGGCCTGCGGGCGGTTCAGGAACCAGCCGAAGGCGTTGGCGACAAGGGCTGCCGAGGACTCCGGGCTGTCGAACTTGCCCGAGGCCAGTTCGCTGGCGGGGGATCGCTTCAAGGCGGCCAGAACGGCCTCGGCGGGAACGCCGGGCAGGAAGGCGGCGTCCGTCATCCCTTCATCTCTTGCACCGTATTCCCGCCGTCCACAACCAGCATCGCCCCGGTGACATAGGAGGCTTCGTCCGAGGCGAGGAACAGCGCGCAGGCGGCGACTTCCTCGGGCCGGCCGGGGCGGCCGACCGGGGTGCGGGTTCCGGCGACGATCTCGTCCGGGCTGGAGCTTTCGGTGGCGATCCAGCCCGGCAGGACCGCGTTGCAGGTCACCCCGCGCGGCCCGTATTCCAGCGCGATCGACCGCGTCATGCCGGTGATCGCGGCCTTGGCGGTGGCATAGGCGGATGAGCCGTCGATGGTCACCACGGGCCCGGTGACGGAGGAGATGTTGACGATCCGGCCGAACCGTCGCGCGGCCATGCCGGGCAGCGCGGCGCGGCAGCAGTGGAAGGTGGTGTTGATGTTCAGCGCCATGTGATGCGCCCAGACCTCGTCGGTCCAGTCGGCCAGATGCCCGCGCGGCACGTCGAGGCCGGTCTGCACCATGCCCGCGTTGTTCACCAGAATCTCGACCGGGCCCAGCTGCGCCTCGACCGCCGCGAACAGGCCCGCGACCTGCGCCGGGTCGGTCAGGTCGGCGATGTGCGACATCGCGCCAAGCTCTTCCCCGCGGGCGTGGATACGTCCGGTCGTGGCCGTGACGCAGACCCTTGCACCCCCGGCCGCCAGCGCCCGGGCGATGGCGAAACCGATTCCCCCCGGCGCCCCGGCCCCCGTCACCAGTGCCACGCGCCCTGCCACCCCTGTCATCGCCGCCCCCATGTCTTTCGCCGATCCTTGCCACCATATCGGAAAACTGAAAGGTTGTCCGGCCGGAATAGCCAAAATCACGCGCAAAAGATCGGATTTCTGCAAGCACGCGGAAGTGTGCGGATTGCAGCCAGCGGGGCTTTCGCTTCCCTGCGCGCTGCCTCTATAAGAAGCAGCCCCGTCGGAAACTCCGAGTCGGGGCCAAAATCGTTGCTTGCCCCAGGACCACCAAAGGACCGCACATGTCGCTTTTCCCAAGCCTGTTCTCGTCTGACATGGCCATCGACCTCGGCACCGCGAACACGCTGGTCTATATCCGCGGCAAGGGGATCGTGCTGAACGAGCCCTCGGTGGTGGCCTATCACAACAAGGACGGCAAGAAGGTCGTTCTGGCCGTGGGCGAGGATGCCAAGCTGATGCTGGGCCGCACGCCCGGCACGATCGAGGCGATCAGGCCCATGCGCGACGGGGTCATCGCCGATTTCGAGGCGGCGGAAGAGATGATCAAGCATTTCATCCGCAAGGTGCACAAGCGGTCCACGATCAGCAAGCCCAAGATCATCGTCTGCGTGCCGCACGGGGCGACCCCGGTGGAAAAGCGGGCCATCCGGCAGTCGGTGCTGTCGGCGGGCGCAAAGCGGGCCGGGCTGATCGCCGAACCGATTGCGGCGGCCATCGGGGCGGGGATGCCGATCACCGAACCCACGGGGAACATGGTGGTGGACATCGGCGGCGGGACGACGGAAGTCGCGGTCCTGTCGCTGGGCGACATCGTCTATGCCCGGTCGGTGCGTGTGGGCGGCGACCGGATGGACGAGGCGATCGTCAGCTATCTGCGGCGCCACCAGAACCTGCTGATCGGGGAAAGCACTGCCGAACGGATCAAGACCTCGATCGGCACGGCCCGGATGCCTGACGACGGGCGCGGGTCCTCGATGACGATCCGGGGCCGCGACCTGCTGAACGGGGTGCCGAAGGAGACCGAGATCAACCAGGCCCAGGTGGCCGAAGCCTTGGCCGAACCGGTGCAGCAGATCTGCGACGCGGTGATGCAGGCGCTGGAGGCGACGCCGCCCGACCTTGCGGCGGATATCGTCGACCGGGGCGTGATGCTGACCGGCGGCGGGGCGCTGCTGGGCGAGCTGGACCTGAGCTTGCGCGAACAGACCGGGCTGTCGATCTCGGTGGCCAACGAGTCACTGAATTGTGTTGCCCTGGGGACCGGGAAAGCGCTGGAATATGAAAAGCAGCTTCGGCATGTGATCGATTACGACACCTGAGGCCCGCTGGCCGATGGCGATGGAAGGCTGACCCTTGGCCAGGAACCGCACCGCACCCGAGGACTATTCGCGCCCGCTGCGCAGGCTTCTGGTCTGGCTGGCAGTGCTGATGCTTTTGGGCTTGTTCATCCTGTGGCGGATCGACAGCCCGCGGGTGGAACGGTTCCGCGCGGCGCTGGTCGACGCGGTGGTGCCGAATTTCGACTGGGCGATGGCCCCGGTGACGGCGGTCGCGGGGATGATCGACGATTTCCAGTCCTACACGCGCATCTACGAACAGAACCAGGAGCTGAAGCGCGAGTTGCAGCAGATGAAGGCCTGGAAAGAGGCGGCGTTGCAGCTGGAGCAGAAGAACGCGCGGCTTCTGGACCTGAACAAGGTGCGGCTGGACCCGAAGCTGACCTATGTGACGGGCGTGGTGATGGCGGATTCCGGCTCGCCCTTCCGGCAGTCTGTCCTTCTGAACGTGGGCGCGCGGGATGGCATCCGTGACGGATGGGCGACGATGGACGGGATCGGTCTGGTGGGCCGGATTTCCGGGGTCGGGCCGCGGACCAGCCGGGTGATCCTTGTCACCGATTCGAACAGCCGGATCCCGGTGACGATCCAGCCGTCCGGGCAGAAGGCGCTGCTCTCGGGCGACAACTCGCCCCTGCCGCCGCTGGAGTTCATCGAGGACACCGACGAAGTCCGCCCGGGCGACCGGGTGGTGACTTCGGGCGATGGCGCGGTGTTCCCGGCCGGGCTTCTGGTCGGGCAGGTGGCGCTGGGGACCGACAAGCGGCTGCGGGTGGTGCTGGCGGCGGACTATCAGCGGCTGGAGTTCCTGCGCGTGCTGCGCAGCCACGAGCTGGAGCCGATCACCGATCCCGGCAGCCTGGTGGCTCCGCCGGCGGGTCAGCCCCTGCCCGACGGTTCGACCGGGGCGGCCGAGGCGGCAGCCGGAGCCCCGCCCACGGCAACCGAGGGCGGCAATGTCGAGGCCGCCGGGTCGGGCGATGCCGAGGGCCCGGTGACGGAGGCCGGCGATGGTTGAGTTCTGGCGGCAGGAGCACTGGATCTTCCGCGGGCTGTTCCTGGTCATCGCGCTGCTTCTCTTGTTCCTGCGACTTCTGCCGCTGGGCAACGCCCCTGGCGCGCTGCCGGGACCGGACATCCTGTTGTGCGTGACCCTTGCCTGGATCGTGCGGCGCCCCGATTTCCTGCCGATGCCGCTGATTCTGGCCGTCTTTCTGCTTGAGGACCTGATCCTGATCCGCCCCCCCGGCCTCTGGACCGCCATCGTGATCCTGGCGACAGAGTTCCTGCGCGGCCGCATCCAGCTGACGCGCGAGCTGAGCTTTCTGGTCGAATGGCTCCTGGTCTCGGGTCTCATGCTGGGCATGATGCTGGTCTATCGGATGACTCTGGGGCTGGCCTTCGTGCCGCAGGCGCCTTTCGGCTTTGCCATCGTGCAGGTCCTGTGGTCGATCGCGGTCTATCCGGTGGTCGTGGGCCTGTCGCGGCTGGCGCTTGACCTGCGCAAGCCCGCGACGGGCGAAGTGGACGATTTCGGGAGACGCTTGTGAGACGGACGGCCCGCGAGACCGAGGCAAGCAACCGCACGCTCAACCGCCGCACGCTGATGCTGGGCGGCGCGATGGGTGCCATGATCGCCGTTCTGGGCGCCCGGATGCGCTATCTTCAGGTGGACCAGGCCGACGAGTTCAAGCTACTGGCCGAGGAGAACCGGATCAACATCCGCCTGATCCCGCCCGAACGCGGCATCATCATGGATCGCAACGGCAAGGTCATCGCCGGCAACGAACAGAACTACCGCGTCGTCATCACCCGCGAGGCGGCGGGCGATGTCGATCTGGTGATGCGCCGCCTGGCCACCATCATTCCGATGACCGCCGAGGAGATGCAGGCCAGCATCGACGCGGTAAAGGCCGTCCGCGCCTTCGTGCCGGTCACGGTTGCCGAGCGCCTGTCCTGGGAGGATTTCTCGAAAGTCGCGGTCAACGCCCCCGCCCTGCCCGGCGTGGTGCCCGAAGTGGGCCAGTCCCGCCGCTATCCGCTGGACACCGATTTCGCCCATGTCGTGGGCTATGTCGGCCCGGTCAGCGAGAAGGACCTCGAGGGGTTGGAGAACCCCGATCCGCTGCTGCGCATCCCCAAGTTCCAGATCGGCAAGATCGGCGTCGAGAAATGGATGGAGGACACGCTGCGCGGCCATGCCGGGACCAAGCGGATCGAGGTCAACTCGGCCGGGCGGGTCATGCGGGAACTGGAGCGGCAGGAGGGTCAACCCGGGTCGGATATCCGGCTGACCATCGACGCCGATATCCAGAACTTTGCCCAGGCGCGGCTGGGCGAGGAAAGCGCGGCGGTCGTGGTGATCGACGTGACCAACGGCGACATCATCTGCTGCGCCTCGTCGCCCTCGTTCGACCCGAACCTCTTCGTGCGCGGGATCAGCCACGCCGAGTACAAGCTGCTGACCGAAAACGATCACCGGCCACTGGCGAACAAGACGGTGTCCGGGGCCTATCCCCCGGGATCGACCTTCAAGATGGTGACGGCCCTGGCGGCGCTTGAGGCCGGGGTGGTGAACGCCGATACCAAGGTCAGCTGCCCCGGCTATATCGAATTCGGCGGGCGGCGGTTCCACTGCTGGAAGCGTTCCGGCCATGGCACGGTGCGGCTGGCGCGCAGCCTGGCGGAAAGCTGCGACGTCTATTTCTACGAGATCGCGCAGAAGGTCGGCATCGACAAGATCGCCGAGATGGGCCGCAAGCTGGGCCTTGGCCACAAGTTCGAGCTTCCCATGTCCGCCGTGACCGAGGGCAACATGCCCGACAAGGCCTGGAAACTGACCCGGCACAAGCAGGAATGGCGGATCGGCGACACGATCAACGCCTCGATCGGACAGGGCTATGTGCTGACCTCGCCCCTGCAACTGGCGGTGATGACCGCCCGGATCGCCAGCGGTCGCGCCGTGGCACCCCGGCTGGTGCGGATGATCGACAACCAGGAACTGCCGGTGGCCGAGGCCCCGCCGCTGGAGGTCTCGCCCGAATACCTGGCCGCGGTCCGGTCCGGGATGCACGAGGTGGTGAACGGAGAGCACGGCACCGCCAAGTCCAGCCGCATCGTGGACCCGACGATGGTGATGGCGGGCAAGACCGGCACCAGCCAGGTGCGCAACATTTCCAAGGCCGAGCGCGAGGCCGGGGTGATCTCGAACGACGACCTGCCCTGGAACCGCCGCGACCATGCGCTGTTCGTGGGCTTTGCGCCCTATGATGCGCCGCGCTATGCGGTGGCTGTGGTGGTCGAACACGGCGGGGGCGGCTCGACCGCTGCGGCCCCCATCGCCCGCGACGTGATCCTGCGCGCGATGTCGGACGGCCTGCCGTCGCTGGATGCCTATCCCGCCAGCCAGCGCGGCCGGATCGAGACCATGCTGAAAGAACTGCCGCTGCGCGATCCGGTGACGGGCCGGCCGCAGGACAAGACCGCGACATAGGGGCCGGACGATGAGCTTTCTGGAATACCGCGTCAAGCAGGCTCCGACCGGGCTGCGCAAGGTCCTTTATCTCAACTGGCCGCTGGTGATCCTGGTGACTGCCGTCGCCTCGGTCGGGTTCCTGATGCTCTATTCCATCGCGGGCGGGAACCTCGACACCTGGGCCAGGCCCCAGATGGAGCGGTTCGGCGTCGGCATGGTGCTGATGTTCATCGTGGCTCTGACGCCGATCTGGTTCTGGCGGTCGATGTCGGGGGTGGCCTATGCCGTGGCCTTCCTGCTTCTGATCGTGGTGGAACTGTTCGGCACAGTGGGCATGGGCGCACAGCGCTGGATCGACCTGGGGTTCATCCGCCTGCAACCGTCCGAGATGATGAAATTCACGCTCGTGATGCTGCTGGCGGTCTATTACGACTGGCTGGACCCCAAGCTGGTGTCGCGGCCGCTGTATGTGCTGATCCCGGTGGTGATGATCGTGGCGCCGACGGTTCTGGTGCTGATGCAGCCGAACCTTGGCACCTCGTTGATGCTGATCCTCGCCGGGGCCACGGTGATGTTCGTCGCCGGTGTGTCGCTGTGGTATTTCGGCGCGGTCCTCGCGCTGGGGGTATCGGCGATCGTGGGCGTCTTCACGCTGCGCGGCACGCCCTGGCAGTTCCTGCACGACTACCAGTACAAGCGGATCGACACGTTCCTCGACCCCTCGGCCGATCCGCTGGGCGCAGGCTACAACATCATCCAGGCCAAGATCGCGCTGGGGTCCGGCGGGTGGAGCGGCAAGGGCTTCATGCAGGGCACGCAGAGCCGCCTAAACTTCCTGCCGGAAAAGCACACCGACTTCATCTTCACCACTTTGGCCGAGGAATTCGGCTTTGTCGGGGCCTTCTCGCTTCTGGCGCTTTATGCGCTGATCATCGGGTTCTGCCTGGTGGCGGCATTCCAGAACCGCGACCGGTTCTCGGCGCTGCTTATCATCGGTGTGGCGGCGAACTTCTTCTTCTACATCGCGGTGAACCTGTCGATGGTGATGGGCATGGCCCCGGTGGTTGGCGTGCCCTTGCCGCTGCTGAGCTATGGCGGGTCGGCGATGATGGTGCTGCTGGTCGGCTTCGGCCTGGTGCAGAGCGCGCATGTGCACAGGCCGCGCTGAATGAACCTTCTCCGGCGCCACGGACGGTTTCTGCTGTCCTTCTGCCTTGGGCTCGGCGCCGGACTGGGTGGCTGGGCCCTGTCCTTCCCCCCCGTCTTTGCCCTGCTTGCGGGGGCGGATGTCCTGTTCCTGACCTACCTCCTCCTCACCGCCCGGATCGTCGGTCAGACCAGCGCGGATGACCTGCGCCGCCATGCCGAGGAGGAGGACGAGGGCGTGGCCCTGATCCTGTTTCTGGCGGGGTTTGCGGTGCTGGCCAGCGTGGCGGCGATCACCATCGTGCTGAACGCCGACGAAAGCAGCCTGTACGCACGGCTGGCCGCGTTGGTCAGCCTGCCGCTTGGCTGGGCTACCGTCCACTCGCTGATGGCCTTCCATTACGCCTACCTGCATTACCGCTCTGCGCCCCCGGGAGAAGGCCTGGACTTCCCGGGCAAGGGCGATCCCGACGCATGGGATTTCCTGTATGCCAGCTTCACCATAGGCATGACCGCCCAGGTTTCCGATGTCGAGGTCACCACCCGCCCGCTGCGCCGGGCGGTTCTGGTGCATGGCGTGGCAAGTTTCTTCTACAACACCGGTATCCTTGCGCTCGCGGTGAACGCCGCCGTGACGGCCGGTCCGTAGCGCCGATTTCTTCGCAGAAATCGGACCGGAGCCTTTGAAGGCTCCGAACCGGAATTTTGGAAAATTCCGGCGCGCGCCCGGACATGGGCGCAACGGAACAGGGTTGACAATCGCTGAATGTCCACGGCCAACCTGTTGAAAATCCTTGCCCCGAAATCCTGCCCACGCGTGGGCACCCCGAAAGCCTCACCCATGCTGACCGTCCTCTTCGCCGCCCCCGCGCTCTGGCCCGAATACGAACCCCACCTGCCCGCCGCCCTGGCCGAGGCCGGTCTCACCGCCCGGATCGTCACCGAGGCCGCCCCGGCCGAGGTCGACTACATCATCTACGCCCCCGCCTCGCCCTTGCAGGACTTCACCCCTTACACCCGCACGAAGGCCGTCCTGAACCTCTGGGCCGGGGTCGAGAAGATCGTGGGCAACCCGACCCTGACCCAGCCCCTCTGCCGCATGGTCGACCCCGGCCTGACCGAGGGGATGGTGGAGTGGGTGGTCGGTCACACCCTGCGCCACCACCTCGGCATGGACCGCCACATCGTGAACCCGGGCCATGTCTGGGACCCGACCTGCCCGCCGCTGGCCCGCGAACGTCCCGTGACGATCCTTGGCATGGGCGCGCTGGGATCGGCCTGCGCCGAGGCGCTGCGGGCGCTCAACTTTCCGGTCACAGGCTGGAGCCGCACCGAAAAGCCCGGCCAGCTGCACGGCGCGCAGGGGCTGCGCCAGGCGCTGTCCACTGCGCAGATCCTCGTCACGCTTCTGCCGAAGACGCCCGAGACCGAGAACCTGCTTGACGCCGACCGCCTTGCCCTGCTTCCCAGGGGCGCGGTGATCCTGAATCCCGGCCGGGGAGCCCTGATCGACGATCAGGCCCTGCTGGCGGCGCTTGACGCAGGCCAGATCGGCCATGCCACGCTGGACGTCTTCCGTGTGGAACCCCTGCCGCAGGACCACCCCTTCTGGTCACACCCGAAGGTCACCGTCACCCCCCACATCGCCGCCGATACGCGGGCCGTCACATCGTCCCGCGTGATCGCCGAGAACATCCGGCGGGGCGAGGCGGGCGAGCCCTTCCTGCATCTGGTGGACCGCGCGCGCGGCTACTGATCCCGCTCATCGCCGCCGACCGGCAGGAAGGGGTTGCGGAAACGCCGTGACCTGTGAATGATTGATCAAATTCACGGGCGGCAATTCCCGTGACGGGGAGATCATCGCATGCGGTCAGAGCCGCAGGATACGGAAGGCGGCCCCTGCTGGCCGCGCAAGCCCGAGTTCGGCGGAGCGTCGGCGGTCTCTCGCCTTCGACGCCGGGGCAAGGCCCCGATCCCCGACCGACAAACTCAGGAAAGAGGCACGACATGCCCGGTAATCTGACCCTTGACGAATTGAGAAAGGCCGTGAAGGCCGGAGAGATCGACACCGTGATCGCGGCCGGCATCGACATGCAGGGCCGCCTGATGGGCAAGCGCTTTCACGCGCAGTTCTTCGTGGACGGCGGCTGGGAAGAAACCCATTGCTGCAACTACCTTCTTACCGTGGACATGGAGATGACCACGGTACAGGGCTACAAGTCCTCAAGCTGGGAAACCGGCTATGGCGACTATGTGCTGAAGCCCGACCTGCGCACGCTGCGCAGCATCCCCTGGCTGCCGGGCACGGCGCTGGTGCTGGGCGACACGCAGGACCATGCGACGCATGCCGACGTCCCCCACGCGCCGCGCTCGATCCTGAAGCGGCAGGTGGAACGCGCCCGTGCGATGGGCTTCGAGCCGATGATGGCGACGGAGCTGGAGTTCTATCTGTTCGAGAACAGCTACGAGAACCTGCGCGACGGGGGGCTGAACGCCCTGCGGACCGTGGGCGGCTACAACGAGGATTACCACATCTTCCAGACCACCAAGGAAGAGGACGTGATGCGCGCGGTCCGCAACGGGCTTCATGGCGCGGGGATCCCGGTGGAGAATTCGAAGGGCGAGGCCGAAGCGGGGCAGGAAGAGATCAACTACCGCTATTCCGACGCGCTGGATACGGCCGACAACCACGTCATCATCAAGAACGCGATCAAGGAGATCGCCTGGGCCAAGGGCAAGTCGGTGACATTCATGGCCAAATACGACCACCGCCGCGCGGGGTCGTCGAGCCATATCCACCAGTCGCTCTGGTCGCTGGACGGGAAGGCGAGCTTTGCCGACAAGAAGGACAGCCACGGCATGTCGGACCTGATGAAGCATTATCTGGCGGGTCAGTTGCACCATGCCCGCGACATCACCGCCTTCCTCGCGCCCTATGTGAACAGCTACAAGCGCTTCACCGTGGGGATGTTCGCACCGACCAAGGCGGTCTGGAGTGCCGACAACCGCACGGCGGGCTTCCGCGTCTGCGGGGTGCACACCAAGGCGGTACGGGTGGAATGCCGGATTCCGGGGTCGGACGTGAACCCCTATCTGGCCTGTGCGGCGCTTCTGGCGGCGGGGCTGGACGGGATCGAGAAGAAGATGGAGCTGGAGCCGGAGATGCGCGGCGACATGTATTCGGCCAAGGGCATCCGGGAAATTCCGAAGACCCTGCGCGAGGCGGCAGAGCTGATGCACCGGTCCACGATGCTGCGGCAGGCCTTCGGCGACGATGTGATCGACCACTACCACCACGCCGCCCAGTGGGAGATTTCCGAGACCGACCGCGTGGTCACGGATTTCGAACGCGAGCGGCTGCTGGAACGCGCATGACCGTAGGGTGCGCATTCATGGCGCACCTTCCACACCGAACGGTGCGCCATGAATGCGCACCCTACGAGGACTGACATGAAACCCATTCAACTGATTTCCCCCGTTGACGGCCGGGTCTACGCCGAACGGATGCCGCTGACGCCCGAGGCCGCCGAGGCCGTCGTCGCCCGCGCGAAGGCCGCGCAGAAACCCTGGGCCGCGCGGCCCCTGGAAGAGCGGATCGCGCTGGTCAAGGCCGGGGTCGCCAAGCTGAACGCCATGTCCGAGGTCGTGGTCGAGGAGCTGGCCTGGCAGATGGGCCGCCCCACCCGCTATGGCGGCGAGTTCGGGGGCGTGAACGCCCGCACCGACTACATGGCCAGTATCGCGGCAAAGACGCTGGCGCCCGAGATGGTGGAGGACAGCGCCCAGTTCCGCCGTTTCCTCGCCCGCGAGCCCGTGGGCGTGGTCTTCATCATCGCGCCGTGGAACTACCCTTACCTCACCACGATCAACACGCTGGTCCCCGCGCTGATCGCCGGGAACACGGTGGTGCTGAAGCACGCGAGCCAGACCCTGCTGGTGGGCGAGCGGCTGGCCGAGGCCTTCCATGCCGCAGGGGTGCCCGAGGACGTGTTCCAGAACGTCGTCCTCGACCACGCCACCACCGAGGCCCTGATCGCCCGGCGCAGCTTCGGCTTTGTCAACTTCACCGGCTCGGTCGCGGGCGGGCAGGCCATCGAGCGTGCCGCTGCGGGGACCTTCACGCCGCTGGGGCTGGAGCTTGGCGGCAAGGACCCGGGCTATGTGCGCGAGGATGCCAACCTCGACGTGGCGGTGGACGTGCTGATGGACGGGGCGATGTACAACGCCGGCCAATGCTGCTGCGGGATCGAGCGGATCTATGTGCATGAGAAGCTCTTCGACAGCTTCGTCGAGAAATCCGTGGCCTGGGTCGGCCAGCTGAAACTGGGCAACCCCTTCGACGCCTCGACCACGCTTGGCCCCATGGCGCACAAGCGCTTCGCCCAGGTGGTGCGCGACCAGACGGCCGAGGCCATTGCGAAGGGGGCGAAGCCGCTGCTCGATCCGAAGAATTTCGCCGATGACGGCGGCGCCTATCTCGCGCCGCAGATCCTGGTGAACGTCGATCATTCGATGCGGGTGATGCGCGAGGAATCCTTCGGCCCCGTGGTCGGCATCATGCCGGTGAAGACAGACGAGGAAGCGATCCGGCTGATGAACGACAGCCCCTATGGCCTGACCGCCAGCATCTGGACCGAGGACTATGCCACCGCCGAACGGATCGGCGCGCAGATCGAGACGGGGACGGTGTTCATGAACCGGGCCGATTACCTGGACCCGGCACTGACCTGGACCGGGGTCAAGGACACCGGGCGCGGCACCTCTCTGAGCTATCTCGGGTTCCATTCCGTGACCCGGCCGAAATCCTATCACCTCAAGAAAGTCTGACGCCATGAGCCACAACGTTCCCAGCCGGAACTGGTCCTATCCCACCGCGATCAAGTTCGGCGTCGGCCGGATTTCAGAGCTGGCCGACCACGCCAAATCCATCGGCCTGCAAAAGCCGCTGTTCGTCACCGACAAGGCGCTGGCAAGCCTGCCGATCACCCAGAACGCGCTGGACGTGCTGGAGGCCGGAGGTCTGGGCCGCGCGCTGTTTTCGGAGGTGGACCCGAACCCGACCGAGAAGAACATGGAGGCCGGGATCGCCGTCTATCTGGCGGGCGGCCATGACGGGGTGATCTGCTTCGGCGGCGGCTCGGCGCTGGATCTGGGCAAGATGATCGCGCTGATGGCGCATCAGCCGAAGAAGCTGAAGGTCTGGCAGCTGGAGGACATCGACGACTGGTGGACGCGCGCCGATGCCTCGAAGATCGCGCCGATCATCGCGGTGCCGACCACGGCCGGGACGGGCTCGGAAGTGGGCCGGGCGGGGGTGCTGACCAACAGCGAGACGCACAAGAAGAAGATCATCTTCCATCCGAAGCTGATGCCCGCGATCACGATCTGCGACCCGGCGCTGACCGTGGGGATGCCGAAGTTCATCACCGCAGGCACCGGCATGGATGCGCTGGCGCATTGCCTTGAAGCCTATTCCAGCCCCTTCTATCACCCGATGTCCCAGGGCATCGCGCTGGAAGGGATGCGGCTGGTGTTCGAGAACCTGCCGAAGGTCTATGCCGACCCCAATGATCTTGACGCCCGGGCGCACATGATGTCGGCGGCGGCGATGGGGGCGGTGGCGTTCCAGAAGGGGCTGGGGGCGATCCATGCCTTGTCCCACCCGATCGGGGCGGTCTACAACACCCACCACGGCACCACGAACGCCGTGGTGATGCCGATGGTGCTGGACTTCAACCGCAAGGCGGTGAAGGACAAGCTGGCCAGTGCGGCGGCCTATTGCGGGATCAAGGGCGGTTACAAGGGGTTCTATCAGCGCATCCTCGACCTGCGGGCCACGCTCGACATCCCGGAGAACCTGACGAAGCTGGGGGTCAAGGACCCCGATCTGGACATGCTGACGAAGATGGCGCTGGAGGATCCGTCCTGCGGCGGCAACCCGGTGAAGATGACGAAGAAGAACACCCGGGCGCTGTTCGAGGCCTGTCTGTAGGGTGCGCTACAGCGCACCATCCGCCGGTGCGCCTTGGCGCACCCTGCGAACGGCTTGCCATGTTGACCCGTGAGACGACCGATATTGCCGTGATCGGGGCCGGGGTCATCGGCCTGACCATCGCGCTGGAGCTGATCGACCAGGGCCACGAGGTGGCGCTGGTCGATCCCGGTCCGCCGGGCATGGGCGCCAGCTACGGCAACGCTGGCACCATCGCCGGATATGCGACCAGCCCCGTGGGCACCCCCGCCGTGCTGCGGTCGCTGCCCTCGCTCCTGTTCTCCCGGACCTCTCCGCTGGCGATCCGCCACCGCGCGCTGCCGTCGCTGGTGCCCTGGCTCCTCCGCTTTCTCTGGCAGTCGTTGCCCGCGCAGACCGAACGCAATGCCCGCAGCCTTGCCGCGCTGCTGGCCGGGGCGGCGGAGCTGTGGGACGATCTGGCGCTGCGGGTGCAGGCCGCGGGCATCCTGCAAAGGCGGGGCTGCCTCTATCTCTACGAGACGCCGCAGGCCTTCACCCAGGCCTGGGCCGAACTTGACCGGCGCCGAAAACTTGGGGTCGAGGTCGATCTGATCGGCCCTGACCGGCTGGCCGCGCTGGAGCCGAACCTGCCTCCGGGCCTGGGCGGGGCGGCGCATTTCACCGGGGCGACCTTTCTGGACGATCCCGGCCGGATGATGCGCCTGATTGCGGCGGCCGTGCTGGAGAAGGCACGCCTGATCCCCACGCGCGCCGAGCGGCTGGAGCGGCGCCCGGATGGCGTGGTGATCGAGGGGGTGGGGCTGCATCTGCATGCGCGACGGGTGGTCATCGCGGCAGGTGCCCATTCCCGGGCCCTGGCCGCACAGGCGGGCGACCGCATCCCCCTGGACACCGAACGCGGCTATCACGTCGAATGGGACATGGCCGAGCCGCTGCTGAACCGCCCGGCCTGCCCCACGGCGCGGGGGTTCTATTTCTGCCCGATGGCAGGCCGACTGCGGGTCGCGGGCACGGTGGAACTGGGGGGCATGCACCTGCCGCCCTCGCCCCACCGCATCGCCAGGCTGGTCGAGGGCGCACGGGCCTTCTTTCCCGACCTGCCGCAGCCGGACCGGGAGTGGATGGGCTTTCGCCCCTCGATCCCCGACAGCCTGCCGGTCATCGGCCCCTCGCGCGGCGGGGCCGAGGTGATCCTGGCCTTCGGGCACGGCCATCTGGGGGTGACGCTGGCACCGATCACCGCGCGGATGGTGGCGGGGTGGATCGACGGCCATGCGGCAGGGCCGGACCCCGCCCCCTTCCTGCCGACGCGGTTCTGATCCGGAAAATCCACGCGCCCCCTTGACCTTCCCATCATGGGAAGCCCCATATGCCATCACGTCCCTGACCGACAGGAGGCGGAGAATGACGGCACCTCTGAAAGACCTGACCCCCAAGACCTTGACGGTCGACCTGCCCATCGAGGGCATGACCTGCGCCTCGTGTGCAGGGCGGGTGGAGCGCGCGCTGAAGGCGGTGCCGGGGGTGACGGCGGCGCGGGTGAACCTGGCGACGGAACGGGCAGAGGTCGAGGGCACCGCCGCGCCCGAGGCGCTGATCGGCGCGGTGGAACGGGTGGGCTACAAGGTCCCCGCCCCGGCGCAGGAGCTGGCGATCGAGGGCATGACCTGTGCGTCATGTGTCGCGCGGGTGGAACGCGCGCTGAAGGCCGTGCCGGGGGTGACGGGGGCGACGGTGAACCTGGCGACCGAAAGCGCGCGGGTCGAGGGCGTGGCGGACAGCGCGGCGCTGATCGCGGCGGTGCAGGGCGCGGGCTATGCGGCGCGGCTGGCCTCGGCCACAGTCGAGTCCCCGGCGCAGCGGCAGGCGCAGGAAGCGAAGGGCCTGGCCCGCGACCTGACCCTCGCCGCCCTGCTGACGCTGCCGGTCTTCGTGCTGGAAATGGGCGGGCATATGGTTCCGGCGTTCCACCACTGGGTGATGACGACCATCGGGCAGGGCACAAGCTGGCTGATCCAGTTCCTGCTCACGACGCTGGTGCTTGCCGGTCCCGGGCGGCGGTTCTTTGCGCGCGGGATCCCGGCGCTGCTGAAGGCGGCGCCGGACATGTCCTCGCTGGTGGCGGTGGGGTCGGGCGCGGCCTGGGGCTATTCGACGCTCGCCACCTTCCTGCCGGGGCTGATGCCGCCGGGCACCGTGGCGGTCTATTTCGAGGCCGCGGCGATGATCGTGACGCTGATCCTGCTGGGCCGTCTGCTGGAAGCCCGCGCCAAGGGCCGGTCCTCGCAGGCGATCGCGCGGCTGGTCGCGCTGCAACCCGCCGTGGCGCATGTCCGGCGGGAGGGGCGCGTCGTCGATCTGCCCGTGGCCGAGGTCCGGCCCGGCGACCTGCTGGAGCTTCGGCCCGGCGAGCGGGTGCCTGTCGATGGCCGCGTGGCCGAGGGCGCAAGCTGGATCGACGAAAGCATGGTCACGGGCGAGCCGCTGCCGGTCGAGAAACACGCCGGTGCCCGGGTCATCGGCGGCACGGTGAACCAGACCGGCGCGCTGGTGGTCGAGGCGGTGGCGGTGGGCGCGGACACGATGCTGGCGCGCATCATCCGCATGGTCGAGGCGGCGCAGGGCGGGAAGCTGCCGATCCAGGCGCTGGTGGACCGGGTGACGCTGTGGTTCGTGCCGATGGTGATGGCGCTGGCGGCGCTGACCTTCCTCGTCTGGCTGGCCTTCGGTCCGGCGCCTGCGCTGCCAATGGCGCTGGTCAACGGGGTTGCGGTCCTCATCATTGCCTGCCCCTGCGCGATGGGGCTGGCGACGCCCGTGTCGATTCTGGTCGGCACGGGGCGGGGGGCGGAACTGGGGGTGCTGTTCCGCAAGGGCGAGGCCTTGCAGGCGCTGCACGACGTCAAGGTCGTGGCCTTCGACAAGACCGGCACGCTGACCGAGGGCAAGCCGGTGCTGACCAGCTTCCTACACGCGCCGGGCGAGACGCGGGAGGCGCTCTTGCCCCTGCTCGCCGCCGTCGAGGCGCAGTCCGAACATCCCGTCGCCCGCGCCATCGTGGCGGCGGCCGAGGGGATGGCCCTGCCGTCCGTCGAGGGGTTCCAGGCCCGGCCCGGGCATGGCGTTTCGGCCCGGGTCGGGGGGATGGAGATCGCGCTGGGGTCGGCGCGCGAGATGGACAGGCGCGGGGTGGACATCGCGGCCTTCGCGGCCGAGGCGGAGCGGCTGGCCGACCGGGGCGAAACCCCGCTTTATGCCGCGCGGGACGGAAAGGCCGTGGCGCTGCTGGCGGTGGCCGACCGGGTGAAGGACACGACCCCGGCGGCGATCGCCGCGCTGAAGGCGATGGGCCTCAGGCTGGCGATGATCTCGGGCGACAACGCGCGGACGGCGCGGGCCATCGCGCGCGATCTGGGGATCGACGAGGTGGTGGCCGAGGTCACGCCGGAGGGCAAGGTCGAGGCGATCCGCACGCTGAAGGCGCAGGGCGCGCTGGCCTTCGCGGGCGACGGGATCAACGATGCCCCGGCGCTGGCCGAGGCCGATGTCGGCATCGCCATGGGCACCGGCACAGACATCGCCATCGAGGCGGCGGATGTGGTGCTGGTCTCGGGCCGCCTGCCGGTGCTGGCCGATGCCATCGGCCTGTCCCGCGCCACGATGCGCAACATCCGGCAGAACCTGTTCTGGGCTTTTGCCTACAATGCCGCCCTGATCCCGGTGGCGGCGGGAGTGCTGTATCCGGCCTTCGGCATCCTGTTGTCCCCGGTCCTGGCCGCCGGGGCGATGGCGCTGTCCTCGGTCTTTGTCCTGACCAATGCCCTGCGGCTGAAACGCTATGGAGCGCGCAGATGATGACCATCGGTGAAGCCGCCGTCGCCAGCGGGGTCTCGGCCAAGATGATCCGCTATTACGAGGAAACCGGCCTGATCCCGCCCGCCGGGCGCACGGCCTCGGGCTACCGGACCTATGGCCCGAAGGAGGTGCAGATCCTGCGCTTTGTCCGCCGGGCGCGCGATCTGGGGTTCCCGATGGACAAGGTCGCGGATCTTCTGGCGCTCTGGCGCGACCGGACGCGCGCCAGCGCCGATGTCCGCCGCCTGGCCGAGGCGCAGATCGCCGCGCTGGAGGCGCGCATCCGCGAAATGGAGGCGATGAAGGCCACGCTTTCCCATCTGGTCCAGGCCTGCGCCGGGGACGAGCGGCCGGATTGTCCCATCCTGGACGAGCTGGGCGGCAGCCCCTGCCGCAGCGCCGGGGGCTGAGCCCGGCCCCGCTTGCACCGCAGCGCGCAAGCGGCCAAGCTGGCCCGGCAGGACAGGACCGCACCGCATGACGCATCGCATAGCCGCCGAGGGCATCCGTTTCGACTTCCTCCCGCGCGGGGGGGTGCTGGACGGTCTGACCGTCCGGGATCAGGGACGCGACATCGCGCCCTTGCACCGCGCGCCCTGGACCGAGGCCGAGGTTCCCGCCGATGCCCCGCCGCATCAGGCATGGCTTCGGGGCGATTTCCTGGCGGCACCGATGGGCGCCTCGGAGCAGGGGTTGCACGGGCTGAGCGCGAATGGCGACTGGCAGGTGCTGCCATCGCCCGAGGGCTGCCTGCGCGCGGTGCTCGGCGGCGCGGGGCAGGGGGCGACGGTGGTCAAGGAACTGTCGGTCAGCGACGGCCATCCCTTCGTCTATCAGCGTCACCTGTTCATCGGCGGCTCGGGCGCGCTGCCGGTGGCGAACCATGCCATGGTCTCGGTTCCGAACGGGGCGAAACTGTCCTTCTCGCGCAAGCGCTGGTGGGAGACGCTGGCCGAACCGCTGGAGACGGTGCGGGGCCGCTCGGCCCTGGCCTATCCGCGCCGGGCCGAGGATGCGGCCGAGTTTCCGGGGGCGGATGGCGGGACGGTGAACCTGCACCGCTATCCCTGGGGCGGTAGCCACGAGGATTTCGTTGCGGGGGTGGAGGACCCGGCCTCGCGCCTGGGCTGGACTGCCGTCGTGCGGCCAAAGGAGGGCGATCTGTTCCTGTCGCTGCGCAACCCGGCGCAGCTGCCGATGACCATGCTGTGGCATTCGAACGGCGGGCGCGACCATGCGCCGTGGAACGGACGGCACCGGGGCTGTCTGGGGGTCGAGGAAGGCGCGGCCCTGCCGATGCTGGGACTGTCCTCGCGTGAAACACCCGATCCCCTGTCCGCCGCCGGGCAGCCGCCGCTGCTGCGGCTGGACCCGCAGGGCACGGTCGAGGTCCGCCACATCATCGGCTGCATCGCCTGGCCGGAAGGGCAGTCGGTCGCGGGCGTGATGCTGGAGGGCGATCAGTTGACGATCACCGGCGACTGGGGGGCGGAACGCAAGGTGCCGTTGCGGGGCGGCTGGCTGGGTGGTCCTGCGCCCGAGGCCGTGGCGCCGAAGAAACCGTCCCTCGACTGGGACTTGTAAGCTATTCCGCAAAGCCCGGCTTCTGCGCCCAGGCCCAGGCATCGCCGATCATCTGCCGCAGGGTGGACCGGGTCGGCTCCCAGCCCAGGTCGTTGATCGCATGGGTCGAGGAGGAGACCAGCGCCGCCGCATCGCCGGGGCGCCGGGCACCGATCACCACCGGCACCTCGCGGTTGGTGACAAGACGGCTTGCCTCGATCACCTCGCGCACCGAAAAGCCGCGTCCCGTGCCCAGGCAATAGACGCCGTTCCCCCGCCCGGACAACAGACGCTGCAAACCCAGCACATGCGCATCGGCCAGGTCCGAGACATGCACATAATCCCGCACGCAGGTCCCGTCGGGCGTGGGGTAATCGGTGCCGAACACCGTCAGCGCCGGGCGCTTGCCCGTGACCGCATCCAGCATCAGCGGGATAAGATGGGTCTCGGGCACATGCTGTTCGCCGATCTCGCCTTCGGGGTCGGCGCCGGCAACGTTGAAATATCGAAAGATCACATGCGAAATACCGGCGGAAACCCCGAAATCGCGCAGCATTTGTTCAATTGCCAGTTTCGAGCCGCCGTAGGCGTTTATCGGGCGCTGCGGCGTGTCCTCGGTCAGAAGCACGCCGTCCTGATCGCCATAGGTCGCGCAGGTCGAGGAAAAGACGAAGTTCCTGACCCCTGCCGCCGCACAAGCCTCGAGGAGGTTCAGCGCCCCGGTGACGTTCACCCGCCAGTATTTCCCGGGGTCCTGCATCGAGTCGCCGACCAGCGAGAGGGCGGCGAAATGCATCACGGCGACGGGGCGATGTTCGGCCAACGCCGCGTCGATCGAGGCGCGGTCCATCAGGTCGCCCCGAACCAGCGGGCCCCATTTCACCGCTCCAGACCAGCCGGTGGACAGGTTGTCGAACACCACCGGCAAGAACCCCGCCCGCGCCAGCGCCTTGCAGGCATGCGATCCGATATAGCCCGCGCCGCCCGTCACCAGGATCCGATCTGTCATCGTGTGTCGCCTCACGCCCGTCACGCCCGGGCAGAGGTTTGCGTTGAAAGCTCCGGCGATGTCCAGCGCATTTCCGGGTATGCCGCGGGCGCGGTCAGACCAGCAGGAGATCGCCGAAGGCCAGCGTGCCGCCCTCGTCCAGACTGAACAGCGCAATGGCATTGGCCGAGGACCCGCCGTCGAGATCCAGGAACAGCGCGCGGAAATTGGTGTCGTAGTAAAGCACCGGCCCGCTGCCGAAGCTGCCCGGAAGTCCGGCCCCTGTCTGCCACATCCCGGCCAGGGTCGCCCCCACCGCTATGCCCAGCGCCGCCCGGTCCAGCACCACCCGGTCGGTGCCCGAGGTGAAATCGAGGAAGTAATCCTCGGCATCGGTGCTGTCGATGACGAAGTGGTCCGCCCCTGCCCCGCCGTGATAGACATCGCGGCCCACCCCGCCACGAAGCCAGTCGTCGCCGTCGCCCCCGTCCAGATGGTCGGCGCCATTGCCGCCGTACAGAAGATCGTTGCCCTCCTGCCCGTAAAGCCAGTCGTCGCCCGCCCCGCCAGACAGCGTGTCGTCGCCAATGCCCCCGTCCAGGTTGTCGCCGCCGTCGCCGCCATCCAGAAGATCGTTGCCCTCTTGCCCGAAAAGCGCGTCGGTCTCGGTCCCGCCGTAAAGCGAATCGTCGCCGAAGGAGCCATAGAGCCAGTCCACTCCCTGCCCGCCGTAAAGCAGGTCGTTCCCATAGCCGCCGTCCAGATTGTCGCCACCGTTGTCCCCGAACAGCGTATCGTTGCCGAAGCCGCCAAACAGCGCATCGGTGTCGTCGCCGCCCTCCGACCGGTCGTCGCCATCGCCGCCGAACAGCCAGTCGATCCCGGCGCCGCCGTAGAGACGGTCGTTGCCCACCTCGCCCTGAAGGTTGTCGCCGCCGGTGTCGCCGTAGAGGATGTCGTCGCCCGTCCCTCCCCAGAGCGCATCGGTGTCGTCCCCGCCATAAAGCAGATCGTTGCCCGCATCGCCGTAAAGCCAGTCGAGCCCCGCGCCGCCGTACAGCGTGTCGTTTCCTGCCCCCGCCGCGATCGTGTTGTCCAACGTGTTGCCGGTCCCGGTGACGCTGAAACCCGAGGTGAAGACCAGGATCTCGAGGTTGGCGCCCAGCGTGTAGCCGGCCAGCGACGTCCGCACCATGTCGGTGCCCGCACCCGCGGCCTCGACAACGACGTCGCCCGTGCTGTCGACGACATAGGTGTCATTGCCAGGCCCGCCTTCCATCCGGTCCGACCCCGCCCCGCCATCCAGCCAGTCGTCGCCATCCCCGCCATAGAGCGTGTCGTTGCCAAGCCCTCCCTCCAGCCGGTCGTGCTCGGCCTCGCCGTAGAGAAGATCGTTGGCGTCGCCACCATAAAGCGTGTCGTTGCCCGTCCCGCCCTCCAGCCGGTCGTTGCCCGTGCCACCGTCCAGAAGGTCGTCGCCGTCGCCGCCATAAAGCGTGTCGAGCCCGTCGCCCCCCTGGAGCGTGTCGTTGCCTGCCCGCCCTTCCAGCCGGTCGTTGCCCAGCCCGCCGATCAGCAGGTTCGCCTGCCCGTCGCCCTGCAGCGTATCCGCCCCGGAGCCTCCCAGCAGCCCCTCGATTCCGACGAACAGGTCCCCCGCCGCCTCGCCGGTGGACAGCGACGGCGTCTCCATGTCGACCCGCAGGCCCGTGCTTTCGGCATAAGAGGCGATGTCGAACCCCGCCCCGCCATACAGCAGGTCGGTGCCCGTGCCCCCCATGAGCGTGTCGTCGCCGTCCCCGCCGTACAGCGTGTCGTTGCCCGCCCGCCCGAAGAGGGCATCGTTGCCGCCCAGCCCGAAAAGCCGGTTCGCCCCGGCATCGCCCCGCAGGATGTCGGCGAAACCGGAGCCCTCCAGATCCTCGATCGAGACATAGACGTCGCCCAGCGCGTCGCCGGTGTTCAGGCTGGGGGTCGCGAGATCGGCGGTCAGTCCCGCCGTCGCGTCGGCATGGCTGACCAGATCGGTGCCCGCCCCGCCCTCATGCCGGTCTGCGCCCGCGCCGCCGATCAGCGTGTCATCGCCATCCCCGCCGTACAGCGAATCGTTCCCGGCACCGCCGGACAGAAGATCGTTACCCCCCCATCCCCGACAAGCTGTCGTTTCCCGCCCCGCCAAAGACCTGCTCGCCCAGGTTCGAGCCCGAAAACGTGTCGGCAAAGCCGCTGAGGATGAACCCCTCTATCGAGATGAACGTGTCGCCCAGCGCTTCGCCCAGGTTCTGGCTGGGGGTGACAAGGTCAATACGGACGGCACTTGTTGCCGTCTCGTAGCTGGCAAAGTCGATGCCATTGCCGCCGTCCAGCCTGTCGCTGCCTTCGCCGCCGATCAGCGTATCGTTTCCTTCGCCGCCATACAGGCTGTCAGCCCCGCCGCGACCATCCACCCGGTCGTTGCCCTCCAGCCCGAGGATGTTGTTGGCCTGCGCGTCGCCCGCCAGAGTGTCGTTGTAGCCGGATCCTTCCAGGTCCTCGATCGAGACATAGCTGTCGCCGGCCGCCTCGCCCGTGTTGGCCGCCGGATTTGCCAGATCCGCGACCAGACCGGTCACCGACTCGCGATAGCTGGCCCGGTCGCGGCCGATCCCGCCATCCAGCAGATCCGCCCCGAGGCCGCCCAGCAGCGTGTCGTTGCCGTTGCCGCCGAAAAGGCTGTCATTGCCCGCTGCGCCAGAGAGCTTGTCGTTGCCGTCCAGCCCCTCGATCCGGTTGGCGGCGGAAGTTCCGGTCAGAGTGTCCGAGAAATACGATCCGATGATGCCTTCGATCGAGATGTAGGTCTGCCCCGCCGCGATGCCGGTGTTCTGGTTCAGCGCTTCCAGGCTGACGCGGACCGCGCCCGTCGCGCCGGTCAGGACGATGGTGTCGAACCCCGCGCCGCCATCGATCGTGTCGGCTCCGACAGAGACGAGGAACATGTCGTCGCCACTGGTCCCGACCAGAAAGTCGATCTGGTTGGTGCCATAGCGCAGGTTCGGGGGGTCGGGTGGCGTGGGCATCGCGTGCCACAAGCCGATGAAATCGGTCAGCTGGAAATTGCCCGGAACCAGAGGCACCCCGTTCGGCGTGACCAGCTCCAGCACTTCGTCGCCATAGGTAATGATCGCGCCGGTCAGGGTCGCGGTGATGGTCAGGGCGGCGAGCGAATGGATCCGGCCCCAGGCCGACAGGTCGATCTTGTCGATGCCGAACTGGTAATCCGCGATGACGTCGAACTGGCCATCGGCGCCCAGCACGAAGATATCCGCCCCCGCGCCGCCGAAGATCGTGTCGCCGCCCCCGCCATCCGCCAGAATGTCGTTGCCCGCCCCGCCTTCGATCAGCTCGGACCCGTCGCCGCCGATGATCATGTCGCCACCCGCCGAGCCGGTCAGCGTGGCGTCCGACAGATTGCCGGTCAGGATCGGCGACAGGGTCCCCGGGTCGATCTGCAACCGCGTGATCCCGGCGCCTTCGGTGGCGATGAAAAGCTCGATCACGCCGCCCACGACGCGGGCGGTCAGCGCGGTGATGTTGTCGATCGGCAGGCCCGGTCCGCCCGGAAGCTGCCCGCAGGCCAGCAGCCGCCCGTCCGGCATCAGGGTCATCACCGTCAGGCCGTCATCGCCGCCGCCCGTGATGACGAAGACCCGGTCGCCGACCTGCGCCGTCGCCACCGCCTGCGTGGCCTGAAACCTGGTGTCCAGCGTGTCGATCACATGGTCGGTGACAAACATCGTGCCATCCGCCGTCAGCCCGATGACGCTGATCGACGACGAATTGGTCGAGGCGACGATGAGGTAGGTCGTCCCGCCCATCTCGACCACCCGGACCGCCGAAGGTTCGTTGATCCCCAGCCCCTGCGGTGCGCCCATCGCCGTGGCATTGCCCAGCGCGCCGTTCGCGCCTACCGGAAAGGCCCGCACGACATCGGCCTCCAGCGACAGGCTGACCAGGAACTTCTGGCTGCCCACCGTGACCGGGATCATGCTGCCGATGTCGACGCCGGGATGGGGGCCGTCCAGCACCTTGCTGCCCACCAGCGTCATCGTGCCGTTGGCCGCGACCGAATAGGTGTAGATGGTGCTTTCGCCCATCCGGGCGGCGTAGAAATAGGTGGCGCTGCCAAGCTGCATCACCGCCTGGGCCGAGATCGCGCCGGACAGGCTGCCGGGCAGCTGAATCGGGCTGTTCAGCGCCCCGGTCGCCGTGATGGCGAAGGCATTGACCCCGGCCTGGTTCGCCCCGGTGACGATCAGATGGGGCGTGCCGTTGATGGTCACCGTCTCGATCGTGGCTTCGGCTGGCAGCGACACTCCGGGCGCGATGTTTTCCTGGTCCAGCAGCGTCATGGTGCTGCCGATTTCCAGCGCCAGCACTCCGCCGCCCGCGCGGGTCGCGGTGTAAAGCAGCGTCTTGCCACCCTGGACCACGATCTCGAAGTCGCAGATACCCGAGATCACGTTCAACGGCGCGGCCGCAAACGTTTCCACCACCAGAAAGTTTATCACTTCCGGCCCCACACACACCCAATTACCCAAGGGTGAGGATGCGGCACGAAGTCCTAATGCGCGATGAGCCGATCAGGGCACAATCGGGGCGATTGGTCGGGATTTTCGGAAAAGTCCTGCGGAAGGGCGCGCAGAAGGTCAGCGACCGACCCCCACATAGGCGGTAAAGCCTGCCTCTCGGACTTCGGCCGGATCGTAGATGTTGCGCAGGTCGGCCATCTGCGGCACCGCCATCTTGCGGGCAAGTTTGGCCAGATCAAGACCGCGGAATTCGTTCCATTCGGTCAGAAGCACCAGAAGATCGGCATCGTTGGCCGCCTGATAGGGGTTCTCGACCCATTTGACGCCGGGAAGCAGCGCTTCGCCCTCGTGGCGGCCCTGCGGATCGCTGACCCGGACCCTGGCGCCCGCCCCCACAAGGGCAGGGATGATGGTCAATGAGGGCGCCTCGCGCATGTCGTCGGTATTTGGCTTGAAGGTCACGCCCAGAACCGCAATCGTCTTGTCGCGCACCGATCCGCCGCAGAGATCGACGATCTTCTCGATCATCCGGCGCTTCACTTCCTCGTTGACCTTGATGACCGTCTCGACGATCTGCATCGGCGTGGCATGTTCCTGACCGATCCGGGCCAGAGCCTTGGTATCCTTGGGGAAACAGCTGCCGCCGTAACCGGGGCCTGCATGCAGGAACTTTTCGCCGATGCGCCCGTCCATGCCCATGCCCTTGGCCACCGTCTTCACATCCGCGCCGACTTTTTCGCACAGGGCGGCAATCTCGTTGATGAAGGTGATCTTGGTCGCAAGGAAGGCATTCGCCGCGTATTTTATCATCTCGGCGCTTTCAAGCCCGGTGTAGACCATCGGAAACTCGCGCAAGCTGAGCGGCCGGTAAAGCTCGGCCATCACCTTGCGGGCCTTCGGCGTCTCGGCCCCCACCACCACCCGGTCGGGACGCATGAAATCGTCGATCGCAGCCCCCTCGCGCAGAAACTCGGGGTTCGAGGCGACATCGAATTCGGCCTTGGGGTTCGCGTCGCGAATCGCCTCGGCCACCTTGCGATTGGTCCCGACCGGCACGGTGGACTTGGTCACCACCACGGCATAGCCGGTCAGTGCGCGCCCGATCTCGGCCGCAGCTGCCATCACATAGGTCAGGTCGGCATGTCCGTCCCCGCGCCGGGTGGGCGTGCCGACCGCAATGAACACCGCCTCCGCCCCATCTACCGCGGCCTTCAGGTCCGTCGTGAAAGTAAGCCGCCCGGCGGCGGAGTTCTTGGCGATCAGCGCCTCCAGACCGGGCTCGAAGATCGGGACTTCGCCGCGGTTCAGCCGATCGATCTTGTCGGCATCCCTGTCGACGCAGACCACGTCATGGCCGAAGTCGGAAAAGCAGGCCCCAGAGACCAGCCCCACATACCCCGTCCCGATCATCGCGATGCGCATTGTGCCGCCCCTTCAAAGCTGGCCGCATGTCTATGCAGCAGCCGAAAGGGTGTCAAATCCCGCGCTTGTCACCTTGCCGCCTTCTGCAAGCAGGGCCACCACGTCTGGCGGGCCCCGCTCTGGTGTCAGGCGCGCTCGGGCTTCGGGAACCGCGCCTTCACCGCGGCCACGGCGGCCAGCCAGTCCTCCCGGCTTGCCTCGTCGCGCTGCCACTTGAAGAACAGCGGATCGGCCTCTGCCGCAAGGGCGAGCCGAAGGGCCTCGTCGCGGGCGATCAGTGCCGCCTGATACTCTGCCTCGCGCTGCGCCGCGCTATCCTCGGGCGAGGGATCGACCTCCGCCGCCGGTGGACGAGCAACCCATTTCCCGCGCGAGGTGCGTCGATGCGTTGCCAGAAACTCGACCGTAAGGCCCTCGACCGATTCGCTGCCCTCGCGCGGGTCGCTGCCGATCCAGCCGGGGACGCCATCCTTGGTGAACAGAACGTGCAGGGTCATGTCAGTAGTCGCTTTCGATATAAAGGCTCATGGTCGCAAAGCCGATCACCGAGGACGTGCCGCCCACGCTCATGTAGCCATAGGGCGTCAGCAGCGTCGTGGTGGCCGGGATGTCGGTGGTGACGATGCCCGTTGCGACCGCGCCAGTCACCAGGTTCGTCACCTCATAGCCAAGGGTCTGCGTCGTCCCCGGAGGCGCGAAAAGCGCGATCTCATAGACTGCGGTGAGATCGGTGCCGGGCTTCGGAAAGCCGGACCCGAGGTCGATCTTCGTGGCCGTGCCCGCGCCGTCGTTGTGCATGAACTGGATGTTGGTGTCGGCGCTGTCGTAACCCATGCCGAACATGTTCGTCAGCGTGGACGGGTTGACATCCGTCGGCGCGGCGGTCGTGTTGCGCATGCCCACAAAGGCCCGGTGCGTCGCGGTTGCCACGCCGGTCGCCGGTCCCCACCGCCAGACCAGATGGAACCCGCCCAGGCCTGCGGATGGACCGCCCAGGGTCCATTGCAGGGCGCCACCCCGCAGGCCAGCAACGGCGGTGGTCGAGGCCGTCGTCACCCGCCACGACCGCCGCCGCATGTAGTTGTGCAGGTTTGTCGTGGCCACGCTTTCCGTCGTTGCCGTGCCCGTCGCGCTGACCGCGATCCCGACCTGCGCGTCCGCCCCGCCGTTCCCGGCCGGAAGGAACAGCCCCATCTTGTTGCGCGCGAAAGACGGCTGCAACGAACTGTCCAGACCGCTCGGCCCCATGAAGGCGGGCATCACCCGACCGGCGACCTTGCGGCCGAACAGCTTCAAGCCGTCCGCCGCAGGCGCTGCCGGGGTCGCAATCGCCGGAAGGCGAAGCTGCCCGCCCTCGATCTGGACATCCGCCGCGCCGCCGAAGCTGCCCGCGTTGTTGAATTGCACCTCGCCCGAGGCCCCGCCGGGGGACCCGCCGCCGCCGCCGCCAAGCCCCGACACAAGCGCCTTCTTGAGATTGCCCCCGTCCGACGTATCGCTGATCAGCACATAATCCGCACCGTCCGGCGTGACAGTCGCCTTCCCGGTTATCGCGGTCTTGTCCAGCGACGTGGTGCCGTCGCCGGTGCTGGTGACATCGCCGGTATGGTCGGGGTGGACATAGTTGTTCGCCCCCGCAGCGACTCCGTCCAGCTTGGTCTTGTCCGCCGCCGACATGAAGCCTGCAACCGAAGCGGTCGCCGCCGCATGCAGGGCGCCCCCTGCGCGCGCCCCATGCGCCGCATCGTCAAACGCCGCCGCTGGCAGCGTGCCCGTGGTCAGGTCGCTCGCCGACCCGCTGGTGGCCACCGCCGCAAGCCCGGTGATCGTCGCCGCCGGCTGCGTCCCCGTATGCGTCGCCCGGTCGCGCAGCGCCGCATCCGAGGCATTCGCCGTCGCCCCGTCCGCCACGTTCAGGATCGCGCGCGCCTGCGCGGGCGTCAGCACCTCGGGCGACCCCGTGCCCGCCGTGTCGCGGCCAAGGAAGCTGTCCGTCGCCATGTCGGCCAGCTTGTCCAGCGTCACCGCTCCCGCGTCGATGGTCCAGACCGTCCCCGAACCCGACACCGTGATGTCGCCCTTGTCGCCGTCGCTGACGCCGCCACTGCCGCCCCCACCACCGACCACCTGCGTGACGCCGGCGCTGCGCACCTTGACTTCTCCGGTCGTGGCGTTCAGCCACAGCGTTCCGTCTGCCGGGCTAAGCGGATCCCCCGCCTGTCCGCCCAGATGCACGGGCTGCGGCAGCAGCACCTCGCCCGTCGCGCCATCGGCCTCCAGGGCCGTGAACCAGGCGCTGCCATCCGCGCTGACCTTGACCGAGAAATCGTCAGACCCCGCCGTCCCCATTTCGGCCCGGCCCGAAAAGCCGGTCTGGAACAGAAGGCTGGCGGTATCCGAGGCTACCGCCTTGTTCAGCTTCAGCTGATGCCCCGACCCGGCGTGGTTCAGCAAGGTCGCGGGCGACGAGACCGCCAGCCGGTTCGTGGCATCGGGAGTGGCAGAAACCCCCAGCTGTCCCACCGTGAACGGCCCGTCCGACAGGGCGATCCAGGTCAGCCCGTTGTAAAAGGCCATCTGGCTTTCCGCCATCACATAGGCCTGCCAGCCGGGCAGCGGCTGGGTGAACTGCCACCCCGCCTCGGTGAACATCGCAATCCGCCCCGCCTGCCCGACCCAGGGGCCGGTGGCACCTGCCGCCACGATGTGCCGGTCACCGATGGCGGGCAGCGAGGGCGGCGTGGTCAGGGTCCGGTTGATGACCGCAAGCTGCACAATCAGGTCCAGCTTCACCAGGGCCTCGTTGTGGGTGACATGCTTCTGCGCCTGCGCCGGAAGGATCAGGGGCAGCGACAGGATCGTCGTATCGTCGGGCATCAGAAACCTCCGGGGATCGCCTTGGCCCGCGACCCTAGGAAAAGTCTGTCAACAGCCACTCACCAGCCCGCGCGCACGCCCTGCCGGTCGCGCAACGGCAACCCCGGACTTGCGCTTTTCCGAAATACTCCCGCCGGAGGCTCTCCCGCAAACCATCCCGCCCTGCCGCTGCCGTCACGCTCGCTCGTAGGGTGGGCCATCTGCCCACCCTACGCTCAGGGCTCCTCGACCAGCGCCGGGGCCAGCCGGTCCCGCCGCGCCTCGACCCAGGTGTTGGCGCTGATCGCCAGGATGATGAGGGCGCCCCCGGCCATCACCCAGGCCTCCACCGGCTCGCCAAAGGCCAGCGCCCCCAGAAGTGCGGCCCAGATCAACTGAAGGAAGGTCACCGGCTGCGTCACCGCCAGGGGGGCGGCCCGGAACGCCCGGGCCATCGCGTAATGCCCCAGCGTCGCCAGCGCCGCGACCGCCGCAAGCCAGGCGCACTGCTCCCAGCGCACCGGCTGCCATTGCCACAGCGCCAGCGGCATCAGCCCCAGAGTGACCGTGACCGACAACATGGCCACGATCACCGAGGCAGGGGCCTCCCGGCTCAGCCGCTTGGCGATGATGTAGCTCAGCGAAAAGAACACCGTGGCGCCCAGTTGCGACAGGTGCCCGAGCGACAGGTCCCGCATCCCCGGCCGCAACACGATCAATCCGCCCGCAATGGCCACCAGCACAGCCATCACCCGCCGCGCGCCAAGCCCCTCGCCCAGCAGCAAGCCCCCGATCACCAGAACGATCACCGGCCCCAGAAAACCAATCGCCGCCATCTCGGCCACTGGCACCCGCGCCATGGCATAGAACCACAGGACCACCGCCACCACATGCAGCCCGCCGCGCCCCAGGAACAACCGCCCGACCTCGGGCCCGATCCGCATCCCCCGCATCGTCCACAGCGCCGGAAGCAGGAACAGCAGACCAAAGCCGAATCGTATGAACGCCGACTGCGCTGCGGGAAGTTCGGTGCCCAGGTAGCGGACAATTCCGTTCACCCCCACGAAGGAAAGCCCCGCCCCCGCCATCCACAAGGCCCCTTCCAGAGGCCGGCCAAGATCAGACACCCGGTGCATGGCCGGGACTGAACCGGAAAGCCCGGGCAATGGCAAGCTCTCCCCGTCCGACTGAACAGGACCACTCCACCCCCCTGCCCCACGCGCAGCGGCACAATCATTCCGCGGGATCATATCCGCACACCTCTACCTGCGTTACCCGTCAGGCAAAGCTGTCGATCGTGCGGATCGCGCCCTCCAGCGCCCTGCCCTCTTCGTCCCGAAGAGCAGCCTCACGCAGGCGACGGCACCAGTCGGCAGCATCTTCGCGGGTCGAGACACGGGCCGTCGCGGCAAGCACACGATCAAACTTCGACTGCCCCCGGGCGTGCGTGTCGGAATAGCCCTTTATCAGGCGGCGACAGCGGATCAGCTCGACCGCAAGGTCGTAATTGCTCTGCACTTCTGCCAGTGCCGTCTCCAGCCAACGCGCCAGATGGGCCTGTTCCCGGGCGTGGCGTAGCGTGCGGCGACGCCAGCGCTTCATCCCGCCCAGGAAATAAAGCGCAACGAATGCAGGCAGACTGTCGGTCCGCAGCCGACGACCCCTGTCGAACCACCGGGTCAGGCGGGCCATCCATTTCGGATCTGCCTCCAGCCGCGCACCAAGGCGGGCGGGAAACATGCCGACGATCTCTGCCGCGCGGGGGTGGAAGAACTCGGTCAGGTGCAGGACGTTCGCCTCTTTCACCCCCATCTCGCTGCGGATGCGATCAAGTCGGCGGGCGCTGGTCTTCAGGTCGGCAACCCGGATGATGTCGTCATAAGCCATTGCATTGGCGATGTATTTCGCCGCCTCGCGGGACAGTGCCCAGCCATGCGCCGCAGCATCGCGCGTCATCACCCCGGCCAGTCGGTCCAGATACTCCACGCCATAGGCAAGATCCTGGAACTCCACCACCTTGCGCAGACCGGGCAGCGCAAGCTCGGCCACCGGGGCGGGGAGGGCCGACGCGCGGGCCGCAAGCCTTTCCCATTCCGCGACCAGACGCGCGGGGCCTTGCGCCTTCGGCTCGGGCTTGGCCTGCGTCGCGGGTGCAGCTTCTGGCGCAGGGTTGGCGGCGACATCGAAGGCCGCAGCAAAGGCCCGCAACGATGCCTCCGCCCCCTTGCCACCGGCCCTGATCGCGGTCTCGAAGGCCTCGCGCGGGAAGGGCAGCACCCCCGCCCCGGCTAGCGCGCCGAACAGCGAGGCCGAGATGACCGAGCCGCTCTGGATCGCCAGTGCGTCGAAGTCGGCGGCGATCACACGGCGCGCAGCGATCCCGGCTGCGGCCATCACCTCTTCGGACGAGGCGATGCCGTCGCCTGGCACCATCTTTTCCGACACCGCCAGCGCGCGGTGGGTCGAGGTGATGAGGGTGGTGCGGTCCGGCGTCACGAAGCCGCGGATTATGGCACGCCCGGCCTCCATCATCTCGGCGGCAATCATGATGTCGACATCGCCAGGCGCAGGCATCAGAGAGAAGACCGGAACCGGGTCGCCGGGCCTTATCGGGGCCATTTCCACATAATAGACCGTCGCCCCGGTGCGCTGCGACACGCCCGCGACGCTGGTCGCCTGCGCGGCGTAACCCTGCGCGCGGGCCAGGTCCTCGATCCAGCCGGTCAGCACGCCGCCGCCCTGCCCGCCGACCGCAAGGATCGCCAGTTTGATGATCCCCGACAGCCGCGGATCAGCCTGCCTTGCGTCCAGTTCCGAGCCAATGGCATCCTGCAAGGTCATGGCGTATCCTCGAACACCAGCCGTCGCGCAGCGCGGCGGGATTGCAACCAGCCGATCACCCGGGCGCGGAAAGCAGCCACCCACGCCTCCCATTTCGACGGGTTGTGGACGACGTCGGCGCGGTAGAAGGACGGGCAGAGAACGGCGGCATCCGCCACCTCGCCGCAGTTGCCGCAGCCGACGCAGCTTTGGTCGATCGACGCCACCGGGTCGTCGCGCAGGGGGTCGTCCAGTTTCTTCAACGACAGCGACGGGCAGCCCGACAGCCGGATGCAGGCATGGTCGCCGGTGCAGACATCCTCATCCACGCCAAAGCGCGGCACCTCGATGCGGCGGCCTTCCCTGATCGCCTTCTGCGCCAGGGGCTTCTCGCGCCGCTGCTTGTTCAGCATGCATTCCGACGAGGCGACGATGACCTTCGGGCCGGGCGTGTCGGTCGTCAGCGCCTCGCGCAGCACGTCGCGCATCCGGCCCACGTCATAGGTGCGATCCACCTGCCGCACCCAGTCGATGCCGATGCCCTTCAGCGCCTTGGCAATCGGATGTTTCGTCGCCTTCGTCGGGTTGTCGGCGCGGCTGGACATGATGTCCTGCCCCCCCGTCGCGGCCGAGTAATAGTTGTCCACGATCACCGCCACGCCGTCCGACCTGTTGAAGGCCATGTTGGTAAAGCTGGACGACAGCCCGTTGTGCCAGAACCCGCCGTCGCCGATGATCGACACCGGGCGCCGTTCCCCGCCCCCGTCGAAGGCGGCGTTGGCCGCGGGGCCAAGGCCATAGCCCATCGTGGCACCCCCCACCTCGAACGGAGGCAGCGCGCCGAACAGATGGCAGCCGATGTCCGCCGAGATCTGAAGCTTCCCCGTCTCCTTCTGCACCAGCTTGATCGCGGCGAAGATCGGGCGCTCCGGGCAGCCGGTGCAGAAACCGGGCGGGCGGATCGGGACGGTCCTGGTCAGGTCGGGGATCTGCGGTCGATCCTCGTTCGGCGCGCGGACGAGGGCTGGCAGCATCTGCGGCGCGGCCTCTTTCAGAAAGGCCGTGATCCCGTCCAGCATCACCTGCCCGGTGTATTCCCCGGCCATCGGCAAAAGGCCCTTGCCCCGCAGCCTCACCTGCGACCCTGCACGGTAAAGGAAGGTGGACAGCTGCTGTTCGATGAACTCGGGCTGGCCTTCCTCGATCACCAGCACCTGATCCTTGCCCGCGCAGAATTCCAGAAACTCGGACGAAATCAGCGGATAGGTCACGTTCAGGACGTAAAGCGGCACCTGCGAGTTGCCCCAGAGATCCGCCAGTCCCAACCGTTGCAACGCCCGGATCACCCCGTTGTACATGCCGCCTTGCAGGACGATGCCGACCGGGGCGGTCTTTGGCCCGAACACCTCGTTCAAGCCGCGTTCGCGAATGAACGTCTCGGCCGCAGGCCAGCGGTTTCTGACCTTGTCCTGCTCATGCGCATAGGACATCGGTGGCAGCACGACGCGCGCGAAATCCGACTGCGGGTTCGACAGCGCGTCCTTGACCGAAAGCTTCGGGCGCTGGTTGTCGCGGGTCTGGAAGCTGCCGGTGACATGGCAGGATCGGATGCGGACCATCAGCATGACCGGGCTGTTCGACGCCTCGGACAGCTCGAATCCGTCCTTCACCGCCTTGACGATGCTGGGCAGGTTGGGGCGCGGGTCCAGAAGCCAGAACTGCGACTTCATCGCAAAGGCGTGGCTGCGCTCCTGCATGATGCTGGAACCCTCGCCGTAATCCTCGCCCACGATGATGAGCGCCCCACCGTTCACCCCGGAAGACGCGAGGTTCGCCAGCGCATCCGACGCCACGTTCACGCCCACCGAGCCCTTGAACGTCACCGCCCCCCGGATCGGGTAATGGACGCTTGCCGCCAGCATCGCCGCCGCAGCCGCTTCGTTCGCATTGGCCTCGAACCGGATGCCCAGCTCGGCCATCAGGTCCTCGGCATCGGCCAGCACGTCCATCAGGTGGCTGATCGGCGCGCCCTGATAGCCGCCGACGTAGCCCACGCCGTTTTCCAGAAGCGCCTTGGTGATCGCAAGGATGCCTTCGCCGGTGAAGGTATCCCCCTCGCCCTTGCGCAGGTGTTCGACTTCGGCCTTGAAGGAACGTTCGGCCATGTCAGATCTCGTGCTTGCGGATGTTGGTCAGCATCTTCTGCAGCGTCCCCACGAAGGCGCGCCGCTCCTCGGCCCCGATGCCTCGGAACATGCGCTCCTGCGCCTCGGCCATGCGGGGCCAGAGCGTCTCGAAAAGCGCGCGTCCCGCGTCGGTGATATGGATCCGCGTGGCGCGGCTGTCCGCCTGGTCCGTCTCGCGCCGGATCAGCCCGTCGGCAGCCAACTGGTCAAGCGCGCGCGACAGGGTGGACTGTTCGACCACCGAATAGACCGCCAATTCCCGGATCAGCGGCCCCTCGATCACCGACAACACCGCCAGCGCCCGCATTTTCGGCGTGGTCAGGCCCAGCCCTGCCATCTCGTCGCGCAGGCTTGCGTTATAGCGCCCCATGATCCGGTTCATCAGGTAGGGCGCATAATTGCTCAGGCCGATCTCTCCCAGCCGGGGCAGGGCCTCGGGTGCCTTCTCCGGGGGGGACTGATCGGTCATGCGCCCAACCTCTTTGCTGCAAGGACACCCGACCCGCCACGGCGGTTATCTCTGACGAGAGTCACGCCCCGCATGCAGCCGCCGTTGACCAAGGGCGCCCCAGCCGGCGAGGCCATGAGCAAAGCCCGGGCCGCAGCCACCAGGTCACGCCTGCAACCGGGAAGCCTGATCTTGTCGGTCCGGCCGCGGCCGTCGCAAACAGCCTCACGTCGCGGGGGCAGACTGCGGCCACCTTTCGGGGGCGGCATCGTCCCGGCGACCAGCGTGTTGTTCCCACTGCCGATGATGACGTGATCCGGGCGCATCCTACCCGCGCGGAACCAGCGCCAGCGCTCGGATGGGCGAGCCGGTGCCCTGCTTGATCTTCAGAGGCGCGGCAATCAGGATCGCCCCTTTCGCGGGCAGCTTGTCCAGGTTCGCCAGCGATGCCAATCCAAAGCAGTTGTTCTTGTGCAGAAGATTATGCGCCGGAAACGGCGGAGTCATCCCCCCGGCCTGCCCCGCATCGGTCCCGATGCACTGACTGCCCCAGCCGACAATGCCCTTGCCGATCAGATATTCGATCACCTCGGCGGTCGGCCCCGGCGTGTGCGGCCCGGTCTCGTTCGCATTCAGAAAAAGGTTTTCATCATGCGCCCGCTTGTCCCAGTCCGACCGCAGCACGACCCATTCGCCCTTGCCGATTGCGCCGTGCTTCGCCTCCCAGGCCTTCACATGGTCGATTGTCAGAAGAAAATCCGGGTCCGCCGCGCATTCGGCGCTGAAATCCAGCACGTTGACCGGGGCCACCAGCCGCTGAACGTCCAGCGTGTCGGTATAGCCGTCCGGATAGTCCTTCCCGGTGATCCAGTGGTGCGGCGCGTCGAAATGAGTGCCGGAGTGTTCTCCCAGCTCCAGCCAGTTCCAGGCCCAGAACGGGCCGTCCTTGTCGTATTCGCTGATCCGGTGGATCTTGATCGGCGGCGTGTCCTTGGCGAAATCCGGCGGCAGTTTCAGAAGCGGCGTCTCCGGCCCCAGAACCCCTGAACAATCCACCACCTCGATCGCGCCCGAAGCGATCATCCACGCCACCGAGTGCAGAACACTTGCTGAAGTCATCAGTCTCTCCCTGTTGGACGGGCGTCCCGGCAAGAGGCGCCGGATGTTTCCGGTCGTCATGAACCACGCTAGACAGAATTAGATGTATTCGCAATTATCCTCGCATCTGTCCGGCGGGAAGCATGGCCGATACCCTTGACGCAGTCCGAATCGGGGCGGCCCATAACACGCTTGCCGCGGCACTTCATCTGGACGCCAAGGGCTGAAAGGTCGGCGTTTTCGGACAGGCCGCCACGGCAGGCGGGGTGGCGACGACCGGGGGGCATACCCTTACCGGCTTCCGCCACGACTGGGCGGCAATGAACCTGTCGCTATTTGCCGGAAGCCCTTTTTCAAAGCGTATGGCACGGAACTGGCCCGCTGCGCCTGCGAAAATGTCCGGAGGACCGGCTGCTCTCCTCATCCTTCGTCGATGGCAGATAGGCGGGCGTTTCGACCCTGGGCGACCAACCCCTCGCCACCTTCCGTGCGCTCTCGCCCAGGGACGCCGCGACCTTCCAGGACATGACCAGCCGTTTCGGGGCCAAGGCTCCGCGCCTCTTCGGGCTTCTCGGGTCCGAGATGCAGATTCGTGCATTTGCATATTTCATGCTCAAAACATTGCGCGCCAAGGGCTTGGCGGGCTCGATGGACAGGGTCCGGTTCCTGCTGTCGCAACCCCGTTCCTGGCTTGAAGAAACGTTCGAGCACCCGCACATCCGTGCGCTGCCCGGCGCCTGGGGGATGCGCCTGGACTTCGCCCCCGATGTCGCGGGCGGCCGGGGACGATGGGGCGCGAGATCCTGCCCAACGTCCTGCCGACCATCACCGACCTTCTGACCCTTGAAATGGGCATCGCGGTCATCGTCGAGGCCATCCCGTCCTGTGTGATCCTCTCCATCTCCACCGACGACCCCACCTTGGGCGGCATGATCGCCGAAGGCCGCTCCTCGATCCACCAGGCCTGGTGGATCCTTGACTTACCGCTCGTCACCCTGCTCATCACCGTCCTCTCCTTCACTCAACTCGGCGAAGGCTTGAAGGACCGTTTCGACCCGGTGCTGCGATGAGTTACCTCGCCATCCGCAACCTCTCGGTCCGGCTGCGCAAGGGCCCGACCCCCTGCGCCGAGTATCCCTTGACGTGGCCAGGGGCGGGGTGCGGGGGCTGGTGGGAGTATCCGGCGAGGGCAAGTCGATGACCGGCAAGGCGGTGCTGGGCATCCTGCCGCCCTCCGTCGAAGTGACCGAGGGCGAAATCCTGCTCGACGGGACCGATCTTCTCAAGCTGCCCCTCAAAGACCGCCGCCGCAGCATCGGAGCCGTGGCGGCGCTGATCCCGCAGGACCCGCTGACTGCGCTGAACCCCAGCCACCGCATCGCCACGCAGATCACCGATCGGCTCGTCGACAGCCTCGGGTGGAGCGGAACATCGTCGCTGGCTGGAACAAGCCCGAGTATGCGGCGCTTGGCCTGACGCTGCCCGACGACCACGAACCCCGCTGCGCCTATGCGCAGGAATGGTTCGACCTGGTGCGCAAGCTCTGGACCTCGGACGACCATTTCGATTGGAACGGAACCTATTTCAAGGCCCGGCGAGTGAAAGGTGACCCCAAGCCCCTGCGCGGGACGATTCCGATCATCAACGCCGCGGGCAGCCCCGAGGGCCGCGAGTTTGCAACCGACAACGCCAACTTCCTGTTCACTCCGGCCATCGACCTTGACCGGTCCAGGGGCGAAATCGCCGAGCTGAAGGAACAGGCCCGCGCCAAGGGCCGCGAGGTGAACGTTTTGACCTTCTCCCATGTCATCTGCCGCCCGACCGAGGCCGAAGCCAAGGCCTTCGCCGACGACACCACCGTGCAGAACGCCGACACCGAAGCGGTGGACATGCTGAAACACCGGGGCCGGACGCCGGGGCCGACCTGTCAGCCACCGCAACGCTTACGTCCCAAGCGCCAGCCCAAAGGCAAGCGCCCACATCGTCACCCCGACGCCGACCTCCAGCCAGACCCAGGCCGAGGCCTTCGCAAAGACCGGACCCAGCGACCGTGCCCCGAACCCCAGCGCGGTGAAGAAGCTCAGCGACGCGCAAGCCGCCGCCACGCCGAACACCGCCTGATGCGGCGCATGTTGGGCCGAGATCGACCCGATCAGCACCACCGTATCCAGATAGACATGCGGGTTGGCCCAGGTCAGCACCAGACAGGTCGCCAGCACCGTCCCCAGCGGCGCCGATCCCGCACCGGACGGCCGCAATGCCTCACCACCCTGCCAGGCGGCCCGGAACCGCAGCGCGCCATAGACCAGCAGGAACGCCACCCCCAGCCAGCGCATCGCCTCACCGAACCACGGCACCGCCGCGCTCAGCGACCCGAACCCTGCCACGCCCGCGCCGATCAGCACCGCATCCGAGATCGCACAGACCGCCACCACCGGCCCCACATGCTCGCGCCGCAAACCCTGCCGCAGCACGAAGGCATTCTGCGCCCCGATCGCAAGGATCAGGCTCAGCGCGACCAGATAGCCGTTGACCGCCGCCTCAAGCACCCGACAGCCCCCGCAACGCCGCCATCGCGTCCTCCCGCCGTTCCCAAGGCACGAACAGGTGGTCGTGGTGATAGCCCGCAATCACGTTGCAGCTGATCCCCTCGCGGCCCAGCGCCTCGGCAAAGGCCGCCGTCAGTCCCACCGCCGCCAGGTCCGATTGCACCGTCAGACTGATCCGCGCCCAAGGGTCCGAGGCGATCCCCGCGGCCTGCATCTCGGCAAGCCGGGCAATCAGGGTCGGCCCTTCATCCTCGGCCACCGTGGCGAAGGGCTGGAACGCCAGCGCCCCACCCGGCCAGACGGCATAGCCGTAGGGCTCGGAATGCAGCACCGGCTCCATCGACCGCAACAGCACGCCCAGATCCGTCTCCGCCATCCCGACCTCCCTGCCTTTTCCCTTGACCTACGGACCTGCCTTGCCAAACTCCAGTTAATCTTCCTGTCGTCGATTAAGCACAGCTAATGCTGGACCCCGCGCATCTCGCCACCCTTGCCGCCGTTCATCGCCGCGGGTCCTTTGACCTTGCGGCAGCCGAACTGCACCTCACGGCCTCCGCCATCTCCCAGCGGATCAAGGCCCTGGAGGAGCGGACCGGCGCGCTTCTCATCCGTCGCGGCACCCCCTGCACCGCGACCGAGACCGGGCTGCGTCTGATCCGCCACCATGACGAGATCGCCCTCCTTGAACGCGCGCTGGACCAGGAGCTTGGCCTTGCCGCCGGCCCCGCCACCCTGCGCATCGCGGTCAATGCCGACAGCCTTGCGACCTTCGTGATCCCCGCGCTGGCCGCGACCGACGGGCTGCTCTTCGACCTCGTCATCGACGACCAGGACGTCAGCCAGGACTGGCTGCGGCGCGGCGAGGTCGTGGCGGCCATCACCGCGCATCCCGGCCCGCTGCAAGGCTGCGACACGATCCCCCTGGGCGCCCTGCGCTACCGCGCTACCGCCTCGCCCGCCTATGTCCGGCGCTGGTTTTCCGATGGCGTGACCGCCGAGGCGATGGCAGCAGCGCCCGCCCTGACCTTTTCCGACAAGGACCGGCTGCAAACCCGCTGGGCCGCTGCGCGGGTCCCCGGCCTGACCCGCCCGCTACTGCCCACGCATCGCATGGCCTCGTCCCACGCCTTCGTCGACGCCTGCCGGGCGGGCCTTGGCTGGGCCATGAATCCCGAACCCCTCGTCACGCGCCTGCTGGCCGACGGCAACCTGGTAGAGCTGATCCCCGACACACCCCTTGACGTGGCGCTTTACTGGCAATTCACCCGGCTTTCGGCCCCGTCCCTTGCCCCTGTGACCGAGGCGATCCGCCGGGCGGCACGGGCAAGTCTGGTGGCCTGAAACGGATCGGGCCGGGACTGACGCCAGCCCCGGCCCGTGACATCAGACAGGGTCGGCAATCCGCCGACGGCTCCGTCAAAGCTGCGCGGCCACGTCCTCGGGCACGTCGAAGTTATGCGTCACGGTCTGGACGTCGTCGTCCTCTTCCAGAAGATCGATCAACCGCATCAGCTTCTGCGCGGTCTCCAGATCCACCTCGGTGCGCGACTGCGGCCGCCAGACCAGCTTGGATTCCGTCGATTCCCCCAGCGTCTTTTCCAGCGCGTCCGACACTTCGGACAGGTTCTCGACCTTGCAATAGATCCAGTGGCCGTCCTCGTCCGAATCCACATCGTCCGCCCCGGCTTCCAGCGCCGCCATCATCACGTCATCGGCCGAGCCGACCGAGGCCGGATAGGAAATCTCGCCCACCCGGTCGAAACTGTGGCTGACCGAGCCGGTCGTGCCAAGGTTCCCGCCGCATTTGGTGAAATAGCTCCGCACATTCGACGCGGTGCGGTTCAGGTTGTCGGTCATCGCCTCGACGATGATCGCGATGCCGTTCACGCCGTACCCCTCATAGCGGATTTCCGTGTAATCCGCCCCCTCGCCCATCTGCGACTTCTTGATCGCGCGGTCGATCACGTCCTTCGGCATCGAGGCCGCTTTCGCCGCCTTCACCGCCAGACGCAGGCGCGGGTTCATGTCAGGGTCGGGCATCCCCATCTTGGCCGCGACGGTGATTTCCTTCGACAGCTTGGAAAACATCTTGGACCGCAGCTTGTCCTGCTTGCCCTTGCGATGCTGGATGTTCGCCCATTTCGAATGGCCTGCCATGGCCCTACCCTCGGTCCCGTTTCGGTGATGCGTCCCTCTACACCCGCCGCCGACGAAAGAGCAACCCCGCCCCGCCACGGCGAAGCCTTCCCCCAAGGATTGTTCCGGGCACAACCTTTGGCTTTGCCTTGGCCAAGATGCCCTGTATGCCGGGTCCATGGTCAAGGCTCCGACCGCGAAAGCGCTGTTTCCTCTGTCCAAGGCTGCGGAACTGCCCCGCTGGCGGCGCCCCGAGGCGCTTCTTTTCCTCATGGCCGCCGCGCAGCCGATCAGCTTTGCGACCTGGACCGCGCTTCTGAACAACTTCGTCATCGAGGTCGCGGGCTTCACCGGGAAAGAGATCGGCTGGCTGCACACCGTGCGCGAGGTGCCGGGGCTTCTGGCTGTCGGGGCGATCCTGGTGCTTCTGGTGCTGCGCGAACAGGTCCTTGCGCTGGTGGCTCTTGCCCTTCTGGGGGCCGCGACGGCCTTCACCGCCTGGTTTCCGTCCTACATGGGTATCCTGGTCATGACACTCCTGTCCTCGATCGGGTTCCACTACTTCGAGACCGCGAACCAGTCGTTGCAGATGCAGTGGATCGAAAAGGCGGACGCGCCGCGCGTGCTGGGCCGGATCGTCGCGGCCGGGGCGGGGGCCTCGCTTCTGGCCTATGGGGCGATCGTGCTTCTCTGGAACCGGCTCGGCCTCGACTACAACACCGTCTACATGGCGGCGGGCGGCCTGACGCTATTGATCGTGGTGTTCGCGGCCCTCGCCTATCCGCAGTTCCAGGGCGATCACGTCCAGCACAAGCACATGGTCCTGCGCCGTCGCTACTGGCTTTACTATGCGCTTCAGTTGATGGCCGGGGCGCGGCGGCAGATCTTCGTCGTCTTCGCGGGCTTTATGATGGTCGAGAAGTTCGGGATGCGCGTCAGCGAGATGACCGGGCTGTTGCTGGTGAACTACCTGATCAACATGCTGGTCGCCCCCTCGATGGGCCGCGCCCTGGGCAAATATGGCGAACGCAACGTGATGGGCTTTGAGTACATCGGCCTCACCATCGTGTTCCTGGCCTATGGCGGGCTCTACTGGTTCGGCTGGGGGATCGTGATCGCGGGGATACTCTACATACTCGACCAGCTGTTCTTCGCCCTGTCCTTCAGCCTGAAGACCTATTTCCAGAAGATCGGCGATCCCAGGGACATGGCGCCGACCTCGGCGGTGGCCTTCACGATCAACCATATCGCGGCCGTCTTCCTGCCGGCGGCGCTGGGTTACATGTGGGCCAGGTCGCCGGATCATGTGTTCCTGCTCGGGGCCGGGATGGCCGTTTTCGCCTTTCTCCTGGTCTGCCTGATCCCCCGGCATCCCGGGCCGGGCAACGAAACGGTCTTCTCGCGTGGGCTTCCTGTTCCGGCCGAATAGCGGCGCGCAGTCAATGCGGGGTGAACCCGCTGTAACCTGCATTGGGATTTCGCGCGCATCGCCTATATTGCGATGCACAAACGGAGGTCCCCCATGTTCTTCACCCGCAAGTCGATGGAAATGGTCACGCCGGACAAGGCCCTGCCCGGCCGGGCCGAGCCCCTGCCCACGGCCGAGACGCATTTCCTGTCGGGCATCCCGCTGAAATCCACTGTGCCCGAGGGGATGGAACAGGCGATGTTCGGCATGGGCTGCTTCTGGGGGGTAGAGCGGAAGTTCTGGCAGACCCCCGGCGTCTGGCTGACCATGGTGGGCTATGCCGGCGGCTACACGCCGAACCCGACCTACAAGGAAACCTGCACCCAGTTGACCGGCCACAACGAAGTGGTCCGCTTGATCTACGACCCCGCCCGCGTCTCCTACGAGGACCTGCTCAAGGTCTTCTGGGAAGGCCATGACCCGACGCAGGGAATGCGGCAGGGCAATGATGTGGGCTCGACCTATCGCTCGGGCATCTACACCTACACCGATGAACAACTCGCCGCCGCCAAAGCGTCGAAAGAGGTCTATGCCCGGGCGCTGAAGGCGGCCGGGATGGGTCCGATCACCACCGAGATCCTCCCTGCCCCGACCTTCTACTTCGCCGAGGACTACCACCAGCAATACCTGGCCAAGAACCCGGGCGGCTATTGCGGCCTGGGCGGCACCGGCGTCAGCTGCCCCATCGGAACCGGCGTCCGCGCTTGACCCGGGCAGGGCCGGAGACTATCCGGCCCTGAACCCCGGAGATCGCCCATGCCCACCTATTCCGCCCTCACCACCCTTCCCGGAGAAGAGGCCGCGCAGTCCCTCGCCTCCGCCATGGAGCGGATGACCCCCGAACCCACCGGCGTCGGCGTCTTCGAGATCGAGGACGGCTCGGGCCTGTGGGAAGTCGGCGCCTATTTCCTCGAGGCGCCCGATGAAGTGATGCTGGAAGTCCTGGCCACCGCCTTCGGCGCGAAACCCTTCGCCCTGTCCGAACTGCCCGAGGTGGACTGGGTCGCCCATGTCCGCCGCGAACTCTCGCCCGTGGATGCCGGCCGGTTCTTCGTCTTCGGCAGCCATGACGCGGACAAGGTCCCCCCCGGTCGCGTGCCCCTCCAGATCGAGGCGACGGTCGCCTTCGGCACCGGCCACCACGGCACGACGCTGGGCTGCCTTCTGGCCTTCGACCGGCTGCTGACCGACGGCTGGCGCCCTGCGAGGGTGGCCGACATCGGTTGCGGGACCGCGGTCCTCGCCATGGCCGCCGCATCCACCCTGCCCGATGCGCTGGTCATCGCCAGCGACATCGACCGCGTGGCGGTGGACGTGGCCGAGGCCAATGTCGCCATCAACAACCTGCAAGGCCGGGTCGAATGCCTTGAAGCAGCCGGCCTCGATCACGACCGAATCAGGGCAGCCGCGCCCTACGATCTGATCTTCGCCAACATCCTGAAGGGCCCGCTGATCGACCTTGCCCCCGCCATTGCGACTCACCTCGCAACCGGGGGTAGAGCCATCCTTTCGGGTTTACTCGCTGTGCAAGCAGATTCGGTGACGGCGGCTTACGTAGAGGCAGGGCTTTGTCTGCAAAGTCGTGACGATATCGGCGAATGGTCGACGCTTGTTCTACAAAAGGTTTGAAATAGTGGACAATCCTTGACTGGAAGCCCCTTAGTCCACACCCTGAGTCAGGCGCCGCAATTTCGCCATAAGCATGCGGCAGAAATTAAGCGTCAGAGCTGCTACTCTGGGTGAAAGATATGTGGGTCGATCCTAATCTTAATGACTTTTACAGCCGCGTTGCGCGGATCGAGAAGTCCCATGCCAAAGGCTACGGGTTCGAAGCGCCGGGAACGGTCAGCCGCAAGGTGGCCGGTCGCGGCGGAAGCCGGTTGCTGAAACTGGCCAAGCCGGTCGTGCTGGTCCTTGCGATGGGGATCGGCTTGAAGGCGGTGATCCACTACTTCGTCGGGGCCCAGACCTACGAAAACCGTGTCAGCGCCCTTGCGGCGGGCGACGGGTTCGATCCGGTCGGCGCCTGGCTGATGCAGGCCGACCCGGTCACCCTGTGGCTCTCTGGTCAGATGCAGTCCGTTCTTCCGCGTTGACCCCAAGCGAATAGTTGCTGCCAGTTCATTGAAGAAGGGCCGCATCTTTCGATGCGGCCCGTTTTCCGGTTTATTCAGGTCACGTCGCGGCCAGGCTTTCGGCCGGGGTCCGGCTCAGCGGCCGATATCGGCGATGTCACCGCGGCACAGACCGATATCGTCCAGCTCGCGATCCGAAAGTTTGCTCAGCGCCTTGCGCGTCACTCGGGCGTCATTCCAGGCCCGGAACGTGCGAACGACGTTCGACAGGCCATTGATGGCACGATAGGTGGTGATGGCGCCAAAGGGCGCCGGGCGGGTCGTCTCGACAGCGGCCATGGCTTTCATCCTTGTTCTCATACTGCACAGATCGGAGGCTCATTCCTCCATACGCCGCGAAATAGTTGTGCTGCATGTGCAAAGCAAGCCAACAACGAACAAGGCCGCCATGCAGCCGCTGCATGGCGCGCGTCAGAATTTTGTCATCTTTTTCATAACCTTCCAGCGTGGCTTCTGGAAAGTGTCGCAATACTTGCGCAGAAGGTCGCTTTCTGCAAGTGCAAAATTCAGCGGCCAGAGACCGGGCTCTGCCGGAAACCCATTGGCGGATGTTCCCTTTTCGTGCTAGCCCTTGTGGCAAGAATGACGACGGGGGCAAGATGCGGGTCATCGGCATCGATCCGGGGCTGCGGAACCTGGGCTGGGGCGTGATCGATGTGGCAGGGTCGCGCCTGACCCACGTCGCCAACGGTATCTGCCATTCCGACGGCGGCGACGGCGATCTGGCGGTGCGGCTTTTGTCGCTTCATTCGCAATTGACAGAAGTTTTACGCACTTGGCAGCCAGAGGCAGCGGCCGTGGAGCATACTTTCGTCAACAAGGACGCGGTGGCGACGCTGAAACTGGGCCAGGCGCGCGGGATCGCCCTGCTGGTCCCGGCTCAGTTCGGGCTGGCCGTGGGGGAATATGCCCCGAACGCGGTGAAGAAGACCGTGGTCGGCGTCGGCCACGCAGCCAAGGTGCAGGTCGACCACATGGTCAAACTGCAGTTCCCGGGCGCAAGGATTGCCGGGCCGGATGCGGCGGACGCTCTGGCCGTGGCGATCTGCCATGCCCATCACGTCCAGTCCTCGGGTCGGCTGGCGGCAGCTCTGAGGGCAGCGGAATGATCGGGCGCATCTCCGGGCGGCTCGACTGGCGCGGCCCCGATCATGTCCTGATCGACGTGCGCGGGGTCGGCTATATCGTCCATGTCAGCGAACGCACGCTCGCCGCGATGCCCGGGGTGGGCGAGGCGGTCTCGCTCTATACCGACCTTCTGGTGCGCGAGGACCTTTTGCAACTGTTCGGCTTTCCGACCATGCTGGAAAAGGAATGGCACAAGCTTCTGATGACCGTGCAGGGAGTGGGCGCGAAGGCTTCGATGGCGATCCTGGGGACGCTTGGGGCCGAAGGCGTGGGCCGCGCGATCACCCTGGGAGACGCGCGGGCGGTCCAGGCGGCGCCGGGCGTCGGGCCGAAACTTGCGCAGCGGGTGATCCTTGAGTTGAAGGCCAAGGCCCCCGGCGTGATGGCGGCGGGCGCCGGCCTGTCAACCAAGGCGGCCGCCGAGGACGCGGTGATCGAAGACACCGCCCCTGCCCCGCGCAAGGCGGGGAAACCGGACGAAGGCGCCGCACGCCGGGCCTCGGCCTCGGCCGACGCACTGTCGGCACTGGTGAACCTTGGCTATGGGCAGGGGGATGCGGCGCAGGCGGTGGCGACGGTCTCGGGGGATCTGGCTGATGCGGATGCGGCGACGCTGATCCGGGCGGCGCTGAAGGTTCTGGCCCCGAAATGAGTTCTGACCCGACCCTCCGCCCCGAGAAACTGCCCGAGGACACCGACAAGGCGCTGAGGCCGCAGATGCTGGCCGAGTTCATCGGGCAGGCGGAAGCGCGGGCCAACCTTGCCGTTTTCATCGAGTCCGCCCGGATGCGGGGCGAGGCGATGGACCATACGCTGTTCCACGGCCCCCCCGGTCTGGGCAAGACCACCCTGGCGCAGATCATGGCGCGCGAGCTTGGCGTCGGGTTCCGCATGACCTCTGGCCCGGTGCTGGCCAAGCCCGGCGATCTGGCGGCGATCCTGACCAACCTCGAGCCCCGCGACGTGCTGTTCATCGACGAGATCCACCGCCTGTCTCCGGTGGTCGAGGAAGTGCTCTATCCGGCGCTGGAGGATTTCGCGCTTGACCTCGTCATCGGCGAAGGCCCCGCCGCGCGGACCGTGCGGATCGACCTGCAACCCTTCACGCTGGTCGGCGCGACGACGCGGCTCGGCCTGCTGACCACGCCCCTGCGCGACCGCTTCGGCATCCCGACGCGGCTGGAGTTCTATTCCGAGGCGGAGCTGTTCGAGATCGTCACCCGGGGCGCCCGGCTGATGGGCGTGCAGGCCGAGGCCGACGGCTGCCGCGAGATCGCCCGGCGGGCCCGGGGGACCCCCCGGATCGCCGGGCGGCTTCTGCGCCGGGTGGTGGATTTCGCGCTGGTCGAGGAAGGCGGACGGATCAGCCGTGCGCTAGCCGACCGGGCGCTGACGCGGTTGGGGGTGGACAATCTGGGGCTGGACGGGGCCGACCGGCGCTATCTTTCGCTTCTGGCCGAGAACTACGGCGGTGGGCCGGTGGGGGTAGAGACGATCGCGGCGGCCCTGTCCGAGCCGCGCGATGCCATCGAGGAGGTGATCGAGCCATATCTTCTGCAACAGGGCCTGATCCTGCGCACGCCGCGCGGGCGGATGCTGGGGCAGAAGGCATGGCGGCATCTGGGGCTGGAGGCGCCAAAGACTCCGGGACAGGCGGACCTCTTCGGGGGGAAGTAGGCGGAGCGCTGACGCGCGAGGCTTTTGTCTCGTCGTCGGGCTGCGCCTCCTCCTCGGCCGTCGGGGGCGCTTCGCCCCCCGAACCCCCAGAGAGTATTTCTGAAAAGAGCAAATCATGGAGGCGGGCATGGGGCCGGATGAGATCGAGGCATTGTTCACCCGGGGCAACGGGCAGTATCTGTTCGCGCGCTGGGGGCGGCCGATCGTTCCGGTGGTCTTCGGGGTGGACGACGCAAGCCTCGCGGTGTTCAAGGGCGCGTTCGAGGCCGTCGTCACGCTGGCCCGGCACCGGATGGCCGAGACGGACCCGGAACTGGGCGCGAACCTGATGGTCTTCGCCTTCCGGGACTGGGGCGAACTGCTGGAGGTCAGGGACCTGGGTCGGCTGGTGCCGGAGCTTCCCGCCCTGGTGGACCGGCTGGAAGGCGCGGGGGCCAACCAGTACCGGATCTTCCGGTTCGACCGGGACGGGTCGATCAAGGCGGCCTTCGTCTTCCTGAAGATGGATGCGGCGCTGGCGGCGATGGAGGCCGAGACGCTGGCGCTGGCTCAGGCGGTGCAGACGGTGGTGCTGTGGTCGGACCGGGCCTTTGACGGGACCTCGCCGCTGGCGCGGGTGGGGGAGAGGGTGATCCTGCGGCCCGAGATCGGGGCGGTGATCCGGGCGGGGTATGATCCGGTCCTGCCCGCCATGGCGCGCGATCCGTCGCACGCGCTGCGGCTTGCCGCCCGGACGCGGCTGGATTGACCTGCCCGCGCGTGGGCAGGCAAGCGCCACAAGCGATTTCAACGACTTGTCCGTGGGCGTTCACGATTGGTTAACTCAAGTTCCAAGTGCAACGGTTGTTGTTGTTTTTTCGAATTCCTCGGCGAGGGCCT
>NZ_KZ984538.1 GCF_003574395.1 Tabrizicola thermarum
GGCATCCTGATCAAGCAGGCCCGCGCCGAACATCACGGTGACGATCAGCGCCAGCTACACCACTCGACGGGACAGCATCGCCTTGCCCCTCGCCGCCGCCCCGAAACCCCGCGCCCCGGGCCTGACCCGGGGCCTCCTGTGTCACCCCGAGTCCCCGGCTCAAGCCGGGGTGGGACCTCCCGCACCCCGTAGGTCGGGCTTCAGACCGACTCTCTCCACTCCCTGTCATCCCCGCGAAGGCGGGGATCCAGTTTCCTCGGCGCGTTACGACTCCCCGCCGTCGCGGCGCTGATACGCCCCGCGTAGGTCGGGGTTCACCCCGACTCCCCCGGCCCACCACCCCTCACCCCACCCGACCCGCCCAAACCGCCTCCCCTCCCCCTCCGTGTAGAGGCGCCGGGGGTGGGAACCCACCCGCGGCACATCTTACCAACTCGTAAACGCCCACAGCCAACCCCTTGAAATCATTCACCCCAAAACAAGCGCCGCGCGCGGCGCTTGCCTGCCTCCGCCTGACCCGCTAGGAAACCCGGGACCCTTTCCCATGGCAGGCCCAAAATGCGTCTCTCCCGCTACTTCCTCCCCGTCCTCAAGGAAAACCCCGCCGAGGCGCAGATCGTCAGCCACCGCTACATGCTGCGGGCCGGGATGATCAAACAGCAGGCCGCGGGCATCTATTCCTGGCTGCCGCTCGGCTACCGGGTCCTGCGCCGGATCGAAGAGATCGTCCATCAGGAACAGATCCGGGCGGGTCACATCCCCTTGCTGATGCCCACCATCCAGCCCGCCGACCTCTGGCGCGAATCCGGCCGCTACGGCGACTACGGCGAGGAGATGCTGCGGATCACCGACCGCCAGAAGCGCGAGCTTCTCTACGGCCCCACCAACGAGGAGATGATCACCGACATCTTCCGGTCCCACGTCACCAGCTACAAGGACCTGCCGCTCACGCTCTACCACATCCAGTGGAAGTTCCGCGACGAGATGCGGCCCCGCTTCGGGGTGATGCGGGGGCGCGAGTTCCTGATGAAGGACGGCTACAACTTCGACGTGGACCGCGACAGCGCGCTGCACGCCTACAACCGCCACATGGTCAGCTACCTGCGGACCTACGAACGCATGGGGCTCACCGCGATCCCGATGCGCGCGGCCTCTGGCCCCATCGGCGGGGACAACACGCATGAATTCCTGGTCCTCGCCCAGACCGGCGAATCCGAGGTGTTCTACGACGACCGCGTGACCGCCCTGAAACTGGGCACCCGCGAGATCGACTATGACGACCGCGAACAGGTCGCGAAAGTCTGCGAGGAGTTCACCACCCTTTACGCCCGCACCGACGAGACGCACGACCCGGCGGTGTTCGAGACCGTGCCCGAGGCCCACCGCAAGGTCGGGCGCGGGATCGAGGTCGGGCAGATCTTCTACTTCGGCACCAAGTATTCCGCCGCGATGGGGGCCGAGGTGACCACCGCACAGGGGACCAAGGTTCCGGTCGAGATGGGCAGCCACGGGATCGGCGTTTCCCGCCTTCTGGGCGCGATCATCGAGGCCAGCCACGACGACAAGGGGATCATCTGGCCCGAAGGCGTGACCCCGTTCCCGGTCGGCATCGTGAACCTCAAGCAGGGCGACAGCGCGGCGGATGCGGCCTGCGAGGGGCTTTACAAGGCGCTCGCCGCGAAGGGGCTTGAGGCGCTGTATGACGACCGCGACGAACGGGCCGGGGCGAAGTTCGCCACGATGGACCTGATCGGCCTGCCCTGGCGGATCACCGTCGGGCCGCGGGGGCTGGCGAACGGGGTGGTCGAACTGACCTCGCGTCGCTCGGGCGAGAGCGAAGAGGTCTCTCCCGAGGCCGCAGTCGACCGGATCGCCCAGATCTACGCCGGGCGCTGAGTGGAAAAGGTCGCGGCCGCGCTTTACGGCCTCGACCTGTTGTTCCTGCTGGCCTTCCAGGTGATGAACCGGGACCAGCCGCCTTTTGCCAAGCCTGTCCGCGAATACGGGCTTTGCCGCCCTTGTGAAGCGATCAGGCTTGATCTTTCGCCTGCACCCGTCACCTTGCCGTCCGACATAGCAAACAGGAGAGCGTCATGGACTATCGTCGTCTCGGCAAATCGGGTCTGAGGGTCAGCGAGTTCTCTTTCGGCTCCTGGGTGACCTTCGCAAGGCAGGTGGACCTGCGCCCCGCCAAGGAGCTGCTGACCGCCGCCTATGACGCCGGGATCAACTTCTTCGACAATGCCGAAGGGTATGAGGCGGGCAAGTCGGAACTGGTGATGGGCCAGGCGATCCAGGAGCTCGGGTGGAGCCGCGACAGCTATATCGTCTCGTCCAAGGTGTTCTGGGGCGGCGAAAAGCCCACCCAGCGGGGTCTGTCGGCCAAGCATGTGACCGAGGCCTGCCATGCGGCCCTCAAGCGGCTTCGGGTCGACCACCTCGACCTCTATTTCTGCCACCGTCCCGACATCGACACACCGATCGAAGAGACGGTCCGGGCGATGCACAACCTGATCGTCCAGGGCAAGGTCCTGTATTGGGGCACGTCGGAATGGTCGGGCCAGCAGATCACCGAGGCGCATCTGGTCGCCCGCCGCGACGGGTTGACCCCGCCGACGATGGAGCAGCCGCAGTACAACCTCTTCGAACGCGACAAGGTCGAACACGATTATCTGCCGATCTATGACACCTACGGCCTCGGCACGACGATCTGGTCGCCCTTGGCCTCGGGCCTCCTGACCGGGAAATACAACGACGGTATCCCGCAGGACAGCCGCGCCGCCCTGCCGGGCTATGAATGGCTGCGCGACATCATCGCGGGACCCAAGGGGCGGCAGCGGGTCGAGCAGGTGAAGGCGCTGGCGCGGATCGCGGACGGCGCGGGGCTGCCGATCCATCACCTCGCGCTTCTCTGGTGCCTGGCCAACCCGCGCGTCTCGACGGTGATCCTCGGCGCTTCGCGGCTGGAGCAGTTGCAGGACAACCTGAAGGCCCTCGACCACAAGGCGAAGCTCACGCCCGATGTGATGGCCGCCATCGAGGACGTGGTGCAGAACAAGCCGGAAGCGCCGCAGCGGTTCTAGACGGCCGCCATCGTCACCACCAGATTGCCGGGCTTGTGGAAGCCTTCGGCAATGGCATGGGCACGGGCAAGCTCGGCAAAGGGCAGGACCGGACCCAGCGCCGGGGTGTAGCCGCCCGCCCGATGCAGCGCGACCAGACGCTGCATCGACGGCCGGTCGTCCCTGTTCGTGCCCATGATGATCCGCCGCCCCTCGCGCCGGGGCCGCAGGGTTGCGCCCAGCATCTCCCACAGGTCGGCGGTGATCTGGACATGGCGGCCCGCAGGGGCCAGCAGGCCCCGCGCGCCGGCCCAGCCCAGCTTGCCCATCACGTCAAGGATCACATCGAAGGGCCCGGGTGGCGGCATCCTGCGGTAATCCGTGACCTCCCCTGCCCCAAGCGCGCGGGCCAAAGGGTGATTGGCAGGCGAAGCGGTGGCGCTGACCCGCGCGCCGAGATGCCGCCCGATCTGCACCGCCGCCCCCCCGACCGCGCCGGTCGCTCCGCAGACCAGCAGCCGCTCACCCGGTTGCAGGCGCGCCCGGTCGATCAGGAACTCTGCCGCGGTCAGCCCGCCGAAGAAGAAGGCGGCACCCTCCTCGTGGGTCAGGCTGTCGGGCAGGGGCAGAACCCGGCCATCGGCGCGGATCACCAGAAACTCCCGATGCGCGCCGCCCTTGAAACCCGTCAGGCCAAAGACCCGCTGGCCGGGGGCAAACTCCGACACCCCTGCCCCAAGCCCGGCCACCTCGCCCGAAAAGGCCCAGCCTGCGGCCACCCTCGGGCGGCGCCAGCCGATGGTCGCCCGCAGCATCAGCCCCAGCCCGCGCGGCACCTTGCCCGAGCGCAGCCGCGCATCCCCTGCCGTCACGGGTGCCGCGCGGACCCGGACCAGGACCTCGCCGGCAGCGGGGGTGGGGATCGGCGCATCGGTGAAGGCGATGGTCTCGGGGCCGCCATAGGCGGTGTAGCTGGCGATCTTCATGCCGGCCTCCGGTTCGTTGCCGTGGACAGGCGAAGGATGACCACCTCACCAGCAAAGATCGACACCAGCCACGATGCGACGAACAGCATGTCGGCCCCCAGGCCCGTCGGTGGCGCGCCGGTGACCAGATAGATCGGGAAGAAGACCAGGCCGACCACCCCAAGCCCCATGCCGACCGCATAGGACCGGATCATCCAGGCGCGGTGGCGCTGGATGTCGCGGTCGCGGATTGCGGCCATCGCCAGCGCCAGTGCGACCAGCAGCGCCAGTCCGAACAGCCCGCGGGCGATATCGGCCACGGGTGTCCGGACCGATGTCACCTGCGCCAGCAGCGACAGGCCCGACAGGCCCAGAGCCGCACCCGCCACGACAAAGATCCGCCCGGCGATCCGGTGCAGCCTGCCGAAGCGGTGGCGCAGCGCCCGGACGAACTGCAGGGGTCCGGTGATCCCGAAGGCCACCCCGGCAAGGACATGGGCAAACCAGGCCACGGGCGCGACGGCCAGCCGGGCGCTGTCGGCAGGGTAGGTTCCGGTCGGGATCTGAAACACCTCTGTCAGGGATGTCAGGACCGGAATGACCGTCAGGAAGGCCAGCAGCAGGACAAGCGGGATCGGCCGCGAAAAGTAGCGGAACATGGGACTCTCCATGATTGTTGCGATCAGTCGTCGTGGTAGGTGAAGACCTCGTCGAGGCCGACGCCGAAGGTGCGGGCGATGCGGAAGGCAAGCTCCAGCGTGGGGAAATACTTGCCGTTCTCGATGGCAAGGATGGTCTGGCGGGTGACGCCGACCCGGTCGGCCAGGTCCTTCTGCGTCATCTCGCCCGCGTCAAACCGCAGGCGGCGGATGCGGTTCTCGATGCGGCCGGGTCGGGCGGCCATGCCTCAGGCCCCGCGCCGGTAGAGGACCAGCTTCATCGCGTCCTTGAAGGCCTCCGACAGGATGCACAGCGCAAGCACCATGTTCATCGCAAGGAAGGCGGTCTGGCCGAAAGCGAGGCTGACGATGATCCCCAGCAGCCCGAAGGACAGCAGGTACCAGGCCCAGATCAGCGCGCGGCGGTCGATGTCGCGGTCACGTTCGTCCCGGCGATCGTTCGGTTTCTCGCCGGTCAGGATGTTGTGCAGGACGGCAAAGGCGATGGCCACCGCGATGGCGATGCCGATCGACCAGCCGATCAGGACCAGAACCGCCCGCGCCCAGAGCTTCAGGGCCTCCGGCCCCTCGAAGACGCCCGCCGCGTGCTGGCCGGACAGGCGCCACAGAAACAGGCAGATCACGATCAGACTGGTGACCAGGCCGGACAGCGCTTCGCGTTCGCCATAGGACATGTCGGGCTCCCTTCTTGCGGATCGGGTAAAGTTCAGCGGACCTGAAGTCAACAATCTTTGACATAGTGTCAGGGATTCCAGACCTCGGCATGTCGATTGACCGCGGGTCCGGGCGCTCTTAGCCTGCGGCCAGAGCGAAAGGGTCGGACATGACGAAGGCACTGGTCACCTGGGGCGGATGGGAGGGGCACGAGCCCGAAAAGGTCGGCCCGATGTTCGCGGACTGGCTGCGCGAGGCGGGGATGGAGGTGACGCTGACCGACAGTCTGTCCTGCTTTGACGACCCGCAGGCGGTGCAGGCCTATGACCTGATCGTCCCGGTCTGGACCATGTCGAAGATCGGGAAGAGCCAGGCGCTGAACGTCTGCGCGGCGGTGGCGGCGGGGACCGGAATCGCGGGCTGCCACGGCGGCATGTGCGACGCCTTCCGCGAGAATGTGGACTGGCAGTTCCTGACCGGCGCGCAATGGGTGGCGCATCCGGGCAATGACGGGGTGGAATATGTCGTCCGCATCACCTCGGATGACCCTCTGGTCGCGGGCATCGGCGATTTCACCGTCAGGACGGAACAGTATTACCTGCATGTCGATCCGGCGGTGAAGGTCCATGCGGTCTGCGACTTCCCGGTGGTCGAGGGGCCGCACAGCGTGAACGGCCCCGTGGCGATGCCGGTCGTCTTCACCAAGGGCTATGGCCGGGGCCGGGTCTATTACAACGCGCTGGGCCACCAGAAGACCGTCATCGACCAGGGCCCGGCGGCGGAACTGATGCGGCGCGGTCTCCTCTGGGCGGCGCGGAGGGGCTGACGCTGCGTCCGATCCCGCGAAGGTGACTTGGCCCCGCGCCTTCCGCCGGTCATGCTTTGGCAACATTTGCCTGCAAGACTGAGCCCATGACCCTGCCCGCCGATCACTACCGGACCCTCAAGCGCGACCTCTCGGTAGAGGAGTTGCTGGCCGATGGCATCGTCCATGCGCTGGCGCTGCTGGCGGGGCTGATCGCCTTTCCGCTGCTGCTGTTCCACGGGCTTACCACGGCGGGGCCTGGCACCTTCGCGGCCCTCGCCGTCTATGCCGCCGGTTTCTTCCTGATGTGGGGCTTTTCTCTGGCCTACAACATGACCCCGCCTTCGGCGCTGAAATGGCTGCTGCGGCGGTTCGACCATTCGATGATCTATGTGATGATCGCCGGGACCTATACCGCAGTGATCCCGCATCTGGACGGGGTCTGGGCCTGGACGCTGGGCGCGGTGGTCTGGACGGGTGCCGCGCTCGGGATCGTGGTCAAGGTGGCGCTGCCGGGGCGCTATGACCGGCTGGCGATCCTGGCCTATGTGCTGCTCGGCTGGGTCGGCGTCATCGCCGCCGGGCCGGTGATGGCCGCGCTGCCGGCGGCCTCGCTCTGGCTTCTCGTCGCGGGCGGGGTGACCTATGTGGCGGGGGTGGGCTTCTATGTCTGGGAACGGCTGCACTTCCAGAACGCGATCTGGCACCTTTTTGTTGCCATTGCCGCCGGGCTGCACTTCGCCGCCATCGCCGTCGCCGTCGCCTGACCGGCCCGGCCGGTTGCCTTCGGCGCGCCCCCTGCCGTGGCCCGAGACGGCGTGGCTCAGGAAAGGGCAACCTCGACCGGCGCGATCCCGGACCCCAGCAGATCCTCGACGAAGAAGGCGGCGAACTGCGCGCGGCCCGAGACCCCCGCCTTCGCATAGATCCGCGTCAGTTGCGCCCGCACCGTCCCCTGCGCCGCACCGCGCAGGTCCGCGATCTCGGCCACGTCCAGGCCCTTCAGCGCCAGATACCCCACGTCCCGCTCGGCCGGGGTCAGGGCCCAGGCCGAAAATTGTGCCTCGATCACGTCGGACAGGGCACCTCGGGCAACGGCGAGGGCCTGATCCTGCGCGCGCAGGACTTCGATCGTGCGACGCAGGGCGAAGGTCCCGAACACGATACCCAGGACCAGCGCGGTGGTCACGATCGCCTCGAAGACGAAATGCGCCGAGGCCGGGTCATCGCGCAGATCGCCGATCACGTCCCCGACGTAGAACACCGCGCCCAGGGTCTGGATCAACAGGAAGACCGACAGCGCCACGGTCTGGCGGCGCCCGGCCGTTCGGATTTCAGGGCTGGTCGTCATTTGGGCCGATGGCCGGTCAGCATCGCCGCGACAAGGTTCCGCCGCAGGGCGCGGCTTTCCAGAAACACTCCAGCCAGGTGGAGCGCCGCCAGGACTAGCAACAGGTTCGCGGCCACTTCATGCACCTCCTTGGCAGCTTTTCCGAAGGCGCGATCCTCGTCTGACTCGCCTTCGCCGGTCTTGATCAAAGCAGACCAGTCGCCGGATGCAACCGCCGCCTTCTCCTCGGCGACCTGCATCGGTGTCGCACCGCCGGTCATCACAAGGCCGGTGACGATCACCACGGACAAGGTGGCCCAAAGCGCATAGGCCATCAGCGCTCCGGCCGGATTGTGCGAGGGATAGGGCCGCACCTGCCCCATCGCCAGATCGCGCAAGTGGCGCAGCGCGGCCATCGGGTTCGGCGGGAAGGCCGAGAATCGGGCCTCCGCCGGGCCGATCGCCCCCCAGACCAGCCGCATCACCAGAAGCGCCATCAGAACCCAGCCGACCGAGACATGGACAAGGCTTCCGCCCTCGTCCAGAAACGAATTCAGCACGACCGAGGCCGCGATGCCCCAATGCGTCAGGCGCACGACGGGGTCCCAGAGCCTGGGCGGAGCGACGGGAATACGGGTCCGGGGGGCGGCCATCTCAGTCTCCCGACTTGATGTCGGCAATCTTGCCGCTGGCCGGGTCGATGTAGATCTCCATGGTGGCACCGGTGGCGGCATCCTTGCACTTGGCCTCGACCTTGCCGCCCTCGGCTTCGAATTTGGTCACCGGGCAGCCGGCCTTTTCCAGAGCGGCCTTGGCCGTTTCGGGATCGGTGCCGATCAGGTCGCCCACGGCGGGCATCGCCAGCGCGGCCATCGGCATCGTTGTCAGCGCCAGAAGGGAAAGAAGTTTCAGTTTCATCGTCTTGCCTTTCGGTTGGACCCGCTTTGCACAACGGGTCTGGCCCGGAACACCCTGTCCCGGATGCCCCGACCATGACCCGCGGCAGACCCGGTCTCCATTGCGGGCCAGCTTACCCCGCACGGCCTAAGCGGATGCTGACAGCGGTTTTTCGCCGGAGCCGCCTCTTGCACGGGGCGGACGCTGCGGTGATATGTGGGACAAAGCGAAGGAACATGCGATGGCCCTGCCGATCAATCACCAGTTCCGCTACTGGGGCATCGCCGCTGCGGTGTTTCTCCTGGTCATCTGGGCACTGGGCGATGTGCTTCTGCCCTTCCTCGTCGGTGGCGCCATCGCCTATTTCCTCGACCCCGTTGCCGACCGGCTGGAGCGGGCGGGCCTCAGCCGCGTCACGGCGACCGCGGTGATCTCGCTCTTCGCGGTGGTCATGGTCGTGCTTCTGGTGCTGGCGGTGATCCCGACCCTGGTCAACCAGCTGACCGCACTGGTCAACGCGGCCCCGGACATCGCCAAAAGGTTGCAGGGGTTCCTTCTGGAACGCTTCCCGGACCTGGCCGATTCGACCTCGACCATCCGCCAGACCCTGGCCGAGATCGGCGCGGCGATCCAGTCGCGCGGGGCCGAGCTGGCGCAGGGCGTGCTCAGCTCGGCGCTGGGGGTGATCTCGGTCCTCTTGTTCATCGTCGTGGTGCCGGTGGTGGCCTTCTACCTTCTGCTTGACTGGGACGACATGGTGGCCCGGATCGACAGCATGTTGCCCCTCGACCATGCACCCACCATCCGCCGCCTCGCGCGCGAGATCGACGCCGTGCTCGCGGGCTTCGTGCGCGGCCAGGTCTCGGTCTGCCTGGCGCTGGGGACCTTCTATGCCGTCGCCCTGATGGCTGCGGGCCTCCAGTTCGGCCTGATCGTGGGCGCCATCGCCGGCGCGATCACCTTCATTCCTTACGTCGGATCGCTGGTGGGCGGCGCGCTGGCCATCGGGCTGGCGCTGTTCCAGTTCTGGGGCGACTGGGTGCAGATCGGTCTGATCGCCGCGATCTTTGCCGTCGGGCAGTTCGTCGAGGGCAACATCCTGACCCCGCGCCTTGTCGGCAAGTCGGTGGGCCTGCACCCGGTCTGGCTGCTGTTCGCGCTGTCGGCCTTCGGGACGCTGTTCGGCTTTGTCGGCATGTTGATCGCCGTGCCGGTTGCCGCTTCGATCGGGGTCCTGACCCGGTTCGCGATCGAGCAGTACCGCGCAAGCCTGCTCTATCAGGGCCGGGCGGGCGTTTCGGCGCAGAGCGCCAGCTTTACCAGCGCTCCCCCGCCCCCGGCTCCGGCCCGTCGCCCGCGCCGCAAACCGGCCGCCCCGAAAACGCAAGCCGGAGGTCCCGGCGCTTGACCCGCCAGCTGGCCTTTTCGCTGCCCACCGCCGAGGCCATGACCCGCGAGGATTTCTTCCTTGCGCCATCCAATGCCCTGGCGCTCCAGTCCCTCGAAGGCTGGCAAGGCTGGCCGGGCCGCAAACTTCTGCTGATCGGCCCCGAGGGCGCGGGCAAGACCCATCTGGCGCATGTCTGGTCGGCCCTGTCCGGGGCCGAGATCGTGGCGGGCCCCGACCTGGCCCAAGCCGACATCGCGGCACTTGCCGGCAGGCCCGTCGTGGTCGACGACGCCGACCGCATCGGTCCGGCCGAGGCGCAGCTCTTTCACCTGCACAACCTGGCCACCTCGGGCGCGGCGCTTCTGCTGACAGCCCGCACTCCGCCGCGGGACTGGGGCCTGACCCTGCCGGACCTTGTCAGCCGGATGCAGGCGACCCAGATCGCCACGCTGGATCTGCCGGACGACGCCCTTCTGTCGGCGGTCCTTGTCAAGCTGTTCGCAGACCGTCAGGTGGCCGTGCCGTCGAACCTGATCCCCTACCTGATCGGCCGGATGCCCCGTTCCATCGGTGCCGCGCGCGCGCTTGTGGCCAATCTTGACGCCCGCGCGCTGGCCGCCGGGCGACCGATAACCCGGGCGCTGGCAGCCGAGGTGCTGGACAGCCTTGGCCCCGAGTGAAACAGTGTCACAATCCCGTCACGCACCGCACGGCATAAGCGCGCCATGACCCAGGCCGATTTCCTCAAGACCCCCTTTCCCGCCCCTGTCGAGCTTCCCTTTGCGGAAACCGCCGGGCCGGGACGGTTCTTCAACCGCGAACTCAGCTGGCTCGCCTTCAACTGGCGCGTCCTCGAAGAGGCGGCGAATCCGGCGGTCCCGCTGCTGGAACGGCTGCGCTTCCTGTCGATCTCGGCGACCAACCTCGACGAATTCTACACCGTCCGTGTCGCGGGCCTGCGCGCGCTGGTGCGCAACGGCAATGCCACCCTGTCCGAGGATGGCCGCAGCCCGGCCGAACAGCTGCAACTCATCAACGCCGATGCCCGGCGGCTGATGCAGACCCAGCAGACCACCTTCAACCGCCTGCGCAAGGAGATGGAGGCGGAAGGGATCAGCATCCTCACCCGATCGAAGCTGACGGCGCGCGACCTCAAGCATCTGGAAGCGCACTTCCTCAACAACGTCTTTCCGGTGCTGTCGCCCCTGGCCATCGACCCGGCGCATCCCTTCCCCTTCATCCCCAACACCGGCTTTTCCCTGGCGCTGGAGCTGGAGCGGATGACCGACCACCGCCCGCTGAAGGCGCTTCTGCCGATCCCGCAGCAGATCTCGCGCTTCGTGCCCCTGCCGGGGAAAGAGGGCGAGCATCGCTTCCTCCCGCTGGAGGAACTGCTGCTGCTGCATCTGAACATGCTTTTCCCCGGCTATACCGACCGCGGGCATTGCACCTTCCGCGTGCTGCGCGACAGCGACCTTGAAGTCGAGGACGAGGCCGAGGATCTGGTCCGCGAATTCGAGACCGCGCTGAAACGCCGCCGCCGGGGCGAGGTGATCCGCCTGAAGCTCTCGGCCGGCGCGCCCGAGGACCTGCGCGACCTCATCATGGAGGAACTGCACGTCACCGAGGACGAGGTCGTCGAGGTCAAGGGCCTGCTGGGCGTGGCCGACCTGAAGGAACTGATCCTCCCCTCGCGCAAGGATCTGATGTGGCCGCCCTTCACCCCCCGGGTGCCGGAACGGGTGCAGGATCACGACGGCGACATGTTCGCCGCGATCCGGCAGAAGGACATGCTGCTGCATCACCCGTACGAGACCTTCGACATGGTCATCCGCTTCCTGCAGCAGGCGGCGACCGACCCGAACGTGCTGGCGATCAAGCAGACGCTCTATCGCACCTCCTGGGACAGCCCTATCGTCAGCGCGCTGTGCGAGGCGGCGGAATCGGGCAAATCGGTCACGGCGCTGGTGGAACTGAAGGCCCGCTTCGACGAGGCCGCGAACATCCGCCAGTCGCGCCGGCTGGAACGCGCGGGGGCGCATGTCGTCTACGGCTTCGTCAACTACAAGACCCACGCCAAGATCAGCACCGTGGTCCGGCGCGAGGGCGACCATCTGGTCACCTACACCCATTACGGCACCGGCAACTACCACCCGATCACCGCGCGCATCTACACCGACCTCAGCTTCTTCACCTGCGACCCGGCGCTGGGGCGCGATGCGACCAAGGTGTTCAACTATCTGTCGGGCTATGTGCAGCCCGAGGGGCTGGAGAACCTGGCGATTTCGCCCATCACGCTGAAGCCCCGGCTTCTGGAACTGATCGCAGCCGAGGCCGATCATGCCCGCGCCGGGCGGCCTGCCGAGATCTGGGCCAAGATGAACGCGATCATCGAGCCCGACGTGATCGACGCGCTTTATGCCGCCTCTCAGGCCGGGGTGAAGATCAGCCTTGTCGTGCGCGGCATCTGCGGCCTGCGTCCCGGCGTGAAGGGCCTGTCGGAAAACATCCGCGTGAAATCCATCGTGGGGCGGTTCCTCGAACATTCCCGCATCGTCTGCTTCGGCAACGGCTTCGGCCTGCCCGCCAGGAAGGCGCGGGTGTTCTTCTCCTCGGCCGACTGGATGGGCCGCAACCTGACGCGGCGGGTGGAAACCCTGGTCGAGGCGCATAACCCCACGGTGAAGAACCAGATCCTCAGCCAGATCATGGCCGCGAACCTGCGGGACGAGGCGCAAAGCTGGGTACTGTCCCCCGATGGCAGCTATGCCCGCGACCTTCAGCCCCGGGATGGCAAGCTGTTCAACTGCCACCAGTTCTTCATGGAAAATCCGTCGCTTTCGGGCCGGGGAACTGCGGCCAAGGATGCGCCCCGTCTGATCCCGGTCCGGGATGACGATCCGGGCGCCGTGGCCGCAGCGCAGTAGCGGCCGGGACAGGTTCCTTCGAAGGAATCTGCAAATCCTTTCGAAAGGATTCGCGCCTAGACGCCCGCGCCGGGATCGCGCAGCTGTTGCAGCCGCCCCGCCGCCGCCCGCGCGAAGGTCCGCAGAACCACCTTCCGCCGCGCGCCCGACAAGGGCGTCTCGGGCGCCATCCGCACCACCTCGGCGTCCCAGGCGTCGGCCAGGATCAGGCCGGTCCCTTCCGGCAGCAGCTCTACCGGGAAATCGGCATCCACCGCCCAGAAGAACCGGTCGCACCAGTCCAGATAGCCCTGCCACTTGCGGTCCGCGCGGAAATCCGCCCGGCCCGACTTGCATTCCACCACCCAGACCTCGCCCTTCGGCCCCAGCGCCATCACGTCCACACGCAGACCCGGAGCCGGGATCAGCTCTTCCACGCAGACGAAATCCAGCGCGCGCAACCCCCGGCAGACGCCGCGTTGCAGGCGCTGGCCCGGCAGGGCGGGCAGGGTCTGGGGCAGATCGACCGGCATGTCCATGCGCGGAAATATGAACCAAAGGTGAACATCTGTCCAGCCTTGCGGCCCGGCCCCCTGCGCCCTATCTTCAGCCTTGGCGGGTTCTGCTCCTCGCGTGCGGGGCCAATTTTCCAGTGGCCGATAAGCAAGCGAACGGGGGCTGGCTCTGCCTGGATCCTGGTCCAGGTATCTGGCGCCCACCTGAGACCTCTGGCTCTCGGGAAAACCCCGGTCCTCACGGTTGCTGCGGGCCCGCCGCCCAAGGTTGCGCGAACAGGGAAAACGGGGCAGGTCGCCCTGCCCCGTTCCCCGCCGGTTCCAGGTCCGAGGGAAATCAGAACCCGATCACCAGCGAGACGCCCAGACGGTTGTCCGTCCTGATCCCGCGCGCGTCGTTGTAGTCGGTCAGATAGCTGACCCGGGTCGACAGCGTGTCCGACATCTTGAAGTTCACGCCAAAGTCGTTGTTTGCCCGCAGCGCCGTGTCCGAGGACAGGATGTCGGTGTCGTTGGTCAGGAAGACCGCGTCCGAGATCTGGTAGTAGAACCGCGAGGAGGCCAGATAGCCGGTCTCGGTCTCGGAATTGCCCAGGCCGTCCTTCAGATAGCTGACACCGATACCCGCCTGCACGCGCCAGGCCATGTCGGGCGTGTTCACCACGCGGTAGCCGGGACCAAAGCCGACAAAGCCGTCGCGGGCGATGTCGTCGGCGGTCGAGGCAAGGCCGTCGCGCTGCACGCGGCCCAGACCGAACAGGTAGAAGCGGTCGTTCAGGTAGTAGTTCGCATCATAGACCGCGAAGAGGTCTTCCTTGGTCCTGACGCCCGCGTCCTTGGCGAAGTCCGCCGCCACGCCGAAGGTCTGCACCCAGTTGCCTTCGGCATAGCGCATCCGGGCGCCCAGATTGAACTCCTGGCTTTCGGTGTTGCCGGTGCGGGCGACATAGCCCAGCGCGGCGCTGCCGCTGAAGCCGGGCTTGTAGTCCGGGGAACCGAACCGCGCCGCGTCGTTCGACCGCGCCATGTCCTCGGCCACGTCCTGCTCGATGTCGGTGATGCGGTCGTCCAGGTTCTGGATGCCGGTGATGTCCTGCGCAAGCGCGGGCATCACGGCGAAGACAGCCAGGGCCGGGACAGTCAGGAACAGGTGCTTTTTCATCGTGAAACCTCATTCTCTGCAAGCGGGGCCGGAATGGCCGCGCTTCGGTAAGACAGAGATAAGATCCTGATAATGCTAAGAAAAATTTGGAATACTTGAGGGGGTCTCAAGTATTTCTCGTGGGGTCCGGGTCTTGATCCGGGGCGTCACGATCCCACTGGTCGGGGCGATGTCGGAAAACGGCCCGGAAATCAGTGCCATGCCCGCCCGGCCCCGGCGGATCAGGCTGGTCCAGGACCTCGCTGGCGTCCTCGCGCACGGCCGCCAGCGTCTCGGCCAGTGCCTTCTCTGCAACAGTGCGCAGACCTTCGTCGGTGTCATCGCGCCAGACGGCCCAGGACACCAGCGAAAATCCGGGCGCGTCCTGCACCGCGAAAAGCTGCCCGGTCTCCAGCGAGGCATGCGCAAGTCGGGTCGGGATATAGGCCGCACAGGGACGCGAGCGCAGGAACCAGGCCGCCATCGCCCCATCGCCAAGCGTCAGGCGCGGGTTGGTCAGACCCGGCAACGCGGTTTCGTGAAAGCGCAGGAACTCCGGCCCCCAGCCCACCAGCACATAGGCCGAGGCGACGCTTTCCACCGTGGCCTCGGCCCAGGGGCAGACCATGACCATCTGCTCTTCGATCAGGCGTTCGGAATGCAGGCCCGGCCGGTCCAGCGGCCCGTGGGTCAGCATCGCCTGCACTTCGCCTGAAAGCGCCATCTGCACCAGGCCGTCGGGCTCGGCCAGCACCGCGCGGATCTCCAGCTCGGGATGCGATTCACGCAGGCGGTCGATCCAGCGAAAGCCGAAACGCGGCCAGAGCGTGCTTTCCGCCCCGATGACCAGCGTCCGCGCGCGCTCGTCCAGCGCGCTGACCCGTTGCCGCGCCTGTTCCCAGTTGCGCAGGATCATGGTGGCAAAGCCGCGAAACTCACGCCCCGCCGCCGTCAGCACCACGCCCGCCTTGGTCCGTTCGAACAGCGGGCGGCCCAGCTGGTCCTCCAGCCGTTGGATCCGCAGCGAGACTGCGGATTGGGTCACGAACAGCCGACCGGCGGCGGCGCCGAAGGATCCGGTCGCCGAGACTTCGAGAAAGGTCTTGATCAGTTGCAGGTCCACGAACGCACTCCCGAGGAACAGGTCCCGGGACAGCTGCATCATTTGCGACGGAATCCAAGCCCTTGCGACCGCCGGGCCCAAATCCCTGCCCAAGGGCGCAGCAATTGCTCACAGCTATTCTGGCCGGGCGAAACCCGTCGCAGCAGATCGTGAGCCCGGTCGGATCAGCGCCGAGGCTGGCTGCTCCGCAGCGGGACGGCAGCGGGGACCGTGACAGGAACGGCAACCGGCTCACGCACGCCGCGCCCGCCGCGGGGGCCATCCTCGGCCTCGGCCATCCCCATGATCCGGAAGGCAAACTGGACGGCCGCGAACACGATGCCGTTGAACACGACCAGCATCACCGCCGCGACCCAGCCGATGCTGGAGCCAAGGACCAGATGCCCAAGCCCCGCCACGTCCAGCCACAGAAGGCCGACCGTGAAGGCCGCCGAAATCAGGAAGCCCAGCAGGACACTTTCGATGTAGAGACGGACGAGCTTTGACATGCGGACCTCCTGTCACGCTATAAAGACTAGGGGTGCCTCTGGCCGTTGCCAAGCCCCTTTCCCCGCGCCGTTCCGCCGCAGGGCGGGCGGTCACGCCTCCAGCGCCTCCAGCTCGTCGATGAAGCCTGCGATCATCGACAGGCCCTTGTCCCAGAAGGTCGGGTCGCTGGCGTCCAGACCGAAGGGCGCCAGCAGGTCCTTGTGGTGCATCGACCCGCCCGCCTTCAGCATGGCGAAGTATTTCTCCTGAAAGTCCGGCAGACCCGCCGCATAGGCGGCATAAAGCGCGTTCACGAGGCCATCGCCGAAGGCATAGGCATAGACGTAGAAGGGCGAATGGACGAAATGCGGGATATAGGTCCAGAAGGTCTCGTAGCCCGGCATGAACTCGAAGGCATCGCCCAGGGATTGCGCCTGCACCGACATCCACAGCGCGTTGATGTCGTCCGGCGTCAGCTCGCCTTGCGCGCGGGCGGCGTGCAGCTTGCATTCGAAGTCGTAGAAGGCGATCTGGCGGACGACCGTGTTGATCATGTCCTCGACCTTGCCCGCCAGCAGGGTCTTCTTCTCGGCCGGGGTCTGCGCCTGATCCAGAAGCTTGCGGAAGGTCAGCATCTCGCCGAACACGCTCGCCGTTTCCGCCAGCGTCAGGGGGGTGGAGGACAGAAGCTCCCCCTGCCCCGCCGCCAGCAGCTGATGCACTCCGTGGCCCAGCTCATGCGCCAGCGTCATCACGTCGCGCGGCTTGCCGAGGTAGTTCAGCATGACATAGGGGTGGACCGTGGTGACAGTGGGATGCGCGAAGGCCCCCGGCGCCTTGCCGGGCTTCACGCCCGCGTCGATCCAGCCCTTGTCGAAGAACGGGGCGGCAAGGTCCGCCATCCGGGGGTCGAAGGCGGCATAGGCCTCGGTCACGGTGCGGCGCGCCTCGGCCCAGTCCACCAGACGCGGGGTTTCCGTGGGCAGGGGGGCGTTGCGGTCCCAGACCTGCAACCTGTCCAGCCCCATCCACTTCGCCTTCAGCCGGTAATAGCGGTGGGAAAGCTTCGGATAGGCCGCGACCACGGCATTGCGCAGCGCCTCGACCACTTCGGGCTCGACATGGTTCGCCAGGTGGCGCGAATGCTGGGGCGAGGGCATCTTGCGCCAGCGGTCGTGGATTTCCTTTTCCTTGGCCAGCGTGTTGTGGATGCGGGTGAAAAGCTTGATGTTCCTGCCGAACACCTCGGCCAGCGCATGGGCCGCCGCCTCGCGCCGGGGACGCGCCGGGTCGGTCAGCAGGTTCAGCGTGGCTTCCAGGTTCAGCTCCTCGGGCTCGCCGTCCACGGTGAACATCAGCCCCGCCATCGTCTCGTCGAACAGCTTGTTCCAGGCGCTGGCGCCCACCACGCTTTCGTCGTGCAGAAAGCGTTCCAGCTCGTCCGACAACTGGTGCGGCCGCATCGCGCGCATCCGGTCGAAGACCGGCTTGTAGCGGGCGAGCCCGGCGTTTTCGGCCATCAGCCGCGCCAGATGGTCGTCGTCCAGCCGGTTGAATTCCAGACTGAAGAAGACCAGCGGAGTCGTCGCCGTCGTCACCCTGTCCTGGGCATTGCCCATGAACTGGGCGCGTTCGGGGTCGATGGTGTTCTGATAATAGCGCAGGCCGGCATAGGACATCAGCCGCCCGGCGATCACCTCGATCCGTTCGTATTCCTGCACGCAGGCCAGAAGGCCCGCCGCGTCCTGCCGGCCCAGACGGCCCTCGTAGGTATTGGCAAAAGCCGCGCAGGCGCGTTCCAGTTCCGCCATGTCGGCGGCGAATTCCGGGCCGTCCGGGCTGGGGTAAAGGTCCGTCAGATCCCAGTCCGGCAAATCGCCGAACCCGCCCCCGCTGGCATTGGCGTCGAAAACGGGCTGGGGCAGATCAAGGGTCATGGCACTCTCCGGGCTGGTTTCACATCATCTATGCGCCGGACCGGCCCGGGGAAAGCCCCCGACCGCTCCGCGTGCGCCTTTCGGCCTCTCGGCGTGGCGCCTCAGATCGCGACCGCCACCTCATAGGCGCGGTCCATCATCGCCTGGGTGCCGCGGACGAATTCCAGCGGGCAGGGATAGGCCGCCCCCGTCCGCACCGACCGCGAGAACGCCTCGACCTGAAGCCTGTAATGGTTCGCCGTGGGAAAGCGTTCCACCGTCACCCGGTTGCCGTTCTGATGCAGCTCTACCTCGGCCAGGTCGTTCACGTTGGCGTTGAACGGCCCGCCTTCCAGCCGGATCATGCCCTTCGTGCCCTGGAAGGTCGCCACCTGCCGGTTGTACATCCGCATCGAGGTCATCGAGCCATAGGTGAACCGCCCGCGCGGCCCCTCCATCGTCGCGGCCACCTGGGCGAAGACATCCACCCCGTTCGCCCAGGCGATCCGGGCCGAGAGGTCCACCGGCTCGGCCCCGGTGACGAACCGGGCGCAGCCGAAGGTATAGACCCCGATGTCGCGCAAGGACCCGCCGCCGGTTTCCGGCTTCATGCGGATATTGCCGAGGTCGGTCAGGTTGAAGCTGAAGGACACATCGGCATGGACCAGATCGCCGATCTCGCCCGCCTCGAACCACTCTTTCGCGCGCTGCCATTGCGGATGGTGGACGATCATGTAGGCCTCGGCCGCCAGAAGGCCCGATGCGTCACGCGCGGCGATGATCCGGTCGATCTCCTCGGCCCGCAGCGCGATGGGCTTTTCGGTCAGCACATGCTTGCCCGCCGCCAGCGCCTTCAGCGTCCATTCCACATGCAGATGGTTCGGCAGCGGAATATAGACCGCGTCGACCCCCGGATCGGCCAGCAGCGCCTCATAGGTGGGATGCACTGTCAGGCCGGGGCAGAAGGCCCGGAACCCCGCAGCCTTCGCCGGGTCCGACGTCGCCAGCGCCACCAGTTCGGCCCCTTCGGCGGCATGGATCGCGGGGGCCATGTGTTCGCGCGCGAAATTGGCGGCGCCAAGCACACCCCATCTGACTGGTTTCATGACCGCCCCCCCTGCTTGCCGGATGTCGGGCGCACTAGGGCAGAGTTTGCCGGACTATTCAACCCGCCGGAAGCGCAGGAAGGTCATCAGTCCGAAGGGCGGGACCTGGACCTGTTCCTCCAGTCTCAGCTTCGGATGGCCCAGCACCCGCTCGATGGCGAAATCCGAATGCCAGCCCAGAAGATCGGCCAGCGGTGCCGCCAGCCGCTCGGCCCAGGTCCAGCCCTCGGCCCGCCCGGCAAAGTGATTGGCGATCATGACCGAGCCGCCGGGCCGGCAGACGCGGGCCATCTCGTCCAGCACCCGCCCGGGCTCGGGGACGACCGACATGATGTGCATGGCAGCCACATGGTCGAAGGCGGCATCGGGAAAGGCGATCTCGCGGGCGTCCATCTGGTAAAGCCCGGCCAGGTTCTTCAGACCCTTCCGCTGGGCGCGGTTCGCGGCCTCGCGCAGCATCTCGGCCGACAGGTCGATTCCGGTGATGCGCACATTCGGGGCGTAGTAGTCCAGCGCAAGGCCGGTGCCGATCCCCACTTCCAGCACCACGCCGCCCTGGGCGTTGACATGGTTCGCAGCCAGGATGCGGCCGCCCTGGGTGATGCGGCCAAAGGTCAGGTCATAGACCGGGGCCCAACGACGATAGGTTTTCTGAATGGCATCGATCTGCATGCGACTCTCGTGAAAATTCCCGCGCCCGGGACTGTGCCCGGCCTGCGCAGGATTGCAAGCAAAAGACGCAACCCTGGCGTGCGTCAGCCGGTCGGCGCCCGGCGCCATCCCCGCAGCGCCAGCCACAGGACCCCCGCCAGATAGGCCAGGCACAGCGCCAGCAGCGTGACCCAGGGGTAGGTCAGGACCGCCGCGACAACCACCACCGCCGCCACCAGCACATAGCGCGCATGGTCCGAGGAAACGGTGATCCGCTTCAGCGACGGCGTGCGGACCCGGCTGATCATCAGCGCGCCGATCCCGACCATCCAGGCCGCCACCAGCACCGGCGAAATCTGCAGGGTCCGGTCCAGGGCAAAGACCAGATACAGCGGCGACAGCACCAGCAGCGCGCCCGCAGGCGAAGGCACCCCGATGAACGTGGTCTTCTCCGCCGCCTCTCCCGCCGCCACCTTGCTGCCCACGTTGAACCGGGCCAGCCGCAACATGCAGCAGACCACATAGACCAGCACCGCGATCCACCCCAGGCTCGTCTCGGGCCGCAGCCCCCACAGATACAGGACCAGCGCCGGCGTCACGCCGAAGTTCACGAAATCGCACAGGCTGTCGAGTTCCGCCCCGATGGCGCTTTCCGATTTCAGCATCCGCGCCAGCCGCCCGTCCAGCCCGTCCAGCGCCGCCGCGACGCCGATCAGCAGCACCGACAGCGTGTAATTCCCGGCAATCGCATAGCGGATCGCCGTCAGCCCCGAACACAGCGCCAGGATCGACACCAGGTTCGGCAACAGCTTCAGAAGCAAAAGCTCGCGCGGGGCGTCGGTCGGGTTGCGAGCCATGGGCTACTCCACCCGCGCCGCACGCGCCGGGGCGTCCTGACCGATCAGCGCGATCACCGTCTCGCCCGCGATCATGGTCTGGCCCAGCGCCACCTGCGGCTGCACGCCCTCGGGCAGGTAGACGTCCAGACGGCTGCCGAAGCGGATCAGGCCAAAGCGTTCGCCGGTCCGCACCCGTTCGCCCGGCTGCTTCCAGCACATGATCCGCCGCGCCACCAGGCCCGCGATCTGCACCACCGCGATCTTGCGGCCGTCCGCCATCTCGATGGCCAGCGCATTGCGCTCGTTCTCCTCGGATGCCTTGTCCAGCGAGGCGTTGAAGAACTTGCCCGGACGGTAGGCCACCGCCGTCACTGTCCCCGCGATGGGCGCCCGGTTCACATGGCAGTTGAAGACCGACATGAAGACCGAAACCCGCACCAGAGCCTCGGGGCCCATCCCCAGTTCCGCCGGAGGCACCGCGCGCTCGATCAGGCTGACCACCCCATCCGCCGGGCTGACCATGAGCCCCGCGTTTTCCGGCACCGCGCGCCGGGGGTCGCGGAAGAAGTAGTAGCACCAGACCGTCAGGCCCAGGCCCAGCCAGCCCAGCGGGTCCCAGATCCAGAACAGGATCAGCGTGACCAGCGCGAAGACGGGCACGAATTTCCACCCCTCGGGGTGCATCGGTTTCACAAAGGTGTCGATCATGCGCATGGGCGTCCGTCTACCGCTCCCTGCGCCGATGGGCAAACAAAAAGGCCGTGACGCGCTGTCACGGCCCCTTGCCCGTCTGCCCCGGCTCAGGCCGGGATCGCCATGCCCTTGCCGCGGGCCAGCTCGCGCATCCTGGCCTGCAACTTCTCGAAGGCCCGGACCTCGATCTGGCGGATGCGTTCGCGGCTGACGCCATAGCTTTCCGACAATTCCTCCAGCGTCACGGGCTCTTCCGACAGCCGGCGCTGCATCAGCACATCCTTCTCGCGGTCGTTCAGCACGCTCATCGCCTGCACCAGAAGCGCGCGGCGGGCGTCCAGCTCGTCCTTTTCCGCATAGGCTTCGGCCTGGTCGCTGTCCTCGTCCTCCAGCCAGTCCTGCCACTGGGTGGCGCTGTCCCCGTCCGAGCCCACGGTCGCATTCAGCGACGCATCCGACCCCGACAGCCGCCGGTTCATGTCGATGACCTCATCCTCGGACACCGACAGATCGCGGGCGATCTGGGCCACGTTTTCCGGGCGCAGATCGCCCTCTTCCAGCGCGCCGAGCTTGGCCTTGGCCTTGCGCAGGTTGAAGAACAGCTTCTTCTGCGCGCTTGTCGTGCCCAGCTTGACCAGAGACCACGACCGCAGGATGTATTCCTGGATCGAGGCGCGGATCCACCACATCGCGTAAGTCGCCAGCCGGAACCCCTTTTCCGGGTCAAAGCGCTTGACCGCCTGCATCAGGCCCACGTTCGCCTCGGAAATCACCTCGGCCTGCGGCAAGCCATAGCCGCGATATCCCATGGCGATCTTCGCGGCCAGCCGCAGATGGCTGGTGACCAGCTTGTGCGCAGCACTCGTATCCTGGTGATCGACCCAGCGCTTGGCCAGCATGTATTCCTCTTCCGGCTCCAGCAGAGGAAACTTGCGGATTTCCTGCAGATACCGGTTCAAGCCCTGTTCCGGGCTTGGCGCGGGAAGGTTCGTGTAGGTGCTCATCATTGCCCCCTAATCTGCCCGGTGCGTCAGCGCCCCCGGGAAGGCGATAACCTAAAGTAACCGCCACCCGCTTGCAAGGCCCATCTGACATTCAACTTTTAACGCCAAGTATAGGTTCCTCCGTGGCGCACAAGGAAACGTGTCAAGCGTTTCACGCGAATGTCAGGTGGGGCAAGGCGGCAGGCCCCATGTCGGGTTCTCCCCACCTGCCCTCGCGCGGTCGGTCTGCTAAGCCTCGGGACAACACCGCCCTTCGCCGCAGGTTGCCATGCGCCCTTCTCAACTCACCCCGCTCGCCGTCCTCACCCTTGCCTTGCTTCTGTCCGGTCCCGCCCGTGCCGAATACCCCTGCGGTTTCGCAGGACCCGGCGAAATCATCGTCGGCCAGACCGAGGGCGGAAACGGCGTGGCGTCGGTGCCGCTGTGCGAATACGTGGGCGAGGATGACGGCACCTACAACGATGACAGTGCTCCGCAGGGCTACTGGGTCGACCAGTATGCGACGCTGGTCTGGGGCACCGACAGGGGCGGCCAGCCAAGCTATGCCTGGTATCTGAACGCCCCCAGCCAGGCCGTCGCGGATGCCGGAGCGATGGACCAGTGCCGCGCCACGGGCCTGGCCGATTGCGTCGTCGCCACCTACGTCGTCAACGGGTCCATCGCGGTTGCCGTCGATACCGGCGGCATGTTGTACTCGGACTGGGGCACCGACCCGCGCGAGGCAAGGAAGAAGGTCCTGAAATACTGCAAGGCCCAGGGCGGCAAGGGCTGCAAGGTCGAACAGGTGCTCGACAGCCCGGCGGCCTGGGTCGGCCAGTAGGTCCGGCCGTCCTCGTCGCTGCCCGGCAGCTTGCTCTTTTCCAAAATACTCCCGCCGGAGGCCCCGGCCCCCACAGGCGCAGGGCCCGGCCTTCCGACCGGACCCTGCTCCTGTTTCCTCAGCCCTGGTTGTCGGCCTGCGCCCGCACCGAAACGCGCCCCAGCCGCGAGATGCGGTAGGGACCGCCGCCTTCCGACGCGATCAGACCCTTGCGCCGCAGCCGCTGGAAGACCTCCAGCGTGCAGTCGGCCAGGATCAGGCCGTCGCGGGTGACGCAAAGGATCTCGTCGATCCGTTTGCCGTTGCGCGAATGATCGATGCGCCCGCCCAGGGCGAGGACATGCAGCACGCGCTGCTCGGTCCGTGAGATGTTCATTCGGGTAAGTCCGTCGTATGTCGCCATGCCGGACCGGACGAAGGGAAAGGCACTTCGTCGGGTCGTTCATGTCATCCGGCGGGCCCCTGCGAAGGGGCGGATGACGTCAGCGGGCGAATACAATCTCGGACATAAGGGCACTCCATCGGCCGTTGGCGGCCAGTGCAAGGGGGAGATTACCGCAGACAACCGGCCCCCGCAACCGCGTGGGAAAACATTGCCAGAAGCTTAACGCCCACAGCCAACCAATTGATTTCATTGGACGGAGAAAAAGCGCCGCGCGCGGCGCGCACGCCCTCATCCCGCCCGCAGGGCCTCGATCAGCCCGGCCATGTCGGCAGGCAGGGGCGAGGAGAACTCCATCCTCTCCCCCGTCACCGGATGGTCGAACCCCAGGCTCGCCGCATGCAGCGCCTGCCGGGGGAAGGCATTGCCGAGGCGGGCCCCCTGCCCCAGCACCTTCTCCGACAGCCGCTTCTTCCCGCCATAGGTCGGGTCGCCCACCAGCCCGTGCCCGGCATAGGACAGGTGGACCCGGATCTGATGGGTGCGCCCGGTCTCCAGCCAGCAGTCGACCAGCGCCGCCTGCCCTGCGAAGCCCTCGACCACCCGCGCCCGGGTGACGGCGTGCCGGCCCTCATCCCAGACCACCGCCTGCCGCTGCCGGTCGGTCCTGTGCCGCGCGAGGTGGGTGGCGATCTTCAGGATGCCGCCCGCCTCGAAACTGATCCCCCGCAGCCCCCGCAGCCGCGGATCGGTGGCCGAGGGCAGGCCATGGACCACCGCCAGGTAGTGCCGGGTGACCGAGTGATCCTCGAACTGCCGCGCCAGCCCATGATGCGCCCGGTCGGACTTGGCCACGACCAGAAGGCCCGAGGTATCCTTGTCGATCCGGTGCACGATCCCCGGCCGCCTTTCGCCCCCGATCCCCGACAGCGTGTCGCCGCAGTGGTGGAGCAGCGCGTTGACCAGCGTCCCGGAAGGCGAGCCCGGCGCCGGGTGGACGACCATCCCGGCTGGCTTGTCGATGACGACGAGATCGGCATCCTCCCACACGACCGACAGCGGGATATCCTCGGCCAGGGTCTCGACGATCGCGGCCGGGGCAAGGTGCAGGTGGTAGACCTCGCCCTCGGCGACCCTTGCCTTGGGATCGGTGACCGCCACCCCGTCCCGGCTGACCGCGCCTTCGGCGATCAGCCGCATCAGCCGCGACCGCGACAGCGCGGCCTCCTCCGGCACGGCGGCGGCAAGCGCCTTGTCCAGACGGGCCGGGGCATCCGGGCCGATGGTGACGGCAAGGCCCGTCCCCGGACCGGCCGCAGGGCCCGTCCCCCGACCACTTGCGACCTCGTCGTCGTCCTCGTAAGGCTCTTCCATGTCCGATCCCGTCCCGCCTGTCATCGCCCCCGACCCCTCCGAAGCCCCGCTGCCAGCCAGCCTGCGGCTTTTGAAGTGGCTTGTCATCCTCTTGACCCTGACGATGATCGGCGGGGTGATAACCGTGGTCGGGCTGCTTGTCACCCGCATGCCCCAGGCTTTCAGCACCACCAGCCCCACCTTGCCCGAGGGTCTGACCCTGCCCGCGGGCACCGAACCCGCCGCCATCACCTTCGGCAGCGACTGGATCGCGGTCGTCACGACAGACGATCGCATCCTGATCTATGGCAGGAATGGCGCCCTTCGGCAGGAGCTTCGCCTCACGGCCCCAGCCGGGCCTTGACCGATCCGGCAACGTCGGGGCTACTGTCTGCGAACCGCCCACAACCCTTGGTGCGTCCCGGCGATGCGTTCCTTCCCCAGACTGTCAACTTCCGAAGGGGAGCGGTTGCGCGAAGAGCTGGCGCGGCAATACCGCATCATCCGGGGCGAGTTCCTGCCCCGGATCATCCTGGTCGCGGTGGCCTATGGGCTGTGCTCGCTGTTCATCCCACCCGTCGTTGCCGGGGCGCTGTTCCTTGTCGAGATCCTGGGCGAGTTCATCTCGCAACGCCTGCTGCGCGGGCTTGACCCGGTCCGATCTCCGCGCCGCTATCTCGGGTTCCTCCTGTCGCTTGTCCCGATGGAGGCCGCCATCATCTCGGCCGCAGGCCTGGTCTGGCTTCAGGACGACGCCTATGCCAAGGCGATTGCCGTCGGCATCGTGGTGGGCTCGCTGCTGCATCTGTCCTCGGTCAGGTCGATCCACCTGACCCTCGGCGTGATCGGGATGCTGACGGCCGCGGTCGTCGTGCTGATCTTCAACACCCACCATTGGCTGTCGCAGGACAACCTGGTCGGCCTTGCGGTCTCCACCGTCACCGTCATCGTCGTGACGGGCTATGCGATGACCGCCATGGTGTCGAACAACCGCCTGCACCGCGTGGCGATGGACGCGGCCGCAGCTGCCCGGGCGGCGAACGCGGCGCAGGGGCGGTTCCTGGCCCAGATCAGCCACGAGCTGCGCACCCCTCTGAATGCCGTCATCGGCCTGGGAGAGATCGAGGCGGCCACGGCGACCGGCCCCTCGCGCCAGAGGCTGCGGACGGTCGTGACCTCGGCCCGCGATCTGGCGGTGATGCTGGACGATGCGGTCGACTACTCCGCGCTGACCGAGGGGAGGGTGGCGATCACCCCGCGCCCGGTGGCGGTGCGTGCCGAACTGTCCGCCAATCTTCTGGTCTTCGACCTGCAAGCTCGCAACCAGGGCCGCGAGCTTCTGGTCACGGTCGAGCGTGACGTCCCGACCAATCTCTTGATCGACAGCCAGCGCGTCCGGCAATGCCTGGGCAACCTTGTCGGCAACGCCTTGAAACATTCGTCGCGCGGGCCGGTCTCGGTCACCGTGCGCTACGCCCGGTCGCGGCTGGTGATCGACGTGGCGGATCAGGGCAAGGGCATCCCTCCCGCCCTGCACGAGCAGGTGTTCGAGCCCTTCTATCGCGGTTCCAGCGAAACGCCGGGCGTGGGGCTTGGGCTGTCGATCAGCCGGGCCGTCGCGCGGCAGATGTCGGGCGATCTGGTGATCGTGCCGACCGCGCAGGGCGCGACCTTCCGCCTGACCGTGCTTGCGCCCGAGGCCGAGGCCGTGGGGCCACGGATGGGTGCCGCGGATCTGCGGGACCGCGTGGTGCTGGTTGTCGACGACATCGCCACCAACCGGCTGGTCGCCAGCCAGCTTCTGATGGCTTCGGGCGCGCGGGTGATCGAGGCGGCCAGCGGGCCCGAGGCTCTGGAACGCCTGGCGCAGGGCGGGGTCGACGTGGTGCTCTTGGACCTGATGATGCCGGGCATGGACGGGGCAGAGACGCTGCGCCACATCCGGGCAAGCCACGGCAACCGCATCCCGGTGATCGCGATGACGGCCGATGTGCTTGCGGTGCGCCGCGACGACGCCTTGCGGGCGGCGCTGGACGGGTTCCTGGCCAAGCCGATCCTGCCCGAAGCCCTGCGCGAGGTGTTGGGGCGGGTCCTGCCGGGAAGCTGAGCGGCGGCGCGCGAGCGGCATGGGGTGTCGGTTGCGGACATGACGCGACCGGCCCGGACGGCGCAGGCTGGCCCGGAACATCGAAGGGAACCACGGATGATTGGCGATCTTGGCGTGACGGATGCGACGGCCCTGGCCGACCTGGTGGCGCGGGGCGAGGTCACGCCGGACGAACTGCTCGACGCCGCGCTGGCGGCGGTCGAGGCGCGCAATCCGGCGCTGAACGCCGTGGTGCTGATCCAGGAAGGCGTGGCCCGCAAGGCGATTGCCGATGGCCTGCCGACGGGGCCGTTCCGGGGCGTGCCCTTCCTCATCAAGGATCTTGGCATCGAGGCGAAGGATTTCCCGTCGCACAATGGCTCGCGGCTGTTCGCCAATACCGTCTATCCGGGCGATTCCAGCATCTTCCAGCGGATCAAGGCCACGGGCGTGGTGACCTTCGGGCGCACGACCAGCCCCGAGGGCGGGATCGGCGCGGCGACCGAGGCGGCGGTCTATGGCGGGCCGACGCGCAACCCCTGGAACCTGGACCATACTCCGGGCGGGTCCTCGGGCGGGGCCGGGGCGGCGGTGGCGGCGGGGATCGTCGCAATGGCGCATGGCTCGGACGGGGGCGGATCGGTGCGGATCCCGGCCTCGTCCTGCGGGCTGTTCGGGTTCAAGCCGACGCGGGCACGCCTGCCGGACGGGCCCTATGCGGGCGAAGGCTGGGCGGGGATGGCGATCGACGGGTTCCTGACGCGGTCGGTGCGCGACACGGCGGTGATGCTGGACGCCTGCGCCGGGCCGGACCTCGGCGCGCCCTATGTCGCCCCGCCCCTGGCGCGGAGCCACGCCGACGCGATCTCGCGCCCGCCGCGCCGGTTGCGGGTGGCGCTGTGCGACACGACGCTGACGGGCGAGCCGATCCATCCCGAAGTGTCTGCCGCCGTGCGCGACGCTGGCAGGCTTCTGGAGGCGATGGGACACAGAGTCGAGCCTTCCCGCCCCAAGGCCGATGTCGCACGGATGATGCGCGCCTGGACCGACATCGTGGGGATCGGCACGGCCCTGACCATCCGCTCGAAACTCGGCGACCGACCGCCACGCCCCGACGAGGTCGAAGGCGTCGGGCGCGGCGCCTGGGCCCATGCGCAGACCCTGCACCCGACGCGCTATCTGGAGGCGGTAGGCGAAATCCACGCCTTCGGCCGCCAGATGGCCGCGTTCTTCGACCCCGAAGGCGGGACAGGCCCCGACATCCTCTTGTCCGCCACGCTGGCCGAGCCGCCGGCGAAGGTCGGGCGTTTTGCGCATGACACCGAGGATTATGTGGCCTATCGCACCGGCCCCGACGGCATCTTCGCCTATTCACCCTTCTGCGCGATCTTCAATGCCAGCGGCCAGCCTGCCGCCTCGTTGCCCCTTGGCTGGTCGGACGACGGCCTGCCCATCGGCATCCATCTCGCCGCCGCCTTCGGGCAGGACGAACTTCTCATCGGCCTTTGCGCAGAGATCGAGCGCGCCACCCCCTGGGCGGGGATCAGAGCGCCCATGGCCGGGGAATCCGCAACGAATCGCTTGTCGTGAAAGAAAGTTTCCGACCAGTATGATCAAATGAATCGGCAGCATGGGGGTGTCCGTGGCGGGTGAGGTGACCATCTCTGCCAGGAATGTCGTAAAGGCATTCGGGCAGGGCGCGGGCGCAGTCAGGGCGCTGGACGATGTGTCGGTCGACATCCGGCAAGGCGAATTCTTCACGCTTCTGGGGCCATCGGGCTGCGGCAAGACCACGCTGCTGCGTCTGATCGCCGGGTTCGAGATGCCGACCGAGGGCACGATCCTTCTGGACGGCACCGACATCTCGACCCTGCCGCCGAACCGGCGCCCGGTGAACACGGTGTTTCAAAGCTATGCGCTGTTCCCGCACCTGACCGTGGCGCAGAACGTCGCCTTCGGGCTTGAAATGCTGGGCAAACCCTCGTCCGAGATCAAGGCGCGGACGTCGGCCATGCTGGCGCTGGTGAAGCTGGAGGCGATGGCAGGGCGCAAGACCAGCCAGCTTTCGGGCGGCCAGCAGCAGCGCGTCGCGCTGGCCCGGGCGCTGGCGCCGCAGCCGAAGGTGCTGTTGCTGGACGAACCCCTGTCGGCGCTGGACCTGAAGCTGCGCAAGGAAATGCAGATCGAGCTGAAGCGGCTGCAACTGGAGACGGGCATCACCTTCATCTTCGTCACCCATGACCAGGAAGAGGCTCTGACCATGTCCGACCGCATCGCGGTGATGAGCGCGGGGAAGATCCAGCAGGTCGGCAGCGCCAAGGAAATCTATATCCATCCCCGGAACCGCTTTGTCGCCAGTTTCATCGGCGAGACGAACTTCCTGACCGGCACCGCCGAAGCTGGCGCCTTGCGGCTGGCGACCGGCAACCGGATCGAGGTTCCGGGTCTTGCCCCGGGCGGGACGGCCACTGTCTGCGTCCGGCCCGAGCAGTTGCGTCTTGGCCGACCCGAGGACGGCGGGATCACGGCCCGCGTCCGCTCTCTGGTCTATTTCGGCACCGACACGCATTGCCATCTTGCGCTGTCCGACGGGACCGAGATCGTCGCGCGGCTGCAAAGTCCGGCCTCGGGCGAGGCCGGGTTGACCGAGGGGCAGGAGGTCGGCGTGACCTTCGCCCAGGGCGCGGTCCAGCGGGTGGAGGACTGACGATGAGCCCGGCCGAGGAAGCCGTTCTTCAGCGATCGGACCGCAACGGCTGGCTTCTGGTGGCCCCGGCGCTGGTCGTGCTGGGACTGGCCGCGATCCTGCCGCTTCTGGTCATGCTGGTCTATTCCTTCCTCGCCCCCGGCGACTTCGGCAATGTGAAGTGGGAGTTCTCGACGGACGGCTGGGTCTCGATCCTGTTCCAGCGCGACATCTTCGACGGCACGCTCAGCCTGGCGGATGCGCATCTGACGATCTTCTGGCGTTCGCTCTGGCTGTCCACGGTGACGACGCTGCTGGCCTTCCTGATCGGCTTTCCCACCGCCTGGTTCATCGCCACCCGGCCCGCCCGGCAACGGCCGATCTGGCTGTTCCTGGTGACCCTGCCCTTCTGGACGAACCTGCTGATCCGCACCTTTGCAATCCTCGAGGTGATCCGCTCCGAAGGGTTGATCAACACGGCGCTGATCCGGATGGGGATCATCGAGACGCCGATCCAGATGCTTTACACCGACGGCGCGGTGCTTCTGGGGATGGCCTATGTCTACCTGCCGCTGATGGTGCTGCCGCTCTATGCCGCCATCGACCGGTTTGACATGCGGATGCTGGAGGCGGCTTACGACCTCTATGCCAGCCGCTGGATGGCCCTGCGCCGGATCGTGCTGCCGATCGTCAAGCCGGGGGTCGTGGCCGGGTCGATCCTGGTCTTCGTGCCCTCGCTGGGGGCCTATGTCACGCCGCGCGTGCTGGGCGGCGGCAAGAACATGATGATCGGCAACTTCATCGAGTTGCAGTTCGGTCAGGGCCGCAACTGGCCCCTGGGCGCGGCGCTGTCGATGACGCTTCTGATCATCGTGACCATCGCGCTTCTGTTCTACGTCCGGGCCGCCAACCGTCCGAGGTCCGATCATGGCTGACCGTTTCGCCATCAACCGCCTGCCGGGCTTTACCGCCATTGCGGTGCTTGCCTTCCTGGCGCTGTACATCCCGATCATCACGCTGGTGTTCTTTTCCTTCAACGCCGGCAAGACCGTGATGGGCTGGGACGGCTTTTCCCTGCAATGGTATGCGGTGGCCTGGGGCAACCTTGCCGTGCAGGAGGCCGCCTGGCGGTCGGTCGTCATCGCCTTCTGGGCCACGCTGATCTCCACCACCGTGGCGACGATGGCAGCCCTTGGCACCACCCGGCGCAGGCCCTTCAAGGGGCAGACCGCAGTCTATGTGGCGATCAACCAGCCCCTGATGGTGCCCGAGATCGTGACCGCCGTCGCCCTGCTGATCGTCTTCGCCTGGGTCAAGGTGCAGACGGGCTATCAGGGCCTCGGCTATCTGATCCTGGCCCATTCGGCCTTCTGCATTCCCTTCGCCTACCTGCCGATCCGCGCCCGGCTGGAGGGGATGGACCTGAGCCTGGAAACCGCTGCCGCCGATCTTTACGCCACCCCGTGGCAAACCTTCCGTCGGGTGACGCTGCCCCTGCTGGCGCCGGGGATCGTGGCCGGGGCGATGCTGGCCTTCATCACCTCGCTGGACGATGTCGTGATTACCGAGTTCGTGAAATCCGCCGGTCAGGATACCCTGCCGACCTACATGCTGGGTCAGTTGCGCCGCGGCGTGACGCCGGAAGTGAACGCGATCTCGACCGCGTTACTTGGCCTCACCGTGGTCATCCTGACCGCCTTCTTCCTGCTCACCCGCGAACGGCGCTGACAAAAGACGCCGCCGCCCATCAAGGAGACGACAATGAAACGGACACTGACTGCCCTGGCCCTGCTTTTCGCGGCGAACCCGGCGCTTGCGGAAGGCACATTGCAGTTGTTCAACTGGGGCGACTACACCAGCCCCGAGCTTCTGGCGAAGTTCGAGAAGGAGACCGGGATCAAGGTCACGGTCACCGATTACGACAGCAACGACACCGCGCTGGCCAAGGTCGAGGCCGGCGGGGCCGGGTTCGATCTGGTGGTGCCCTCGGCCAACTATGTCCCGATCTGGATCGAGAAGGGCCTGGTGCAGGAGCTGGACCTGTCCAAGCTGCCCCACCACGCCAACATCGCCCCGGAATGGATGAACGTGGACTACGATCCGGGCCGGAAATACTCGATTCCGTGGCAGTGGGGCACGACCGGCGTCGCGGTGAACAAGTCGGTCTATGCCGGCGACGTGAACACCAGCGCGATCTGGCTGGACCCGCCGGAAGAGCTGAAAGGCAAGATCAACGTCACGCCCGAGATGAACGACGTGGTGGCGCTGGCCACGATGTATGTCGGCGGCGAGCCCTGCACCGAGGACACCGAAGTCCTGAAGAAGGCACGCGATGCGCTTCTGGCCGCCAAGCCCTACTGGATGTCGATGGACTACGGCATGGAAGACAAGATGGCCACGAACGACGTCCCGGCCTCGGTCTACTGGAACGGCGCGATACTGCGCGCGCGGCTGAAGAACCCCGACATCGTCTATGGCTATCCGAAGGAAGGCTTCGTCGTCTGGATGGACCAGGTGATGCTTCTGAAGGACGCCAAGAACGTCGAGGAGGCCTACAAGTTCCTCGACTTCATCATGGTGCCGGAAAACGCCGCGATGATCAGCGCCTTTGCCCGCTATGCCAACGGGATCTCCGGGACCGAGCCCTTCATGCCCGATGACATGAAGGACGCGCCCGAACTGGTGATCCCGGCCGAGCTGAAGGATGCGGGGCATTTCATCCCGACCTGCAGCCCGAAGGCGCAGGAGTACATCACGGCGATCTGGACCGAGTTGCAGAAGTAGCGCCCCTTGGCTGACCTCCGGGGGTTTCACACCCCCGGACCCCCGTGGAGTATTTCCGAAAAGGCAAACCCATGCTGGAATGGTCTGCCTCCGACCTGTCCCGTGCGATCCATGCCCGCAAGGTGGCTCCGTCGGAGGTAATGGCGGTCTGGCTGGCGCAGGTGCAGGCGGCGAACGGGGCGGTGAATGCCATCGTGAGCCAGCGCGATCCCGATGACCTGCTGGTCGAGGCGCGGGGGCTGGACGATCGGGTGCCTTCGGGCTGGCTTCATGGAATTCCCTTTGCCGTCAAGGACCTTGTGGCAACGGCCGGGCTGCGGACGACCTGGGGCTCGCCGATCTGGAAGGATCATGTGCCTGCGCGCGACGATCTGGTGGCCGCGCGATTGCGGGCGGCGGGGGCGGTGATCGCGGCCAAGACCAACGTGCCGGAATGGGGCCAGGGGTCGCACAGCTTCAACCCGGTGTTCGGGGTCACGCGCAATCCTTACGACCTGTCGCGCAGCGCGGGCGGGTCTTCGGGCGGGGCGGCGGCGGCGCTGGCCGCGCGCATGGCCTGGGTGGCAGACGGGTCGGACATGATGGGCAGCTTGCGCAACCCGGCGGCCTTCTGCAACGTCTACGGCTTTCGCCCGACCTGGGGTCTCGTGCCGCATGATGCCGAGGGGGAGACCTATCTGTCCACGCTTTCGACCGAGGGGCCGATGGCCCGCACGGTCGAGGATCTGGCGCGGCTGCTTGCGGTGCTGGCGGGCGAGAACCCCGAGGTCCCGTTTCCGCGCGCGCTGCCCGATCTGCTGACGGGGCTGGAAGGCGGGATGCGGGGCTGCCGGATCGGCTGGCTGGGCGACTGGGGCGGGGCCTATCCGATGGAGCCGGGTATCCTCGATCTCTGCGAGAGCGCCCTGCGCCGGATGGAAGACATGGGCGCCATTGTCGAGCCGCTCGCCCCACCCTTCCCGACCGAGAAGCTGTGGCAGTCCTGGGTCACGCTGCGGGCGATGCTGAACGCGGGCGGCAAGCGGGCCCTGGCCGAAGACCCCGCCAAACGGGCGCTGACCAAGCCCGAGACGATCTGGGAAATCGAGCAGGGTCTGGGGCTGACGGCCCAGGCCGTCTACGAGGCCAGCGCCATCCGCAGCCGCTGGCATGCCCATGCGGCGCGCATGTTCCAGCGCTTCGACGCCGTGGTCCTGCCGTCGGCGCAGGTCTGGCCCTTCCCGGCCGACTGGCGCTGGCCGCAAGAGATCGCCGGGCGCAGGATGGACACCTACCACCGCTGGATGGAAGTCGTCGTGCCGGCCAGCCTGATCGGCCTGCCTGCGCTGTCGGTGCCGCTGGGCTTTGGCGCGCGGGGCCTGCCGATGGGGATGCAGATCATCGGCCGGTCGGGCGCGGATGCCCGCGTGCTGGCCATCGGACAGGCCTGGCACCGGGCGACCGAATGGCCCCAGCGCCGACCGCCCTCTCTGGCATCCGCGCCCGCGTCGCGGTAAGGCTTTGCCAAAAGGGAGGCGTTGATGATCCTGGGGCATATCGGGGCGCGCAAGGGGTCGAAGGGCGTGCCGGGGAAGAACTTCCGCATGCTCTGCGGCAAGCCGCTGATCGACTGGTCGCTGGACCAGCTTTTCGCCAACCCGCGCGTCGGGGCGGTTGTCGTCTCGACGGATGACGAAGCGATCTATGACCACGCCGTCAGGCGCGGTGCGCTGGAGATCGGCCTGCGCCCGGCCGAGCTTGCCACCGACAGCGCGCCGAAATGGAGGGTCTGGCAGCATGCTCTCGCGGCCAGCGAGGCGCTGACCGGGCCGGTATCGGCCTTCCTCGACCTCGACTGCACCTCGCCGCTGCGCCTGCCCGAGGACATCGACGGCGCCCTGTCACTTTACGAAATCGAACATCCAGACATGGTGATGAGCGTCTGCGAAGCGCGAAAGAATCCATATTTCAACCTTGTGGAACTTCGCCCAGATGGCGGACTTAAAGTATCGAAGGAACTGCCGGGTGGCGTCTGGTCGCGGCAATCCGCGCCGAAGGTCTGGGAGCATGCGGCAAGCACTTATGTGGTCAACCCAGATTACCTGCGGCGCGCGACCAGCATCTACGAGGGTCGCGTCATCCCCTATGAAATTCCGCCGGAACGCTGCGTGGACATCGACACTTCGTTCGATTTCCGCCTTGTGGAATGGCTGCTGAGCGAAAGGCTGAAAGAGGGATCGCATGACTGACCTTGCATCGCGCACCATCTTCATCACCGGGTCCGGCGGGGTTCTGGGTTCGACTTATGTGCGGCAGATGCTGTCGGCAGGGGCACGGGTCATCGCCTCGGACCTGCCAGGAACGCGGGCAGAGGCTTTGCAGAACGCCCATGCCGGGAACGAGCGGTTCCGATTCTACGAACTCGACGTCAGCGATGAAGCTCAGGTGTCCGAAATCTTCCGACGAATCCTGGCTGACGGCTGGCAACCGAACGTGGTCGTGAACAATGCCGCCATCACGGGCGAGCTATTGATGGGGGCCGGCAAGCCGTTTCCCGATTTCGCCGACATCAGCGTGACCGACTGGGAGCGGACGATGCGCACCAATCTGACCGCCCCCTTCATGATCGCGCGGCAGATGGACCGCGACATCGTGGGCAGATGGCCCTGCACATTGATCAATGTCGCCTCGATGTACGCCCTGAACGGCGCGCATCACCGGATCTACGACGGCATGCCGTTCAAGAACTTCGCCGCCTATGGTGTGTCCAAGGCCGGAATCCACGGGCTTACGGTCTGGCTTGCAGGCTATTGGGCCCACCGCGGAGCGACGGTGAACACCATCGCTCCGGGGGCCGTCTTCAACAACCATTCCGAAGAGTTCCAGCGCCGCGTCGGCGAGTTGATCATGCTGAACCGCATGGCCAGCCCCGACGAGATCGCCGGTGTCATGCTGTTCCTGTGCAGCCCGCAGGCAGGCTACATGACCGGGCAGATGGTCAATGTCGATGGAGGGTTCTCGGCGTGGTGATCCCGACCGGAACCATCCTTGTCATCGGGGCGGGATCAATCGGGCGGCGCCATGCCGAGAACCTTGTCGCGCTGGGAGCCAGGGCAGAGCTGATCCCATGGCGGAGTTTCCAGCGCGATACAGTGGCCACTCGGCGCGATGTGGCGGGCATGATCATCGCCACGGAGACCCCGATCAGGCTTGACCTGATCCGGCTATGTGCCGACCGGGGCTGGCCGTTCTACACCGAGAAACCTTTGGCCTGGAGGGCAGCGCAGGTCGCCGAGATCCACACCGCAGCCGAGCCGGTTGCCCGCCGGTCGATGATCGGCTTCATGATGCGCTACCATCCGGTCGTCAGGGCGCTGGCGGCCATGGACCTGTCCCGGACGTTCCGTTTTAATGCCGAGATCGGTCATGACGTCCGGAAGTGGCGCCAGAACTGGCGCTTTGCCGAGAGTTATGCCGCGCGAGCCGAAGGCGGCGGCGTGTTGCTGGACCTGTGTCACGAGATCGACCTGATGCTGGCCCTGTTTCCGGGGATGCGTCTGCACGATGTCCGAAGTCTTGGGCATGCCGGATTTCCGGGTGTCGATTTCGCAACGAGCCTGCACCTGAGCGCCCCTGCCGGCGCTGCGGGATCGGTGGCGATGGACTACATCTCTCCTGTCTTTGTGCGGCGACTGGTACTGTCGACCGCCTCTGGCAGGATAGAGACGGATTTCCAGGCCGCGCGCTTGGACGTGCTGACGGCTTCTGGTCAAGAGCACCGCGTTTTTCCCTTTGAACGCAACGCAATGTTCCTGGCGGCCATGCAGGATTTCCTGGCACTCGCAGCCGGAGAGGACTTGCCAGAAGATCATTTGCGCCCGCGATTTGATCGGATGCGCGCGACGAACGAGCTGATCGCGGCGGCCTGGGAAGCCCGGGTGTTCACCGGCCAGATCGAGATGGAACTGTAACCATCACGAATGGCCTGTGAAGCGCATCGGAGGGGGCAGTGCGATCAACTCGTTCCGCGCGCCCTGAAGTCAGAATTGGAAAGCAGCGGCTCCAGCGCGGCCAGCGTCCTTCGGGTTGCCCCGGCATGGGCGGCCATGAAGGTCCGGATCGTTTCGGGGTCTGGATCGGGCCAGGTCAGCACATCCTGCACCAGTCGCTCTGCGGTCGTCTGACGGCAGACCCCGGCCGCAATCGCCTCGGCTGCCGGATATTCGATGGTCTGGATGTTCGGCCCGACGATCACGGGACGCTGCAGCGCCAGAGGTTCGATGATGTTGTGCGAGCCCTTGGGCTGAAAGCCGCCGCCGACCACCACGCGGTCGGCCATTGCCAGGTAAAAATACATCTCGCCCAGCGAATCCCCCAGAAGCACGTCGATCGGCGACCGGGACTGCTGCACGAACTTGCGGCTGAAGCGGGTGCTGCGGCGGTCGAAGAGGACGCCCTTGTCAGCCAGCATCCGCGCCACCGCGTCAAAGCGTTCCGGCGCGCGCGGGATCAGGATCACCAGCGGCGGGGTGCGGACCGACAGGATCTCGCGCGCGGCGGCGATGAACAGCCCTTCCTCGGCCTCGGTCACCGAGGCGAAGGCGATGACCCGGCGCGGGCCAAGACCGGGGCGCAGGGCCTTTGCGGCGGCCAGTTGCGCAGCGGGGATCGGCTGGTCGAAACGAAGTTCGCCCGTCACCGCGATGTTCTGCACCCCCACCGATGCAAACCGCTGCGCCTGCAGCTCTGACTTGACGAAGGCCCCGGCAAAGCCGCGCATCAGGGCGGGGCGCAAGCCGAACCGGGCGTCCCGCGCCATGGAATCGCTGGGGTATTGCGCGTTGCACATGAACAGCGGCACGCCCGCGTCCTTGGCAGCAAAGATCATCCGGGGCCAGATCTCGATCTCCATCACCAGGCCCAGCTTCGGACGAAAGGTCTTGAAGAACCCTGCGTAAGCCCATGATGTCTCGAACGGAACCCAGACAGCGGCCAGACGGCCCTGCGCGATTTCGGTGGCAAAGACCCGTTCGGCCTCGCGTCGGCCGGCAGGGGTGAAATGGGTGGTGACAACCCGTTCCCCCCGATCCAGCAGCGCCCGGACCAGCGGCACGGCGGATCGCATCTCGCCCAGACTGACCGCATGGACCCAGACCGCACCCGGCAAGCCGGACGGATGGCGGCCAAAGCGTTCGGACAGGTGCCGGACGTACAGCGGGTCCTTGCGGCCACGCCTCCAGAGGTAGACCAGCACTGCGGGCAGTCCCAGATGCCACATCAGCGACCACAGCCTCAGAAAGGCCCACAGCTTCATGAAAGGCCCCCCAGCGCCAGAAGATCGCGCGCCAGGGGCACCAGCTCACCCCGCGCGGCGGTGGACAGCGCCCGCCCGCGTGCGGCCATGGGCGAATGGTCGGCGACAAGGGCGGGTCCCAGGGTTTCCGCATCGACCTGCAACGCGGCGTCTGCGGCGTGCAGCCGGGCATAGTCGGTGGAAAAGTTGCCGATGCGCGGCCCGTGCAGGATCGCCGAGCCGAGTGCGGCGGGCTCCCACGGGTTATGCCCCTCGGTCGCGCCGAAACTGCCGCCGACCAGCGTGATGGGGCTTAGCCGATACCAAAGCCCCATCTCGCCCAGCGTGTCGACGATCCAGACATCCGCCTCCGGTCCCTGCCCCGCCCCGCGCCGGGAGGCGCGCAGGCCCAGTGCCGCGACCTGCGCCGCGATCTCCGCCCCCCGCGACGGCTCCCGCGGGGCGATCAGCAACAGCGGGCGGCGATGCAAGCGGCGCAAGGCCGCAAGCGTCACCGCCTCATCCTCGGGATGGGACGAGGCAAGCAGCACCACCGGGCGATCGGCCAGCACAGAGCCGAGCCGTTCCAGCTGCCCCCGATCGGCTGTCAGAGGCGGGGCCGCAGCCTTCAGCGAGCCCGTGATGCGGACGTCACGCGCCCCCAGTTGCGCAAGGTGACGGGCCGTGCCCTGGTCCTGCGCGGCGATCAGCGCGAAACGGGCCAGGAGGTCGCCGAACAACCCGGCCCCGCGTCTGCGGCGCGTGAAAGCCGCGTAATTCATCCGGGCGTTGACCAGAGCCAGCGGGATGCCGCGCCGCGCCGTCGCCACCACCGCGCCGGGCCAGAGATCCTGTTCCGCCCAGACCGATAGCGCCGGGCGCCAATGGTCCAGAAACCGCGCCAGAAAGGGCGGCGCATCCAGCGGCAGGAACTGGTGGCGGGTGCGGGGCGGCAGGTTCGCGCCGAAGACCTCGGCCGATCCGCGCGTGCCGGAGGTCACCAGAAACTCCAGCCCCGGCGCCTGATCCGCCATCGCCGCGATGAGCCCGCGCAGGGCCAGCGTCTCGCCCAGACCCACGGCATGAAGCCAGACCAGCGGGCCATCGGGGCGCGGCAGGCCGGGTTCGCCCAGCTTTTCCCGCCAGCGGTCGGGCAGTTCCTTGCCGCGCGCCAGGCGGCGGCGCAGGGCGGGGCGCGCCACCAGCGGGATGGCCCGGCTGGCTGCCAGATAGGCCCGCAGCGCCGCTCCGGTCGGGGCAGTCGGCGTCCTAGTCACGGAAGGCCTTCTGCAGGCCTTGCTGCCAGAAGACCGGGCGGGACAGGACCTCGACGAACCGTTCCGCAGCCGAACCCTTGCCAAAGCCGTCATGCTGTTCGGCCCTGCGACCCCAGTGGTGGTGCAGGAAGTCAAGGATCACCGCGCGGTCGCTGGCCTTGCAGGCGATGACCGAGGGTGCCTCGGCCCGGTTGGTCTGGCGCGTGCCGACATCCAGCGACGGCACCCCCAGGAACGGCGCCTCGCGCACGCCGGCGCTGGAATTGCCCACCATGCAGGCCGCGTTCTTCATCAGTTCCGAGAAATGCGCGAACCGCATCGAGGGCAGCACCCGGAAACGGTCCTTCGGCAGGCGGTCGAGCACGGCGAAGATAGCCTCGGAGCCCGGATCGTTGTTCGGGGCGATCACCACGAAGTTGCGCCCCGAGGCCTCCAGCGCCGCGAACAGGTCCGCCGCCTGGGCACCGATGCTGTCCTGCTCCGAGGTGACGGGGTGAAAGACCGCGATGCCGTAGTCGGCGAAGGGGATGGCATAGCGCGCCCGCACCTCGTCCAGCGTCACGCCCGAGGGGCGTGCGTGGAAGTCCAGCTCGGGCGAGCCGATGACATGGATCGCCTCGGCGGGTTCCCCCAGCGCCGCCACGCGCCGCGCCGCCGCCTCGGAGGAGACGAAATGGCTGGTGCAGAGCTTGGAGTTGCAGTGGCGGAACACCTCGTCGATGGTGCCCGAGACTTCGCCCCCCTCGACATGGGCCGAGCGGATGTAGTTCGTCGCCGCGACCAGAGAGGCCGCCAGCGCCTCGATCCGGTCGCCGTGGATCACGATCAGGTCGGGGCGGTTTTCGGTGACATAGTCTGAAAAGCCCATGACCGTCTTGGCCAGGATCACATCCTGCGGATCGCCGGGGCGCTGGTTGAGGAATTCATGCACCCCCACCCCGGAGAGCCGCCGCACTTCGTTCACCGTCAGGCCGTAGCGATCAAGCAGGTGCATCCCGGTGACGAAGAAGGTGACCCGGTGCCCGGCATCGCGGGCGGCGATGGCCAAGGGTTCCAGCTTGCCGAAATCGGCGCGGGTCCCGGTGAGGAAGAGAAGGTGGCGGGACGGACTATCCATTTTCGGTTTGCCGTCCATAAACAGCGTCCAACGCGGTCACAGTCGCCGGGTCGACTTTCATGTTACCGTCGGCGAACCTTGTCCGGTCGTACTTCCATCCGGTCGAGATATTCCGACAGTGAAGGAAGGTGAATTGCCGACGTCCAGAAAAGAGGCGCCGGTTGATGTGTTCAAGGCTGTGCACCGACAGGCACATCCGGCCAAGCAGCGATGAGGGGCGGAAGCAGTATTTCGTTGCGCAGGGCTTGTCCGAACTGTCGCGGAATATGTGATCGCGGTGCAGGGGGTCCACGACAGAGGCATCCGGATAGCGCCACTCACCGGGGAAGGTCAGGAATCCCCAACGCTTCACCTGATCGAACACGCTCTTTCGCCCGAGTCGCAACAGCAGTTCATCGACGTCGAGGTTCAGGACTCCGTCGGCGAGCAGAAGGAACCGGTCACGCATGAGGTTCAGGAGTGCCGTCTGGAGGTATTTGCCGTCATCCACCCCTGGGGCAGCCCCCCTTGGACCCCAGGGCAGCGGCACGGAGACAACGTGGCTAACCACATATCCCGGCACTTCGGCAATGGCTTCCCGCAGATCGCTGGAACTATAGCTTGTGCTGCCGTTGTCGGCTATCAGCACCGCGTCCGCCCCTTGAACGGCTTGATGAAATGTCAGCCAGTCCCGTATCCATTCCAGCTTTTCGTTTCGGAGCAAAGTGTAGACCACGCGCCGACCCTTGAAGGCCTCATGCGCTGCCGGGTTGATCCGGGCTTCAAATGTTCCGATCGACTCGGTTTCGATCTCGATCCGCTCTGGCGGTGGATTGCGATGTCTGAAGTCGACAACCTCGAACCGGCGAAAGACTTTATGCCGGGTCGGGCGAGTCTCTTGCCCGTCAATGAAGAACCGGCTGCGCAAAAGGATGCCCTGAAGATTGAGCAGACGCGGCAGATACAGACGAACCAGGTCCGAGTTCGGCAGGTAGATCGCGTCGTAGACAAGGGTCCGACGGTCATACTCTTGCCAGTTGGCGGGATCTGCACCCAGACCACGCTGGGCGCGCACGGGCAGGTCACGCTCGACCAAGCTTACCGAGGGCAGCACGATGCTGGAAAGCGAAGCTTCCTGGTTCATAACAACTGCCTCGGCCCTGGCTTCCGCCAGAGACGCCCCAGTGTCATGCCAGGCGGGGTCGGGTCGCTCTGCGGTTGCAGGCTGAGCATCCGCGATAGGCTGCGGACCAGACGGCGCTTGAGCTTGGGCCCACGTGGTGCCACTCCCACCCGGAAGGAACAGACCGCTTCAAAATAGGTCGAGAGCAGAAGCCAGGGCTCTACTTCGCGTCTCATCTCCGGACGAATGTCGAAAACGGCCATTCGGCCCACCATACGCGTCGGTTTCACGAGCCGTTCAATCACATGATACTCGCTCCGCTTGCTGTAATCGTCAAACAGGAGAGTTATCGGCCGCTCTGCGCAGAGATAGGCCGTCATGAAACAGGCGGCGCGAAATCGTCCGTCCACCAGCACGACGTCGGGATGCACGAAGTCGGGACTTGCCCAGATGGCCTGGGCATAGCCGATAAAGTCGTTCAGATGCCGGTGGTCAAGCGCGCGCGCCCAGGCCCCGACCGGCCCGATATCCGCATAGACAACCGTCGGTGGCGAGGGGAGGTCATGCGCGTTTGCAATCTCGCGCATGCGGTGCGCCCAAGCGGGGTCACTTTCGACGGAAACGATGCGCTTGCCTGCGGAAGAGGCTGCCAGGAAGGTCGAGCCGCCGGAGCCGTACTCAAGGATGACGGCGGCTTCCGCATAGGTGCGTCTTACGAAGGCCGCAACCTCTTTCGGGAAGGTCAGGACGGGAAGCGGAAGATCCGTCACGATGCCCGCCCGTCCTTCGCGCGAAGCGCCCCGTTGCGCCACAGCCACAAGGCGCGCCGGAAATAGTTCGCGGCCTTTTGTCCGTAGTACGGCAGACGCCTGGTCCAATGCGGCTTTCTCACCAGCGCAAAGCCAGTGCCTGTGATGGTGCTGGTCCCACCGTCATCGGGGTGGCTCGCCCAGGGTTCCAGCCCGAGCTGGCGGTAATCATGCAGGAAGAACCGGTTCAACTCGTGATCCAGCGCCCGGGTCTGCGGCCAGAGGCGCGGGGCCAGACGGGCGGCGAGCTCGCGGTGGATCAGATAGCAGGCGTTCCCGGTGAAGGGGCCGACATAGGCGTTCAGGCGATAGGGGCCGAGACGGGCCTGCGTCACCGGCCATTTGGCGCGGATGCAGTTGAACCGCACCAGATCCCACAGATCGGCATGGGCCAGCGCCGTATCCAGCGCCTGAAGGAAGTCGTCGTGAAACACCACGTCATCCTCCAGGATCAGCGCCGCCCGGTGCGGCGAGGCCAGAAGCTCCTCCCAGACCGCCAGATGGCTGGCATAGACCCCGAGCTTTCCCGGCAAGAGCGGCGCCCCCATGTTGCGCGCATAGGCCTGCGCATCGGCGCGCTGCATCAACCGCCCCTCCTCGGCCCGGCCGTCGATCGCCGGGAACAGCCGCGCCTCCAGCCCCAGTGCCTTCAGCTGCGCCTCCATCCGGGCGCGGCGGTCCACGTCACGGGGCAGGTTGATGAGCCAGATGCCGATGTCGGCGCGGGCGAGGCTCACCCCAGATCCCCCCACTTCAGCTGCGTGTTCCGCGTCACCGCGCGCTTCAGCCGTTTGCCCACCACCTTGTCGAAATCATAGGCCGCGATCTCGCCCGACCCCGGTCGCCGCGCCCAGATGTCCATCTCGCCGATCACATGGCCTTCGGGCAGGTCGCGGTCGGCGACCACGGACCCACGGGCAAAGCGATAGACGTCCTCCTCTGGCGCGGACCGCTGTTTGGGGTTGTTCGCTGCGATCCAGATCTCCTTCGACCGGTCGATCAGGAACCGCAGCTCCGCCGGGTCCATCGAGTTGATGATGTCGGGCCCCTTGCGATAGCGCGTGTCGGTGTAGTGCCGTTCCAGGATGCAGGCCCCCAGCGCCACCGAGGCCAAGGCCATTTCCGGGCCGATGGAGTGGTCCGAGAACCCCACCACCGCCTTCGGGAACGCCTCGCGCAGTTCCGTCACCCCGCGCAAGCTGACGATCTCGGCCGGGCTGGGGTAGAGGTTGGTGCATTCCAGCAGCGCATAGTCGATCCCGGCCTGATCGAGGATCTCCACGCTGGCGCGAATCGTCTCGATGGTCTGCATCCCCGTGGACAGGATCACGGGCTTGCCCTTCCGCGCGATGTGGCGGATCAGGGGCAGGTTGTCCGCCTCGCCCGAGCCGATCTTGTAGGCCGGCACGTCCAGCGTTTCCAGGAAATCCGCCGCCGCCCGGCTGAAAGGGGTGGAGATCCAGATCATCCCCAGGCTTTCGGTATAGCGCTTCAGCTCGGCCTCTTCGTCCCGGCTGAGGGCGCAGCGCTCCATCACATGCCAGATCGAGACATCGGCGTTCGGCGGGAAGATCGACTTCGCCTCTTCGGTCATCTCGTCTTCGATGATGTGGGTCTGATGCTTGATCATCTCGCAGCCCGCACCGGCGGCCAGGCGCACCATCTCTTTCGCCACGGCAAGGTCGCCGCCGTGGTTGATGCCGATCTCGGCGATGACAAGCGGGGGGTGGCCGGGGCCGATCTCGCGGTGGGCGATCTTCATGGGGGTCTCCATCGTTGCCGCCCGTGGTGCGTCAGCCCGCCGCGCCTGTCAAGACGACCAGGGCAACGGGCGGCTCAGCCCAGCGGATAGCGGACCAGCACCTCGTACTGCGGACCGCGCGCGGTCAGATGGCTGCGCCAGAGGGTCAGCTCGCTCACCTCCCAGGGCTCGCTGCGGAACCCTGCGCCCCGGGCCACCGCCTGCTCCAGCCGGGCGGTGTCGGCAGGGTCCATCGCGGGCAGCCGTCCCAGCGTGACATGCGGCACGAACTTGCGCGCGTCGATCGGGCACCCGGCGCGGCGCGCGATGGTTTCGACCTTGGCTTGCAGATGGGTCAGCGGAGCCGAAGGCGCGACACCGGCCCAGACCGTGTGCGGCCTGGCCTTGCCGAACAGCCCCAGCCCCTGCAAGGACAGGGTGAACCGCCTTTCGCGCAGGGCGTCGAACCCCTCGTGCGCGGCGTCCAGCACCGGCTCGGGACATTCGCCCAGAAAGACCAGCGTCAGATGCAGGTTCTGCGCTTCGACCTTGCGCGGCAGCGCCATCAGCACCTGTTGCACCTGCAACGCCCCGCGCACGGCCTGCGGCAGGTCGATGCCCAGAAACGCCCGGATCATCGCCGCGCCAGCACCGCCAGCCGGTCCCGGATCTCCTCCCGCACCGGCCCTTCGCGCGGCGCGTCCAGCAGCGTCGTCCACATCTCGGGCTCGGGCACCGGTCGGCCGCCCCCGCCCCAGCCCAGCCCCCGCAGCACGTCCTGCGCGGCCTCCGGCAGGCGGTCCGGCAGCTCGCGTCCCGCCAGAAGGCCCCAGATCGCCGTCCAGAGCCTGCCGACCGACCACGGATTGTAGCCGCCCCCGCCCAGCACCAGCACGCGCGGCGCCAGGGGCAGCAGCGCCCGCACCGCCTCCAGATAGGCGCGGTTCGACAGGGCCAGCCGCGACAGCGGGTCCTCGCGCAGGCTGTCCGCCCCGCATTGCAGCACCAGCGCGTCCGGGCGGAACTCGGCCACCCGCGGCAGGATCAACCCGTGCAGCACGGCCCGCGCCTCGCTGTCGTTGTAACCCCTGGGCACCGGCAGGTTGAACGCGCTGCCGCCTGCCCGATCCTCCAGCGCGCCGGTAAACGGCCAGCGCCCCTCTTCGTGGACCGAGATCATCCGCACCCCCGGATCAGCGGCAAAGGCCAGCTCCACCCCGTCGCAATGATGCGCGTCAAGATCGACATAGACGATCCGCCCCAGCCCGGCCCGTTGCAGGACCTTGATCCCCAGCACCACGTCGTTGAGATAGCAGAACCCGTTCGCCCGCCCCGGCAACCCGTGATGCGTGCCCCCGCCCGGCACATGGATCACGCCGGGCGTCCGGGCCAGAAGCTCTGCGGCCAGCATCGTGCCCCCGGCCCCGGTGGCGGGGCGGCGAAAGACCTGCGGGAAAACCGGGTTCGACAGGGTGCCAAGGTGGAAGCGGTCGCGCATCTCGGGCGTGGCCTCGCCCAAGGCCTCGGCCTGCTGCAAGGCAGCGACGTAGGGGGCCTCGTGCCACAGCTGCAAGGCGGCGGGCTTGGCCCGCGGGCTTGCCCGGAAGCGGTCGGGTGGCAGCCAGCCCAAGGCGCGGGCAAGGTCCATCACCGTCGAGACCCGGGGCACCCGCAACGGGTGGCGCGACCCGTAGGACGAGCCGCGATAGATCTCGGACCCGATGAACAGCGGCGCGGCCATCGTCAAGCGGACGGGCGGCGCGCCTTCGATCATTCCAGCATCGCCTCGATCCGGCCCGCGATCTGCGGCCCCTCGGGCTTGACCGGCGCGCCGAAGGTGCCCGCGATGCTGCCGTCGGGGGCGATCAACACCTTGTTGAAGTTCCAGCCCGGGACAAAGCCGGTCTTGTCGCGCAGCCAGGCATAGAAGGGATGCGCGTCCTTGCCCTTGACATGGGTGATTTCCGTCATCGGAAGGGTCAGATCGAAGGTCAGTGTGCAGTATTCCTTGACGGCTGCCTCATCGGCAAGCTCCTGGTTGAAGTCGTCCGAGGGCACCGCCAGGATCAGCGCGCGGTCACCGAACCGTTCGTGCAGCGCCTGCAACGCGTCGAACTGCCCGGCATAGCCGCACAGCGAAGCGGTGTTGACCACCAGCACCGGCTTGCCGCGCCATTCGTCCAGGTCGATCTCGCCCCCGTCGATCGAGGCAAAGCGGAACCCCTCGGCCGCCAGGGCAGGCATCGCCGCAAGACCTGCCACAAGGGTAATCACACGTCGGATCATGCTGCCCTCTTTTGCATCCTGTGCCGCACAGTCAGATAACCCGACCTCTGTCCTGGTCAACTTATCCTGAATTTGCTGGGACTTTCTTCACGATCATGCCATATTGCTGTTGAGGATTGCGAGCAGCGGCCAGTCCCGAAAAGGGGCGGTCAGGTAGGCGTGGAATGGGTTGGCAACAGAAGATTCAGGCACGGGATGCCGGTGCCGGGGGTGTGAAGGTGCAGTATGGCGCCCTGTGCTGGCGTGACGGCGGCAAGGGGGTGGAAGTGCTGCTGATTACCAGCCGCGACACGGGGCGCTGGGTCATCCCCAAGGGCTGGCCGATGCCCGGTTTGGCCCCCGAGGCCGCCGCCGCGCAAGAGGCCTGGGAAGAGGCGGGCGTGCACGGCCAGATCAATCCCTGCTGCATCGGGCGGTTCGGCTATCAGAAATGTCTGTCGGCCAGCACCGCGATCCCCTGCGCCGTCGCGGTCTACGGGCTGCGGGTGGAAAGCCTGGCCTCCAGCTTTCCCGAAATGAAGGAACGCCGCCGCAAATGGTTCCCGCTGGACGAGGCGGCAGCTCTGGTCGCGGAACCGGAACTGTCGCGGATCATCGCCGGCTTCACGCCGCCCAAGGACGGTCGTCCCGCCCCGATTGCGGCCGAAGATGACGACGCCGCCCCGGACCCGCGCCTCGGCGACGGCAAGGGCCGCGGGCATTGACCTTTTGCCGGGCCTCATTAGGTAGAGGCTGATTTCGATGCGGACGGGCGAAAGATGATCCGATACAGTCTTCGTTGCTCCGGGGACCACGGGTTCGACAGCTGGTTCAAGGGCGCCGACGCCTTCGAGGCGTTGCAGGCGGCGGGTCAGGTGGCCTGCCCGGTCTGCGGCTCCACCTCGGTGACGAAGGACCTCATGGCCCCCGCCGTCCGCCCCGCGCGGTCTGCCGCAGCCGCGACACCGCCCGAGACCACCGGACGACCCGACCTCTCGGCCCCCGCGTCCGAGCTGGAGGCGAAACTTGCCGAGCTGAAGCGGCTGATCGAGGCGAATTCGGAATATGTGGGGATGAACTTCGCGGCCGAGGTGCGCGCCATCCATGCCGGAAAAGCCCCGGGGCGGCCGATCCATGGCGAGGCCAGGCCCGACGAGGCGCGGGCGATGATCGAGGAAGGCCTGCCGGTCGCCCCCCTGCCCTTCCTGCCCGCCCGCAAGGTCAACTGACACGCGCCGCGCGCGGCGCCTTTTGCGATACCCCTGAAATCAAGGGGTTGGCTGCGGACATTTACCTTTGATAAAGGTCTGACCGCGCCACGACAGCCCAAGATCGGCGATGCGCGCGGATCAGTAGATATAGCGGATCTGTTCGGTCCAGAACCGTTCCATCCGTTTCAGCGACATGTTGATCTCATCCATCCCGGAAGCGTCGATCAGCGCCCGCTTCTCGATCCCCTCGGCATGGCGGGCAAAGAGGTCCGACAGCAGCCCCCGCACCTCGCGCCCCTTGTCCGTCAGCCGCACCCGGACCGACCGGCGGTCGATTTCCGACCGCTGGTGGTGCATGTAGCCCAGTTCCACCAGCTTCTTCAGGTTGTAGCTGACATTCGAGCCCTGATAGTAGCCGCGCGACTTCAATTCGCCGGCCGTCACCTCGTTCTCGCCGATGTTGAACAGCAAAAGCGCCTGGACCGAGTTGATCTCGAGGATGTTCAGCCGTTCGAATTCGTCCTTGATCACATCCAGCAGCAGCCGATGCAGCCGCTCCACCAGGGCAAGGTTGTCAAGGTAGCAGGACAGGAAAGCCTTCTGCGATCCATCCAGCACCGGGGCATAATGCGTCATACCATCTCTCCACCATTCGGACGGGGACAGAATCGGCACAAAGCGCAAACATTCCGTAAACTTGCGAAGAACTTCGCCTATCTTGCCGCTTTCAGCCGCGTCTCGGCAAAGGCGGCGATCCGCGCCAGCAGCGGCGCGAGCGCACCGGGCGGGACGGACTGGCCAAGGATCCAGGCCATCAGATCCTGATCGTTTTCGGCCAGAAGCGCATCGTAAAGCTCGAGATCGGGCACGGACAGGTCGGCCAGATGCGCATCGGCAAAGGGCCCGAGCACCAGGTCCATCTCCTTGGTGCCGCGCCGCCAGGACCGCATCCTCATCCGCTTCAGGCGCGCTTCAGCCGTCTCGTCCATTCGTCCATCGTTCCTGCTTGAACCCTGTCAGGGCGGACCCTAAGACAGGCGCAACGGAAACTCCACCATCGAAAGGGGCTGTTGATGGCCTTCCTGTCCGACACGCTGGCCAGGGTGAAGCCCTCGCCCACCATCGCCGTGACCACGAAGGCACAGGCGCTGAAGGCCGAGGGCCGCGACGTGATCGGTCTGGGCGCGGGCGAGCCGGATTTCGACACGCCGGAAAACATCCGCGAGGCCGCCAAACGCGCGATCGACAGCGGCAAGACCCGGTATACGCCAGTGGACGGCATCCCGGAGCTGAAGGCGGCGATCTGTTCCAAGTTCCTGCGCGAGAACGGGCTGACCTACACGCCGCAGCAGATCAGCGTCGGCACCGGCGGAAAGCAGATCCTTTACAACGCGCTGATGGCGACGCTGAACCCGGGTGACGAGGTCATCATCCCCGCACCCTACTGGGTCAGCTACCCGGACATGGTGCTGCTGGCGGGCGGCACGCCTGTCCCGGTCGTGGCGGGCATCGAGACCGCCTTCAAGCTGACGCCGGAACAGCTGGAGGCCGCGATCACGCCGAAGACGAAGTGGTTCATCTTCAACTCGCCGTCCAACCCCACGGGCGCGGGCTATACGCGCGCCGAGTTGAAGGCGCTGACCGATGTGCTGATGCGGCACCCCCATGTCTGGGTGATGTCGGACGACATGTACGAACATCTCGTCTTCGACGATTTCGAATTCTGCACCCCGGCCGAGGTGGAGCCGGGCCTTTACGACCGCACGCTCACCTGCAACGGCGTGTCCAAGGCCTATGCGATGACCGGCTGGAGGATCGGCTATTGCGGCGGCCCGGTGGCCCTGATCAAGGCGATGGGGACGATCCAGAGCCAGTCCACCTCGAACCCCTGTTCGGTCAGCCAGCATGCGGCGCTGGAGGCGTTGTCGGGCCCGCAGGAGTTTCTGGCCGACTGGCGGAAGGTCTTTCAGGGCCGCCGCGATCTGGTGGTGTCGATGCTGAACCAGGCGCAAGGCATCCGCTGCCCCAGGCCCGAGGGCGCGTTCTACGTCTATCCCGACATCTCGGGCTGCATCGGCAAGGCCACGCCCGCAGGGACCGTCATCACCAACGACGAGGTCTTTGCGACGGCACTTCTGGAGGAGACCGGGGTCGCGGTCGTCTTCGGCGCGGCCTTCGGTCTGTCGCCCAATTTCCGGGTCAGCTATGCCACCTCGGACGAGGTGCTGCGCGAGGCCTGCGCCCGCATCCAGACCTTCTGCGCCAGTCTTGTCTGACGGCAGGGTTGACGACTCTGCCTTGCTCGGGAAGGAATATCTCTTGCACGCCGGGGTTGTCCTGATGTGATCGAAATAGGCATTTAGAAACAATGACCGCTGATCTTCCCGATTATTACTTCCGGGTGCGCGAGAACGGCGCCGTGGTGTTCCGTCTGGGCACCGAAAACCGTCAGCGCCGGATCGAGATGGACGAGATCGCCACGGTCAATGTGAAGAACGGCACCATCAAGCCGCATGGCGAGGTGCAGCTGACCGAGGCCGACCGGGCCGCGATCAAGGACTGGCTTGCCGCGCGTCAGGCGCAGCTTGCCATGCGCGAGGTGGACGACATCCTGCGCACGGTGGACCATCTGAACCTGACGACGCAATGGGCGCAGTCGCGGGCGACGGATGCCCAGCTTGAAGCGGTGACGGACCAGCTTCTGCTGGCGATGCACGACCTGCGGTCGATGCTGGTGCGGCGCAAGGCCGACCGGCTGGGCAAGACCACGGACTGAGGGCTCCTCGTTCGCCTTCGGCTTCTCGTCGCCGGAGATCAGCGACGAGGGAGGAAGTCACCGATGAGCGGGTCGTCAGATCTGCTTTTCCGGCATCTGCACGCGCAGGCCATCCAGGGCGTCGGTCACTTTGAGCTGGCAGGTCAGGCGCGAGCGGACCGGATCGGGGTGCCAGGCGAAGTCGAGCATGTCGGCTTCCATGTGGTCCTTCGGCGGCAGGCGATCCACCCAGGCCGGATCGACATAGACATGGCAGGTCGAACAGGCGCAGGCGCCACCGCAATCGGCCTCGATCCCCGGGATGCCGTTGTCGCGCGCGCCTTCCATCACGGTCAGGCCGTTCGCGACCTCGACGACGTGCTCTTTGCCATTGTGTTCGACGTAAGTGATCTTCGCCATGTCTGGGTCTCCCGGGATCGACAGACGTGACATAGGCCAGTCTGCCGGCTTTTGCCAGAGGGGCGCGGGCTTGCCTTGCCGCACGGATGTTCTAGTACTGTTCGCATGACGCTGCTGCCTGCCCCTGCCCCGCGCGGCACCTCCTGGCCGCGCCCGCCCCGCGCCTTGCAGGCCGCCCGGCTGGGCGAGCCTCCGGCCGGCGCGCGGGTCACGGTGGCGGGGCTGGTGCTGGTGCGGCAGCGGCCGGGCACGGCGAAGGGGGTGATCTTCGTCACGCTGGAGGATGAGACGGGGACGGCGAACGTCGTCGTCTGGGCCAATGTCTACGAACGCTTCCGCCGGGCAGTGATCGCGGGGCGGCTGCTGCGGGTGACGGGACGGCTTCAGCGCGAGGCGGGGGTGGTGCATGTGGTGGCCGAGCGGATCGAGGACCTGTCACCGCTTCTGGACCGGCTTCTGGATCCCGGCTTCCGGCATGACGGGGCGCGGGCGGGAGACCAGCCGTAACCCGATTTCTTCGAAGAAACCAAACCGGCAAAATTCCGCCCCCCGGAATCGAAACGGCGGCGAAGAGGACCCCGCCGCCATTCCAAAGCCTGACTCCGGCGCTCAGTCCTCGATCGACAGCGCCACAAAGCGCGGGTCGCCGCCGCGGCGGACCAGAAGCAGGATCGACTTGCGGCCTGCATCCTTCGCTTCCTTGATCCGGTCCTTCAGATCCTGCAACCGCACCACCTTCTGCTGGCCGACCTCGGTGATGATGTCGCCTTCGGCCAGGCCCTTGGTGAAGGCCTCGGAGGCCTGATCGACGCCAAGGACCATCAGCCCCTGCACCGAAGGCTCCAGCCCCAGCCTGGCGCGCATCTCGTCGTCCACGGGTGCCAGCGTCAGGCCCATCGTCTCCATTTCCTTGGGACCGGCCTCTGCCGGAGCCGAAGCCGGCACCGCCGCCGCCTCGGCCTCCTCGCGGCGACCCAGCGTGACCTGCAAGGTCTCGGTCTTGCCGCCGCGCAGCACGATCACGGGGACCGCCTCGCCGATCGGCGCATCGGCCACCCGGCGGGTCAGATCGCCGGCACTTGCGACTTCCTGCCCGGCAAAGCGGGTGATGACGTCGCCGGCCTTGATCCCGGCCGCCTTGGCCGGACCATCAGGAACGTCCGACACCAGCGCGCCCGCCGCCACCTCAAGCCCCATCGATTCCGCGATCTCGGGCGAGACGTCCTGAATGCGCACGCCCAGCCAGCCGCGCCGGGTCTCGCCATATTGCTTCAGCTGATCGACGACCTTGGCCACCACGTTCGAGGACATCGAGAAGCCGATGCCGATCGACCCGCCGTTGGGCGACAGGATCGCGGTGTTCACCCCCACAACCTGGCCGTCCATGTTGAACAAGGGCCCGCCGGAGTTGCCGCGGTTGATCGCCGCGTCGGTCTGGATGTAATCGTCATAGGCGCCCTTCAACTCGCGTCCGCGGGCCGAGACGATGCCCGCGCTGACCGAGAAGCCCTGGCCCAGCGGGTTGCCCATGGCCATGACCCAGTCGCCCACGCGCATCAGGTCGCTGTTGCCGAAGCTGACGAAGGGCAGCGGTGTGTCGCTTTCGACCTTCAGCAGCGCAATATCCGTCTTTGGATCGGTGCCGACCAGCTTTGCCTTCAGCTTCTTGCCTGAAAAGAACTCGATCTCGATATCGTCGGCACCTTCGATGACGTGGTTGTTGGTGACGATATAGCCGTCCTCGCTGATGACGAAGCCCGATCCCAGCGCCTCGGACCGCTGCGGTCCCCGCTGACCGGGCGCGCCGAAGTCATCGAAGAAATCCTGGAACGGGCTGCCTTCGGGCACCATGGGCATCCCATCCGCCGGGGCGGCGACCACGGTACTTGTGGTGATGTTCACGACCGAAGGGCTGATCTTCTCGGCCAGTTCGGCAAAACTCTCGGGGGCGCTGAAGGCCTGGACATCGCTGGCCGGGGCGACACTGAGACCGAAACCCAGGACCAGCGCCAGAAGCGTGCTGGAGCGGAGGGCAGCGCGGATGGAAGGGGAGAGGTCGGGCACGATGTGAACTCCTGTTCATCGGGTCAGGCAGGGGTGGCGGCCGGAACAGCCTCTCCCCGTCGCTGCTGACAAAACAGTTAGTGGAAGGCCCCCGCAATGCAAACCCCGTCGCGGCGCTTCAAAGGGATGTGAACGCAAATGTCGCGCCGGGGTGGCGGATCAGGCTGCCTTGACCAGCCAGACGATCAGCACACCCAGCGCAAGCGCGCAAAGCCCGATCAGGCGGCGCTGGTCCGGGGGCAGCGCCGCGATCAGCCGCAGCGCATCCTCGATCCGGCGCGGGGCCAGCGCAAGCACCAGCCCCTCGATCGCCAGAACCAGCCCCAGGGCCAGGACGACCTGGCTCACGGGTTGGTCGGAGCCCCTTCGACCGCTGGTGCCGCTGGCGCCGGGGCGGGAGTCGTCGGCCCGACCGACGCCCCGCTTGCGCGCCCGGCATCCGACCGCAGATAGTCGAAGAACTCGCTGTCGGGCTGCATCACGATGGACGAATTGGCACCCTTGAGGCTGGCCTCATAGGCCGCAAGCGACCGGATGAAGGCAAAGAACTCCGGGTCCTGGCCATAGGCTTCGGCCAGGATGCCGTTGCGTTCGGCATCGGCCTCGCCGCGGATCACGTCGGCCTGACGCCGGGCGTCCGAGGTCAGCTCGACCACCGTCCGGTCCGCCGCCGCCCGCACCCGCTGCGCGGCCTCGCCGCCGCGGGCGCGTTCGTCCGCCGCCTCGCGGTCACGTTCGGCGCGCATCCGGGCGAAGGTCGCCTCGAGGTTCTGTTCGGGCAGGTCGGTGCGGGTCAGCCGCACGTCGATCACGTCGATGCCAAGGGCCTGGCCTTCGCGCTTGGCGATGGTCAGGATCTGGTTCATCAGGCCGGCACGGTCCTGCGACAGCACCTGTTCCTGCGTGGCGTTGCCCAGAACTTCCGGGATCGCCTGGCTGAGGATGTTGCTCAGAAGCTGCCGGGCGCGCTCTTCCCCCGCGGTGCCGACCGACTGGCGGAACTCCACCAGATTGACGATGCGCCAGCGGGCGAAGGCATCCACCACCAGACGGCGGTCGGACAGAAGCGTGACCTCGATCGGCTGGGTCTGAAGGCCGAGGATACGGTCCTCATACAACACCACGTCCTGCATCAGCGGGATCTTGAAGCCAAGGCCGGGGTCCTCCTTGACCTGGACGACCTGGCCGAATTGCAGCACCAGCGCCTTCTTGCGTTCGTCCACGATGAAGACCGAGGACAGGACCAGCACCAGAAGCACCACGAAGGCGGGGACAAGATAGATCGCGCGCATCAGTTGTTCCCCCCTGCCACGGCGCCGCCGCCCTGGCTGGGCGCCATCCGTCCCAGCTCGTTCAGCGGCAGGAAGGGCACCACGCCCTGCCCCGCCTCACCGCCCGAGACGCCATCGAGGATCACCTTGTTCATGCCGCCAAGCACCCGTTCCATCGTTTCGAGATATAGCCGCCGCCGGGTCACCTCGGGCGCCTTCACGTATTCGGAGTAGACCGACAGGAAGCGCGCCGCCTCACCCTTGGCGCCGTTCACGGCCTGGGCGCGATAGGCCTCGGCGTCTTCCAGAAGCCGCGCCGCCTCGCCCCGGGCGCCGGCGGTGACCTGGTTGGCATAGGCGTCGGCCTCTTTCTCGAGCCGGTCGCGTTCCTGCTGGGCGGCCTGCACGGCACGGAAGGCGTCGATCACCTCGCGCGGGGGCTGGGCGGTCTGCAGGTTGACCCGGATCACGGTGATCCCGGCATTGTAGCTGTCAAGCGTCGACTGCACCGCCGTCCGCAGATCCGCGGCGATGACACCCCGGTCGCGGTTCAGGATCGGCGACAGTTCCGACCGGGCGATGATGTCGCGCATCGCACTTTCGCTGACCGCGCGGATCGCCTCTTCGGGATCGACGAGGTTGAAGAGATATTTCTCGGGGTCCGAGATGTTCCAGACCACCTGAAAGCCGATGTCGACGATGTTCTGGTCGCGCGTCAGCATCAGACCCTTGTCGTTGCTGCCCGGCACGGTGCCGATGTCCGTCGTGCGTTCGCCGGTCACCTGGACCTTTTCGTAGGTCACGATGGGCCAGGGCGCGAAGTTCAGGCCCGGATTGCCCACGCCTGCGCTTTCGCCCAGGAACAGCTCGACCGAGCGTTCTTCGGGCCGCACGGTGTAGAAGGACATGAAGGACCAGACCGCGATCAGCGCAAGCGCGCCAAGGGCCAGGCCCTGCCTGGTGAAGATCGGACCTTCGGGATCGCCGCCGGACCCGCCCGTGCCGCGATTGCCGCGCCCGCCCATCAGCACGCGCAGCTGTTCCTGCCCCTTCTTCATCAGCTGGTCGATCTCGGGGATCTGTCCCCCGCCCTGAGCCGGCCGCCCGGCGCGACGGTCGTCGTCGTTGTTGCCCCTGCCGCCCCGGTCATCCCCGCCCGAGCCGCCACCGCCGCCCCAGGGACCGCCACTTCCTGCCATTGATCGAACCTCTTCCAGACCTTTACCCTAAGCTGGTCATATCCAGCCGGAAATCAACCCGTCGCGTCCCGCTCTCAGGCGGTTCGCACCGGTTTTCGCATCGTCACCAGCTCTTCGGCCATCGTCGGATGGACCGCGCAGGTCGCGTCGAATTGCTCTTTCGTGGCCCCCATCCCGATCGCGATGGCCGCCAGCTGGATCATCTCGCCCGCCTCCGGTGCGACAATGTGACAGCCAAGAACCTTCCGCGTGGCCTGCGAGACGATCAGCTTCATCAGCACACGGTCCGGCTTGCCGGCAAAGGCGGTCTTCATCGGGCGGAAGGCGGTCGAGTAGACCTCGATCGGCTCTTGCTCCCGCGCCGCTTCCTCGGACAGGCCGACGCTGCCCATTTCCGGCTGCGTGAAGATCGCCGAGGCGACCAGCTTGTGGTCGAAGGCCGTGGGTTTGCCGCCAAAGACGGTGTCGGCAAAGGCATGGCCCTCGCGGATCGCCACGGGGGTCAGGTTGATCCGGCCGGTGACATCCCCCACCGCAAAGACCGAAGGCACGGCGGTCTGGCTGAAACGGTCCACCGGAATCTCGCCGCTGCGGCCCAGCGTGATGCCGATCCCCTCCAGCCCGAGGCCCTCGGTGTTCGGGCGGCGGCCGGTGGCGTAGAGCACCAGATCATATTCCGCCTCGGACCCATCGGTCGCCACGGCGCGGATGCCGGTCGCGGTCTTTTCCAGCCGCATCACATCGGTGCCGCAATGGATCGCGATGCCTTGCGCCTGCATCGCGTTCGCCACATGGCCCCGCGCCTCGTCATCAAAGCCGCGCAGGATCTGCGCACCCCGATAATACTGGCTGACCTTGACCCCCAACCCGTTCAGTATGCAGGCGAATTCGCTGGCGATATAGCCACCTCCCACCACCAGGGCCCGCTTCGGCAGCGCGTCCAGATGGAACATCTCGTTCGAGGTGACGGCCAGATCCGACCCCGGAAACTCGGGCACGAAGGGCCGCCCGCCGGTCGCCACAAGGATGTGCCTGGCCGTGACCTCCTGCCCCGAGGCGAGCCGCACCCGATGCGGATCGACCACCGTCGCGCGGTCGTCATGGACGATCACCCCTGCGGTCTTCAGCGTGTTGCGATAGGCGCCCTCCAGCCGGTCGAGTTCCGCTTCCAGATGCGTGCGGAAAGCCCGCCAGTCGAAGGCCCCGGCCTTGATCTTCCAGCCATAGGCCTGCGCTTCCTCGACCATTGCGGGAAACCCGCTGGCAAAGACCATCAGCTTCTTCGGCACGCAGCCCCGGATGACGCAGGTGCCGCCCATCCGGCTTTCCTCGGCCAGCCCCACCTTCGCGCCATACTCGCCCGACGCGACCCGCGCCGCCCGCACGCCACCCGAGCCGCCGCCGATGACGAAGAGATCGTAGTCGAAGGTCATGCCATGCCCCGCCCGCAGTCCAGTCCTGTGTCCCAGCTATGCCCTCGCGCGTCGCGACGGAAGCCCGAAGCCGCACGTCTCGGTTCCCTTTCGGTAACTGCCGGTCCCGCGCTTCGCTTACCGCCGTCCCGCCTTCGCCCGTCAATCCAGATCGGCAAAGATGTTGCGGCTTTCGGTCAGGTCGACCGCGCCGGTCTCGATCCGGCCCGAGTTGATGTCGCGCACCGTCACGCGCCCATCGCCGTGGCCGATCACCACGATGTCGCAGATGTCGATGAACAGCCCGTTTTCCACCACGCCGGGGATCTGGTTCAGGACCAGCGCCAGCTGCCGGGGATTGCCGATCCGTTTCAGGTTCAGGTCCAGCAGGTAATGCCCCTCATCCGTCCGCAAGGGCGCGTCGCCCACCATCCGCAGGCTGACCTCGCGGTTCATCACGTCCAGGCTGTACAGCGTCTCCTCGATCAGCGCCTTGGTGGTCTGCCAGCCGAAGGGGACCACCTCGACCGGCAGGGGAAAGGCCCCCAGCTGTGCCACTTCCTTGGCCGCGTCGGCGATCACGATCATCCGGTCGCTGGCGGTGGCCACGATCTTTTCCTGCAACAGCGCCGCCCCGCCGCCCTTGATGAGGTTGAGGTTCTGGTCGAACTCGTCCGCGCCGTCGATGGTCAGGTCCAGCCATTTCACCTCGTCCAGGGCGACGACCGTCAGACCGCTGGCCTTCGCCAGATCCGCCGTCCGCGTCGAGGTCGGGACGCAGGTGACCTCCAGCCCTTCGTCCCGCACCCGCTCGGCCAGGCAGCGCACCATCCAGGCTGCGGTCGATCCGGTGCCCAGCCCCAGCTTCATCCCGGATTCGACGAAATCCACCGACCGCCGCGCCGCGACGTATTTGGCCTGGTCGATGGGTGAAAGTTCGGCAGCCATGGCGAAATCCCCTCTTGGTCGCCCCGCAATAGCGCAAAGTCCGCCGCAGGGCGAGAGGGTTCAGACCGGTCCCGCTGCCGATCGGCCGGGGTGCAGGTCGTCATGTCGCCTTGTCCGGCGGGATGATCGCGGCGGCAACCTCGTCCCGCGTCAGGGCAGCATCGCCGTTGCGGTCCAGCGACATCAGCGCCCGCAGCGCCTCTGCCTCCGCCTCGCCCAGCGCGCGCAGGGCCGCGGTCCGCCCGACCTCTGCCATCTCGACCGGGCTGATCCGCCCGTCGCCATCGCCATCTGCCGCGATGAACTGCCGTTCCATCCGGCCCCGCATCGCGGCGCTGGCCGCGCGCTGGCTGACCTTCATCTCGGCGCGATCCAGCGCCCCGTCCCCGTCCAGGTCCATCGCCAGAAGGCGGCGCAAGGCCGATGCCCGCGCCCCGGCACGCCCCAGCGCGATATGGTCCTCGATCCCGGCTGCCGTCAGGCCCTGCGGCCCGCCGAACCCTGCGATCAGGTCGGTCACATCGGCGACGAACCGGTCCGGGTCGCCCCCGACCCGCAGATCGGCAATGGAGTCCTGTGCCGAAGCGGCCCGCGCCAGCCCCATCGCCATCAGCACCGCCATCATCATCCGCCGCCGCATTCCGACCTCCCTCGCCTGTCACGGCGCAGTCTGACCCGATCAGGGTTGCCAGACGGTTAACGCCGGAGGCCCCGAAGCGTCGAATGACTGCAGAGGGTCGCTTTTTTCGCAGCGATGTGCCCAGAGTTGCGCAACCCTGCCCCTGCTGCCCACGGAAGCCGCCGATGTATCGCCTGCACTACGCCCCGGACAATGCCTCGCTCGTCATCCGCCTCGTGCTGGATGGCGCGGGCATCCCGTACCGGACGGCGCTGGTCGACCGGCGCACCCGGCAGCAGGACGGCCCCGCCTATCGCGCGCTGAACCCGACCGGGCTGATCCCGACGCTGGAAACGCCCGTCGGGCCGATCTCGGAAACCGGTGCGATCCTCTTGTGGCTGACGGACATGCACAGGCTTGGTCCCGGCCCCGCCGACCCCGACCGCCCGGCCTTCCTGAAATGGCTGTTCTTCCTGTCGAACACCGCGCATGCCGACCTGCGCACGATCTTCTACCCGCACCAGTACGCCCCCGCCGACGCCCATGCCGCGCATCACGAGATCATGTCGGCCCGGATGCTGCGCCACTTCGGCCTGCTGGACAGCGCGGCCCGGGCGCATCCGGCGCTGTTCGCCGCCGGACGGCCGCTGGGCGTCTACACCGTGGTCCTGACCCGCTGGGCCGCACTTTACCCGGTCGACGGTCCGCGCTGGCTGGACCTGGCCGACTACCCGACCCTCGCCGCACTGGCCCGTGCGCAAGAGGCGCGCGTCGAGACCCCGGTCGTCGCCCGCGCCGAAGGCCTCGGCCCCCATCCCTTCACCAACCCCGAACAGCCGAACCCGCCGGAAGGATCTGTCCTGTGACCCTGACCCTGCACCATGCGCCCGACTTCGCCTCGACCATCGTCCGCTTCGCGCTGGAGGAGCTGGAACTGCCGCATACCCTGGCCATCGTCGACATCGAGGGCGGCGCACTCGCTTCGCCCGAATACCGGCAGGTGAACCCGGTGGGCCTGATCCCGGCGCTCGAGACCGACGACGGCCCGATGTTCGAGACCGGCGCGATCCTGCTCTGGCTGGTGGACCGCAGCGGCCGGCTTGGTCCCGGCCCGACCGATCCCGACCGGGGTGCGTTCCTGTCCTGGCTCTTCTTCACCTCGAATGCGCTGCACCAGGCGGCGCTGGCCATGTTCTACCCGCACCGTCCGGCGGGCGAGGCGAACAGCGCCGCCGCCCAGGCCGCCGCGCAGGAACAGATCATCGCCCGGCTTGGGCTGATCGAGCAGCTGATCGCCACGCGAAACCCGCGCTGGCTGTCGGCGGACCACCCCGGTGTCCTGGGCTACTACATCGGCCTCCTCGTGCGCTGGCTGATCCTGCTGCCACCACCGCCCTACGGCATCAGGATCGACGATTTCCCCCATCTGAAAGCCGTCCTCGCCGCACATGAGGCACGCCCCGCCGCGCTGCGTGTCGCGGCGTCGGACCGCCTTGGCCCCACCCCTTTCACCAACCCGGGTTCCTGATGTTCCTTTCCGTCTTCGACATGTTCAAGGTGGGCATCGGCCCCTCCTCCAGCCACACCATGGGCCCGATGGTCGCCGCCGCGCGCTTTCTGGACACGATGCGCGCCTCGCCCTTCCATTTCCACGGCTTGCGCGCGTCGCTGCACGGCTCGCTGGCCTTCACCGGGGTCGGCCACGCGACGGACCGGGCGACGATCCTCGGCCTCGCGGGCTTTGCGCCCGACACCTACGACGCCGACAAAGCCGAAGCGGTGCTGGCGAGGATCAGGGAGACGAAGGCGATCGAGGCTCCGGGCCTCGGCACCCTTTTCTTCGACCCCGGCAAGGACCTTGTCTTCGACTACGGCCCACCCCTGCCGGGTCACGCCAACGGCATGATCCTCAGGGCCACCGACGCCCAGGGCGACGTGATCCTGGAAGAGACCTACTACTCCATCGGCGGCGGCTTCGTCCTGACCGCCTCCGAACTGGCCGATGCCGGTGGCACCGGGGCCAGGGCGCGCGCCGATGTGCCCTGGCCCTTCGAGACTGCCGCCGAAATGCTGGAGATGGCGCGCAAATCCGGGCTGACCATCGCCCAGATGAAGCGGGCGAACGAGCTGAAGTTCCGCACCAGTGCCGAACTGGACGCCGGCATCGCCCGCATCTGGCAGGTGATGAACGACTGCATCAACCGCGGCATGAAGGGCGAAGGCATCCTGCCCGGGGGCCTGAAGGTGCGCAGACGGGCCAAGGGCATCCACGATGCGCTTCTGGCCGAACGCGGGCTGAACCTGACCCCGCCGCACACGATCAACGACTGGATGTCGCTTTACGCGATGGCCGTGAACGAGGAAAACGCCGCCGGCGGTCAGGTCGTCACCGCCCCCACCAACGGCGCCGCGGGCGTGGTCCCGGCGGTCCTGCGCTACTACCTCGACCACGTCCCGGGCGCCTCGACGGCCCGGGTGGGCGATTTCCTTCTGACCGCTGCGGCCATTGGCGGCCTGTGCAAGCACAACGCCTCGATCTCGGGCGCGGAATGCGGCTGCCAGGCCGAGGTGGGCAGCGCCGCCGCCATGGCCGCCGCCGGGCTTTGCGCCGTGCTGGGCGGCACCCCGGAACAGGTGGAAAACGCCGCCGAGATCGCGCTGGAGCACCACCTCGGCATGACCTGCGACCCGGTGAAGGGTCTGGTCCAGGTGCCCTGCATCGAACGGAACGGCCTCGGCGCGATCAAGGCGGTCTCCGCCGCCTCCCTCTCGCTTCGGGGCGATGGCCGGCACCTCGTCTCCCTCGACGTCTGCATCGAGACGATGCGCCAGACCGGCCGCGACATGCACGAGAAATACAAGGAAACCAGCCTCGGCGGCCTTGCCGTCAACGTCCCGAACTGCTGACCAAAGGGTGCCTCCGGCGGGAGTATTTGGGAAAAGAGCAAATCCCCTTGCTCTTTTTCCAAATACTCCGGGGGTCTGGGGGCAGCGCCCCCATCGCCCGAGGAGGAGGCGCAGGCCGACGACGAGACGAAAGGCTTGCGCGTCAGCGCTCGATCCGAAAACCGCCCCGCCCCCCCGCGATGTCGCTTTCAGGCAGGCAGCGCCCCTGCGCAGCGGCTAGCCAAGGGTCATGACCCGCGACACCACCCTTCAGGGCGTCGTCCTGATGCTCGCCTTCTGCGTGATCGCGCCCATGCTGGACGTCTCCGCCAAACTCGCCGCCGAGGCCGGGATGCCCGTGGGCCAGGTCACCGCCGCGCGCTTCGTGGTGCAGACCGCGCTCATGCTGCCCGTGGTGCTGGTCCTGCGCCTGCCGCTGGGGCTGGACGCGAGGGCGCTTGGCTACACCACGCTGCGCGCGCTGTTCCTCCTCGTCTCGACCTTCGCCTTCGTCTCGGCCATCGCGTTCATACCCATCGCCGATGCCCTGGCCATCGTCTTCGTCGAGCCCTTCATCCTGCTGATCCTGGGGTCATTCCTGTTCGGCGACCAGGTCGGTCCCCGCCGCATCGCCGCCTGTGCGGTGGGGTTTGTCGGCGCGATGTTCGTGATCCAGCCCTCGCTTGCCGCCTTCGGCCCGGTGGCGCTCTGGCCGCTCGCCACCGCTTTCCTCTTTGCCTTCTACATGCTGGTCACCCGCGCGATTTCCGCCTGGATGCACCCGGTGACCATGCAGTTCCACACCTCCTGGACCGGGCTCCTCCTCTGCCTTCCGGTGATGCTTCTGGCCGACGGCTCCGGCATCAGCGCGCTCGACCCGATCCGGCCCACGGGCTGGACCTGGCTCTGGTTGTTCGGCGTCGGCTTCTGGGCCGCGGTCAGCCACATGTGCATGACCTATGCGCTGAAATTCGCGCCCTCGGCCACGCTTGCGCCGCTGCACTATGTCGAGATCGTGACCGCCGTGATCCTGGGCTACGTGATCTTCGGCGACTTCCCGAACCGGCTGACCTGGATCGGCATCGCGATCATCGTCGCGTCGGGGCTCTACATCATCCACCGCGAACGGCTGGCGGCCCGGGCCAAGGCGCGCGCACCGCACATCACGGTGCTGCCAGAAGCGCCCTGATCGCCGCATCCAGGCGCCTGCGGGGCAGGATCACCAGCATCCCCGGCCGGTCGAAGCTCAGCGCCACCCGCCGCGCCACCACCCGGTTCGAGGCGCCGATCATCCCGTCCGGCGCGAACTCAAGCCCCGCGATCGGCCATTCCAGTCCCGCGCTGGTCCCACCAACCCGCCCCATCGGGAACAGCGACAGGGGGTCGCCCGGCGCAAGGTCCAGCTCCAGCCGCGACGGGGCGGCAAAGGCAAAATCCTTCGGCCCGATCAGAAGACAGCGCCGCTCGGCCCTGGCGATCAGCGTGGAAAAGGCCGCGAGCCCGTGGTCCAGCCGCGCGCCGGCAAAGCCCAGCGCAAGGACCAGCGGCGCCTCGATCAGCCGCAGCGCCTTGTCAAAGTCGGTCGTGACCTGTTCCGCGACAAGATGCTGCCGCGACTGGGGTATGGCCTGCCGCGCGGCCGGGGAAATCGAATCCATGTCGCCGATCACCGCCTCGGGCATGACCCCCAGCCGCAAAAGCCGATCCGCCCCGCCGTCGGCGGCCACAGGCACCGGCGCCCGCTTCAGCGCCAGGGCCAGATCACGGGCCGCAAAGGGGCCTCCCCCGGCCAGCGTGACACCTTGGGTTGACTGGACAATCGGCGATTTCATGTAAGACTGTATCCAATTAAGGCAGATTCCCCGGGCTCCGGCCACAATCAATCCATCAAATTACCCCGGTCTGTCCATGCATTGGGACGGTCCGGAAGGGTATCGTAGGACGACCAAGGCGAAAGGCTGTCGAGTCATGACAAGTGAAAGCAAGATCCTGACCGTATCCTACGGGACTTTCAGCTGCACGCTGGAAGGGTTCGAGAATCCCTTCGATACGATGAAGGCGATTGCCGAATACTTCCGCGATCTTGCCGCGCAGGACCGCCATTTCGGCGCCGAGCCGCCGCCGCCCGACGCCGCCATGCTGCACCGCCTGGCCGAGCGTGAGGTCGCGCGTCTGGCCGCCGCTTCGGCGCAGCGCAATCCGGGCCAGCCGGCCGAGGCGCTGGCCGATGGGCCCGCCGAAGCTGCCTCCGCCGAACCCGCCCCGGCCGAACCCGCCGTGGCTCCGCGCATCCTTTTCAACCGGGTCGCCCGCCGCACGTCGGCCGAGGCTGACGGCACGGATCTCCCGGTCGAGGAGGATGCTACCGCGTCTGAACCCTCGCTGCAGGATGGCATCCCCGATGGGGTTGCTGCGAAACTGGCCCGCATCCGGCGCCTGGTGAACCCGGCAGCCGCAGACCTGACCACGCAAGCCTCGCCCGTCCTGGCCGAAGAGGCACTGGATGCCAATGCCGAGGACCGCTCCGATGTCGCTGCCCGTCTGGGCGCGCTGATCGCGGATGACGAACCGGCCCTTGACGCGGCACCGATGGCCGACGATCTGGCCGCCGACCCTGCCGATCTGCCCGCCGCCGAAGACGCCGCCCCCGCAACCGACCGCGTCGAGGAGGTTGCCGAGGACTTCGTGCCCTTCGTCGATCAGGCCGAGGACCTGCCGCCTGCCGCCGAGGCCGAAATGGCAATCGCCGCCGAAACGGTCGCGGACAGCGAAGCCCTTGCCGATCTTGCCGCGCTGGACGGTGTCAGCCCTGACGACGCGGCCACCGCTGCGGCCCTCGATGCCGCGCAGCCTCAGGAGACCCTCTCCCTCGACAGCGACGCGGCACCTGCATTCGAATCGTCCATGGCAGACCTCTCCGTCGTCACCGGGGACGAAGGGGCCGACCTGTCCCTCGCCGATCTGCCCGAAGCCGTCGCCGAGACTGTCGCCGAGACCGGGCCTGTCGCCGCCGAGGCGGATGCCGAAGAGACGGAGCTGGACAGCGCCCAGGGCAGAAAGCGCTCGCGCCGCCTGACGTCGCGCGTCGTGCGTCTGCATCCCGATTCCCAGCCCGGGACGAACCGCGACCCGTCGGCGACACGCATCATGGACGGCGACAGCGAATCGGACGAGATCGCGCGACTGATGCGGCAGGCCGAGGAAGTGATGGCCGAAGAGGCCAACCGCCGCCGGCAAGAGGCGCTGTCGCATCTCAAGGCTGCTGTGGTGTCCACCGAAGCCGACCGCGCCGACCTGGATTACGAGGCCCCCCGCGCCGACGTGAATCTCGACCCCTACCGCGACGACCTGGCCGAGGCGATCCAGCCCGATGCTCCGGCCGCCCCCGAAGCCGCGCCCGAGGTCAAGCCGACCCGGCGCAAGTCGGTCGGCATCCGCCCGCAGGAACCGCGTCCCGGCACGATCCGCCCCGGCATGATCAGCCCGCCGCCGCTGGTGCTGGTGTCCGAACAGCGTGTCGACCGCATCATGCCCGCCGCCGCAGCGCCCGCGCCTGCCCCCGCTCCTGCCTCGGCGCCGCTGGTCTCGCCGCCGGTGCCCGGCATCGCTCCGGCCAAGCCCGACGGCCAGCCGATGGTCGCCGTCCGCACCGGCCGCCTCTCCGGCGCGATCGGCGCTGGCGCGGCGCTGGCCGCCGCTTCGGCGCCGGCGCGCAACATCGTGCTGGAAAAGCCGACCTATGGCACCGCCGCCGAGGCCGACGAGGATGAGGATCTGGCCGAAGACAGCCGCGAGATCGACGAACAGGGCCTGGCGGCCTTTGCCGAGACGGTCGGGGCCCGGTCGATGGCCGAAATGCTCGAGGCCGCCGCCGCCTACGCCACCTGCATCGAAAAGCGCACCCACTTCACCCGCCCGCAGCTGATGCGGCGGATGATGGCCAGCGCGGGCGGCAAGCCGGTCAGCCGCGAAGACGGGCTGCGGTCCTTCGGCACGCTTCTGCGCACCGGCCGGATCGAGAAGGTGACGCGCGGCCACTACGCCCTGGCCGAAACCTCGCCCTATCTGGCCGAAGCACGTCGGCTGAGCTGAGGCGGCGCGACAGCAGGAACAGATCAGACGGACGGGCCGTGCCCGTCCGTTTTCGCATCCGGATCGGCCTGACCGATGCCGCGGAAGATGAACCGGAACGGCAGCGCCCAGGCAAAGCCCAGCGCGACATAGATCGCCAGTTCGACCAGCACCGAGGGTCGGTCGATCAGCCCCACCAGCGTGACCGCCGCCACCACATAAAGCGGCATCCCGACCAGCAGGATCACCAGCGCCCAGCGCCTGCGCGCCTTGTAGCCTAACGCCATCTCGTCTCTCCCCGCACCGCTCCTCGCGTCCTCCGGTCGCTCCTCGCCTGCCCGCGAAGAGAAGGCGAAGCCGCACGAAGAGCCCGCCTGTTCAGTCCGCGAAAGGATCGGTCACAAGGATCGTGTCGTCCCGCTCGGGCGAGGTGGAAAGTAGCGCGACCGGGCACTGGATCAACTCCTCGATCCGCCGCACATACTTGATCGCCGCCCCCGGCAGTTCCGCCCAGGATCGCGCCCCGGCGGTCGTCTCCGACCAGCCCTCCATCTCTTCGTAGATGGGTTTGCAGCGCGCCTGCTCATCCGCCGCGATGGGCAGGTAATCCATCCGCTTGCCGTCCAGATCATAGCCGACGCAGATCTTCAGCCGTTCGAAACCGTCCAGCACGTCCAGCTTGGTCAGCGCGATCCCCGACACGCCCGAGGTGGCACAGGTCTGCCGCACCAGCACCGCATCGAACCAGCCGCAGCGCCGCTTGCGGCCCGTCACCGTGCCGAATTCATGCCCGCGCTCGCCCAGCCTTTCGCCATCCGCATCGTGCAGTTCCGCCGGGAACGGGCCTTCGCCCACCCGCGTCGTATAGGCCTTCACGATCCCGAGGACGAAGTCGATGGCCGTGGGCCCCACCCCCGTCCCGGTCGCCGCCTGCCCGGCAATGGTGTTCGAGGACGTCACATAGGGATAGGTCCCGTAGTCGATGTCCAGAAGCGAGCCCTGCGCGCCCTCGAACAGGATGCGCTTGCCCGCCCGCCGCGCCTCGGTCAGCACCTTCCAGACCGGGCCGGCATAGGGCTTCAGCTTCGGCGCGATCTCCAGCAGCTGCGCCCTCAGCGCCGCGGGGTCCACCGGCTCCAGCCCCAGCCCCGCCCGCAGCGCGTTGTGGTGGGTCAGAAGCCGCCCGATCCGCGTCTCCAGCGTCGCCGCGTCGAACAGATCCGCCACCCGGATCGCCCGACGACCCACCTTGTCCTCATAGGCCGGGCCGATCCCGCGCCCGGTGGTCCCGATCTTCGCCACCGTCGTCTGCGCCTCGCGGCCCCGGTCCAGCTCGCCATGGATCGGCAGGATCAGGCTCGCGTTCTCGGCCAGCATCAGGTTCTCGGGGCCGATCTCCACCCCCTGCCCGCGCAGCTTCTCGATCTCGGCCACCAGATGCCAGGGGTCCACCACCACGCCGTTGCCGATGACCGACAGCTTGCCCGGCCGCACGATGCCAGAGGGCAGAAGCGACAGCTTGTAGACCGTGTTCCCGATGACAAGGGTATGGCCTGCGTTATGCCCGCCCTGGAACCGCGCGATCACATCGGCGCGCTCGCTCAGCCAGTCGACGAGCTTGCCCTTGCCCTCATCGCCCCACTGGGCACCCACCACGACGACGTTGGCCATTCCGATCTCCCCGGACTACGATCAAACCACGGGGGGTATAGCGACCGGGCGGCGCAGGGGAAACCCTTGAAACACGCGCGCGCGGGCCGGGGGCAGCACGGCTGGCTCTGCCCGGTCGGCCAAGGGCAGGCAGATCCGGGCAATCGGTCGGCCACCCGCAGCGTCGCCAGTCCCGCGATCCACCCGCAGCCGCAGATGCTGCACGGACCGCGCGGCACTCATCAAGGCCGGGAACCAGTCCACATCCACAGGCCAGAGAGAGCCGCAGTCACAGGTCCGCCAGGGCCGGATCATGCCAGGACACCTCCGTCGCAGCCCCTTGCCACGGCTGCCGACAGGGTTAGCATGGGCCGACCGCATTCCAGGGGGCACGACCATGGGCATCCTTCTGCGCTGGCTTGGCGCCTTCCTGCTGCTGGCGGCGATCTTCAACCCGACCTCGTGGAACTATGTCAGCTGGGCGCGCACCGCCTGGGCCGACCAGACGCCGCTCGTCGTCTTCCTTGGCCTGATCCTCGCGGTCCTCGCCATGGTCTACCTGGTGGCCACCCTGCGCTCGATCGGTCTGCTCGGCGCCCTCGTGATCGTGGCGATCTTCGCCGCGGGCCTCTGGGTGCTGATCGACTGGGGCCTGATCGGCCTCGACAATTCCGCGCTGAACACCTGGCTTGCGATCCTCGCGCTCTCGCTGATCCTCGGCATCGGCATGAGCTGGTCGATCCTCCGCCAGCGCCTCTCGGGCCAGCAGACCACGGACGAAGTCGATGGCTGAGACCTTCCTCTACCTCACCCTCGGCACGAACGATCTCATCCGCGCTGCCCGCTTCTACGACGCCGTCCTCGCCCCCCTCGGCCTCGTCCGCCGCGCAACCGAGGATACCGAACTCGGCTACGGCCTGCCGGACGACCGCCGCATCCGGCTCTGGATCACGCTCCCCTTCGACGGCAATCCCGCCACCACCGGCAACGGCACCATGCCCGCCCTTGTCGCCCCCGATCAGGCGGCGGTACGGGCCTTCCATGCCGCCGCCCTCGCCCACGGCGGCAGCGACGAGGGCGCCCCCGGCCTGCGCCCCTACGGCCCCGGCTTCTTCGCGGCCTATGTCCGCGACCCCGACGGCAACAAGCTCTCTGCCGTCCACGAAGGCGGCTGACCGCCCGGTCCCGCTCTCCCGCCCCGGTCCTGCTCTTTTCCCAAATACTCCCGCCGGAGGCCCGCCCGCCCGCCGCTGGCACCCCGCCATGCGACAGCGCCGCGGCAGCGCCGTCCGAGGGGTTCGATGCCCCGAGGATGGCTCCCCCGTCGGGGAGGAGACCCTTGCACCCCGTCCCCCTTCCGCCTAGATAGGCGCGTCAGCCTCGGGAAGCCCATGGAAAACGTCGTCCTCACCATCCACCTGATCCTTGCCCTGCTCCTGATCGGGGTCGTGCTGCTGCAACGCTCCGAAGGCGGCGGGCTGGGCATGGGCGGTGGCGGCGGCACGATGTCGGCCCGGGGTGCGGCCACCGCGATGACCAAGCTGACCTGGATCTTCGCTGCGGCCTTCATCGTGACCTCGATCACGCTCACCATCCTTGCCGCCCGGAGCGGTGGAAGCGGGTCGGTGGTCGACACCGCGGCAACCGCAACCCCGGCCGCAACGCCCGCGACAGAGGCCCCCGCGACCGGCGGCGGTCTGGCGGGCACCGACCTGACCCTGCCCGGCACCGGCGACGCGCCCGCAAGCCCGCCGCCCGCCGACGTGCCCGCCGCCCCGGCGACGACCCCCTGATCCTACAACTGCTTGCCGTTCATCCTGACCTCGCCCGCATGATCTAGCGGCGGGCCGTTGCTAACCCTGGCGGGAGTCGCTATATCTCAACTCCCGTGGTGCCGCGATTCCACCCCATCCGAATCGCGCCTGAAAACACGGGAGTCCCGCCTTGGCGCGTTACATCTTCATCACCGGCGGCGTGGTTTCCTCTCTCGGCAAGGGCCTCGCCTCCGCCGCCCTCGGCGCGCTGCTTCAGGCCCGCGGCTATACCGTGCGCCTGCGCAAGCTTGACCCCTACCTCAACGTCGACCCCGGCACGATGTCGCCTTTCGAGCATGGCGAGGTCTTCGTGACCGACGACGGGGCCGAGACCGACCTCGACCTCGGCCACTACGAACGCTTCACCGGGGTGCACGCCCGCCAGACGGACAGCATCTCCTCCGGCCGCATCTACTCGAACGTCCTCGAGAAGGAGCGCCGCGGCGACTATCTGGGCAAGACCATCCAGGTCATTCCCCACGTCACCAACGAGATCAAGGACTTCCTGCGCATCGGCGACGACGAGGTCGATTTCATGCTCTGCGAGATCGGCGGCACCGTGGGCGACATCGAGGGCCTGCCCTTCTTCGAGGCGATCCGCCAGTTCATCCACGAACGCCCGCGCGGCCAGTCGATCCTGATGCACCTGACGCTGCTGCCCTACCTCGCGGCCAGCGGAGAACTCAAGACCAAGCCCACCCAGCACTCGGTCAAGGAACTGCAAAGCATCGGCCTCGCCCCCGACGTCCTTGTCTGCCGCAGCGAACACCCGATCCCGGACCGCGAGCGGGAAAAGATCGCCCTCTTCTGCAACGTCCGCAAAGAACATGTCATCCCCGCCTACGACCTGAAGACGATCTACGAGGCCCCCCTTGCCTATCACCACGCAGGGTTGGACCAGGCCGTCCTCGACGCCTTCGGCATCACCCCGGCCCCGAAACCCAACCTCGCCCGCTGGGAGGACGTGATGGACCGCATCACCCATCCCGAGGGTGAGGTCCGCATCGCCGTCGTCGGCAAGTACACCCAGCTGGAAGACGCCTACAAATCCATCGCCGAGGCGCTGACCCACGGCGGCATGGCCAACCGCACGAAAGTCCGCGCCGAATGGATCGACGCCGAGATCTTCGAGCGCGAAGACCCCGCGCCGTGGCTGGAAAACTTCCACGCCATCCTCGTGCCCGGCGGCTTCGGCGAACGCGGCACCGAAGGCAAGATCAAGGCCGCAACCTTCGCGCGGGAAAAGAAGGTCCCCTACCTCGGCATCTGCCTCGGGATGCAGATGGCGGTGATCGAGGCCGCCCGGAACCTGGTGGGCGTGAAGAACGCAGGCTCCGAGGAGTTCGACCACGAAGCCGGCGAAAAGCGTTTTACCCCCGTGGTTTACCACCTGAAGGAATGGGTGCAGGGCAATCACACCGTCCGCCGCAAGGCCGACGATGCCAAGGGCGGCACGATGCGGCTTGGCGCCTATACCGCGAACCTGAAGGAAGGCTCTGCCGTCGCCCGCATTTACGGCACCACCGTGATCGAGGAACGCCACCGCCACCGCTATGAGGTGGACATCCAGTACCGCGAGCAGCTGGAAAAATGCGGCCTGATCTTCAGCGGCATGTCGCCCGACGGCAAGCTGCCCGAGATCGTCGAGGTCAAGGACCACCCCTGGTTCATCGGCGTCCAGTTCCACCCCGAGCTGAAGTCAAAGCCGTTTGCCCCGCACCCGCTGTTCGCCGATTTCGTGCGCGCGGCGGTGGAGGTGTCGCGGTTGGTGTAGGCCTTTCCCACAGCCCGCGCTACGGAACCCGTCAGGGTGCAGTTTCAACTGCCAGTCAGGGCGCCCTCGATGCCTGGAAAGCTTTCAACCACAGCTACGCCCGGGTTCTCAATCCGAAACGCTTCCAGCATATCCAAAGTGGTCGAAGGCACATTCATCTGCGGCTCGCCCGACAGCGTCGATGCAACGCCTTTAAAGGCATGGTCCGCAATGACGGCATCTGAAGGGTTCAATATCGGACGCCAGGTCGAGTAATCTTTGATGAAGGCGTCGATGTCCTGCACTTGAAGCTCACCCGATGTGTTTCCAGCACTCTGGATCATCGTGGCCTGCCTTTCAAGATTGGCAGTCTGCTGCTCGCTTGCCTTGCTAACAATCTGATATTTCTTGATAACCTCAAGCACGGGAGACCAGAGGAATCCCGCAACCATTGAAAGGCAGACAAGCCGCAACAGATCGGACCTATCGGTATTGCTCAAAAGAAAGATGAAGATCGTACTGGCAAAAGCACCAATCAGAACCTGAGATGCGATCTGAATCCATGGGTGGTCCCAGACGGGTACGATTTGAATTGGTCCAGTTGCCTGAATTGCAAAAGCAACAGAAGCCCCGATACAACCAAACACCGCGACAACCAAAAAAAATGCGCCATTCTCTAAGGTTCGTCATGGTCAAATCTCCAAAGAAAAAATCTATCAAAGCCCTGCGAGCATACCAGTTGGGCGCGATTCTGTAAATTGAGGACCAGTTCTTTGCCGCGGAACAGCGCGCATCCTGTCGTGATGCGGGTTTCGCCTCCCGATCTCAAGCCGGTTTCATGCCATTTCGTCCTCGCGTTTGTGAAAGCGCAGGCAGGATAAACGCACGCACCGTCACGGCCAGGTCAAACTTGCGCCAGGGCGCGCAGGTCGGGCTTCAGACCGGCTCCCCCCTTCACCCCAGACACACCGCCACCGACCCGTCCTCGCGCGTCAGCCACAGCCCCTTTGGCGAGACGATGAACCCCCGCACCTCGCCCAGGGCCTTCATCCAAGCCGCCTCACGCTCCATCTTCCCGGGCTCCGGGCAGGCCATCTCGGTCGCGGCCAGCGGACCCAGGACCAGCTCTCCGGCGTCCATCTCGGCCGGTCCGGCAAAGCGGTTGCAGCCCGTGGTCCCTTCGACCATCCCATCAAAGCTGACCGACAGCGACAGCCCCGCGCCCTCGGGCACCGGCACGCCGTCGATCTCCAGCGGCACCCAGATCACGTCGGTGATCCGCCCGACCGAGACGGAAACGCCTGTCGCAGGATCGCCGTCAAAGACCGGCGCGGGGCCGCAGGCAAGCACCAGCGCAGGGTGCAGGGCAAGGGTGGCCGCAATGGTCAGGGGCAGAAGGCGCATCTGGGACCTCCGGGGTTCAGCGCATCCTGACAGCACCCCGCCAAGCCGCCAAGGCAGGCCTTCCCCACCCCGAAAACCAAGGGGCCAAGGCCCTTGCGGCCCCGGCCCCTTGGTTACCCAAATCTGAACGCCCACGCCCAAGCCCTTGATTTTCAACGGCCCGCCAAAAGCGCCGCGCGCGGCGCCTACAGCATCCCCAGAACCATCGGCTCTACCTCGTGCCAGCCCTGCCACATCATTTTCAGCGCGACATAAAGGATGACCAAAAGGCCGATGTAGGCGATCCAGCGATACCTGTTCAGCAGGTTCGCGATCCAGCTGGCCGCCAGCCCCATCAGCGCGATCGACAGGATCAGGCCGACGATCAGCACCGTCGGGTGCCCGTGCGCGGCCCCGGCAACGGCCAGCACGTTGTCGAGGCTCATCGAGACGTCAGCGATCACGATCTGGGTCGCGGCCTGAGCGAAGGTCTTGCGCGGCGCGCCCCCTGCGATGGTCCCGTCGGCGTTCAGGTCGGCATCGGCCAGGGCCTCGACGGCGGCGTGTTCCTCGTGGGGCGAGGTCTGCAGCTCGCGCCACATCTTCCAGCAGACCCACAGCAGCAGGATGCCCCCGGCCAGCAAGAGGCCTGCGATCTCCAGAAGCTGGGTCGTGACCAGCGCGAAGCCGATCCGCATCACCGTGGCCGCGATGATCCCCACCAGGATCGCCTTGCCCCGCTGCTCTTTCGGCAGCCCGGCGGCCGCAAGGCCGATGACGATCGCATTGTCCCCGGCCAGCACCAGGTCGATGCCGATGACCTGCAACAGGGCGATGAACCCCGGATAAGTGAAGATTTCCATGCCTGCCGCACTCCGTTTCCGCCGGTCCTACGCCGACATCGCAGCCGCTTCAACCCGGTTGCAGCGCCGCGGTGGGGCGGGTAGGCAAGGCCATGCTGTCCTACCAACATCTCTACCACGCCGGAAACCTGGCGGACGTGCAGAAGCACGCGGTCTTGGCCTGGGTGCTGGACTACCTGACCCGCAAGGACAAGCCGCTGAGCTACATCGAGACCCACGCCGGGCGCGGGGTCTATGACCTTGGCGCAGAGGAGGCGGTCAAGACCGGAGAGGCGGCCAAGGGGATCGCGCTGGCCGAGGCGCTGTTCCCGCCGGACCACCCCTACCGTCATCGGCTGGACGAGGCGCGGGCGGCCTATGGGGCGCGGGCCTATCCCGGATCTCCGCTCATCGCGGCGCTGGGGCTGCGGGAAAGCGACACGATCCACCTCGCGGAACTCCATCCGCAGGAGGGTGCGGCGCTCAAGGCGGTGGCAAGGGACTGGGGCGCGCATGTCCACCAGCAGGACGGGTTCGATCTCGCGCTCGCCCTGACGCCGCCCACGCCCCGGCGCGGGCTGATGCTGATCGACCCGTCCTATGAGGTGAAGGCCGATTACGAGGCGATCCCGCGCCACATGGCGAGCATCCATCGCAAGTGGAATGTGGGCGTCCTGATCCTGTGGTACCCGCTGCTCAAGGGCGGCCCGCACGGCCCGATGCTGGCAGCTCTGGAGGCGGCCTTTCCCGACGGGCTGCGCCACGAGGTCCGCTTTCCCCCGGTGCGCGAGGGACACAGGATGGAGGGCTCGGGCCTTTTCATCGTCAATGCGCCCTACGGTCTGGACGAGGAGCTGCAGACGCTCACATCCCGGTTTGCCAGGCTTTCCAAGGCCGGTCCGAAGCCTTAGGTTCACGGCATGATCGACCTTTTCCGCCGGCTTCTGGCCCCCGAACCCGCCCGCCTGCCCGAACCCGACGCCCAACTGGCGCTGGCCACGCTGCTGGTGCGCATCGCACGCACAGACGGTCTTTACGCCGCCGAGGAGGTGGAGCGGATCGACCGGGCGTTGTCGCGCCGCTATGGGCTTGACCCTTTCGCCGCCGCAAGATTGCGCACCGAAGCCGAGGCGCTGGAGGCCGAGGCGCCGGACACCGTCCGCTTCACCCGCGCCTTGAAAGAGGCGGTGCCGCTGGAGGATCGGGCCGAGTTGATGACCGCGCTCTGGTCCGTGGCCCTTGCCGACGGCCTGCGCGAGGCGCATGAGGACCGGCTGTTGCGCCTGGTGGCGAACCTGCTGGGGCTGTCGGATGTGGACTCGGCCCTTGCGAGGCAGAAGGCCGAACGGGAATGATCGCAAGCCTTGGGATGTATGACTTCGGCCCGGCACAGGCCGCAAACGACAGGCTTTGGGCGCTGATCCGCACCGGGCTGCGCGGGCGCGGCATCGAGGCGCCCGAGGCACTGACCCGCGGCGAGCGGGCCTACTGGGACGCCTGGACGGCGCCCGACCTCATCCTGTCGCAGACCTGCGGCTATCCGTTCCGCGCGCGGTTGCACGACCGGGTGACCTATGTGGGCACCCCGGATTACGGCGTCGAAGGCTGCGCGCCCGGCTACTATCGTTCCGTCTTCGTCGCCCGGGCCAAGGACCCGCGACAGGATCTTGCCGATTTCAACGGCGCAGGGTTTGCCTACAACGATGCGCTGTCGCAATCGGGCTGGGCCGCGCCGCAGACCCATGTCGCGCGACTGGGCCTGTCGCTGCCGCCGCGCCTGCAGACCGGCGGCCATCGTCTGTCGGCCGCCGCGGTTGCCGAGGGCCGGGCGGATATCGCCGCGCTGGATGCGGTCACTTTCGCGCTGATGCAGGCGGGGGACCCGGTGGTCGGGCAGTTGAAGGTGGTGGCGATGACCGATCCCACACCCGGCCTGCCCTACATCACCGCGGCCGACCGCGACCCGCAGCCGATCTTCGACGCAGTCAGCGAGGCGATCGCGGCGCTGGACCCGGCGGACCGGGGGCATTTGTGGTTGAACGGCTTTGTCCGGCTTCGCGTGGAGGATTACCTTTCCGTGCCCAATCCGCCGCCGCCCGAACAGATTGCCGCGCTGATCTGATCAAATCACCAGCGCATCGGGCGGGAAACGGCCAAATCGTCGTTGCATTGGCGCAAAATCTGCTTCCTACTGCCTGACCAAACCGCTTCAAGACGTGTGCCCCATGCCAGACGCACCAGCCGACACCCCGGTCATCGCGATCCATGACCTGCACAAGAGCTATGGGCAGCTTGAGGTCCTGAAAGGCGTCGATCTGATCGCCCCGCGCGGGCATGTGGTGTCGCTGATCGGCTCGTCCGGGTCGGGCAAATCCACCCTGCTGCGTTGCTGCAACCTGCTGGAGGACAGCCAGCAGGGCGAGATCCGCTTTGAAGGCGAGGCGGTGCGCTGGAAGGGCACCGGGCATGGCCGCCACCCCGCCGACCGGGATCAGGTGACGCGCATCCGCACCAACCTGTCGATGGTGTTCCAGCAGTTCAACCTCTGGTCCCATCTGACGATCCTGCAGAACGTGATGGAGGCGCCGGTCACCGTGCTGAAGCGCGACCCGAAGGAGGTCGAGGCGAAGGCGCGGGAGTATCTGGCAAAGGTCGGGATCGGCGACAAGTGCGATGCCTGGCCCGCGCAGCTTTCGGGGGGCCAGCAGCAGCGGGCGGCCATCGCGCGCGCGCTGTGCATGGAGCCCCGCGCGCTGCTGTTCGATGAACCCACCAGCGCTCTGGACCCCGAACTGGAGCAGGAGGTCGTCCGCGTCATCAAGGCGCTGGCCGACGAGGGGCGGACGATGCTTCTGGTCACGCATGACATGAAACTGGCCGCGGATTGTTCGGACCATGTCATCTTCCTGCACAAGGGCAAGATCGAGGAGCAGGGTCCACCCGCAAGCCTGTTCGGCAATCCGCAAAGCGAACGGCTGCGCGGGTTCCTGTCGGCGACGGCGGCCTGATGGCGTGCGCGGGGGCCATCGCGGCGGCCGTGACCGGGCTGGTCCTGGCCGCGTCCGAGCCGATCATCATCGGCACCGACGCGCCCTTCCCGGACTACACCTACATCGACGACAAGGGCGTCATCACCGGCTTCGAGCGCGATCTGATGGACGAGGTCTGCACCCGGTCGGCCCTGCGCTGCGACTGGGAGCTGGCAAATTTCGACCAACTGATCCCCGGGGTCATGTCGGGCCGATTCGACGTGGTGCTGGGGGGCATGGCCGTGACCGAAGAGCGGCTGGCTCTGGTCGATTTCACCCGGCCCTATCACGCCACCGACCCCGAGGAATGGTATATCGGCCTCCCCGGGGCCCCCTCCCCGCCCATGGCGCTGGTGGGGGTGCAGTCCGGGACCGTGCACGAGGCGCATCTGCGCCGGATGGGTTATCGCTTTACCGCCTATCCGACCGAACCGCAGGTGCTGGCGGCCTTGTCCCGGGGCGAGGTCGACCTGGCGCTGGGGCCGTTCCGGACCCGGTCGGACATTCACGCCTTCGTGGCGGCGCAGGGGCTGGAGTTCCTGTATGCGGAAATGATCCCCGACGACGGCGTCGCCATGGCCGTCTGCAAGGGAAACACCGACCTTCTGGACACGCTGAACAGCGCGCTGGACGCGATGCGTCGCGACGGTACGCTTGCAAGCCTGGAAGCACGCTGGTTCGAATGAACCACCAACACATCCGACGTTAAGGGAGACAAGGGATGAAAAGACTGCTGATCGCCACCGCACTGACCGGCTTTGCCAGCACGGCCTTTGCACAGGACATCGTGCGCCTCGGGACCGAGGGCGCCTACCCGCCCTACAACTTCATCAACGACGCGGGCGAAGTCGCTGGCTTTGAACGCGAACTGGGGGATGAGCTGTGCAAGCGCGCCGGCCTGACCTGCGAATGGGTGACGAACGACTGGGATTCGATCATCCCGAACCTGCAGTCGGGCAACTATGACGTCATCATCGCCGGGATGAGCATCACCGACGAGCGCGAGCAGGTCATCGACTTCAGCCAGGGCTACCTGCCCCCGGCCTCGTCGGCCTATCTGGCGCTGTCGGCCGATGTCGATCTGAAGTCGGGCCCCGTGGCGGCGCAGACCTCGACGATCCAGGCGGCTTTCGTGGCCGAGAACGGGATGCAGCTCGTGGAATACGCCACGCCCGAGGAAACCGTCGCTGCCGTCAAGAACGGCGAGGCGGTCGCGGTCCTGGCCGACAAGGACTATCTCGCGCCGATCGCGGCGGAATCGGGCGGCCAGCTGGTGCTGCTGGACAAGGAGGAGTCGATCGGCGACGGGGTTGGCCTGGGCTTCCGGGAAAGCGACGACGAGCTGCGCGCCAAGTTCGACGCGGCGATCAAGTCGATGAAATGCGACGGCACGCTGGATGCGATGATCACCAAGCCGGAATACTTCGGGCCCGAGGCGAAGACCTGGGGCGATGCCGGCAAGGAAGGCTGCTGAGGCCTGATCCGGGCGGGCCTTCGGGTCCGCCCCCTTTCAACGGGACCGAAGAATGTTCGAAGCCTGCGCCGATCCGAAAGCCATCGAGGGCCTCACCTGGGGCATCTGCTACCTGACCTCGGCCAAGCATTTGCAGTTCTACTGGTCCTTCGTGACCGTGCTTTTGCTTCTGGCGATCACCGCGCCGACCGCGCTTGGCATGGGCTTCCTGGGCGCCACCGCCGCGCGCTCGCACATCGCGCCCGTCAGCTGGCTGGGCAAGATCTACATCTGGATGGTGCGCGGCGTGCCCGACATCATCTTCTTCCTGTTCTTCGTCATAGCGCTGGACCAGATCATCGAATATTCGAAAAGCCTTTTCGTCTGCCAGGACCATGCCTGGCCCTGGCAGGGGCTGGAGTTCCGCGTCTGCCCCGAGGCGAAGGTGCCGCTCGCCAAGTCTTCGGCTTTCTGGCATCAGGCCTATGGCTTCATGCTGGCCGTCGTCACCTTCGCCATCGTCTTCGGCGCTTTCGTTGCCAACGTGATCTACGGCGCGATGCAGGCCGTCCCGCGCGCCCAGCTGGAAACCGCCGAGGCCTACGGGATGAGCCGCGCCCAGGTCTTCCGCCGCATCCTGGTGCCGCAGATGTGGGTCTATGCGCTGCCGGGGCTGGGGAACCTGTGGATGATCCTCATAAAGGCGACGCCGCTCTTGTTCCTGCTGGGGGTCAAGGACATCGTCTATTACGCGCGAGAGCTGGGCGGGTCGAAGACCCAGGCCTACGAATACCCGCACGGCGACTGGCGGCTGTGGTACTTCCTGGGGCTCATGGTCTTCTATCTGCTTTTCACCCGCGTCTCGGAGATCGGCATCGCGCGGTTGACCCGTCGGCTGAGCCACGGGCAGGCGACGGCGGCGGGCGAGGCCCTGCGAAAGGCCGCAGCATGAGCATGACCTGCTGGGAAACCATCCAGGCCTATGGCCTGCGCTCGATCGGGATCGGCGAGAATCTCTTGCCGAGGTCCGAGTTCACCTTGTGCCAGCAGTTCACGCTGATCGGCTCGGGCCTGATCTGGAACCTCTACTTCGGCGTCCTTGCGCTGACGTTCGGCTTCTTTCTCGCCAATGCGATTGCGCTGGCCCGGGCGGCGCGCAACCCGCTGATCCGCAAGCCCGCCGACTGGTTCGTCTTCGTCTTTCGCGGCTCGCCCTTGTTCATCCAGTTCTTCCTGGCCTATGAGGCACTGGTCCTGCTGCCCAAGGGCGGGATCGACATCCTGGGCGTCCACCTTGACACCGCCTGGACCACTCGGGCCTGGGCCGGTGCGCTATTCGTGCTGTTCCTGAATACCGCCGCCTATTCGGCCGAGATCTTCCACGGCGCGCTGAAGTCGATTCCCAAGGGCGATCTGGAGGCCGCGGAAGCCTACGGTCTGACCGGCTGGAAGAAGTTCATCCGGATCGAATGGCCCACGATGCTGCGGCTGGGCTGGCCCGCCTACACGAATGAGGCGATCTTCCTCTTCCACGCAACGACGCTGGTCTACTTCTCGGGCTTTCCGGCCTTCGCGCAGAAGGGTGATGCGCTGTATTACGCGAATTATTTCGCGGACAAGACCTTCAACCCCTTCATCCCCTACCCCATCGTCGCCTTCTATTTCATCCTGCTGACCCTGGTCGTGACCTTTGTCTACGGCCGGGTCAACGCCCGGCTGAACCGGCACCTGCCCTCGAACACACGCAGCAAAATCCGCTTGCGTCCGAACCTGATCCGGTAGTAGGCTGGATTTGATCAAATTATCCGGGCACCCGCCCGGACCCTGCGGAAACGCCGAAAACAAGGCCTGCGGGGAAAGGCGATCGAAACCAGGGGAAGGGCCAAGGGCATGGTCCGAACCTGCGCAGGGGGCAGCCGAGGCTGGCTGCGGGCGCGGGAGACGTGCTCTGACCTCATGACGACATGAACATGAAAGATTACCTCAGAAAGCACCCCGACGTGCGGACCATTCGCGTGGCCGCCGCGGACCTCAACGGGCAGGCGCGGGGCAAACGCGTGCCCGCCCGCTTTGCCGACAAGGTCGTGAAGGACGGAACGCGGTTCCCCTTCTCGGTCCTGAACCTTGACATCTGGGGCGAGGATATCGATGACAGCCCGCTGGTCTTCGAACAGGGCGACCAGGACGGGGTCCTGAAGCCCACCGAACGCGGCTTCATGCCGATGCCCTGGCTCGAGGCGCCGACTGCGCTTTTGCCGATCTGGATGTTCCGCGAGAACGGCCAGCCCTATGAGGGCGACCCGCGCCATGCGCTGCGCGCCGTGGTGGACCGCTACAAGGCTCGCGGCCTGACGCCGGTCTGTGCGATGGAGCTGGAATTCTTCCTGATCGACGACTCGGGCAAGACGCTTCAGGTCCCGCCCTCGCCCCGATCGGGCAAGCGCCGCAAGGCCGCCGAGACACTGTCGATCCGCGCGCTGGACGCCTTCGACACCTTCTTCACCGACCTCTACGACGCCTGCGAGGCGATGGACATTCCCGCCGACACCACGACGTCGGAAACCGGCCTTGGCCAGTTCGAGGTCAACCTGATGCATTGCGACGATGCGCTGCGCGCCGCCGATGATGCATGGCTGTTCAAGATGCTGGTCAAGGGCCTGGCGCGGCGGCATGGCTTCGCCGCCAGCTTCATGGCCAAGCCCTATGCCGACTATTCCGGGTCCGGCCTGCACACGCATTTCTCGGTGATCGACGAAAAGGGCGACAACATCTTCGACAGCGGCGGACCCAAGGGCACCGCGCAGCTGCGTTATGCCGTCGCGGGTTGCCTGGCGGCGATGCACGATTCCACGCTGCTCTTCGCGCCGCATCTGAACAGCTACGAACGTCTGGTGCCGGGCAAACATGCCCCCACGGCGATCTCATGGGGATATGAGAACCGCACCGCAGCCATCCGCATCCCCGCAGGCAATCCCGCCGCGCGGCGCATCGAACACCGGGTCGCGGGGGGCGACGTGAACCCCTACCTGATGCTCGCCGCGATCCTGGGTGCTGCCCTGACCGGCATCGAGGACGAGGTCGAACCCCCGCCCGCCGTGACCGGCAACGCCTATGCGATGGACCTGCCGCAGATCCCCTCGACCTGGGAAGCCGCGATCGACGCGTTCGAACATTCGGACGTTCTGTCCCGCTTCCTGCCGAAGGAACTGATCCGCAACATGGTGCAGACCAAGCGGCAGGAGCTGCACTACATCGCCGAGCTTTCGCCCGAGGAAAGGGTGGAGCTTTACCTCGACACCGTCTGACCGCTCCTCGGCTGCCTTCGGCCCTTGCCGCTGCCCGCGCCGCGCGAGAAGACGCCGAAGGCGCACGACGAGCCCCCTTGACCAATCCACCCCGCCGCACCCACCTTGAGGAAAAGCGAAGGACAAGACGATGCAGATCGGCATCCTGCAAACCGGCGAAAGCCCCGAGGCGCTGCGCCACCAGGGCGACTACCCGGATTTCTTCGAGACCCTGCTTGCGGGCAAGGGCCTGACGTTCCGCCGCTGGGCCGTCCTGCGCAACGAGTTTCCCGAGTCGGTGCACGACTGCGAGGGCTGGCTCATCACCGGCTCGCGCCATGGCGCCTACGAGCCTCACCCCTGGATCCCGCCCTTGGAGGATTTCATCCGCGCCGCCTACGCGGCCCACGTCCCCGTGGTCGGCATCTGCTTCGGCCACCAGATCATCGCGCAGGCCATGGGCGGCAAGGTCGAGAAATTCGCGGGCGGCTGGACCGTCGGGCCCACCGAATACGATTTCGGCGACCGGACCTATACGCTGAACGCCTGGCATCAGGACCAGGTGGTGAAGAAGCCCGAAACCGCGAAGGTCCTCGCCTCGACTGCCATGTGCGAAAATGCGGCCCTTCTCTATGACGACCGCATGTTCACCGTCCAGCCCCACCCCGAATTCCAGAAGGAGTTCATGGAGGGGTTGATCAAAGTCCGGGGGCCGGGTCTGGTCCCCGACGCGCTTCTGGCCGATGCCACCCAACGGCTTGACACGCCGCTCGACAGCCCGTCGATGGCCGACCGGATCGCGGAATTCTTCCTGACCCACCAAGCCAAGACAACTGGGGCCGAGAAGCTCCGCGCCTAGACAGCGCGGGGGCCACCCCCCAACCAACGTGTGACATATGTCCAAATGGACCGACCAGCTGCCCGAGGCAGCGCGCGACTACATCGGCAACCGCCGGGTGGACGAGGTGGAATGCATCATCGGCGACATCGCCGGGGTGGCGCGCGGCAAGGCGATGCCCGCCGCGAAATTCGCCAAGCAGACCAATTACTTCCTGCCGAATTCCATCTTTCTTCAGACGATCACCGGCGAATGGGCCGACAACCCCTTCGACGCCTTCACCGAACCCGACATGATCCTGGAGCCGGACTGGTCCACCGCAACCGCCGCGCCCTGGACGGCGGACGTGACGCTTCAGGTGATCCACGATGCCAAGGACCAGCAGGGCAACCTCGTCCCGTTCAGCCCCCGCAACGTCCTGCGCCGCATCATGGACCTTTACGCCGCCCAGGGCTGGAAGCCGGTCGTGGCACCCGAGATGGAGTTCTTCCTGACCGCGCGCAACATCGACCCCAACATGCCGGTGATCCCGCCGATGGGCCGGTCCGGTCGCCGGGCGGCGGGCAAGCAGGCCTATTCGATGTCGGCGGTGGACGAATACGGCAAGGTGATCGACGACATCTACGACTATGCCGAGGCGCAGGGCCTTGAAATCGACGGAATCCTCCAGGAAGGCGGCGCGGGCCAGATCGAGCTGAACCTCGCCCACGGCGACCCGATCAGGCTGGCCGACGAGGTCTTCTTCTTCAAGCGCCTGATCCGCGAGGCGGCCCTGCGGCATGACTGCTTTGCCACCTTCATGGCCAAGCCGATCGCGGGCGAGCCGGGGTCGGCCATGCATATCCACACCTCGGTGGTGGACACGAAAACCGGCAGGAACATCTTCGCCGGACCGAAGGGCGTGGAAACACCGGAGTTTCTGCATTTCATCGGCGGATTGCAGAAACACCTCGGCGCCGCCGTCGCCCTGTTTGCGCCATACGTCAACAGCTACCGCCGCTACGTCCCCGACTTCGCCGCGCCCATCAACCTGGAATGGGGCCGAGACAACCGCACCACCGGCCTGCGCATCCCGATCAGCAGCCCCGCCGCCCGCCGGGTGGAAAACCGCCTGCCGGGCATGGACTGCAACCCCTATCTCGGCATCGCCTCGACCCTCGCCTGCGGCTACCTCGGGCTGATGAACAAGACCGAGGCGCGGCCCGAATTCACCGGTTCGGCCTATATCGATTCGGAAGACATCCCGGTCAACCTCGGCGACGCGCTGGACCTTCTGGACGAGGACGAGGCCCTGAAGGACGTGATGGGACAGGATTTCATCAAGGTCTATGACAGCGTGAAACGGAACGAATACAAGGAGTTCCTGCAAGTCATCAGCCCGTGGGAGAGGGAGCATCTGCTCCTCAACGTCTGATGGTCAACCTTCTGCACGCGAACGACCGGCGGGGGGAATGGCCGGCCAGCTACTATGCCGCGACAGCCGCGCCCATTGACCGCTTTCCGGTCCTGAAGGGCGCGACCAAGGCCGACGTCTGTGTGGTGGGCGGCGGCTACACCGGCCTGTCGGCAGCGCTGCACCTCAAGCAGAAGGGCTATGACGTGGTGCTGCTGGAAGCCCACCGAGTCGGCTTCGGCGCCTCGGGGCGCAATGGTGGGCAGGTCGGCAGCGGCCAGCGACAGGATCAGGTCTGGCTGGAAAAGACCGTTGGTCGCGAGACCGCCCATCGTCTCTGGGACCTTGCCGAGGAAGCCAAGGCGCTGGTCAAGGAGCTGATCCGCGACCACGCCATGCCCGTGACCTTCCATCCCGGCATCGCGCATGCCTGCCGATCCGAGGCCGAGGTCCGCGACGCCCACGCCTATGCCGAGAAGCTGAGACGCGACTACGGCTATCAGCATCTTGAAACGCTTGACAGAACCGGTATCCGGCGGCTGATCGGATCGACCGAATATGTCGGGGGCGAGATCGACCGCGACGCGGGCCACCTGCACTCGCTGAACTACGCCATCGGCCTGGCCAAGGCCGCCGCCAGGGCCGGGGTCCGCATTCATGAACTGTCCGAAGTCCACCGCGTCGAACCCGGCCCGCGCCCCATGGTCCGCACGCCCTCGGGCCATGTCGACTGCGCCACGGTGGTTCTGGCGGGCAACGGCTACCTCGGGCAGCTCAGCCCCAAGGTTGCGGCAAAGGTCATGCCGATCAACAACTTCATCGTAGCCACCGAACCTTTGGGCGACCGGGCGCGCGACCTTCTCTCGGAACCCGTCGCGGTTGCAGATACCCGGTTCGTCGTCAACTACTGGCGCCTGAGCGAGGACAACCGCCTGCTGTTCGGCGGTGGGGAAAGCTATGGCTACCGTTTCCCGGACATCATCAGGACCGTCTCGAAACCGATGCTGAAAGTCTATCCGCAGCTGGCAAAGACCCGGATCGACTATGCCTGGGGCGGGACGCTCGCGATCACCGTGAACCGGATGCCCTGCTTCACCCGGCCCGGCCAGAACATCCTGTCGGCTTCGGGCTACTCCGGCCACGGGGTCGCCATGGCGACCCTTGCCGGCAAACTGATGGCCGAGGCCGCCGCAGGCCAGATGGAACGCTTCGACCTGATGGCCTCGGTCCCGCAATACAGCTTCCCCGGCGGCGCGCTGCTGCGCTGGCCGCTTCTCGTCTCTGCCATGACCTGGTACGCGATGCGCGACCGGCTGGGCCTCTGACCACCCGCCGGGGGCGCTTCGCCCCCCGGACCCCCGGAGAGTATTTCCGAAAAGAGCAAATCCACTTGCCCTTTTGACAAATACTCCACGGGGGTCCGGGGGTGTGAAACCCCCGGGGCGTCCACCCTCGACTCGTCGGCCCCCAGAGGCCATATCTGTCCCATGTCCCTGCCGAACGGATTCCTCGACGAGCTGCGCACCCGGGTCACGCTTTCCGCCATCGTCGGCCGGAAAGTCACCTGGGACATGCGCAAGTCGAACCTGGCCAAGGGCGACTTCTGGGCGCCCTGCCCGTTCCACCAGGAAAAATCCGCCAGCTTCCACGTCGATGACCGCAAGGGCTTCTACTACTGCTTCGGCTGCCACGCGAAGGGCGATGCCGTCACCTTCGTGAAGGAATCGGAAAACCTCGGCTTCATGGAGGCGGTGGAAATCCTTGCCCGCGAGGCCGGGATGCAGATGCCCGCCCGCGACCCCGGGGCCGCCGAGCGCGCCGACCGGCGGACGCTGCTGCAACAGGTGATGGAGGAAGCGGTCAAGTTCTACCGCCTGCAACTGAAGACCGCCGCCGGGGCCGAGGCGCGCACCTATCTGTCGCAGAAACGCCGGTTGACCGAGCCCGCCTGGGACCGCTGGGACATCGGCTGGGCGCCGAACAGCCGCCACGCCCTGAAGGACGCGCTGGCGGCCAAGGGCGTCTCGCCCGACCTCATGGTTGCCTCGGGCCTGATCGCCAAGGCCGATGACGGCTCGCTTTACGACCGGTTCCGCGGGCGGATCATCTTTCCGATCAAGGACACGCGCGGCCGCCCGATCAGCCTGGGCGGCCGCAGCCTCGACCCCAATGCCCCGGCTAAATACCTGAACGGCCCGGAGACGGAGCTGTTCGACAAGGGCCGCAGCCTGTTCAACCACGCCCCCGCGCGCGAGGCGGCGGGCAAGGGCAAACCCCTGATCGTCGCCGAAGGCTACATGGATGTGATCGCGCTGTCCGAGGCCGGGTTCACCGCCGCCGTGGCGCCGCTTGGCACCGCCGTCACCGAAGACCAGCTGCGGATGATCTGGAAGATCAGTGACGAGCCGATCATGGCGCTGGATGGCGACAAGGCGGGCCTTCAGGCCGCGCAACGGGTGATCGACCTTGCCCTGCCGCTTCTGGAGGCCCCGAAGGCGCTGCGCATCGCCATCCTGCCCGGTGGAATGGACCCGGACGACCTCATCAAGGCGCAAGGCGCGCCGGCGATGCAGGCGGTGCTGGATCAGGCCAGGCCCATGGTCCAGCTCCTCTGGCAGCGCGAGACCGAGGGCCGCGTCTTCGACAGCCCCGAGCGCCGCGCCGCGCTGGACAAGGTGCTGCGCGGGCATCTGGCGCGTATCACCGACCCCTCGATCCGCAGCCACTATGCCGATGAGATGAAGCGGCTGCGGCTGGAGCTGTTCGGCACGGCGCAGTATCGACCCTTCCAGCCCGGCCCGTTCCGTCCCGGTCGCGGCCGGTTTGCGCCCCCGGGCGGCGCGCTTGCCTCCACCCGTTCCTCGCTTCTGGCCCAGGCGCAAGGCCCCGTCGAAGAAGCCCTGCGCGAGGCGGTGATCCTGGCCACGCTGATCCTGCACCCCGCGCTGATCCACCGCTTCGAAAGCGCGCTTGAACGGCTGGACCTGACCGGCGAGGACCACGAGATGCTGCGCCGGATGATCCTTGCGGGGGCCGGCATGCCGGACCTGCGTGCGAAGATCGCCCAATCCGCGCCTGCGGCCCTTGACGCACTCCTCTCGCGTCCCCATGTCGCCATCGCACCCCCGGTCCGCAACACCCAGGACGACGAGCTTGCAGCGCTCTGCCTTGCCGAGGAACTGGCCAAACTGGAAGCCCGCCGGGGCGCACGCCGCGAGATCGAAGATGCGATGGAGGATATGGACGGCCTGCCCGACGAAGGCCTGACCTGGCGGCTTTCCCAGGCCGCCGAAGCCCGCCACCGGTCGGAAAAAGGCGGCTTCACCGACAGTTCGGACCTCGGCGAAGACCGCACCGCCCTGTCAAGACATCTGCAATCCCTGATCGATAGCCAGATCTGGGTCAAGAAAAACCGCTGATTCGGCCTTTCCCCCGGCCTGATTCGCGTTATTGATTCGACCAGTCTTGCACCGATTCGCCTGATGGAGACTCCATGGCCCTCAAGGACACCGACGACGCCAAGCCGGAAGCCGACGATGCGGATGTTTCGCTCGACATGAGCCAGGCGGCGGTCAAGAAGATGATCGCCGACGCCAAGGAACGCGGCTACATCACCTATGACCAGCTGAACACGGTCCTGCCGCCGGATCAGGTGTCCTCGGAGCAGATCGAGGACGTGATGTCGATGCTCTCTGAAATGGGCATCAACATCATCGAGGATGAAGAGGTCGAGGAAGGCGAAGTCCCGGTCGGCGAACTGGTCGAGACCTCGACCAGCCGCGAGATCGCGGTGGCCGGGACCACGACCGAAACGCTCGACCGCACCGACGACCCGGTCAGGATGTATCTGCGCGAGATGGGCAGCGTGGAACTCCTCTCCCGCGAGGGCGAGATCGCGATTGCCAAGCGGATCGAGGCCGGCCGCAACACGATGATCGCGGGCCTGTGCGAGTCGCCCCTGACCTTCCAGGCCATCATCATCTGGCGCGACGAACTTCTGTCCGAAGAGATCCTTCTGCGCGACGTCATCGACCTGGAAGCGACCTTCGGGCGCAGTCTCGACGGCGAAGAGGGTGAACTTGACGGCCCGCCGCTGGACGAGGTCGGCGTGGGCGAAGCCGCCCCCCGCCGCGCCTCCAGCGCCGAGCCGGAACTGGATGCCGACGGCAACCCGATCCTGCGCGAGATGGACGAGGACGAGGATGACGAGGCCTCGAACATGTCGCTGGCCGCGATGGAAGCCGCGCTGAAGCCGCGCGTGCTGGAAACGCTGGACCTGATCGCGCGCGACTACGACAAGCTGGCCGCCATGCAGAAGAGCCGCATGGATGCGACGCTCTCGTCCTCCCAGCGGTTCTCGACTACCGATGAGGCCGCCTATCAGAAACTGCGCTCGGAAATCGTGCTTCTGGTCAACGAGCTGCATCTGAACAACAGCCGGATCGAGGCGCTGATCGACCAGCTTTACGGCATCAACAAGCGCATCATGTCGATCAATTCCGGCATGGTGAAACTGGCCGATGCCGCGCGGATCAACCGTCAGGAATTCATCCAGGAATACCAGGGCTACGAGCTTGACCCGACCTGGCTGGACCGCATGGCGCAGAAACCGGGGCGCGGCTGGCAGGCGCTGATCGAACGCTCGCGCGACAAGGTCGAGGAGTTGCGCAACGAAATGGCGCAGGTCGGCCAGTATATCGGCGTCGACATCTCGGAATTCCGCCGGATCGTGAACCAGGTCCAGAAGGGCGAGAAAGAGGCCCGTCAGGCCAAGAAGGAAATGGTCGAGGCGAACCTGCGCCTGGTGATCTCGATTGCGAAGAAATACACGAACCGCGGCCTGCAATTCCTTGATCTCATTCAGGAAGGCAACATCGGCCTGATGAAGGCGGTGGACAAGTTCGAATACCGCCGCGGCTACAAGTTCTCGACCTATGCCACCTGGTGGATCCGTCAGGCGATCACGCGCAGTATTGCCGACCAGGCGCGGACGATCCGCATTCCCGTGCACATGATCGAGACGATCAACAAGCTGGTGCGCACCGGCCGCCAGATGCTGCACGAGATCGGCCGGGAGCCCACGCCCGAGGAACTGGCCGAGAAGCTCCAGATGCCGCTGGAGAAGGTCCGCAAGGTGATGAAGATCGCCAAGGAACCGATCAGCCTCGAGACCCCCATCGGCGACGAGGAGGACAGCCAGCTTGGCGACTTCATCGAGGACAAGAATGCGATCCTGCCGTTGGATTCGGCGATTCAGGAGAACCTGAAGGAAACCACGACCCGCGTACTGGCGTCCCTGACGCCGCGTGAAGAGCGTGTGTTGCGGATGCGCTTCGGCATCGGGATGAACACCGACCACACGCTTGAGGAAGTGGGCCAGCAGTTCAGCGTGACGCGGGAACGTATCCGGCAGATCGAGGCGAAGGCGCTGCGGAAGCTGAAGCACCCGAGCCGGTCACGGAAGCTGCGGTCGTTCCTGGATCAGTGATCTCAGACCGTTGAGCGGCTGAAAGCAATGGATGCTCCCACAGTCTTCCGCCGCCGACTGCATCGGATGCTTGAACCACGACCGCAGAGGTATCACATCTCGGACGGCGACGATGCCTGACCTACCGGGTCTGGGCCGCGCTGGAAGAGCCGCTCGACCCGGAAGCGGACGAACCCGCGCCGGTGTTGCAAGGCGGGGTGCAGGTGTCGCGGGGCGAGATGGATCTGGCGTCGCTGGTCTGCAACGAGGGCAGCGTCCAGTCGCTGCTGGATACGGTCTGGACCCTCAAGACCGGGATCGGCCAGTGCTACGACCGGGAAGGCTCACGCTGGCAGGCTTGCAACTGACCGCTCAGGCCGGGGGCGGCGGCACGGCCTCCCAAGCCTCGCCCATCGCAAGGATGCAGGCCAGACCGTCCGGATAGCTTTGCACCAGGGTCCAGTCGCCCGAAGCCTTGGTCCAGATTTCCAGCACGGTCTCGGTATCGCGCAGACCCAGGCCCGACAGTTCCGCCCCGCGCAAGCGCTGCGCCAGTTCGGCCCGCGGGATGCAGATGACCTCGGCAATCGGGCTTTCGGCCGCGACGGGGCCGGTCATCAGGCAGGCGGCAAATCCAAGAGAGATGAGTCGATGCGCCATGCATGGAATCGTAACACGACCATGACGATTTCCACCCGGTTTTCTGCCTAACCGGCCTCGACAAAGGGCCAGACCGGGAAGTCCAGCCCTGCCGCCCGCAAGATCGCGCACAGCCGCGCGGCTTCGGCGCGCATCGGGACGGACCGTTCGGCAAGGACGGTGTTCCGCACCCCACCAGCATCAAAGGTCGCAAAGCGCGCATCCAGCTTGGCCCGTTTGGCGTCCGGGAATTGCGAATTGGCGTGGCCCCGTGCGCGCTTTTCCTCGAACTCCTGCAACGACTTGACCGCATAATGGTGCAACGCCGCGACCTCTGTCTCGGGCCGGATCGAGGCGGTAAGCCCGTCGAAAACCGCGTCCCGGCCCGAGGGCATGACATAGCGGCCCTTGGCCACCGCCACGCGATGAATCCCCGTCCCCGACAACCTCTCACGCCGCCCGATGGCCTTGACCGTGCGGCTCTCTCTGGCCTCTGGCGGCAAGGCATCGGTAAAGCGTTCGATCACCGGGCAGGCGCGATAGACCGTCTCGCCGCCACTGCCGAAGACGATCCAGTTCACCGCGACGGCCGACACCGCGTCGTCAAAACGGCCAAGGAACGCGCCGACGGTCGCGTCGCGGTGCAGGACCAGAAACTCGTCCACGTCAAAGAACGCCAGCCAGTCCGCCTCGGAATGCTTGCGCGCATGTTCATAGGCCAGCCGCTGCGGCCGCGCGCCGACCGAATGCGGCCAGGGCAGGTGCACCAGCTCGCCCGCCTCATCCAGCACCCGCAGCACATCGGTTGTGCCATCAGTGCTGTCATTGTCGTAGATCACGAAATCCGTGAACCCCAGCGCCTTGTGATGGGCCAGCCATTCCACCAGCGACCGGATCTCGTTCCGGACGATGGCGCAAAGGGCGATGCGGGCGACGGTCATGCCTCATCTAGCGCCGGGGGTGCGGCTGCCGCAAGTGCGCCGGGCAGCGGGGCCTGAGTCCTGTCAGCCACAGTGTGCCCCCCATATTCTGGGCCGCAATTATTAGCCTTCCCGAAATCCACGCCCCGCCCCTATAGTCAGTGGCAGGAACCGGGGGAAACACCCGGCCTTGAGGCAGGAAGTCCAACAACAGCAAGGAGGGGGCCGATGCGCTGCCCATTCTGCGGCAACATCGACACGCAAGTGAAGGACTCACGGCCGGCCGAGGATCACGTCTCGATCCGTCGCCGCCGCTTTTGTCCGGCGTGCGGCGGCCGCTTCACCACCTACGAACGCGTCCAGTTGCGCGACCTGGTCGTCATCAAATCCAGCGGAAAGCGTGAGGATTTCGACCGTTCGAAACTTGAACGGTCAATCCGCATCGCGATGCAGAAACGCCCGATCGACCCCGAACGCATCGACCAGATGATCTCGGGGATAGTGCGGCGGCTGGAAAGTCTGGGCGACACCGACATCTCGTCAAAGGTGATCGGCGAGATCGTGATGGAAAGCCTGGCCCGGATCGACACGGTCGCCTACGTCCGGTTCGCCAGTGTCTACAAGAACTTCCAGACGGCGGACGACTTCGACGGCTTTGTCTCCGAACTCCGGCCCGGAGCCGCCGGGGAAGAGTGACCGATACCGGACACATGGCCCATGCCCTGCGCCTTGCCGCGCGGGGCCTTGGCAATACCTGGCCCAACCCTGCCGTCGGTTGCGTGATGATCCGGGACGGCGTGGTTGTCGGTCGCGGCTGGACGCAACCGGGCGGGCGGCCCCATGCCGAAGTGCGCGCGCTGGACCAGGCGGGGGAGCGCGCGGCAGGTGCCACCGCCTATGTCACGCTGGAGCCCTGCGCCCATCACGGCCACACCCCGCCCTGTGCCGAGGCGCTGATCGCCGCCCGGGTGGCCCGGGTGGTCACGGCCCTGACCGATCCCGATCCGCGCGTGTCGGGCAAGGGTCACGCGATGCTGCGCATGGCGGGGATTGCCGTGTCCGAAGGCGTCCTGGCCGAACAGGCGGCTCGGCTGAACGCGGGGTTTCTCAAGCGCGTGACGCAGGGCCTGCCCTTCGTGACCGTGAAACTCGCCGCCTCGCTGGACGGTCGGATCGCCACCGCCACCGGCGAAAGCCGCTGGATCACCGGCGCAGAGGCCCGGCGCAAGGTTCACGCCCTGCGGCTGGCGCATGACGCCGTCATGGTCGGGTCTGGAACCGCGCTGGCGGACGATCCCGACCTGACCGTCCGCGATCTGGGGGCGCCGCGCCAGCCGGTCCGCATCCTTGTCGACCGCGCCTTGCGCCACGCAGCTGACAGCCGCCTTGGCCGCAGCGCCAAGGATCACCCGGTCTGGGTCCTGCACGGCGCCTCGGCCCCGGACCCGGCGCGGCGTGCCTGGGATGAGACCGGGGCCGAACTGATCGCGGTGCCCGAGGCGGACGGACGGCTCGACCTTGCCGCCGCGCTGCGCAGCCTGGCCGGACGGGGGCTGACCCGGATCCTGAACGAAGGCGGCAGCACTCTGGCCGCCGCGCTCATCCGCGCCGGTCTGGTGGACGATCTGGCGCTGTTCTCCGGCGGTGTTCTGATCGGGGCCGAGGGCCACCCTGCCCTGGGCGACCTGCGTCTTGCCGCCCTGGCGGATGCCCCGCGCCCCATCCTGCGTGAGACAGAGAGGCTGGGGGCCGACCTCTATTCGCTCTGGTCCTTCGCGCGACCGGGTTCGGGAATCTCGTCGTGATCCAGCGCCGGGCTGAAGGCATCGCCCTGCAGCACCCTTTCGATGGCATCTGACACGGCAACTTGGCAGGACGGGCAGACGTCGTAATAGACGCGCGTCGGATGCCTGTCGCCGATGTCGTCGCAGCTGGTCCAGTCGCCCTCGGCCTCGAAGCGGATGCTGCCGCAGAAGGAACATTTGCAGTCGCCCGCCACCGGATCGTAGTGCCACATGTTCAACGGCGGCGAGAAATGCCAGGCGTCCTTCAGGTCGTGCACCATCAGCGCGCGGTCGTCCTTCATCGGCTGAATGGTCAGCTGGAACAACCGGGCCATGCTGGGGCTGTCGCAGCGATACTGCATCCGCAACGGGCGCTTTGTGGTCAGGACAGTCTCGATCAGTCGTGCCGTCAGCCTGCGTGTCGAATCCCCGGCGATATGCGACATCAGCGAAGTCGAGAGGACATGGTTCGCAACCGCCTGCTGCGCCGCGTTCTGAAGCGCGAATTCATCCCATTCGCCGCCCACCCAGAGCAGACGGAATTCCGTGTCTACAACTGCGTAGACCTGGAGAAACTTCACACCCGTCCCCCTCGTCGGTGGTGTTCTTTCCAGAGGAGACTAGCACATGTCAGCACGAAATCTCGTCCGAAGTTTACACTTTCGGACGATTTATGGGCACCAAATCACGCTCGTGTCAACGAAACCTGACGACTTCGGCGGACCTTGCGGTGGACAACGTGCGTCGCGCCATCGCCGCGATGTCCTCGGCGGCAAGGCCTGCCCAGGCATACATCTGCGCGGGCGAGGCCTGGTCGATGAAGCGGTCGGGCAGGGTCATGCACCGCACTGCCCCGCCGCGATCCAGCTGTCCGGTCATCGCCAGATGGTGCAGGACCAGCGCCCCGAAGCCCCCGGTCGACCCCTGTTCGACCGTCACCAGACTGCGATGCTGGCGGTGCAGCCGGTCCACCAGATCCGAATCGAGCGGCTTGGCAAAGCGGGCATCGGCCACGGTGACCGAGACCCCCTCGGCCTCAAGGATCGACGCTGCCGCAAGCATCTCGGACAGATGCGCGCCGAAGGACAAGAGCGCCACATCGCTGCCCTCGCGCAGGACCCGACCCTTGCCGATCTCCAGCGGTATGCCCCGGTCGGGCAGGGCCACCCCCATCCCTTCGCCGCGCGGATAGCGCAGCGCGATGGGGCCGGCGTCATGCGCGGCGGCGGTGGCGATCATGTGGACCAGCTCGGCCTCGTCGCCCGCCGCCATCACCGTCATGTTGGGCAGGTTCGCCAGGAACATGATGTCGAAGGCCCCGGCATGGGTCGCGCCGTCCTGGCCCACCAGGCCCGCCCGGTCGATCATGAAGCGGACGGGCAGGTTCTGCAGCGCCACGTCGTGGACGATCTGGTCATAGCCGCGCTGCAGGAAGCTGGAATAGATCGCGCAGAAGGGCTTCATCCCCCCCGCCGCCAGCCCCGCCGCGAAGGTCACCCCGTGCTGCTCGGCGATGCCCACATCGAAGACCCGCGCGGGAAAGCGTTTCTGCATCACGTCCAGCCCCGTGCCCCCCGGCATCGCCGCCGTGATCGCCACGATGCGCGGGTCGCGCGCGGCCTCTTCCGTCAGGGTCTGGCCGAAGACCGCCGTGTAGTTCGGCGCATTGGCGGGCGTCTTGTGCTGCTTGCCGGTGGCGATGTCGAACTTCGCCACGCCGTGATACTTGTCGTCCGCCCCTTCCGCCGGGCCGTAGCCGTGGCCCTTCCTGGTGACCACATGCAGCAGCACCGGGCCATCGGCCTTGTCGCGCATCGAGCGCAGCGCGTGCAGCAGCATCGGCACGTCATGGCCGTTCACCGGGCCGAAGTAGGAAAAGCCCAGCTTCTCGAACAGCGTGACACCACCGGGGCGGTCGCTGACCATCTCGCGCGCACGCCGGGCGCCTTCGCGCAAGGGGGCGGGCAGGTGATCCTCCAGCCCCTCGGCGATGGCCTTCAGGGTGGCGAAGGGTTCCTTGCTGGCGATCGAATTCAGATAGGTCTGCATCGCGCCCACCGGGGGCGCGATGGACATGTCGTTGTCGTTCAGGATCACGAACAGCCGCTTGCCCAGGTGGCCCGCATGGTTCATCGCCTCATAGGCCATTCCGGCGGTGATCGCCCCGTCGCCGATGACGGCCACGGTGTCTCCCACCGGCTGGCCCATCTCGCGCGCCATGGCAAAGCCAAGGGCCGCGCTGATCGAAGTCGAACTATGCGCCGCCCCGAACGGGTCGTATTCGCTTTCCGACCGCTTGGTGAAGCCGGACAGACCCCCGGCCTGGCGCAGGGTCAGCATCCGGTCGCGGCGGCCGGTCAGGATCTTGTGCGGATAGCACTGGTGGCCCACGTCCCAGATCAGCTTGTCGCGGGGCGTGTCGAAGACCGCATGCAGGGCCACGGTCAGCTCGACCACCCCCAGCGAGGACCCGAGATGCCCGCCGGTCTGGCTGACCACTTCGATCACTTCCCGGCGCAGCTCGTCGGCCAGTTGCGGCAGGTCCCGATCCGGCAAGGCCCGCAGGTCGGCGGGGCTGGCCACTCGGTCGAGCATCGGTTTCGGGGTCATGCAGGCAAGGGAACCGGGCGCGGTCATGGTTTGCTCCTTTCGGGCAAAGGGTGCCGTGTGGGGATTGGCCACACGGCACAAGTGCCTGTCGTCCGACAGGAAGGGAACCGGGGCCCGGAGGTCCCGACATCCGGACCCGTGGGAGGGTCAGGATCGGCAGGTCCGGCCCGCTGACGTGCAGCGGACCGGACGGTCTCAGGCCAGGCCGTGAGCTTCCGCCACCAGGGCGGGCGTCTCCAGTGCCCCGTAGGGCGACGGGGTCTGGCGACTTTCCTCGGGCAACAACAGCCCGATCAGGTAGAGAGCCCAGATGAACAGCCCGACCGCGATGAGGAAGGCCGCAGCATAGCCCGCCCCTTTCAGCATCTGTCCGAGGCCCCAGAAGGCGAGGCTGGTCTGCCTGCTTTCGTCGAAATAGTCGTTCGGCATCATGCCCTCCTATTGCATCGGCGCGTAGCCGTGCTCCTGTGCCCAGACGTACCAGTTGTCGACGACCGTGCCGGTCAGCAGGATGCCGATGCCGCCGGTCAGCGTGACCAGCACCGCAAACCACCAGGCCCAGCGGTGGATCCCTTCCATCGTCGCGTTGAACCCCATGGTCCAGCGCCAGAAGAGAGCCGCCCGTTCGGACGCGGTGCCGCGATCGACGATCTGCTCAAGCTCCCGGTCGCCGCCAAAGCGGCTGACGGCCAGGATGGTCGCCCCGTGCATCGCGAACAACAGGGCCGACCCGTAGAGGAAGGCGATGCTGAGGGCGTGGAACGGGTTGTAGAACAGGTTGCCGTATTGCAGCGAGAAGTTGTTGGTCCAGTCGAGGTGGCTGAAGATGCCGTAGGGCACGGCATGGCTCCAGGATCCCATCAGGATCGGACGGATCAGGCCAAGGACCAGGAAGAGCCAGATCGCAGAGGCGAAGGCCCAGCTGACATGCTTGCCCATCCCCAGGGCCTGTGCCCGCAGATAGGTGCGGACCCACCAGGACAGGACGCTGACCAAAAGGAAGAAGCTGGCGATGATCCAGAGCCCCCCTTCCGCCAGAGGCGCGAAGCCCAGGCCGTATTCCTCGGCCGGGGGTTCCAGGCTGAACCAGAAAAGGTCGCGCAGGAAGACCGCCGGGTTGAAGCCCGCCTGATACCAGTACCAGGCGCCGACGGTGAAGAACCAGGCCAGCCCCGAGACCAGCGAGATCACCCCCATCGTGCCCAGATAGACGGGCCCGAGCTGGGCATTGCCAAGCCACCCGGCCAGGGACGAGAAGCTTGCCCCCTTGGTGCGGTTCGACAGTTCGACCCCTTCGGTCAGCCCCATTTCGGGGGCACCGCGCACCTGCACCTGGGTGAAGATGTTCTGATACTCAGCCATTGACGCCTCCCGGAATGTCCGCCCACCAGGGCAGTTGCAGCCACCAGTCCCACCAGACCACCCACTGTTCGAACCAGATCGTGCCCGAGATCACGATGCAGACCGCCGACCAGAAGCCCGCGTTCAGCGCCAGCAGAAGGCCCAGGCGGTGGATGCCCAGGGTGCCCACGGAATAGCCGATGAGGTCACGGAAGTAGGTGTCCTCGTGATCCGGCGTCCGCATCTCCTTGCCCTTTTCGGGGTTGGCGGCCGACAGGATCAGCGAGCCGTGCAGGGCAAGCGCCAGTGCGGTGGTGAAGAAGAAGCTCACCGCGATCATGTGCGCCGGGTTGTAGTGGAAGTTGCCGTAGGTGTAGCCCGTGTTCGACACCCAGTCGAGGTGCGTCCAGATGCCATAGGGGAAGGCATAGCCCCAGGACCCCATCAGGACCGGCCGGATCACTTCCAGCGTCACATAGGCGAAGATCGCCACGCCGAAGGCGAAGGGCACATGGTAGCCCATCCCCAGTTTGCGGCAGATTTCGACCTCGCGCAGCGCCCAGGTCACGAAGGCCCCGATGGCGCAGATGGTGATGATCTGCCAAAGGCCCCCTTCGCGCAGGGGCGCCATGGCCAATCCGTTCTCGACCGGCGGCGGGTTGATCGAGATCAGCCAGGGGTTCCAGGTGCCTTGCAGCACGGCCCCGTACAGGATCAACAAGGTGCCAAGCACCGCGAAGAAAAAGGTCAGGACCCCGAAGAATCCGACGTAGAAGGGGCCGACCCAGAAGTCGAACAGATTGCCGCCGATCAGCGTGCCCCCCGGCACGCGGTATTTTCGTTCGAAGCTGAGCAGTGCCATGCTTCTTTCTCCGTTTGCTCCGGTCATGGCCGCCGTCGGGCGCGGGCGGAGGGCGGGCCGGGTGTGTTTCTGTGGTCAGATTGTCAGGGGCGGCGGGCACAAGGCTGCGCCGCCCCCAACGAGGCGCGTGACCTATTGGCTGGCGACCGGCGCGTAGCCATACTTGGCGGCCGCGATGTCGAACCAGTTGTAGGCCGGGGTGCTGAGGAGCACGAGGTGGATCATCGCCGCCAGGAGGAACAGGAACACGCCCTGTGCCACGAAGACGCGACGAGGATCGAAGATGAGCCAGATTTTGTAGAACTTGGACATTTATCGTTCCTCCTCAGAACCACGGGCGCCAGATGTACACGGCCAGATGAGCGACGACGGCGATGGCCGTGAACAGCCAAAGCCCGCTCATGTAGACGGAGTGCAGTTCTTGCGCCTGCTCGTCGGTGAGACCTGTGAAACTCAGGTCGGATTTATCAGCCATTCTATCCTCCGGATTGGCAGACTGACGCCGCATCCCCTGCGGCTGGGTACACGGGGCAGCGGAGTGCTGCACCGTTGGTTCCGGAAAGGCCGGGGTTTCCCCCGCCCTCCCCGAAGGCTTCACCGGACGGGCGGGCGCACCGCGTCAGGTCTTGGGTCTCCGCCGGTTCAGGGGCGGAAGATCGAGGGCGTGATCTCCTCGGCATCGCGCAGCGCGCGGGCGAGGGGACCTTCCGCCGGAAGGCTCATGTGCCGCAGGGCCTGTGCCAGCCAGACCAGGCACTGCACCGGCAGCGCGAAGATCAGGATCAGCACGAAATAGGTGGTGTACTCGGCTTTCGGCGTGCGCTTGTGATGCGCCGACTTCAGCTGAACGTGGCTGATATAGCTCTGGTCGCTCATGCTTTCTCTCCCCTTTCAGACCCGGTGCGGCTTCCGCCTGCCAGGGCTTCGACGAATTCAAGGACGACCCGCTCGGCCCCTTGGTCGAGCGCGGTCTTTTCGGCCGCATCGCGCAGGCTGCGCGCAGCGGAAATGCGGGTCAGCACCGGGTGCCGGGCCAGGATGCGGTCCAGCGCCAGTTGCGCGTCGGTGTCCCAGGGCATGTCGCGGCGCAACGTGGTGGGTGTCGCCGCTGCACTGTCCATCTCCGACCCCAGGGGCAGGATGTGGAACAGCGCGTCGAACAGTCCGTTGCAGACCTCTTGCAGCAGATAGACCGCCCCCGCGTAGCCCATGAAGGGCGTTCCCGTGGCGCGCCGGATCGCGGCGCCGGGGAAACTGGCCGGGATGAAACTGGGCGCGGGGCCATGCCCGCCCTTCAGCTCGGCCAGATACATCTTCTCGTTGATCGACCCCAGCACGATCAGCGGCCGGTGCTGTTTCATCAGCGCCCTGACACCCTCGTTGTTGGTCTTCTTGCCCGCGAGCCTTGGGACCGCAAAGGCGCAGGGCAGGCCGAGGTCGTCTTCCAGATACTTGCGGATGCCGCGCGTGTAGGTCTCGTTCGCGACGATGGCGAAACTGGCCGTGGCGAAGAAGTCCTGCGTGACCGACCGCCAGAGATCCCAGAGCGGCTTCAGCGTCGAATGCTTCTCGCGTTCGATGAACGGCTCGGGGTCCAGCCCCAGCATCTCGCCCAGGGTCCGCAGGAACAGGGTCGTCGACTCCAGTCCCATCGGCGCTTGCAGATAGGGCTTGCCCAGACACTCGGCGAGGCCCCGGCCGAACTCGCGATACATCACCACGTTGACGTCGGCGTTCACCAGGTTCCGCATCTCGGCCAGATGCGCGCCCAAGGGCATCACCATGTTGATCTCGGCCCCGATGCCTTCGACCAGCCGCCGGATCTCCGCCAGGTCCGACGCCATGTTGAACGTGCCGTACATCGGCCCCAGGATGTTGACGCGCGGCTTCGCCCCCTCGGCGCGCGGCGTCTCGGGCGGCATCCGGCCCTTGGTCATCCCGAATTCGGTGAAGATCCAGGTCATCGCGCGGTCGGCGCATTGCCATTGATCCTCGTCGATGGTCCGCGGCAGGAAGCGCTGGATGTTCGTCCCCTGCGGCGTGACCCCGCCCCCGATCATCTCGGCAATCGAGCCCGTCACCACGACCGCAGGCAGCGCCGGGTCCAAGGTCTTCCAGGCCCGCGCCATCGAGGCTTCGGTCCCCGAGGTCATCTCGCCCTCACCAAGCCCGGTGACAACAATCGGCAACTCATGCGGCGGCAGCGCGTCGGTGTAGTGCAGCACGGACGTCACCGGCAGGTTCTCGCAGCCGACGGGTCCGTCGATGAGGACCTGAAGCCCCTTCACCGCGCAGAAGGCATAGACCGCCCCCCAGTAGCCGCCCGCCCGGTCATGGTCCTGGATCAGCATGGCGCAACCTCCGCCAGCCGGGAGCCGCAAATCTTTTCGAAAAGATTTGCAAATTCCTTCGAAGGAATTTGGCGCGGGTGGACAGGGCGGAGCGTCATATCATCTCCTCCGCCTTGGCAGCCTTGGCCGCCTTGTCGAGCTTCTTCTGATGGATCGCCCGGAAATCGGGGCGCAGGTTCGGCGCCCCTTCCCAGATGCCCGAGGTATCGCCCGTGCCGACCCCTTCGAAGAAGGCCTTCATGCCCTCCATCCGGGTCTTGTTGCCCATCGCAGCGTTCACCACCTGAGCCAGCGACCCCGCCCCCGCCGGTCCCATCAGGGGCCGCGCGGAAATCAGATTGGTGAAGTAAAGCGCAGGGGTAGCCTTCTCCTTGGCCTTCTGCACGACCGGGGTCGTCCCGACGGCGAGGTCCGGCTGGAACGCCTCCATCGCGGCCAGATCATCCTCCAGGCTCGCGCGGTATTTCACCACGCAGCCCCTGGCCTCCAGCCACTCCCGGTCCGCCTGGGACCACTCATTCCGCGCGCAGGCCGTGCCGACATAGGGCACATCCGCGCCGCTTTCGATCAGCAGACGCGCGACCAGCAACTCCGAGCCCTCATAGCCCGACAGCGTGATCCGTCCCGTGATCGGGTTCGCCGCAAGGGCACCCTTGATCGCCGGGCCAAACGCATTCTGCGCCGTTGCAATCAGATCGGGTGCTACATTGTAAGCCGCCCCGATCGCCGCCAGCCACTCCATCGTTCCGTCATAGCCAACGGGGGCCGAGCCAACGATCTTGCGACCCGCCGCCTGAAACTCGCGGATCGAGGCCGTGTAGAACGGATGGATCGCCGCCACCACGCCACTATCCAGCGCCGCATAAAGCTCACGCCATTCGCGGCACGGCACCACCGGTCCCGCCGCCAGACCCATCGGCGCCAGCATCGCGCCGATCATCATCGGGTCGGCCGGGAACATCTCACCCAGCAGGGTCACGGTCGGACGGTCGCTGCGACCCTGAGCAGGCGCGGCAACAGGCCCTGCCTCGATCTCGGACCGCGCATAGGCCAGCATCGCCCCGGCCAGCACGTCCTTCGCCTCGGCATGGGTCGGCACCCCGAACCCCGGCACGTCGATCCCGATGATCCGCACCCCGTTGATTTCATTCGGCAACAGCCGCAGCGGAACACCGCTTGCCGTCGGCACGCAGAGGTTCGTCACCACCACCGCGTCATAGCGGTCCGGGTCCGCCAGCTCATGCACCGCATCACGGATGTCCTCGAAGAGCTTGCCGGTCACCAGCGTCTCCGAGTTGAAGGGCACATACCCGACCGACCTACGCGCACCATAGAAATGACTGACGAACGACAGCCCATAGACACAGCAGGCCGATCCCGACAGCACCGTCGCCACCCGCCGCATCCGCAGACCGACGCGCAAACTTCCGAAGGCCGGGCACATCGACTGCGGCTTGTCGTGCGGGCCCTGCGGATAGTCCGCCGCATAGCGGTCCAGCACCTCGGAATTCCCCGCCGCCCGTGCAGCCTCGGCCATCTCTGCACCGGAGTGGCAGCCGACACCGTCAAAGGGGGCGAGGCGGCCGGTCATGCTGCTTTCCCCTCGCGCCCGGCGGTGACCCCGCCCCGGACCTGATCCGGGGCCTCGGGCCGACGCTTGAGGCCCCGGATCAGGTCCGGGGCGGGGTTGGAAAGTCCCGCGATCGCGGCATCAAGTTCAGCAAGGCGATCAAGGTCAAACATTGTCGTAGACCACTTCCAGGCTGGGTTTCACGGCGGCGAAGGACCCGCGCATGTCGGCATCCGTCGCGGGCTCAAGGACAAAGTCCTTGCCGGTGGTTTCCGCATCGAACAGACCCAGCAGCCCGTCCTGCGTCAGCGGCTTCGGGCGCAGCGGCGGCGCATCCGCGACCGCATTGGCCAGGATCTCGAACAGCCCGCCCCATTGCGTCGCATGGGTCCCGACGATCTGATAATTCGCCGATTTCCGCCGCAGGTCGTCATCCGCCGGGATCGAGGCCAGCACCGGAATATTCACCGCCCTTGCAAAGGCCGCAGCCTCTCCGGTCCCGTCATCCTTGTTGATGACCAGCCCCGCGACGCCGACATTGCCGCCCAGCTTGCGGAAATATTCCACCGCCGAGCAGACGTTGTTCGCCACATACAGGCTTTGCAGGTCGTTCGACCCGACCACGATCACCTTCTGCGCCATGTCGCGGGCAATCGGCAGACCGAACCCGCCGCAGACCACGTCGCCGAGGAAATCCAGCAGCACATAGTCGAAGTCCCAGTCGTGGAACCCCAGCTTCTCAAGCAATTCGAACCCGTGGATGATCCCGCGCCCGCCGCAGCCGCGACCGACCTCCGGGCCGCCCAGTTCCATCGCAAAGACGCCGCCGCGCTTGAAGCAGACGTCGCCGATCTTCACTTCCTCACCGGCCAGCTTCTTGCGGGTCGAGGTTTCGATGATCGTCGGGCAAGCCTTGCCGCCGAACAGCAGCGACGTGGTATCCGACTTCGGATCGCAGCCGATCAGCAGGACACGTTTGCCCATCTCGGCCATCATGTGGCTCAGGTTCGCCAGTGTGAACGACTTGCCGATCCCGCCCTTGCCGTAGATCGCGATGATCTGCGTCTTCTTCGACGGCGGGTCCTGCGGGATTTCCAGCGAGGGCTCCACGGCAGCCTCGTCGCGCAGGCGGGCGTCGAAATCCTTCAGATTGGGAACTTCGGTCATGCTGCGGCACTCCAATCCAGGATCATCTTCAGGCAGGTCGGGTCGGTGAAGGCGGTCGCATAGGCCGAGGCCGCATCGGCCGCGGCGGCGCGGTGGGTAATCAGCCCGTCCAGCGACAGGCGGCCCTCGTCCATCAGACGGCGCGTCGCCTCAAGATCGGCGGGCTGCCACTCGCTGGCGATCCGCAGCCGCAGCTCCTTCATGAAGGCGGGCGGGAAGGCGAAACTGATCGGGGCGGTGTAGAAGCCGCACAGCACGACCTCGCCGCCCTTCGCCAGCCGGGGAACCAGCGTGTCGAGGAGACCCGCCGCGCCCGAGGCATCGAGGATCACCTTGTAATCCCGACGCGCATCGTCTTCGGGAGCGATGACGTCATATCCTTCGGCCCCGGACCGACGCGCCGGGTCGATCTCCCAGACGACCGGCTCGCCACCCATCACCAGCGCGATGCGCGCCAGCAACCGGCCCAGGGTCCCGTGCCCGATGATGAGGTCCGGCAGCGGCCCACCGGCCAGAGCGTGATAGGCCGTCGCGGCCAGCGCCAGCAGCGCGCCCCGTTCGCCATAGCCGGCATCCAGCTTTGCCACCCGGGCCGCCTGTGTCACCAGCAGGCTCGATGCCCCGCCGAACAGCCCGCGCACCCCGCCCTCATAGCAGTTGGCCCCCGGCACGAAGACATGGTTGCCGACCGCAAGCCCGGTCTCGCCACAGGTCTCAACCACTTCGCCAAAGGCCTCATAGCCCGGGACCAGCGGATAGCCCATTCCGGGAAACGCAGGCATCGTGCCCAGCCAGAACAGCTTTTCCGTGCCCGTCGAAATCCCCGAATGCCGCACCCGGACCACCACGTCGCCCGGCACCGGCGCTTTCAACCCGACCGCGCCCAGCTTCAGGGATTGAGGACCAGAGAGGATGACAGCATTGGCGTTCACGAACTTGCAGCCTTCCTGAATCGGTGCGAGCTTCGCACTATGTGTAAGTCTAGACTGACAGTTTAAGATGTCAAACTAATTGGACACTTTTTCGGCATATCGCAAACACCGGGCGAATATGTCGTGTTATCAAGGCCGGATGGCCGTCACGACCGAGGTCACAAAGGGCCGATCGCCCGGGCATTTGCGCAGAGCGGTGAAACCCGTTGCATGCAGCAGTCCCGCGATCTCGGCCGCAGACCGGGTCCGGCCGGTCCGCATCGCCAGCGTGTAGATGGCAAAATAGACGTCCGTCGCGGGGTCCGGCCTGTCGCCGCCCGACATCGGCTCTGATACCAGGACCATCCCGCCCGGCGGCAGGGAGGCGTGGACCTTGGCCAGAAGGGCGACCACCGTCGCATCGTCGTGGTCGTAAAGCACCCGGATCAGGCTGATCGCGTCCGCACCCACCGGCAGCGGGTCGCTGCGGAAGCTGCCGGGATGCAGGGAAATCCGGTCCCGCAGCGCCGCGGGCACCCCGGCCAGCACGGCGGGCATGTCGAACAGCGACAGCTTCAGCCCGGGGTGCACGCGGCCCACCTCGGCGAGGAACGCCCCCGTGCCCCCGCCCACATCCAGCAGATGGCTCCGCTTCGACAAGTCCACCAGCCGCAGCGTGTCCTCGGCCACCAGCACCTGGCTTTCCGCCATCAGCCGACTGTAGCGCGCCGCCAGCCCCGCGTCCTCTTGCGCCAGGGCCCCGAAGACATAGGGCCAGAACCCGGCAAGCTCCGTCTCTGTCTGACCCCGGAAAAACGCCAGCGGATCAGACAGATCGCGATAAAGCACATGGTGATGCCTGACCATCGCCTCCAGCCCGGGCACGGTCAGGAAGGCCGCCCCGCGCGGGGCCAGATGCCAGCGGCCCCTGCGATCGCCGGACAACAGCCTCAACGCCGCCCCCGCGCGCAAAAGCACCTCCAGCGGCGCAGGCGGAATGGCGCAATGCCGTGACAGATCCCCGGTCGTCTTCGCGCCCGAGGCGAGGACATGAAGCACCCGCCCCTCGACCAGCGCCACCAGCGCCTGCGACTGGACGAAACCCGAGATGACCTGAAACAGCGCCGCCCCCTCTGCCCTGGCCTTCCAGCGCAGACCGGGGATGCGAGACGCCAGACGGTGAAAGCGCGGCGACAGCGCCAGGCGGGTCAGAAACCCCAGCGCCTCGGGCCGCGCGGGCGGCGGGCGCGGCTCGGCGTTCATCTGGCGGCCTCGGGCAGGACGGTCATCTTGCGGGCATAGGCCGTGACCAGACCCGCCAGCATCGCCTCGCCCGGACAGGACGGGATCGACGCGATCGCCCCCGCCAGGATGTCCTTCATATGCGCGACCGCCCCCTCGACCCCCATCGCCTGCACGGCATTCGGCCGCAGATGCGCCGCATCCTGCCCGGCAGGTTTGCCGATCTGATCGCTGGTCAGCAGCGCATCCTTCAGGTCATCCGCCACCTGGAATGCCGCACCGATCCGGTCGCCGAGTTCCGCCCAGGGCTCGGCCTCCTGCCCTGCCGCCAGCGCCCCCATCTGGGTCGCCGCGACGAACAGGGCCGCCGTCTTGGCCCGGTGATAGGCCAGAAGGTCCACCTTCGGCTCGCTCTCCCAGGCCTGGCCCGCGCAGATCCCGAAGGGCGCGCCGGTGTGCCGCGCCAGCGCCCCGGTCAGCGCAAGCGCGCGGTCCGGGGCCTGCCCACCCGCCTTCGCAAGCACCTCGAAGGCAAGGACGATCAGGCTGTCCCCGGCCAGCACCGCCAGGGGCTCGCTGAACGCGCGATGGACCGTGGGCTTGCCCCGCCGAAGGTCGGCGTCGTCGAAGGCGGGCAGGTCGTCATGCACAAGACTGGCGCAATGGATCAGCTCCAGCGCCACCGCCGCCGCGGTGGAAAGCTCCGGCCGGTCGTCGCCGCAGGCCGTGGCCACCGCCAGAAGGATCGTCGGCCGGATCCGCGCGCCCCCCGGGAAAACCGCATAGGGGATCGCCGCCGCCAGCTTCGGCGGCGCGTCCTTCCGGTTCAGGGGCGCAAGGCTGTCGTGAAGGGCCTTCTCGATACGCTCGGCGAATGGCACGGCGGAGGACTCCTCTCAGGGCCTGTCGATTCAGTTTGGCATTGCGGCCGGCATGTGTAAACTTGAATTTACACTAGTTTGTCATCTGAAGCTGACAAGAGGCGATCCGAATGCCCTCCGCCGATGTGAAAGGCCAGCCCCGCGCGGTGGTGATCGGCGCCGGAATGGGGGGGCTGGCCGCCGCGATCCGCCTTGCCGCCGCGGGCTGCCGCGTGACCGTCATCGAGGCCGCCAAGACCCCCGGCGGCAAGGCCCGCGCCCGCGAAACCCCGGCCGGACCGGCGGCGATGGGTCCCACCGTCCTGACCTTGCGTGCTGAGGTCGATGCCCTTTTCGCCCTCTGCGGCACCACCACCGAGGCCGAGGTCGGGATCACCCGCCTCCCCCGTCTTGCCCGCCACTGGTGGCCGGGCAGCGGCCCGCTGGACCTTCACCCCGACCGCGAGGCCAACATCGAGGCGATCCGCGCCTTCGCCGGCGACCGTGAGGCGCAAGGCTTCGCCCGCTTCGACACCGCCGCCCGCGCCCTCTACGACGCCTTCGAACAGCCTGTCATGCGGGCCGCCAGACCCGACCTTGCCGCCATCGCCCGCACCACCCTGACCAAACCCGGACTCTGGCCCGCCCTCCTTCCCGGCATGACGCTGGACCGCTGGCTGACGCAGTTCTTCCGCGACCCGCGCCTGCGCCAGCTTTTTGGCCGCTACGCGACCTATGTCGGCGGCCGTCCCGCCCATACCCCCGCCGTCCTGTCGCTGGTCTGGCAGGCCGAGGCGCAGGGCGTCTGGGCCGTGACCGACGGCATCCAGGCCCTCGCCGCTGCCCTTGCCAGCGCCGCCGAACGCCTGGGCGTCCGCTTCCATTACGCCACGCAAGCCCGCCGCATCACCCGCCAGTCCGGCCGCGTCGCCCAGGTCGAGACCGACCAGGGCCACCACCCCGCCGATATCGTCGTCTTCAACGGCGACCCGCGTGCGCTCACCGACGGCCATCTTGGAGAGGCCGCCCGGACCGCCCTCACCCCCCCCGGCAAACCCAGCCTTTCCGCCTGGGTCTGGTCCTTCGCCGCCATCCCGCAAGGCCCCCGCGCGCAGGACCTGATCCACCACAACCTCTTCTTCACCGCCGCCCCAAGCGCCGAATTCGGCCCCATCGGCGCGGGGAGGATGCCCGACAGCCCCACCCTCTACCTCAACGCCCAGGACCGCGAGCTGGGGCCGACACCCGCCCCCGAACGCTTCCAGATCATCCTGAACGCCCCGGCAGGCCAGCCCGACCACAAGGACGAGGACCAATCATGCCACGACCGCACCTTCCCAGCCTTGGGCTTGATGGGCCTGACCTTCTCGCCCCCGCCGGGATCCGAGGCGCTGACCCGACCGAAGGACCTCGCGGCGCGGTTCCCGGCCTCCCTGGGCGCGATTTACGGGGCCTCGCCCGAGGGGGCGCTGGCGGCCTTCCGGCGTCCGGTGGCGCGGACCGGCCTGCCGGGGCTCTACCTCGCGGGGGGCGGGGTGCATCCGGGGGCGGGGGTGCCGATGGCGCTGCTCTCCGGCAGGCAGGCCGCCTTACAGGCGCTTCAGGACCTGACTTCAGCCTCGACGTCGGCCCGGATGGCTATGCCTGGTGGTATGTCGACGGCATATCCGAAGACGGGACCAAGGCCGTCTCGCTGATCGCCTTCATCGGCTCGGTCTTTTCCCCCTGGTATGCCTGGTCGGGCCGGCGCAAACCGCAGGATCACTGCTGCCTCAACGTCGTCACCTCCGGCCTCAACGGCCGCTTCACCATGACCGACCGGGGCCGCTCTGCCTTGCGCCAATCCCCGGACCGGCTTCAGATCGGCCCCTCCTCCGTCACCTGGACCGGAAAGGAACTGGTCATCGAGGTCAACGAATGGGGCGCCCCGCCCATGGTCACGCCCGTCCGGGGCCGTGTCGTGCTGACCCCCCGTGCCGTCACGCGGACCGAGGTCCTCCTGACCCCCGACGCTGCCCATCTCTGGCGCCCCTTCGCCCCGATCGCCGACATCGAAGTAGACCTGACACAAGGCCACAGATGGCGCGGCCATGGCTATTTCGACGCCAATTTCGGCACCCGCGCGCTGGAAGCCGACTTCGCTTTCTGGACCTGGGGCCGCTATCCGCTGCGGGACCGCGCGATGTGCTTCTACGACGCGACCTTGCGCGACGGCCGCCACTTCGACCTTGCCGTGGAAATCACCCCCGACGGAGAGGTGCGCGAAACCACCGCCCCCCCGCGCACGCGCTTCCAACGCAACCCCTGGGCCGTCCGCCGCGAAACCCGCGCCGATCCGGGCACAAAGCCCCGCCCGCACCTGTCGCTGCTGGAGGCCCCGTTCTACTCCCGCGCGCTGGTGGAAACGACCATCGACGGAGAACGCACCCTCGGGATGCACGAGGCGCTGGACCTTGTCCGCTTCCGCCAGCCGCTTCTGAAACCGATGCTCGCCCTCCGCGTCCCGCGCCGCGCCCGCTGGCCCTGACGAACCGCCGGTGCCACAGGCGCCTCCCCTCCGAGGGGAGGGGATGGAGGGGCCGGGATCAGACCGTCGCCGCACCCTTCGCCTGATCCGGGTTCAGCGACAGCACCGACCAGTTCAGCGCCCCCGCCACCGTGACCCAGGTGAGGTAAGGCACGAACAGAAGCCCCGCGATCCAGTCCACCCGCCAGAACGCCGCCAAGGTCGCCGCCACCGCCAGCCACAACAGCGCCAGCACCAGCATCCCCGCCCGCATCCGCCGCAGCCCGAAAAAGACGGGCGTCCACAGGCAGTTGAGCCCCATCTGCAAGGTATAAAGCGCCAGCGCCATGCCGACGGCCGGGGTCGCCCCCGCCTGCCGCGCCACCCGCTCTGCCGCCAGCGACATGCACAGATAAAGCGTGGTCCAGGCCACCGGGAACAGCCAGTTCGGCGGGGTCCAGACGGGCTTTTTCAACGCCTCATACCATGCGCCCGGCGAAAACATCGCGCCGGTTGCGGCGGCAGGCCCGCAGGCCAGAAGAAAGACAAGAAAAACCCAGATATCCATCGGATCACCCTAGCGGTAGCGCAGGCCGAACGCCAGCGCCGTCCGGGTGGTTCCCTCAGCCCGCCGCCCCGCGCCGGTCGCGCGCCTCGAGCTGTGCCAGAATCTGCAGCAGGGTCTCGGACCGCTGCGGCCGCGCCGACCGCTGGCCCGCCGCCTCGACCAGAAAGGCCACCTCGGGCTCCGGCCGGGCATGCAGCTGCGCGGGCTGCGGCATGACATGGGACAGGACCGCCGACCCCGCCGCCCGCCCCATCAGCGCCAGCTTCTGCCCCCGGCTGGTCCGCGCGCGCCGGGTGACGCTGTCGAACCCCGCCCGCGCCACCTGCGACCCGATGGCTGCATAGATATGCCGCGCCGCCGCGATCCCGAGCCGGCAGTCGGACGGCAGCGATGACACGCCCGCCTCCGCCCGCCGGTAAAGATCATCGGCCACCGCCAGAAGCCGCCGCACCACCCCGGCCAGCGCCGCCGATGGCCGGGGGTCCGCAAGGAACGCCTCGGCGTCGATCCCCGCCTCCTCAAGCCAGTCCAAGGGCAGGAACAACCGCCCCGCCCGCGCATCCTCGCCCACGTCGCGGGCGATGTTGGTCAGCTGCATCGCCAGCCCCAGGTCCGCCGCCCGCGCCAGCGCATCGGGATCGCGCACCCGCATCAGCACACACATCATCACGCCGACACTCGACGCGACCCGCGCGCTGTAGGCGTGCAGGTCGGCCAGGCTGGCATAGCGCCGCCCCATCGCGTCCCAGGCCAGCCCCTCCAGCAGCGCATCCGGCAAGGCGCGCGGCATGTCGAAATCCCGCACCACCGCCGCGAAAGCCCGGTCCGAAGGCCGCGGCTCCGGTCGTCCGGCATAGATCAGGTCCAGCCGCTCGCGCAGCCGCAGGACGGCATGCACCTTGTCCTGCACCTCGTCCACATCGTCATCCGCCACCCGGCAGAAGGCATACAATGCCAGCGCCGGGTCCCGCACCCTTGCGGGCAACAGGCGACTGGCCGCATCGAACGACAGGCTTCCCGTGCGGATCATCGCGCGGCAGGCCGCCATGTCCTCCGCCGCGATCATTCCGCCGCCATCCGCACGGACGCCCGCGCCGCAACCGGAGCATCCGGCACCAGCGTTGCCAGCACCTCGGCCGTCCCGATCACCCCCGGCACACCCGCGCCCGGATGCGTCCCCGCGCCCGCCAGATACAGGCCCGGCAATTCTTCGGACACATTATGCGGCCGGAACCAGGCCGATTGCAGGATGCGCGGCTCCAGCGAGAAGCCCGCCCCATGCGGCGACAGATAGCGGTCGCGGAAGGTTTCGGGCGTGAAGACCAGACTTTCCGTCACCCTGCCCGTCAGGCCCGGCAACAGCCGTTCCTCCAGCACTTTCAGCATCTTCTGCCTATAGGGCTCGGCCTCCTTCGCCCAGTCCACCCCGTTGTCATGTCCCAGATGCGGCACCGGCGACAGGACGTAGAACGTGTCGTCCCCTTCCGGCGCAACGGACGGATCGGTGACCGAGGGGCGGTGGACATACAGGCTCATGTCCTCGGCCAGCTTGCCCGTCTGGAAGATGTCGCGGATATGCGCGCGGTAGCGCGGGCCCACGACGATGGAATGGTGCCCGACCTCGGGCCACATCTCCCTCGTCCCCCTGGTCCCGAAATACCAGACGAAGAGGCTCATCGACCAGCGCGACCGCATCAGGCGCGGAGCAGTCCACCGCTTCACCGGCTGCTTGCGCAACAGCCGCGTGTAGGTCGTCGCCGGATCCGCGTTCGACACCACCACCTCGGCCGGCAGCACCCGCCCGTCCGCCAGCTTCACGCCCGACGCCCGGCCCCCGAAGACGAGCACCTCGTCCGCCTCGACCCCCTGCACGACGAAGCCGCCCTGATCCCGGACCACCGCCGCCATGGCCTCGGCAATCGCCTGCACGCCGCCCATCGCATAGTGAACGCCAAAAGCCCGCTCCAGATGGCTGACCAGCGCATACATGCTGGTCACATGGAACGGATCGCCCCCGATGAACAGCGGATGAAATGACAGCGCAAAGCGCAGGCGTTCATCCTTCACCCGGCGCGCCGCATGGGCATGGACCGACCGGTCCGCCCGATACCAGGCGAACTTCGGCAGCACCTTGATCAGATCGACCAGCCGGTGCATCGACCGCCGCCCCAGGTCCTCGAACCCGAACCAGTAGCGCGCCTCGGCGTCCTTCAGGAACCGCCTGAATCCCGGCAAATCGCCCGGAGACAGCCGCGAAACCTCGGCCTCCATCCGCGCGTCACCCGGCCCCATCGTGAAGCTTGACCCATCCTGCCACAGGATCTTGTAGAACGGGTCCAGCGGCACCAGCCGCACATCCCGATCAAAGTCGCGCCCACACACGGCCCACAACTCGCGCAGCGTCTGCGGCACCGTCACGATGGTCGGCCCCAGGTCGAACCGATGCCCGCCTTGCGTGATCGAGGACCCCCGCCCCCCCGGCCGGTCCAGCCGGTCCACCACCGTCACCTGCCAGCCCTTGGCCCCCAGCCGCATCGCCGAGGCAAGGCCCCCAAGCCCCGCGCCGATCACGACGGCCCGCCCGCGGCCATCCAGTGCAGAGGGCAGCCTGTCAACCTGGCCGGACCGAGTGTGCTGTGTCATGGCCCCAGCCTATACTGTCCGCCCAGATTTACAACTTGCCTTTTTCCCCGCCAAAACAGGGCGATTTAGCTTTCCTGCGGCCGCATTAAGTGTAATCTTCTCCTTACACATGGGCCGGAGGATCGACTCATTTCCGTTGCCACGCTCAGCCTCTTCCGCTTTTCGACGCCTGCCAGCCGGCTCTGGGTGATCGGGCAGATGGCGCTTGCGCGGCCCCGAAGGCTCTGGTCCGGTGCACGGTTCGTGAAACTCTGCGGTTCGGGCACCGGCGAAGGCTTCACGCCCCGGCCCAACTGGTCGGTCTGGGCGATCTTCGCCGTCTGGCCCGACCTCGAAAAGGCCCGCGACCACATCGCCAACCACCGCATCATCACTCGCTGGCGTGCCCATGCGGCGGAAAGCTGGACCGTGTTCCTGCAACCTTTCTCCGCGCGCGGCGCCTGGGCCGGGGTCAACCCCCTGACCGACACCACGGACCCGCAGGCCCATAACGGCCCCATCGCCGCCCTGACCCGCGCCACCGTCAAACCCCGGCACGCCCCGGCCTTCTGGGCCCGCGTCCCCGACATTTCTGCCCGCATCGGCGCCGACCGGAATGTCCTCTTCAAGATCGGCATCGGCGAGGTTCCCCTGCTTCACCAGGTCACCTTCTCGATCTGGCCCGACGCCGCCCGCATGGCCGAATTCGCCCGCCACATGGGCCCCCACGCCGCCGCCATGAAAGCCGCCCGCGACAACGGCTGGTTCGCGGAAGAATTCTACGCCCGCTTCCACGTCCTTGGCACCCAAGGGCAATGGAGCGGCTCCGACCCCCTCGCCGGGGCCCGGGATACAGAAAGGCACGCCGCATGACCGCGCTTCACCGCTCGAAATCACCCGCCCAGGCGGCCACCGGCCCGAAACCGCCCTTCCCCTTCACCGCCATCGTCGGCCAGGACGACATGCGGCTTGCGATGGTCCTCACCGCCATCGACCCGATGATCGGTGGCGTTCTGGTGTTCGGCGACCGGGGCACCGGCAAATCCACCGCCGTCCGGGGCCTCGCTGCCCTTCTGCCCCCGATCCGCGCCGTGGCCTCCTGCCCCGTGAACAGCGCCGATCCGTCGCAATGCCCGCCTTGGGCCGACATCTCCGATGCCACCGTCATCGACAAGCCGACCCCCGTCGTTGACCTGCCCCTTGGCGTCTCCGAGGACCGCGTGACCGGCGCCCTCGACGTCGAACGCGCCATCGCGGCAGGCGTCAAGGCTTTCGAGCCCGGCCTCCTCGCCCGCGCCAACCGGGGCTATCTCTACATCGACGAAGTGAACCTGCTGGAGGACCACATCGTCGATCTCCTCCTCGACGTCGCCCAATCCGGCGAGAACGTGGTGGAACGCGACGGCCTTTCCATCCGCCACCCTGCCCGCTTCGTCCTCGTGGGTTCCGGCAACCCCGAGGAAGGCGACCTCCGCCCCCAACTCCTCGACCGCTTCGGCCTGTCGGCAGAGGTCCGCTCTCCCCGCGACATCGCCACCCGGGTCGAAGTGGTGCTGAGACGCGAAGCCTATGAGGCCGACCCCATCGCCTTTGCCGCCACCTGGGCACCCGAGGAAGCCAGGCTCCGCACCACCATCCTGAACGCCCGCGCCGCGCTGCCGAAAATCCAGACCCCCCGCGCCGCCCTTGAAGACTGCGCCGCCCTCTGCATCGCCCTCGGCTCTGACGGCGTTCGCGGAGAACTCACCCTCCTCCGCGCCGCCCGTGCCCTTGCCGCCAGCGAAGCCGCGCCCTCCGTCACGCGCGACCACCTTCGCCGCGTGGCTGCCATGGCCCTCGGCCACCGCCTCCGCCGCGATCCGCTGGACGAAGCCGGGGCCGCCGACCGCGTCGCCCGCGCCGTCGCCGAGACGCTTGCCTGATGGACCCCTGGGCGCGCCTCTGCCTCGCGCTGCGCATCCTCGCTGTCGATCCGGTGGGCCTCGGCGGCCTGTGGCTGCGCTCCCGCGCCGGTCCCGTCCGCGACATCGCCACCACCGCGCTGACGAAAACCCCCTTCGACCGCCCCCAGCGCCGCCTTTCCGCCAACATCGACGACCTCGCCCTTCTGGGAGGCCCCGACCCCGTCGCCACCCTCGCCGCAGGCCACCCCGTCCACCGCCCCGGGCTCCTCTCCGACCCTTCCCTCCTGATCCTGCCGATGGCGGAATCCGCCCCCCCATCCCTCACCGCCCGCCTCGCCCAAGCCCTCGACAAAGGCCACCACGCCCTCATCGCCCTGGATGAGGCCGCCGAAGACGGCGAGGGCCTCCCAAGCAACCTCTCCGACCGCCTCGGCCTCTTCCTCACCCTCGACGGCGACCGCAGCCCCCGCCTCCTCCCCAAACCCATCGGCAAACGCACCCTCGCCAAGGCCCGCGCCCTCTACCCGCAAGTCACCGTCCCGCAGAACCTGACCGAGGCCCTGGCCACACTCGCCGCCCGCCTTGGCATCGCCTCCCCCCGCGCGCTACTGACCACCCGCCGCGCCGCCCGCGCCCTCGCCGCCCTCGACGGTCGCCCGGAAGTCACCGAACAAGACCTGATCGCCGCCGCCGAACTCGGCCTCGCCCACCGCGCCTTGCCCGAAGCCGAGGCCCAGCCCGACCAGCCCCCCGAACCCCCACCACCCGATCAGCCCGACACCCCGGACCAGCAGCCCGAAGAACAAGACCTCCAGAACCTCGCCGACCTCCTGATCGAGGCCGCCCAAGCCGCCCTTCCCCCCGACATCCTCGCCAAGCTGCAAGCCGACCGCGCCAACCGCGCCGCACGGGGGGCCTCCGGCACCGGCTCCGCCAAATCCGGCAACCGCCGTGGCCGACCCCTTCCGTCAAGACCCGGCCACCCCGACGGCCGCTCGCGCATCGACCTCGTCGCCACCCTGCGCCAAGCCGCCCCCTGGCAGGTCCTCCGCAAGCGCCACGACCAGCACGACCGCGCGCTCATCGTCCACCGCTCCGACCTCCGCCTGAAACGCTACAGGCAGGTCTCCGACCGCGTCCTGATTTTCGTGGTCGATGCGTCCGGCTCCTCCGCCATGGCCCGCCTCGGCGAAGCCAAAGGCGCCGTCGAACTGATGCTCGCGCAAGCCTACAGCCGCCGCGACCACGTCGCCCTCGTCGTTCTGCGCGGGACAAAGGCCGAGCTCATCCTCCCCCCCACCCGCAGCCTGACCACCACCAAGGCCCGGCTCCGTGGCCTGCCAGGGGGAGGCGGCACCCCTCTCGCCTCCGGTCTTGCGACTGCCCTCGACACCGCCCTACGCGCAAGACGGCAAGGCATGACCCCCAGCCTTGCCCTCCTCACCGACGGCCGCGCCAACATCGCGCTGAACGGCCAGCCGGACCGCGTCCAGGCGCAACTGGACGCCCACCGGATCGCCACCGCCATCCGCGCCGCCGGGATCGCCGCCGTCACGCTGGACGTCGCCAACCGCCCGCAACCGGCCCTTGCCGATCTGGCGCAGGCCATGCACAGCCGCTATGTTCCGCTTCCTCGGGCCGACGCCCGGGCGATTGCTGCAACGCTGGCCTGACATGACCCCCGCTGCCCTGCCCGCCGACTGGCCCTTCAAGGCCCAATCGAGCCTCGTCTCCACCGGCCACCAGCGGTTCTGGGTGATCGACACCGGCCCGCCCGAACATTCCGGGGACGCCCCCGCGCTCCTCCTCCTCCACGGGACCGGAGCCTCCGGCCACAGCTTCGCCCGCACCATCCCCGGCCTCGCGCAGCACTACCGCACCATCACCCCCGACCTCCCAGGCCACGGCTGCTCGGCCAAGGGCTTCGCAGGCCGCCTCGGCCTCGACGCCATGGCGCAGGACCTCTGGACCCTCTGCGACACCCTCGCCATCAGCCCAAATGCCATCATCGGCCACTCCGCCGGCGCCGCCATCGGCCTGCGCATGGCCGAACTGCGCCCCGTCCCCCAGGTCATCGGCCTGAACGCGGCACTCGGAGAATTCGACGGCGCGGCCGCCTTCCTCTTCCCGATCCTCGCCAGGGGCCTTGCCACCCTGCCCTTCGCCGCAACCGCCATCACCGCCTTCTTCGGCCGCCCCGGCACTGTGGACCGCATCCTTGCGGGCACCGGCTCCCCCCTCGATGCCGAGGGTCGCGCGCGCTACCTGACGCTTGTCCGCGACCCCGATCACGTCACGGGGGCCTTGGGCATGATGGCCGACTGGAGACTTCAGGGCCTTCTCAACCGCCTCCCCCAGACGGCAACGAAAGTCAACCTGATCGCCTCCGAGGGCGACCGCGCCGTCCCCCCACAGGTCTCGATCGACGCGGCCAAACGCATCCCCGGCGCGGAACTGCACCTTCTGCCGAACCTCGGCCACCTGGCGCATGAGGAAACCGAGGACGGCCTGTCAGCCCTGATCCTCAAGGTGCTTGCGCAGGAAGAACCACCCGATACCCCGCCCCGGACTTGATCCGGGAGCCCGCCCCGGACTTGATCCGGGGCCTCGTGGGTCAACAGGAGGCCCCGGATCAAGTCCGGGGCGGGGTTCCTTCAGACCGATCCCGCAATCAACGAACTCTGAAAGATCATCGCCGCGTGCTTCTCGAGGTAAATCCGCAGCCAGGGCGTGAACGCCTCCGGCCTCAAAGCAATCTCTGCCCGCAGCGCATCAAGGGACACCCAGCGCACCGACTGCACCTCGTCGGGGTCCAGCTCCAGATCCAGCGGCCAGCCAGCCTCGCCCACGAAGACCTCGACGACCTCGTGCTCGATCAGCGGCTCGCGCACACCCGGCACGTCCGCCCGGTATTCCACCTGCCCCACATGCCGCAGGTCAAGGCCCGAAATCCCCAGCTCCTGCGACAGCCGCCGCACCGCGCAATCGGCAGCAGCCTCGCCCCACAGGGGATGCGTGCAGCAGGTATTCGCCCAAAGTCCGGGAGTGTGATACTTCCCCGCCGCTCGCTGCTGGATCAGGATCTCCGCGCCGCGCAGGACAAACACCGACACCGCCGGATGACGCAGCCCCTGCCGGTGCACGGCCAGCTTGCCGACGGGCACAAGAACCCCGTCCGGCCCGAAAGCCGGGATCGGCAGGTCGATCGGCTCCATCACGACCATTTCGGCGACACTATCCCCATCAGGTGCATCACGTTCTTCACCCCGATCTTGAGGTGCGCCAAGGGGCGCGCCGCGACCAGTTTCTTGTTCATGTAGGCCTCGAAGGTCAGCCGCTGCACGTCGATGTCATGGCACAGCGAAACGAACCGCTCGCGCCGCTCGTCGTTGCGATAATACGCGTTCTGCATCGACCGCAAGACCTTGAAGACCGTGCCATGCTCCTTCAGGAACATCTTCCGCGCCATCTTCAGCTCACTGGCGCGCCCGCTCCGCAGAAACGCCATGGCCGCCGTCGCCGCCGCCCGCCCCCCCGCCATCGCATAATAGATGCCCTCACCCGATGACGGCGCCACAACCCCCGCCGCATCCCCGGCCAGAACCACATCCCGGCCATTGTCCCACCGGTCCAAAGGCTTCAGCGGGATGGGGCCCCCCTCGCGCCGGATCGTCTCGCACTCCGTCAACCCCGCCATCGCCCGCAGGTCCGCCGTGGCCTTCTTCAGGTCCACCGCGCCGTCCTCGGTTCCCATGCCCACCGACGCCCTGTCGCCATGCGGGAAGACCCAGCCGTAGAAATCCGGGGAAATCTGCCCGTCATAGACCACATCGCAGCGCACCGGGTCATAGCCTGCATTTGCCGCCGGAGCCTTGATGATCTCGTGATAGGCGATGACGTAAGGGATCCTGTCCCCGCCCGGCACCTCGGCCCGCGCGACGCCCGACTTCGCCCCATCCGCCCCGATCACCACCCGGGTCAGGGACCGCTGCTCCCGCCCCGACGCCTTCTCGCGCCAGACGACATGGGTCCCCGCCGCATCCCGCTCCATCCGCAGGAAGGTCCCGGTCAGCCGCTCCGCCCCCACCATCCGCGCGCGATCCCGCAGGAATTCGTCGAAATCCTCGCGGTCCACCATGCCGACATAGCCGCCCTCGATGTGGATATCGACCGCGCGGCCCGTGGGCGAGATCATCCGCGCCGTCCTGATCCTGGCCACCACCAGATGGTCCGGAATGTCGAAATCCCGGATCGCGCGGGGAGGGATCGCCCCCCCGCAGGGCTTGATCCGCCCGTCCCGGTCCAGAAGGGCCACGCGATACCCCGCCCGCGCCAGATCCTCGGCTGCCGTGGCCCCCGAAGGCCCGCCACCCACCACGAATGCGTCGTACATGGTCATTCTCCCGGAACCAGCCGCGTCGAGGCTCTCAGACGGCCCCCGTCAATGATCCGCCAGGCCATCAGCCCGGCGGCAACGAACAAAAGCGCCTCCAGCGCGAAGACGATCCCGAAGGCATTGGCCGCGGACCCCGCCAGCCGCAGCGCATCGACCAGCGCCGCGCCCGCGAACCCGCCGAGCCCCTGAGCAATGGCCTGCGAAGCGCCCCAGACGCCCATCCGCGTCCCCTCGCGCCCCGCACGGCCCTGCCCTGCCAGTTGCATCATCGCCCCGATGGACGCGATGGCGAACATGCCCGAAAAGACGCCCAGCACGGCGACCGCAGGCGTCAGAAGCCCGATCTGCATCTGACCCAACGCGGCAATCACCGCCAGCATCAGCGCCGACCCGAGGCAGCCACCTACGACCCATGCGCGCAGGGACCCGATCTTCAGACCGCTGACGGCGATCCCCACCGCCAGCATGCCCACGAACATTCCCCCATGCTGCGCGCCCGACAGGCTGGTCGAGGCCCCGGGCGAATAGGCGAACACCAGCCCCGCATAAGGCTCCAGGATCAGCTCCTGCAGGAAGAAGGCAGTCATCGACAGGAAGATGAACAGGGTGAAGACCCGCGTCCACTGCTCGGCCCAGACCTCCGCCAACCCCTGCCGCAAGGGCGTCTCGTCCGGCAACCGCGCCGGGATCACCCGCCGCTCGATGCCCCAGATCGCCGCCGCCGTCAGCAGCACCGCTCCCAGCGTCACAACGCCGACAATCGCCATCAGCCGCGCCGGGCTGTAGGGATCAAGCAGCGCCCCGATCACCCCGGAAGTCACCGCAATCCCGAAAATCATCATCAGCCAGGTGATCGTCGCCGCCGCCGCCCGCCGCGAAGGCGCACAGCCCGAGGCGAGCAACGCCAGCAACGAAGTCCCCGAGGCCCCCGCCCCCATCCCGATCAGCACATAAGCCAGCACCGACCCGGCCAGCCCGACCCCATGCCCCGCGACGCCCAGCGCCACCAGCCACGACGCCAGCGCCGCCCCCGCCGACAAGACCGCCATCCCCCCGATGATGAACCGCGTCCGGTTGCCCTGCGCATCCGACAGGAACCCCCAACTCGGCCTTGTGATCTGCACGAAGGAATGCAGCGCCACCAGCGCCCCCGACAGCATCGCGGGCAAGGCCAATTCCACCACCATCAGCCGGTTCAGCGTCGAGGTCGTCAGCACCACAACCGCCCCGATGCACAACTGCACCAGCCCGAGCCGGACGATCTGAAGCCAGCTCAAGGTCATGCCAAACCTCTGATCGCAAAGGCGGAAATCATCATGCCGGTGACATACAGCACAACGCCCGTCCCGTTGTACCAGGGCGCCTTGCCCTTCGGATCGCGGAACAGCACCCGCATCGCCGCGACCTGCGCGGCCAGCAGAGCGGCCACTGCCAAGGCATGCCATGGCGCACCCCAGATCAGCAGCAGCGCCACCACCAGCGCCTGCGCCATGCCCATCACCGTGCAGGCGATTTTCGCCGCCACCTCCGGCCCCAGGACCACCGGCAACGACCGCACGCCATGCTGCCGGTCGCCCTCCAGCGCCTTGAAATCGTTCAAGGTCATGATCCCGTGCGCCCCGAAAGCATAAAGCCCCGCGATCACCACGTTCTCGAACCTCGGTGCAGTCCCCAGCAATACTGCGGCCCCGGTGAACCAGGGCAGCCCCTCATAGGACAGGCCCACCAGCCCCGGCCCCCACCAGCCCGACCGCTTCAGCCGCACCGGCTCGGCGCTATAGGCCCATGCCGCGATCACGCCGACCACCGTCGCCCCGAACCCCCAGGGCCCCAGCAGCCACCCGACCGCCAGCGACAGCGCCGTCATCGCCAGCGCGATCCACAGGCCCCAGCGCCCGGGTATGCGGCCGGAAGGAATGGGCCGATCGGGTTCGTTCACCGCATCCACATGCCGGTCGCACCAGTCGTTCGCCGCCTGGCTCATCCCGCAGACCACGGGCCCGGCCAGCACCATCCCCAGAACCACCGTTCCCCAGTTCGCGCCCAGAGGCACGCCCGAGGACACCGCCCCGCACAGGAACGCCCAGATCGGCGGGAACCAGGTGATCGGCTTGATCAGCCGCAGCATCGCGCGCGGTTCAGGCCAGCTGTGCGGGGTATGGATGAGTGCGTCGCTCATCTGTCAATTAAGCCTGACACTTTCGAGTCTGGCAAGGATTACATTGCCGCAGCACGCACAGGTCGACCCCAAGCGCCTCCCCTCCCCCGCCGTGGGGAGGGGATGGGGGTGGGGGGCTACGCTGCGGCAATCTCGAACCGGCAGGCCGCATCTCCGCAAGCGCAGCAGGCGACCTCCGTCACCCGCACCTCCGGCCAGACCAGCCGCCCATAGAGCCGCCGGAACACCGCGACGTGCCAGATGCATTGCGGGACCTCCGCCCGCCAGCCCGCCACCAGCGGATTGCGCGCCACCGACAGAACCAGAGGCCGCCCACCCTCGACCCGGAACGCCCCCGTCCCGGCAAAGGTCCAGGAATGCCGCGCAATCGCCCGGGTCATGACCGGCGCCGCGAGAAAACCCGGCAGAGCCCGCAACGCCCCCTGCGCCAGCTTCGGAATCCGATGCGTCAGGATATAGTCCCCGGTCGCCCGCCCCGCCTCCTCCAGCACAGCCTCGGCGCGGGGCGACAGCCGCCGCAAGGCCTGATGCACCGCCGCGCAATCGCCCTCCGGCAGCATCCCCGCATCACTCGGAGGCCGCTCAACCCCCGCCTCGGCCAGCACGGCAGAGAGAAGCTCCCCCTCCCCGCGCCGCTCCAGCACATCGGCCAGTTGCAGGATCGCATTCGGCCCGATCCGGCCTGCTTGCATTACTCCGCCGGCTCCTGCATCTGCGCGCGGCCCCCGCCGCAGGCCATCGGCCCCAGGTCGGGCACCGCACGGTCCGCAGCCCTCTCCTTCATCTGCGCCTTCACCGCCGCCCGCCGTTCTGCCGCCCGCGCCGCCTTGTCCGCCGAAGCCTCCCAATCCGCCATCTGCGCCTCGGCAATGGTCCGCGAGGTATCGAAGCCAAACTCCAGATTGTCCCGCTTCACCGGCTTGAAATAGCCATGCTTTCCAAGGTCATAGAAGCTGCGCTGCACCCCCGCCTTCAGGAAGGCCTTGAGACAGCCCAGCAGATACCGCCGCCGGAACCCCGTCCCCCGCCAGGGGTAATGGAACAGCGCCTTCTTCATGTAGAAGCGGCGATAGTTCTTCAGCACCCCCTCCAGCAAGGCCCCCCGGGTCATCGCGGCAGGCTTCATGATCGGCGTGACGAAATTGTATTTCGAGAAATCGAACACCTCCACCTGATCGCGGATTTCCTGAAACAGCGGCGTGAAGGGCCACGGAGTATACATCGACCAGTTGGCCAGGTCCGGCTGCCAGTCCCTGGCCATCCGGTAGGTCTCTTCCAGGGTCTCGGGCGTCTCGTTGTCCAGCCCGACGATGAACTGCGCCTCGGTGAAGATGTCGGCCTCGCGCAAAAGGCGGATCGCCTCCTTGTTCTGGGCGACCGTGGTCTCCTTGTTGAACAGATCCAGCTGCGTCTGCGCCGCGGCTTCCGTCCCCAGCGAGACATGCACCAGCCCCGCCTCGCGGTAGAACTTCAACAGATCCCGGTCCCTGTAAATGTCGGTGACCCGAGTGTTGATCCCCCATTTCACCCGCCTGTTCAGGCCCCGGTCGATCAGCTCCTGACAGAACTCGACGAACTTCTTCTTGTTGATGGTCGGCTCCTCGTCGGCGAGGATGAAGAACCCGACCCCATGCTCGTCCACCAGCCGCTCGATCTCGTCGGCCACCTTTTTCGGAGCCCGCACCCGATAGTCGCGCCAGAACTTCCACTGCGAACAGAAGCTGCAAGTAAACGGACACCCCCGCGCCATGTTCGGGATCGCGACCTTCACGCCAAGGGGGATGTAGATATAGCTGTCCCAGTCCAGGATCGACCAGTCGGGGTCGATCCCGTCCAGGTCCTTGACCGTGCTGGCAGCCTGAGTCGCCACGATCTCTCCATCGACCGCAAAGGCCAGGCCCCTGATCTTGCGCTGATCCGCAGGCCAGCGGCCATCGCGCACCGCCTCGGCCAGCGCCACCATGATCTCCTCGCCCTCGCCGCGCACGATCACATCGACCCAGGGCGCCTCGGTCAACACCTGCCGGAACATGAAGGTGGCATGGACCCCGCCCAGGACCCGCAAGGCCCCCGGCACCACCTCCTGCGCGATGCGCAGCACCTCCTCGGCCTCGTAGATCGACGGGGTGATCGACGTCACCCCCACGATGTCCGGCTGCAACTCGGCCAGCTTCGCCCGCAGCACCTCCGGCCCCAGGTGATAGGTCATCGCATCCAGGAAATGGATGTCCTGAAACCCCGCCCGCTTCAGGCTGCCCGCAAGGTAAGCCACCCAGGCTGGGGGCCAGTTGCCCGCGATCTCGGCCCCGCCGGAATGATAGTTCGGATGGATGAAGACGATGCGCATGGGCGAGCCCTCCGTGCCAAGGCACCCGCCGGAACAGGCGGTGTCAACTCAAGTTGACAGAATGAAAGGGCGATCGACTTGACCCAGATCAAGCGGGCCGCGGATCAGGCAGAAGGGTCGCTCGTTTCCTTGTTCAGGATACCGAACTTGCGCAGCTTCACATAAAGCGACTGGCGCGACAGGCTCAGAAGCTCGGCCGCAGCCGCCCGGTTGTTGCCGGACATGTCCAGAGCCGCCTCGATGCACATCTTCTCGATGATCTCGGTGGTCTCGTCGACGATTTCCTTCAGCGTCGAATAGCCCACCAGCCGCATCACGTTGCGCAGGCCCTCGTTCTCGACCCCCGGGGCCGTCGGCCAGATGACGCTGTCCGACACCACCTTGTCGCGCGCGATGATCCCGATGACCTGCTTGCCGCGGTCCTGGAACAGGGTCGCGGACAGTTCGACCGAGACCTCGCCCATGTAATCCGTGTTCAGCCGCGTCCGGTAATGCCGCAGGTGGCCCACCCGCTTGACATTGTCCAGCAGCACCTTCAGGTCCACTGCCCCCCGCGCCAGAAAGTCCGAGAACGCCCGGTCGATCACCACCGACTGGCTGTGGCTGTCGGTCAGGTTCAGGAAGGCCTCGTTCGCCGCCTTTATCTGCCCGGCCCCGTCCAGGAACACGATGGCATCGGTGCCCTTCTCGAACAGGTTCTGCATCATCAGGCTGCGGTCGCTTTCCTGCGACTGCGCGCTTTCCGACAGCCCGACGCGGCACAGCAGCAGCCGGTCGCGCGCGGCGCGGAACATCTTGGCGCCGATCTTCACCCGCTGGCCGGTGCGCCGAACCGTCAGGTCCAGATGGCCCGCCCCGTCGCTGGTGCCGTTCTTGGCCAGCGATTCCAGCAATTCCCCGCGCCTGCGCCCGTCGAACTCCTGCGCGATGGGGGCGTTCAGCAGGTCGTTGCGCGCCGCGCCCAGAAGACGTGCGGCCGAAGTGTTCAGATCGACGATCCGCCCCGTTGTCTCGGACACGATCAGAAGCGGCAGCGAATTCTCTTCCATCAGCACGCGATAGCGGGTTTCCAGCTCGCGCTGCGCCTCATGGTCGCGCCCGATCGCCCGGTGCGCCTGCACCAGTTGCTGCTGCACCTCGGCCATCGGCCGCAGGTCGCGGCCCAGCATCAGGGTCTTGTCCGTGCCCGGCCAGCGGCGCAGGGTATAGCGGACGGGAAATTCGTATTGCGCGGCGCCGCCGTGGTTCAACTCCAGCGGCAAGGCCGTCTCGGGCGCGGCAAGGCGCTGGGCCAGCTTTGACCAGCTGTCCGGCGCGAACAGGGACTGAAGCGGTTGCCCGGCCCAATCCGCCGCCATCGCCGCCAGGTTGGACTGGGGGTTGACGATCACCGTCTCGACCCGCTGCTCCGGCCCCACCAGAAGGGTCAGATCGGTAGCCGCACTGACCAGATCCAGCACGACCCGAGAGACCGGGTCTTCTGGCAATAGCGGTCCGGTTTGGGTATCAGGTGTCACATTGCTCCCCCGTCACAGACGATGTTGCGCCCTCCCTTTCGCTGCTTTTTTCGTTACGATCAAGCGCGCGCGCCGCACCATCGGGCGCAAATTGCGCCAATAGTGCGGAAACATCGCGCAGAACCTCGTCGGCCGCAGTCACTTCCAGCAGCCGGTCATCCTCGATCGGAATCGCCCCGCCGACATAGATCCGCGTCTCGCCCCGCGACAAAAGCCGCAGCGTGCGCACCAGACCTGCGCCCGAGTCCAGTCCCGCCACGCAGCCGATCGACACAAGGGCAATGTCGAACCGGTTGGCCGTCATCAGTTGCTTCAGCTCCGACGCAATCGGGGCAATCCTGACCACCGTGCTGAACCCCGCCAGCCGCAGCTTCAGCGCCAGCACATGGGCCCCCAGCGTATGCTGCTCGGCCTCGGCCACCAGGATCAGGGCCGACGGCCCACCCGCTTGCATGGTCGAGACCAGCATCTCGTCGACCCGCCGGATCAGCCCGTGCAGCCGCTCGCTGCGGATCGTGACATCGACAAAGCTCACCTCGTCGGCCAGCCAGCTGTCGCCCAGCGACCGCGCCGCCTCGCTTGCATAGTCACAGGCCACGATCTCGGGCCCCAGGCGGCGGGCAACCATCGCATCCAGCAAGGCCGAGGGGTCTGCCCCGGTATCATGGGCAAGCAGGTCCAGAAACAGATCGAGATGGTCCTTCCGGACTTCCACACCCTGCTGGTCGCGCACCGATACCAACCGACCCAGCGCCTCCTGCGCAAGCCCCGCGAACCAGTTCAGGAAATCCTGATCTCGTGCTTCCGGTATTCCATTGTCACGCATCGGCGAACCTCCCTGGGTCCTCCCGCAGATGCAGGGGCAAGTTAGCACCGCGAAAGCCCGAATAGAAGCCATCGACTCGCTGACTCCATGACACCTGAAACTGACACTCATGTCCATCTAAATTGACAGCCTGAACGCCCGGCGTCAGGTATATCCCCTTAAATAACTGATATAAATCATTTTTATCTGGCCCCGATTTACGCCGCCCGGCCTTTTCGGCACGTCGATTTCGTCGCGCCGCCGCGGAAAAATGTGTAAATCTACATTGACAGACAGTGCTGCCTGACTACGATGAGTGTAAACGCGGTTACAACATCGAGGCGTAAGGAATGTCCGCTGCTGCCTCCGAGACCAGGGCCCGACCGCTGTACACGCCCAGCCAGCGCGCACGTCGGGATGCGACCATCTGGACCACCGTCCAGGGCGTCCTTGCGCCTTTGCAGTTTCTGGTCTTCGCCGTCTCGCTGGGGCTTGTCCTGCGCTATCTCGCCACCGGCGAAGGCTACACCGCCGCGACCGTCTCGATCCTTCTGAAGACCGCGCTGCTCTACACGATCATGGTCACCGGCGCGATCTGGGAAAAGGTCGTCTTCGGCCAGTATCTCTTTGCCCCGGCCTTCTTCTGGGAGGACGTGGTCAGCTTCGGCGTCATCGCGCTGCACACGCTGTATCTCTATGGCCTGCTTACACAATCCCTCACGCCGTTGCAGCTGATGGGGATCACGCTTGCCGCTTATGCGGCCTATTTCATCAACGCGACCCAGTTCCTGCTGAAGCTCCGCCGCGCCCGTCTCGACAGCACACCGGAGGGCCACCCGGCATGAGCCTCGACACCCCCCCGACCGGCTGCCTGCACACCCCCGTCCTGCGGGAACGCGGCCAGCGCGAGGTGTTCTGCGGCCTGACCGGGATCATCTGGCTGCACCGCAAGATGCAGGACGCCTTCTTCCTCGTCGTCGGCTCGCGCACCTGCGCCCACCTTCTGCAATCCGCCGCCGGGGTGATGATCTTCGCCGAGCCGCGATTCGGCACTGCGATCCTGGAAGAGAAGGACCTCGCCGGTCTGGCCGACGCGCATCAGGAACTGGAACGCGAGGTCGAACGACTGCTGTCGCGCCGCCCCGACATCCGCCAGCTCTTCCTTGTCGGCTCCTGCCCGTCCGAGGTCATCAAGCTCGACCTGTCGCGCACCGCCGAACGGCTGAACGCCCGCCACGGGCCCTCGGTCCGGGTCTACAACTATTCCGGGTCAGGCATCGAGACGACCTTCACGCAAGGCGAGGACGCCTGCCTTGCCGCCATGGTCCCCGGCCTTGCAGAGACGCAGGACGAAAACCTCCTCGTCGTCGGCGCGCTGCCGGATGTGGTCGAGGATCAGTGCCTGTCGCTCCTCACCCGGATGGGCATCAGGAACGTCGCCTTCCTGCCCTCGCGCCGCGCCAGTGACGCCCCGAAGGTCGGCGAGAACACCCGTTTCATCCTGACCCAGCCCTTCCTGGCCGACACCGCCCACGCCCTGGAACGCCGCGGCGCACAGCGGATCGTGGCGCCCTTCCCCTTCGGCGAGGAAGGCACGACCGACTGGCTCCGCGCCGTCGCCAAGGCGCAGGGCGTGATGCTGGAAACCTTCGACGCCGTCACCGCCGCCCCCCGCGCCCGGGCCCGCAAGGCCGTCGCCGCCCATGCGGAAACCCTGCGCGGCAAGACCCTCTTCATGTTCCCCGACAGCCAGCTGGAGATCCCGCTCGCGCGCTTCCTTGCCCGCGAATGCGGGATGCTCCCGGTCGAAGTCGGCACCCCCTACCTCCACCGCGGCCTGATGGAACCCGAACTCGCGCTCCTGCCGCAGACCGTCCTCTCCGAAGGCCAGGACGTCGACCTCCAGCTTGACCGCCACGCCGCCCTGAAGCCCGACCTCACCGTCTGCGGCCTTGGCCTGGCGAACCCCTTGGAGGCCGCCGGTCACGCCACCAAATGGGCGATCGAACTCGTCTTCACCCCGGTCCACTTCTACGAACAGGCCGGCGACCTCGCCGGCCTCTTCTCCCGCCCCCTGCGCCGCCGCGCGCTCTTGCAGAGGGCCGCCCGATGAAACTCACCCTCTGGACCTACGAAGGCCCCCCGCATGTCGGCGCGATGCGCGTCGCCACCGGAATGAAGGGCGTCCACTACGTCCTGCACGCGCCCCAGGGCGACACCTACGCCGACCTCCTGTTCACGATGATCGAACGGCGCAACCACCGCCCGCCGGTCACCTTCACCACCTTCCAGGCCTCCGATCTCGGCGCCGACACCGCCACCCTCTTCAAGCGCGCCGCGCAAGGCGCCTATGACCGCTTCCAGCCGCAGGCGATGATCGTCGGTGCCTCCTGCACGGCCGAGCTGATCCAGGACGACCCCGGCGGCCTCGCCTCGACCCTCGGCCTGCCCTGCCCGGTCGTGCCGCTCGACCTGCCCAGCTACTCCCGCAAGGAAAACTTCGGCGCGGACGAGACCTTCCTCGCCCTGACCCGCGCGCTCGCCCAGCCCTGCGGCCGCACCGAAAACATCACCTGCAACATCCTCGGCGCCACCGCCCTTGGCTTCCGCCACCGCGACGACGTGGCCGAGATCACCAGTCTTCTCCGCCAGATGGGCATCGCCGTGAACGTCGCGGCTCCCCTCGACGCGACCCCGGCGGATCTCGCCCGGCTTCCGGCGGCGCATTTCAACGTGCTGCTCTATCCCGAAACCGGCGAATCCACCGCCCGCTGGCTGGAGAAGACCCACGGCCAGCCCTTCACGAAAACCATCCCCATCGGGGCCCATGCCACCCGGGACTTCATCGCCGAAGTCGCCGCCCTTGCCGGCGTCAGCGCCAAGGTTGACGAAACCAGCCTCCGCCAGCCCTGGTGGTCCGCTTCGGTCGACTCGACCTACCTCACCGGCAAACGCGTGTTCATCTTTGGCGACGCCACCCACGCCATGGCCGCCGCCCGCGTCGCCCGCGACGAGATCGGCTTCGACGTCGTGGGCCTCGGCTGCTACAACCGCGAATTCGCCCGCCCCATGCGCGCCGCCGCCAAGGAATACGGCGTCGAGGCCCTCATCTCCGACGACTACCTCGAGGTCGAGGCCGCCATCATCGCCGCCGCGCCCGAACTGATCCTCGGCACGCAGATGGAACGCCACATCGCCAAGCGCCTCGGCATCGCCTGCGCCGTCATCAGCGCCCCCGTCCACGTCCAGGACTTCCCCGCCCGCTACTCCCCCCAGATGGGGTTCGAAGGCGCCAACGTCCTTTTCGACACCTGGATACACCCGCTTGTGATGGGCCTCGAAGAACACCTCCTCACCATGTTCCGCGAGGATTTCGAGTTCCACGACGCCGCCGGCCCCAGCCACCACGGCGGCAAGGCCACGCCTGCGCCCGCCCCCATTCTGGAACCCACCGCCAACGCCGCGACCCAGATGATCGAGGCCGCACAGGCCCTGGCCGACGCCCTCCACTGGCTGCCGGACGCGGAACGCGAACTCAAGAAAATCCCCTTCTTCGTCCGCGCCAAGGCCCGCCGCAACACCGAGAAATACGCCGCCGAAAAGGGCGTGACCCAGATCACCATCGAGACCCTCTACGAGGCCAAGGCCCATTATGCGCGATGACCGCTACACAGCGCTGGAGCCGAAAACCACCGCCACGGCGGACCTCTACCGCTTTGTCATCGTCACCCTCGACGCCCATGCCGCAGGCCCCGCCCAGCGCGTCGCCGCTCGCCTGACCAAGGACTTCCCCGGCCTGACCATCTCGGTCCACGCCGCCGCCGAATGGGCGGAAAACCCCGCCGCCCTCGCCCGCGCCCGCGCCGACGTGGCAAAGGCCAACATCATCGTCGCCAACCTGATCTTCCTCGAGGAACACCTCAACCAGATCCTCCCCCAGATCCAGGCCCGCCGCCCGCATCTCGACGCCTGCGTCGGCATCATCTCCGACCCGCAGATCGTCAAGCTGACCAGGATGGGCGACCTCGACATGTCGCTACCCGCGTCCGGAGCCATGGCCTTCCTCAAGAAGCTGCGCGGCAACAAGTCCCCCTCCGGCTCTTCGGGCGAAAAGCAGATGGCGATGCTCCGCCGCCTGCCGAAGATCCTGCGCTTCATCCCCGGCAAGGCCCAGGACATGCGCGCCTGGTTCCTGTCGATGCAGTACTGGCTGGGCGGGTCGGACGACAACATCGAAAGCATGGTCCGCTTCCTCGTCAGCCGCTATGCCCCGAACCGCGACTGGAACAAGGTCAAGGCCGCGGCCCCCGTCGATTACCCCGATGTCGGCCTCTATCACCCCGACGTCCCGGCCCGCGTCTTCACCGACCCGGCCCTCCTGCCGCGCCCCGACGGCACCACCGCCACCGTCGGCCTTCTGATGCTGCGCTCCTACATCCTGGCCTCGGACACCGCGCATTACGACGCCGTGATCCGCGCCTTCGAGGCGCGAGGGATCGTCTGCGTCCCCGCCTTCGCCTCGGGCCTCGACGGCCGCCCCGCCATCGACGCCTTCATGACGAACGGCCGGATCGACGCCCTCGTCTCGCTCACCGGCTTCTCCCTGGTCGGCGGCCCCGCCTACAACGACAGCCCCGCCGCCGTGGCCACCCTTCAGGCGCTCGACGTTCCTTACGTCGCCGCCCACCCGCTGGAGTTCCAGACCCTCGGCCAATGGGCCGCCACCGACGGCGGCCTCGGCCCGGTGGAAACCACCATGCTGATCGCCCTGCCGGAAATCGACGGCGCGACCAACCCCACCGTCTTCGCCGGCCGCCACGACGCGAACGGCTGCCAGGGCTGCACGAAGAGCTGCCCCGCCCCCGCCGATGTCACCTGCCGCGTCATGGCCCCCTGCTCCGAACGGATCGAGGCGCTGGCCGAAAAGGTCTTCCGCCTCGCCACCCTCCGCCGGTCAGAGGTCGCCAGGCGCAAGGTCGCCATCGTCCTTTACGGCTTCCCGCCGAACGCGGGCGCGGTGGGCACCGCCGCCTACCTCGGCGTCTTCGAAAGCCTGTTCAACACGCTGCACGCGATGCGGGCCGAAGGTTACGACCTCACGCCCCCTGCCAGCGTCGAGGCCCTCCGCGACCTCGTCCTGCACGGCAATGCCGCCGCCTTCGGCCAGCCCGCCAACGTCGCCGCCCGCATCCCGGCGTCCGAGCTCGTCCGCCGCTCGCGCTGGCTCTCCGAGACCGAAAAGGTCTGGGGCCCCGCCCCCGGTCGCGCCCAATCCAACGGGGCCGACATCTTCATCCTCGGCCACCAGTTCGGCAATGTCTTCGTCGGCATCCAGCCCGTCTTCGGCTACGAAGGCGACCCGATGCGGCTCTTGTTCGAAAAGGGCTTCGCGCCCACCCACGCCTTCACCGCCTTCTACGACTGGATGAAAAGGGATTTCGGCGCCGATGTCCTCCTCCACTTCGGGATGCACGGCGCGCTGGAATTCATGCCCGGCAAACAGGCGGGCCTGTCCGGCCAATGCTGGCCCGACCGGCTGATCGGCAACCTGCCGAACGTCTATCTCTACGCCGCCAACAACCCGTCCGAGGCGACGCTGGCCAAGCGCCGGTCGAACGCCGTCACCGTCACCCACCTGACCCCGCCGCTTGCGCAATCCGGCCTCTACAAGGGCCTCGCGGACCTGAAGGACAGTCTCACCCGCTTCCGCGCCCTGTCGCCGGACGCGCCCGACCGCGACGACCTCGCCCTTCTCATCGCCGAACAGGCCCGCGCGGTGGACATGGACGCCTCCGACCTCGAAACCCTCTGGCTCAAACTGCTGGAGACCGAAGGCGCCCTCATCACCGACGGCCTCCACGTCCTCGGCAAACCCATGACCGAGGCCCAGCGCGCCGAATACCTGGCGCTCATGCCCGACGACCCGGAAGCCCGCGCCAAAGCCGCCGAACACCTGCAACAGGACAGCGAAATCCCCGCCCTCCTCCGCGCCCTCTCGGGCCGCTTCATCTCTCCCGTCCCGGGTGGAGACCTCATCCGCTCGCCGCAGATCCTGCCCACGGGCCGCAACATCCACGCCTTCGACCCGTTCCGCATGCCCACCGCCTTTGCCCTTGCCGACGGCAAGGCCCAGGCCGACCGGCTGCTGGCCGCCCACCCGACGCTCCCCCGCACCGTGGCCCTCGTCCTCTGGGGCTCGGACAACATCAAGTCCGACGGCGGTCCCATCGCCCAGGCCCTTGCGCTGATCGGCGCGAAACCCCGCTTTGACAGCTACGGCCGCCTTGCCGGGGCCGACCTCATCCCGCTCGAAGACCTCGGCCGCCCGAGGATCGACGTGGTGATGACCCTCTCCGGCATCTTCCGAGACCTTCTGCCCCTGCAAACCCGGATGCTCGCCGAAGCCGCCTTCAAGGCCGCCACCGCCGATGAGCCCGAACACCTCAACTTCATCCGCGCCCACGCCCTGCGTTACGCCGCCGAAATGGGCTGCGACATGGAAACCGCCGCCCTCCGCGTCTTTTCCAACGCCGAAGGCGCCTATGGCTCCAACGTCAACGTCCTCGTCGGCTCCTCCGCCTTCGGCGACGAAGACGACCTCGCCGACGCCTACCAGAACCGCAAGAGCTTCGCCTACGGCGTCACCGGCAAGGCCAGGGGCAACCCCGCACTGCTGCAAAAGGCGCTGAAGGACGTGGACCTCGCCTATCAGAACCTCGAATCCGTGGAACTCGGCGTCACCTCGGTCGATCACTACTTCGACACGCTGGGCGGCATCGCCCGCGCCGTGAAACGCGCGCGCGGCGGACAGGACACGCCCGTCTACATCGGCGACCAGACGCGCGGCGGCGGCGTGGTCCGCACGCTTTCGGACCAGATCGCGCTGGAAACCCGCGCCCGCTCGCTGAACCCCAAGTTCTTCGAGGGCCTCCTGCGGCACGGGGCCGAAGGCGTCCGCCAGATCGAGGCGCAGATTTCCAACACCTTCGGCTGGTCCGCCACCACCGGCACCGTGGAACCCTGGGTCTACCAGCGCCTGACCGAGACCTTCGTCACGGATGAGGCCATGCGCCGCCGCCTCGCTGCCCTCAACCCCGAAGCCTCCTCCCGCATGGCCCAGCGCCTGCTGGAAGCCTCGGACCGCGCCTACTGGACCCCCGATCCCGCCACGCTCGCCGCCCTGCAACAGGCGGCAGACGAGCTTGAGGATCGTCTCGAAGGGATCGCAGCCGAATGACACAGCCGCGCGCATTGCCCGAAGCCAACTCCGCCCCGGACCTGATCCGGGTGCCCGCCCCGGACTTGATCCGGGTGCCCGCCCCGGACTTGATCCGGGGCCTCCCGCATCACCCCGAGGCCCCGGATCAGGTCCGGGGCGGGGTCTCACACAGGAAAGGGGCCACCGCATGAGCCCGCGCGACGAAATCCCGAACCTCCGCGGCCTTGATGGCGAAGGCTCCGTCCAGGTCCAGCTTGACCCCACCGTCCGCATAGAGGGCGCGAAGGTCTTTTCCGTCTACGGCAAGGGCGGGATCGGCAAGTCCACCACCTCGTCGAACCTCTCCGCCGCCTTCTCGGTCATGGGCAAGCGGGTGCTGCAAATCGGCTGCGACCCGAAACATGACTCGACGTTCACATTGACCGGCCGGTTGCAGCCCACCGTCATCGACATCCTGAAGGAAGTGGATTTCCACGCCGAAGAGCTTCGCCCCGAGGACTACATCGCCGAAGGCTGGAACGGCGTGAAATGCGTCGAGGCGGGCGGGCCACCGGCCGGCACCGGCTGCGGCGGCTATGTGGTGGGCCAGACCGTGAAACTCCTGAAACAGCACCACCTGCTGGAAGACACCGACGTGGTGATCTTCGACGTCCTCGGCGACGTCGTGTGTGGCGGCTTCGCGGCCCCCCTGCAACACGCAGACCGCGCGGTGATCGTGACCGCCAACGACTTCGATTCCATCTACGCGATGAACCGCATCATCGCCGCCGTCCAGGCCAAGTCCGGCAACTACAAGGTCCGCCTCGCGGGCTGCGTCGCCAACCGCTCGCGCGAGACGAACGAGGTTGACCGCTACTGCGATCGCGTCGGCTTCAACCGCCTCGCCCACATGCCCGACATCGACGCCATCCGCCGCTCGCGCCTGAAGAAGAAGACCCTCTTCGAGATGGACGACGAACAGGACATCGTCACCGCCCGCGCCGAATATCTGCGGCTGGCCGAAACGCTCTGGCGCTCGGTGGACGGCGCAGGCTCCTCGCCCGAACCCCTGCCCGACCGGGAAATCTTCGAACTGCTGGGATTTGACTGATGTCCGATTACAGCCTCACCCGCGACCGGGTCGAAACCTATTTCGACCGCACCGCGACCCGGACATGGGAGCGGCTGACCAGCCATGAGAAGGTGAGCCGCATCCGCGAAACCGTCCGCAAGGGCCGCGACCGGATGCGCGCGCTGATGCTGTCGCGCCTGCCGCAGGACCTGCGCGGCGCGCGGGTGCTGGATGCGGGCTGCGGCACCGGAGCGATGGCCGCGGAACTCGCACAGCGCGGGGCACGGGTCACCGCCGTGGACATCTCGCCCCAACTCATCGACATCGCCCACCGCCGCCTGCACCCGGCCCTGCACGACCAGGTGGACTTCCAGACCGGAGACATGTCCGACCCTGCCCTCGGTCGCTTCGACTTCGCCCTGGCGATGGACAGCCTGATCTACTACCGCGACACCGACATCGGCCGCGTCATCGGCAACCTGTCCGATCGCACCGCGCAATCCATCGTCTTCACCGTCGCCCCGCGCACGCCCCTGCTGATGGCGATGTGGCACGCGGGCAAGCTGTTCCCGCGCGCCGACCGCTCGCCCACCATGATCCCGCACGACGCCGCGCGGCTGGCCCGCCATTGCCCGGGCCAGCTCACCAGGATCGGCCGCATCACCTCGGGCTTCTACATCTCCGAAGCATTGGAGCATCGCACATGATCCTGCGCCGCAAGGACATCGCGAAACTCGGGGCGCGCTGGATGCCCTTCGCCGACGCTGCCTCGGAAGACCTGCCGCTGCGCCAGCTCTGGCGGCTCGCCCTCTTCCAGGTCTCGGTCGGCATGGCACAGGTCCTGCTTCTGGGCACGCTGAACCGCGTGATGATCGTCGAGCTTTCCGTCCCCGCGATGGTCGTGGCCCTGATGATCTCGATCCCCGTCCTCGTCGCCCCGTTCCGCGCCCTTCTCGGCCACCGCTCCGACACCTACCGCAGCGCGCTGGGCTGGAAGCGGATTCCCTATCTCTGGTTCGGCTCGCTCTGGCAGATGGGCGGCCTTGCCGTCATGCCCTTCGCGCTGATCGTCCTGTCGGGCGACCAGTTCAAGGGCCCCGCCTGGGCCGGCGAAGCCCTTGCCGCCGTCGCCTTCCTCATGGCCGGCCTCGGCATGCACATGGTCCAGACCGCAGGCCTTGCCCTTGCCGCCGACCGCGCGACCCAGGAAACCCGACCCCGCGTCGTGGCCATGCTCTATATCCTCTACCTCTGCGGCATGGGGCTGTCGGCCCTGCTCGTCGGCTTTCTTCTGCGCCATTACGACCCGATCTGGCTGGTCCAGGTCGTCCAGGGCTGCGGCGCGGCCACCCTGATCCTGAACATCATCGCCTTCTGGAAGCAGGAACGCGTGAAGCCCATGTCGAAAGCCGAACGCGAGGCGCCCCGTCCGTCCTTCGCCGCCGCCTGGAAGGACCTCATGCAACAGGACGGCGCGCGCCGCCTGCTGGTCGTCGTGTTCCTCGGCACGCTGGCCTTCAACATGCAGGACGTGCTCTTGGAACCCTACGGCGGTCAGGTCCTCGGCCTGTCGGTCGGGGCGACCACGGTGCTGACCGCGCTCTGGGCGCTTGGCGCGCTGACCGGCTTCCTCTGGGCCACCCGCCGCCTGAGCCACGGCGCCGACCCGTTCCGCCAGGCCGCCACCGGCCTGCTGACCGGCATCGCCGCCTTCAGCCTCGTGATCTTCGCCAGCCCGCTCGACAGCTGGCCCCTGTTCTACGCCGGGGCCTTCGCCATCGGCCTCGGCAACGGCGTCTTCGGCCTCTCCACCCTCAACGCCGCCATGGCCCGCACCCAAGGAGCCCTTGGCGCGGGCCTGATCCTCGGTGCCTGGGGCTCGGCCCAGGCCACCGCCGCAGGCCTTGCCATCCTGACCGGAGGCACCCTGCGCGACCTCGTCGCCCATCTTGTCGATGCCGGGCTCTTCGGCCCGCTGCACGACATCAGCCTCGGCTATACCGTGGTCTATCACCTTGAAATCGCCCTGCTCTTCGTCACCCTCGCCGCTCTGGGCCCGCTGGTCCGCATCGGCATCCCCACCCCGAAACCGGACCAAGGCCAGCCCGGCTTGCGGCTGACCGAATTCCCAACCTGACAACGGAGGACCCCCTGATGGTTGGTGTCACTTTCTTCGGAAACTTCGACCTTGCGTCGCTGGCGATCTGGCTCTTCTGGGGCTTCTTCGCGCTCTTGATCTACTATCTCCAGACCGAGAACATGCGCGAAGGCTTCCCCTTCGAAAACGAGGACGGCTCCCCCGCCTCGAACCAGTCGATCTACCCGCTGCCGAAACCCAAGACCTTCCTGCTGCCGATGGGCCGTGGCACCGTCACCGTCCCGTCTGCGGAAAACGAGGCTGCGCATCGCCGCACCGACCTCGCCCTGATCCCCTCGGGGTCCGAGGGCTTCCCCCTGATCCCCACCGGAAACCCGATGCTGGACGGCGTGGGCCCCGCGTCCTGGGTGCCGCGCAAGGACGAGCCCGAGCTTGACGCCCACGGCCCTGCCAAGATCCAGCCCATGTCGCAGGTTGCGGGCATGGCCGTCAGCGCCGGACGCGATCCGCGCGGGCTGCCCGTGCAGGCCGGGGACCTCGAAGTCGTCGGCCGCGTCAAGGAGCTTTGGGTGGACGTGCCCGAACAGCTGGTCCGTTACCTTGAAATCGACCTGAACTCCGGGTCCTCGCGGCTTGTCCCGATGACCATGTGCAAGATCTGGGCCGACCGGGTGCGGATCAATGCGCTCACCTCCGACCTCTTCGAGGCGATCCCCGCCACGAAGAACCTGACCAGCGTCACCAAGCTCGAGGAAGAGAAGATCTCGGCCTACGTCGCCTCGGGCTGGATGTATGCGAAAGGCCGCAAGCGCGGCTTCTGAACCCAAGGGAAGCGGCGCGCGCCCGCGCCGCTTCGTCTTACCCCGCATACGAAAGTGTCTGCCATGTCAGACCATGACCACGACTTCGACTTCGAAAGCCAACCCGGCCTTCCCAAACCCCTGCCGCCCGGGGAAGACCTCCTCTGGCAAGGCTCCCCCGATCCCGCCGCCCTCGCGCGTGAAGCGTTCAAGGCGAACTGGGTCTTCGGCTATCTCCTGATCCTCGCCGTCTGGCGGGCGAGCATGGCCTTCCAGGACGGCGGCTTCGGCCACTCGGTCGCGGTGTTCCTGCCCTATCTCGTGCTGGCGCTGGCCGCTTACGCGGTGATCCGTCTCATGGCGCGCGCCGTGGCCAAGGCCGCGATCTACTCGATCACCACCCACCGGGTGATCCTGCGCATCGGGGCGGCGCTTCAGGTCACCTGGACCATTCCCTTCACCAAGATCGCCGCCGCCTCGCTTGCGACCCGCCCGATCACCGGCACCGGCACCATCGCGCTGGAACTGGTCCCCGGCCAGCACATCTCGTTCCTCGCGCTCTGGCCGCACCTGCGCCCCGGCTTCGGCCACGGGGTCCAGCCCGCCTTCCGCTGCATCCCCGATGCCGCGCAAGCCGCCCGGATCCTGTCGGACGCCGCCCAGACCCGCGTGAACGAGCCCGTCGTAACCTTCACGGCCCCGGCGGCCGTCGCGGCGGAGTAGCACCATGTCCTACATGAAAGCCCTCGCCGACCGTCCAAGCCGCGAACGCGAGATGATCCCGCGCACGCTCCTCTGGGCCATGCTCGGCCTTGCCGTCTCGGCGCTCGTCATCACCACCTTCGCCGTCCTGACCGACCGTCCCCATGTGGGCCAACCCGCCCCCGGCAAGGTGGTCGCCGAACGCGAGCTGATCCTGCAAGGCAAGTCCGCGCAGGCCGTCACCGTCTATGCGGCCGACGGCACCCTGATCGCCGACATGGACCACGGCGGCTTTGTCACCGTGATCCAGAACGCCATCCAGCGCGCCCGCACCGTCGCGCGCGTCCAGGGCAACCCGCCGATCCGTATCGTCAGGTATGACAACGGCCGCCTCGTGGCCGAAGACCCCGCCTCGGGGGCGTCGATCGAACTCTACGCCTTCGGAGGTGACAACAAGGCCGCCGTAGAGCGGCTTCTCGATCAACCATAAGGGAACGAAATCATGGGTATCTTCACCAAAACGAAAGAGATCGTGCCCTGCACGGTCGAAGTCAGCCACCGCTTCGAAAGCCTGCACGCCCACGTCCGCTTCAACAACGGCGCCGTGGTCTATCCGGGCGACGAGGTGCTGGTCCACGGCGCCCCCGTCCTTGCCGCCTATGGCGAGGTCATCGTCGAGGACCGCACCGCCACCATCACCCGCGCCACGCCCCTCGAACGGCTCTGGACCCGGCTGACCGGCGATTTCGGTTTCATGGAACTCTGCGAATTCTCGTTTTCCGAGGAGCTTCTGCAATGAAAGACTCCACCACAACCCATGGGGAACTCCACTCCGAACTGGCCGAGGCCTTCGACACCACCGCGATGGCCACAGAGACGACGCTCCTCAACCCGCGCTTCTACACCACCGACTTCGACGAGATGGACCGCATCGACGTCACCCCCGTCCGCCGCGAATGGGACGCGCTCTTGGCGCAGATGAAGTCCGACCCGAACAAGGGTCATTTCAAGAAGACCGCCGACTGGGATCATGTGGACTGGGACGGCATGGACCCCGCCCTGCGTGCCGAATTCATCGACTTCCTCGTCTCCTCCTGCACCGCCGAGTTTTCCGGCTGCGTCCTCTACAAGGAAATGAAACGTCGCGGCACCAACCCCGACATCTGCGAGCTCTTCTCCTACATGTCGCGGGACGAGGCGCGGCACGCCGGCTTCATCAACGACGCGCTCCGCGAGGCGGGGGTCGCCGTGAACCTCGGCTTCCTGACCAAGGCCAAGAAATACACCTACTTCCGGCCGAAGTTCATCTACTACGCCACCTACCTGTCGGAAAAGATCGGCTACGCCCGCTACATCACCATCTACCGGCACCTCGAGGCGCACCCCGAACACCGCTTCCACCCGATCTTCAAGTGGTTCAAGGAATGGTGCAACGACGAGTTCTCCCACGGCGAGGCCTTCGCGCTTCTGATGCGCACCGACCCGAAACTGACCCAAAGCTGGAACAACAGGCTCTGGATCAAGTTCTTCCTCGTCGCCGTCTATTCCACCATGTGGGTCCGCGACCACGCGCGGAAGGACTTCCACAAGGCGCTGGGGGTGGACATCGACTGGTATGACCAGGAGGTGTTCCGCAAGACCTCGACCATCGCGAAACAGGTCTTCCCGATGGAGATCGACATAGACCACCCGGCCTGGATTCCGGCGCTGCGCGCCATGAACGCCGCGATGATCGACATGGAAAAGGCCAAGCGTCAGGGGGGCCTGATGGGCCGCCTCAAGCACGCCACGGCCTCGGCCCGCGCGCTGACGGCCTTCGCGCGGCTCTACCTGATCCCGGTCAAACCCAGCACCCCGCCCCTCTCGGTGCGGCTGGAGCCGTCGTATTGACCGCACATGATCATACCGCCGCTTCGGCGGCAGGTAGGATGCGGGATGGGCGCGTCCCGGCATCCTGTGCGGCATCCCTTCGGGGGTGCCGCACATGACAAATCCCTGGATCATCGCCTTCTCGGCCATCTTCCTCTGGTGGGCCTCGACCGGGCTGATCCTCTGGCGCGTAAGGAAGGCCGACCTCGGCGGGCCGGATGACCATCTCTGGTCCGTCATCCTTGGCCTGCCTCTCCTTGTCGGTGGCGTCGCCGGGGCCCATGCCTCGGCGGGCCAGCTGACGGTCGGTTCGGTCTACGCCGGCTTCCTTTCGGCGCTGGCCTTCTGGGGCTGGATCGAACTGGCGTTCCTGTCCGGCATCGTCACCGGCCCCGACCGCAAGCCCTGCCCGCCGAATGCGCCGTTCCCCGAACGCATCTGGCGCGCGGTAGGCTCGATCCTCTGGCACGAATTCGCGCTGATCGCGGGCCTTCTGGCGCTGACGCACCTCACGCTCAACGCACCGAACCCCTTCTCGGCGCTGACCTTCGCCACGCTGTTCTTCGCCCGCGTCTCGGCCAAGCTGAACCTCTTCCTCGGCGCGCCCCGCATCAATACCGAGTTTCTCCCGAAGCCCCTCGCCCATATCGCCAGCCACTTCCGCAAGGCGCCGATGACCGCGCTCCTTCCCCTTTCCATCGCTGCCCTTGCGCTGGCCACCGGCTGGTGGGCCGCCGAGGCCGCAAACGCCACCGACGACGCAAGTTTCATCGGCTACCTCCTCCTTTCCGTCCTCACCGCCCTTGCCCTGATCGAACACCTGTTCATGGTGGTCCCGATCCCCGACCAGAAACTCTGGCGCTGGATGCTTCCCGAAGCCCCCACCGTCCCGACGAAACAAGACACCTGACAGGAAGCAGACATGGACTTCGCCACCTATTTTCAGGACCGCCTCGCCGCCCTCAAGTCCGAAGGCAACTACCGCGTCTTCGCCGATCTTGAGAAACGCTGCGGCAGCTTCCCCAAGGCAGAACGCCACCGGGCGGACGGGACGAAGGAAGAGGTGACGATCTGGTGCTCGAACGACTACCTCGGCATGGGCCAGCACCCGGACGTGGTGGCCGCGATGGTGGACGCCGTGCAGACCTGCGGCACCGGCGCGGGCGGCACGCGCAACATCTCGGGCACCAACCACCACCATGTCCTCCTGGAACGCGAACTTGCCGACCTGCACGGCAAGGACGCCGCTTTGCTGTTCACCTCCGGCTACGTCTCGAACTGGGCCGCGCTTTCGACCCTCGGCGCGCAGATCCCGAACGCGGTGATCCTGTCGGACGAAAAGAACCACGCCAGCATGATCGAGGGCATCCGTCACTCCCGCGCCGACAAGGTGCTGTGGAAACACAACGACTGGCGCGACCTTGACCGCAAGCTGCACGCTGTCGGCGACCGCCCGAAGATCGTGGCCTTCGAGTCCGTCTACTCGATGGACGGCGACATCGCCCCCATCCGCGAGATCGTCGAGGTCTGCGAGGCCCACGGCGCGCTGTCCTACATCGACGAGGTCCACGCCGTCGGCATGTATGGCCCCCGCGGCGGTGGCGTGTCGGAAGAACGCGGCCTCGCGCACCGGATCGACGTGATCGAGGGCACGCTGGGCAAGGCCTTCGGCGTCGTCGGCGGCTACATCACCGCCCGCGCCGAACTCATCGACTTCGTGCGCAGCTTCGCCTCGGGCTTCATCTTCACCACCGCGCTCCCCCCCGCCTGCGCGGCCGCCGCAGCGGCCTCGATCCGCCATCTCAAGACCTCCGGCGAAGAACGCGCCCGCCAGAAGGCCAACGTCGCCCAGGTCCGCGCGATGCTCGACGCCAAGGGCATCCCGCACATGGCGAACGAAAGCCACATCATCCCGGTGATGATCGGCGATCCGGTCAAATGCCGGATGATCTCGGACATGCTGATGGCCGACTGGGGCATCTACGTCCAGCCGATCAACTATCCCACCGTGCCGAAGGGCACCGAACGGCTGCGCATCACCCCCGGCCCGCTGCACTCGGCCGAGGACATCGCCCATCTCATCACCGCGCTGTCGTCGCTGTTCAGCCGCTGCGCCATCGCCCATGCGGTGGCCTGAGGCCAGATCGCGCCGAAGTGTTCACATTCCCCTTGCCAACTGCCATTCGCGGTCCATTTGATGGTGCCGCCAACACCCGGAGGAAGCCCATGAAACTGCCACTGACCGCCGTGCTCGCCCTGGTCGCTGCCCCTGCCTTCGCGCAGGACGCCCCGACCGGAGACGCAGCCGCCGGCGAAAAGGTCTTCAACAAATGCCAGACCTGCCACGTCATCGCCAACGAAGCAGGCGAGGTCCTCGCCGGCAAGGGATCCAAGACCGGCCCGAACCTCTACGGCCTGCCCGGCCGCATCGCCGGGACCTACCCCGACTTCAAATACGGTGAGTCGCTGGTGAAGCTCGGCGAGATGGGCTTTGCCTGGAACGAGGAAGACTTCGTGAAATACGTCGCCGACCCGACCAAGTTCCTGCAGGAAAAGGAAGGCGACAAGAAGGCGCGCGGCAAGATGATGTTCAAGCTGCCGAAGGAAGAGGAAGCCCGCAACGTCTGGGCCTACATCGCCTCGCTCTCGCCCGCTCCGGCGCCCGCCGACGCCGCAGCGGCGCCCGCCTCCAACTAAGACATCCATGGCCCGCCGTTCCCCGGACGGCGGGCCACCTTCCTGTCGATGCCCTACCAGTGGCCCGTCGAGGCCATGCTGGCCCAGGGCTCTGCCGGCGCTTTCGCCGCCCCTCTCTGCAACAACTCGATCGAGATATTGTCCGGGCTGCGCACAAAGGCCATCCGCCCGTCGCGCGGCGGCCGGTTGATCAGCACGCCGTGCTTCTGCAAATGCTCGCACAGCGCATAGATGTCGTCCACCTCATAGGCCAGATGCCCGAAGTGCCGGCTGTCCGACGGCAGCCCCGGATCGCCGTCCCAGTTGTAGGTCAGCTCGATCGGGCAGTCCTCCTGCCCCGGAGGCGCCATGAACACCAGCGTGAACCGCCCCTGCTCGCTTTCATGCCGCCGCGTCTCCTTCAGGCCCAGAAGCCTGTAGAACGCCATCGACTTCTCCAGATCCTTCACGCGGACCATCGTGTGCAGATACCTGATCGTCATGCCTCACCTCCATCCATTCATCTAGCGGTATCACACCGATCAACCGCAAGCTATAGTCAGCTCCGACTCGTCCTGCCGGAGCCCGCCATGCCCCTGACCCCCGACCAGCTCGCCGAAATCGAGGCGCAGCGCGCCACACCGCGCCAAACCCTCCGCGCCGTCAGCGAGGGCATGGAGGCCCACCTCTACCGCGCCCATCCCGTCCTCGACCACGGCTTCATCCGCGTCATCGACTACATGGGCGACGATGCCGCCATCGTCCAGGCCGCCCGCGTCTCATACGGGGCGGGCACGAAACACGTCCAGAACGACGAGGGGCTGATCCGCTACCTCATGCGCCACTGGCACTCCACGCCCTTCGAGATGTGCGAGATCAAGCTCCACGTCAAACTGCCGGTCTTCGTCGCCCGCCAGTGGATCCGCCACCGCACCGCCAACGTCAACGAATACTCCGCCCGCTACTCTATCCTCGACCGGGAGTTCTACATCCCCGCCCCCGAACAGCTCGCTGCGCAGAGCACCGTGAACAACCAGGGCCGGGGCGAGGTCCTGCAGGGAGAGGAAGCCGCCCGCGTCCTCGACATCCTCAAATCCGACGCCAACCGCGCCTATGACCATTACGAGGCGATGCTAAGCCAGGACGGCCAGCAGGGCCTGGCGAGAGAGCTTGCCCGCATGAACCTGCCCGCCAACATCTACACGCAATGGTACTGGAAGGTGGACCTGCACAACCTCTTCCACTTCCTCCGCCTGCGCGCCGACCCCCACGCCCAATACGAAATCCGCGTCTACGCCGAGGCGATTGCGGCTTGTGTGAAGGACTGGGTCCCCCTGGCCTATGCGGCCTTCGAGGACTACCGGATGGGCGGGGTCACACTCTCCTCCAAGGCGATTTCCGTCTTGAAACGCCGCCTAGCGGGTGAAACAGTGACGCAAGAAGCATCCGGCATGAGCAAGGGCGAGTGGCGGGAGTTTGTGGAGGTTTGGGGGTAGTGCTTTCAATCGACTCTACCTCAAGGGTCCTCGTTCAACCAAAACAGAGTATATGGAACCAGTATGGGAAAATGGGAGTCTGTACTTCTTAAGCTATGTGGTTTCAGCCTGATAGGCTTGGCCGTGTACTTTCTGTTTATTGGTAATGTGCCCGGAGCGACCCTATGTGCCACTGTCGGCCTACTTCTCACTTTCCTCGCGCGATTTTCCCAGTTCAAGCGGTTCAAAGGGTGGGGTTTTGAAGCCGAGATGTGGGAAGAAAAGCAGCAGGAAGCCGAAAAGCTGGTGGAATCCCTAAAGGGTATCGCAGCTTTAACTGCAAGAGAAGTCATGCTTCAGTCTATTAAGAGTGGCCGCTGGGGTTCTGGTAAGCGTTGGGAGGATCATTGGAAGCTTTTCGAAGAAGTGAAGGCTGCACAAGCTGGTTTGCTTGATGAAGATGGCCAAAGGAAAGTAAGACGGTCAATTGACCGATGGTTTCTTCACGACATGGCTATCACTGAGTTCGGAAAGCTGAAAGAGATCGTCACGAAAGAAGTTGAGCAAGCTAGGCAAGAAATTAGAGTGAAGTTTGGAAATCCAGTCTCGGATCCGATGGCCTTTGAGGCAGAGATGCAGCTACTTTCGACGTTGGACAAGTCTATTGGATTGTTCGAACTCGCTGGCACGGAACCTTTAATTGAGTCCATAGAGAAGTGGTGGGAAAGCGCTCGCAAGACGCTGGCTAATTTTGGAATTGACGTGGCAATGCCCAGTGAAGTTAGATCTAGGCTTGATACTTACAAGGCGCTGGAAAGCTTGCCGGAAATGCCAGTTACTAAAGAGCTTATAGCTGCGGGAGTGTCTGGAACTCTGTGTATCTGATCCGATCCATGCGGTTTTCAGATACAGTCAGGCGTCGAAGCGCCCGGCAAACATNCTTGTTAACGGTTTGCCCTCACGCGGCGGCGGCGGGGGTGGTGAGGTCGGAGAGGACCTCGGCGGCGATCTGGAGGGAGCGGAGGCGCGCGCCGTGATCGTGCATCATGCCGGTGATGATGATCTCGTCGGGCTGGTGGCGGGCGATCAGCGCGGTGAGTTCGCGGCGGACCGTCGCGGGGGAGCCTACGGCGGAGCAGGAAAGCGCGTAGCGGGCCTGTTCAAGGATCGGCGCGGGGATTTCGCCAAGGTCGCGGGTCGGGCGCGGGAGCGGGCCGGGGCGGCCCGTGCGCAGGCGCGCGAAGGCGAGGAGTTGGGAGGACCGGAGGTAGATGGCTTCCTCGTCCGTGGCGGCGGCGGAGACGCCGACGGCGATCATCACGTGGGGTTTCGCCAGGCGGTCCGACGGGCGGAAGCTGCGGCGGTAGATGTCGAGCGCTTCCTCCAGATGGGTCGGGGCGAAGTGGGAGGCGAAGGCGTAGGGGAGGCCGAAATAGGCTGCCAGTTGCGCGCCGAAGGTGCTGGAGCCGAGGATCCAGACGGGGACATGCGTGCCGGTGCCGGGGATGGCCTGCACGGGGCCGGGGGTGTCGCCGAGGTAGGCGATGAGTTCCTGCACGTCGCTTGGGAAGGTGTCTTCGGGTGCCATGTGGCGGCGCAGCGCGCGGGCGGTGGCCATGTCGGTGCCGGGGGCGCGGCCGAGGCCGAGGTCGATGCGGTTCGGGTAGAGGGTGGCGAGGGTGCCGAATTGCTCGGCCACGGTGAGGGGGGAATGGTTCGGCAGCATGATGCCGCCTGCCCCGATGCGCATGGTTTTCGTGTGCCCGGCGACGTGGCCGATCAGGACGGCGGTCGCCGCAGAGGCGATGCCGGGCATGTTGTGATGCTCGGCCAGCCAGTAGCGGTGGAAACCGGCTTTTTCGGCGGCTTTTGCCAGGTCGACGGTGGCTTGGAGGGCTTCGGCGGGGGTGTGGCCTTCGGGGATCGGGGCCAGGTCGAGGTAGGAGTAGTGCTGCATGGGGGGCCTCCGGTTGGTGCAGAGGTAGGCATTGAGGGCGGCGGGGGGAAGGGGTTTCGTTGGACGCCCGCCCCCCCACCCCATCCCTCCCCCACGGAGGGGGGGAGGGAGGCGCTTTGCGGTCTGGCGTTGTGTGGGGTGGTTGGGGTTTTCGGGACGCCCGGCATTGCGATGGGACGGTGGCGGCAGCGTAGGGTGCGCTAGAGCGCACCTTCGGACGGTGCGCTGTAGCGCACCCTACGATGGGGGCGGGTCCGGTGCCTTTGTTTGAAGCGGTGCGCCCGGTGGGACGGGCGGACCGGGGGTTTCACACCCCCGGACCCCCGTGGGATGGGAGTGTCTGGAACTCTGTGTATCTGATCCGATCCATGCGGTTTTCAGATACAGTCAGGCGTCGAAGCGCCCGGCAAACATGATGGCCAGCTGATTGCGGGCGTCAACCCATTCCCGGACGGCGCGGCCGCCCTTCTCGAAGTTGCGGATCGCCAGATAGATCAGCTTGGTCGCGGCCTCCTCTGTCGGGAAGGAGCCCTTGGTCTTCAGGGTTTTGCGCAGCACCCGGTTGAGCGATTCCACCGCGTTCGTGGTGTAGATGATCTTCCGGATCGCCGGGCTGAAGGCATAGAACGGGGTCACCTCGTCCCAGGCCCGGCGCCAGGCCGGGGCGATCGATGGGTATTTCCCGGCCCACTTCTCCTCGAAGGCATCGAGCTGGCGGGCGGCCTCCTCGGCGGTCGGCGCCTCGTAGATCGGGCGCAGATCGGCCGCCACCGCCTTGCGGTCCTTCCAGCTGCAGAAGTTCATGGAATGCCGGATCAGGTGAACGATGCAGGTCTGGACCATGGTCTCGGGGAAGGCCGCGGTGATCGCCTCGGGAAAGCCTTTCAGCCCGTCCACGACGGCGATCAGGATGTCCTGGACCCCGCGGTTGCGCAGCTCGGTCATCACTGACAGCCAGAACTTGGCACCCTCGTTGTCGGCGATCCAGAGGCCGAGGACCTCGCGCTCTCCGTCCCGGGTGATGCCGAGGGCGATGTAGACCGCCTTGTTCTTGACGGTCCGGCTGTCAGCGTCCCGTATCTTCACCCGCAGCGCGTCGAAGATCACGATGGGATACATCCGGTCCAGCGCCCGGTGCTGCCATTCCCTGACCTCGTCCAGCACGGCGTCGGTGACGCGGCTGATCAGGTCGGGCGACACCCGCAGCCCGTAGAGCTCCTCCAGATGGGCCCGGATGTCGCGCACCGACAGGCCTGCGGCGTAGAGCCCGATGATCTTGTCATCCACCCCGTCGATCCGGGTCTGGCCCTTCCTCACCAGCTCGGGCTCGAAGCTGCCCGCCCGGTCGCGCGGCACCGCAAGCGGCAGCTCGCCATCCGAGCTCTTCAGCCGTTTCGTCGACGTCCCGTTGCGCCGGTTGGCCTGGTCGGCCGGCGGCTCGGCCCCCACCTCATAGCCCAGATGTGCCGTCAGCTCGGCCCCGAGCATGCGCTCCATCAGCCGGACCTTCAGCTCCTTCATCAGCCCGGCATCGCCAAGCAGATCCTCAGGCCGCTTGCAGCCCTTCAGAAGCTCGTCCAGCAGCTCGTTCGAAATCGTCATCGTCCATGTCCCTCTCAGGAAGCATGGACCGAATTACCCATACACAAAAGCTCGGACACTCTCCGTGGGATATTTGGGGACAGATGAAAGGGCTTGGCCGAGCCTTCAAATTGCTAAAACTAAGTGTCCTGTAACTCCGGCATTCCCTCCGGATATCGCCAGTCGACTACCAGTTTTCTCAGCGCGATGACGTTGTGGAGCAGCCGATCTGCGATTTGTATAGTATCATCAACCTGTTGTTTTGTAATGGATTGCTTCACCTCGAATAGCTCACGCTCTTTGCCCTTCCCGCGCGCGAAGTAATGCGCCGCACCTAGGATTCCGCTCTCATGATCCTCGAAGTAGAATGCACCGTGCGCAGCTAGGTTTCTCGTCTCCAGCCCGCTCTCTACTTCCGCTGCTAAAATTAGAATGCGTTCGGCAATGGTCCTTGGACAGTTCTTCGCACTGTTCCTGAATCGAGAAAGTAGCTCCTGAGTCGATGCTGTCCCTGAGCTTGGTGTAGGTTCTGGCTGAGGTGGTCACCGGCGATGTTCCGGTAGGGTCTGGTTGCTGACACCANATAGCTGCCGCAGATCGCTAGCGCTCGTAGGTCGGGGCGTGCCCCGACTCCCGGTAGCAACCCACACCCCGCCCTACCACACCGCCCCACCCGCATCGCCCTCCTGCCCGCGCAAGCTTGCGCGGGCGTTCGAACCTGAAAACGGTCCACTGGACCGTTTTCACCCCGCAAGTGCGGGGTCGGTTCTCACCCATGACGAATACGGTCCCTCCCGCGGATGTCGGCGGCCTCGTAGGGTGCGCATTCATGGCGCACCGTTCCCCCGCGCAACGTCCAACCAACCGCGCCAATCCCAAACCCCACCCGGTGCGCCAATCATGGTGCGCCATGAATGCGCACCCTACGTTTCACGCATCGGTGCGCCATGAATGCGCACCCTACCGGTCGCGGTGGTAACTCGAATATGGCCAATCCTCGGGCCGCTCGACATACCCGTGCTTCACCGGGTTGATCCAACAATAATGGACGTGGTTCGCCCAATCCGCGTCGTCGCGGATGTGCCGCTCCCAGAACCGGCGCTGCCACAACCCGTGCTCGCGCCGCTCGCTGTGGCTGCGGCGCCGGGGTGTGAGCGGCATCGCGCGGGAAAACCGCGCCTTGATGACGCTCCACCGCGTGGAGAAATCGTAGTCCCCCTCCGGCAAGGTCCACACCGCATGCATGTGGTCCGGCAACACCACCCACGCATCGATCCGGAACGGGCGTTCGGCCTTGGTCGCCCGCACAACCTCACGCAACACATCCACATGCTCGACCAACGTCCGCGCGCTGCGGTCGGCCAAATTGACGGTGAAGAATACCGACGCGCCGGGCACCTTGGGGCGGATGTAATTGGACATGCGGCGATCTTAGCCGGGCTTGGTTAATCGGGGGTTACCGGGCATGGTGGGCGGTGCAACGGTGCGCCATGAATGCGCACCCTACCCCTCGCGCCGCGTCGCCCTACCTCCCCCCAAAGGAGACCCCCATGCCCCTCACCCTCTACGCCGCCACCGCCGCCGTCTTCCTGATCCTCGACGCGATCATGCTGACGCTGGTGATGAAGCCCCTCTTCACCCGCCACATCGGCCCGCTGATGGCGGAACCCATCCGCCTCGCCCCCGCCGCGGTTTTCTACCTCGCCTATGTCGCGGGCCTTGTGTACCTCGTCTCCCTCCCCGCGATCCGCAGCGGCGCCCCCATCCTGATCCCGGCCTTCCTCATCGGCCTCATGGCCTATGGCACCTACGAGTTCACCTCGTACAGCATCATGAAGGACTGGCACTGGACGATGGTGGTGACCGACACGCTCTGGGGCGGGACGCTCACCGCCATCTCCGCCTGGGCCGGGGTCACCATCACCCGGATGATCCACGGCTGAATCCTTTGCGGCCCCCACACGGACATGCTAACAACCGGTAAACGCCCACACTCAACCCCTTGAATTCATTCACCCCCAAAACCGCGCCGCGCGCGGCGCAGCAAGGACCCGCCCTCATGATCCTGTATGGAATCCCCACCTGCGACACCTGCAAGAAGGCCCTGAAGGCCCTCCAGCAGGCCGGAAAAGACGTCACCTTCCGCGACATCCGGGCCACCCCGCTGACGCAAGGAGAGGTCGACCGGATCGTCCAGGAATTCGGCGACCGCGCGGTGAACCGGCAGTCCACCACCTACCGCAGCTTCAACGATTTCCTGAAGGCGTCGGACCCCGAGGCGCAGATCATGGCGCAGCCGACCGTGATGAAACGGCCAGTGATCCAGGACGGGGATCGCTGGTTCCTGGGCTGGGACAGCGCGACCGAAGCCGCGCTGACCGGTTAAAGCAGACGCAGGTCGCCCGCCGACTGCTTGCCGTCGCGGCCCGACTGCAGCTCGTAGCCGATCTTCTGGTTGTCGCTCAGGCCCTTCAACCCGGCCCGCTCCACCGCCGAGATGTGGACGAACACGTCCTTGCCGCCGTCATCCGGCGCGATGAACCCGTAGCCCTTGGTAGAATTGAACCACTTCACGGTGCCCGTCGGCATGCCGCTTCTCCTCTCAGAACCCCCCGCGGCGCCATTACCGCGGGCCGTGCTTCAGGTCTTCCAGGGCTTCGTTCCGAGAGCCGGTCAGGAATTCTGTCGTCACTGTGGCGATGATGCCAAGGATTCGCCGAAAATCAAGCTGCAAGGCGGGCACGCTCAACCCCAAGGACGCGATCCGCCGAAACCGGCCCGCCGCCCTTGCACAACAACACGGCAAAGAGCAGCAGCCAGAGCGCCCGCTGGTCCAGGATCAGCGCATCCGGGGCGCGGTCGAACCATGCCCCGGGCGCAGCACCATGGCCGTAGATGTCGGTCAGGCTCTGGACCAGGACGAAGCCGGTCATCCCCAGGGCTGCCAGCCGGGTCAGAAGGCCCAGCACGATCAGCAACGGCAGCACAAGCTCTGCCCAGGCCCCTGCCAGCGCCACCAGCCAGTGCCAGAGGCCCAGCTGCCCGACGTCGTAGCCCACCGCCTCGAACACCCGGGGGAAGATCTGCGCATAGGCGCCGGTCGAGGGCGTGAACGGCCCCTCCAGCTTGGTCAGCGCCGAAGCCCAGAAATAGCCGAACAGCACCCCGGCAAAGACCAGCCGCGCCAGCGTCGGCAGCAGCCAGTCGTCCTGCCGCGCCGCCAGCCCGGCCCCAGCGCGATAGATCCCGATGACAGCGTTCATTCCACCACCCCCGTGATCGCCTTGCCCGCGATCATCACGCCCAGCACCGCCACCAGGTCCAGGTCCGGCCCTGCAAGGTCCACGCAGTCGCCCAAAGCCAGGCCCTGCATCAGCCCGGCCACGAAGGCGCCGCCCCCGGTCGGCAGCCGCCAGGGCCTGGGATCGAACGCGGGCCGCAGGACCAGCGCATCCTCGGCCACGGCGCGGGGGCTTGCCCCGCCTTCGTGGTTCGCCTCCCAGATCGACACCACCGGCCAGGCGGACCGCACCAGCCGCAGCGAGGGCGCAAGGTGCAGGCGCAGTCCCGCGATATCCGCGCCGACCAGCCGCTGGAACTCGGCCTCGGGCAGCGCCCGGCTGTCGGCCGCGTGATAGCTTTCGCGCATCGCCTGATCCAGCCGCGCCACATCCGGCAGGTAGCCAAGATGCGCCACCGGCTGGAACTGCGCCAGAAACTCCGGCATCTCGGCCCCGTAGAGCATCAGCATCCGCGAGCGTGGCGGATGGGCGCGCAGGAAATCCCCGGCCAAGGCGGCAAAGAAGGCCTCGCCCACCAGTTTGCGCACAGTCGGAAAGGCCGCCTCCAGCGCGCGGGTCAGCGACAGGGCCACGTTGTTGCGATAGACGGCAAACCGTCTGGGCGCGGCCTGCCCATCCGGGCCGACAAGGCCCGCCGGGATCGGCGCCTCGGGGTCCATGAGGGCCGCTGCGAACCGGGACTGGGTCATGCCACCGGCTCCAGCACTGCCGCCGCCCGTGCGGCCTCGGCCGCCAGCACCGGCCAGTCCGGCACATCGTTGTCCCATTCGATCAGCGTGGGCAGCGGCCCGGCGCGGCCGATCACCCGGGAGTACAGCGCCCAGACCGGGTCCACCACCTCGGCCCCGTGGCTGTCGATCAGAAGCCTGCGCCCGTGGTCGTCGCGGTCCTCGTCATGGCCGCCAAGATGGACCTCGCCCACAAGATGCAGCGGGAAGGCGTCCAGATACCCCAAAGGGTCGTAGTTCTGATTGATGCCCGAGACATAGACGTTGTTCACGTCCAGCAGGAGGCCGCAGCCTGTCCGCCGCGCGATCTCGGTCAGGAATTCGACCTCGCCCATCGTCGTCTCGGCAAAGGCGATGTAGGTCGAGGGGTTTTCCAGAAGCATCCGGCGCCCCAGCACCTCTTGCACCTCATTGACGTGATCTGCCACGCGCGCCAGCGTCGCCGCCGTGTAGGGCAAGGGCAGAAGATCGTTGAGATAGGCCCCGTCATGCGTGGACCAGGCCAGGTGTTCGGAAAAGCTGGCCGGGTTCAGCCAGCTGCAAAGGTGCTTCAGCCGCGCCAGATGATCCGCGTCCAGCGGCCCCTCGCCGCCGATCGACAGGCCCACGCCATGCACCGAAATCGGAAAGCGTTCCGCCAGATGCCGCAGCTGGGCCAGCGGACGGCCGCCTTCGCCCATGTAATTCTCGGCATGGATCTCCAGCCAGCCGACCGGGCCGGGATCGGCCAGGATGGCGCTGAAATGCTGCGGCTTGTAGCCCACGCCCGGGCGGGCGGGCAGGCCGAAGGTCCGGTCAAGCATCAGGTCCCCCATCGGAAAGACCCCGGCCGGAAAGGCCGGGGCTGTCGGCCTCAGGCCTTCGGCAGGTCCCGCTCCAGCGGCGTCAGCGAGCCCTTGCGCGCCATCCCGTCACCACCCGCAGGCAGTTCCATCGTCTCGCAGGTGCCGGCCGGGACCAGCTTCCACGAGTTGCCCTGATAGTCGACCTTCGAGGTCCCCGCGCAGGTGGTGCCTTCGCCCGCCGCGCAGTCGTTCTGCCCGGCCAGCGCCACGCCGAAGCACTTTTCGTTTTCCTGGGCCGAGGCCATTCCGGCAAGGCCCGACAGGGCGGTGGCCAGCGCACCGGCGATGATCAGAGATTTCGATTGATAGGACATGTGAGCAGTTCCCTTTTCCAGTTGGCGTCGCGTCGGTTGCGACTGCCAAAGGGGTAACGGATTGCACCAATCACAGGCGACCCACGGGGCCGTGAGCCACGACTTCGTGACAGGGTGTCGCAGGTGCAGAAAAGGCAAAAGCCCCGGCAACCGCTCGGGGCTTTTCCTTTCGGTACAAGGGTTTGGTGTCAGACGCCCGCAGGCGGCAGGGCCTCGAACCCGAAGGTTTTCACCGCCTCGTCCAGCGACATCGTTTCAGTCCGCGTCTCTCCCAGGCGCCGGACTGAAACAGTTCTGGCCTCGACCTCCTGCATGCCCACGGCCAGGATCACGGGAACCTTGCCGACAGAATGCTCGCGGACCTTGTAGTTGATCTTCTCGTTGCGCACATCCGCCTCGGCCCGGACCCCGGCCTTGCGCAGCGCGGCCACGACCTCATGCACGAACGGGTCGGCGTCCGAGACGATCGAGGCCACCACGACCTGCCGCGGGGCCAGCCAGAACGGCAGCTTGCCCGCGTAGTTCTCCAAGAGGATGCCGATGAAGCGCTCGAAGGACCCCAGCACGGCGCGGTGCAGCATGACCGGGCGGTGCTTCATCCCGTCCTCGCCCACATATTCCGCATCCAGCCGCACCGGCAGGTTGAAGTCGGCCTGGAAGGTGCCGCACTGCCATTCGCGCCCGATGGCATCGGTCAGCTTGAAATCCAGCTTCGGCCCGTAGAAGGCCCCGTCGCCGGGGTTGATCTCGTAGGGCAGGCCAAGCCCCTCGATGGCCTTCTGCAAGGCGCTTTCGGCCTTGTCCCAGATCTCGTCGCTGCCGACCCGCACCTCGGGGCGCGTGGACAGCTTGATGTCGAACTTCTCGAACCCGAGGTCGCGATAGACGCTGGACAAGAGCGAGATGAACCCCGCGCATTCCTGTTCGATCTGGTCTTCCGTGCAGAAGATATGCGCGTCGTCCTGCGTGAAGCCGCGCACCCGCATCAGCCCGTGCATCGAGCCGCTCGACTCGTACCGATGGCAGGACCCGAACTCGGCCAGCCGCAAGGGCAGGTCGCGGTAGGACTTCAGGCCCTGGTTGAACACCTGCACATGGCAGGGGCAGTTCATCGGCTTCAGCGCGTTGATGCGCTTTTCCTTCGCCCCTTCCTCGTCCACCTCGACGATGAACATGTTCTCGCGGTAGGCCTCCCAATGGCCGGACTTCTCCCACAGGATGCGGTCCACCACCTGCGGCGTGCGGATTTCCTTGTAGCCTGCCTGCCGCAGACGGCCGCGCATGTAATCCTCGAGCTGGCGATAGATCGTCCAGCCGTTCGGATGCCAGAAGACCATCCCCGGCGCTTCTTCCTGCAAGTGGAACAGCTCCATCTCGCGGCCCAGCTTGCGATGGTCGCGCTTGGCGGCTTCCTCCAGCATCGTGAGGTGCGCCTTCAGATCGTCGCGGTTCCTGAACGCCACGCCATAGATGCGTTGCAGCATGGGCCGCGAGGCATCGCCCAGCCAGTAGGCCCCCGCCACATGGGTCAGCTTGAAGGCATCCGCCGGAACCTGCCCCGTGTGCTGCAAATGCGGCCCCCGGCACAGGTCCTGCCAGTCCCCGTGCCAGTACATGCGGATGTCCTCGCCTTCCGGGATGCGGTCGAGAAGCTCCAGCTTGAACGGCTCGCCGCGGCCCCGGTAGTATTCCACCGCGCGGGCGCGGTCCCAGACCTCGGTCCGCACCGGATCGCGCGCATTGATGATCTGCTTCATCCGCGCCTCGATGGCGCCCAGATCCTCGGGCGTGAAGGGCTCTTCCCGGTCGAAATCGTAGAACCAGCCGTGGTCGCGGACCGGCCCGATCGTGACCTTCACCTCCGGCCAGAGCTCCTGCACGGCCCGCGCCATGATATGGGCCAGGTCATGCCGGATCAGCTCCAGCGCCGGGGCCTCGTCCTTCATCGTGTTCAGGCTGATCGTCGCGTCCGTGTGGATCGGCCACTGCAGATCCCAGTGTTTGCCGTTGACCATCGCCGAGATCGACGCCTTGGCCAGCGATGGCGCAATCGAGGCCGCCACCTCGGCAGGGGTCACCCCCGCCGGATACTGGCGCTGGTTGCCATCGGGAAATGTCAGGGAAATCTGGCTCATGGCCGTCTCCTCGTCGGTTTGGCGCCTACGAAACGCCCGGTTGCGGGTCTTGTCGGCGCGCTTGATGCGCCCGGCAGGGCCCGAAGTCAAGCCATGCGCGGTTCTTCGCCCGCGGGTTGCGACGACCCTGACGAAACCGCCGGACGATTGCTATCTTCACGGCATGACAACATTCCTCACCACCCCGCAAGGTCGCCACATCGCCTATCACCAGACCCCCGGCAAAGGTCCGGGCGTGGTCTTTCTGGGCGGCTTCCGGTCGGACATGACCGGGTCCAAGGCCCAGGCCCTGCAAGCCTGGGCCGAGGCGGCCGGCCGCGCCTTCCTGCGCTTCGACTACTCCGGCCACGGGGCATCGCACGGGGCCTTCGTCGATGGCGCGATCAGCGACTGGCGCGAAGACGCCGCCGCCGTCATCGACGTGCTGACCGAAGGCCCGCAGATCCTGGTCGGCTCCTCGATGGGCGGCTGGATCGCGCTGCTGCTTGCCCGCGAGCTTGGCCCCCGCATCGCCGGCTTTGTCGGCATCGCCGCCGCCCCCGATTTCACCGAGCGCATGTGGGAGGCCGAATTCACCCTCGCCGAACGCACCACCCTGCTGGAGGAAGGCCTCTTCCTGCGCCCCTCGGACTATTCCGACGACCCTTACCCGATCACCCTGCGCCTGATCGAGGACGGGCGGCAGAACCTGGTGATGAACGGCCCCTTGCACCTCCACATGCCGGTGCGCCTCTTGCAAGGCAGCGCGGATACCGACGTGCCGCCCACCGTCGCGATCTCGCTTTTCCACCAGATCTCCAGCCCCGACCTGCGGTTGACCCTGGTCAAGGATGCCGACCACCGCTTCTCGACCCCGGCCTGCCTTGCGATGATCGTCGAGGCGGTGGAGGACGTCACCCGCGCGCGTGAGGCGCTGCCGGTCGAAGATCATCCCGGCTTCAAGGTATCGAACATCCGCTGATGTGACCTTTCCGCCGATCCTGGCTTGGATGACGGAAATCCGGTTTTGAATCCATAGGCTTGTGGGTTACGCTTCAGAAAAGAAGAAAACCTGCGCTTGCAGAAACCCTGCACGGAAGGCCTGTGTCATGAGCGTTCTCCTCCTGACCGAAACCGCCCCGAACGAACCCCTTGTGCTGATCCCCGGCTTCATGGCCGACGCGCGCAGCTTCATGCCGCAGATTGCCAGGCTTGGCGCGGACCGCCCGATCATCCTGCTGACCCCCGGCCTTGGCGAGACGGTCGAAAAGATCGCCGCCGGAATCGCCCCGCATCTGCCGCCGCGCTTTGCCCTGGTCGCGCATGGGCTGGGCGGCAACATCGCGATCGAGCTCTTGCGCAAACGGCCCGAAGCCGTGACCCGCATCGCGCTGATCTCCACCGATCCCCTGCCCGAGACCCCGCACCTCGCCGCCCGGCAAGAGGCGCTGCTCGTCGCCGCCAAGACCGGGCACCTCCGGGCCTGCATGGCCCAGATGCTGCCCCTGACCGCGCTTTACGACGCGCCCTGGCGCGACGAGGTCATGGCCCTGGTCATCGACATGGCCGAGACCCTTGGCATCGCGCAGTTCCGACGCCATCTTCGCGTGCTGCAACGCCGTCCCGACCAGCAGAAGACCCTGCGCAAGGCCCATGTGCCGACGATGGTGATCGCGGGCGCGGCCGACACGCTGGTCCCGCGCCGCCGGGCGGAATTCCTGGCCGCGATGATGCCGCAGGGCTGTCTGGAACTCATCGACGAGGCCGGCCACCTGCCGCAGCTTGAACAGCCCGAGGCGGTCACAAAGCTCTTGCAGACCTTCCTGTCGGGCCGCTTGCCGACGCTGATGCTGAGGTGATCCCCCCCGGCTGTCCCGCCCCCCGCAGGCCCACCGCCTGCAAGAGGTGCGCGACGACCCGCCCTGCGCGCTACTGCGCCGAGGCCAGCGCGATCTTCGCCTTGGGCTTGCCCGCCGCGCGGTCGATGAAGTTCAGCACCAGGGGCCGGATGTTCAACCGCCAGCTCTTCCCGGCGAAGATGCCGTAGTGCCCCGCGCCCGGCTCCAGATGGTGGCCCTTCCTCTCCTCGGGCAGGCCGGTCAGCAGCTTCAGCGCGGCGACACATTGACCGGGGGCCGAGATGTCGTCGTTGGCCCCCTCCACCGTCATCACCGAAACCCGGTTGATCGCGCCCATGTCCACCTTGCGGCCTGCCACCACGAACTCGTTCCGCGCAATCTCGCGGTTCTTGAAGATGCGTTCCACCGTGGACAGGTAGAACTCGGCCGTCATGTCCATCACCGACAGATATTCGTCATAGAACCGGTTATGCGCATCGTGATCCGAGGCCTCGCCCCGGGCGACACGGAAGATCTGCTCGACAAAGGCCTTGCCGTGCCGTTCGGCATTCATCGTCATGAAGCTTTGCAGCTGCAACAGCCCCGGATAGACCAGCCGTCCCGCGCCCTTGTACTTGAAGCCGACGCGCTGGATGGCGATGTGCTCCAGCTGTCCCATCGTCACCCGGCGGCCGAAATCCGTCACTTCGGTTGCGGCGGCATCGGGATCGACCGGCCCGCCGATCAGCACCAGCGACTTCGGCTGTGCCTCCGGGTCCTCGGCCGCCAGATAGGCCGTCGCGGCCAGCGTCAGCGGCGCGGGCTGGCAGACGGCGATGACATGCGTGTCGGGGCCCAGCACCTTCATGAACTCGGCAAGATAGAGCGTGTAATCCTCGACATCGAACTTGCCCGCGCTGACCGGAATGTCGCGCGCATTGTGCCAGTCCGTCACATAAACGTCGGCATCGGGCAGAAGACTGGATACGGTGGATCGCAGCAGGGTCGCATAATGCCCCGACATCGGCGCAACCAGCAGGACCTTGCGCGCCATGGGCGAGCGGCGGCGGACGTGGAAATGGACCAGATCGCCGAAGGGCTTTTCCACCACCTTCACCACGTCCACCAGATGGTCCTGCCCATCCGGCCCCACGATCGACCGGATGCCCCAGTCGGGCTTGGCGACCATGCGGCTGAAGGTCCGTTCCGTCACCTCGCCCCAGGCCGCCATCAGCGGCAGCACCGGGTTCAGCGACAGGGCGAAGACCGGGTAACTGGCAAAGGCCCGGGCAGAGGCGCCCAACCACTCATTCGTGTTGCGGGCGCTTTCCATCAGGTCGTAGGTGTACATATACTTCATCACGTCTCCTTGCCCCCGACGGGCGGATGTCGCATGGCGGGGCGCGGGACGCACCGGTATGCTGCACAGCGGCGACGATAGGGGGGAATGGTTCACATGACAACAGAAGACAGCACCCCCGAGACCAAAGCCGCATTGGAAAAGGCCGAACGGTTGCAGGCTAACCTCGCAAAGGTTGAGGAGTTGTCAAAGCGCCTCACCGCTGCGTTGACGCATCGGCGACAGGTCGACCCCGCGCTGAACGGCCCCGCGCCCGATGTCTACTTGAAGGCCGCCGCCGCCTGGTTCGCCGAGATGGTCTCGAACCCGGCGAAAGTGGTCGAGCATCAGGTGAACTACTGGGGCAAGACGCTGAAACATTATGTCGAGGCGCAACAGACCCTTGCGAAGGGCGAATTCAAGGCGCCCCCCGACCCGAACCCCAAGGATCGCCGGTTCAGCAATCCCCTGTGGGAGACGCATCCCTTCTTCAACTATCTCAAGCAGCAGTACCAGCTGAACGCCGAGGCGATCAGCACGGCCGTCGGCGACATGGAGACGCTGGACCCCGCCGACCGCAAGCGGGTGGAGTATTTCACGAAACAGATCGTCGACATGTTCAGCCCCACGAACTTCCTGGGCACCAACCCCGAGGCGCTGGAAAAGGCGGTCGAGACGGACGGGGAATCCCTGGTGCAGGGGCTGGAGAACCTCGTCCGCGACATCGAATCGAACCAGGGCGATCTTCTGGTCACGCTGGCCGACCGCGAGGCCTTCCATGTCGGCCAGAACCTCGCCACCACGCCGGGCGAGGTGGTCTACCGCAACCGGCTGCTGGAGCTGATCCAGTATGCGCCCACGACCGAGACCGTCCACAAGACGCCCCTCCTGATCTTCCCGCCCTGGATCAACAAGTTCTACGTCATGGACCTCAAGCCCGCGAATTCGCTCATCAAGTGGATCGTGGACCAGGGCTTCACCCTCTTCGTCGTCTCCTGGGTCAACCCCGACGCCTCTTACGCCGGGACCGGAATGGACGACTATATCCGCGACGGCTTCCTGCGCGCCATGGCCGAGGTCCGCCGCATCACCGGCGAGAAACAGATCAACGCCGTCGGCTACTGCATCGCCGGCACCACGCTGGGCCTGACCCTTGCGCATCTGCATAAGGCCGGGGACACATCGGTCAGGACCGCCACCTTCTTCACCACGCTGACCGATTTCTCCGACCCGGGTGAGGTCGGCGTCTTCCTCAACGACGATTTCGTCGATGGCATCGAACGCCAGACCGCGCGCGACGGCATCCTGTCCAAATTCTTCATGTCGCGCACCTTCAGCTTCCTGCGCTCGAACGACCTGATCTACACCCCCGCCATCAAGTCCTACATGCTGGGCGAGGCGCCGCCCGCCTTCGACCTGCTCTACTGGAATGGCGACGGGACCAACCTGCCCGCGAAGATGGCCATCGAATACCTGCGCGGCCTCTGCCAGAACGACGGTTTCGCCAAGGGAGAGTTCCAGGTCTTCGGCCGCCCCGTCAGCCTGGCCGACGTGCAACTTCCCCTCTGCGCCATCGCCTGCGAGACCGACCACATCGCGCCGTGGAAAGCCTCGTTCAACGGCATCAGGCAGATGGGGTCGAAGGACAAGACCTTCATCCTGTCCGAATCCGGCCACATCGCCGGGATCATCAACCCGCCCGCCAAGGACAAGTACGGCCACTACACCAACGACGCCCCCGTCGCGGGCGACCCCGAGGCATGGCTGAAATCCGCGACCTTCCACAAGGGCAGCTGGTGGCCCCGCTGGGCCGATTGGCTGGCCCGGCAGTCCGGCCCGATGATTCCCGCGCGGAAACCGGCCGATTCGCTGGGCCCCGCGCCGGGCACCTACGTGGTGGCCCAGCCGCAGCTCTGACATTTCACCCGCTTTCCGCAGGGTTAACCCGCTCGCCTTCCGGTTTTGCTGCGATGCAGAAAAAGACTTGAAATGCTGCGCCGCAGCATCTATATCTCTGTCATGAAGACGGGGTAGCATCCCCGAGAGAAACGCCCCTCAGATCGGAGATATGACAATGACCAAGACCCCGGATTTCACCAAAGTCATGCAGGACATGATGGCCTCGTTCCCGGTTGACGCCTCGGCGTTCCAGAACGCGTTCAAGACCCAGGCCGCCTTCGCCGAGAAGTTCTCGAAAGTGGCGATCGAAGCGGCTGAAAAGTCGACCGAGATCACCGCCAAATGGACCAAGGACGCGCTGGCCAAGGTTGGCGAGATCGCCAAGGCCAAGGCCGAGCCGGCCGACTACACCAAGTCGATGACCGACTTCGCTTCGGCCGCTGCCGAAATGGCTGCCGAGAATCTGGCCGCCTTCGCCGAAGTCGCCAAGAAGGTGCAGATGGAAACCGTCGAGCTGATGCTGGCCGCCGGCAAGGACATGTCGGAAGACGCGACCGCCGCCGTCAAGAAAGCCACCACCGAGGTGACCAACGTCGCCAAGAAGGCCGCTGCGGCCGCGAAGTAATTCGCCAGGGTCCAGGTAACGAGTTCTGCGTTCCCCCAGGACGCGGCAAAGGCCCGGAGGCAACTCCGGGCCGTTTTCATTCGGCCCTTCCCCTCGCCGGAGCCGACCGCCCGGACGGGTGCCGTGAAAGATTTGCTTTTCGCTGCACCCCGCCTTAGGCTTCTCTGCAAGCGCAAAGTCCCTGGGGGAGGGAACCATGGCCGATACCGACAAGCCGCTTCTCATCAAGCGTTACGCCAGCCGCCGTCTCTACAACACCGAGACTTCGGATTACGTCACCCTGGAAGACATCGCAGGGTTCATCCGCCAGGGCCGCGACGTGCAGATCGTCGACCTGAAGACCGGCGATGACCTGACGCGCCAGTATCTCCTTCAGATCGTCGCGGAACATGAATCCAAGGGCGAAAGCGTGCTGCCCGTCGGCGTCCTCACCGATCTCGTCCGCAGCTACGCGACCGGCATGCAGGCGGTGATGCCGCAGTTCCTGGCCTCTTCCTTCGAAATGCTGCGCGACAGCCAGGCCAAGATGGTGGAAAACCTTGCCGCCTTTCCCAATCCGATGGCCGCCGTCCCCGGGTTCGAGGCGTTGCGCAAGCAGCAAGAGGCGTTCCTCAAGACGATGATGGGCGGGATGCCCGGCTGGTCCGGCTCCGGCCCCGCCAAAGAGGACGAGGCCTCCGCCTCCACCGACGACATCGCCGAGATCAAGAAGCAACTGGCCGAGTTGCAGAAGAAACTCTCCCGGCTCTGACGGCTCGGGGTCTTCAGGTGCCGCGCCTCTCCCCTGCTTTCCCCGTCCCCGGCCCGATCCGGGGCCTCGGCGCAACGATGGGCGCAGGCCCCGGGGCGGCGCGCTGCCGCCTCTCGCCCGCAGTCGACGCCTTCGGCAACCCTGCCCATCCGATCACCCCGCACCGGGCCTGACCCATGGCCGAAGCCGAAGGCCGCATCACGCTCTGGGGGATCGAGGTCTTCGTGGCCGCCGCCGAAGAAGGCTCGATCTCTGCCGCCGCCCGCCGCCTGGGCGTCTCGCCCTCCGCCGTCAGCCAGCAACTGACCGCGCTCGAGGCCGCGCTGGGGGCCTCGCTCCTCGACCGCGCCAACCGCCCCGTGCAGGTCACACCCGCCGGGGCGATGTTCCGCCGCCACGCGCAGACCATCCTCAACGCCGCCTCCGAGGCGCGCGCCGAACTGGCGATGGCCGATCTTGCCGGGCTGACCACGCTCCGCCTTGGCGTGATCGAGGATTTTGACAGCGACGTGACCCCGCGCCTTCTGACCGCTCTGGCCAGGGACCTGAAGGGCTGCCGCTTCCTGCTGGAAACCGGCGCCAGCCACCGGCTGATGGACCAGCTCGAGGCGCGCGCGCTTGACATCGTCATCGCCGCCGACAGCGCGGACCAGACGCCGGAGGACTGGCGCGAGGTCCACCCGATCCTCTCCGAACCCTTCGTCGCCGTGACCCCCCCGGCCGCGAGGATCGACGATCTGCCCCTCATCCTCTACACCGCCCGTCACCTGATGGGCCGCCAGATCGCCGCCCACCTCGCCCGCCACGGCCTGAAGCCCGCGCACCGCTTCGAGCTTGACAGCTACGCCGCGATCCTCGCCATGGTCGCGGGGGGCGAGGGCTGGACGATCCTCACCCCCCTCGCGCTGCACCAGGCCCGCGCCTTCCGCGAGAAGGTCGAGGTCCGCCCCCTGCCCTTGCCCGCGCTCGCCCGCACCCTGTCGCTCTCGGCCCGCGCCGGGATCCTGCAGGACATCCCGGCCCAGATCACCCAGCGCGTGAAGCCGCTCATCGCCGAGGTGGTCATCGCCCCCGCCGTCAAGGCCACTCCCTGGCTCGCCCCGACGCTGCGCGTGCTCTGACAGGCCCCGCCCGGCGACCCGCGCAGCGCCTCGGGCTTGCCCTGCTGCCTGCTCTTTTTCCAAATACTCCCGCCGGAGGCATCCGACCGTCCGGCCAGGCGCCGCGCCCGACTGTGCCGGACTGCCGGACGGACCCGGACAGCAAGGCCCCCCTCTCGCCGGTGGCGCGCGGATGGAAGAGGGCGGTTTGGCTCAAAAGGTTGACGATTGCTGAACGCCCGCGGCCAACCCGTTGATTTCCTTGACTCTGAAAACCTGACCACGCGTGGGCAGCTCAGCCGCGTACCTCGGCCGCCGCCTCCAGGATCGCCCGCGCGACATAGTCCAGCTCTCCGTCCGTCAGCCGCACCGGCAGCCGCACGTCGCAGGCCCGCATCAGCATCGCCCGGGTCTTGGGCAGGTCCGGCACCTCGCCCAGGAACTGCCAGTTCCAGAAGGCCCGCGCGTTGCCTTCGCTCAGCCCGAAGACCTGCACCAGGACCCCCCGCGCCCTGGCCGCCGTCTGGAACGCCACTGCCTCGGCATCCGACCAGCCGCCCACCAGGTTGAACTGGATCGAGTCCGGTGCACGTTCCTCCGGCCCCAGGGCCTCCGGCACCGCCAGATGCGACGACAGGTTCAGCTGACCGGCCACCCGGTCATGCCCTGCCCGCCCCTTCGCGACCCGCTCCGCCACCAGCGGCAATTGCGGCCGGATCACCGCCGCCGACAGGTTCTGCATCCGCAGATTATACAGCGGCAGCTTGTTCTGCCAATGCGCGCAGGAATTCGTGAGGCCCGGATGCTTCTTCCAGTTCGCCTCATAGGCCCCCGACATGATGATCGCCCGCGCCGCGATTTCGGGATCGTCGGTGATCATGATCCCGCCCTCGCCGGCGTTCACCAGCTTGTAGGACTGAAAGCTGAAGCAGCCGACGCGGCCGATCGTGCCGATGTTGCGCCCGCCCCAGACCGTGCCCAGGCTGTGCGCCGCATCCTCGATCACCGGCACGCCCGCCGCATCGCACAGCGCCATGATCGCATCCATGTCGCTGGTATGCCCGCGCATGTGGGAAATCATCACCGCGTCCGCCCCCGGCAGCTTGGCCGCGAAGTCGCCCATGTCGATCCGGTAGTTGTCCCCCACCTCGACCAGCAGCGGCACACAGTCGGCATGGACCACTGACGAGGGAACCGCCGCGAAGGTGAAGGCCGGGATCAGGACCCGGGCGCCCTTCGGCAGGTCCAGCGCCTTCAAGGACAGGAAAAGCGCCGCCGAACAGGAGGACACCGCCAGCGCATAGCGTGCGCCCAGAAGTTCGGCGAACTCGGCCTCCAGCAGCGCCACGGGCGCATCCGAGGGCGCCGTATAGCGGAAGAGATCGCCCGATGACAGCAGCCGGTCGATCTCGGCCCGTGCGGCCTCGGGGATCGGCTCGGCGTCATGAACATTGGGGGCAAGGGTTTGACCGTCGGGGGCCATTCGTGCACCTTTTCTTAATCCGATGTTAAGAAAAGGTGTAAACCCGCAAAGGATCACACGCCAGTGACAAATTCGGCGCCTTGCGTCTTTCCGCCTAGATTTTCACACCGGCGCGCGCCGCGACCATATGTGTTGCGGTTTCCAGCTCGTGCCAGGCGGTCCGCGCCATCGACCGGAATACCATGATCTCGAAGGCATAGTCGCCCGTCCGCAGGATCACCGCGTTCATGTGATTGACCCCTGTCCGCAGCGCCCGGCCCACCGGACAGGCGCCCAGCCGCAGGTCCGTCGGCACCAGTCGCGCCAGCACATCCACCGCCGCCGGACCGGACAGTGCCAGCACCGTCCAGCCGTCCGACTGATCCGTCACCGCGGCCCCCTCCAGCGCCGGGCAGTCCACTCCGATCAGAAACGCCTGCTCGCGCCCGGTCCAGACGATCCGCGCGCCCTTCCTTTCATGGAAGCTGTTCGGCTCGGGCATCGACAGCCCCAGCGGCCTCAGCCCCTTGGCCACCGCCTTCGTCCCGCCCGGCAGGACGGCGATGCTGGTGATCGGGCCGACCTGGACCTCAGCCAGCGTCACGCCGCCAACGTTCATGCTGCGCCCGTCGAGGGCCGATTTCGCGATCAGTTCAGGCACGCAGCTTCTCCCCCTCCGGGTCGTGGAACACCGGGTTCGTGACCTCGCAGATCACGTCAAGCCCGCGCAGATGATCAACCAGCCGGATCTTCTCGCCATGCCGCGCGCGCCCGTCCTTCAGGAAGGCCAGCCCCAGCCAGGCCCCGACCGTGGGCGACCAGCAGACGCTTGTCACATAGCCCTGGTCCGTCTCGCGGTGCACCTCGGTCCCCGGCACGAAGAGATGCGCCCCCGCGCTGATCGGTGCGTTGGCCTTCAGGCCCACCAGCTGTTCGCGTTCCGGCCCCCACATCCCCGGCCGCGTCGCCGCCGCCTTGCCGATGCAGTCCTTCTTCGCGCTGACCATCTTCTCCATACCGATGTCATGCGCCGTCACCCTGCCGTGAATCTCGGCATGGGTGATGAAGCCCTTCTCGATCCGCAGGACGTTCAGCGCCTCCATCCCGTAGGGCCCGCCGCCCATCGTTTCGGCCCGTGCGACCAGATCGCGGAACAGCGCCTCGCCATAGCGGGTGGGCACCGCGATCTCATAGCCCTCCTCCCCGCTGAACGAGATGCGGAACAGCCGCCCGTCCACGCCGCCGATCCGCACAGGGGCCTCCCCCATGAAGGGCAGCTCGACCGGGGTTTCCAGAAAGGACTGCACCAGCTCCCGCGCTTTCGGCCCCGCCACCGCGAACTGCGCCCAAGCTTCGGTGACGCTGATGAACCGCACCTGCCAGTCGGCGCAGAAGGCCTGATGCACGAAGTCCAGATGCCGCATCACCAGCCCCGCCGCGGCGGTGGTGGTGGTCATCAGGTAATGATCCTCGCCCAGCCGCGCCGAGGTGCCGTCATCCAGCACATGCCCGTCCTCGCGCAGCATCAGCCCATAGCGGACGCGCCCCACCGGCAGGGTGCTGAAGGTGTTGGTATAGACGAAGTCCAGGAACCGCCCCGCATCCCTGCCCTGAATGTCGATCTTCCCCAGAGTGGAGACATCGGTGACGCCCACCGCCTGCCGGACCATCATCACCTCGCGGTCGCAAGCCTCGCGCCAGGTCGTCTCGCCGGGCTTCGGGAAATAGCTGGGCCGATACCACAGCCCCGCCTCGATCATCGGCGCGCCCCGGTCGCGGCTGGCCTGATCGCTGGTCAGGAACCTTTGCGGCGCGAACCCTTCGGCCCGGCCCCCCGCCCCCATCGCGGCAATCGACACAGGCACATAAGGCGGCCGGAAGGTCGTGGTCCCTGTTTCCGGGATACCGCGCCCCGTCGCATCCGCCAAGACCGCCAGCGCCGCGACGTTGGAGTTCTTCCCCTGATCCGGCGCCATCCCTTGCGTGGTGTAGCGCTTCATGTGCTCGACCGACCGGAAGCCCTCCTGCGCGGCCAGCTTCACGTCCTTCGTCGTCACGTCATTGGCGAAATCCAGCCAGGCGCGCCCCGTCCCCTCGACCGCCCACAAGGCCTTGATCCGGTAAGGCATGTCCTCCGCCTCCGGCACCGCGACGGAAACCTTCCGCCCCAGCGCCTCGACCGCCTTCAACGCCGCCGCATGGCCGGTGACCAAAGCGCCGTGCGTCGAGAACGACCCGTTCGCCGCCCCCACCGCAACCAGACCCGGCACCGCGCCCTCCATCGGGACGAAGGCCGCCAGCTCCTCGCTCCACCGGGGCCGCCCGTTCATGTGGCAGGTCAGATGCAGCGTCGGGTTCCAGCCGCCCGACATCGCCAGACAGTCGGTCTCGATCTCGATGATCTCCGACCCCTTGCGCACCTGTATCCCCGAAAGCCCCAGCCGCCCGCGCGAACCGATCACTTCGGCCCCGACATGCACCGGACAATCCTCGACCGACGAGGCATCGGGCCGCGGATCGACGATCGCCGCCACCGTCACCCCCGCCGCCATCAGGTCGCGCGCCACGCCCCGCGCCTGATCGGTGTTGGCGAACAGGGTCACGCGCCTGCCCGGCACCACGCCATAGCGGTTGAGGTAGGTCCGCACCGCCGAGGCCATCATGATGCCGGGCCGGTCGTTGTTTTCAAACGCCACCGGCCGCTCCAGCGCGCCACTGGCCAGCACCGCGTGCTTCGCCACGATCCGCCAGAAACATTCCCTGGGCAGGTTCGGGCGGGCAGGCTTGTGCAGCCCCACCCGCTCCAGCGCGCCATAGGTGCCGTGGTCATAGGCGCCCGTCACCGTCGTCCGCGCCATGATCCGCACGTTGGGCAGCGCCTCCAGCTCCGCCACCACCTGCGCCACCCAGTCCCCCGCAGGCAGCCCGCCGATGGTCCCGCCGTCCGACAGAAGCCGCCCGCCCAGGGCATGGCTCTCCTCGCACAGGATCACATCCGCGCCCGCCCGGCCCGCCGTCAGCGCGGCCATCAGGCCCGCAGGCCCCGAGCCGATCACCAGCACGTCGCAGAAGGCAAAGGCCTTCTCATAAACCCCCTCGTCATGGCGGCCCGACAGGCTCCCCAACCCCGCCGCCCGGCGGATCAGCGGCTCGTAAAGCCCCTCCCAGAAGGCGCGCGGCCACATGAAGGTCTTGTAATAGAACCCCGCCGACAGGAACGGCGACAGGTAATCGTTCACCGCCAGCAGATCGAAGCGCAGGGACCCCAGCCGGTTCTGCGACTGCGTCACCAGCCCCTCGAACACCTCCTGCACCGTGGCCCGCACGTTCGGCGTCTTGTTCGACGGCCCCACGACCTCGACCAGCGCGTTCGGCTCCTCCGACCCCGCCGTCAGCACGCCCCGGGGCCGGTGATACTTGAACGACCGTCCCACCAGCCGCACATCGTTCGCCAGCAGGGCCGAGGCCAGCGTGTCCCCCTTGTAGCCCGCATAATCCCTGCCATCGAAGCGGAAGCGGACCGGCTTCGTCCGGTCGATCAGCCCCTTGCCGTCAACCCTCATTTCGCCCTCTCCGCCACCAGCTCGACGCCGGAGATCTCATGCGTCACCGTGTTCCGCGTGACCACCAGCCACTGCGCACAGCCCGCCTCGTGATACCAGAGGTCCCGCACCACCCCCGCCACATTGTCCCGCAGGTGCAGATAGCTGTCCCACTCCGCCAGGGACGCGCCCTCGCCGGGCCGGTGCAGATAATCCTCCGCCCCGTAATAGTAGAACTCCCGCCGGTCCCGCTCACCGCACAAGGGACATGTCAGCCGCATGATCCGGCCCCCGCTTTCATCTGTCCGAAAATATCCCCGCCGGAGGCATCCGACAGCGCGGCCGGGCGCAGCGCCACAACTGGCGCACGCCGCAGATGCCAGGCGCCTCCCCTCCCCCGCGTGGGGAGGGGATGGGGGTGGGGGGCTGTCGTCAGATCACCCATCCCGCCCCTCAATGCAGATTGTGCTGCGACCCGGTGCCTTCTTCGTCCAGAAGATGCCCCGTCGCAAAGCGGTCCAGCCGGAACTTCCGCGCCACCTCGTGCGGCTCTCCGGTCGCCATCAGATGCGCCATGCACCAGCCCGAGGCCGGCACCGCCTTGAACCCGCCGTAGTTCCAGCCGCAGTCGATGAAGAGCCCCTCGACATGCGTCCTGTCGATGATGGGCGACCCGTCCGGCGTCATGTCCATGATGCCCCCCCAGGACCGCAGGACCTTCGCCCGCCCGATCATCGGCATCAGGGTCATGCCCGCCTCCATCACATGCTCGACCATCGGCAGGTTCCCCCGCGCGGCGTAGGAGGCGTAGAAATCCAGGTCCCCGCCGAACACCAGGCCACCCTTGTCCGACTGGCTGATATAGAAGTGCCCCATCCCGAAACTGACCACATGGTTGATGACCGGCTTCAGCCCCTCGGTCACGAAGGCCTGCAACACATGGCTTTCGATCGGCAAGCGCATCCCCGCCATCGCCGCGACCTGGCTCGACCGCCCCGCCACCACGATCCCGACGCGTCGAGCCCGGATCGCCCCGCGCGTGGTCTGCACGCCCACGACCTTGCCGCCCTGGATGTCGATCCCCGTGACCTCGCAGTTCTGGATCAGGTCCACCCCGCGCCGGTCCGCCCCCCGCGCATAGCCCCAGGCCACCGCATCATGCCGCGCCGTCCCGCCGCGCGGATGCAGCAAGCCGCCATAGATCGGGAACCGCGTGTTGTCGAAGTCGAGATAGGGCAGATGCTCCCGCACGCCGTCCCGGTCCAGAAGGATCGCGTCATCCCCCTGATTTATCATCGCATTGCCGCGCCGCACGAAGGCATCGCGCTGCCCGTCCGAATGAAACAGGTTGATGAGGCCGCGCTGCGAATGCATCACGTTGTAGTTCAGCTCGGCTTCCAGCCCCTCCCACAGCTTCAGGGAATGACTGTAGAACTCGCTGTTGCCCGGCAGAAAGTAGTTGGCCCGCACGATGGTCGTGTTCCGCCCGACGTTCCCGCCGCCGAGATAGCCCTTCTCCAGCACCGCGACATTGGTGATCCCGTGGTTCTTCGCCAGGTAATAGGCCGTCGAAAGCCCGTGCCCGCCGCCGCCGATGATGATGACGTCATACTCCGCCTTCGGCGCCGGATCGCGCCAGGCGGGTGTCCAGCCCCTGTTGCCGAACAGCCCCTCGGTGATGACCTTCAGGCCGGAATAGCGCATCGGTAAAGCCTCCTGTCCCGCGCATCAAACCGGGACAGGACAGGTTATTCAAGAGACGACGCGCAATTCCTGCTCTGACTGCGACAATGGGTGTCGCAAGCAAGGCAGTCGGGTCACAACCCCTTCGACCGATAGGTCGCCGCCACCCGTCCGATGGAAACGATATAGGCTGCCACCCGCAGGTCCTCGACATCCTGACGGCTGTGCCAGACCTCGCGCATCGCCTGGTAGGCCGTGCGCATCGTGTCGTCCAACCCCGACCGCACCAGCGCCAGCTCGTCCGAGCCGGTGAGGAACTTCTCCTTGAAATCCGCCGCCAGCGTCCAGCCGAGGCCCTTGTCCGCCGACAGCCGCTCCAGCTCCTCGACCAGAAGACGGCTCCGCGCCTCCTCGGCCCGACGCTGCATCCGGCCGAAGCGGATATGGGACAGGTTCTTGACCCATTCGAAGTAGGAAACCGTCACCCCCCCGGCATTGGCATACATGTCCGGGATGATGACGCAGCCCTTGCGGCGCAGGATCTCGTCCGCGCCAAAGGTGATCGGGCCGTTCGCCGCCTCGATGATGAGGGGCGCCTTGATCCGTTCGGCATTGGACAGGTTGATGACCCCCTCCATCGCCGCCGGGATCAGGATGTCGCAGGGCTCTTCCAGCACCGCGGCGCCGTCGGGCACATGGGTCGCGTTGGGATAGTCGGCCAGCAGCCCGCCATGGCGGTTCATCCACTGGCGGATGTCCTCGATGTTCAGACCCTTGTCGTCCAGCAGCGCCCCGTCGCGCTCGATCACCGCGATGACCCTGGCGCCGTCCTCCTCGGACAGGAACTTGGCCGCATGATAGCCCACGTTGCCTAGGCCCTGCACGATCACCCGCTTGCCCTCGATGCCGCCGGTCAGCCCGGCCTTGGCGATATCCTCCTTGTGCCGGAAGAACTCGCGCAGGGCATACTGAACCCCACGCCCCGTCGCCTCGACCCGACCCTGTATCCCCCCGGCATGCGGAGGTTTCCCCGTCACGCAGGCCTTGGCGTTGATGTCGGTCGTGTTCATCCGCGCATACTGGTCGGCGATCCATGCCATCTCGCGTTCGCCCGTGCCCATGTCGGGGGCGGGGACGTTCTGCGCGGGATGGATCAGGTCGCGCTTGATCAGCTCATAGGCAAAGCGGCGGGTGATCTGTTCCAGCTCGTGTTCATCCCATTGGCGGGGGTCGATGCACAACCCGCCTTTCGAGCCCCCGAACGGCGTCTCGACCAGGGCGCATTTGTAGGTCATCAGCGCGGCCAGCGCCTCGACCTCGTCCTGATGCACCGACAGAGCATAGCGGATGCCACCCTTCACCGGCTCCATGTGTTCGGAATGGACGGACCGATAGCCGGTGAAGGTCTCGATCTTGCCGCGCAGCCGAACCCCGAACCGGACGGTATAGGTCGAGTTGCAGACCCGGATCTTCTGTTCCAGGCCCGGGCTCAGGTCCATCAGCTTTGCCGCCCGGTTGAACATCAGATCCACGGATTCGCGGAAACTCGGCTCTTTTGTCTGTTGCATCCTGTCCTCCCTGACTGCCCGCACGCCCGCGGGCGGCGCGGTCCGCAGGCTACGTCCCGGAACGGGTTCTGAGAACCCCGAAACCGCGCCAGGCCCGCGCGGAATGCAGGTCAGCCGCCGACGGAGCGCAGCGAATCGGAGGCTCGCCAGATTCTTACCGATTGGTGAACGCCCGGGGAATATTTTCGCCGGGCCGAATGAACACCCCGGATACCCTTGGATTGTTTCCAGAATGTGGCATTAACGCCCCATTGAAGAAGAGTTTGCCATACTTCTGCCGGAAGTTATGCCTAACTGTTCCGTGGGGACCCGTCGCTTTTGGCGGGCTGCTGTCAGTATGGGTCGAGACATGTTTGAACAAGCTGCCAAGCGTCCGGTTTCTGTGCGCCTCTTTCAGAAGGTTCGGAACTTCCGTTCGGACGAACAGGGCGCCATTGCCATCTTCGTGCTGATGATCTTCGTGATGATGCTGCTGGTCGGCGGCATCGCGGTCGATGTCATGCGCTCCGAGATGCGCCGCGTGACCTATCAGCAGACCTTCGACCGCGCCGTGCTCGCGGCCTCGAACATCGCGCTGCCGCCGTCGCAGACGCCGGTCTCGGTCGGGCAAAGCTGGTACGCCAGCGCGGGTCTCGACGACCAGGATTTCATGGTCGATTTCTCCACCCCCACCATTACCGGGGAATCGACCTCCAGCTCGCGCAAGGCGCAGATGACCGGCAAGGTCCGGTCCTACAATCATTTCATGACGATGCTGGACATCCCCTATTTCGACATTCCGGTGAACTCTGCCGCCCAGCAGGGCGTGTCCAAGATCGAGGTGATCCTCACGCTCGACATCACCGGGTCGATGTCCGGAACCTCGGGCAGCACCACCAAGATCGCCGCCCTGCGCACGGCTGCAACGAACTTCCTGACGATCCTGAAATACAACAAGGACAGCGCGGGCAACTACACGATCCCGAAAGACCCGAACAACCTGATCTCGATCGGCATGGTGCCCTATGCCTCGAACGTGAACATTCCGGTCGCGCTGCGCAACCAGTTCACCGTATCGCATCTGTCGTCTTGGGACGGTGTCGCGAATGCCGGGGTTCCAGGGCACAACTGCCTTGAATTCGATCCCTCGACCGGTGTCTTCGCGCAGACGGCGCTGTCGCGCACCACGCCGATCCCGATGGCGGCCGTTGCCATGACCGCCCCCGGCGCCCCCAGCGTGGGAACCATCACCCTGCCCGGCGCCAGCAACACCAACGGGGCCAATGGCGGCCTGGTCAACCTCGGCTACAGCGGCCCGACGGCGACGACCTACAACTCCAGCTCGCTGATGTGCAACAACGGCGACAACCCCAGCACCGGCGCGAACGAAGCCGACTCGAACCTCGTCGTGCTGCCCACGACCGACATCAACAACCTCAAGAGCCGGATCGCGCAACTGAACCCGAAAGGCAACACCGCGATCGCCGTCGGGATGCGCTGGGCCACGGCGCTGATCGACGAAACCGCGCGGCCGATCTATTCGGCGCTGATCAGCGACCCCGCGATGGCGGGCCGCCCGGCCAACAACAGCGACAACGAGACGCGCAAGATCATCGTGCTGATGACGGACGGCACCCATGTGCGCAGCCGCCGCATCAAGGACGAATACAAGTCCGGCCCCTCGCCGATCTGGCGCGGCGCCGACGGGCGTTTCGCCATCGAGTTCAATGACAGCGGCGTCGGCCTGACCGGTGGCACCCGCCCGGGCATCAACCCGACCGGATCGGGTGGCCAGCCGGTCAACTCCTGTTCCGGCTGGTCGCTGGCCGACACCGTGGTCAACGGCAACGTCGTCAAGCGGAATTTCTTCGTCCCGCACCTCAAGGCATCTGCGGTGAAGCGCAAGGTCGGCGCCACCGAGACCGAGGGCAACGGCACCGGCACCAGCGTCACCGGCGGCTGCGACCCGCGCGCCTGGATTGCCCCTACGAATGGCGCCCCCGTCTGGTCGGGCAGCGGCGCGGTCCGCCGCCTCGACTGGTCGGAAGTCTGGCGCTACGCCTCGGTCGACTGGGTGATCGAACAGCTGTTCATGCGCTCGAACGTCTCCACCGCGACGAACTACAACACCATTCATGCCGCGATGGTGGACTGGTATCTTACGAACGAAGCCAACATGGACAACCTGCTGAACACCAACTGCACCGCGGCCAAGCAGGCCGGGATTGAGGTGTTCGGCATCGTTCTTGGCGACGACGTGACGCCGGGTCCGATCCAGAACTGCTCTTCGCCGGGGACGGGTTATTTCTACTGGGTGAAGAACGCCGACGACCTCAACGCCGCCTTCGAACAGATCGCCGTCCTGATCTCGGAACTGAGGCTTACGCAATGACGGCACTGCGTCGCTATCTTCAGGACGAAGGCGGGACGGCGACGATCGAGTTTCTGTTCGTCTTCCCGATCATCTTCCTGGTCTTCACGGCCTCTTTCGAAAGCAGCATGTACATGGCGCGCTACATCATGTTCGACCGCGCGGTCGATCTTGTGGTGCGCCAGCTGCGACTGGGCAATTTCCCAAGCGTGACGCATCAGCAGCTGAAGCAGAGCATCTGCGAATCAGGGATGATGGGCGAATCGATCGCCGCCTGCACCAACCGGATGCGGATCTGGATGCAGCCGGTGAACACCGCCGATTTCACCATGGCCGCGCCGCCGGTGCCCTGCGTGGACAAGGCCGACGAGATCAACGTCGGCGAGCCACCAGCCAACGAGTTTGCGATCGGAACCGACAACGACATCATGCTGATGCGGATCTGCATGAAGGAATGGCCGATGTTCCCGACCTCGGGGATCAGTGTGAAGATGCCGACCCAACCGGACGGATCGGTCGCGATGATCGTGACCACCGTCTTCGTGAACGAGCCGGGGTGACCGTCAGATGCGCAACCTGAAACAGCGTTTCGCCACCTTCCTGCGCGACGAGGACGGCCTGGTTCTGGCCGAGGGCCTGCTCATGCTGCCGCTGGTGATCTGGGCGCTGGTGGCGATGTTCATCTACTGGGACGTGTTCCGCACGATCAACATCACGCAAAAGGCGGCCTATGGCGTGGCGGACGTCCTGTCCCGGCAAAAGGACGACATTCCGCTCACCTTTGCCAACGGGTTGCAGAAGATCCTGGATTTCCTGACCCCCGGCGGCCATCCGGTGAACATGCGGATCACCAGCCTGGAATGCGTGGCCCCCACCGGCCCGGGCTGCACGACGACGAACGGCAGCTACAAGTTGCTGTTCTCCTTCTCGCCGGAAGGAAAGGTCGCTGCTCTGACCCAGCCCGACATCCAGGTCTGGCGGACAAAGGGCAAGGTTCCGGTGCTGAACCACGGCGAAAGCGTTTTCATCGTCGAGACCGAAGTGAACTTCAAGGCCCAGCTCCAGACCGCGATTGCCGGCTTCATGGTCGGGGTCGAGGATGCGAAATACGGCCAGTTCATCGTGACCAAGCCGCGTCACCGTCGGCTCTGCCTGCAGGGCACCACCACCTGCACCTGACCGGGCTCGCCGGGCGCTTTCCCCCGCCGCGATGTCCGTATACTGTCGCGGCGGTCCAGCGGGGGTGCCATGCGAAAGACTGCCCTTTTCCTGATTGTCGGCCTCGCCTGCGCGGCCTGCGCCCCCTTCCCCGAACTCGACGCCCTGGACGACGACACCAGCCCGCCGCCGCAGCTCTTGCCGATCGACAGCCTGCTGAAGCAGGGCCAGGCGACCATGGCCGATCCCGGACCGCCGCTTGCCGCCCGCGCCGCCCGCCTGAAGATGCGCGCGGCGGCGATCGGGGCAGACCGGCCCGCGACCTGACGGCGTTGCACCCCGCACGGCTTCCGGCTAACAGACACCAGCCGTAATCTGCCCGAGGTTCCCCGATGTCCGCCGCCCCCCTGCGTCTTGGCCTTGCCGGTCTCGGAACCGTCGGCATCGGCGTCGTCAGGATCATCCAGACCCATGCCGACCTCATCGCCGCCCGCGCCGGTCGCCCGGTGACGATCACCGCCGTCTCGGCCCGCGACCGCACGAAGAACCGCGATGCCGATCTGTCCGGCTATGCCTGGGAGACCGATCCCGCCGCTCTCGCCCGCCGCCCTGACATCGACGTCTTCGTCGAGGTGATGGGCGGCCACGACGGCCCGGCGAAAGAGGCAACCCTTGCCGCCCTTGCTGCCGGCAAGCATGTCGTCACCGCCAACAAGGCGCTGCTTGCCCATCACGGCCAGGCGCTGGCCGAACAGGCCGAGGCCGCCGGTCTCGCCCTGCGGTTCGAGGCCGCCGTTGCCGGGGGCATCCCCGTCATCAAGGCCCTGACCGAAGGTCTTGCCGGCAACCGCATCAAGCGGGTGATGGGCGTGATGAACGGCTCGTGCAACTACATCCTCACCCGGATGCAGGCCGAGAACCTGCCCTACGAGACGGTGTTCGAGGAAGCCCGCCAACTTGGCTACCTTGAAGCCGACCCCAACCTCGACGTCGGGGGCATCGACGCGGGCCACAAGCTGTCGCTCCTTGCCGCCATCGCCTTCGGCACCCGCGTCGCCTTCGATGCCGTCGAACTGGAAGGCATCGGCAATGTCTCCATCGACGACATCCGCCTGGCCGAGGACATGGGCTACCGCATCAAGCTTCTCGGTGTCGCGCAGATGACCGGCCGGGGCCTGGAACAGCGGATGACCCCCTGCCTCGTCCCCTCGGGCAGCCCGCTCGGCCAGTTGCAGGGCGGCACCAACATGGTCGTCCTCGAAGGCGACTCGGTCGGCCAGATCGTCCTGCGCGGCCCCGGTGCGGGCATGGGCCCCACCGCCAGCGCCGTCATGGCCGACGTCATCGACATTGCCCGCGGCCTCCGCCTGCCCACCTTCGGCATCCCGGCCAGCCAGCTTGCCGCCGCCCAACCCGCCCGGGCCGCAACACCTGCACCCTATTACCTGCGCATGACGCTGCTCGACAAACCCGGCGCGCTGGCCAAGATCGCCACCTGCCTGGGCGATGCCGGCGTCTCGATCGACCAGATGCGCCAGTACGGCCACCAGGGCGCCAATGCCCCCGTCCTGATCGTCACCCACAAGGCCGCCCCCGACGACGTTGCCCACGCCATGACCCGCTTTGCCGCGACCGGGGTCCTCGTCGGCGAACCCGTCGCGATCCGCATCGAGGAAGTCTGACACCGTTAGCGCCACCACGCTTGCCGCGCCGCAAACCCCCGGCTACACGGAAAAAAATCGCGGGGGGACAAGATGTCAGAGAAATCGCAATTCCAGGACCGGCTCCTGTCGCTCGGCCTTGCCCGTGTCTCGGAAGCCGCCGCGCTGGCCTCGGCCCGGCTGATCGGGCGCGGCGATGAAAAGGCCGCCGACCAGGCCGCCGTCAACGCCATGCGCGACCAGCTGAACCTGCTGGACATCAAGGGCGTCGTCGTGATCGGCGAGGGCGAACGCGACGAGGCCCCGATGCTCTACATCGGCGAGGAAGTCGGCACCGGCCAGGGGCCGGAGGTGGACATCGCGCTTGACCCGCTGGAAGGCACCACGCTGACCGCCAAGGACATGCCGAACGCGCTGACCGTGATCGCCATGGCACCGCGCGGCACGCTGCTGCACGCCCCCGATGTCTATATGGACAAGCTCGCCATCGGTCCCGGTCTGAAGCCCGGCACCGTCACGCTGGCCATGTCCCCTTCCGAGCGCGTCTCGGCGCTGGCCGCCGCCAGGGGCTGCTCGACCGAGGACATCACCGTCTGCATCCTCGACCGCCCCCGGCACGAGGATCTGATCGCCGAGGTCCGATCGACCGGTGCGGCGATCCGGCTGATCACCGACGGCGATGTCGCGGGCGTCATGCACTGCGCCGAGCCCGAGATCACCGGCATCGACATGTACATGGGCTCGGGCGGGGCACCGGAAGGCGTGCTGGCCGCCGCCGCTCTGAAATGCATGGGCGGCCAGTTCTACGGCAGGCTCCTGTTCAGGAACGAAGACGAAAAGGCCCGCGCGCGGAAGGCCGGCATCACCAACCTTGACCGGGTCTATACCCGCGACGACCTGGTGCGCGCCGACGTGATCTTTGCCGCGACGGGGGTGACGAACGGCTCCCTTCTCGCCGGGATCAAGCGCGACCCCGGCTGGGTGACGCTGGAGACGATCCTGATGCGCTCCAAATCCGGCTCGATCCGGCGGATGATTTACAAGACGCCGGTGAAATGACCCTTCGGGCCGGGGTGTGCCTGACTCTGCCGGACGGCGACCCAGTGCCTTCCCTCCCCCTCCGTGGGGAGGGGATGGGGGTGGGGGCTCGCTGCCAATTCCTTACCGGAACGTGAACGCCCACAGCCAACCCCTTGATTCCAAACACCCGGAAACCCGCGCCGCGCGCGGCGCGCCACTCCCCCCCTTGCCAGCCCGCCCCCTTTGCGGCACCCCTGTCAGCATGACCGCCTTCCTCTCCGTCGAGACCTCCCTCACCGGCCGCCGCTGGACCGGCCCCGACCCGGTGCAGGACCGGCTGGCCGAGGGCATGGCCCAAGAGACCCGCCTCCCCCTCCCCCTCTGCCGCATCCTGGCCGCCCGGGGCGTGGCCCCCGAGGACGCCCCCGCCTTCCTCGCCCCCTCGCTGCGCGACCTGATGCCCGACCCCCTCACCCTGAAGGACATGGGGACGGCCGCGGACCGCCTCCTTGGCGCCGTCGCGGCCCGCGAACGGATCGCCATCTTCGCCGACTACGACGTCGACGGCGGCGCCTCTGCCGCCCTCCTCCTCATCTGGCTCCGCCATTTCGGGCTGCAAGCCACCCTCTACATCCCCGACCGCATCGACGAAGGCTACGGGCCCAACGTCCCCGCCATGGCCCAGCTTGCCGCCACCCACGACCTCATCCTCTGCGTCGACTGCGGGACCCTCTCTCACGAACCCGTGGCGGCGGCAAAGGGGGCCGACGTCGTCATCCTCGACCACCACCTCGCGCTCGAAATCCTGCCCGACGCCCTCGCGGTGGTGAACCCCAACCGGCAGGACGAGGATGGCGCGCTCGGCCATCTCTGTGCCGCCGGGGTGGTGTTCCTCCTTCTCGTCGAGGCCAACCGGCGGCTGAAGCAACAGGGTCGGCAGACCCCCGACCTCATGGCCCTGCTCGACCTCGTGGCGCTGGCGACCGTCGCCGACGTGGCCCCGCTGACCGGCCTCAACCGCGCCTTCGTCCGGCAGGGGCTGAAGATCATGGCCCGCCGCGAACGCCCCGGACTGCGGGCGCTGGCCGATGTCGCGCGGATGGACCAGCCCCCCACCCCCTATGCGCTGGGGTTCCTGCTTGGCCCCCGGGTCAACGCGGGCGGGCGCATCGGGCAGGCCGACCTTGGCGCGCGGCTTCTGGCCACCGACGACGAGATGGAGGCCGCCCGCCTGGCCGCCCGTCTCGACCAGCTGAACACCGACCGACGCGAGATCACCGAAGCCGTCCGCGCCGAGGCCATGGCCCAGGCCGAGGCGCGCGGCCTTGATGGTCCGCTGGTCTGGGCCGCGGCCGAAGGCTGGCACCCCGGTGTTGTCGGCATCGTCGCCGCGCGGCTGAAAGAGGCCGCCAACCGTCCCTCGGTCGTGATCGGCTTCGAGGGTGACATCGGCAAGGGCTCGGCCCGGTCGGTCCCGGGTGTGGACCTCGGTGCGGCGATCCAGAGACTGGCGGCCGAGGGGATGATTGCCAAGGGGGGCGGGCACAGGATGGCGGCCGGGTTGACCCTGACGCGCGCGCAGCTTGACCCGGCGATGGCCCGCCTGTCGGACCTTCTGGCGCGGCAAGGGGCCGGAACCGGGGGGCCGCAGGACCTGCGGATCGACAGCCTCCTGTCCACGGGCGCGGCAACCGTCGCCCTGGTCGAAGAGATCGAGAACGCCGGCCCCTTCGGCGCTGCGGCCCCCGCCCCGCGCTTTGCCTTCGCCAATGTCCAGGTGAACGCCCGCCGCATCGGCGACAGCCACCTGAAACTGTCGGTCAGCGACGGTGCCGGTCCCTCGATGGACGCCATCGCCTTCGGGGCCTTCGACGGACCGCTGGGCGCGGTGCTGGAAAACCCCGGGCACAGGCGGTTTCACCTGGCCGGGAAGCTGGAGCTGAACCATTGGAACGGCCGCACCCGGGTACAGTTGCGGCTGGACGACGCAGCCTTGGCCTAGGCCGCGCAATTTTCCTCTTGCAGAACCCCGGCACAGATTCTAGACACCGCGCACCGAAAGCGTGGCCCGTTCGTCTATCGGTTAGGACACCAGGTTTTCAACCTGGGAAGAGGGGTTCGACTCCCCTACGGGCTGCCACTTCACCCGGATGTCAGACATCGCGCGCAGCAGGTCGCAGAGACCTGCTTGATTGTTTCCCCACACTGAATAGACTGGGAAAAATTCGCAGGAAAGGTGTCTGACGTGAAGCTGTTGCCGCGTGTTTCCATTGCTCTGCTGCTTTTTTCCCTGCCCATCGCCGCCCACGCTGCCAGTTGCAGCGATACCGGCGGCCAATATGAAACCTGGAAGGCCGAGATGGCCGCCGAGGCCAGGGCGGAAGGCGTCGGCAAGCGCGGGATCGACGCGCTGATGGCGACCTCGTATTCCAAGGCCACGATCGGTGCGGACCGCAACCAGAAAAGTTTCAAGTACACGCTGGACAAGTTCATGACCGTCCGCGGCGCCGACACCATCGTCAAGCAGGGCCGCAGCCGCAAGGCGAAGAACCCCGACTTCTACGCAAGGCTCGAAGCCGCCTATGGAGTGCCCGCGGGCGTCCTGATCGCGATCCACGGCATGGAGACCGGCTTTGGCAGCTTCATGGGCGACACCAATGTCGTGTCGGCCATTGCCACGCTGACCTACGATTGCCGCCGGTCCGATTTCTTCCGCCCGCATCTGATCGGCGCGCTGAAGATGGTCGACAAGGGCATGATCTCGCCCGACACCGTCGGCGCCAAGCATGGCGAGCTGGGCCATACGCAGTTCCTGCCGGGCAACGCCTATGTCTATGGCGTGGACGGCAACGGCGACGGGGTGATCGACCTTTACAACCAGGCCGATGCTCTTGCGACCACCGCCAATTACCTGAGGAAGAAGGGCTGGACGCCCGGCAAAGGCTACCAGGAGGGCGAGCCGAACTTCGCCGTCATCCGGGAATGGAACGCCGCCAAGGTCTACCAGCAGGCCATCGCGATCATGGGCGCCCGCATCGACGGCTGATCCTGTCGAAGTCTTGACGCGACGGCCTCTGTGGCACAACAGCCGTCTGAACGGACCTCGTCACGTGAGAGCGCCGATGCGGCGGGACGAAAGGAACAGGGACCAGGGCTCGTCCGGTGTCTTGCCCCTTGCACCCGGGCCTGCACGAATGTAGGACGCGCAAAGTGGCCCGTTCGTCTATCGGTTAGGACACCAGGTTTTCAACCTGGGAAGAGGGGTTCGACTCCCCTACGGGCTGCCACTTTTCCTTGCAAGGCACTGATTTTCCTAGATAATTTCAAGAGGCGTTTTCTCTGCCTAAGAAATGCCTAGAGTTTCACGGGGCACCTTTTGACCCGAAGCGCCCCGGAACCCCTCACGAAAACGTGAACATTAGTCGGCGACTTCGTAGCCGTCGCGGTCGAACGTGCATGGCCCTTCGGGGTCTAGCGCCATTGGCATGGGCATGTCGAACAACAGGCAGTAGCTACCCTTGCTTGCGTGCAGGCACGTCTTGCAGCCTTCTATCAAGGCTTCGTGGTCGCCTTTGGCATGAATGCGGTCGTGGCAGTTGCCGCAAAGTGCGACAAGTTCAAACAGAAGTTCTTGGCCCCAATGCGCATAGCTTAGGTGGTGAACTTCGGTCGCCGCCGCCTTTCTGCAACCTTCGCAAAGACCTTGGGCGCGTTCCATGACCAAGCGCCGACGGTCCTTCCATGCCGGGGAGTTTAGGTAGGCGTTGTGTGCCTGCGTGTAGTAGCTGTCGCCGTCTTCTTTGCCCTTCCAGCGCCGCAACTGAATATCGACGTATTTTTGGTCAACCTTTTCAAGCGCGGCTTTTCGCGCGGCATTGTATGCGTCGTGCATTGCGTCGTCGAATTCTGGCAGTTCGTCGGCGTTCGGCGGTCGCTTAACCGCATTCCCAATCCGCAACCCACAATCTAGGCATTGCATTCGGATAACGGGCATACCTGCGTTGTTCGTTCCGCGCCGAAGTTCTTGCCGTTCATGCTTGCATTCTTGGCGCGACCATTCGCCAAATTCCTTAGCCCAACGCGGCTGCAAGTCATGGTCTAGGGGTGCTTGCTTACCATTTCGCGGGTCAATAACGCGCATCTACCGTTCCTACTTTGGGTGCCTGCGTCGACTATACCTTGTAACTGCGCATGAAAAAGCCCCGACCCGTGTTTGGCTACGGGCCGGGGCGAGTAGCCGCGCGGAAACCCCTTAACGCGCGGCGGGCAGGAACGGGCGAATGAGGGGGCAGCATCCGGGCGGTACCCGCGCCCGCGCTGCCCCCCGTCACCCAAGGCAAGGGCAGCCCGTGTGTCGTGCCGCAAGCCCTAGAATGGTAGCGGCGGGCCGAAGGGCGCATACGACCCGCCGCCTATCAACCGGGGGAAGCCACTAACCCCGGTCAATTCAGGGTGGCAGGCGGGTATCGTCCCCCCGCCTGCCTTGGCCGAAGCGGGCAGGGAAGCCCCCGCACCGGCCAATCTCACACGACGGGCAGCACGCCCGCCAAACGCTCTACAGCCGCCACAGGAAGGGCATACGTCGGAAGTGCAAGCACGCCCCGCGCCGCAAGGTCGATAGGCAGCCCGGCGGCGGTCATGGCTTCCCGAATGGTCGTCGCCGGGGTCGCAAGGGTCACGACCGCGACCGGGGGGAACCGGGCGGAGGGGTCGCGTGCGGCCTGCCCTGCCGCCCATGCCACATGGTAAGCGCGTTCCGCGATTGCGTCTTGGTTTAGGGGCACGCTCAAATCGACCGCTACAGGCGAAGTCTGCGGCGTGTAGATCGGGAACACGCCTTGGGCGCATAGTGCGGCAACGTCTGCCCCCGGTTCATCAATGCCCACAGTGACAAGGGTTCCGTAGGGGCCGCGTTCGACGAAGCCGCCTAGGGGCGCGTGATAGGGCTGCGACGACGCCGTTAGCCAAGCTGCGACGGTTGCGATTTGGTCGCTTGCAACGGTCATGGCTCAATCCCCCAATTCGACGCGGGTTGCGCCCTTGTCGGCAAGGTGCGGGCTGTAGAAGGCGTTATGGATTTCCGACACGACGCGTTCGTAGCGGGGCGCAAGGGCTTGCAGTTCAATGCCTTCGTTAAGCATGGCGTAGGCATTGGGCGCGAAGCGTTCGACCGCTTGCAGGCGCATCTTCGTATGCAGGCTTTCGGAAAGCCCGGTCAGAAATTGCGGGCTATGGTAAATGATAGCCGCAATTGTGGCGTCCTTCTTCGCAAGTTCGGAAACCTTCGCCATGCCTTCCGGGGTCTTGACCGCTTCGCGCATCCAACCGCGAATTTCGCTATCAAGCGCCGCATAACCGGCACGCGGGGCCAAGGCTTCGTCGGCGACTTCCTGACCCCGCACTTGCAGGTATTCGGCCTTTGCCTTGATTTCCTGTGCGACGGTGCGGATTGCCTGCGACACGCGTTCGGCAAGCTTCTTCGCTTCGACATGGCGCACGACTTCGGTACGCGTCAAGTCGCCCGCAAGTGCAGCGGCCCGCACGGTGTTTTCTGCGACGGTGCGGTGCAGTTCCGCAATCCGGTCGCCCATAGTCTTGAACTTTTCAGGGTTCCCGAACCGCGACCGATTGCCGGTTTCGGTTTGCAGGGAAACTAGGGTTTCAATCGCTTCGCGGCTTTGAACAAGATATGCGCCTTGCATTTTGGGGCTTCCTTCTAGGGACGGTTCAAGAGTTGGGCTTGGTTTCGGGCTAGGGCGCGCGACCAAGCGTCGTCGTTGCCGAAGTTCGTTGCGACCATGACCCGGCCCCCTATGGGCATTGGGCCAATCGGCTTGCGGGTAGCTGCGTCGATTTCTACGACGCTAGAACGAACCCTTGCGGTCGGGCGTCTGCGCTGTTCAAGCTTGGTGATACGCGACGCTAGCCGTTTCATGTCGTCGCCCCTTCAAGGGCTTCTAGCCGCCGCTCAAAGTCGCTGCCTTCGACCATACGACCGATAAGGGAAAGCGCGTTGATAAGCCGCGACATGTCTTCAATCTTAACTTCGCCTTCAAGTGCCCGGCGATATTGGCGTGCGGCTTCCCTGCGAATATCGGCAAGGCTATCAAGGCGAACGCGACTGCGACGCTTGACGGGGGGTTTAGACCAACCTGCTTGCTGTGCTGTGATATTCACGGGTTCGTTCCGACATATTCGACCAAATCAGGCCACGTAAGGCGACATAAACGAAGCTAAGCGCCCGTTGGGAAAGGCGGTCAATCCGGTATTTTGGGGTTCGACGGTGGGAGACATTTACAGACAAAAGAATTTTCAGCCGGTTGCGCACGACGATTATTCGACGGCATATTAGGCGGTACTTAGGCAGGGAAACTACGGCGGGAAAATACTGAGTCGTTTCATATAACTACGTCGGATAATGGAAGCCGGTACGGCTGCTACGCGTTGAATAGCTACGTCGGGGTCGATTTGGCCGATACCAGGTACTTGCCCACAGGGGCGCACAGGCGGGCCTTGCAGGGGTCGGGCCGGTCGGGGGCACCCTGCACACCCCCGAACCCCGCCAAGCCTACCACGGGGCCGGATTTCAGGGGGCGGCGGGCACAGGGGCAAGGTCGCCTAGTGGCGTGTTCAAGTGCTGCCACGTCGCAGGGGGAAGAACAGCCATGCCGACGCGATGCAGTGCCACGGCATGACGCAGCGCCGGATAGCTGCGCTTGTACGCGTCAACGTCTACTTCCTTGATATGTTCAACAAAATCCAAGTAAGTGCGCAGCGTGCGCATGGGGTGTTCTTCGGGCGGCGACTTGAATTGTTCCGCTAGCGAAAGTGCGCCTTCGCGTAGGAAGTCGGTGACGTACAGCGACAAGTAGCCCGAACTGCTCACTTCGTCTGCCAGAAGCCGCGCGACCGCTTCGGGGTAATCCTTCGTGCGGTAGTACCCTGCCGTGCCGTTCGACGACATGAACCCGTATAGGTACTTCGCAACAAGCATCCGGGCCGCGTCTTCGATAAGCCCTGCGTGCCCTTCCCGCGAACGGCGGTTTTCCGACGCCATAGACAAATAGGCCACGTAGATTAGGCAGAAGGTTCTATGCGCCTTCTGCGCCCCGGCAAGTACGTCACTAAATACCGGGTTCTGCGCTACGATATATTCGACCAACTGCCTTGGGTCGCAGTTGCGGTTTGCTTCGTCATATTCCCTTGCCATTTCTTCGGTCCTTTCTTCGTGCCCGCTTGGGGCTGTTTGACGTGTAGGGGCTGTAGTTGCCGCCGACACAACACCTAACCAACTGATATAAATTAAAAATAACTGTGTTGTAGTATGTAGTATGTGTAGTAGGTATATCTTTCACTCCCCCTTTTCGCGCGACCTTTCGGGGCCATTTTCCCTTTTCTGCGTACTACACCCACTACAGCTACTACACGTTTACTTTCAATGGCTTAGCTGTTGGAAGGTCGCACTACAGCCTACTACAAACCCCGCCTGCGACGGTTATTCGCCGATGAAACGCGCCGGGTTAGTAATAACAAAAGCGCGTCCGGTCTTATTGAATTTCTCTGCTAGCTGCGCACGGCTGATTTCTTGCAAGTCGCCAGCGTCCAGAAAGCTTTGAATTGTGCGCTTAAGCGCGGCGTTTGCCCCGGCCCTATCGTCCTTAAAAGCCTTCTTTTGAAGTAGGTCTTGTTGCAGGTATGAAAGGGGCACTACCTTTTCTTCGTGCATTGTGCGGGGAACGCGAAGCTTTGGCAGCTTGTGGTATTCGGTCGCAACGTAGCGGTAGACTGTTCGGATTAATTCGACCGCCTGTTTCGCTTCGTCATTGTCCATGCCGCCGACTTCGCCGCTATCGACCCGCTTTGATACGCCGTTGGTCGCGTGTACTTCCAAGTTGATTGCCCACACGGCTAGGTCATGGGTGATTGTGGGCACGTCGAAGTTGACGCCGACCGCCACAAGCGACGCTAGTTTCATCGCCCGAAGGTGCGACCTACTCCACAGACTGCCCGCTACGTCTTCGTCTGCCCGTTCCATTGTGCGGCGAAGTTCGACACGGAAACTTTCCAACAGGGCTGCGGCGTCGGGCGCGATTTGAACCTGCACGACTTCGTTGCGTTGGTTCAAGCGCAGGGCACGTTCGCAAAGCGACGCCAACCATGCGGTTAGGTCTTCGGGCGGTTGGTACTGTGGCGTGCGGTTTAGTTCGGGCCATGCCCCGACGCTTTCCAGTATCAGGAACCGGGGAATAAGCCCGTCTGCCATTGTGTCTTCGGTGACGTTGGCGAAGACGGTAGACGGGGTGCCTTCGGCGTAGATGCTAAGGGCCGGGGCTTGAATATCGGGAATGTTGTTGCGGTTGTCGGCATAGGAACTGCCGCTATAGACGCTGCCATGCGCCGAACTGCCGTACAGCTTTAGCCAAAGGTTGCTTACATCGCGGTCGTGCTGCGACGCCTTCGGGTCGGTCATGCGGCGAATTTCCTTCCCGCCTTCGGGCATGATGGAAACGAAGGAGTTGGATAGCGTCGCGGCGTGTCGCAGCAGGGCAGGTTCTGACACGAAGCGCGACGGCCCGACGAAGCCCTTTGCGGCGGCAAGTTCGGGCAACATGCCGTCGCCCTTGCCCTGCACCACGGCGTTAATCAGCCGGTGAATACCTACCTGCCCGGCGTCCTTGCCCTTGCCCGTGGCGGCGACGCACATAACGTACAGGTTCAGCCCGGCCATAGGGTCGGGGGTCTGGTATGCCCGGCCCGTGATCCCGGCGAACAATCCCAAGCCCGCCGCCAACGCGACTTCGGGGATAGGGTACGGGGCTTGGTGGTAGATGAATTCGACGACGGCACGCAGGGCACCATACGGGGGAAAAAGGGGGTTGTTCTGCGTCATTTCGGGTGCGCCTTTAGGCATGGCTTAGGCAGTTGCGGCCTGCCTTGCGCTTATCGTTGAAAATCAAGTCAGTAGGGTACGTCATGGCAGCGGGTTGCGCTGCTATGGTCAAATGCGGTGCTTGCGTGCGGCGGTAAGTTCGACGACCAAGGCGCGGATTTCGTCTTCGGTCGCGCCGCGAATGCGGGCAGCAAGCACAGCGTTGCATTCCGACGCGGGCCACGCCGACGACTTTTCGCCAAGCTTGATCGGGCGCGGGAACAGCCCCTTTGCCATAGCTTCGTACAGGGTCGGGCGGGCCATGCCGGTTACGGCGCACACGTCGGGGGTGCGCAGCAAGGCGTTCGGCACAAGCTGCGCAGCCGTTAGGGCGCGGTCGGGGGTGCCGGGGTCGGTCGGGGTGTTGGTCAACGCGTTCATTGGTCTGTCTCCACATGGCCGGGCATGTCTGCCTGATATGTGAAGACCATGCCGCCCCCGGCGCTTTTGGCACAGGGGGCAAAGGCAGCAAGAAAGTTTGCGATATTCAGCTACTTACGCGATTGCGCCCGAAGCCTACGCATGAGATTTTCAAGGCGACTTTCGTAGTAAACGCTGTTGGTCGCGTTCCCGTAGTATTCGCCTAGGAACGCGTCGGCGGCTTGACGAAGTGCGCCGCGCTTAGCGGGTGCGCCGTACTCGCCCCCTTGCCATGCCGCAAAGGCGCGGTCGGCAACTTCGGCCTTGCGCCCGTCTTCGGCCCGTGTGCCCACAGGGGGTAAGGCCACACCGCTAACAATCGGCGACACGTCTTGCGGGTTGACCTTGCGAACCATCACACGGCCCCCCGAAGCTGCACTACGACGCTATCGGCGACGGCTTCGCCCCGGCAAAACGCGGCATAGGCGTTCATCATGGCGCGGCGTTCCTCTACCAAATCGTCGCGGCGGTACCGTTGTTCCACTTCGTTGCCGACATTGTGGGCAAGGGCAATTTCGCTTTGGATATTGTCGTACCCGCGCTTCGTCGCCCAATCCTTGAAGGTGCTGCGCAGCCCATGCGGCACACAGGGGCGCGGCTGCGGCGCTTCTTCGGGGTCGTCGGGCTTGGTCAACACGTTCGGGTCAACCCAACCGCGACCTTCCTTCTTCGTCTTGGCGTCGTGCATACGCTTCATAACCGCCGATATGGTCATGTCCGACATTACGCCGCCTTCCGGTGCCGGGAAAACAAGTGCGGTCGGGTTCCTGTGGTCGGCGTCGAAGGTCGGCAGCGCCTTCAAGACCGCAAGCGCAGCTTCGGAAAGCGCGACCTTATGCGGCTTCTTCATCTTCATGCGTTCCTTGGGGATAGTCCAAACCTTCGCTTTCAGGTCGATTTCGCCCCAAGTCGCGCCGCGAACTTCGCCCGACCGCGACGCGCAAAGGGTGACGAATTCCAGCGCCCGCGCCGCCATGCCTTCACGCTTGCGCAAGTCGGCAAACCAAGTCGGCATTTCGGCTTGTTGAATGGCCGGGTGGTTCTGCGCTTCGGCCCGACGTTGGTTCTTGATCCACACTTCAAGCGACTTCGACGACGCCGGGTTGTCGTTGTGGCGGCGTCCTTCGTCGATAGCCCAAGCGAAGACGCTTTCCATGCGTTGCCGTACCCGGCGTGCGGTATCTGTCTTCGTCGCCCAAATCGGCTTAAGAACGTCCTTCACGTCGTCAATGGTGATTGTGCCCACATCTTTCGGGCCAAGCTTCGGGATAACGTGCAGGTCAAGGCTTGCCCGCCATTGCTTGCGGTGCTTGTCGCTGGATAGCGTCTTCTGAATGTAGTCGCTTTTCATGTATTCGTCCAACGCGTCGGCGAAGGTTACGACCTTCGGCGCGTCGGGTTCCGCCTTCTTTGCCCGGTTCACGTCAACGGGGTTCTGCCCGGCTTCGACCATTTCCAAAAGTTCGGCGGCACGCTTGCGGGCTTCCTTGACCGACAAGCCGCGCTGCAACTTGGGTTCGCCGTTAGGGGGTGTGGGCACCCAACGACCAAGGCCGGTACAGGAAGTCTTGCCGTTCAACGTGAAGTAGAATTCCCAAGACTTCGACACGGCTTCGACGCCTTGCTTGTTCGTATGCTTCGTCACGCGAAGCCAAAGCCCGTCGGCTAGACCGTCGCGTACCCGCATGACCGACTTGCCCGCTTCCGGCCCCTTGATCGCCGCTACCCTCTTGTCGTCCAACTTTGACATGACCAGAACCCTTTGCCTAACCGTTGCCTAAGCAAAATGGCAGAAACAGGCGGTCATTTCAAGACGGCAGCAGACACGGCATTCCGGCAAACGACTGTTAATACTTGTGTTTTCAGACGGCGGCAGACTGTGGCAGACAACGTTATGGAAGCCCTACGGGCTGCCACTTCCGTTACAATCCGCCAACGGTCCTGTGACTGGCATTTCATCCGGTTATCGGGTTGATGGAGGGCAGTCCAGTCTTACGGAGCCCCCATGCTGCGCAGCCTTGCCACCCTTCTCCTTCTCTCCACCGCCGCAAGTGCCGAAACCGCCGACGGCGAGGCGCTCAAGCGCATGACCTGGGACCAGATCGTGGAGCAGGCCCGCGGCGGCACGGTGAACTGGTTCATGTGGGGCGGGTCCGACACGATCAATGCCTATGTCTCGGGCTATGTCGCAGACCGGCTGAAGGCCGACTACGACATCACCCTGAACCGCGTCCCGATCTCTGATGCCGCCGACGTCGTGAACCAGGTCCTGTCCGAGAAAGAGGCAGGCGTGACGGATGCCGGCTCTGTCGATCTCATCTGGATCAACGGCGAGAATTTCCGGTCGATGAAACAGGCCGACCTCGCCTTCTGCGGCTATACCGGCCTTCTGCCCAACGACAGCCTGATCAACTGGGACAATCCCGCCATCGCCAACGACTTCGGCGTGCCGGTCGAAGGCTGCGAGGTGCCGTGGAACACCGTCCAGTTCGCCTTTGCCCATGACAGCGCCAAGGTCCCGGCTCCGCCGCAGGACATGGCCAGCCTCATCGCCTGGATCAAGGCCCACCCGGGCCGCTTTACCTATCCCGCGCCGCCGGATTTCACCGGATCGGCCTTTCTGCGCCACGTCTTCATCCATGCCGCAGGCGGACCGGACCGCCTGCTGGGCCCCTTCGACCCGGCGACATTCGACGCCACCGCCGCCAGGACCTGGGCGATCCTGAACGAGATCGAGCCCTTCCTCTGGCGCGGGGGCGCGACCTATCCGACCACGGTGACCCAGCTGAACGAGCTTTTCGCCAACGGCGAGATCGACTTCAGCTTCAACTACGACCCCGCCCAGTTCGGTCTTGCCGTCCAGGCCGGGACCTGGCCCGAGACGACGCGGTCCTTCGGGCTGACCGACGGCACCATCGGCAACACCAACTACACGCTGATCCCGTTCAACTCGCCCAACAAGGCCGCCGCGATGGTCGTGCAGAACCTGCTTCTGTCCGGCGAGGCGCAGCTTGAGAAGGCCAAGCCCGAAGTCTGGGGGGCCGCCCCCGCGATCGAGATCAGCCGCACCCCCCCCGAAATCCAGGAGGGGTTTGCCGCGATCAAGACCCACCCGTCGGTCGTGCCCGCCGCCGAACTTGCCAAGGCCGCGCTGCCGGAACTGCAAGCCGACTGGCTGATCGCGATCGAGAAGGGCTGGGCCGCAAACGTCGGCAACTGACGGCTCCTCGTTCGATTTCGTCTTGCCGTCGCAGGCGCCGCCTGGCCCCATCTGGGAGGGACCACACCCCCCGCTTGCCCGTCTTCCCGGCATGGCGCAATCTTCGCACAGCCCGCCCGAAAGGCCCCGGAGTGACCGACCGCACCCGCATCGCGCTTTTGCTTGCCCCGGCCCTTCTGGTGCTGGCTGGGCTGTTCCTGACCGGGCTGGGCCTGACGCTCTTGCGGTCGTTCCGCTATTTGCCGGGCCTTGGCCTGACCGAACCCGATCTTGCCGCCTATGCCGCAGTCCTGACCGCTCCCGGTTTCCTGCGCTCGCTTGCGCTTTCGCTCTGGATCGCCACCGCCTCGACCGTGATTGCTGCGGTTCTGGCGCTGGCCGCGGCGCTGCTGCTGCGCCAGACCTTCCCCGGCCGCACCCTGATCGCCTTCCTTGTCCAGCTGAACCTCACCATCCCGCACATCGTCGGGGCGATCGGAATCCTTTATCTCGTCTCGCAATCCGGCAGCTTTGCCCGCCTTGCCCATGCCGCAGGGCTGATCTCGGCCCCCGCCGAGTTTCCGATCCTGACCCATGACCCCTACGCCATCGGGATCATCCTCCTCTACGTCTGGAAAGAGCTGCCCTTCATCACCCTGATCCTGCTGGCAAACCTGCAGACGCTTGGCGAGGATCACGAAGCCGTCGCGCGCTCGCTGGGCGCCTCGCGCTGGCAGGCGTTTCGCCATGTCCTGCTGCCCATGGTCCTTCCCGGACTTGCAACGGCCTCGGCGCTGGTCTTCGCCTTTGCCTTCGGCGCCTACGAAGTGCCGCTTGTCCTTGGCGCGCACGCCCCGAAGGCGCTGCCGGTCCTGGCCTGGCAGGCCTGGACCGACACCGACCTTGCCAGCCGGTCCGAGGCGATGGCGATGGCCGTCGTCATCGCGGTCGTGGGGCTGGCCCTTCTGGCTCTGGTGGCGCGCGGTCTGCGCCTTGGAGGCCAGGATGCGCGCTGACCGGATGCGAACCCTTGCGGCGCTGGCTCTGGCCGGGTTCCTGATCCTGCCGATCCTGCCGCTGGCGATCTGGTCCCTTGCGCATGGCTGGCGGTTCCCGGACCTGGTGCCGCAGACCTGGACGTTGAAGGCCTGGTCGCTGGCGGTCGATGCCCGGTCCGGCGTCCTGCACAGCCTTGCCGTGACTGCGGGCATCGCCCTGGCGACGACCCTCCTGGCCGCGCTGATCGGTCTTCCTGCCGGACGCGCGCTTGGGCTCTACCGGTTCAGGGGCAAGGGATTGGTGACGCTCCTCCTCCTCGCTCCGGCCTTCCTGCCCGGCATCGCCATCGTTTTCGGCCTGCATGGCGTCTTCCTGCGCCTGGGGCTGGTGGGCACCGTGCCGGGCGTGATACTTGCCCATCTGATCCCGGTGCTGCCCTACATGGTGCTGGTGATGGCGGCTGTCTTTTCGCGCTTTGACCCGGAGTTCGAAGCCCAGGCCCGCAGCCTGGGCGCCACACCGTGGCAGACCTTCAGCAGAGTCACCCTGCCTGCCGTCCTGCCCGGCCTGATGACCGCCGCCCTCTTCGCCTTCCTCGTGTCGTGGTCGCAATACCTGCTGACCCTCGCCATCGGCGGCGGACGGGTCCAGACGCTCCCGCTCTTGCTGTTCAGCTTTTCCAGTGCGGGGCGGAATGACCTCACTTCGGCGATTGCGCTTCTCTACATCCTGCCCGGGCTTCTGGTCCTGCTGGTGACAGCCAGACAGGTCACCGGACGCAGCCTGGCGCTGGTCGGCGGCCTGCGGCCATGACCACGCTTGTCCTTGACGATCTGCGCAAGTCCTATTCCCGCGCGGGCCCCGCCGCGCTGCATGGCCTGAGCCTGACCGTGGCAAGCGGCAGCCTGACCGCGCTCCTCGGGCCCTCGGGGTCGGGCAAGACCACGACGATGAAACTGATCGCAGGGCTGATTGCGGCCGATTCCGGCGATATCCGACTGGGCGACCGGTCGATCCGCGACCTTCCGCCGGAACGGCGCGGCGTGGCGATGGTGTTCCAGAACCCGCTCCTGTTTCCCCACCTGACCGTGGCCGGCAACGTGGGGTTCGGCCTGCGGATGCGTGGGCTGCCCCCCACCCGGATCGACGCCAGCGTCGCCGAGATGCTGGACCGCGTCCGGCTGGGCGACCTTGCCCAGCGCAAGCCTGCGCAGCTGTCCGGCGGCCAGGCCCAGCGCGCGGCCCTGGCGCGAGCCCTGATCCTGCGGCCCGAGGTCCTTTTGCTGGACGAGCCCCTGTCCAGCCTGGACCCCGCGCTCCGCGACGAGATGCGGCTGCTGATCCGCACGCTTCAGCGCGAGACCGGGATCACCACGATCGTCGTCACCCATGACCAGGCCGAGGCCGTCGCCCTGGCCGACCGGATCGCGCTGCTGCTGGAGGGCAGGCTGGTCCAGGACGACACGCCGCAGGCGTTCTATGCCCGCCCGGCGACCACGGCCGTGGCCCGGTTCTTCGGCGGCGTGAACTTCATCCCCGGCACGGTCCGCGACGCGGTGTTCGACTGCGCCATCGGACCTCTCGCGCTGCCGCAGGGTCTGCCGCAGGGTCCGGGCCTTCTGACCATCAGGCCCGAGTCGCTGCGCCTTGGCCCGGGGCCGAACCTGCGCGCCGCACAGATCGTTGCGGTGGACTTCCTGGGCAGTCTGACGCGGATCGACCTTGCCCTCGACGGTGTGGCGCTTCAGGCCATGGTCACGCCGGACACTGCCCGCGGCCTGTCTGTCGGCGCCAGGATTTCTGTCTCCTTCCCGCCCGAGGCCCTGTGGATCCTGCCACACTGAACTTTGGCAGGTCCGGTCAGTCCTGCAACACGGCCCGGCCACGACCGGCGTGCTTGGCGGCGTAAAGCGCACGGTCGGCTGCGGCGATCATTTGGGCGGGGACGGGGTCCTTGCAGTTCAGCGACCGGACGATCCCGATGCTGGCCGAGACCCTGACCGGCTGGCCTTCGAACATCATCGGCTCCTGGATCAGCGCGATGATGCGGTTGGCGATCCGCATCATCGTCGCCGAATCGCTGCGCCCTGCCACCACCATCACGAACTCGTCGCCGCCGATCCGGGCGGCGCAATCCTCGGCGCGCAGCTGTTCGCGCAGGATGCGACCGACGTTTTCCAGCACGAAATCCCCCGCAGCATGGCCCAGCGTGTCATTCACCGCCTTGAAATAGTCCAGGTCCATATGCATCAGGCCGAAATCCGCCCGGGCCTTGCACAGCCGGTCCAGCACCAGATCCACCGCCCGCCGGTTGCGCAGCCCGGTCAGGGGGTCGGTCATCGCCTCTTCCTCGGCCGCGACGCGCGCACCCTCCAGCCGCAGGTTCAGCGCCCGCAGCTCGTTTGTGACCGAGGCGTTTGCCTCGGCCAGAAACAGGACTTCGCGCACAAGCTCCGAGGCCGAAAAGTCGGCGTCCGACAGGGAAAGGCTGCGGATGGCGCCGATCAGGTCGATGAAGGTGACGTTCAGAAGGATGCGCCCGTCCCCCGGAAGCCGCTGGCCATGGCCCCGAAGTCCAGAGACAAGTCCGTTGCGCGGCACGATGCGAAAGCGGTGTCCCGCCCGGTCAAGCACCTCGTGGATCGTGACGGCCCCACCGGGAGAGCGCACTTCGAACAGGTCCTCGAACCGGGCACCCAGCTTTGCGTCACCCTGCAGGACCTGCGCCAGTGTCGGCCCGAAACTCAACGCGCAGCCATCGGCATCCAGCAGCAGATGCATGGGCATGAACCGCGCCAATGTCATGAAATCCAGCTTCAGGCGAAACCTGCTCAGGTCGGCATGCATGGCTCAGCCCTCTGGCCTGGCAAGATCGAACGCCTTTGCCATGGCGTGGCGGGTGTCCAGCACCGCGATGGTGATGCAATCCTCTGCGCCGGTTTCGATCAGGCAGAGCGCCCCGTAGTCGTCCGCCATCGCAGTCACGACCCCGATCAGCACCCGCTGAATGCCCCGGATGTGCGACCGGCAGCGCAGTTCGAACCTGTCAGGCCCGACTTCGTCAAGAATGACCTCGGGCGCTTCAAGGCTTGGCAGGGCCAGCTTCGCGCGGGCGGGAAGTTCCTCGAGCGAATGGAGGAAATCGCTGAACGACACGCCGCCAAAGCGCAACAGCCTGCGCACACCTTCGCGGTCGGGGTTCGTCACCAGATAGGTTCCGACATCTTCCCAGATCGCCTCGACCGGCCGCCCCAGAACCCGCGCGGCGATGTCGCCCACCCGATCGGCCAGCCCGGGTGCATACCGCAGCATCGGCTCATAGGTCCGGCTGGGCTGATCGGCCAGGCAACAGACCTCTTGCCACTTGGCCGACCCGAAGGTGTCAAGCACGTAATTCTGCAAGGATCGCAACAAGAGTGCATCCATACCCGACCTCGCCGATGGTTCCGCTCCGACACTAGCCTGCATTGATTAACGAGTTCTTCACCGGAACAGGATCACGGCAGGATGATCAGCCCGGTGTCGCCGGTGCCCAGCTGGTTCAGCATCGCGGCGGTGACCGGCGGCGGTGTGTCCCGGTACTGGCGCATCAGGGCCAGGGTCTCGGCCGCCGAGAAGTAGCCGCCGTCCGGGCGGGTCGTTCCGCGCAGGCGCAACTTGCCGTCCTGACCGATGTAAAGCCCGGTAACCTCGACATAATCCGCGCTCCGCCGCAGGAACAGCAGGCCCTCTTCCCCCGGCATGGTCGGCAGAAGGTCCGCGACCACCATCAGGCATCCAGGCTCGCCCGGTGTCAGATCAGCCGCGCAGACCTGCGTCCAGTCCTGCAGCATATAGTCCTCGGCACTGTAAAGCAGCGTGTCCCGCGTGCCGGTCGCGGTGACCGGCTGGACCGGCATCGCGGCCCGAAGTCCCGCGACCAGCGCGTCCCGATCCACGCCAGGTGCCGGCGCATCGCCCGCCAGGACCGCGGCCAGCGCCTCTTGCCCCGGCTCCTTGGCAAGGGCCTCAAGCTCGGCCATCGCGGCCGCACCCGGCTTGCCCCAGGATTGCAGCGCGGCGACATCCAGCCTTTCGACCGGTGTCCGGCCCGAGGCGAACCGTGCCAGCTGATCGCGGGCCGAGATGCGCTCGGCGTTCAGCACCGGGGTCAGCCAGAGGGCAGCCAGCACGATCAGCGCCAGGGCCATCATGATGTTTCCCTGCCGGATCCGGCCCATCCAGCCCGCGCCCCGCAGAACCGCAACGGCATAGATCAGCCCGTAGGCCACCCCGATCCCGGCCACCAGCATCACGAACACCCTGTCGGGCGACCAGCCCCTTTCGTCCACCCGCAGCCAGATCGCCCAAAGCGCCAGTCCCGCCAGCACCGGCAGGACCAGCGCCATGCCCTGCGCCGAGCGGACCAGCAGCGGGCTTTGCGTCGCATCGGCATCCGACTGATCGACCGCGATCGACACCAGGGCGATGCCCCCTGCCACCATGGTCAGCAAGAGCATCGCAGGCGACAGCCCCCCGGCCAGCCCATCGAAACCCCGGAACGGCAGCGCCACCAGGAACACGGCCATCACCGCCAGCACGACGGGCAGGAACAGCCGGAACAGGCGCAGCACGACATAGGGCGACAGAAGGTCGGCCAGATCGTGGATGACCGCCATGCCCAGCCCCAGGACCGCGCCCGTCAGGACCAGCGGCACCACTTCATGTTTCAGAAGCCTGCCGATCACGTCGAGCCCGACGATGTTCAGCACCGCGTCGGACAGGTAGATCACCAGCCAGACCAGCCCCGTGAACGCCATCGCCGCCGCAAAGCGCAGCACGACGGACCAGGCCTCCAGAAACAGCGCGGGATAATCCCGCCAGCCCGACCTGGCCCCGGTAATCAGGAAAGGCACCGGCAGGCTGGCCACCGCCACTGTCGCAAGCACCGGAAGACCGGCCCGGACGAAGTCTTCCGCATTGGCGTATCGCAGCATGGTCAGCGCCAGAAGGGCTCCGACAGCCACCGCCAGCAGGGCCGCCCGCGGCAGGGACCGGAGCAGACCGATGGGGCCCGCCATGCCCAGAAGCGCGCCGAACAGCGTGGCGATGGTCCCGAACAGGATCAATGCGGGGTAATCCCCGATCCAGTCGCGATCATGGGCCCGGAACACGGCCCAGATCAGAAATCCGCCAAGGCCACCCGCAAGGGCAAGTTGCGCGCGCGCTGCCATCTGGCCTGTCATCCGATCCTCCCCATGACGGCCCTGCCTGTCGGTGCGGCATTCTGGGTCCCGCCCTTGTGGCGCATAGTCAGGATTTCCCACCAGTTGCCAAGGGCCATGCGCGTTTGCACGATACGGCAAGCCGCAATGGGACGCCCGATGACAAGACCGCACATGCGCCCTTTGCAGGCGTCCGACGGATCGGATTGGCGCCGACTATGGGCCGGCCCGGCAGCTTTGCGACCGGATCGCACGGGTCATCCCGTTCATCCGTTGCAACCGGGCGCCTTGATCCCTACTGCACCCGATCGCACAACGCCCGCAGATGCGCGGGCATCTGCCGCGCGCCGACCTCGGCTTCGCGGACCAGAAAATCGAAGTGCTGGCTGATCGTCTCGATCCTGGCGCTGTCGCGGAAGGCAAGGTAGTGGCGGCCAAGGTAGATCACCGCCAAGAGCGGCCCGAAGATGGTGATCGGGGCGGAAAACAGCTTGCGCGCGTCGAACAGGCACAGCCTTAGCGACGGATACAGCTGATCGCACAGCGCAATCAGATGGTGCAATTGCGCCAGTCGCACCTCGGCCGAGATGCCCTCATAATAGCCCGAGGCCGTGGCAAAGGCCGTCAGCTCGTGCATCGGCAGGGCGATCTCGTAATCCGACCCCGCGCCGCGCATCCATTGCAGCCGGTCCTCGAAGGCGCCGATGGCCTGTTCCGCCGTGCGGCCCAGCTGCGGCTCGTATTCCCATTCGACCATCGCCCGGGTCTTCAGCATGTCGGGCAGGGTCGCGGGAACATGGCGAATCTTGTAGCCCGCCGCCTCCTGATGCCAGCCGAAGATGCGTTCGTCGATCAGGGCGCGCGGGGCTTCGGTCAGCGACAGCGAGGCGGCCAAGAGATCGGCGATGGATTCGGGCCGCCCGGACAGACCCAGCAACCAGTCAGCGCTGATCCCCAGAGCCCGCGCGCAATCGGCCGCAAGCTGGGCATTCGGCAGCCGCGTGCCGTCGTGCAGCAGGGCGGAAATCGTCGAGCGGTCCACCCCGCACTCTCGCGCGAGGGCGGACTGGCTGACCTTGCGCAGGGCCATCGCTTCGGCCAGGCGCTGCCGGAACATCTGCGCACGGTCACGCTTGTCGACTTTATCCATCATTCGATGATTTTCCGAAACCCCTGCTGGTCTTGGTTTACAATATCCCGAATTCCCGACAGAGCGTGGACTTGCTACCGTCACGCGAAAGTTACCTGCACTGGAACCCATCTTGCAGACCGAAGTCCGGGCCGTCGAATGGCCTACCTTGATCGTGTTCGCCGCAACCTACGCCCTCTGGGTGCTTGCAACCACCGTCCTGTGGAGCCTCTCTCCCACCCTGGCCATCCTCGCCGCCGCGCTGGCCATCGGCCAGTATTCCTCGCTGACGCACGAGGTCCTGCACGGCCACCCGTTCCGGTCGCAACGGCTGTCCGAAGCCCTGGTCTTCCCCGGACTGACCGTCTTCGTCCCCTACCTGCGCTTCAAGGACCTGCACCTGCAGCACCACTTCGACCCTGCGCTGACCGACCCCTATGACGACCCGGAGTCGAACTACCTCGACCCCGCAGTCTGGGCGCGGCTGCCTGCTCCCGCCAAAGCGCTCTTGCGGTTCAACAACACATTGTTCGGCCGGATGCTGATCGGCCCCGCGATCTCGACCTGGGCGCTGGCAAAGGGCGATCTGGCCGCGATGGGCAAGGGCGACCGGCGCGTCTGGCTGGCCTGGGCACTGCACCTGCCAGGGCTGGCTCTGGTCTGGGCCTGGCTGGAATGGGTTGGCACGATGCCGGGTTGGGCCTATGTGCTCGCCGCCTATCTGGGCTGGAGCCTTCTGAAAATCCGCACCTACCTGGAACATCGCGCGCATGAGGCGGCACGGGCGCGGACCGTGGTGATCGAAAGTCAGGGACCTCTCAGCCTTCTGTTCCTGAACAACAATTACCACGTCGTGCATCACATGCATCCGGGCGTGGCGTGGTACAAGCTGCCCGCTCTCTATTTCGGGAACCGGGAACATTACCTGCGCCGCAACGACGGCTACGTCTACCGCAGCTATGTCCCGATCTTCCGTCAGTTCCTCTTCCGCGCCAAGGACCCGGTGCCGCATCCGATCTTTCCGGTCGACAAGGGCGGCGCGCTAGACCAGCCGGCGGAACTGCGGGGTGGTGCCGGAGTTGTCGAAGAACGGCACGCCGGGCTGATCGTGGCCCGTCACTAAAGCCGCGACCTCGGCCAGCACCACCTCGGTGATGAAGGGCAGGTCCAGCGCGCGCGCCTCCGGCAGGGGCAGCCAGCGCAGATGCTGAAGCTCGCCCGAGGCCAGGGTGAAATCCTCGCGGTTGTCGTCCAGGCTGTCGGCATGGGCCAGAAGGAACCGCGCGTCGAACCGGCGCGTGCGGCCCGGCGGCGTGATCGCGCGGAAGACAAAGCGCAGCGACGGATGCTCCATCCCGGCAAGGTTCAGCCCCGTCTCCTCGGTCAGCTCGCGCAGCGCGGTGGCAACCAGCGTTTCCGGCGCCGGCGCGTCGGGCGGGACCATCAGCCTCAGGCGGCGGGCGCAGTCCGGGGAAATAAAGCCGGTGCGTCCCGCAGCCTCATCCTCGGGGTCGACACGACCGCCGGGAAAGACGAACTTCGACGGCATGAACACCGCCCCCTCGCCGCGCTGACCCATCAGCACCTGCGGGCCGTCGGGACTTTCCCGCCACAGGACGACCGTTGCAGCCGCGCGGATCGGTTCAGTCATGCGGTTCGGCACCGAAGCCGTGCATCCGATTCGCCCATTGCAGCGCCACCAATGCCCCCTTGAGGCGCGGCAGCAGATACAGCGACAGCGCGACCGTGCCGATGGTGAACCCCACGGCCAGCACCAGCGGCTCGGGGCGGAACTTGGTGTAGGTGAACAGCAGGATCGGCGCCAGAAGATGGCCGACGATCAGGATCGTCAGATAGGCCGGCCCGTCATCGGCGCGGTGGTGGTGCAACTCCTCGCCGCAGACCGGGCAGGTGTCGCGCACCTTGAGATAGCCGCGCATCATCGGCCCTGCCCCGCAATTCGGGCAGCGCCGACGCCAGCCGCGCAGGACGGCGGGTTTCCACGGGCGGTCTTCAAGGGCGGGCGTGGTGTCGGTCATGGCCATCGATCTGTCCTGCGCGTCAATCGCATTTTCAAGAGTCGTTCTTAGCGGCTGGACCGGCATTTTCACAGGGGAAAGCCCCCCCTGTGCCCAGATGTCGCAAAATCCCGCGACGGAAGTTGCGGGCCCCGCCGTGTGATTGTGCAGAAGGGTCGCAGCAGCGCCCCGGGAAACAGGAGATGAACCGATGACTGCACCGAAAAAGACCGCTGTCGCCGTGCTGGCCCTGATGGGCGCCGTTCTGGGCTCGGCAGCCCTTGCTGACCGCGGCATGGGCATGGGCATGGGCATGGGCGGCGAAGGCCGTGGCGCCATGCTGATGGACCGCTTCGACGAGATCGACGCCGACAAGAACGGCAAGATCACGCAAGAGGAACTGGCCGCCCACCGCGCCGCCGAATTTGCCGCAGCCGACACCAACGGCGACGGCGCGCTCAGCGCCGAAGAGCTTCAGGCGAAGATGCTGGCCGAAATGCTGGCCCGCCACAGCGCCCGGATGATCGAGAACATGGACAACGACGGCAACGGCAGCCTGTCGGCCGACGAGATGGGCAAAGGCCCGATGGCCGAGAACTTCGCCCGGATCGACACCGACAACGACGGGGCGATCTCGAAGGACGAAGCCAAGGCCGCCGCCGAAAAGGTCGGCAAGCGCAAGGAAGGCCGCCGCCACATGATGGGCCAGGACGACAACTGACGCTTTGCGCCAAGGGGGCGGCAGGGTAGACCAGACGCAGGATGACGATGGCCTTTGACGCAGGCGGTGACCCCTCGGATGAGGCGCTGATGGTGCTCTATGCCAATGGAGACCGTCACGCGGCGCTGGCCTTGACCCAGCGCATCACCCCGCGCGTCCTGGCCTATGCGTCGCGGCTTTTGTCCGGGGACCGGGCCGAGGCCGAGGACGTGGCGCAGGAAACCATGCTGCGGCTCTGGAAGGTCGCCCCCCAGTGGCGGCAGGGCGAAACCAGGGTGACGACCTGGTCCTACCGGGTCGCCACCAACCTCTGCATCGACCGCCAGCGCGCCCGGGTCCGCAAGCGGCTGGTGGCGCTGGACGATGCCCCCGAGACGGCCGATGCCGCACCCCGGGCCGAGGATCGGTTGCAGGAGTCCGGCCGGATGGCCGCGCTGGAGGCCGCTCTGGCCGAACTGCCCGACCGGCAACGGCAGGCGGTGGTGCTGCGGCATCTGGAAGGAATGACGAACCCCGAGATCGCCGCGATCATGGAGATCGGGGTCGAGGCGGTGGAAAGCCTGACGGCTCGCGGCAAGCGAGCGCTGTCGGCACTCTTGGCGGGCCGGAAAGCGGCCCTTGGATATGAGGATGACGGTCATGCAGGATGATGACCTCGACCGGCTTCTGGCGCAGGCGGCCCGGACGGCGCCCCAGCCGTCGGATGCGCTGATGCAGCGCGTTCTGGCCGATGCGCTGGCCCTGCAGCCGCAGGCTGCGGCGCTGCGACCTCCGGCCCCGCCGGCCCGCGCCGGTCTTCTGACCCGGCTGATCGGTGCCATCGGCGGCGGCCCCGCGCTGGCCGGGCTGGGCACGGCAGCGGTCTTCGGCATTGTGCTGGGCTATCTCAGCCCCTCCACTCTGGATCTGTTCACCGGAGCCTCGACCGATGTGGCAGACTTCTTCCCCGACGCCGACTTCCTGACGACCGAAGGCTGACACAGATGACCGACCCGGAAAGCCAGACCCCGCCTCCCGCACCGCCCGCCGCCCCGGAGCCGCCAGCGGCCTCCGGCCCGAGCCCGTCGCGCTGGCTGAAGCCTGCGCTGATCGTTTCGGTCGCGCTGAACCTCGCGGTGGCCGGGCTGGTCCTTGGCGCCTGGCTTCGCGACGGCCCGCACGGCGGAATGCCGCGCGACATCTCCTTCGGTCCCTTCAGCGACGCGCTCAACGATCAGGACCGCCGCGCCCTGCGCAAGGACCTGATGGAGCGGGCGGGCGAGTTCCGGTCCTCGCGCAAGGCGACCCAAGCCGAATTCCGGGAGCTGCTGACTGCCCTGCGCGCCGATCCCTTCGATCCCGCCGCGGTGAAATCGGCGCTGGCCGCGATCGAGACGCGGAATGTCGAACGCCTGCAACTCGGCCGCAGCCTGATCGAGACCCGCCTGATCGAGATGTCGCCCGAAGATCGCAAGGCCTTCGCCGACCGGCTGGAACGTGGCCTGCGCCGCCGCCCGAAGGACTGATCGCCCCCCCCGGGACGCCCGACCTTTTGCGCCCTCAGGCAGCGCTCAGCCGGAAAGTCACCTGGTTCCGCCCGGCCCCCTTGGACTCCAGCAGCGCGATGTCGGCCTGTTCCACCAGACCGTCCACCCCGAAACTGTCCTTCCCCGCCGTCCCCGCCACTGCCACACCGATCGACACGGTGACGCGCAGCTCTTCGCCCGAGCCGAGGCGGATCGGTTCGTCATCCATCACCCGGCACAGCCGTTCGGCCACCCGCCGCGCCGTCGCCATGCCGGTGCGGGGCAGGATGGCCAGAAACTCCTCGCCGCCGATCCGGGCCAGGATATCGGTGTCGCGCAGGTTGACCGTCAGGCGACGCGCCACCTCGACCAGGACCTGATCCCCGGCGGCATGGCCATGGAGGTCGTTCACCTCCTTGAACCGGTCGAGATCCATCACCATCACCGCAAAGGGCGACCCTTCCGCCCGCGCCCGGTCAGCGACCAGGGCCAGCTGCGGCACCGCAAAGCGGCGATTGTAGAGCCCTGTCAGCGGATCGCGCATCGCCAGCCGCAGCCCGTCCTGCATCCGGGCGCGCAGCTGGTCGAAATGCCGCTTGCGCCGCAACAGCCCCCGGGTCCGCAGCACGAGTTCCTCGGCCGTTACCCCGGGCCCGACCGCATCATCCGCCCCCAGGTCGAAGGCCATCGCCGCCTCATCCCCCGCCCCCGCCGGACCCACGACACAGACCGCCGCATGTCGCGTCGCCTGATGGCTTTTCAGCTCGGACAGCAGGCGCAGGGTGGACGACGGATTGCGCCCGTCGTCCTGCAGCACAAAGACCTCGGGCATGACCGGGCAGCCCCGCCCGGCCGTCAGTTCGGCCAGGGCCTCGCGCCGGGACAACACCACCAGCCGGTCGCGCAGCTGCCCCGCCAGCGCATCGCGCAACCCCTCGCCCGGCATGTGCGGCGGGGTGACGAGCGCAATGGTCCCCTGCGGCTCGAACCCGGCGGGCGCCTCGGCAAGCCCTGGCAGCGCCAGCGTGTCCGGGGCCGGGAAATCGCTTTCCGCCTTCAGCCGCAGCAGGTTGCGCAGCCGCGCCAGCAACACCCTTTCATTCGCGGGATGGTCCATCACGTCATCGGCCCCGGCGGCAAAGGCCGCCAGACGTTCCGCCGCCCCGCCGTTTGCGGTCAGCGCGATCACCGGCATGTCGCGGCAGGCCGGGTTCCGCCGCAGCCTCTGCAACACCTCGAGCCCCGAGATGTCGGGCAGACCCAGGTCCAGCAGGATGAGATCGGGCCGCTCTCGCTGCGCGATGTCCAGGCAGGAGGCGCCGTCCGCGGCAAGCACCGACTCGTAGAAGGCAGCGGCCAGCCGCGCCTGCTGCACGATCCGGTTGCCCGCGATATCGTCAACGATGAGAATCCGTGCGCTCATCTTCCACTGCCGTCTTGTTCATCGCCCTGATGCAGGACAGTCTGACGCCAAGAAGGTTAACAATTCCTTTCACTCGGTCGTCTGATCCGGAATTCGTGACCCGGTGACGCGGAAACGCCCCGAAAAGCGGGGCCGGACCGGCGGGGAGGGAGGAGCTCATGCTTGGAAAGGTCGCAGGATGACGCCAGAGGCAGCCCAGGTTCTGGCCTTGCAGGCCCTTGGATGGATCGCCGCGCAGGACGATATCTTTCCGGCCTTCCTGACCGCGACCGGAGCCGGCCTGTCCGATCTCCGCTCGCGAGCTGCCGAGCCCGACTTCCAGGTCGCCGTTCTCGATTTCCTCGTGCAGGATGACAGGTGGGTGGTTGCATTCTGCGACAGCCACGGCCATCCCTACACCGCCCCACAGGCCGCGCGAATGGCCTTGCCGGGGGGCGCCGAGACCCACTGGACCTGACCGCTTGCCCGGGATGCAGCTGACATGATCGACGGACTGTTGTTCGACAAGGACGGAACCCTGTTCGACTTCCGGGACAGCTGGGGGCGGTGGGCGCAGGGATTCCTGACGCAGATCGCCCGCGACGCGGCCCATGCGGCACGGCTGGGACAGGCCATCGGCTTTGATCCCGCCACGGGAACCTTTGCCCCGGACAGCCCGGTGATCGCCGCGACCGCCGCCGACATCGCAGCGGCCCTGGCCGCCGAACTGCCGGGCACAAGCGTCGCCGAACTGACCGACCGGATCGACGCCAGCGCCGCTCAGGCACCGATGTCCCAGGCCGTGCCGCTCTTGCCGCTGATGTCCGCCCTGCGCGCGCGGGGCCTGCGCCTTGGGGTGGCGACCAACGATTCCGAAGTGCCCGCCCGCCAGCATCTGGCGACCCACGGCATCACCGACTGCTTCGATTTCATCGCAGGCTACGATTCCGGCTATGGCGCCAAGCCCGGCCCCGGCATGTGCCTTGCCTTCGCGCGCCAGCTTGGCCTCGACCCCGCCCGCGTCGCCATGGTCGGGGACAGCCGCCACGATCTTGAGGCAGGCCGCGCCGCCGGGATGCGGACCGTCGCCGTGCTGACCGGGATCGCCAGGCGGGACGAGCTCTCGCCCCATGCCGACGTCGTGCTGGACGATATCGGAGCGCTTCCGGACTGGATTTCCAGCCTTCCCGGCTGACCTTGTGCGGCCACATGCGAAATGCGACGCAATTTTGTCGCTAACGCGGTAACGCCCGACGCGCCGCTTCCGCATCTTCGGACATGCACAACGGAGATGCAACGATGACCGATGAACCAGTCCGCAGGAAGCGTGCCGGGGGCCGGGCCGGGATGAAGGTCCGCGCGGGGACCTCGGTGATCGACCAGATGCCCTGGCGGATCCCGGTGAACCCGGATGCCCCGGTCGAGCCGCTGGATGCCGAGGGGGTGCAACGGATCCACCGCACCGCGATGCGCATTCTGCGCGACATCGGGATCGAGTTCCTGAACCCGGACGCGGTGGAGCACCTGCGGAAGGCGGGCTGCATCGTGAACGGGACCAACGTCCGCATGGACGAGGATTTCGTGATGGAGATGGTGGGTCGGGCGCCGGAAACCTTCACGATCACGCCCCGGAACCCGGACCACGAGCTTGTCATGGGCGGCAAGCACATGCTGTTCGTGAACGTGTCCTCTCCGCCGAACGCCTGGGACATGGAACGCGGCAAGCGGTCGGGCGACTTCGAGACGTTCAAGGAATTCATGAAGCTGACGCAGTATTTCAACTGCATCCACATCGCGGGCGGCTACCCGGTAGAGCCGGTGGATATCCATGCGTCCGTCCGGCATCTGGATTGCCTGTATGAAAAGCTGACTCTGACGGACAAGGTCGTCCACGCCTACAGCCTTGGGGCGGAGCGGGTCGAGGACGTGATGGAGATGGTCCGCATCGCGGGCGGGCTGACGGAGCACGAGTTCCAGGCAAAGCCGCGGATGTACACCAACATCAACTCGGTCTCGCCCCTGAAGCACGACTATCCGATGCTGGACGGCGCGATGCGGATGGCGAAACGGGGGCAGCCGGTGGTGGTGACGCCGTTCACGCTGGCCGGGGCGATGGCGCCGGTCACGATGTCGGGGGCGGTGGCGCTGTCGATTGCCGAGGCCTTGGCGGCGGTGGCTCTGCTGGAATACATCGCGCCGGGCTGTCCGGTGGCGATCGGGACCTTCACGTCGAACGTGGACATGAAATCGGGGGCTCCGGCCTTCGGCACCCCGGAATACATGCGGGCGACGCAGATGACGGGGCAGCTGGTGCGGTTCTATGGCGTGCCGCTGCGGGCCTCCGGAGTCTGCGCGGCGAACGTACCGGACGGGCAGGCGATGTGGGAGACGTCGAACAGCCTCTGGTCGGCGGTGCAGAGCCGGACCAACATGGTCTATCACGCCGCGGGCTGGCTGGAGGGCGGGCTGATCGCGAGCCCCGAAAAGTTCGTCATGGACTGCGAGGTCCTGCAGATGATCCAGCGGTATTTCGAGGAGGCGACCTGGGCCACGCGGGACGAGGACCTTGCCTTCGACGCGATCCGGGAGGTCGGCGCGGGGGGGCATTACTTCGGCATCCAGCACACGCAGGACCGCTATCAGCAGGCCTTCTACCAGCCCTTCGTGTCGGACTGGCGGAACTATGAGGCGTGGCAGGCGGACGGGTCGGTCTGGACGGTGGAACGGGCGCACCGGATCTACAAGCAGATCCTGGCAGAGTTCGAGGCGCCCGAGATGAACGGGGACCAACTGGAGGAGCTGCAACGGTTCGTCGCCCGGCGGAAAGAGGAGGGCGGGGCGCCGACCGACTTCTGAGGTGCGCCGCGCGCGGACACTTCTGCGATCCATTTGGAATCAATGGGTTGGTTTCGGGCGTTCAGGATTTCTTAACCTCTGGGGTGGTGGGTCGGCCTGCGCCGAAAGGGCGCAGAACGACCCGCCCTACGCGCGATGCGCCCGGGTCCCGGAAGGTGTTCCCGGGAGCGGCGGTTGCGAAATCGAGCGCCCGCGGCGCAAGCCTTTGTCTCGCCTCCGGGCCTGTGGCCCAACCGGCTCGGGCCGCAACAGTCCGGCGTGACCCCGTGGCGCGGGAATGGGGCGCCTCCGGCGGGAGTATTTGGAAAAAGGGCAAATGGGACGGAAAGGCCGCAGGGATCGGGCGGCGAACGGGAGAGCCTTGATCCGGTCGCAAACTTCGGCCAGCCCGTCGGTGAAGCCCTGTTCGAGGGCCTTTGCCCGCGCAGCGGCGGCGGCGGGGCGGGCGGTGCCCGGGATGCGGGTCTCGATCAGGCCCGCGTCCTGAAGCCGCATCAGGTGGCGGCCGATCGCGGGCCGACTGATCGGGACGCGATGGGCGAAGCCTGGGCCGGATAGCCCCGTTCACCGGGCCGTGCCTTGACCTTTCGGGCCCTGTCGCTCAGGTTGCCGCGCACTCAACGGGCCCGGAAAGGGCGGAAGGCAGATGGCACAGAGCACGGCGCCCTTTTCGGGCTTTGAATTCATGATCGCCTGGCGCTACCTGCGCGCGCGCCGCGCCGAGGGCGGGGTCAGCGTGATGACCTGGATTTCCCTGATCGGCATCACGCTGGCGGTCTTTGCGCTGATCCTGACGCTGGCGGTGCGGGCCGGGTTCCGGGCCGAGTTCGTGGATACGATCCTGGGGGCCAACGCGCATGTGACGGTCTATTCCTCGGGCGTGGTGGGCGAGGACGGGCAGCTGATCCGGGGGTTCACCCAGCCCGAAGCCATGGCGGCGGCGATTGCCAAGGTGCCGGGGGTGACGCGGGCCGCGCCGCTCATCAAGGGCAAGCTGATGGTGTCGGACGGCGAGGACACCACGGGGGCCGAGGTCTATGGCATGAGCCCCGAAGATTTCGCCGCAATCCCCCGGATCGGGGCCGGGTCGGGGGCGATCGGCGATCTGGCGCGTTACCCGGAGGGGATTGCGCTGGGGTCGGGCATTGCGCGAGAGCTGGGGGTGACGGTGGGCGACCGGGTGCGGCTGATCTCGCCCTCGGGCGTCAGGACCGCGATGGGGACGACGCCGCGCGTCAATGCCTACGAGGTGGTCTATATCTTCACCGCCGGGCGCTATGACATCGACACGACGCGGATCTACATGCCCTTCATCGAGGCGCAGTCCTTCTTCAACAAGGAAGGCCGGGCGGACGAGATCGAGGTGATGGTGGAAAACCCCGATGCCATCGAAAGCTATGGCGATGCGATCCTGAAGGCGGCGGGGCCGGCGGCGATGCTGTGGACCTGGAAGGACAGTTCGGGGGCCTTTCTGCGCGCGCTGGACATCGAGGACAACGTGATGTTCGTGATCCTGTCGGTGCTGGTGCTGATCGCGGCGATGAACATCGTCTCGGGCCTCATCATGCTGGTGAAGAACAAGGGGCGCGACATCGGCATCCTGCGGACGATGGGGCTGACGGAAGGCAGCGTGCTGCGGGTGTTCTTCATCTGCGGGGCGTTCACCGGGGTGATCGGGACCGTGGCCGGGGTGATCCTGGGCTGCGTGACGGCGCTGAACATCGACCAGATCATGTCGGCCATCAACTGGCTGAACGGGGCGGAGGTCTGGGACCCCTCGATCCGCGGCATCTATTCCCTGCCCGCGAAGTTGCAGGCGGGCGATGTGCTGTCGGCGGTGGCGCTGTCGCTGGGTCTGTCGTTCATCGTCACGCTGTTCCCGGCCCGGCGCGCGGCGCGGATGAACCCGGTGGAGGCGCTGCGCTATGAGTGAGATGCTGGCGCTGGAGGGGGTGGAGAAGGGCTACAACCGTGGCAAGCCGTCCGAGGTGATCGTGCTGCGCGGGGCATCGCTGACGGTGGCGCGGGGCGAGGTGGTGGCGCTGGTGGCGCCTTCGGGCGCGGGGAAATCGACGCTGTTGCACATCGCGGGGCTTCTGGACACGCCGGATGCGGGTGCGGTCCGGCTGGACGGGCGCGCGATGGGCGGGCTGTCCGACAAGGCCCGGACCGAGGCGCGGCGGGCAGAGGTGGGGTTCATCTACCAGTTCCACCATCTGCTGCCCGAGTTTTCCGCGCTGGAGAACGTGGTGATCCCGCAACTGGCCAATGGCGTGGCGAAGGCTACGGCCGAGGCGCGGGCGCGGGAGTTGCTGGAGAAGGTCGGCGTCGGCGCGCGGGCGGGGCATCGCCCGGCGGCGCTGTCGGGGGGCGAGCAGCAGCGGGTGGCCTTCTGCCGGGCGCTGGCCAATGCGCCGAAGCTGCTGCTGGCGGATGAGCCGACGGGGAACCTGGACCCGGCGACCTCGGATCAGGTGTTCGGGGTGCTGATGGAACTGGTGCGGGCGACGGGGCTTTCGGCGCTGATCGCCACGCACAACCTGGAGCTGGCCGCGCGGATGGACCGCATCGTGCGGCTGTCGGGCGGCCGGGTGACATAGATCAAGGCGACGGCAGGCAAAGTCCTGTCCTATCGGGAAAAAGGGGGCCCAAGATGCGCCTGTTCTGGATCGTTCTGCCGCTTGCGCTGGCCGGTTGCGTCGACCGCAAGCCGCCCACGGGGGCAGAGGACTTTGCCACCTTCTGCGCGGCCTGCCACGGCATGGGTGGGCGCGGCGATGGCGAGGCGGCGGCTGGCCTTGACCGCAAGCCCGCCGATCTGACGCGGCTGTCGGCGCGGAACCGGGGCGTGTTCCCCGGCACCCGGGTCATGGCCAAGATCTGGGGTTATACCGGGGTCAAGCCCGGTCACTCAGCCGAAGGCTCGCCGATGCCTCAGTTCGGGCCGCTTCTGCAAGGCGAGCTCGTCCCCTATGACGGCGGCGACGGGATCGCCACGCCGACGCCGGTCCGGCTGGTCCAGCTGGCCGAGCATCTGCGGCGGTTGCAGCAGTAGCGCCGTGCCGGGTCAGAACGCGGCCAGCGCTGCGGTCCGGTAGCCGTTGAAATCGAAGATCTCGCGCGCGGCGGTCAGCCGGTCGGCGGGGATCGCGCCTCGGTCCAGGATGAAGCCGAAGCGGCCAGAGGGCGTGCCGATCGCCAGCGTGCGATAGCCGCTGTCCACCCAGAGCACCCACCACTCTTCGCCCGCGACCGTCAGACGGCCCGGCCCGCTGGGCACGGCGAGGCCCGAGACCTTGCGCAGGCCCCCGGCAAGGCAGAGGCTGCCCTCCAGCCGCAGCCCCCCCGCTTCGGGCGTGATTTCAAGGCCCCCTGCCCCGCAACTGGCGCCCTCGGGCTGGAAGGCGGCGACCTGGCGCCAGGTTCCGGCGGTCTGGGCGGGCTGGAAGGCGGCGGCGGACCAGATCGGTGCGTCGGCGGCGCGGAAGCCGGTCGCGGCGGGCGGTTTCGCCGCGCAAGCGGCAAGGATCAGCACCAGCGCAAGGATCACTCGAGACACAGGGTCACCCGTGCGCCGTTGTCCTGCAGGATCTCGTTGCAGCCATACATCGGCTTGAACGGCGCGCAGGTGCGTGAGCGGGCGAGGCAGACGCTGTCGCACTGGCTTTCCCTTTCGCAGCGCTTGCCCGCGTCCCGGGTCTGGCGGACGCAGGCGCGCTTGTCGCCCTTGCCGACCTTGAACCAGTTGCCACCCTTCTTTTCGCAGGCCAGCTGCATTTCCGACTTCGGCGTCACCGGCGTTTCGGCCAGATCGGGTCTGGGTGCCGGTTCGGTGGCGGGCGTGGCCGTGGCCGTTGCCGCGGGCGCGCCGGCCCCGGCCGCATCGGCTGGCATGGCAGCAGGGGTTGCCGAGGCAGGCGCGGCGGCCGGCGTGGGCTGCGGGACGGCAGTGCCCGGACCGGCAGGCTTGGTCGCGGCACCGGGCGCCGGTGCGGCGGCGGCCGACGGGTCATCCAGTGCGGAGACCTCGATCGGGTTGCCAGCGACCGCGTTCGGCGTCACGTCATCCTTCGGCCCGGCCGGATCCCGCAGCCCCCCGGTCTGACAGGCGGACAACAGGGTGGCGGCGCAAAGGGCCAGAACGGCAAGGGACGGACTGCGGGGCATAGGGCTCTCCGGTTCGCGCCAACACCTGCCTTGAACGCCCGCGCGCCGCAAGTCCCGTCAATAGGGCCAGGGGTGCGCCCGGTGGGTTTCCGCGATCTCGTCCAGCACCTCTGACGACAATGTGACCGAAGCCGCGCCGATGTTGGTCCGAAGCTGCTCCAGCGTCGTGGCCCCGATGATCGGGATCGTGGGGAAGGGCCGCGTCCGGCAGAAGGCGATGGCCATCTGGCAGGGGTCGAGCCCGTGCCGCGCCGCGATCCCCAGATAGGCCGCCACCGCCGGAAAGACCCGGGGCGTGATCCGGCCCGAGAGGTCCGGGTTCAGGCTGCGGCGCGAGCCTTCGGGGATCACGTCGCCCGCATATTTCCCCGACAGAAGCCCCGTGGCCAGGGGCGAGAAAGCCAAGAGCGGCATGTCCTCGACGATGGACAGTTCGGCCCAGTCGGTGTCGAACTGGCGGCAGAGCAGGCTGTATTCGTTCTGCACCGTGGCCATGCGCGGCAGGCCCAGCGTATCGGCCAGATGCAGCCAGCGCGCCGCCCCCCAGACGGTTTCGTTCGACAGGCCGAAGGCGCGCACCTTGCCTTCGGCCACCAGCGCCTGCGCCGTGGTCAGGAAATCGGTCATCTGCGCCGTCTCCACCCCCTTGTCGATGCCTTTGGGCGCATAGGTCCAGGACTGACGGAAGTGATAGCTGCCCCGGTTCGGCCAGTGCAGCTGGTAAAGGTCGATGTAATCGGTCTGCAACCGCCGCAGGCTGGCCTCGCAGGCCGCGCGCAGCGTGGCGCCGGTCGTGGGCTCTCCCGGCCGCAGGATCGGGCCCTTGCCCGCGACCTTGGTGGCCAGGACGATCCGGTCGCGCCCGCCGCGCGCGGCAAGCCAGGTGCCGATGATCTCTTCCGTCCGGCCCGCGGTTTCGGCGCGCACCGGGTTCACCGGATACATCTCGGCCGTGTCCCAGAAGGTCACGCCGTGATCCAGCGCGAGGTCCATCTGCGCATGGCCCTCGGCTTCCGTGTTCTGCGTGCCCCAGGTCATCGTGCCAAGGCACAGTTCGGAAACGGTGAGGCCGGTCTTGCCAAGCGGCAGCATCTGCATGGGAAACTCCTTCTGTCGGGCCAAGGCTAGGACGGTTCGGTGACAGGTCAAAGACCCGCGCTTGAGAACATTGTGCGAACACGCTAGCTTTTCCACATGAGTCTGCCAATCCACCACCACGGGGCCAGCCAGCCCAGCGACCTTTGCCCGCTGGCGGGCGACCTGTCCCTGCGCCGGGGCCGGGTGCATGAGTTCTGCGGGCCCTCGCGGATCATGCTGGCCGCGCGCATCATGGCGCGGACCGAGGGGCCGGTGGTCTGGATCCGCCCCGGCTGGGTGGCCGAACGGCTGAATGCGGCGGGGCTGCAACCGCTGGCCGATCCCGCGCGGCTGATCCTGGTGCAGGCGGGCCGGGACGAGGGGCTTCTGTGGGCGGCGGAAGAGGCGCTGCGGTCCGGTGCAGCACCCCTGGTGGTGGCCGAACTGCTGGCGCCCCCCGCGCTGACCCCGACCCGCCGCCTGCATCTGGCCGCCGAGGCCGGGGCCGAGGCCGCCCGCCGCGACGGTGCGCCCGCGCCGCTGGGGCTGATCCTGCTGCCGGGACAGGGCGGCGCGCAGGGGATCGAAAGCCGCTGGCATCTGGCCCCCGCCCCCAGCCGGTCGCTTCTGTGGTCCGAGGAGGAGAGTTTCGTCCTCACCCGGCTGCGCGCGCGACTCGAGCCTCCGGCCAGCTGGTCCCTGCGCTGCGACCCTTCGGGCGCGCGGCTGGAGCCCCGCCCCCTGGCCGAGGTCTGACCGGCGCGACCCGGCGCCGCGACAGGCCGCACGGCAGCTTGATTTGGCGGGGCAGGCCTCTGGTGCTAAACCTGCCACAAGCACCGGAGGGACCGCCATGCGCCGCCTTGCACTCGCCGCCCTTCTGGCCCTTGGCCTTGCCCAGACGGCCCTGGCCGGGACGGTCGCCTACAAGATGGATGCCGCCAATTCGACCGTCGCCTTCGAGACCGATTTCGGCCCCGACCGGATCACCGGCGCGTTCCCGCTGGAAAAGGCCGATCTGCGGCTCGACTTCGCCAATGTCAGGAACTGCACGGTGGACGTGGCGCTGGACGTGACCGGGGCGACGGCCAGCTTTCCCTTTGCCGCGCAGGCGCTGAAGGGCCCCAAGGTGCTTGCCGCGAAACAGTATCCCCGGATGACCTTCACCTCGACCTCGGTCAGGGGCGCAGGCGACGCGGCCGAGGTCACGGGCAACCTGACCATCCGCGGCGTGACCCGGGTCGTGACGCTGAGGGCGCAGCTTTTCCGCCCCAGGGGCAGCGCGCCGGATGCGCTGGACCATCTGACCGTGAAGCTTTCGGGCCGCGTCAACCGCTCCGACTTCGGCGCGACCGGCTGGTCCGACATGGTGGGGGATGAGGTGTGCATCCTCATCACCGCGCGCATCGACGCCCAGGGCTGACATGCTGCGGAACGGCCCTTCGGAGTTCGGCCTTGTCACCCGGGTGATCCACTGGGGGATGATGCTGCTGGTCATCGGCCAGCTGGCCCTTGGCCTGCGCATCGCCGATCTGGAACCGGGGCTCGCGAATCTCTGGCTTTACGGGCTGCACAAGACCCTTGGCTTCGGCATCCTCGCCCTGATCGTCCTGCGCATCGGCTGGCACCTTGTCAGCCCGCCGCCACCGCCCATGGGCCCGCGCAACGCGGCCTTCTGGGCTGCCCGCGCCGCGCATTGGGCGATCTACGTCCTTCTCATCGCCATTCCGCTGACCGGCTGGGCGGGCAGTTCCGCCACCGGGATCGACGTGATGATCGCCGACCGCTGGACCGTCCCGCCGCTGGTCGAGGCCTCCGAAGAGGCCGAGGCCTTCTGGTTCCGCCTGCACGACATCCTGACCAAGCTGCTGATGGCCCTGGTCACGATCCACATGCTGGGTGCCTTCAAGCGCGAGATGGAGGGCGACGGCACCCTGACCCGGATGATCCGGGGCCGCGCCCGCTAGCCCTTTCCCCACGCTTGGGCTAATCAGGCGCCGGACTCACCCGGAAGGCGCAGACATGGCACGCATCCTCATCACCTCGGCCATTCCCTACATCAACGGCATCAAGCATCTGGGCAACCTCGTGGGCAGCCAGTTGCCCGCCGACCTGTTCGCCCGGTTCAACCGCGCGATGGGGCATGAGGTGATGTTCATCTGCGCCACCGACGAACACGGCACGCCCGCGGAACTGGCCGCTGCCAAGGCCAACAAGCCGGTGGAAGAGTACTGCGCCGAGATGCACGAGGTGCAGAAGAAGCTGGCCGAAGGCTTCCGGCTGTCCTTCGACCATTTCGGGCGGTCCTCCAGCCAGCGGAACCACCGGCTGACCCAGCATTTCGCGGGCAAACTCGCCGAAAACGGCCTGATCGCGGAAGTGGTGGAAAAGCAGGTCTTTTCCATCGACGACAACCGCTTTCTGCCAGACCGCTACATCACCGGCACCTGCCCGAACTGCGGCTACGAGGCCGCGCGCGGCGACCAGTGCGAGAACTGCACGAAACAGCTTGACCCGACCGATCTCATCAACCCCCGGTCATCCATCAGCGGCAGCACGAACCTCGAGGTGCGCGAGACGAAGCACCTCTACCTGAAACAGCGCGCGCTGAAGGACAAGCTGGAGGCCTGGATCGATTCGAAGACCGACTGGCCGATCCTGACCACCTCGATCGCGAAGAAATGGCTGAACGACGGCGACGGCTTGCAGGACCGGGGCATCACCCGCGACCTGTACTGGGGCATCCCGGTCAAGAAGGGCGACCAGCCCTGGCCGGGGATGGAGGGCAAGGTCTTCTACGTCTGGTTCGACGCGCCCATCGAATACATCGCCGCCACCGCCGAATGGGCCGATGCGCATGGCCTGGACGATGCCGCGTGGGAGCGCTGGTGGCGCACCGACAAGGGTGCTGCGGACGTGACCTATTATCAGTTCATGGGCAAGGACAACGTGCCCTTCCACACCCTGTCCTTCCCCGCAACGATCCTTGGGTCGGGCGAGCCGTGGAAGCTGGTCGATTACCTCAAGTCCTTCAACTACCTCAACTATGACGGCGGCCAGTTTTCCACCTCGCAGGGGCGCGGTGTGTTCATGGATCAGGCGCTCTCGATCCTGCCGGCCGACTACTGGCGCTGGTGGCTGCTGAGCCACGCCCCGGAATCCAGCGACAGCGAGTTCACCTGGGAAAACTTCCAGACCAGCGTGAACAAGGATCTGGCCGATGTGCTGGGCAACCTCGTCAGCCGTGTGACCAAGTTCGCGGTGTCGAAGTTCGGCAACGAGGTTCCCGCAGGCGGCAGCTTCGGCCCGCTGGAGACGGCGCTGATCGCCGATCTTGGCGCGCGGATCACCGATTACACCCGCTTCATGGAGCAGATGGAGGTCCGCAAGGCCGCCGCCGAGCTGCGGGCGATCTGGGTCATCGGCAACGAATACCTGCAATCGGCCGCGCCCTGGTCGGTGGTCAAGACCGACCCCGAGCAGGCCCAGGCCATCGTCCGCCTCGCACTGAACCTGATCCGGGTCTATGCGATCCTGTCCGCGCCGTTCATCCCCGATGCCGCCGCCACGATGATGCAGGCCATGGGGTCGGACGACTGGACCTGGCCCACCGACATCCCGGCCGCGATGCGGACCCTGCCGGCGGGGCACGGGTTCACCGTGCCCGAGAACCTGTTCCGCAAGATCACCGACGAGGAACGCGCCGACTGGCAGGCCCGCTTTTCCGGCATCCGCAGCTGACCTCTCGCTGCACGGCAGAACAGATTTCGTGTGCACATGCAGAAACCGCCCTCTGACGGGCGGTTTTTCGCTGATTCCGGCAACCCAAGGAACAAAATTCTGCCGAGCTTGAAAACTTGGGGATCAGAACCACACGCAGAGGTGGTATCTTCTGACCATCGAGACCGAGTCGCTGCCACATCTGGCCCGGTTCCGACCCGCCGCCCGACTGTCTGCCCAGTCAAGGAGAGCCGAGATGACACAAGTTCTGCCCAGGCGAAGCCGTCCTGCCGGAAACTATGCCGCCGTTGCCCTGTTCCTTGCCGTGTATGTGGGTGTTCTGGTCTTCGTCTTCGCACCCAAGGACATCTTCGCCGTCCAGTCGCCGACGGCGCTTTTGCAGACCGACTGACCCGTCAGATGATCGCAGCCTCGACCATGGCCTGACCGGCGGCGATCCGGTCGAAGTGGAAGGGGCGCATGTCCAGGCTGCGATAGCCGCCATGCAGGATCCATTCCGCCGTCGCCCGCCCCATCGCGGGGGCCTGTTGCAGCCCGTGGCCTGAAAAGCCGTTCAGGAACAGGAAATTGCCGATGTCCGGGTGCGGCCCGGTGATCGCGTTCTGGTCCAGCAGGTTGTAGTCGTACTGTCCGGCCCATTCGTTCACGACCTTCACCGCCTCGAAGGCGGGGATGCGGGTGGCGATGGCGGGCCAGATCTTGTCCAGCCAGATGTCGGGGTCCATGGCGAAGTCGTTGGGGTCGGCTGCCGGGTCCACATCGGCATGGCCGCCGGCCATGTAGGTCCCGCCGCCGACCTCGCGCACATAGACGCCGGTGGGGTCGATGGTCAGCGGCAGGGGCCGGTCCAGCGGCCGTTCTGCCTGGATCACCCAGTTGTAACGCTTGCGCGGCTCGATCGGGATACCGATCCCCGCCATCGCCGCGACCCTGGCCGCGCGCGTGCCCGCGGCATTGACGACCATGCCGCAGCCGATGCGCCGCCCCGAGGCAAGCCTCACCCCGGTCACGCGATTGCCCGACAGGTCCAGCCCAGCGACTTCGTCGGCCAGATACTCCACCCCCGCCTCGCGCGCCTTGCGGCGGAACCAGTCGAACACGGTGTAGCCGTCGAAATAGCCCTCGTCCTTCGTGTTCAGGCTGCCCAGCAGGATGTCGTCCAGCCGGTAGAAGGGGTATTCGGCGGCGATCTCCTCCGCCGACAAGAGCCGCGTCCCCGCCCCCGCCGCCGCCTGCACCGCCTGATTGGCGCGCAGGACATCGGCGAAGCCCTCGGTATCGGCCAGGTAAAGGTAGCCGAAGTTCTGGATCTTCAGCGCAGGGATGCGGTCGTCCCCGCCCATCCGGGCGCGCAGGGACTGCACGAAATCGGCGCCGAACTGCGAGATGCGGATGTTCAGCTCGGTGGAAAACTGCTGGCGGATGCAGGAGAAACTCAGCGCGGTGGCGGCCTTTTCATAGGAGGGGTCGCGTTCCACCACCAGAACCCGGCCCGGAAAGCCCATCTGCGTCAGCCACCAGGCCGTGGAAGACCCCATGATCGCCCCGCCGATGATGACCACGTCATAGCTGTCCCGCGCCGGTTCCGTCCGAAAGCCCTGCATGTCCGCCGCCCCTGTTCCCTGCGCACCGATCTATCGCAGCGCGAAGGGGCGGTAAATGCGGCGCATTCAGCCCTGCGCAGGTGGAATGTCCACCGAATGCAGCCAGGGCTTGATGTCCAGAAGCGGCGTGCCGTCGTAAGCGTCCAGCGCATCGACCTCCAGCACACCGGCGCCTGCGTCCAGCGCCAGAAGCCGCACCACCCCCACCGCGATCGGGTTCGGGCGACTGGGCGCACGCAGGGCAAAGACGCCGGTCGGCGCCTCGCGGTGGCTGGGGTGCAGCACGATCATGTCGCGCCGCGCCGCCCCGGTCCAGTAGAGCAGGATCACCGGCTGCCCCGGTTGCAGACCGTCCAGACCGGGCCGGAATGGCGGATCGACCTCGACCCGGAACGACCCGCCCTGCTCGCGCGCCTCACGCAGGTTCTTCGGGCAGTTGCCGCGCGACCAGGGGCTGCGCAGGCGGCCGATAAAGCGCAACCGGGCGTCGTCGGCCACCCGCGCCGGGTCGAAACTCAACGCCACCTCGCCCCGGCGCGCGGGAGTGTCGGCGGGATCATGCTCCATGCCGCAACCTTTCGGACCGGCCCGGAACATCCCGGGCCGCTCCAGTCCTGACAGAGGCGCCTGCGCCCCGCAATCCGCTTCGCTCAGCCGCCGGTGCCGTGGCCCATCTTGGAATGGTCCATCGCGCCGTGGCCCTGGCCCTGGCCCATCGGCGCGTCGATCTGGAATTCGACCTCGACCCGGCCGGCACGCTCGAAGATCAGCACGGCCTTGTGCATCTCGCCCTCGGTCAGCGGGCCCTTCAGCCCCATGAACATGACGTGATAGCCGCCGCGTTCCAGATTGACCGTCTGGCCCGGCGGGATCTCGATGAAATCGACATGCTCCATTGTGCCGACGCCGTTCGCATCGACCTTGCTTTCATGCACCTCGGATTGCATCGCGATATCGCTTTCGACCCCGATCAGCCGGTCGGGCTCGGAGCCGTTGTTCACGATCGCCATGAAGCCGCCGGCCGCCTTGGCGCTGGCCGCAGGCTGCGGGATGTAGGGGTGGATGATCTGAAGATCGCCCACGGTGACCTCGTGCGCCAGCGCGGGGCCCGACAGGAAAACGGCGGCCAGCAGGGCCAGGATACGGGACATGAGAGAGACTCCTTTCACAGGTTGATCGGGAAAATGCCCCCCTCGGGCCAGTGCCAAGGGGGGCCAGGTGTTGGCCCGAACGGGACGTGGGACGCCTCCCACCATGCGGGCCACGGGAAACATCAGCTGACCAGCCGCTTCAGCGGCGGGACAGCAGAGAGGATCACGAGGTCAAGCACGATGACGGCCAGCAGCGTCAGGCCCAGCATCGGGAAGTGCCAGCGCCAGACGGCGAAATACAGCCGGTTGGGGGTTTGGGTTTCGGTGGACACGGGATTGCCTCCGGTTCGCGTGGGGATGGACAGGCCCGGGGGGGGCCTGTGCTGCGGCACGGAAACGGCGGCGTCGGATCGGGAAGAAGGGCGCCGCCGTCAGGCGACGGGCGGGCCTTGCGGGCGGTGGGCCGGCCCTTGCGCCCGGGCCAGCGCGCGGGTTTCGCGCGGGGCGATGACGGCGGCGTGGAAGGCGAGGTCAAGGTCGATCAGGGGCTGGGCGGTGGGCGGCAGGTCGGCCGCGCCGGTGATATGGCAGGCCAGGCAATCCGCGCCGCCATGCGCCGCGCCGCCCGGATCGCTGCCGCAGATGTCGCCAAGGCTGATCCCCGTGGCGAGCGCAAAGGCCAGCGCCTCGTCCTGCGCTGCGTCCTGCGGCACGGGCATGCGGTGCGCAAAGCCGGTCGCAACCAGCGCAAGCGTCACCAGCGCGAACAGCGCCATCCGGTGCAGGCGAAGGATCCCCGTGATCGTCATGCGTCCCGAATGGCGCAACTTGCGGCGCGCGTCAACGGTGCCTGTCGGGGGCGGACTGCGGCGAAACGGCCCGGCTTGCGTCCCCGGCGGGAATGGCGGAAGACTGCGCGGGCCCCCGCCCCATGCCCGGAGCCGTCATGTCCGCCCCCGTTCCCGTCTTCGACGGCCACAACGACCTTGTCCTGAAGCTCGCCGCCGCCGGTGCCGCGCGCGAGCGGCTCTGGTTGCAGGGCGAGGGGGCCGGGCACCTGGACCTGCCGCGGATGCAGGCCGCCGGATTTGCCGGAGGTTTCTTCGCGGTCTACATCCCCTCGCCCGAAACCGCCGACGTCGCCTCTTATCACACGCTGATGGACAACCCGCCCTACGACGTGCCGCTTCCCGCGCTGATCGACCACGTCAGCGCCCAGCCGGTGGCAGTGGAAATGCTCGGCCATCTCCTGTGGATGGAGCGCGCCGCCGAAGGCCGCTTCCGCTGGTGCCGCAGCGCCGCCGGGATCCGTGCCGCGATGGCCGAGGGCGTCGTCGCCGGGGTCCTGCATTTCGAGGGCGCCGAGCCCATCGGCCCCGACCTCGACGCGCTGCACCTCTTTCACGCGATGGGGCTGCGGTCGCTCGGCCCGGTGTGGAGCCGCCCGACGATCTTCGGCCACGGGGTTCCGTTCCGCTTTCCGTCCACCGGCGACACCGGGCCCGGCCTGACCGACCTTGGCAAGGCGCTGGTCCGCGAATGCAATGCGCTGAAGATCATGATCGACCTCTCCCACATGACCGAGGCCGGGTTCTGGGACGTGGCGCGCCTTTCCGACGCCCCGCTGGTGGCCACCCATTCCAACGCCCATGCCGTCACCCCCTCCAGCCGCAACCTGTCGGACCGCCAGTTGCAGGCCATCGGCGAGAGCGGCGGCATGGTCGGCCTGAACTTCGCCACCTGCTTCCTGCGCCCCGACGGTCGGGAAAGCCCCGAGATGACGCTCGACCCGGTCAAGCGCCACATCGAGCACATGCTGAAGCTGGCGGGCGAAGATCACGTCGGCCTCGGCTCGGACTACGATGGTGCCACGACGCCCAGGGACATCGGCGGGGCCGAAGGCCTGCCGGTCCTGATCGCCGCGATGCGCGAGATGGGCCTTGGGGACGCGCTGATCGACAAGATCGCCCATGGCAACTGGCTGAGGCTGCTGGAACGGACCTGGGGCGGCTGAAGCCCCGGTCGCCGCTGACGTCGTCGCCCTGCGGCGCGACGCCGAAGGCGCCCGGGGAGGCTTACCTCAACGCCTCCCGCAACCCCTCGGCCAGGTCGACAAAACGGTCGGACAAGGGATTGGACCGCCGCCAGACCAGCCCGATCGTCCGGCCCGGCCGAGGCTCGTTCAGCCGGTGCAGCACCACCGGGGCCGAGCGGCTTTCCACCGCCGCCGCCATCTCGGGGATCAGCGTCACCCCGATCCCTGCCCCTACCATCTGCACCAGCGTGGACAGGGACGAGCCCTCCATCAGCTCGCCCGTCGGACCCTGCGGCAGCTTGCAGGCCGCAATCGCCTGGTCGCGGAAACAATGCCCCTCCTCCAGCAAGAGCAGCGGAGCCGCGGGCAGATCGACCAGCGGCGGCACCGGCAGGTCCCGCGCGCTTTCGTGGCGCACCAGAAGGAACTCCTCGTCCAGAAGCGGATGTTCGACCAGCGCCGGCTCGGACACGGGCAGCGCCACAAGCGCGAGGTCCAGCCGCCCCTCGTGCAGGTCGCGCAAGAGCTTGGGCGTCACCGCCTCGCGCGGGCGGAGGTCGAGACCCGGAAACCGCCCCGACAGATCCCGCATGACCCGGGGCAAAAGATAGGGCGCCACCGTCGGGATCACCCCCAGCCGCAGCCGCCCCGACAAGGGCCCGCCCGAGGCGCGCGCCAGCGCCTCCAGTTCGTCCACCGCGCGCAAGACATCCCGCGCCCGCAGCGCGAAGTCCGCGCCCAGCGCCGTCAGGCCGATCTGGCGCGGCCCCCGTTCGACCAGCGGCGCGCCGAGGATCTCTTCCAGCTCCTTCACCTGCAACGACAGCGCCGGTTGCGAGATCGACGACGCCTCGGCCGCGCGCCCGAAATGCCGGTGCCGGGCCAGGGCCTCGAAATAGCGCAGGTGTTTCAGCGTCAGCTTGCTCATAAGCGATAACTATCACCACCATTGGAAAATGAAAATTCCATTTATCAAGCTGGAATGATACGATCCTGTCATCGCCCGATCGGACATTCGGTCAACCTTCTGCACAAGAGGGCAACTGCCCCTGTCCGCAGGGCATCCGCAAGCCAGACGAGGAGAGCAAGATGGACGGCAATGACGTAGGACGGTCGGGCAAGTGCCCGGTCATGCATGGCGCGATCACGAGGACCGACACCTCGGTCATGGACTGGTGGCCGAAGTCGCTGAACCTCGACATCCTGCACCAGCATGACACCAAGGTGCAGCCCCTGAAGGGCTTCAACTACCGCGAGGAAGTGAAGAAGCTGGACTTCGAGGCGCTGAAGCGTGACCTGATCGCGCTGATGACCGACAGCCAGGACTGGTGGCCGGCCGACTGGGGCCATTACGGCGGCCTCTTCATCCGCATGTCCTGGCACGCCGCCGGGACCTACCGCATGGCCGACGGCCGGGGCGGGGCGGGCACCGGCAACCACCGCTTTGCGCCGCTGAACTCCTGGCCCGACAACGCCAACCTCGACAAGGCGCGTCGCCTTCTGTGGCCGATCAAGAAGAAATACGGCAACCGCCTGTCCTGGGCCGACCTGATGGTGCTGGCCGGGACCGTGGCCTACGAATCCATGGGCCTCAAGACCTTCGGCTTCGGCTTCGGGCGCGAGGACATCTGGCATCCCGAAAAGGACACCTGGTGGGGGTCGGAAAAGGAATGGCTGACCGACCAGCGCTATCCGACCAAGGAAGACCGCACCAGCCTGGAAAACCCGCTGGCCGCCGTGGTCATGGGCCTGATCTATGTGAACCCGCAAGGGGTTGACGGCCAGCCCGACCCGCTGAAGACCGCGATGGACGTGCGCGAGACCTTCGCCCGCATGGCGATGAACGACGAGGAAACCGTCGCCCTGACCGCAGGCGGCCACACGGTCGGCAAGGCGCATGGCAACAACAACCCGGCCCTGATCGGCCCCGAGCCGGAAGCTGCCCCTCTGGAAGAGGCGGGCCTTGGCTGGAACGTCCACGCCGCCCGCTCGATCGGGCGCGACACGATCACCTCGGGGCTGGAAGGCGCCTGGACGACCCATCCGACGAAATGGGACGGCGGCTATTTCCACCTGCTCTTGAACTACGACTGGGAACTGGTGAAATCTCCCGCCGGGGCCTGGCAGTGGCAGCCGATCAACATCAGGCCCGAGGACATGCCGGTCGATGTGGAAGACCCCACGATCCGTCGGATGCCGATGATGACGGACGCCGACATGGCGATGAAGATGGACCCGATCTACCGCGAGATCAGCGAGCGGTTTGCCAGGGATCATGCGGCTTTCAGCGACGCCTTCGCCCGCGCCTGGTTCAAGCTGACCCACCGCGACATGGGGCCGAAGGTCCGCTACCTGGGCCCCTGGGTGCCGCAGGAAGACCTGATCTGGCAGGACCCGGTGCCTCAGGGCCCGACCGGCTGGAACGTGGACGCCGTGAAGGCGAAGATCGCCGCCTCGGGCCTGTCGATCAGCGACATGGTGGCCACCGCCTGGGATTCGGCCCGCACCTTCCGCGGCTCGGACAACCGGGGCGGGGCGAACGGGGCCCGCATCCGTCTGGCGCCGCAGAAGGACTGGGAAGGCAACGAGCCCGCCCGCCTGGCGCGTGTCCTGTCGGTGCTGGAACCCATCGCGGCGGAAGCCGGGGCCTCGGTCGCCGATGTGATCGTGCTGGCGGGCAACGTCGGCGTCGAGCAGGCCGCGAAGGCGGCAGGGGTTGACGTGACCGTCCCCTTCCATCCGGGCCGCGGCGACGCGACGGCGGAACAGACCGACGCCGACAGCTTCAGCGTGCTTGAGCCGCTGGCCGACGGGTTCCGCAACTGGATGAAGAAGGACTATGCGGTGACGGCCGAGGAGCTGATGCTCGACCGCGCGCAGCTGATGGGCCTGACCGCGCCCGAGATGACCGTTCTGGTCGGCGGGATGCGGGTCCTGGGCACCAACCATGGCGGGACGCGCCACGGGGTATTCACCGACCGCGTGGGCGCGCTGACCACCGACTTCTTCACCGGCCTGACCGACATGGCCTGCAAATGGGTGCCGAAGGGGACGAACCTGTATGAACTGACCGACCGCAAGACGGGTGCCGTGAAGTGGACGGCGACGCGGGCGGATCTGGTGTTCGGCTCCAACTCCATCCTGCGGGCCTATGCCGAGGTCTATGCCCAGGACGACGCCCACGAGAAATTCGTGCACGATTTCGTCGCCGCCTGGACCAAGGTGATGGAGGCCGACCGCTTCGACCTGCGCGCCTGAGCGGTCTGATAGCCAAGAAAACGGCCCGGCTGCCAAGCCGGGCCGTTTTCAATTGAACCTCTGGTGCCCGCGGCCGGACTCGAACCGGCACGGCCTTGCAGCCAGGGGATTTTAAGTCCCCGGTGTCTACCATTTCACCACGCGGGCAGCGGGGCGGACCTTAGCCCCCCGGCCGCGCAAGGAAAAGCCCGCGCCTCAGCTTCCCCCCGCCGCCAGCAGCCAGCCCACCAGCTCGAAACTGTTCCTGACCCCCGCCTTGCGGATCATGTTGGCCCGGTGCACCTCGACCGTCCGGGGCGAGGACCCCAGGGCCAGCGCGATTTCCTTCGATGTGAACCCGTTCACCAGATAGCGCGCGATCCGCTTTTCCGTCGGCGTGAGCTGCCCCTTTCCCCCGCCCTCGCCCTCCAGCGGCCGGTAGGTCCAGACCGCCAGCCGCTGCGGGTCGGACGGGTCAAGGGCGGTGCCCTTGCCCTCGGTCCAGATCACCTGCCCGTCCTTGCGCCGCATGAAACGCTCATCCCGATAGACCGCGCTGGCCTGCATCGCCCGGCGCGCGCGTTCGCCGATCAGCTCGTAATCCGTCTCGGTCGGATAGAGGACGCGGATCGACCGCCCCTCCAGCTCGCGCGGGGTCCAGCCGAACACCGCCTCGACCCGGGCCGAGGCGCGCAGGATCACCCGATCCGCCAGGATCAGCGTGGCGTCCGGCCCGTGCTGGAAGGCCAGCCGTTCATAGTCGCGCATTCCCGCCCTCTACGTAGTCGCCTACGTATTCTTACGGATGGCACCCCCCGGCGCAATCTTTCAGGATCGCCCTGTCCGAAGTTCCCGCTGCCGTCGGGAACCGGGAGGAGAACAGCATGAACAAAGTCTATCCAAGCGCCGCTGCGGCCCTCGACGGGCTTCTGCACGACGGGATGCTGATCGCCAGCGGCGGCTTCGGCCTCTGCGGCATCCCCGAACTTCTGATCGCCGCGATCCGCGATGCGGGCACGAAGAACCTGACCGTCGCCTCGAACAACGCGGGCGTCGATGGGTTCGGCCTGGGCGTCCTGCTGGAGACGCGTCAGGTGAAGAAGATGATCTCGTCCTATGTCGGCGAGAATGCCGAATTCATGCGCCAGTATCTGTCGGGAGAGCTGGAGCTGGAATTCAACCCGCAAGGGACGCTCGCCGAGCGGATGCGGGCGGGCGGTGCGGGCATCCCGGGCTTCTACACCGCGACCGGCGTCGGCACCGTGATCGCCGAGGGCAAGGAACACCACGACTTCGACGGCAGGACCTATATCCTGGAACGCGGGATCGTGGCGGACCTGTCGATCGTCAAGGCCTGGAAGGCGGACCCGTCGGGGAACCTCGTCTTCCGCAAGACCGCGCGGAATTTCAACGTCCCCGCCGCCACCTGCGGCAAGGTCTGCGTGGCCGAGGTCGAGGAGATCGTGCCCCTGGGCAGCCTTGACCCCGACCACATCCACCTGCCGGGGATCTATGTCCACCGCATCATCACCGGCAAGCACGAGAAACGCATCGAACAGCGGACCGTCCGCAAGCGGGAGAACGCATGATGAGCGAGACCAAGGGCTGGGACCGCAACGGCATGGCCGCCCGCGCGGCGCAGGAATTGCGCGACGGGATGTATGTGAACCTTGGCATCGGCATCCCGACGCTGGTGGCGAACTACATCCCCGAAGGCGTGAACGTCACCCTGCAATCGGAAAACGGGATGCTGGGGATGGGGCCGTTCCCGTACGAGGGCGAAGAGGACCCCGACCTCATCAACGCGGGCAAGCAGACGATCACCGAACTGCCGCAGACCGCCTATTTCGACAGCGCGACGTCGTTTGCGATGATCCGCGGCGGCAAGATCGCCATGGCGATCCTGGGCGGGATGGAAGTCAGCGAGACCGGCGATCTGGCGAACTGGATGATCCCCGGCAAGCTCGTGAAGGGCATGGGGGGCGCGATGGATCTGGTGGCAGGCGTGGGCCGCGTTGTGGTGGTGATGGACCACACCTCGAAACACGGCGAGTCCAAGGTGTTGAAATCCTGCACGCTGCCGCTGACGGGCAAGGGCGTGGTTGACCGGATCATCACCAACCTCGGCGTTCTTGATGTCGGGCACAAGGGCCTGCACATCGTGGAACTTGCCCCCGGCGTGACCGAAGAAGAGCTTCGCGCCGCGACCGAGGCGACGATTGTCGGCTGACCACATCGTCACCCGCGACCACGGGGCGACCAGGGGTCGCTTCGTGATCCGCAGGGGCGGGGAAGAGGCGGAACTGACCTATTCGGTCACGACGCCCACCCTTGTCATCGCCGACCATACCGGCGTCCCGGACAGCCTGCGCGGCACCGGCGCGGGGCTGGCGCTGGTCGAGGCGCTGGTGGCGGCGGCGCGGAGAGAGGGCTTCAAGGTCGTGCCCCTCTGCCCCTTCGTGAATGCCACCCGGAAAAAGCACCCCGACTGGGCGGATGTCTTCGTCTAAAGGCCGGCGATGTCGGTGCGGAAGATGCAGGGATCGGTGACCAGCATCGGCGGGCTGACACACAGCCCCTGCGCCACCTGCCAGGCCGCCAGCACCTTGGGCACATAGTCCCGCGTCTCGGCATAGGGAGGCACGCCCTTGTTCGCCTCGACCGCGCCCTCGCCCGCGTTGTAGGCGGCCAGAACCAGCACGGGGTCGTTGTCGAACCGGTCCATCAGCCAGTCCAGATAGGCCACACCGCCCTTGATGTTCTGCACGGGATCGGTCGCATCCTTGACACCGAAGCGTTCTGCCGTGGCCGGGATCAGCTGCATCAACCCCACCGCGCCGGCATGGCTGACCGCATCCGCCCGGCCCGCGCTTTCGATCCCGATCACTGCCAGCACCAGCGCGGGCGAGACCTTGGTGTCCAGAGTCGCGCGCAGGATATCCTTGCCGTATTTCTCGGACACCTCTTGCAGGTGCTGCAACCGGGGCGCGCCGACCACCGTGCCGCCCGGCCCCTGCGACAGCGAGGCCAGCGCCAGTTCGAAGCGGTCCGCCCTGGCGTCGATGTCGGTGGGGACCTTTTCCCAGTACCAGCCGTAGGAAGAGGCCGGAGCGGGCCCCGGATCGCGGTCGAACGTTCCGGCGACCTTCGGATCCTCGGCGCGGGGTTTCGGGTTCGGGTCCACCTTCGGCAGGGCCGCCAGATAGCGGGCCTGCTCTTCGGGGTCGATCTGCACGGTGATGCGTTTGCCGGGCCTGGTGTCGCCCACCTTGATGCGTTTGAACCCGGTCTCCTCGGCAGAGCCGGCATGGGGCACGGCAGCGCAGAGAATCGCTGCGATCCAGTGTCTTGTCTTCAGCATTGTCGGGGCCTGCTCGCCTCGTTGTTATGGGGGAAGAGTCGCAGCTTCGGGGCGGTCCCGCCAGAACTTTTCCCGTCCAATCATGGCAATTCTGCCAGAATTGGCCCGAAAACCACGCTCTAGCACCGGAAAGTAAAGGGCGTCCTAAGATTCTTTTGCTTGTTTTTCCGTGGCTTGACGGGTCCTGGCAAGGTTTTTTCACTCGCCGCCAATTCTGCTGATCTCGTCCAAACTGCTGCCACGTTTGAGGGGCTATATGAGGTCATACCGAACGACGACGGCGACAGACGAAGCCAGATCGAAGCGGTTGACTGACAAGTGAGCACCTTAGCAAAGGATCAAGACAAATGACCAAGTTTTCCGCTTTCCTGAAAGACGAAGCCGGCGCCGTGACCGTTGACTGGGTGGTTCTGACCGCCGCCGTCGTGGGCCTGGGCCTCCTGATCTTCTCGTATGTCCGTCCGGGCGTTTCGAACCTGGCCTCCGCGATCGGCGACGAACTCGAGAACGCCCAGACCACCATGACCACGAGCGGCACCACCACCCCCTGATCCGACTGCCTGACGGCATCCGGGCCGCGCTTCGAAGGAAGCGCGGCCTTTCTCATTCCCCGACGCCGCGCGGGCGATGACGCCTCTCGGCCCGATCCTCGCTCCCGCCCTTTCCCCGCATCCGCACGGCACCCGGCTTCCGGTCAGGCACGCAGGGCCCGGTCCGAGACTGCCGTCCGCGACCCCGGCGCCAACAGATCGCCCCGAAGTTGAAGTTCGCAGTTATGCCGGCCTGCCGCGTCAGATTTTTTCTGTATTTTTTACAAGCCTTTAACGGAATAAACAGGCAATCCTGCCTATGACCCAGAAATAACCACAGCCGTCCAAACTCTTGCCATGATTGATCGGCTAGATGGCGTCATACCGAACGGCGAAGGCAGACCCGAAAGCCACGAACGGAACGGTTGACACGCAATTGAACGCCACATGAAGGGACAAGACCATGACCAAGTTTTCCGCTTTCCTGAAAGACGAAGCCGGCGCCGTGACCGTTGACTGGGTGGTTCTGACCGCCGCTGTCGTGGGCCTGGGCCTGCTGATCTTCTCCTACGTCCGTCCGGGCGTTTCGAACCTGGCCCAAGCGATCAACACGGAACTCGGCAACGCCCAGTCCTGCATGACCTCGGACAACGCGCTCGGCTGCCAGTAACACCTGCGACTGCCGACCTTCCGGGCCGCGCCTTTCGGGGCGCGGCCTTTTCCTTGTCTCGCTTCCCCATCGGCAAACATCGGAAACAGTTGGGCGTGCATCGCGGTATTGATGCCCGACCAATGCTAAATTTTCGCCGCATTCAAAGGACAAGGTGCCCTCACGAAACCTTGGCCCTGCACATGGAATCAGGCGCATGACCGTCAACCGGCACCATGGGGCGCGTCGCCCTGCGTCAGGCTTGTCCCGTCGGGGCCCCCGTCGCCTTGCCGGCGTCGGTCTTGCGCCTTGCGGGATCGTCCCGACCGCCGTAACAGCCTTGCGTATCGTCACAGCCAAGCTGCGGCAGCGCCCCGAACACCAGAGGTAGAAATGAGAGCAGTCTTCGCGTTGGTCCTGATCGTCGGCATGGCTCTGGCCGGCGTGGCGGTCTACATGATCCAGGGCTACATGGCCGATCTGGAAACCGCCTTGCAGAGAGAGCGGGCCTTCAACGCCAAGGCCGGCAAGCTGGTCGAGGTCTTCGTCTTCGCCAAGCCGAAGAAATACGGCGACCCGCTGGCCGAGGACGATGTCGTCGCGATCTACTGGCCGGAAAAGAACCTGCCCGCGACCATCTTCCGCGACAAGGCCGCCCTCTTCCCGGAAAACGCCAAGGGCCCGCGCTACATCACCCGGTCCACCGAGGCCTTCGAGCCGGTGCTGGCCAGCCGCGTGACCGAACCGGGAGAGCTGTCGAACCTGACCTCCAAGCTGGAGAAGGGCAAGCGCGCCTTCGCGATCAAGGTCGGCACCAACTCGGGCATCTCGAATTTCGTGAAGCCCGACGACTATATCGACATCCTGTGGACCGGCAACGTGTCCGGCGTCGAGGGCGGGATCACCCGGCAGATCGAAAGTGCGATGCTGGTGATCGCGGTGGACAACGCCATCAACGAGGGCCAGGTCTCCTCGGACACTGTTGCCCAGACGGTAACGGTGGCCGCAACGCCGGAACAGGTGGCGCGGCTGGCCCAGGCCCAGGCCACCGGGCGGCTGACCCTGTCGCTTGCGCGGGACGCCAGCGAAACCGTTGATGGGACAATCGAAACCGACACCAAGTCGCTGCTTGGCATCGTGCCCGAGGAAGTGGCTCCCGTAGAAATCGTACCCGAAGTCAAGAAGTGCTACGCCAAGCAGCGCAGCGGCGGCCAGGTGATCGAAACCGACATCGAGATCCCCTGCTCGAACTGACCCCCGACCCGCAAGGACCCAGGGGCGCGGCCACATGATCTGGGGCCGCGCCCTTTCCCTTTTTCAATCCATTGCGACCTGTTGCAGTTTATCCACATCAAGGTCATCCCTCAAATCATTGATTCTTGCAAAAAAACCGGGGGTAGGTCATCCTGCCGGCACATAAGGGCGTGCAAGACCCAAACGAGGCGTGGTCGAAAGGGCAGATCACAATGAACATGAAACGACTCCTGGTAGCAGGTTATCTCGGTGCGTGTCTCGCATCGACGTCGATGACCCCGGTCACCGCCGAGGTTCTGCGCGTCATGCAGGGCCAGGCATCCGACGCACTCAACGTTCCGATGAACCGGGCCGTTGTCGTTGAAAGCGACACTCCCTTTGCGGAGCTGTCGATCGCAAACCCGGGCATCGCCGATATCTCGACGCTGTCCGACCGTTCGATCTACGTTCTCGGCAAGGCACCGGGGCGCACCACGCTGACCCTGTTGGGGCCGGATGGGAAACTGATTTCCAACGTGGACGTGCATGTCACACCCGACATCGCCGAGTTCAAGGAACGTCTGCAACAGATCCTGCCGGGTGAACACATCGAGGTGCGCACCGCGAATGACGGAATCGTGCTTTCGGGCCAGGTCTCCTCGACGGCGAAACTGGACCGGGCGCTGGATCTGGCCAACCGGTACGCGCCCGACCGGGTGTCGAACCTGATGGTGGTCGGCGGCACGCAGCAGGTGATGCTGAAAGTGCGCTTTGCCGAGGTGAACCGCACGATCTCGAAATCGCTCACTACCTCGCTTGGCGTGAACGACGGCGGCCGCTTCTCGAGCCAGTCCGGCGCCTTCGTCAACTCCGGCGCCAACCCGCCCTTCGGGACCGGCGCCTTCGGCGGGCTTCGGCTTGGCGGTTCTGTCGGCGGTCTGGAATTCGGCGTGATGCTGGAAGCCCTGGAAGCCAAGGGCATGGTGCGCACGCTGGCCGAACCGAACCTGACCGCCCTTTCCGGCCAGGAAGCCAAGTTCCTTGCCGGCGGCGAATATCCGGTTCCCGTCTCGCAGGACAACAACACCGTCACGGTCGAATACAAGCCCTTCGGTGTGGAACTGAACTTCACCCCGGTGGTCGTCGATCAGGACATCATCAACCTGTCGATCAACGCGGCCGTCTCCTCGATCGACCCGGCGAACGGGATCTCGGTGGGCAACAACTTCACCATCGACGCCTTCAAGCGCCGCGAAACCTCGACCACGGTGGAAATGCGCGACGGCGAGAGCTTTGCCATCGCCGGCCTGCTGCAGGACGACTTCCGCGACCTGAACTCGCAACTGCCCTGGATCGGCGACATCCCGATCCTGGGCGCGCTGTTCCGGTCGTCGGAATACCAGCGCGCGCAGACCGAACTGGTCATCATCGTGACGCCGCACCTCGTTACCCCGGTGGCAGGGGCCGCTCTGGCGCTGCCGACCGACCGGGTGCGGATCCCGACCGAACGCGAACTGTTCCTGTTCGGCGATGTGGCGAAGGGCCCGAAGAAGGGTGCCGCCGCCGAAGTGGCCCGGCAGGACTTCAGCTCCTCCTACGGCTATGTGATGGAGTAAGGAGATGACCAGGATGCTTCCCAAACTCCTTGCCGCCACCGCCCTTCTGGCGCTGACCGCCTGCGGCGACTATGCCACCTCCTGGGACCGCGAGCTTGGCTCGGAGGTTGACAAGGGCCAGTTCGGCAACGCCACGATGAACAACACGCTCATCCAGTCGGGCGAGTTGTCCTACACCGTGGCTCTGGCCGAACGGTTCGCGGCCGAAGTGCCCGACACGATCAACTTTGCCTTCAACAGCGCCGAGCTTTCGGACGAAGCGAAGCAGATCCTCCGGCAGCAGGCGAACTTCATCAAGCAGTTCCCCGAAGTGCGCTTCCGGGTCTTCGGCCACACCGACAAGGTCGGGTCGAACGCCTACAACCAGCGTCTCGGCCTGCGCCGCGCCCAGGCTGCGGTCGCCTATCTGACCTCGCAGGGCATCAGCCGCTCGCGGCTCGAGGCGGTCATTTCGTACGGCGAAACCCGTCCTCTGATCCCGACGAACGCGGCCGAAGTGCAGAACCGCCGCACGGTGACCGAGGTGTCGGGCTTCGTGAAGTCGCATCCGCTGGTGCTGAACGGCAAGTATGCCGCGATCATCTGGCGCGAATATGTGAACAGCGCGGTGCCGACGCAGCAGGGCCAGGCCGCCGACGCCGTCGGTCAGGGCGGCGGCTGATCCCAGAGCGCAAAGGCGACGAAACAGAGGCCGGGTCTTGCACCCGGCCTCTTCGTTTCCAGAATAGTGATAATCCCAGAAACAGGCAGTTTTAGCCCAAATATCGCCACCATTCTTGAACAAGGTCCCCTCATGGGATGAGTACCGGGGTCCAATGTTCCGCAGGCAGGCAGCCCAGATCGAAGTTCAGACTAACTGCTTGTAATTTATGTTCAAAACGACCCCCACCGAAAGGATCTGACGCGAGATGACGAGCAAAGCCACAGTTCAGAGCGATCCGGCGCCGATCCTCGCCTGCACCATTTCGCGTGACGTGCAGCGATTCGATCTGCTCATCGACGACATGGAGGCCGAGCTGGGCGAGGCATGGGGCGATCTCAATTTCGAGGATGCGCTGGTCTTCCTCAAGCAGCCGGACAGCACCGGGATGCAGTTCGTTGCCATCGCCGTCGATTCCGAGGACGAATCCGAACTGTCCAAGATGAACGACGTCATCAAGGCGGCGAAGGCCAAGAAGATCAAGGTCCTGTTGATCGCCAACCAGGTCAGCCCGTCGGTCCTGCACCAGATGCTGAAACTCGGGGCCGACGACTTCGTGCCCTACCCGCTGCCCGAAGGCGCGCTGCACGACGCGATCGAACGGCTGCGCAAGCCCGCCCCTGTCATGCCGGATGGCTATGACCCGGAAACCGGCACCTTCAACCCGGTCTTCAAGGCGAAGGGCGACCGCAACGGGGTGATCCTGCCGGTCCATGGCATGGCGGGGGGCGCCGGCGCCACCACCTTTGCCGCGAACCTGGCCTGGGAGCTGTGCCTTGCCGCACAGGAAACCGAGGGGATGCGCGTCTGCATCATCGATTTCGACCTCCAGTTCGGCTCGGTCGCGACCTATCTCGACCTGCCCCGGAAAGAGGCGGTGCTGGAGATTCTCACCGATACCGCGGGGCTTGATGCCGACGCGCTGATCAAGTCGATGCTGACCTTCAACGACAAGTTGCACGTCTTCACCGCACCCGCGGACATGCTGCCGCTGGAGGTCCTCTCGCCCGAAGACGTCGGTCGCATCCTCGACACCGCCCAGGCAAACTTCGATTTCGTCATCGTGGACATGCCCTCGACCGTGGTCGCCTGGACCGAGGCCGTCCTGACCCGCGCCCATGTCTATTTCGCGCTGCTGGAGCTTGACCTGCGCTCGGCGCAGAACATCCTGCGCTTTGTCCGCGCGCTGAAGGCCGAGGGCCTGCCGCATGAAAAGGTGCGCTATGTGCTGAACCGCGCGCCCAAGTTCACCGACCTTTCGGCCAAGGCCCGCGTCAAGCGCCTGGCCGAAAGCCTTGACATCTCGATCGAAGTGCAGCTGCCCGATGGCGGCGAACAGGTGACCCAGGCCAACGACCACGGCCTGCCGATCGCGGAAAGCGCAAGCAAGAACCCATTGCGCAAGGAACTGCAGAAACTTGCCAAGTCCTTGTATGATCTGAACAAAGCCACTGAAACCGCCAAGGCCTGATCTAGGGGGATCGTCCCGTGTTTAGCCGCTTCAAGAAAGACTCGCCGTCTGGTGCCGGCACGCCTCTGGCAACGACCGCACCCGTCACGCAGCCTGTCGACAAGGCCGGTTTTTCCGCCCGCGCCGCGGTGCCGCCTGCCGTCCAGCAGCGCGTCGCCGCCGAGGCCGTGGTCGCCGACAAGGAGAAGAAGCGCAAGGAACGCCTGACCGAGTTGAAGGTCGAGATCCACAAGCGCCTTCTGGAAGACCTGAACCTTTCGGCGCTGGAATCGGCCAGCGAACAGCAGCTCAAGTCCGAGATCGCCTCTCTCGCCTCCGAAGCGCTGGACGAGATGTCCGTGGCGCTGAACAAGGAAGACCGTCTGGCCCTCAACCAGGAGCTTTATGACGAGGTCATGGGCCTCGGCCCGCTGGAGCCCTTGCTGAAGGACGAGACGATCAGCGATATTCTCGTCAACGGACCCAAGCGCATCTTCGTGGAACGCGCGGGCAAGCTGCAACTCAGCGATGTCACTTTCCGCGACGAACGCCACCTTCTGCGCATCATCGACAAGATCGTCTCGGCCGTGGGTCGCCGCGTCGATGAATCCAACCCCTACTGCGACGCCCGTCTTGCCGACGGCAGCCGTTTCAACTGCATGATCCCGCCGATTGCGGTGGACGGCTCGCTCGTCTCGATCCGCAAGTTCAAGAAGGACAAGCTGAAGATCGAGGACCTGGTCCGCTTCGGCGCCTTCACCGAGGAAATGGCCGCCTATCTTCAGGCCGCAGTGTCCTGCCGGCTGAACATCATCGTCTCGGGCGGGACGGGTTCGGGCAAGACGACCACGCTGAACGCGCTGTCCTCGTTCATCGACAACCACGAACGCGTGCTGACCATCGAGGACACGGCCGAACTTCAGCTGCAACAGGTGCATGTCGGCCGGATGGAAAGCCGCCCCGCCAACGTCGAAGGCAAGGGGGCTGTCACCCAGCGCGACTGTCTGCGCAACGCGCTGCGGATGCGTCCCGACCGCATCATCGTCGGCGAAACGCGCGGCGAGGAAGTCATCGACATGCTGCAGGCCATGAACACCGGCCACGACGGGTCGATGACGACGATCCACGCCAACAACCCGCGCGACGCCGTCAGCCGTCTGGAGAACATGGTCGCCATGGCCGGGATCGACATGCCCCTGAAGGCCATGCGCAGCCAGATCGCCAGCGCCGTCAACCTGATCGTGCAGGCCAGCCGTCTGCAGGACGGGACGCGCCGCATGACTTCCGTGACCGAGATCACCGGCATGGAAGGCGAGGTCATCTCGATGCAGGAAGTGTTCCGCTTCGAACGCCTCGGGGTGGAGCCCTCGGGCAAGATCATCGGCCGCTTCAATGCGACGGGCATCCGCTCCGCCTACTCGGACCGTTTCCGCCAGTGGGGCTTCGACCTGCCGGCCTCCATCTACGAACCGATCGTCTGACCCATGCAGATCAGTGCCGCCCCCCTAATCTACATCATGATCTTCGTTGCGGTCGTCGTGATCGTCAACGGTATCTATCTGATCGTCTTCGGCAAGTCGATCAGCCTGAACTCCAAGGTCAGCCGCCGCCTGACGCTCTTGGAAAAGAACGCGAACCGCGAACAGGTGCTTGAACAGCTCCGCAAGGAGATGAACCAGCACCTGAACGCGCGCAATATCCCCTTGTATTCCATGCTGGCCAAGAAGGCGCAGCGGGCGAACATCGCCTTCTCGCCCCAGGCGCTGATCGGGATCATGGCGCTGTTGTCGGTCGTGGCCTTCATGCTTCTGTCGATCTTCACGGCGGCCGAATTCGGTCTTCGGGTCGTGCTCGGGATCGCAATGGGCGTCGGAGGCGTGTTCTACTGGGTCAACAGCACCGCGAAAAAGCGGATGAACCTGCTGGAAGAGCAGCTGCCGGACTCCATCGAACTGATGGTCCGCAGCTTGCGCGTCGGCCACCCCTTCTCGACCGCGATCGGCATCGTCGCCAAGGAAATCCCCGATCCTCTCGGCTCGGAATTCGGGGTGATCGCGGACGAAGCCGCCTATGGCCGCGACATTTCTGAATCGCTCAAGGCCTTTGCCGAACGGATGGACAGCCAGGACCTGCGCTTCCTCGCGGTCGCGGTCTCGATCCAACAGCAGTCGGGCGGCAACCTGGCCGAGATCCTGGAAGGCCTGTCGAAGGTGGTCCGCGCGCGCTTCAAGCTGTTCCGCCGCGTCCGCGCCATCACCGCCGAAGCCAAGTGGTCGGGCATGTTCCTGTCAGGCTTCCCGATCGTGGCGCTTATCATGATCAACGTCGTGCAGCCCGACTACTATGACGAAGTCAGGGAAACCTCGGCCTATATCCCGGCGGCGCTGTTCGTCGTCTCGTTCCTCATCATCAACATCATCTACATGAAGGTGATGACCAACATCAAAGTGTAGGTCGGCTATGGAAGTCTTCTCGAACCTCATGTCGGGCGTGACCGAGCGCTTTGGTCCGATGGCCCCGCTGCTGGGTCTTGGCCTCCTGGGCCTCTTGCTGGTTCTGCTGGCCTTGCCCGTGGTGATGAAACGTCAGCGCGACCGCTTTCGCGAGCTGAAAGACCAGGGCCCCAAGGCCTCGACCGACAAGAAGCGCGAATTGCGCAGGACCACCAAGGTCGACAAGCTGGAGAAATATGCGCATTTCCTTGAGCCGCAGAAGAAGGAGGAGCTTTCGGCCGCCAAGCTGACCATGCTCCGCGCGGGCTACAGCGGCAAGAACGCGGTGCGGATGTTCCATGCCGTCCAGTTCCTGCTGGCGATCCTGTTCCTGATCGGCGGCCTCATCGTCGCGCTGCTGAAATCGATGTCGCAAGAGATGTCGATGACCGACCTTCTTCTGCACAGCCTTCTGCCTTGCGCCATCGGTTACTACATCCCGCGCTACTGGGTGAACAAGCGCGTCAAGCAGCGCCAGACCGAGATCATCGAGGGTTTCCCCGATGCGCTTGACCTGATGCTGGTCTGCGTCGAGGCCGGCCAGTCGCTGGACCAGTCGATCATCCGCGTCGGCAAGGAAAGCCGTGCGGGCTATCCGGCGCTGGCGGACGAATTCGACATGGTCGCGCAAGAGGTCAAGGCCGGCAAGGAACGCATCGCGGTGCTGAAGGACATGGCCGAACGGGTGGGCGTGCCCGACGTCGCCTCGTTCGTGACCACGATCATCCAGTCCGCCACTTTCGGCACCTCGATCGCCGACGCGCTGCGGGTCTATTCGGCGGACATGCGGGACAAGCGGATCATGCGGGCGGAAGAGAAAGCCAACATGTTGCCGACGAAACTGACGCTTGGCACTATGCTGTTTACAGTTCCGCCGCTTCTGGTCATTCTGATCGGGCCTTCCGTCTACGGAATGGTGACAATGCTGGCCCAACTCGCGGGCGGCCTCTAGCAGCGAACGGGACGTGACTTGCGTGAAGCAGTCATTCTGACACTGTGTTCTGCGCTTCTTCTGGCCGGCTGCGTGTCGGCCGGCGGTGTTTCCAGGAACAAGCCTTACGGTGTGGATGCCAATGGCCAGGGCGTCGATGGCATGACCGTCGGCCACCGGCTGATGGCGGCGGGCGAGCCTGAACTGGCGCTCAAGGCCTACCTTCGCGGGGCCGGAGAAATCGGCATCAATGCGGACGTGCTGTCGGCCATCGGCTCGGCCGACCTGGCCCTGGGGCGGCTGGGACAGGCCGAAAAGACGCTGAAACGGGCGCTGGACCTTGATCCGAACTTCGTGCCCGCCCTCAACAATCTGGGCGTCGTGAAGATGGAACAGGGCGAGGTCGGCGAAGCGCGGGTCTATTTCCAGCGGGCCTTCGCGCTGGACAGTGGCGAAACGGACTCGATCCGCCAAAATCTGATGCTCGCTATCGCGCAAAGCGAGGCGGGCGTGTATGATGAAACCCAGGAACAGGAAAGCAGCGGGTTCCGTCTCGTCCGGCAGGAAAAGGGCAGATACGTCCTTCTCTCCGATCTCTAGGCGGCGACACGTCAAGTCAAGATACGGGCAGTCAACAAAAAGGACGCAAACATGCGCCATCCGGCTTTCGTAGTGCTGTGCCTTTCCGGCGCAGTCGCCTTGTCAGCCTGTCAGAAGAACTCTGACGCACAGGTCCAGCGGGCTCTCAAGGACGTCAACGTCGTCGACGAGACCAACCTGAACGAGGTGATGATGACGGTGGCCGACCCGAACGAGGCGGTCAGCTACTTCACCCGCACGTTGCAGCAGAACCCCGACAGGATCGACCTGATGCGCGGGCTTGCGCGGTCGCTGGTCCGGGCGCAGAAACCGACCGAGGCCGCGCAGGTCTGGCGCCAGGCGGTGGCGCACAAGGACTCCACCCCGGAAGACCGCGTCATGCTGGCCGATGCGCTGATCCGGTCGAACCAGTGGGCCGAGGCCAAGGCCGAGCTGAACCAGATCCCGCCGACCCACGAAACCTTCGACCGCTACCGGCTTGAGGCCATGGTCGCGGACAGCGACAAGAACTGGAAGAAGGCCGACAGTTTCTATGAAATCGCGGCGGGCCTGACGACCACTCCGGCCGGCGTCCTGAACAACTGGGGCTTCTCGAAGCTGACCCGCGGCGACGCGGCGGGCGCCGAAAAGCTCTTCACCGAGGCGCTGACCTACGACCCCTCGCTGTTCACCGCCAAGAACAACCTGGTGCTGGCGCGCGCCGCACAGCGCAAATACGATCTGCCGGTCATCCGCATGACGCAGACGGAACGGGCGGAACTGCTGTATTCCATGGCGCTGGCTGCCATCAAGCAGGGCGATATCTCGGTCGGCAAGGGCCTTCTGAACCAGGCGATCGAAACCCACCCGCAATATTTCGAGGCCGCCGTGCGCAGCCTTAACGCCCTTGATGCAAACGTGAAAACCTGATGCCGGACCCTGTCCTTTCGCCGACCGATGCGATGATCCTTCTGGTCCCGGTGCTTCCCATTGCGATCTGGGCGGCACTGTCGGACCTCAAGCGGATGAAGATCCCCAACACCTCTGTCCTTGCGATGGCGGCGGTCTGGCCGCTTCTGGGCTGGTATGTCTCTCCGACCCTGACGGTCTGGGCCTGGGGCTTTGCGCTGATGGCCATCGTCTTCGTCGCCGGGTTCCTTCTGTATCTGACCGGGACCTTCGGGGCGGGGGACGCCAAATTCGCCGCCGCGATGGCGGGGATCTTCGTCGGCGGCGACATCGGCGAGATCCTCCTCATCATCTTCGTCTGCATGATCGGCTCGCTGGTGATCCACCGGCTTCTGCGCAGCCTGCCCGTGGTGCGGAATGCCACGCCGGATTGGGAAAGCTGGACCAAGAAACGCTACTTCCCCTTCGGTCTGGCGCTGTCTGCCATGGTCATCTTCTATCTTCTTGCCGCCATCTGGCCACAGGGCTGACACAAGTCACGTTTACGACTCAATCCGCAGAACTGCGCTGGATTGTTTACGGAGCTTGCCCATGAACGCTGAGGCCCCGGTATCGGGCGTGCAACCGCCGCCCTCGCCCCGCTCGCTGGAAGATACCGGCCTGTCGATCGTCATGATGCGCGACATCCTTCTGAAGTCGATGTTCCGCACCAACCAGTCGCAGGTCTCGGTCCTGTCGAAGATCATCTGCCTGCCGGTCCCGCTGACCCAGGAACTGGTGGATCTGGCCCGGACGCAGAAACTGCTGACCGCGATGGGCACGCTGCACGCCACCGGCGGCACCGAAATGGGCTATGAGCTGACCGATGCCGGCAAGGCCCGCGCCCTGGACGCGCTGTCGCAGTCGGAATATTACGGCGCGATGCCCGTGCCGCTGGACCAGTATTCGGTGCAGATCAAACGCCAGTCGGTACGCGACATCCGGCTGACCCGCGAACAGCTGATGTCCAGCATGGGCCATCTGATCCTGCCGCCGGACCTGATCGACAACCTTGGCCCCGCCGTGACCTCGGGCCGTTCGATCCTGCTCTACGGCCCGCCCGGCAACGGCAAGTCGTCGATCTCCCACGGCATCCGCGCCGCCCTTGGCGACAAGGTCTATGTGCCCCGCGCCATCGAATATTCCGGCCAGATCATCAGCGTCTATGACCCGATCGTCCATTCGGCGGCCGAAATGGCGGTGGACGACCCCAACAGCCTGCGCCGCACCTCGAACCGCTTCGACAACCGCTATGTCTATTGCGAGCGTCCCTCGGTCATCACCGGCGGTGAACTCAGCCTCGACATGCTGGACCTGAATTACAACCCGACGGCCCGCACCTACCAGGCGCCTTTGCAGCTGAAGGCCACCGGCGGCATCTTCATCATCGACGACCTCGGCCGTCAGGCCGAGCCGCCGCAGAAGATCGTCAACCGCTGGATCGTGCCCTTGGAGGAATCCCGCGACATTCTGGCGCTGCAATCGGGCGAGAAGTTCACCGTGCCCTTCGACACGCTGGTCATCTTCTCGACCAACTTCCACCCCAACCAGATCTTCGACGGCGCGGCCCTGCGGCGGATCTTCTTCAAGATCAAGATCGACGGGCCAAGCCAGGAGAATTTCCTGAAGATCTTCGCCATGGTCGCGCGCAAGAAGAAGATGCCGCTGGACGAAACGGCGCTCATGCACCTGATGAAGGTCAAGTTCCCGACCATCCAGAACAACTACGCGAACTACCAGCCGGTCTTCCTGATCGACCAGATGATCGCGGTCTGCGAATTCGAGAACATCCCCTACCAGATGACCCCCGAACTCATCGACCGCGCCTGGAGCAACATGTTCGTCCGGCAGGAGGACATCGCGCACTGAGGGCGCAAAAGTTTTCGAAAACTTTTGCAAAATCCTTCGAAGGATTTTGGCGGCGTCACGCGAAGACCGTGACGCCCTTTTCCGTGACCACCGCATCCAGCCGCTGGTCGAACCCGTCGATGGGCACCGCGTCCACCTCCTGCGCCGAGAACGCAAACCCCACCGCCACCACCGGCCCCCGCGCCCGCAGGCCCGCCAGCGTCCGGTCGTAGAACCCCCCGCCATAGCCCAGCCGATAGCCCCGCCGGTCCCAGGCCAGAAGCGGCACGATCAGCACCTCCGGCTCGACCCAGGCGCCTTCCTCGGGGATCATCGCCTTGAACGCACCCTCCACCAGCCTGCATCCCGGCCACCACTCCCGGAACCGCAGCGGAGCGGCCTTCGCCACGATCACCGGCACCCCCACCGGCCCCTGATGCGCGGCCATCGCGGGCAAGGGGTCGATCTCGGTCCGCATCGGCATGTAGCCCGACAGCACACGCCCACGATGCGCCGAGAGGTAATCCGCCAGGATCTCCGCCGCCTGCCCCTGCCCGGCAGCAAAGGCCTCGGCCCGGCGCGCGAAGGCCTCGGCCCGCGCGACTGCCTTCACATCGCTCATAACAGTATCACCGTCGCCAGCCCGAGGAAGGCAAAGAACCCCATCACATCCGTCAGCGTGGTGACGAATGTCCCCGAGGCCAGCGCCGGGTCCAGCCCCAGCCGCTCCAGCGTCAGGGGCACCAGCACGCCCCCCAGCGCCGCGACGATCTGGTTCACGATCATCGCCATCCCCAGCACCAGCCCCAGATGCCAGTCGCCGAAGATCAGCGACCCCGCCACCCCCAGGATCAGCGCCAGCCCCAGCCCGTTCAGGATCCCCGCCCCCAGCTCGCGCCAGACCACCCGCGCGGCATTGGCCTGCGTCAGGTCGCGCGTCGCCAGCGCACGCACCGCCACCGCCAGCGACTGCGTCCCCGCGATCCCCCCGGTCGAGGCGACGATCGGCATCAGCGCCGCAAGCGCCACCAGCGCCGAGATCGTCGCCTCGAACTGGCTGATGACCATGGCCGACAGCGACGCGGTGCCAAGGTTCACCACCAGCCAGGGCAGCCGCTGCTTCGCCGTCTCCAGCGCCCCGTCATTGACGCTCGCCTCGTCGCCGACGCCCGCCAGACGCAGCATGTCCTCCTCGTGCTCCTCGTCCAGCACGTTCATCGCGTCGTCGATCGTGATCACGCCCACCAGCCGACCGGCCTCGTCCACCACGGGGCAAGAGATCAGGTGATACTGGTTGAAGATATAGGCCACATCCGCCTCGGGATCGGTCGCCTGAACCGTGCGGAAACTGTCCTCGGTGATATCGGCCAGCTTCGCCTCGCGCCCCGAGGACAGGATGCGCCCCAGCGTGGCATAGCCCACCGGCTTCATCCGCGGATCGACCAGGATCACATGGTAGAACTGGTCCGGCAGATGGTCGGCCTTGCGCAGAAAGTCGATGGTCTCGCCCACGGTCCAGTGCTCCGGCGCAACCACCACCTCGCGCTGCATCAGACGGCCGGCGGAGTTTTCCGGGTAGGACATCGCCTGCTCGACCGCGACCCGGTCGGCATCCTCCAGCGCCTCCAGGATGATGTCCTGCTGCGGCTGCTCCAGGTCCTCCAGCAGATCGACGACATCGTCGGTCTCAAGGTCGCGCACCGCCTCGACCAGCACCTCGCGCGGCAGGGCCTCGACCACCTCCTCGCGGATGTCCTCGCTGATCTCCGACAGGATCTCGCCGTCGATCTCGTGCGACCAGAGCCGCAAGAGCGCGCGCCGGTCGGCCGGCCCGATCTGCTCCAGAAGGTCGGCGATGTCGGCGGCGTGCAGGGGCTCCAGCAGGGCATCGACCGCCTCGCTGTTGCCCGCCTCGACCGCCTCCAGCACCGCATCGATCCGGTCCTGATCCAGCGTCACCTCTTCGGTCTCTGCGTGATCTTCCGCCATGCGCGCCCCCGTCCGATTGCCACGTCCCGGGCGAAAACAGTTTCACCGAAACGGGGTCACCGGGCAAATTTACCCCGGACCGGAATGCCCTTAGTCTGGCGGCGAGACAAGGGGATAAAGTCCATGGATCTTCTGATCGGTCAGGTCATCCGCTTTGACGGCGACCCGTTTCGCGACGGTCCGGGCGCGGCGCGGCACCATGGCCACGGCGCCGTCGCGGTGGAGGGCGGCCGGATCGTCGATGTAGGGGAAGCCGCCCTCCTCCGCCCCCGCTATCCGCAGGCCCGCGTCCACGACCATGGGCAAAGGCTGATCTCGGCCGGCTTCATCGACGCCCATGTGCACTATCCCCAGACCGCGATCATCGCCTCCTGGGGCAAAAGGCTGATCGACTGGCTGAACAGCTACACCTTCCCCGAGGAAATGCGGTTCAGCGATCCCGCCTATGCGATGGAGATCGCCAACCGCTACCTCGACCTCGTGCTTGCCCGCGGCACCACGACGGTCTGCACCTACGCCACGATCCATCCCACATCGGTGGATGCAATCTTCACCGCCGCCCGGGCGCGCGGGATGCGCCTTTTCGCCGGCAAGACCTGCATGGACCGCAACGCGCCCGAAGGCCTGCGCGATACCGCCCGGTCGGCCTATGACGACAGCAAGGCGCTGCTCCGGAAATGGCATGGGGTGGACCGGCTGTCCTACGTCATCACCCCCCGTTTCTCGCCCACCTCCACGCCGGAACAGCTCGCGGCCCTCGGCGCCCTCTGGCGCGAATATCCCGACTGCCTGATGCAGACCCATCTCTCCGAACAGACCGACGAGATCGCCTGGGTCCGCGACCTCTTCCCGCAGGCGCGCGACTACCTCGACACCTACGAAGCCCAGGGCCTCCTCGGCGAAGGCGCGCTTTACGGCCACGCCATCCACCTGACCGAGCGTGAGCGCGCGCGCCTGATCGAGGCCGGGGCCTCCCTCGTCCATTGCCCGACCTCGAACACCTTCATCGGCTCGGGCCTTTTCGACATGACCCTGGCGCAACACCTCCGCGTCGGTCTTGCCACCGACACCGGGGGCGGCTCGAACTTCTCGATGCTCCCCACCATGGCCGCCGCCTACGAGGTGGCGCAACTGCGCGGCCAATCCCTGCACCCCGCACAGCTCTGGTGGCTGGCCACGCAAGGCTCCGCCCGCGCGCTGCATGCCGAGGACCGCATCGGCAACCTCGCCCCGGGGATGGAGGCCGACCTCGTGGTGATCGACCTCGCCTCCACCCCCGCCATCGAACAGGCAACCCGCCGCGCGACAGACCTCTGGCAGCAGCTGTTCCCCACGATCATGATGGGCGACGACCGCGCCGTGGCCGAGGTCTGGGTGGGCGGCAAACCTCTGGTCCACTGACCCGAAACGGTCTTGCTCTTTTCCCAAATACTCCCGCCGGAGGCAAACCTCCGAGGTCTTGCGCGTCCTTCACGCGCAAGGCCGAGACAAAAGGTCTTCGCGCCGAAGGCGCTCGATCTGACAACCGCCGCAACCCGCACAGCCGCCCGGACATGAGGCCCGCCGCCCACCCCGGGGTGCCTCCCCTCCCCCTCCGTGGGGAGGGGTCGGGGGTGGGGGGGCCGACCGGCGAAAAGGTAAACGCCACCCTAACGCCCAGGGCCAACCCCTTGATTCCATTGGCCCCGAAAAAGCGCCGCGCGCGGTGCGCTATTCCGCCAGCTCCCAGCCGTCGGGGTAGAAGTCATGCTTCAGCGCGATCTCGGTCGCCGCATGTTCCCGCTCCCAGATCGCCTCCGGGGTGACCGGCATCGGGCCGTATGAGGCGATCAGCGTCTCCCCATCCTTCAAGCGCCGCGTCGTGAACCCCGCCAGCCGCAGCGCCCGCTCGAAGGCTGGCCACGAGGCATCCAGCTCCTCGACGAAGAAGGCGAACTCCACCACCGCCGTCTTCGGCAGGCTCACCCCCTTCGACATCCGGAAGGTCTGAAAAGTCTCGCGCCGCTGGGCAGCATAATCGTGGGACATGGGGCCTCCTGAAAGGCCGTTCTACCTCACTCCGCGCGGGTGCAGAAGCCCCGCTCATAGGGCGTGTCGAACCGCCACTCGCTCGCGTTCAGCGCCTCGAATCCCACCGGCTCCAGCGCCCGCTCCACCCCGTTCTCGGTGGCCACCATCCTCCACAGATCGACGTCGCACTCGAAGCTCTTGTCCAGATATTCCCCGGCATGATGGTAGCCCACCACCGTGAACTGGTTGTCGATGAACTGCACCTGCGTCACGCTGCGTCCCGAGCCTTCCTCATCGGCATATTCGATGACCACCTGCAGGATGCTGCCCTGCCCGCTGTCCAGCACTTCCAGCTCCTGCCGCGTCGCGAAGGCGCCCAGCGCAAACTCGGCATTGTCGAGCTGCGGGTCGCCCTCGGCCCGCGCCGGGCTGTCCGGCCCGCCGCCCCAGATCGTCAGCCGCGCCTTGTCCTCGTTCTGGGTCAGCCGGGCCAGGAAGGTGAAGCCCGACCCCGTGGACCCGGCCCAGTTGCCGCTGGCTTCGGACAAGAGGGTCTGGGCCGCTGCGGGCAGGGCAAGGCCAAGGGAAAGGACAAGGGCGGCAGATCGGCGCATCTCGGGGCTCCATCAGAGGTGTCGCCGACAGCTTGCCCGCCCCATCGCCCCGCGCAAGGGCGGGAATTCCTCACAGCCCCTCGGCCAGCCGCGCCGCCAGTTGCCGCTGCCGCTCCACCACGCGGGGCAGGTCCAGGGTCAGCAGCTGACCCTCCCGCACCACCTGCCGCCCCTCGACGACCAGATGGCGCACCCGCGTCGGGCCGCAGAGGATCAGCGCCGCCACAGGGTCCCAGGCCCCTGCCGCCTCGATCCCCGCGACGTCCCAGATCGCCAGATCCGCCCGCCTGCCCGGCGTGATCGCCCCAAGATCCTCGCGCCCCAGGACCTGCGCGCCACCCAGCGTCGCGATCTCCAGCGCCTCGCGCGCGCTCATCGCATCGGCCCCCCGCGACACCCGCTGCAACAGCATCGCCATGCGGGCCTCGGCCACCAGGTTGCCGGCGTCGTTCGAGGCCGAACCATCGACCCCCAGCCCCACCCTCACCCCTGCGTCCCGCATGGCGCGGACGGGGGCGATGCCCGAGCCCAATCTACAATTCGAACATGGGCAATGCGAAACACCCGTTCGCGACCGGCTGAAAAGTTCAATTTCCGAACTATTCAGCTTTACGCAATGCGCATGCCAGACATCGGGGCCGGTCCATCCCAGCTCCTCGGCATACTGGCCGGGACGGCAGCCGAACCGGGCCAGGGAATAGGCGATATCCTCGTCGTTCTCGGCCAGATGGGTGTGCAGCATCACCCCCTTGTCGCGCGCCAGCAGGGCCGCGTCGCGCATCAGCTCGCGGCTGACCGAGAAGGGCGAACAGGGCGCAAGGCCCACCCGCACCATGGCCCCCGGACGCGGATCATGGAACCGGTCCACCACCCGGGTCATGTCCTCCAGAATCGCCGGTTCCCGTTCCACCAGGCTGTCCGGCGGCAACCCGCCCGCGCTTTCGCCGATCGACATCGCGCCGCGCGTCGGGTGAAAGCGCAGGCCCACCTCTGCTGCCGCCGCGATGGTGTCGTCCAGCCGTGCGCCGTTGGGGTAAAGATAGAGATGATCCGAGGTCATCGTGCAGCCCGACAGCGCCAGTTCCGCCAGACCCACCTGAGCCGAGGTGAACATCTCCTCGGGTCCGAAGCGCGCCCAGATCGGATAGAGCGTCTTCAGCCAGCCGAAGAGCAGCGCATCCTGCCCCCCCGGCACCGCGCGGGTCAGGGTCTGGTAAAGGTGATGGTGCGTGTTGACGAGGCCCGGCGTCACCACGCAGCCCCGCGCGTCGATCACCTCGGCCCCCGGGGCGGCCAGGGCCTGACCGACCGCATGGATGACCCCGTCGCGGATCAGCACATCGGCATCGGCCCGTTCAGAGCGCACGGCGTCCATCGTCACGACGACAGCGGCATTTCGGACCAGAAGATCAGCCATCGGCGCACCTTTCGGGCGCCCTTCGGGTTCATCGGAAACCCAGGCCGTCCGTCAGAAGGGCGAAGGACACGTCCGGCGGCACCAGGATAGCCCCGGCCCGGCGCAACCGACAAGAGGTCGGTCAAGCGGAACGCGCGCAAGGTCTTTCAAACCGGGCCGAATGGTCCGCTCTGCCCGGGATTTCCGTCGCCCGGCCTAGCTGTTCAGCAGGGCCAGGGCCTCGGCATGGATTTCGCGGTTGGCGGCAGCCAGGATCTGGCCGCCTTCCAGCGCCGGGCGGCCCTGCCAGTCGGTGACGATCCCGCCCGCCGCCTCGATCACCGCAATCGGGGCCTGCACGTCATAGGCCTGCAACCCGGCCTCGATCACCAGGTCGATCTGACCCGCCGCGATCAGGGCATAGGCATAGCAATCCGTGCCGTAGCGGACCAGTTTCGCCCGGCTCGCCACCCGACGGAACGCGGCGCCTTCCTTTGGCGTGCCGACCTCGGGGAAAGTCGAGAACAGGATCGCCTGATCCAGCGGGCGGGCGGCGCGGGTTGCCAATGCCTGCTCTCCCATCGGCCCCCTGACGCTGGCCCGACCAAGACCGCCCTCGAACCTCTCGCCGATGTAGGGCTGGTCGATGATCCCGTACAGCACCCCTTCCGCATCGCGGACCGAGATCAGGACGCCCCAGGTCGGCGTGCCAGACAGATAGCCGCGGGTGCCGTCGATGGGATCAAGCACCCAGGTCAGGCCGCTCGAGCCCGACGTGGTGCCATATTCCTCGCCAAGGATGCCATCCTGCGGGCGGCGACGGGTCAGAACCTCGCGCATGCGCTGTTCCGACAGTCGATCCGCCGCCGTGACCGGATCGAACCGGTCGGTTTCCTTGTTTTCCGCTTCAAGGGAACGGGTTCGGAAGTAAGACAACGTGGCGACGCGCGCCACATCCGCCAGTTCATGCGCTGTTGCGACCAGATCCGCCGCAAGCGCCGCTGAAACCCGCATGATCCTCTCCCTGACCTGTGGGGCCTTCCAGCCCAGTCCCCGGGCGCTACCCGCGCACGGGGACAAGGTCAAGGCAGTCAGGCAGCTTCGGACAGAACGCGCGCCAGATCGAACAGCCGACGGCGCTGCGCCTCGGGGATGGCGTAGTAGGAGCGCACCAGTTCCAGGGCTTCCTTGTCCGACATCATGTCGCCATGGGCATAGGCCGCATTGACCTGGCCTTCGGCGAGACCTTCGAAGAAGAAAGAGATCTGCACACCCAGCGCATCGGCAATGTCCCAAAGCCGGGAGGCGCTGACCCGGTTCATGCCGGTCTCGTACTTCTGGATCTGCTGGAATTTGATGCCGACCTTGTCGGCGAGCTGCTGCTGCGTCATGCCCACCATCCAGCGGCGGTGACGGATGCGCTTGCCAACATGTGCGTCTACGGGATGCTTCATTATGTACTCCATGTACTCCAAAACGTGTGTCCGTTCCCCTCGTGAATGTATAAGCATTTTCCGTGCCAATTCTGGCGCTCCATTCATTTCGCGCTAAAAAAACTTTCGGGATCGAAAAACCTGTCTTTTTGGATAAGTCGAATTATCCAGGCGTATAACACACGGCACGGTTGTCCACAGCGGCCCGCAGAACGAGTCGAACCGAATCAGGACTCGCCTCATGGTGGTATCGCATTTTGCTTTGCATTTTGCACAACTCTGCCACATCCCGTCGCATAATGCGAAACTGCGGATCATCGCGTTGCAAGAAACGGTAGGCTCGGTAAAAGCTCTACACCGCAGGTAGTAGAAACAACGGTCGAAAAAGGGGCAGAAGATGCAGGCGTGGCAGGTGACGGAACCCGGCGCGACACCCATCCTTGCGACTATCAGACAAGCATTTCCCGTTAAAGGCGAAATCGTTGTGCAGGTGGAAGCAGTCGGGCTCAACTTTGCGGATATGCTTGCAATTCAGGGCAAGTACCAGGTTCGGCACCCGTTTCCCTACATCCCGGGGATGGAACTGTCCGGGGTGGTCCTGGCGCTGGGGCCCGACACCAAAGGGCCCGCGCCGGGCACCCGCGTCCTTGCAACCTGTCCTGCCGGGGCGCTGGCCCGCCAGATCGTGCTGCCAGTCGGCCGCGTCTTCCCCATCCCCGACAGCATGGGACATGACGAGGCCGCCGGGTTTCCCATCGCCTACGGCACCTCGCACCTGGCGCTGACCCACACCGCGCGGTTGCAGCCCGGCGAGACGCTTTTCGTGACCGGCGCTGCGGGTGGCGTCGGGCTGACGGCGGTCGAGATCGGCAAGCGTCTGGGCGCGCGGGTCATCGCTTCGGCCCGGGGGGCGGACCGGCTGGCGGTTGCGCAGCGGGCCGGGGCAGATGTGCTGATCGACAGCGAGGCACCCGGCCTGAAAGAGGCGTTGCGTGCCGAAGGTGGGGTGGACGTGGTCTATGACGCGGTGGGTGGCCCCGCCTTCGACGCCGCGCTGCGCGCCTGCAAGCCCGAGGGTCGGATGCTGGCCATCGGCTTTGCCTCGGGCCAGGTGCCGCAGATTCCGGCCAACCTTCTGCTGGTCAAGAACCTGACGGTGTCCGGCTTCTGGTTCGGCGGGTTCGAAACCCACGCCCCCGCCCGCGTCGCCGCCAGCCTGACCGAGCTGTTGCGCTGGCGGGCCGAGGGGCTGATCCACCCCCATGTCAGCCATGTCCTGCCGTTCGAGGCAGTGCCCGAGGGGCTGGCGCTGTTGCGCGAGCGCAAGGCGACCGGCAAGGTGGTGATCCGGGTCGGCCCGGGCGACTGAGCTCAGGCCCCGTAGGCGCAGCGCAGTTCCTGCACCAGCAGATCCATCGCCTCGTCCCTGCGTCGGTTGGCGCGATAGAGCGCCAGCTTCATCTCTCCCACCGGGGGCAGCTGGTTCTCGCCGGCGATCGGCGCCATGCCTTCGGGAATGCTGCCCAGCATCCGGACCGATACCGCCAGGTCCGCCGCCACCGTCGCCTCGACCGCCTGCTCGCTTTCGCCCCCCGTGGCCATCTCCCACAGGATGCCCGCCGCCTCCAGCGCGGCCTGCGCGCGCGGGCGGAAGATGCAGGTGTCCTTGAACCCCAGCCGCAGGGGCCGACGCTGCCAGGCATGGCCGTCGACCGCCCCGACCCAGACCAGCCCGCGCGTGGACAGGATCTCGGCCTCGGGGTCCGGGGTTTCCTCGGTCGTCAGCATCAGGTCGAAGGCGCCCCGCGCATAGTCCTGCTTCATCAGCAGCGTAAAGGACGACACCAGATGAATCCGCACCTTCGGGTAGGCCTGCGCCATCCGCTTCAGGATGCCGGGGATCGACGGATAGACCACGTCATGCGGTACGCCCAGCCGGATCTCGCCCTGGCAACAGGTCGCCGACAGCAGCGACATCGCCTCGTCGTTCAGCGCCAGCATCCGGCGGCCGTAGGACAGAAGCTGCTCGCCGTCCGGGGACAGCGCCAGCTTGCGGGCCGCGCGCAGGAACAGCGGCATGCCAAGCGAGTCCTCCAGCCGCTTGATCTGCATCGAAACGGCCGACTGGGTCAGGTTCAGATATCCCGCCGCGCGGGTCACACCGCCGACTTCGGCAACCGTCACGAAGGACCGCAGGGCAGAGAGGTCGAGATTGCGCGGCATATCACAGATCCTGATGGCTGGCGTAACAATCATTCGTTTCCATCATGAAGAAGATTGGAGCATCTTTCAAGCATCCTGATGCTTCGGCGTCGCACCATCATCGATCCTCATGAAAGGACCCGAACCATGTCGCTCCGCGCGCACGCTCTTCCCATCACGTCCGGCCTGCATCGCCTGACTGCCAGTCTTGCCCGGCTCCCCTCGCGCATGCTGAAGGCAGCCGCACTGGCGCGGTCGCGTCGGGCTTTGCGACACCTCGACGATCACCTCTTGCGCGACGTCGGTCTGACCCGATCCGAAGCACTGACCGAGGCCGCGCAATCCGCCTGGAAGGCTCCTGCGCACTGGCAGGAGTGAATTGCTCCGCTTTCGCTGTTTGACCGGCCGTAATCCTTGAAATCAGGGGCTGGCTTCCCAATATTTGACGCACGAGGTCGCGCCGGTTCCCCCGGCGTTGCCCTTAGGGACAACATCGGAGGCTTCTATGGCTCAATATGAAACGATCCGCAGCGTTGGCGTCGGCGCCCGCGCGCAGATCGACGAAGGGCTTCGCGCCCACATGAACAAGGTCTACGGGCTGATGTCCGTGGCCATGCTGGTTACGGCCGGCGTCGCCTGGGCGGTCGGCTCGTCCGAGCAGCTGTTCTCGATCCTGCGCAACCCCGCAACCGGGTCGATGACGATCCTCGGCTGGATCGCGATGTTCCTGCCGCTGGGCATGGTCTTCGCCTTCGGCGCGCTCATCAACCGGATGTCGGTCGCGGCGGCGCAACTGTTCTTCTACGCCTTCGCCGCGGCGATGGGTCTGTCGCTGGCCTGGATCTTCCAGGTCTTCACCGGCGTCTCGATCGCACAGACCTTCCTCATCACCGCGATCTCCTTCGCGGGCCTGTCGCTGTATGGTTACACCACCAAGCGTGATCTCAGCGCGATGGGCACCTTCCTGATGATGGGTCTGATCGGCCTGATCGTCGCGATGATCGTGAACCTGTTCCTCGCCTCTTCGGCGCTGGCCTTCGCGATCTCGGTGATCGGCGTGCTGATCTTCGCGGGTCTGACCGCCTTCGACACGCAGCGGATCAAGAACGACTACATCCAGCATGCGGTGGCGATGGACCAGGAATGGCTGGGCAAGTCCGCGATCATGGGCGCGCTGACCCTGTATCTGGACTTCATCAACCTGTTCATGTTCCTGCTGCAATTCCTGGGCAACCGCGAATAGGTCGCCCGACAGCCTGACGAAAGGGCCGGTCCCGGGACCGGCCCTTTTTCATGTCGGCAGGTTGGTCAGCATCCTGATCGCGGGAAACAGGATGCCCGGCTGCAAGGGCACGTCGATCTGCCCGACCACACGGAAGCCCAAAGCCGCGTAGAACGGCACCGCCGTCCGCGTCGACAGGCACTCCATCCGCCGCACACCCGCTCGTGCGGCATCCGCCATCGCCTCGACCATCAGCTTGCGCCCGACGCCCTGACGGACCAGGTCCGGATCGGTCGCCACATGCCGCACATGGCCGGTATCGCCCGCTGCCGAGCCCCGGCCGCCGGGATGCCCCAGGCTCCACCCGCCCGAACCGACCACACGGTCCGTCGCATCCACGGCCAGGAAATACCGGCCCGAGGCCAGCAGCTCCGGTCGTGCCCGCGCGATGATCGGCACGGCCAGCACCATGACCGAAGGCGGATAGTCCGCTGCAAGCAGGCGCGGATAGCTGCGCGCCAGAAGCCGGTCGACAGCTGCAAGGTCGCCAGGTCCGGCGCGGCGGATGGTGATCGTCGGTGCCATGCCCGACAGATGGCGCGCTGGCACGGAAAGGAAAGCCGCGCCTCAGACCACCGCGCCGAAAACCTTCCCCACAAGCGCCGTCACCGCCATCGCGACCGCCCCCCAGAAGGTGACCCGCAGCACCCCGCGCCAGACCGATGCTCCGCCTGCCTTCGCCCCCACCGCCCCCAGCGCCGCCAGGAAGATCAGCGACAGCACCGTGACCCAAAGTGAGATCGTCGCCTCGGGCACCAGCGCCGCCGTGGCCAGCGGCAACGCCGCCCCGACCGCGAAGGTCAGCGCCGACGCCCCCGCCGCGACCAGAGGCTTGGCCTCGGTATGCTCGGAGATCCCAAGCTCATCGCGCACATGCGCGGCCAGGGCGTCCTTCTCGTGCAACGCCGCCGCGACCTGCGCGGCAAGCGCGGGCGGCACCCCCCTGCGTTCGTAAATGCCAGCCAATGCGCGCAATTCCTCCTCAGGGTCTGCGGCAATCTCGGCGGCCTCGCGGATCACATCCGCCCGTTCGGTATCGGCCTGGCTGCTGACCGAGACATATTCCCCGGCGGCCATCGACAGGGCCCCCGCCGCAAGCCCGGCGGCCCCGGCGATCAGCACCTCGGCCCGCCCCGAAGCGGCAGCAACCCCGACGATCAGCGACGCGGTCGAGACGATCCCGTCATTCGCCCCAAGGACGGCTGCCCGCAGCCATCCCACCCGGGCCACATAATGCTCTTCACGGTGATTGCGTTCCATGGGACCTCGCTTGTGTCGTCCCGTCCTTGTCCCATCGCGCCACGCCGTCAAGCCGAAGCGCACTTTCGACGATCAGCGCCAGCTTATTGGGCAAAAGAAAAGGGCCGCGCCCCTGCGGACACGGCCCCGAACCTTCGATCCGGCGCGATCCTACTTGATCTTGCCTTCCTTGTACTCGACATGCTCCCGCTTCACGGGATCGTACTTCTTGACGACCATCTTCTCGGTCATCGTCCGGGCGTTCTTCTTGGTCACATAGAAGTGGCCAGTGCCCGCGGTCGAGTTCAGGCGGATCTTGATGGTGGCGGGCTTTGCCATGGTCGTTTCCTCTGCATCGGGGAATCCAATGGCCCCCGGTCAAATCCTTGAAGCCCGCCTTTTAGCCACGCAGGCGGCAGAGTCAACCGCGAAACGGCCAACCTGTGATCGATTTGCGCGGAGAGCCTGTAAGCCGGATTCTGTCCTGGGCCGAAACCCATGGATGACCATTCCTCTGCCAACCGTGTCGCCACGGCGGTCAAGCTGCCAACCCGGGCCTCTCGGGCGTTGGCATCCCTGCGGACGGTATCCCGGGCCTGACCCGGGACCGGCCCCCGCGCGAGGCCCCTATTTGGCATTGCTCCGGGTGGGGCTTGCCGTGCCGGTCCTGTTGCCAGTCCCGCGGTGGGCTCTTGCCCCACCGTTTCACCATCACCCCGGCGAACCGGGGCAGTCTCTTCTCTGTGGCGCTTTCCCTGGGGTTGCCCCCGCCGGGCGTTACCCGGCACCCTTGCCAACGGGAGTCCGGACTTTCCTCGACCCCGGACATGATCCGGGGCCGCGGCCATCCAGCCCTCCGCGCGAGGCTCAGTTAGGCATCGGCGCCGCTTCCGTCAATCGCAAACCGGCGCAGGGCCGCCGCCAGCGCGCAATCCGTCGCGTCCAGCGGTCCCCTGGCCATAGGCCGAAAGCGCAGACGAAAGGCGGCAAGCAGCGTCTGAGGCGCGGCCTCGGGATAGCCGAAGGCGCGCAGGTCGGCGACAAACCCCGCCTCGTCCGGCACATCGCCGACGCCCCCCTGCGTCGCGGGCAGGGAAGCCTCGGTCAGATCGGGCCAGACTGCCAGCCCCTGCAAGGCCAGCCGCCGCCAGTCGAACCGCGCGCCCGGGTCGGTCTTGCGGTCCGGCGCCAGGTCGCTGTGCCCGATCACTGCCTGCGGCGGCAGCGCGTGACGGTCCAGAAGATCGGCCAGCAACCGCTCCAGCGACGCCATCTGCGGCTCGGCAAAGGGTTCGGCCCCGCTGTTCACCAGTTCGATCCCGATGGACCGCGAGTTCACATCCCCCGCCCCGCCCCATTCCCCTGCCCCGGCATGCCAGGCCCGCGCGCCCTCATCGACCAGCACATGCAGGGTTCCGTCCCGGTCGATCAGGTAATGCGCCGACACCTCGGCCTGCGGATCGCACAGCCGCTCCAGCGAGGCCGCGCAGTCAAGCACGGTGTAATGCAGGACGATCAGCTCGACCCTGGCCCCGCCCTTCCGGTCGCCGAAGTTGGGCGACGGGTAGGTCAGCCTCACTGCAGCGCGGTGCGGAAAGGACGCGGATCCCAGGCGCAGGCGAACCCGTCGCCGTCGGGATCGACGCCCATCCGGTCGCGCTCGGGGCCGCCCTTGGCCAGAAAGTCCTGCTGGGCCTGATCCGACGAGGCATACTTGGCGCAGGCCGCGTTCGCGTCACGGATGCCGAGACCCGACCGCTTGTACATCTGGACCCCCGGCGCATGCTTCGTGGCCAGCGCGAATTCCACGATGTTCGGCCCGATATCGCCTGGCCGCTGCGGCAGGTCCTTCGGCTGGACCACGACATATTCCGCCCGGTTCCGCGCAATGCGCTCGGCATCGCTTTCGATGGTCTCGCGCGCCGAAACCGCGTTGAAGTCCTGTTCGTCCGAGATGCCGATGTGGTTGGCGACCTCGCCCGATTCCTCCTTGATCCCGGCCGGAGCTCCACCACGCGGACGGGCCGCAGTATCGGTGGGCGTTGCGACCGGCGCGGCCAACGGGGTCGCGGTCGGACCGGGCGTCACCGGCGCGCCTGCAACCGGGGCCACGCCCTGCGCACGGTCGATGGCGGCTGCGGCGGCGGCCGGATCGAAGCCCCCGCCCGGCGGCGGGATGGTGACCGGAGTGCCCGCCGGCCCCGGGGCCGCGCCCCGGATATAGCTGTTGTAGTCCTGAAAGCCGACGCCCGGTCCGGTCTCGGTCGACGTGGGCGTGCAGGCGGCCAGCATCAGCGCAGCAACAGTCGCGCCAGCGGCGGGAAGATAGGTACGGCTCATCAGTGCCTCAATGGGTGCGTTTTGCGGCCCATTACCACCATTTTTCCGCTTTGGCCACAAAGCCCGCCCGGCTTTCCAACACATGTGCGTAATTCAGCAACTCTGCCTCTTGCCAGGGTCGCCCGATCAGTTGCAGCCCCAAGGGCAACCCCTGCCCGTCCAGCCCCACCGGGACCGAGATCCCCGGCAACCCCGCCAGGTTCACCGTCACGGTAAAGACGTCGTTCAGATACATCTTCACCGGGTCGGCATCCGCCATCTCTCCCAGTCCGAAGGCCGCACTGGGAGTGGCCGGGGTCAGGATCGCATCCACGCCCTCCGCGAACACCGTCTCGAAGTCGCGCTTGATCAGTGCCCGCACCTTCCGCGCGCGGTTGTAATAGGCGTCGTAGAACCCCGCCGACAGCACATAGGTCCCCACCATGATCCGGCGCTGCACTTCCGGCCCGAAGCCTTCGGCCCGGGTCTTTTCGTACATCTCGGTGATGCCGTCGCCTGCCGCCAGCTTCGCCCGGTGGCCATAGCGCACCCCGTCATAGCGGGCGAGGTTCGACGACGCCTCGGCGGGGGCGATCACATAGTAAGCGGGCAGAGCGTATTTCGTGTGCGGCAGGCTGATGTCGCGCACCTCGGCGCCCGCGTCGCGCATCATCTCGATCCCGCGCGCCCACAGCGCCTCGATCTCCTCCGGCATCCCGTCCATCCGGTATTCCTTGGGGATGCCGATCACCTTGCCCCGGATGTCGCCGGTCAGCGCGGCCTCGAAATCCGGCACCGGAATGTCGGCGCTGGTCGAATCCTTCGGGTCATGCCCCGCCATCGCGCCCAGCATGATCGCCGCATCGCGGACCGATTTGGTCATCGGCCCCGCCTGATCCAGGCTGGAGGCGAAGGCCACGATCCCCCAGCGGCTGACGCGGCCATAGGTCGGCTTGATCCCCACGATCCCGGTGAAGGCCGCCGGCTGGCGGATCGATCCGCCGGTATCCGTCCCCGTCGCGCCAAGGCAGAGGTCCGCCGCCACCGCCGCCGCCGACCCGCCCGAGGACCCGCCCGGCGTCAGAAGCCGGTCGTCCACCTTCCAGGGGTTCACCGCGTTGCCATAGCAGCTGGTCTCGTTCGACGAGCCCATGGCGAATTCGTCCATGTTCAGCTTGCCCAGCATCACCGCGCCCGCCTCGAACAGCTTCGCGGTGACGGTGGACTCATACTCCGGCCTGAACCCCCGCAGGATGTTCGACGCGGCCTGGCTCGGCACGCCCCTGGTGCAGAACAGATCCTTGATCCCCAGCGGAATCCCGCACATCGAGGGCGCATCGCCCGCCTTCAGCCGGGCATCCGCCGCGCGTGCCTGCTCCAGCGCGATCTCGGGCGTCTTGTGAACGAAGGCGTTCAGCGCGTCGCCCGCGTCGATCGCCGTCAGGCAGGACATGGTCAGGTCAACCGCCGAGATCTCGCCCTTGCGCAAGGCATCCCGCGCCGCCGCGATTGTCCAGGTATTCGCGCTCATTCCACCACCTTCGGCACGGCAAAGAACCCCTCGCGCGCGTCGGGCGCGTTCTTCAGCACCTGGGCCTGGATGTTGCCATCCGTCACCACATCCGCCCGCCGCTTCAGCCGCATCGGCGTGACGCTGACCATTGGCTCCACCCCCGTCACGTCGACCTCGTTCAGCTCTTCCATGAAGCCGAGGATGCCGGACAGCTGACCCGCCAGTTTCGGCAGGTCCTGTTCCTCGACCCGGATCCGGGCCAGTTTTGCCACCTTGCGGGCGGTGTCGATGTCGATCGCCATCGGGCTCTCCATTCGGTTTGGCCCCGTTTAGCCCGCGACCACCGCCCCTGCAAGCGCCTGGCGGCTGACCGCGCGGCAGCCGCCCCGGCGGGCGGTTGCGGATTGTCATGGTCACACCATCTGCCCATGCTATCTGCCTGCACGGAAAGCACGAAGGAGAAACACATGCAGATCACCTGGTTCGGCCATTCCGGCTTCCGGATCGAGATCGAAGAGGCCGTCCTGCTGGTCGATCCCTGGCTCACCGGCAACCCGATGTTCCCCGTCGGGCAGGAAGATCGGGCGGTGCAGGGCGCGACCCATATCCTGCTGACCCATGCCCATGGCGACCACGCCTCGGACGCGGCGCGGCTCGCGGGCAAGCTGGGGATCAAGGTGCATTGCATCCACGAGGTTTCGGAATGGCTGAACAGCCAGGGCTGCGAAACCCTGGGCTTCGGCAAGGGCGGCACGCTGACCCTGAACGGCGCGAAAGTGACGATGGTCAACGCCGTCCATTCGGCCAGCATCGACTTCGGGGGCAAGGGCCTTCTTCCGGCAGGGTCTGCGGCGGGTTTCATGATCGCGGGCGAGGGCCACACGATCTATCTCTCGGGCGATACCGACATCATGGCCGACATGGCCTGGATGGCCGAATACCACCAGCCCGACATCGGCATCCTGTCCTGCGGCGGGCATTACACGATGGACATGGAACGCGCCGCTTGGGCCGCGCGGAAATGGTTCAACTTCCGCTGGGTGATCCCCTGCCACTACCGGACCTTCGGCATCCTCGCCCAGGATGCCAGCCTGTTGAAAGCCGGCCTCCCGCCGGGGATCGAGGTGATCGAACCGCAGGTGCTGGAGCCGATCCGGATCTGACCCTTCCGGGCGCTACCTGTAGCCGTAAAGCCACCCGTCGCCGTCCGCCTCCAGAATATCGGGGTCGATCAGCGGGTGGTTGCGCAGGTCCACCCCCGACAGCGCCGGAATCCGGATACGGTGCAGTGACTGCCCCGGCCCGCAGGGCGCAAGCCCGCGCAGCGCGTTGGCCTTGTCGCGGTCGATGAACTCGGCCACCACGCAATGGCGGATGCCCTGGCCGCAGTGATAATCGCCCCGGTGCGGGATGTTGGTATCGAAGACCAGGCAGTCCCCCGGCTGATAGGCCACCCGCACCGCTCCTTCACGCTCATCCGTCTTTGGCTTGAACAGGAACCGCGAGATTTCGTCCTTGATCCGGATGTCATAAAGATTCGGACGCTCGGTCGGGACGACCACCGTGCCGGACGGATTGCCCTCGGTGTCGAAGACCATGAACACCTTGACCCGGTAGCCGACATTGTCGTCGTGCCAGCCTTCCGCCGTAGCGTTCAGCCCGTCCATCACCGACTTGACGTAAAGGTCGTCCAGCCGGACCCTTGGCCCCAGATAATCGGTCATCGCCGCCTGAAGCGTCTTCGAGGTCAGGATCGCCTCCCAAAGGAAGGCGGGCAGGTTCCAGTTGAAATAGATGCGCTTCGCCTCGTCCGGGCGCACCCGCAATTCGGAGGCGATCATGCGGGCGTTCAGGCCGGGCGCGTCGAGGAAGCTGTCGATGCGGGTCTTCAGCATCCCGTCGCGAATGCCGCTGCGCTGCACGTTTCCCGTCGCATCCGACCGGCGGTCGAAACGGTGGATCGGACCAAGGCAGCGCCTGCGTCTGCCCAAGAGCTTGAGCGTCTTGACGGCCTTCTTCACGCTGCTCGCCATCAGGATTGCCTCTCGCCATTTCCGGTGTAGCTGCTGTTGAAAATGCCGAACTGCGCCCGCAACCGCAAGGCGCGCGCGCCGGATTGGGCGAGGTTCGGCCCTTGCACCCCTCGCGGCCGGGAGATCTGGCTTGACGTGAAGGCACCCCCGCTGCTCCCGACGCCGGACATCACTGACGGGAACCGTGCCATGAATGCCAAGCTGTTGTTCGTCGATATGGGGACCCATGAGGCACAGCAATACATGGGGGATTTGGGCCACGTCCGCCTGACCTGCCTGCGCCATTGGCTCCGCCATCCGATGCGGCCGAGGTCAAGGGTCAGGATGCCCTCATTGACCTCTATTCCTAGATGGAGGCACAGGGCATTCCGTTCCTGCCCCTACACTCCGACTTCACGACCTGGCCCGCCGCGGCCGAAAAGACGCTGGCGCTATTGGACGGCCGGTAGCGCCTCAGGCGTTAACCAAACCCTAATGCTCACATCCAACCCATTGAAATCATGGGGCCCGCAAATCTGTCCACGCGTGGTCAGCTACCCGCGCCTGTCCGCGAAGAACCCCTTCAGCAGCGCCTCCGCCTCCCCTGCCCCGATGCCGTCATAGACCTCGGGGACGTGGTGGCACTGGGGGTGGCTGAAGACCCGCGCGCCGACCGTCACCCCCCCGGATTTCGGGTCCGCCGCCCCATAGTACAGCCGCCCGACCCGCGCGGCAGAGATCGCGGCGGCACACATCGGGCAGGGCTCCAGCGTGACATAGAGGTCGCAGCCCACCAGCCGCTCCGATCCCGTGATCCGGCAGGCCTCGCGGATCGCCAGCATCTCGGCATGGGCCGTCGGATCGGACAGCTCCCGGGTCCGGTTCCCGGCCCGGGCCAGCACCTCTTGCCCGCGCACCAAAACCGCCCCCACCGGCACCTCGCCGCGCAAGGCCGCCGCCCGCGCCTCGTCCAGGGCCAGGGCCATGAACGACCGGAAGCCTTCGCGTTGCTCTTTCATGCCCGCATCACTATCCTGCGCACCCCGGCCACCAAGGCCCGAAGGATGTGCCCCATGGTCGGAAAAGAAAAGCCCCCCGCCCCGAAGACGCCCGCCAAGGCAACCGACACGCCGGAAGGCGAACGGATCGCCAAGGTGCTGTCCCGCGCCGGCATCGCCTCGCGCCGCGAGGCCGAGCGGCTGATCGAACTGGGCGAGGTCAAGGTCAATGGCAAGGTCATCACCTCGCCCGCGCTGAACGTCACCGCAAAGGACCGGATCACCGTCCGGGGCGAGCCGGTGGGCCAGCCCGAACCGCCGCGCCTGTGGCTCTACTACAAGCCCGAGGGGCTGGTGACCTCGGCCGCCGACGAGAAGGGCCGGGATACGGTGTTCGACCACCTGCCCGAGGACATGCCCCGGGTGATGTCGGTAGGCCGCCTCGACCTGAACTCCGAGGGACTGCTGCTGCTGACGAATGACGGCGAACTCAAGCGGCGGCTGGAGCTGCCTTCGACCGGCTGGCTGCGGAAATACCGGGTGCGGGTCAAGGGCAACCCGACTGACCCGGACCTCGAACCCCTGCGCAAGGGCGTTACGGTGGACGGCGAGAGGTTCCAGCCGATGGACGTGAAGCTTGACCGCCATCAGGGCGCGAATGCCTGGCTGACGGTGGGCCTGCGCGAAGGCAAGAACCGCGAGATCCGCCGGGCGATGAGCCATATCGGGCTGACGGTGAACCGGCTGATCCGCATTTCCTACGGTCCCTTCCGACTGAACGAATTGCAGCCCGGCGAGGTCGAGGAAGTGCGCCCCCGCGTGCTGCGCGAGCAGTTGGGCCTGTCCGAAGGCGAAGTGCCCTCGACCCCGCGGTCGGCGCGCAAGGCCGACCCGAAGCCCGCCACGAAGCCCACGCCCGGACCGGCGCCGAGGGCGGACGAGAAACCCGCAGCCCGGCCTGCGGCAAAGGGCAAGCTGCTCAAGCCCGGCGAGGGCCTGAAACAGCTGTCCGAGACCTGGCAGAAGGCGACCCGGCCGACGCCGCGCAAGGGCGACCGGGCTGCGACGGATCGCCCCGCCGCGACCCTGACCCCGCGACCGAAAGGTGCGCCAACGCGGACGGGGCCTCGTCCGGGCGGACCGAAAAAGGGTTAGCCCCGGCTTTTTGCCTCGAGCGCAGACAGGCTGTCGGGCAGGAAGCGTTCGGAAAATCCGGCGATGAAGCACCAGACGATCAGTTTGGCGAAGTTGGCGGAGGGGCCTTCATAGGGCATCCCCGCGCCGGTGTGGACCGTCCACAGCGACCCGAAGCCGCCGTTGGCTCCGTTTTCCGGCGCCGGGAACAGCTCGCCCCCGATCAGGTGGCCAGAGATCACGAAGTAGAGGATCACCGACGAAAGGCCGCCGACCAGCAGCCGGACCATCAGGAAATGCCAGGAATAGCCGTTCTCCAGGTCATCCAGGCTGAGTCTGACCGCGGTGTTCTGGAAGGCGATCAGCCGGGACAGATAGGCGCCGAGAAAGCCGAAGAAGGTCGTCACGATCAGGTTGTATTTCACCAGATCGGTGAAGGGCATCTTCTCGACCGCGACGGCGAACCAGCCGGTGCCGAGGATCAGGAACACCCCGACGATCACCGCCGTCAGCCCGAAGCCGAGATAGGTCATCCGTTTGGCCACCCGCGCCCGTTCGGCGCGTTCGGAGCGTCTCTCGGCATAGCGGTTGTGGGTGTCGCGCAGAAGTTTGGCCAGAAGCGCCTGTTTCACCTCGTCCGCAGCCGCGGGATCGCGCCGTTTGGCCAGGACCGCGACCGAGGGCACGGCGATCCTTTCGGCAGTCAGGAAGGCGCTGTCCAGCGCGACCTCCAGATCGGCGCCGGACTTGAGCCGCACCAGAAGGATCTCGATCTCGTTCGGGATCTCCCAGTTGCGCCAGTTTTCCGGGTTGTCGGCGACCTCGGGGGCCAGAAGCGCCCCGATCTGCGGGTCCTTCAAGTCGGGATGCTGGGCCAGGTGCCGGTGATACGAGGCCCGCAACCCGGCCATATGCGCGCCCCAGGCGCGTTCTTCGCCACGGCGACCCTTGCTGTCGGTCGTGGCGTCGCTTTCGGATTCCTGCATCGGATCCTCCGTTCAAAACGATCACGTCATCAAAATCTGCCTACCAATCGGCGAAGCCTGCGCCCGTTGCCGATTCTGCGCAAGGTTCGGGTGTCAAGCCATCGCCGGCGGCCGGGGAGGAATGCCGCCGATTTCCCCCCTGTGGCGCTGGCAGTGGATGCCCACCTCGGTTAAGGTCGGAACCAACGCGCGGTGCAGGAGGTCAAGCGATGTCGGGAACCGGGTTGAGGAACCTGTCGCTGGCCCTGCTTGTTGCCCTGACGGCCTATGTGGCCTGGTCGGGGGGCGTCTGATGGCGGAACGGTTCGGCGGGAAATACTCGCCCGGTGGGACAGGATCAGGCGGCGAGGTGCCGGTCCTTGCCGAGGTGCGCCCGGTTGGGGTGTGGCGCACGCGGGTCCTGTTCCTGACCGCCTTCCTGTTCCTGTTCCCGGCCTTCGGCGACGGCCCGCGCGAGATGCTGATGGGGCTGGCAGCCGGCGGGCTTATCATCCTGTCGGCCTGGCAGACGCGCGAGGGGCTGCGGGCCGAAGCAGCCTACAACGCCCGCAAGGTCGCTCGCCGACCTGTCCTGCCGCGCAAGGCCCTGGGCGCGGTGCTGACCGGGCTTGCGCTGGCCCTGGGCGGGGTGATCGCGGATCAGGGGCTGGTCTACCCGGCGCTGTATGCGCTGGTCGGGGCCGGGCTGCATATGGGCGCCTTCGGGCTGGACCCGATGGCCGACAAGGGGATGGCGGGGATCGACGCCTTCCAGACCGGCCGGGTGGCGCGGGCTGTCGAGGAAGGCGAGGCGCATCTGGCGGCGATGAAGGAGGCGATCCTGCGGGCGCGCGACCGGGGGCTGGAGCGGCGGGTGGACCAGTTCGCTGCCGTGGCGCGGGGCCTGTTCCGCACGATCGAGAGCGATCCGGGCGACCTGACGGCGGCGCGGAAATATCTTTCGGTCTATCTGATGGGCGCCCGTGACGCGACGGTGAAGTTCGCCGACCATTATGCCCAGACCCGCGATTCGTCCGCGCGGGCCGATTACGAGGCGCTGCTGACCGATCTGGAAACCACCTTCGCCGAGAAGAGCAGGGCTTTCCTGACCAACAACCGCAGCGATCTGGACGTCGAAATCTCGGTCCTGCGGGACCGCCTGAAGCTTGACCATTGAACCCGAAGGGGAGTGACCATGTCCGAGACCGTCCAAGCCGATGCCCAGGCCCTGCTGACCGAGGTCGAGAAGGTCACAGCCGTGATCCTGCCCGAGCCGGTGACCGAGGTCGTACCGCTGGAGGAGGCACCCGCAGGCAAGGCGGAGGAAATCCGCAAGCGGATGGCCGAGGTCGATCTGACCAGCACGCAGTCGATCATCTCGTTCGGGTCCTCGGCGCAGGCCGAATTGCAGGTCATCAGCCAGGCGATGTTGCAAGACGTCAAGAACAAGGACGTCGGGCCCGCAGGCGACAGCTTGCGCAAGATCGTCTCCACGATCCGCGGCTTTGCGGCGGAAGAACTGGACCTGCGCCGCGAGGCGAGCTGGTGGGAGCGTCTGCTGGGTCGTGCTGCGCCCTTCGCGGAGTTTGTTGCGCAGTATGAGGACGTGCAGAGCCAGATCGACAATATCACGGGCGAGTTGCTGGCGCATGAGCATACCCTGCTAAAAGACATCAAGAGCCTGGATCTGCTGTATGAAAAGACCCTGACCTTCTACAACGAACTCGCGCTCTACATCGCCGCCGGAGAGGCGAAGCTGGCCGAGACCGATCAGGTCACGATCCCCGCCAAGGAGGCAGAGGTGGCCGCGGCCCCGGAGGCCGACAAGGTGATGAAGGCGCAGGAGTTGCGCGACCTGCGGGCAGCGCGGGATGACCTGGAGCGCCGGGTGCATGACCTGCGCCTGACGCGGCAGGTGACGATGCAGTCGCTGCCCTCGATCCGGCTGGTGCAGGAAAATGACAAGTCGCTGGTCACCAAGATCAACTCGACATTGGTGAACACCGTGCCCTTGTGGGAAACGCAGCTGGCCCAGGCGGTGACGATCCAGCGGTCGAGAGAGGCGGCCGAGGCGGTGCGGGATGCCAACGACCTGACGAACGAGTTGCTGAAGGCCAATGCCGAAAACCTGCAACAGGCGAACAAGGTCGTGCGCGAAGAGATGGAGCGCGGCGTCTTCGACATCGAGACGGTCAAGCAGGCCAATGCCACGCTGATCGCCACGATCAACGAAAGCCTCGCCATCGCCGACGAAGGCAAGGCCCGGCGCGCGGCAGCCGAGGCGGAACTGGTGAAGATGGAGGCCGAGTTGCGCGATACGCTGGCCTCGGCCAGGGCCCGCCCCACCGCGCCTTCGGCATCGGCCTGAGGCGTCGGCGGCAAGGCATGGCCCACGGACAGACAGTCACGTCCCTGAGGACCGGCGGTTGGAGCCTTGCCCAGAGCCTGGCCCTGTGCCTTGCCCTCGCAGGCTGCATCGGCACATCGCAACCGGCGGCGCCTCCGCAGCCCGAGGCACCGCCCGTTGTGACCCCGCAAACGGCCAAGAGCGCGGCGGCCCAGGCCTATTTCGCCCAGGTGCAGCAGACGCTTCTGGCGCAGGGGATGCTGCGGACCGACGGCGGCGCGGATATCCCCGTCACCGACCGGATGCTGGCGGAAAACTTCATGCGCATCGCGCTGTTCGACGAATACCGCCGAGGCTCGGGCGGGTTCGTGCGCGAGGAGACGGCCAGCAACCTGCGGCGCTGGGAAGTGCCGGTGCGCATCGGGATCCGGTTCGGCGCGAGCGTGCCGCCGGACCGGCAGGCGACCGACCGCGCCCGGATCGCCAGCTTTGCCGCGCGTCTGGCGCAGATCACCGGCCATCCGATCTCGGTCGACGACCGCAACCCGAACTTCTTCATCCATGTCGTATCCGAAGACGAACGCGAGGCTCTGGGTCCCGTCGTTCGCGCCACGCTGCCCGGCCTTGGCCCCGCCGAAGTTGCCGGGATCACCGCGATGCCGCGCACGACCTATTGCCTCGTCTATGCCCTGGCCGACAGCGCCACCGGCGCCTATACCCGCGCCTTCGCGGTGATCCGGTCGGAACATCCCGACCTGCTGCGCCTGTCCTGCCTGCATGAGGAGCTGACGCAAGGCCTTGGCCTGCCGAACGATTCCCCCCGTGCGCGACCGTCGATCTTCAACGACGACGAGGAGTTCGCCCTGCTGACCGATCAGGACGAGCTTCTTCTGCGCATCCTTTACAGCCGCGAACTGCGGCCGGGCATGAGTGCTGACGAAGCCCGGCCCATCGTCTTCTCGCTTGCCAGTCGCCTGACCGGCGGCGAAAGTTGATCCAGAAACGGAGGGTCCAATGGTCTTCGATTTCCTCAAGGGCGAATTCATCGACGTCATTTCCTGGCTCGACGACACGCGGGACACGATGGTCTGGCGGTTCGATCGGCGGGGGCAGGCGATCAAGTATGGCGCCAAGCTGACGGTGCGCGAGGGCCAGGCGGCGGTCTTCATCCATGAGGGGCAGCTAGCCGATGTGTTCCAGCCCGGTCTCTACATGCTTGAGACCAACAACATGCCGATCCTGACCACGCTGCAGCACTGGGACCACGGGTTCCAGTCGCCCTTCAAGTCCGAGGTCTATTTCGTCAACACCACCCGGTTCAACGACCAGAAATGGGGCACCAAGAACCCGATCATGGCCCGCGACCCCGAGTTCGGCCCGGTGCGCCTGCGGGCCTTCGGGACCTACGCGATGCGGGTCTCGGACCCCGGCAAGTTCCTGACCGAGATCGTGGGGACCGACGGCGAATTCACTTCGGACGAGATCAGCTTCCAGATCCGCAACATCATCGTTCAGGAAGCGTCTCAGGTTTTGGCGAAGGCCGGTATCCCGGTGCTGGACATGGCGGCGAACCTTGCCGACCTGGGCAAGGTGATCGCCAATGCCATCGCGCCGAAGGTCGCGGAATACGGGCTGTCGATCCCGGAATTCTACATCGAAAACATCAGCCTGCCCGAAGAGGTGGAAAAGGCGCTGGACAAGCGGACCTCGATGGGGGTGGTGGGCGACCTCAACCGCTACATGCAGTACAATGCCGCCGAAAGCATGTCGCAACCGGGCTCGGCGATGGGTTCGGCGATGGGGGCCGGCATGGGCATGGGGATGGGGGCCAGCATGGCGCAGAACATGGGCCCCTGGGGGGCGCAGCCGGGTGCGGCGGCGGCAACCACCCCGCCGCCCCTGCCCCCCGCGACGGGAAAGGTGTGGCATCTGGCGGTCGATGGCGCGACGTCGGGCCCGTTCACCGAGTCCGATCTGGCAAGGCTGGCGGGTGAAGGTCGTCTGACCCGCGCAACCATGGTCTGGACCCCCGGTCAGGACGGCTGGAAGATGGCCGCCGAGACCGAGCTTGCCCGACTGCTGGACCAGGTGCCCCCGCCACCGCCGAAGCCCTGAGATGCCGCAAGAGGAATACCGCTGGCCCTGCGAACAATGCGGGGCGCAACTGCGTTACGCACCGGGCCAGACGCGGCTGACCTGCGACCATTGCGGACATGTGCAGGACATTGCTCCACAGGCGCCCAGCCAACGGGCCAGGGCGCTGCAAGAGCTTGATCTGGCACAAGGATTGCGCGACGATCTTTCAGGCTCGGACATGGTCGAGGTGCGCACGACGAGCTGCCCGAACTGTGGCGCCAAGGTCGAAGTCACCGGTGCGACCCATGCCACCCAATGCCCTTTCTGCGCAACGCCCATGGTGCTGGATACCGGGACCGAGCGGCACATCAAGCCGCAGGCGCTGGTGCCCTTTGTCCTGACCGAGAGCGAAGCACGGGCCGCGATGATCCGCTGGATGGGCAACCTGTGGTTCGCGCCCGGGACTTTGCTGGAATACGCCCGCAAGGGCCGCGCGCTGACCGGGATCTATGTTCCCTTCTGGACCTTCGACGCCGACACCGCCAGCCGCTATACGGGCGAACGCGGCGAATATTACTATGAGACCCGAACGGTCAACGTGCGCGTAAACGGCCGCACGGAGCAGCGCCAGGAAAGCGTGCGCAGGACGCGCTGGTATCCGGCCTCGGGCCGCGTGCGCCGCGACTTTGACGACGTGCTGGTGATGGCCTCGCGCAGCCTGCCACCGCGGCTGGGCAATGAGCTGACGCCCTGGGACCTTGGGGCGCTGACAGCCTATAGCCCTGAATTCCTTGCCGGTTTTCAGGCCGAAGGCTATACCGTTCCTCTGTCGGATGGCTGGCGCGAGGCGCAGGAACGGATGTCGCAGATCATCCGCGAGGACGTGCGCCGCGACATCGGCGGGGATGAACAGCGCATCCATGACGTGGCGACCTCGTGGTCGGGCGAGACGTTCAAGCACATTCTCCTGCCGGTCTGGACGGCGGCCTACAGGTACAACGGCAAAAGCTACCGTTTTCTCGTCAACGGCCAGACCGGAGAGGTGCAGGGTGAGCGGCCCTGGTCGGTCTGGAAGATCGCGCTTGCGGTGATTGTCGTGGCTTTTCTGGCACTTGGCGCGGTCTACCTGTCCGACCCCGAGGCCATGGGCCTGCCGCAGCCGGACTGGATGAACTGACAGTCAATCCGCGTCGCGCCGGAAGAAAAGCTGATAGCCCGCATAGGCCCCTGCGGCGAGGAACATCAGGCCCCAGAACGGCGATTGCAGCCAGACAAGCTCCATCAGGCCCCAGAAAACGGGCAGGAGGACGGTCAGCCAGCGCACCCAGGCATGTCTGAAGAACGGGTCGTTGGGATCGAGAAACTTCATGGCCGTGCGTCCCCGTTCGTGGCATCCTTGGCTGACAAAGGGAGGACGACATGCCCAAGATTGTCAAGGATTTCCAAGGACAAACCGTCATCACCACCTTCGAGACGACGCCCGCCATGGCCTTCGACCTGATCGAGGCGCTGGAGGCCGCCTATGCCGAGTGCATCCGCCTGCAGCCGGGGTTCATCGGCGCGGGGCTGCACATGAACGACGCCCGGACGCGGATCTGCAACTATAGCCAGTGGCGCTCGCGCGAGGATTATCAGGCGATGCTGCGCACCCCCGAGATGCGGGAGAGGAACCGGCGCATCAACGAGCTGTGCCGGGGGTTCGAGCCGGTGATGTACGAGGTGACGGGGGTTTTCTGAGCCCGCGTCAGATCAAGGGGTCAGGGCGGCTTTCGCCGTATGCCTTGCGCCTGCTGCGCTTCGATCCATGCATGCGCGCGTGCATATGGAAAAGTGTTGACCGTCGATGCCGCCGGGGCGCCGGATCAGGCCGAAGGCACTGTGGCACAGGCCCGGAACGCCTCGACCGCTGGCCGCGCGCCCGTCAGATCGAAGGGAACAACGGTTGTCCCCGCCAGGGCGGTCGCGGTCGCATTGAAGGCCAGCCCGTCCAGCACATTGCCCAAGCCCGTGTCGGTGACGTCGAGCGTCCGCGCGTCCGGCGAGAGCTGGTGGCGATCGGCGCCTATGGTCATCGCGGCGGGCCCGTTGAATCCAGGTCCGAACAGGTCGGTCACGGGCCAGGGATCGGGGCGGGTCAGGGTGATCGCATAGGGCTGAGGCCGCGCGGGATCATAGGTCACGCAGATGGAGAGCATCGGGGTGTCGTGGAGGATCGTGCAGACGGGCGTGGGGGTGAAGTCCCACGCCCGGGCGGGCGTGGCGAGGAGGAGGAGGGAGAGGAGGACACGCTTGACCGGAAGATGGGGCAAGCCCGGCTGCGGTCAAGGCAGGGGTTGGGCTCCGGCATCCGTCCGGGGGGCGTTAACCTTGCGGAAAGGCCTGCGCGCGAAACTGGCCGGAGACCGCGGAGGTGAGCATGGACCCAGTGGACGAATTCGCCCGGCTGAAGGCCGAAATCCGGCGGTTGCAGGATCGCGCGGAGGCCCTGCGCGAGGGGTTCCTCAAACCCGGCGCGCGGCTGCGGTCGAACCGGTTCGAGATCACGGTGAAACGGCAGAAGCGGCGCGTTTTCGTGAAGGAACGCCTGCCCGAGTCGGTTCTTGCCGATCCGCGCTATTGGGAAGAGCGGGAGAGCGAGGTGGTGACATGCCATGAGATCACCACCTTTCGCGCGGGCGACCCGGACATCGTCCTGATCGAGTGAGTCACAGGTAAGGTGGGCGATCCGCCCACCCTACGCCGGGGAATATCCATCAAGGTCAATGCCATGCCGAACTACCGCCGACTGCGCGTTCCAGGCGCCACCTATTTCTTCACAGTCAATCTGGCTAGGGAAGGGGATACCGCGCTTGTCGATCACATCGACCTTCTGCGGGAAGCCTACCGGGTGACCGCCGCCGAGCATCCGATCGATTGCCGGGCGATGGTGGTCCTGCCGGATCATATCCACGCCGTCTGGACCCTGCCTCCGGGGGATGCCGACTTTTCGCGCCGCTGGCAGAAACTCAAGGCCCGGTTCACCCATGCGACGGGCCTTCGGGGCGCGCAATCCCGCAGCATGGTGGTAAAGCGCGAAGCCGGTCTCTGGCAGCGCCGGTTCTGGGAACACATGATTCGCAATCCCGACGAGGAGGGCCGGGCAATCGCCTATTGCCTGAGCGATCCGGTCCGGCATGGCTATGTGGAACAGGCCGCCGAATGGCCCTTCTCCACACTCCACCGCGATCTGCGGGCGAAGGTGGGCCCATCGCCCACCCTGAGGGCCGTCGCGTAGGCAGGGCAGTTTGACCGACCCCTATCTTCCGCGACGTGACCTCTTCCCTCCCCGCTGCCCGGCCCGCCCGGCCGTCGACCGGCCGGCCATCTTCGTGGCCTCTTCCACCGCTTCCTCGATCACCTCCTGCCGGGCGAAGGGGTCGTCGGCGACGGCGAGTTCCACGGCCTCCAGCCGCCTGACCTCGTCCCGCAGGCGGGCGGCTTCCTCGAATTCCAGGTTCTCGGCGGCCTTGCGCATCTGGGTGCGCAACGCCTCCAGATGGGCGGCGAGGTTCTGGCCGACCATGGGCTTGTCGACCCTGGTCGTGACGCGCGCCATATCGGTGTCGCCCTGCCAGAGGCCCGCCAGCACGTCCTCCACGTTCTTCTTCACCGTCTCGGGCGTGATGCCGTGCTTCAGGTTGTAGGCCATCTGCTTTTCGCGCCGCCGATTGGTCTCGGCCAGCGCCCGTTCCATCGACCCGGTGATCCGGTCGGCATACATGATGACCCGGCCTTCACTGTTGCGCGCGGCGCGGCCGATGGTCTGGATGAGGCTGGTTTCCGACCGCAGGAAGCCCTCCTTGTCGGCATCCAGAATCGCCACCAGCCCGCATTCCGGGATATCGAGGCCTTCGCGCAAGAGGTTGATCCCCACGAGGGCGTCGAATGCCCCGAGCCGCAGATCGCGCAGGATCTCGATGCGTTCGATGGTGTCGATGTCGGAATGCATGTAGCGCACCCGGATGCCCTGTTCATGCAGGTAATCGGTCAGGTCCTCGGCCATGCGCTTGGTCAGCACGGTGACCAGCGTCCGCAGGCCCCGGGCCGAAACCTTGCGGATCTCGTCCAGGAGGTCGTCCACCTGCATTTCCACCGGGCGTATCTCTACCTCGGGGTCGAGAAGCCCGGTCGGGCGGATCACCTGTTCGGTGAAGACGCCGCCGGTCTGCTCCAGCTCCCAGGCGGCGGGGGTGGCCGAGACAAAGATGGATTGCGGGCGCATCGCATCCCATTCCTCGAACTTGAGGGGGCGGTTGTCCATGCAGGATGGCAGGCGGAAGCCGTGTTCGGCCAGGGTGAACTTGCGCCGGAAGTCGCCGCGATACATCCCGCCGATCTGAGGGACCGAGACGTGGCTTTCGTCGGCAAAGACGATGGCGTTGTCAGGGATGAATTCGAACAGCGTGGGCGGCGGTTCGCCCGGCGCGCGGCCGGTGAGGTAGCGGGAATAGTTCTCGATCCCGGCGCAACTGCCCGTCGCCTCCAGCATTTCGAGATCGAAGTTGGTGCGCTGTTCCAAGCGTTGGGCTTCGAGGAGTTTTCCTTCCGAGGTAAGTTGTTTCAGACGGTGGAAAAGCTCTTCCCGGATGCCCTTGATCGCCTGTTGCAGGGTTGGCCGGGGGGTGACGTAGTGGCTGTTCGCATAGATGCGGATCTGCTTGAAGCTGTCGGTCTTCGCGCCGGTCAGCGGGTCGAATTCGGTGATGGCCTCCAGCTCCTCGCCAAAGAAGGAAAACCGCCAGGCGCGGTCTTCCAGGTGGGCGGGCCAGACTTCCAGGCTGTCGCCGCGGACGCGAAAGGCCCCGCGCTGGAAGGCGGTGTCGAGGCGGCGGTATTGCTGGGCCACAAGGTCGGCCATCACCTTGCGCTGGTCATAAAGCTGGCCCACCACCAGATCGACGGTCATCGCCGAATAGGTCTCGACCGAGCCGATGCCATAGATGCAGGAGACAGAGGCCACGATGATGACGTCGTCGCGCTCCAGAAGCGCCCGGGTGGCAGAGTGGCGCATCCGGTCGATCTGTTCGTTGATCTGCGATTCCTTTTCTATGTAGGTGTCGGTGCGCGCGACATAGGCTTCGGGCTGGTAGTAGTCGTAGTAGGAAACGAAGTATTCGACCGCGTTGTCGGGGAAGAAGCCCTTGAATTCGCCATATAATTGCGCGGCCAGCGTCTTGTTGGGCGCAAGGATGATGGCGGGTCGCTGGGTTGCCTCGATGATCTTGGCCATGGTGAAGGTCTTGCCCGTCCCCGTGGCCCCCAGAAGCACCTGATCCCGCTCGCCCGCGTTCACCCCGGCGGTCAGTTCGGCAATCGCGGTGGGCTGGTCGCCTGCGGGCTGGAAGGGCGACGACAGGACAAATCGCCGCCCGCCCTCGAGCTTGGGCTTGGTCAGCACGTCCGGGCGTTCGGTCACGGCATTGGCGTTGTTGTGCGGCATGGGGCACTTTCGCGAGTCGGGGAGGGCAGAGCAGAGTTGATCCGTTTTTGTTCCAGTTCAAGCGGCGATCCGCGCGGGCGGGTGAAACCGTTGCCGAGGCAGGGCGAAGCGGCTAAGGCAACGGGCCAGAGGTGAGCGATGGCGAAGAAGATCGATACGCGGGCCGTGGGGCTGGATGTGGGGCTGGCGTTCATCCGCTGGCTCACGGGGGCAGAGAACCTGCATTATGGCCTGTGGACCGGGCTGGAGGTGACGGCGGGCAATCTGCGGGCGGCGCAGGACAACTATTCCACCAGGCTGTTCGGCTACCTTCCCGAGGGGCCGCTGCGCATCCTGGACATCGGCGGGGGTGCGGGCGAGACGGCGAAGAAGCTGCTGGCGCTGGGCCATACTGTCGAGATCGTGGTGCCTTCGGCGTTCCTGGCCGCGCGCTGCCGCGAGACGGCCAGAGGTGCCACGGTGCATGAATGCACGTTCGAGGCGTTCACCGGAACCGGGCCGTTCGACCTGTGCCTGTTTTCCGAAAGTTTCCAGTATATTCCCCTGACCGAAAGCCTGCCGAAATGCGCCCGGCTCCTGGCGCCTGCCGGGCAGGTGCTGATTGCCGACTGCTTTCGCACCGCCGCCTATCGCGGTCGCGCCGTGCATGGCCCGCAGCCCGGCGGTGGTCATCAGATCGCAGCCTTCCGCGCGGCGGTGCCGCAGGCGGGCTTTGCGATCGAGGCCGAGGAGGACATCACCGACGCCGTCGCGCCCTCGATCGACCTGGAGCAGCGGCTGTTCAACGTGCTGGGCCACGGGGTGAAGCGGGTGTCCGACGAGATCCACGCCAAGCGGCCGGCGGCGCATTGGGCGCTGGCACGGCTGCTGGGGCTGTTCCTGTCGAAGTCGCGCCGCGAGAACCTGATGCAGCGACTGACCGGGACCAACCGAACCTCCGAAGCGTTCCGGACCTACAACAGGTACCAGATCTTCCGCCTGGGACGGGCGCAGGGCTGAGGTCCTGCGGTGTCAAGCGTCGATCGTGAAAAGATTCTTCACCGACGAATACAACTTCTGGTTGATATGACCTCCGGCTTCGGCCAAGATGGACCGGCAAGCAGCAACTGAATCTGCCGGTCGGCGTCAGATCCCACCCCACCCACACTCCCTGACACCGGCCGGCAGTCTTTCCCGCATCGGGTGCTTGCGCTTTCCGCAAACTTCGGAATAACACGGGGCACGTCCGAAGGAGCCAGTCATGCGCGCCCGTATCTACCAGCCAGCCAAGACCGCGATGCAATCGGGGACCGCCAAGACCCACCAGTGGGTGCTGGAATTCACGCCAGTCTCTGAACGGGAGATCGACCCGCTGATGGGCTGGACTTCGTCCTCGGACACCCAGAGCCAGGTGCGCCTGCGGTTCGAAACCCGCGCGGCGGCCGAGGCCTATGCAACCGAAAAAGGGCTGGAGTTCGACGTGGTCGAGCCCAAGCCGCGCAAGCCGGTGATCCGGCCCCGCGGCTATGGCGAGAATTTCGCGACCGACCGCAAGGGCGCCTGGACGCATTGAATGGCGTGGTCCATCGCCGAAGAGCACCCGCTTACGCCTGACCTGGCGCTGCTGTTCGAGCGTCACACCGCAGACATGCACGCCGACACCCCGCCGGAATCGATACACATGATGGACAAGGGCGCGCTGGCAGCGCCGGGGATCCGGTTCTTTGTCCTGCGGGACGAGGGGGTGCCGCTGGCCATGGGGGCCTACAAGCGAATCGATGCCACCCATGCCGAGATCAAGTCGATGCATGTGCTGGCCGAGGCGCGGGGGCGCGGGCTGTCGAAGGCCATGCTGGACCATCTGCTGGCCGCGGCCGCTGCGGACGGGTTTGTCCGGATGAGCCTGGAGACCGGCGTGCAGCCAACCTTCATCGCCGCGCGGGCGCTGTACGAACGCGCCGGATTCCGGGAATGTCCGCCCTTCGAGGGCTATGGCCCGGACCCGAATTCGGTCTTCATGACAAAGGCGCTTGCCTGAACCGAACGCTTGGCCCAAAAGGGCGTCGCGCGGGCTCATAGCTCAACTGGATAGAGCAAGGACCTTCTAAGTCCGAGGTTGAGGGTTCGAGTCCTTCTGGGCCCGCCACAGGTTCCCAAATCGGTCGTGAATCGCTTCGGGCAGTCCCCACGGGGGGCTCAGGTCTTGCTGCTGGGCGCGCCGCCTTCGAAGCGGTTGCCGTGGCGGTAGTCGCAGGGGGCCTCTTGCATCTGCAGATGAAGGCCGGTGCCGGTGAAGGGATGGGCGCGGGCGACATCCTCGTCGAAGTCGATGCCAAGGCCGGGGGCCTCGGGGGGGAGGATGTAGCCGTCTTCCCATCTGATCGAGTTGCGGATCAGTTTCTGATGGAAGGCGCCGCCGGTTTCGATGGTCTCGGCGATCAGCAGGTTCGGGATCGAGGCGGCAAAATGGATGTTGGCGGCCCATTCCACCGGACCTGCATAGAGGTGCGGCGCCATCTCGGCGTTGAAGATCTCGGCCATGGCGGCGATCTTCTTTGCCTCCCAGATCCCCCCGACACGGCCAAGAGCGGGTTGCAGGATCTTGACGCCCCCGGCGCGGAGGAGGGTGCCGAATTCGGCCTTGGTGGTCAGGCGTTCGCCGGTGGCGAGGGGGACGCGGACCTGGGCGGCGACCTCGGCGAATTCGAGCAGGTTGTCGGGCGGGATCGGTTCTTCGTACCAGAGCGGATTGTAGGGTTCGATCTCGCGGCCCATGCGTATCGCGCCCGGCGTGGTGAACTGACCGTGGGTGCCGAAGAGAAGGTCGACGCGGTCGCCCACCGCCGCGCGGATGGCCTTGCAGAAGGCGACGCTGCGGGTGATGTCGGACAGGGCCGGTTCATGGCCACCGCGGATCGTGTAGGGGCCGGCGGGGTCGAATTTCACCGCGGTGAAGCCTGCGTTCATGAATCGCACCGCTGCCTCGGCGGCGGCGTCTGGGTCGACCCAGAACTCGGGCGTCTCCTTGCCGGGCTCGGGGTAGAGGTAGGTGTAGCTGCGGATGCGGTCATTCATCCTGCCGCCGAGCAGCGCGTAGACCGGCCGGTTGCGCGCCTTGCCGAGGATGTCCCAGCAAGCGATCTCGAGCCCCGAGAAGGCGCCCATCACGGTCGGGTCGGGGCGCTGGGTGAAGCCGGAGGAATAGGCGCGGCGGAACATCAGTTCGATGCTTTCGGGGTTTTCGCCGGCCATGTGGCGTTCGAACACGTCTTCGATCACGGCTTGCATGGCCTTGGGGCCGACGGTGGAGGCGTAGCATTCGCCGTAGCCGGTGATCCCGGTGTCGGTGGTGAGTTTCGGGAAGATCCAGTAGCGGCCTCCCCAGCCGGGGAACGGGGGGGCGACGACGAAGATTTCGAGGTCCTTCAGTTTCATGGTGCGCGCCCCCTGGCTGGCGGCGGAGCGGGGGTTTCACACCCCCGCACCCCCGTGGAGTATTTCTCAAAAGAGCAAGCTAGAGAGGACAGGGGCGCGTCAACCTTTCATCTGCGACAGATCGTGACGCGGATGGGATAGGGCAACAGGTGGCAAACCCGAAGGCTGGGTGCAGCGTGGTGTTCGATTACGTCAAGTTCTTTCGCGGATCCTGGCTTCTTCCGCGAGGTTGCCGCAGCGAAAAGTCAAAGTCGGGCATGGCCGATGCGGGCGAGGAAGCCAAGGAGCGGTTCGGCGAAGCCTTCCGGATCGGTCAGCATCGACAGATGGCTGCCACTGCGGATCAGTTTGTAGCCGGCATCCGGCACGAGCTCCGCGAGGTCACGCTGGACGTCGGGCGGGGTCTTGCGGTCGTCAGCGCCGGCAAGGATCAGGGTCGGCAATCGCAGCGCGGCGGTGGTCTGGTAGAAATCCGCCGTGGCAATGGCCGAGGCGAAGCCGGTCCAGCCATCGGGGCGGGTGGTGCCTAGCATGGCCCGGACCGCAGCAAGCATCGGCGAGGCGCGCCATCTGGGGCCGAGGAGGGCTGCACATTCGGCGTCGAGATCGGGGCCCTCGCCGCGCAGGCGGGCAAGGCGGGTTTCCCAGACCGAAGGGTTGGCAAAGCGGGTCGCCGAGCCGGTCAGGACCAGGGCGCGCACGAGGTCGAGGCGTTTGACGGCGAGGCCCTGCGCGATCAGCCCGCCCTCGCCCGCGCCCAGCACAACAGCATCCTTCAGTGCAAAATGGGTCATCAGCCGTTCGACATCGCGGATCATCGCGCCCATCGCATAGGGCGGCGGGGGCGTGTCCGAGGCCCCGTGGCCGCGCAGATCAAGGCGCAGGATGCGCTGGCCGTTCAGGCGGGGGATCAGCGCGTCCCAGACGCGACCGTCAAGGCCGAGGCCGTGGATCAGGACCAAGGGCGGCCCGGTGAGGGGGCCGTTCAGGTCGGCGTTCAGTCGCAGATCGTCCAGCCAGACCAGTGTCATGCGAAGCGCCGCAGGGCCTTGGCGAAGGTTTCGGGGGCGACATTGCCGCCCGAGGCGACGGCGATGACGGTGTCGGGCAGGTCCGCGCCGAACAGGGCGGCGGCCAAGGCGACAGCGCCACCCGGTTCCAGCACGATCCGCAGGTGGGTAAAGGCCAGCGCCATCGCGTACAGCGCTTGATCGTCGGTCACAACCGCCCCAGGCCCGGCGAGGCGGGAGAGGATCGGGAAGGTCAGTTCACCGGGCGAAGGGGTCAGGATCGCGTCGCAGATTGACCCGGAGACAGCCGCGTTGCGTTCGCGCTTTCCCGAAATGAGCGACCGGGCCATGTCGTCAAAGCCCTCCGGTTCGCAAGTGCGGACTCGCAGGCCGGGCGCATGGGCGGCAAGCGCAAGGGCGGTGCCCGAGGACAGTCCGCCGCCGCCGCAGCAGACCAGGACCTCGGCGGTCGTGACCCCGGCCTCGGCCGCCTGGGCGGCGATTTCGAGGCCGACGGTGCCTTGTCCGGCGATCACCTGCCCATCGTCGTAGGGCCGGATCAGTGTCAGGCCACGGGCTTCGGCAAGGCGGGCGCCGATGGCGTCGCGGTCTTGCGTTCCACGGTCGTAAAGCACGACCTCGGCACCATAGGCCCGCGTGTTGTCGATCTTCACCTGCGGCGCGTCGGCGGGCATCAGGATCACGCAAGGCGCATCGTGGCAGGCGGCGGCATGGGCCACGCCCTGCGCATGGTTCCCAGAGGAATAGGCGATGACACCGCGCGCCCGGGCCTGCGGGTCAAGCGCCGAGACGGCTGCCCAGCCGCCGCGCGCCTTGAAGCTGCCGGTGATCTGGAGGTTCTCGGCCTTGACGAAGATCCGCCGCCCGGCAACCCGGTCCAGCAGCGGCGCGTTAAGGAGAGGAGTGCGCCGGACATGGCCCTGCATCCGGCGGGCGGCGGCTTCGATCAGGGTGATGTCGGTCATGCCAGCCCTGCGAGGAAGCGGCGGATCAGAGCCACCGATTCAGGTTCGTCGAGAAAGGGAATGTGGGCGCGGCCCGGAACTTCGGCAAAGGCCATGTCGGGGCGGCGGGCGCGCATCTTCGCTGCGGCTTCGGGCGTGAGCAGGTCCGAGTTCGCACCGCGGATCAGGGCAAGCGGCAGACCGGCAAGGGCGTCGAACAGCGGCCAGAGGTCGGCAGGCGGGCCATCGAAGGCGGCAAGGAACGCGTCGCGCAAGGCGGGGTCGTAGGGCAGGCGCAGGCCCTCGGGGGTCTCGATGACAAGGTGCTGCGCCTCTTCCAGCCAGCGGGACATCGGGACGCCGTCGAACCCGGGGCTGCGCGACAGGCGCTGGGCATAGTCCTCACGGTTGCGACCGGCAGGGGCGCGGCCGACGTAGTCGCTGATGCGGGCGAGGCCCATGCGGTCGATCTCTGGCCCGACATCGTTGAGGCAGAGACCGAGGAGCCGGTCGCGCGCTGTGACGCCCAGCAGCATCCCGATCAGCCCGCCGCGCGAGGTGCCAAGGATCGCGGCCCGGGCCACGCCCAGATGGTCGAGAAGGGCGACGGCATCGCGGGCCTCTTGCGGGACGGTGTAAGTGGCCGCCCCCGTCCAGTCGCTGGCCCCCCTGCCCCGGTAGTCCATACGGATCAGCCGCACGGGCGGCAGGTGGGGGACGAGATAATCGAAATCGGCCATCGTGCGGGTCAGGCCGGGCAGGCAGAGAAGCGGCAGCCCCTCGCCTTCATCGCGGTAGGCGATGCGGGCGCCGTCTTCGGCGGTAAAGCGGGTGATCGCGGTCATGGGTGCAGCGTGGCATGTGGCGCGGGCGGGGAAAAGGGGGGGGCTGCGCCTTTGGTCGCGGGACGGGGCGCTTGTGAGCCGGGGCGGGGCAGACTAAACCCGTCCCCGAAACGGGTGAGGCAGGCGCATGTCGGACAGTTCCGCGGTCGAGGATCGGCCAAAGTCGAAACGGGTGGCAGCCCTGCGCGGTCTGGTGCCGTTCCTTTGGCCCTATCGCGGGCTGGGGCTGCTGGCCTTGCTGGCGCTGATCCTGACGGCCTCGGTCAGCCTGGTCCTGCCTTTGGCGGTGCGGCGGGTGATCGATGGGTTCAACGATGCCGATGCCGGACTGCTGGACAAGTATTTTGCCGCTGCGCTGGGGATCGCCGGGCTTCTCGCCCTGGGAACAGGCTTGCGCTACTACCTTGTCACCCGGCTGGGCGAGCGGGTGGTGGCCGATATCCGCCGGGCGCTGTTCGACCGCGTGCTGGGCATGTCGCCTGCGTTCTTCGAGCGTATCCTGACGGGCGAGGTGCTGTCCCGGATCACGACCGACACGACGCTGATCCTGTCGGTGATCGGGTCCTCGGTGTCCGTGGCGCTGCGTAACGTGTTGATCCTGCTGGGCGGGCTGGTGCTTCTGTTCCTGACCTCGGCCAAGCTGACGGGGCTTGTCCTGCTGATCGTGCCCGCGATCATCGTGCCGATCGTGGTCCTGGGGCGTCGCCTGCGGGCCCTGTCGCGGGAAAACCAGGACTGGATCGCGGCCTCCTCGGGCTCGGCGTCCGAGGCGCTGACGTCGGTGCAGACGGTGCAAGCCTTTACGCATGAGGGCGCGACACGGGCGCAGTTTGCCGAGGTGACCGAGAAGAGTTTCGTCTCGGCCAAGGCGCGGATCCGGACGCGGGCGGTGATGACGGTGATCGTGATCTTCCTCACCTTCGCCGGGATCGTGGGCGTGCTGTGGGTCGGGGCGCGCGACGTGCGGGCCGGAGAGATGTCGGTCGGCGCGCTGATCCAGTTCGTGATCTATGCGGTGATGGTGGCCGGCGCAGTGGGCGCGCTGTCGGAAATCTGGGGTGAATTGCAGCGGGCGGCAGGCGCGACCGAGCGGCTGGTGGAGCTGCTGAACACCGAGGATTCGGTGAAGGACCCGGTGCGCCCGGTCCCCCTTCCCCGCCCGGTGCGCGGCGAGATTGCCTTCGAGGAGGTGACCTTCCGCTATCCCGCCCGGCCCGAGGCCTCGGCCTTGAACGGTGTGTCGCTGCATGTCAGTCCGGGCGAGACGGTGGCCCTGGTCGGCCCTTCGGGCGCGGGCAAGACCACGATCCTGCAACTGCTGATGCGGTTCTACGACCCGCAATCGGGCCGGATCACGCTGGACGGGATCGCCCTGCCCGACATGGCGCGCAGCGATTTCCGCCAGGCCATCGCGCTGGTGCCGCAGGATCCGGTGATCTTCGCCACCTCGGCGCGGGAAAACATCCGCTTCGGACGGCTGGATGCCACCGATGCCGAGGTCGAGGCCGCCGCGAAGGCCGCTGCCGCGCATGATTTCCTGACCGCGCTGCCGCAGGGCTATGACAGCTACCTGGGCGAGCGCGGGGTGATGCTGTCGGGCGGGCAGAAGCAGCGGGTGGCCATTGCCCGCGCCATCCTGCGCGATGCGCCGATCCTGCTGCTGGACGAGGCAACCTCGGCGCTGGATGCGGAAAGCGAGCGGCTGGTGCAGGCGGCGGTGGAAAGGCTGGCCGAAGGTCGGACGACGCTGGTCGTGGCGCACCGGCTGGCCACGGTGAAGCGCGCCGACCGGATCGTCGTGTTCGACAAGGGCCGGATCGTGGCGCAGGGCACGCATGACGCGCTGGTGGCCGAGGGCGGGCTTTACGCGCGGCTGGCGCGGCTGCAATTCACCGAAGGCGCGGTCTGACGTAGCGTCCCGGGGCGGCGATCGGGGCAATCCCGACTTCACAAACCCGTTTCCCACCCCCATGTTCAGGGAAAGCCTGCGGCAACAGCGGGCAGCGACATGGGGAGGAACCGATGACCAACTTCGCCACCGCGGCGGATGTGCGCGCAATCGAAGCGGAAATGCCCTGGTCCGAACGGGGGCAGGCCCGGTCGATTCATGAATATCTGTCACGGGCGAAGGCGGCACATGGCGCCCGGCCTGCGGTGAGCTATCAGCTGCTGTCCGGGCCCGAGACGAAGAAGGTCACGCTGACCTGGGCCGAGCTGCACGCTCAGGTCACGCAGGCGGCAAACCTGTTCCGCAGTCTTGGTGTCGGCGAAAGGGACGTGGTCGCCTTCGTCCTGCCGAACGCGATGGAGACTGTCGTCACGCTGCTGGGCGGGATGGTTGCCGGGATCGTCAACCCGATCAACCCGCTGCTGGAGCCGGAAAAGATCAGCGCCATCCTTCGCGAGACCAATGCCAAGGTCGTGGTCACGCTGAAGGCCTTCCCGAAGACCGATCTGCCGCAGAAGGTGTCCGAGGCGGTGCAGTTCGCACCGAACGTCAAGACGGTGCTGGAGGTTGACCTTGTGCCCTATCTGTCGGGCCTGAAGAAGGTCATCGTGCCGTGGATCCGGCCGAAGAACCCGCCCCGCCACACCGCGAACGTCAAGGATTTCCGGGTGGAAATGTCGAGGATGCCGTCCGACAGGCTGACATTTGCCGACCGCACCGAGGACCATGTCGCCGCCTATTTCCACACCGGCGGCACGACCGGCATGCCCAAGGTCGCGCAGCACAAGGCCAGCGGCATGATCTACAACGGCTGGCTGGGCTCCACGCTTCTGTTCAAGCCGACCGATGTGGTGATCTGCCCCCTGCCGCTGTTCCACGTCTTTGCCTGCTATCCGATCCTGATGTCGATGATCGGCTCGGGCGCGCATGTGGTCTTCCCCACCCCGCAGGGCTATCGCGGCGAAGGGGTGTTCGACAACTTCTGGAAGCTGATCGAACGCTACAAGGTGACCTACATGGTTACCGTGCCGACGGCGCTGGCCGCGTTGATGCAGCGCCCGGTCAATGCCGACATCTCCAGCCTGAAGAACGCCTTCTCCGGCTCGTCCCCGCTTCCGGTCGAGTTGTACAACCGCTTCAGGAAGGAAACCGGGATCGAGATCGTCGAGGGCTACGGGCTGACCGAAGCCACCTGCCTTGTGTCGATCAACCCGCCCGACGGGATCAAGAAGATCGGTTCGGTCGGCCTGCCCTTCCCTTATACCCAGGTCCGTATCCTGACCAGCCAAGGCGCCATCGGGTTCCGTGAATGTGCGGTGGACGAGGTGGGCGAGATCTGCATCTCAAACCCTGGGGTCTATGAGGGATCGACCTATACCGAGCCGGACAAGAACAAGGAGCTGTTCGCCGACGGGCGGTTCCTGCGCACTGGCGACCTTGGCCGGATCGACGCGGACGGCTATCTGTTCATCACCGGGCGCGCGAAGGATCTCATCATCCGCGGTGGCCACAACATAGACCCGGCGATCATCGAAGAGGCCCTGATGGGGCACGAGGCGGTGGGCTTTGTCGGCGCCATCGGCCAGCCCGACGCCCATGCGGGAGAGCTGCCTTGCGCCTATGTGGAACTGGTCAAGGGGTCCTCGGCCACGGTGGAGGAACTGATGGCCTATGCCGCCAAGCATATCCATGAACGCGCCGCCCTTCCCAAGTACATGGAAATCCTGCCGGAACTGCCCAAGACCGCAGTCGGCAAGGTCTTCAAGCCCGACCTGCGGCGGCTGGCGATCACCCGCATCTTCAACGCGGCGCTGGCCGAGGCGGGAGTGTCGGCCCAGGTAACGGCGGTGATCGAGGACAAGAAACGCGGTCTGGTCGCACAGTTGTCCAAGTCCGGCCCGGTCGAGGATGTCGCGGTCCAGAGGGTTCTGGGGCAGTTCTCGAACCCCTGGGAATGGGCTGCCTGAGGGCGACCCACCGGAGGCAATCGGGACAGGAGCGTCTTGCCGAGGACTGAAAGTTTCATTTGCCTGAATCACACCGTGGCGCGAAAAAGCGAAGAGACATTCGGTCACGGGATAGGAAGAATGAGCTTTCGCATGGGGCTGGCCGCTGCCTTGGTCGCGGCCTGGGTGGCGGGTCAGGCGACCGCGCAAGAGTCCGAGGTGCTGTTTTCGCACAAGCACTGGCAGGTTTCGATCGTCGGCTGGGACGACGGGACAGTCGGCTGTGTGGCCGAGGTCAAGGCGCCGGGCGAAAGTTTCTCGATATGGACCTTCCAGGATGGCGCGGTGCAGCTTCAGTTCTATTCCACAGCCTGGGAGTTCGGCGAAGGACAGACCGCCGATCTTGGCGTGCAGATCGACCGCCGTGCGCCCTGGAGCCTGACAGGGGCCGAGTTGTACAAGAATTCGGTGCTGTTCTACCTGCCCGACAGCAAGGCCGGGGTGAATTTCATCACCGAAGTCGCCCGCGGCAACCGGCTGTACCTGCGGGACGACGATGGGTCGGATGTGCAGAACTACTCGCTGGCCGGGTCCAGCGCCTCGATCTCGGCCCTGGTCGACTGCGGCGAGGTCATCACCAAGAAGACGCCGGGCAATCCGTTCAACTAAAGCGCGTCGGTGTCCATCCAGATGGTCACCGGCCCGTCGTTCACCAGGCTGACCGCCATGTCGGCGCCGAACCGGCCAGTGGCGACCGGAACCCCTTGATTTTCCAGCGCACGGGCGAAGTGGAGGTAAAGCCGCTCGCCCTCGCCCGGGGGCGCGGCGGTGGAGAATCCCGGGCGATTGCCGCGCAGGTCGGCGGCCAGGGTGAACTGGCTGACCACCAGAACACTGCCGCCGATGTCGCGGATCGACAGGTTCATCTTCCCCTGATCGTCCTTGAAGACCCGCAGCTTGGCGACCTTGGCGGCCAGCTTCTCGGCCTGGATTTCCGAGTCCCCGCCCATCGCGCAGACGAGGATCAGGAAGCCCTTGCCGGTCTCTCCCACCAGCTCGCCGTCAACGTGGACGGCGGCGCGGGTGACGCGTTGAAGGACAGCCCTCACAGCTCGCTCGCCCAGGGCGGATTGGCCCCGGCGCGGGAGACCGTGACTGCGGCGGCGCGGGTGCCAAGGGTGAGGGCGGCGGTAAGGGCAGCGTCGTCAAGGCTGGCAACGGCGGCCTTGGTCAACGCCCCGGCCCGGTGCAGCGCGGCCAGAACGCCCGCGTTGAAAGTATCGCCCGCCCCGACCGTATCGACGACTGCAACCTTCTGAGCAGCCACGAAAATATCCTGACGTGCCGTCACCGCCCGCGCCCCGTTCGCGCCTTCGGTGATGAAGACGACCTTCGGCCCCCTGGCCAGGATGCCGCGCGCAAGCGTCGTCAGATCGCCATGCCCTTCCAGCCAGTGCAGGTCCTCGTCCGACAGCTTGACGATATCGGCGCGCGCGATCATCCGGTCGATCCGCGCGCGGTACTCGGCCTCTTTCCCGGCGATGAACCCGGGGCGGATGTTGGGGTCGATCATCGTCACGCGGGCGGCGCTTTCGCGGGCTTGCAGCGTCTCATAGGTCGAGGCGGCGGGGTCGTTGACCAGACTGATCCCGCCGAAGAAGAGGGTGTCGACATCGGCGGGCAGGGTCGGAAGATCGGCTTCGGAGAGCATCCGCCCCGCCGTGGCCTCGTCATAGAAGGCATAGGTTGCCTGGCCGTTCACCAGCTTGACGAAGGCCACCGTCGTCGGCCGGTCGGACCGCGCCAGATAGCGGGTATCTACCCTGGACGCGATCAGGGTATCGGCGAGAATTTCGCCCAGCATGTCATTGGAAACGCCCGAGAAAAATGCCGACGGCGCGCCGAGCCGACCCAGGGCGATTGCCGTGTTGAACACCGCTCCGCCGGCATAGGGGGCAAAGCAGGCCTCTCCTTCCGTCGAGGTCCTGGGCAGCATGTCGATCAGCGCTTCGCCGCAGCTGAGAATCATCTTTGTCCCCTTCCGTTTCTGCGGGCAAGTCTAGCGGGTTTCTCCCTGTTAGCGCAAACAGTCAGGCAGTGAAGAACGGACGCAGGTTGTCCCGGACCCGGTCAAGCGGACTGGCCCCGCTGGCGTCGGGAAGGAAGGGCTGGCCGGTGATCCTCTCGAAGGCGTCGATATAGACCTGGGCGGTTTTCTCGATCATGTCGATGGGGATTTCCGGGATCGCGTCCCGGTAGGGATCGCAGCGCGCGACGACCCAGGAGCGGATCACGTCCTTGTCGAAACTGGGCGGCCGGGTACCGTTTTCCAGTGCGGCCTCATAACCTTCCGCGATCCAGTAGCGGCTGGAATCGGGGGTATGGATTTCGTCGGCGAGCAGGATGTTTCCCTCTGAGTCCGTGCCGAACTCGTATTTGGTGTCTACAAGGATAAGTCCTTGCTTCTGCGCCATTTCCTGGCCGCGGGCGAAAAGGGCCAGGGACTTCTGGCTGACCTCGTCCCACTGGGCCCTGGTCAAGAGGCCGGTCGACAGGATGTCGTCGGCCGTCAGAGGCTCGTCATGGCCGCCGTCGAAGGCTTTCGAGGTGGGGGTGATGATGGCCTCCGGCAGGGCCTGATTGTCGCGCAGGCCCTCCGGCAGGGTGTGGCCGTACATCACCCGCGCGCCGGCCTTGTACTGGGTCAGGATCGAGGTCGAGGTGGTCCCGGCAAGGTAGCCCCGCACGACGATCTCGACCGGCAGGATGGTGACGCGCCTGGCATGGACCACGTTCGGATCGGGGTAGGAAAGGACGTGGTTTGCGGCGATGTCGGCGGTGTGGTCGAACCAGTAGCGGGCGAGTTGGGTCAGGACCTGGCCCTTCCAGGGGATCACCGCAAGTATCTGATCGAAGGCGGAAATCCGGTCGGATGAGATCAGGAGGCGCGTGCCGTCGGGCAGATCATAGCAGTCGCGGACCTTGCCGAAATAGGGATTGGGAAGTTCGGCAATCCGCGCCTGCGGCAGGGTGCGGGAAAGGTCGATCTGGCGCATGGCAGGCCCCCGTTGCGGTGCCTGCTTCTTCGGGGTTTTGCCTGTCGAGTCAAGGCTGCTTCGGGCAGTCGAGGCTTCCCCGCATCTCGCCACTGTCGCCCTGCAGGGTGCTTTCGCGCAGCTTGCAGCCGGTCACACGGGGGATGAGTTCGATCATCGTGGCGCGGATCTGCTGATGCTCCCCGCGCCGGGCATAGCCAAGGCGGATGACCTCTACCCGTTCGCCCTTCTGAAAGACCGTGTAGTCCCGCCCACCGAGATGAACGTCGGTGCGCGTCGCGCCAAGGAACTCGGGGGCCGGAGAGGCTCCGCAGGCAGTCAGAAAGGCGATCGGGATCAGGAGGATGAGGTGTTTCATGACCTCAAGGATGGCAGAGGTTGGTTAACGGGGGGTTAAGCGTCTGGCATTGGTCGGACAGGCTCATGCGGCCTTGCGGGTGGCTTTGCCCATGTCCTCCCACGTCAGGCCGGGGCGGTAGCGGGCGGCGATCTGGCCTCCCTTCAGCGCGAAAAGGTGCAGCCAGCCGTTGTCGAACAGCGCCCGGACCGAGGGGTGCTTTTCCAGCACTGCCGCGATGGCCTCGGCCGGGGCCTCGACCAGCACCGACAGGCGCAGGGGATCGTGCGCGGCGTGTTCGCCGTCGTTGATCGTCTGCAGCGGCAGGCCCGCGCGCAGCAGACCGCCGTTGCCCTCGACCACGCCGATGCCGCCCACGACGTTGTGGATCAGCTTGTTGCCGCCGCCGAAGACCTGCGGCGCCACGGTCGAGCCATAGTATTGCAGGCTGATCCACGAGGCCACCACCACCGGTGCAGTGAGGATGAGTTCCAGCGTGGCAAAGCCCTGGTCCTTCTGCCAGTCGTAGTCGTGCAGGAAGGCCCGGCCCTTCAGGTCGCGCCCCGCGGTCGCCCTGCGCGGTGCGGCGATGAAGGCCGCGCAGCCCGCCAGACCCCATTCGGGCCGCACCTCTGCCCAGTCGGTGGCGCGGCGGATGAGGTCGGCAGGGCTGGCCCCCGGCAGGCGCGGCGCGCGTTCGGCCCGGGCGGTGCGGGCGGCGGCGGCAAGCCAGGTGCGGGCCTGCGCGAGGTCCTTTGCATGGTCGGGCTCGGGGGTGTCGGGGTAGAGCGTGATCTCGTCCGTCACCGTGTCGTGCAGGCCTGCGACGAACAGCGTGTCCACCGGCAGGGCGATGCCCTCGGCCGGAAGGCCCGCGCGCGTCTCGGCATCGTTCAGCAGCAGGGCCAGCAGCCGCGCCGAGACCTCGCCCGTCTGCCCGCAGCAGGCGCCGCAGTGATAGGCGCTTTCGTGCGGGTTGTTCGTCACCTGCGCGCCGTGGCCGATCAGCAGCACCAGCCGCGCATGGCCCTCCGTCATGCTCATCGCGCGCAGGACCGCCGCCGCCGTCTGGACCTTCTGCGCCGCCGTCAGGCCGCCCTCGATGCGCGGGGCGGGTTCGGGGGCAAGGCCCTTCGCCCCCAGCCCCAAGGCGTCCTTGACCAGCTTGCCGCCATAGAGCGGACCTGCGGCCTCGACGAAGGCGAAGGAGGACACCGCCGCCTGCCGGAACCTTCCCCAGGCACGCCGCGCGCGGGCGGCGATGCGGAGGTCGGCCTCGACCGCGGGCGAGAGGTCGGGCGCAGAGGTCAGCGCGGGGTTCAGCAGCGCCGGCAGATGCGCCTCGGCCGTGTCACTGCCAGGGGCGCGGTGGGCCAGCGGCAGGCCGAAGAAGCCGGCAAAGCCCATTGTCTCGATCCGGCCGTCCTGCGCCTCGAGTGCGCGGCGGAACACCTCGGACCGCACGTCGATGCAGAAGGTGGCTTGCAGCACGGGCCGAGCCTTCGCCTCGGCGGGGCCGGTCAGGAGGGCGTCGAGGCCGCGCTGATGCGCGCGCTCGGCGGCCTCTTGCAGGATGGCGTCCAGCACCTGATCAGGCGTGGGGGCCAGCGGCGCGGTATGGGCGGCCACCACCGCCTGCCAGTCGCCCGCCGCCGTCGGGGCATGGGCCAGAAGCGCCTCTTCCCAGACCAGCCGGATCGCCAGCAGGTCGGTCAGCGTGGTGTCGCTGCCGCCCGTCAGTTCGGCCTGCCACAGGATCCAGCGCGCATGCATCGCCCAGCCGCCAATGTCCACCAGAAGCCGGTGGAAGGCGGTCTCGGCGGCCTCGGGACCGATCCCCAGCCGCTCCGCCGCGCGCAGGACGGCGCGTTCGGGGGTGTCGGGGGCCTCGGCCACATGGGCGCAGAAGCCCCTAAGCCCGGCGATCTCGGGCGTCAGGTCGTGGCTTGCCCAGTCGCGCCAGGCGGCAAAGGCGCCCTGCCCCGGCCGCGGCGTCCACAGCGCCTGGCCGCGGTCGAAATGCCCCGCCGCCCAGAGGCCGAAGCTGCGCGCGATGACGGCAGGCCAGTCGGTGCCGGTGGCGTTGGCGGCAAGCTCGGCCAGCGTCGGCAGCGCCTGCGGGGCGGGCGCGGGGGCGTGCATCCGGGCCTTGAATTCGGCCAGGTCGCGGGGCTTGAGCGGCGAGGGCGACGCGATCAGCGCCGCGGCAAGGTCATCGTCGGTGATCGTGCCGGCCCTGACCCTGGCCACCAGCTCGGCCCGGGGCGCGGTCAGCGCCGCCCCCGCCACGCGGGACAGCCGGGCCGAGGCCATGGCCAGATCCTCGCCCGTCTGGCCGAGGAAGGGGTTGACCGCCACGGTCGCATCCAGCGGGAAGGCGGGGGGGACGGCGCGGGCGGCGGCTTCGGCCGCGGCGAGCAGCCTGGACACCATGGTGGGCGCGACCTGTGCGTGCTTGAGGAACATCATCGTCTCCATGTCAGGGCGTTGCGGGTCAGGACCGGGAGGGGCTGCGGAAGCCGCCGATCACCCGGTCGAGCAGCGCGTTGAGGTAAAGGCCGTTGGCCAGATGCACCCTCAGGCCAGCGGTGGCGGGGTGATGCGCCCAGAGCGGGAACAGCGCCTGGGCAAAGGCTGCAAGACCGAAGGACAGCAGCGCCAGCACGATCAGCGCCCATTCCAGCGCGCCGGACTCCGGGGCGGCGGGCAGCGAAGGGCCCCAGACCGCCTGCGCCACCACCTGAAAGCCGAAGTAGGCCAGCGCAGCGGCCAGCGAGGCCGTCAGCGTCCGCCGCGTCAGCGCGCCGGGGGCGGCATCGGCCAGACCCTGCGCGATGAGGTAGGAGACGCCGAAGATCAGGATCGCCCCCAGCGCCAGCGCCTGCGCCGACTTCTCGCCCACCAGCGCCGTGAAGCCCGCCGCCACCGCGCCGTAAAGCAGCAGCGCCAGCCCGAAGGACCGCAGCACCGCGCCCAGGCCCGGCACGGCCACCGGCCCCGGCTTGCGGATCGCGTTCACCGCCTGCACCGCCCCGCCCGAGGACAGGAAGGCATGCGCCTTGTAAAGCGAATGCGCCACGATGTGCAAAAGCGCCAGCGCCCAGAGACCCAGCCCGCATTGCAGGAGCATGAAGCCCATCTGCGCCACGGTGGACCAGGCCAGCGCCGTCTTGACCGCGCTTTGCGTCAGCATCACCAGCGCACCGAACAGCGCCGTGAAGCCGCCGATCATCACCAGCGCCGCCATGGCCCCGGGGCTGGACTGGGCCAGACCCGCCAGCGAGATCAGCAGGACACCGCCCGAATTGATGATCCCCGCATGCAGCAGCGCCGAGACGGGCGTGGGCGCCTCCATCACCTCGGTCAGCCAGCCATGCACCGGGAAAGAGGCGCATTTCAGCGCCGCCGCCAGCACGACCAGGGCAATGCCTGTCTGCGCGGACAGGGGCAGGGTCGCGGCCGCGTTCAGGGCGGCCAGATCCACCGTTCCCAGGCCCTGCCAGAACAGCAGCGCCGCCGCGACCAGCGCCAGATCGCCCGCGCCCCAGACGCGGATGAACTTGGCCGCAGCCCGCCGCGCCTCGGCACGTTCGGGGTAGAACAGCAACAGTTGCCGCAGGATCAGCCCGGTCGCCACGAAGGCCGCGATCATCACCGGCAGGCTCGCGGCCTGCACCAGCACCAGCACCGCAGCCACCGCCGCAAGCGTCAGCGCATGGAACGCACCCTCGCGCGCCTCGCCATCCAGATAGCGGCGAGCATAGCGCGTCACTACCCAGCCCACGAAGGCTACGAGCAGCGCCATCGTCACGCTGACGGCATCAAGGCGCATCAGCGCCGTCCCGCCGAGGTCCAGCACCTGCGGCCCCATCATCAGAAGTTGCCCAAGGCTACCCGCCGCCAGTGCAAGGGCGGCCAGAGTCGCCCCTTCGGCCAGACGCGGCAGGGCTCCGGGGCGGCGGCCCGGACGGGCAAGGAACGGAAGGGCCGCCGCCATGAGCGGCAGAGGGGCAAGGGCTGATAGCGCAAGGTCGGGCATGTCGGCCTCCGGGGTTCGGGGTGGTCCCGGTCGATCTAGCAGTTGCCTTGCATCCAGAAAATTACATATAATGCGAGTTATCATTCGATCTGGTAGAAGAATGAGCCAACTCAACCTGCACCACCTGCGCCTGTTCCGGGCCGTGGCCCGCGACGGCACGCTGACGGGGGCGGCGCGCGCGCTGAACCTGTCGCAGTCGGCGCTGTCCACTCAGCTGCGCGCGCTTGAGGCGGCGCTGGGCCAGGACCTGTTCGAACGCCGCGGACGGGGCCTTGTGCTGACCGAAGCCGGGCGCATCGCACTTGACCATGCCGAGGCGATCTTCCGCACCGCCGAGGATCTGACCGCCACCCTGCGCGAAACCGGCCGGGCGCGGCGGGCGCTGCGGGTGGGCGCGCTGGCCACCCTGTCGCGCAACTTCCAGATGCAGTTCCTTCACCCGCTGATCGGGCGGGCGGATGTCGAGGTGGTGCTGCGCGCCGGGTCGCAGGACGAGCTTCTGCGCGGGCTGGAGGCGCTGGCGCTGGATGTGGTGCTGACCAACCTGGCCCCGGCCAGCGATGCAGCAAGCCCCTGGCTGGTGCATCGGCTGGACGAACAGCCCGTGGGGCTGATCGGCACGCCTGCGCGGCTTGGCCCCGGCCCCCTGCCCCTGCGCGACCTCATGGCCGGTCAGCCGCTGATCCTGCCCGCGCGGGGCAGCGCGCTGCGGGCGGGCTTCGATGCGCTGGCCGCCCGGCTGGACGTGAGCCCCGCAATCGCGGCCGAGGTGGACGACATGGCGATGATCCGCCTTCTGGCGCGGGCCGATGCGGGGCTGGCCGTCATCCCGCCCATCGTCGTGCAGGACGAACTCGCCGCGGGCCTGCTGGTCGAGGCCGCCCGCCTGCCCGGCATCGGCGAGGCTTTCCTCGCCGTCACCCGGGCCCGGCGCTTTCCCAACCCTCTCCTGACCGATGTCCTGCCAGGCTGAGGCGGCCTCGGCTGACGACCATGCGGGGCCGACATCCGATGTGCAGCCGCAGCGGCCGTGATTGCGCATGTCGGATCTGTCCCGGCCAGACCTCTGGTCATGCGTGGCTGACCGACCGCGCGCGCGTCGTGTTTCTCAACCATATCACTTCGGCCACCGCGCTGGTCTTTCCCATCGAGCGGATCGTGGCCGAGGCCCGGGCGCGCGGCATCTGGTCGGTGATCGACGATGCCCATAGGCCCGGCATATCCTGCTGGACCTGAACGCTCTGGGGGCCGATTTCCATGCAGACAATTGCCACAAACGGATGATGTCGCCCAAGGGCGCGGGTTTCCTGCATGTCCGGCCGGATCCTGCTGCGGATGGATGAGGCTTTCGAAGGATCGATGCGGGACTCCACCGGATCATCGACATGGTCGAAGCCGAAATCCGCGAGATCATCGACGGCAAGCGGGCCTGATCCGACCATCTACAGGATGCGCGCCAGCCCGCCCTTGACCCGGCGCAGGGGGATCGACGACTCGATGGAGGCCACCCCGCGCACCTTGGTCAGGCGACCGACCAGAAACCGCTCGAACTCACCCAGGCCGCTGGTGACCACCCGCAACAGGTAATCGCGGTTTCCGGTCATCAGCCAGCAATCCACGACCTCGGGGAAGGCGCTGATCGCCGCCTCGAAATGCGCCAGAGCCTCGTCCACCTGCTTGTCCAGCTGGACCGAGACGAAGACCGTGACCCCGAAGCCCAGGGCCTCTTCGTCGATCAGCGCGGCATAGCCGCTGATGATCCCGGCCTCTTCCAGCCACCGCAGGCGTCGGGCGGTAGGCGACGGGCTGAGGCCGATCCGCGTCGCAAGATCGTTGATCGAAAGACGGCCGTCCCTGTGCAGAGCGCGCAGGATTTCGGTATCGAAGCGGTCAAGGTTGGCGGACATCTGCGTGTGATCCGTATTTCCTGGTGATTTGCACTTCGTAAGGCCATTCCAGCACGCGGAATAGCTGAAAAACAGCGCAAGTCCGGCCCTATGCTGCTGCAAAGGCACGACAGGATCAGGATCACCCGCCATGACCGATCTCAAGACCGTGGAACAGCGCCTTCTGTGGCTGTCGCACTGGATGATCCATCACGCCAATCACATCCGCCCGAAAGTCGATGCCATCAAGACCGGCGGTCACCAGGCGTCCTCGGCCTCGATGGTCTCGATCCTGACCGCGCTCTACTTTTCGGCACTGCGACCCCAAGACCGGGTGGCGGTGAAGCCCCATGCCGCGCCGGTGTTTCATGCGATCCAGTATCTGATGGGCAATCTTGACCGCGCAAGGATGGAAGGCTTTCGCGGCTTCGGTGGCGTGCAGTCCTACCCCTCGCGCACCAAGGATGTCGATGATGTGGACTTTTCCACCGGCTCGGTCGGGCTGGGCGTGGCAATGACCTCCTTTGCCTCGCTGATCCAGGACTATGTCACCGCAAAGCCCTGGGGTCAGGGCCGCGCGCTCGGCCGCATGGTGGCGCTGGTCGGCGACGCCGAACTGGATGAGGGCAACGTCTACGAGGCGCTGCAAGAGGGCTGGAAGAATGGCCTGCGCAACTGCTGGTGGATCATCGACTACAACCGCCAGTCCCTTGACGGCATCGTGCGCGAGGGGCTTTTCGCCCGGATCGAGGCGATCTTCACCGCCTTCGGCTGGGATGTGGTGCGGGTGAAATACGGCGCGCTGCAACGCGCGGCCTTCGCCGAACCGGGCGGGGCGGCGCTTCGTGACTGGATCGACCGCTGTCCGAACGCGCATTATTCGGTACTGACCTTCATGGGCGGTGCGGTCTGGCGCAAACGGCTGCTCGACGACCTGGGAGACCAGGGCGACGTGACCCGTTTGATTGACGCCCGGACCGACGCGGAACTTGCCGCCCTGATGGAGAACCTGGGCGGGAACTGCGTCGAGACGATGGCCGCGACCTTTGCTGCCATCGACCACGACCGCCCGGTCTGTTTCCTGGCCTACACGATCAAGGGCTGGGGCACCCCCATCGCCGGGCACAAGGACAACCACGGCGGGCTGATGACGCAGGCCCAGTTCGAGGCCTGGCAGGACCACATGGGCGTGCCGAAGGGACAGGAATGGGACCGCCTGGCCACGATCGCCGATCCGGCGGCCTTTCAGAACTGGCTGGACCGCGTGCCCTTCTTCGCCCAGGGCCTCCGCCGCTTTCACGACCATGCCATCCCGGTGCCGAAGATTGCGCCGCCGACCGACCGCGTGATCTCGACCCAGATGGCCTTCGGCAAGATCCTCGACGACCTTGCCCGTGGCGACAGCCCACTGGCCGCGCGGATCGTCACCACCTCTCCGGACGTGACTGGCACGACGAGCCTCGGCCCCTGGGTCAACCGCCGCAAGCTCTTTGCCCGGACGGCGCAGGCGGACGCGTTCATCGAACACCGCATCCCCTCGACCGCGAGATGGGAGTTCGCCCCCGAGGGTCAGCATATCGAACTGGGGATCGCCGAGATGAACCTGTTCCTGCTGCTGGGGGCGGCCGGGCTGAGCCACAGCCTGTTCGGCAAGCGCCTGTTTCCCATCGGCACGGTCTACGACCCCTTCGTGCATCGCGGCCTGGATGCGCTGAACTATGCCTGCTATCAGGACGCGCGCTTCATCATCGTCGGCACGCCTTCGGGCGTGACCCTGGCGCCGGAAGGTGGCGCGCATCAGTCGATCGGGACGCCTCTGACCGGCCTGTCGCAGGACGGGCTGGCGGCCTTTGAACCTGCCTTTGCGGATGAACTGGCGGTCATCCTGGAATGGGCCTTCGACTATCTGCAACGCGATGGCAAAGGCGATGCGGACGAACGCACCTGGCTGCGCGACGAAACCGGCGGTTCGGTCTATCTGCGCCTGACCACGAACCCCCTCGAACAGCCGGGCAAACGGCATGACGACGCGTTTCGCCAAGGGTCGATCGACGGGGCCTACTGGCTGCGCAAGCCCGGCCCCAACAGCGATGTGGTGATCGCCTATCAGGGAGCAGTCGCCCCCGAGGCCATCGCTGCCGCCGGGATCATCGGTGAGCATCGCCGCGATGTGGGCGTTCTGGCTGTCACCTCGGCGGATCGGCTGAACGCGGGCTGGACTGCGGCGCAACGCGCCCGCGCCCGCGGCAACGCGGCGGCGCGCAGCCATGTCGAAACGCTGTTCGCCGATCTGCCGCGCGACTGCCTGATTGTCACCGTCATCGACGGTCACCCCGCCACGCTTGCCTGGCTTGGATCGGTCGCCGGGCACAAGACCGTGTCGCATGGGGTCGAGCATTTCGGCCAGACCGGCACCATCGGCGAACTCTACCGGCATTTCGGGCTGGACCGACAGGCGCTTGCGCGATCGGGGCTGGAACTTTCCGCAGGCTCGCGCCGGGTCACGCGCGGGTGATGCCCGTTCCAGCCGCAGCGCACGCCAGCCGCGCGTCAAGCGCCTGCCGGACCCGGACAGAGCGGCATCCGCAGAAGAAGGATCGTCGGCAGGCCCGGCCTGTCTGCCAATCCGCCGCCCCGTGACCGCCTCTGCCCCTCGCGGCTTGAGTTTGCTGCTGCGGGCCAATACACCAAGAGGATCAAGGAAGGACGTCCTCATGCGCATTCACCAGGACCTTGCCGACACGATCGGAAACACGCCGCTTCTGAAGCTGAAGCGCGCCAGCGAGATCACGGGCTGCACCATCCTGGGCAAGGCCGAGTTCATGAACCCCGGCCAGTCGGTCAAGGACCGGGCCGCGCTTTACATCATCCGGGACGCGGTCGCGAAGGGCCTGCTGAAACCCGGCGGCACCATTGTCGAGGGCACGGCAGGCAACACCGGGATCGGGCTGGCGCTGGTGGGGGCGTCGATGGGGTTTCGGACGGTGATCGTGATCCCCGAGACGCAAAGCCAGGAAAAGAAGGACATGCTGCGGTTGGCCGGGGCGGAGCTGGTGCAGGTTCCCGCCGCCCCCTACCGCAACCCGAACAACTATGTCCGCTACTCGGGCCGTCTGGCCGAGGCGCTGGCCAAGACCGAACCGAACGGCGCGATCTGGGCGAACCAGTTTGACAACGTGGCCAACCGCCAGGCCCATATCGAGACGACGGGCCCCGAGATCTGGGAACAGACCGGCGGCAAGGTGGACGGCTTCATCTGCGCCGTGGGCTCGGGCGGGACGCTGGCGGGTGTGGCCGCCGCCCTGCAACCGAAAGGCGTGAAGATCGGGCTCGCCGACCCCGAAGGCGCTGCGCTGCACAGCTACTACACCACGGGCAAGCTGGAGGCGCCGGGCTCATCTATCACCGAAGGCATCGGCCAGGGGCGGATCACCGCGAACCTGGAAGGCTTCACCCCGGACTTCAGCTATCGCATCCCCGATGCCGAGGCGCTTCCGATCATCTTCGATCTACTGACGGAAGAGGGCCTCTGCATGGGCGGCTCGACCGGCATCAACATCGCCGGCGCGATCCGGATGGCGCGCGAGATGGGTCCGGGCAAGACCATCGTCACCATCCTGTGCGACTACGGCAGCCGCTATCAGTCCAAGATCTACAACCCGACCTTCCTGCGCGAGAAGGGCCTTCCGGTCCCGCAGTGGCTGGACCGTCCGGCCCGTCCGATCCCGCCGGTCTTCGAGGACGCATGAGGCGGCTTCTTGGCGGGCTTCTTCTGATCCTGGCGCTGGTGGCGGGTCCACTGGCGGCACAGGATCTAAAGGCGCCGCCAGACCCGCAGGACATCGTCGGCGACGGTTCTGTCCTGGACTATGGCGACTGGGACAAGATGGCGGGGCGCGCCGAGGCCGAGATCGCCGACCGGAACACCTCCAACGACCGGCTTGAAGAAATCCGTGGCCATCTGGCGCAATGGCGCGCGGCACTTCTGACGGCGCAGAACGCGAACTCGGCGCGGATCGCAACGCTGCGCGAACAGATCGCCGCGCTGGGCCCCTCCCCCGCCGATGGCGAGACCGAGGCCGAAGAGATTTCCAGCCGACGGCAGGAACTGGCGCAGCAACTGGTCAAGCTCCAGGCCCCGGGCATTGCCGCCGAAGAAGGCTATCGCCGGGCCGACGGGTTGATCCGCGAGATCGACCGCACCCTGCGCGAACGGCAGGCGGACCAGCTTTTGCAGCTTTGGCCCTCGCCGCTGAACCCCGCGAACTGGCCCGAGGCCGCGATCGGCCTTGCCGACACGGTGCAGCGGCTCTGGGACGAGATGGCCGAGGCATGGAACGATCCCGAGGCCCGCGAAAAGCTGTTCGACAACCTGCCGCTGATCGTGGTGCTGGTGATCGTGGCACTTGCGCTGGTGATCTACGTCCGGCGCTGGATCGAGCTGTTTGCCGAACGGCTACAGGCAGGCGCTTCGGTCCGGGGGCGGCACTTCTGGGCCCTGATCGCCAGCATGGGCGGGATCGTCCTGCCGACGCTGGGCGTCATTTCCCTGTCCTGGGCGCTTCTGGCAAGCGGTATGCCGGGCGAGATCGGCACCCAGATCGCCCTTGTGCTGCCCATTGCCGGGCTGGTGGTCTTTTCGATGGCCTGGCTTGGCGCACGCGCCTTCCCGCGCCTTCAGGACGATAATGCTGTCCTGCCGCTGCCGCCCGAGCGACGGGCCGAGGGCCGGTTCCTGTCGGTGATGATGGGGCTTGTGATCGCCGCCGAAATGCTCCGCTCCGCAGCGATGGACGCGCAGGCCTATTCGGATGCGACGACGTCGGTGATGTCCTTCCCCATCCTGTTGACCGGCGGCCTGGTGCTGATCCGGCTGGGCGGCACACTGCGCCGGACGCGCGACGTGGACGAGAAATCCGCAAACTACGGGCTGCGTCTGATCCAGATTCTGGCCCGCGGCTTGACGGTGCTGGGGATCGTCGGGCCGGGGCTGGCGGCTTTTGGCTATGTCCAGGCCGCCGAGGCGGTGATCTATCCGGCGATGATGTCCTTTGCGCTGGTGGCCTTCTTGTTCATCCTGCAACGGCTGATCGGCGATGCCTGGGCGCTGGTGACCAGATCGGAAGAGACGGCCCGCGACGCCCTGGTGCCAGTGCTGGCGGGTTTTGCCCTGTCGATTGCCGCGCTGCCGCTTCTGGCGCTGATCTGGGGCGCGCGCCTGTCCGACCTGACCGAGCTCTGGACGCGCTTTACCGAAGGGTTCCAGATCGGCAGCACGAAGATCTCGCCCTCGAATTTCCTGATCTTCGCCGTGGTTTTCCTGATCGGCTACATGCTGACGCGGTTGTTCCAGGGCGCGCTGCGCACCACGATCCTGCCGAAGACGCGGATGGAACGCGGTGGCCAGACTGCCCTGGTCGCGGGCGTGGGCTATGTCGGTGTCTTTCTGGCCGGACTGATCGCGATCAATGCTGCGGGGCTGGACCTGTCGGGCCTTGCCATCGTCGCCGGTGCCCTGTCGGTCGGTATCGGTTTCGGCCTGCAGAACATCGTGTCGAACTTCATCTCGGGCATCATCCTTCTGGTCGAGCGTCCGGTCAGCGAAGGCGACTGGATCGAGGTCGGCGGCGTGCAGGGCAAGGTGCGGGCGATCTCCGTCCGATCGACCCGGATCGAGACCTTCGACCGCAACGACGTGATCGTGCCGAACGCCGATCTCATCACCGGACGGGTGACGAACTGGACGCGGTTCAACCTGTCCGGCCGGCTGATCGTGCCGGTTGGCGTGGCCTATGGATCGGATACCCGCAAGGTCGAACGCATCCTGCGCGAGATAGCCGAGGCTCAACCCCTGACCGTGCTGAACCCGCCGCCGCTGGTGGTGTTGACCGGCCTTGGCAGCGATGCGATCCAGTTCGAGATCCGCGTCATCCTGCGCGATGTGAACTTCCTCTTGTCGGTGCGCAGCGAGATCAACCACCAGATCATCGAGCGTTTCGCCGCCGAAGGCATCGAGATCCCCTTCGCCCAGTCGGATGTCTCGCTGCGCAATGTGGACGAGATCGTCGACGGTCTGCTGCGGCTGCGCGAGACCCCCGAAGCGAAAGCGCGAGCGCGCCGAAGGTCCGGCCCTGCCCCGGCGATCGACAAGGATGACAGCGGATGACAACCGAACTCCTGTTCCGTGACGATGCCTATCTGACGACCGCCGACTGCCGGATCGTCGGCCACACACGCGAAGGCGGCCTGATCGTCGACCGATCGGTCTTCTATGCCACCGGAGGCGGACAACCCGGCGACAGCGGCGTCCTCGACTGGGGCGGCGCGCGGATGCCGATCGCAACCGCGCTGAAGGTCGAGGGCGGCATCGCCCTGATCCCTGCCGAGCCGATGCCGATGCCCCCCATCGGGGCCCCGGCCCGCCAGCAGATCGACTGGGGTCGCCGCCACCGCCACATGCGCGTCCACACCGCCTTGCACCTTCTGTCCGTGGTCATCCCGCTGCCGGTGACGGGTGGCCAGATCGCTGCGGACAAGGGCAGGCTCGACTTCGACATGCCCGACCCTCCCGGCGATGTCGCCGCCCTGGAAGAGGCGCTGAACACGCTGATCGAGCGTGACCTGACGGTAAGCGACGAGTGGATCACCGATGAGGAGCTCCTGGACAATCCGGGGCTGGTGAAGACGATGTCGGTCCGCCCGCCAATGGGCCATGGCCGGGTCCGTCTGGTGCGGATCAGCGATGGCGAGGCGCAGATCGACCTGCAACCTTGCGGCGGCACCCATGTGGCGCGCACCCGCGAGATCGGCCGGATCGAGATCGGCAGGATCGAGAAGAAGGGCCGCCAGAACCGCCGGGTATCGATCAGCCTCGCCTGACGACCGGGCACGTCGCTTGCATCCTCGCGGGAGGGAAATCTCGATCCGCCCCAGATAGCCCCTTGAACGCGCCCGCAAAGCCGGGGTATCAGCCCCAGACGGACAGTTGGCCGAGTGGTCGAAGGCGCACGCCTGGAAAGTGTGTAGGCGGGGAACCGTCTCGAGGGTTCGAATCCCTCACTGTCCGCCATCATCTTTGAAATCATTAGATAATTCGGCGCGTCCTGTTCGGGAAACTAAATGGGCACTAAAGCAGTCCTCACTAGGCTTGTTGGCTTTGTCGGCAGGGGCGCACCTCGGTAGGTGATCCGTTCACGTTTTCGTGAGCATGGTCCGTGGTCAGCCGGGACAAGCCCCGGACTGCTCGCCTGGCGCGCGCCTGCCGGTGCCGCTGTCATCGTCCGGGAACCGTCCCCGTGGCGGTGGCGCTGGATTGGCAATTTCCCCCGGCACGGGGGGCAGGGAAGGACAGGGGGAGGTGGACGCTGAGGGCGTGCCGGACGTGGACGTGGACCGCGTCGGACGTGGACGTCAGACGGACCTGGACGGCGTCCACGTCCAGCGCGGGGCGCAGACCCCACCCCCCGGCCTGCCCCGCGCGCGCGGCTGAAACATTTCTACCCGGCACACACAAAGCGGCGATGTTTCCATCTGGTTGACAAAGCAGACAACAGGTCATGCAGTGCCAATCTGTCAGGATGGCATTCGCCAGACGATCATCTGCCTGTGACTGCGGGCTGATTTGAGGTATTTAAATACCTCAACTCATGTCTGACACGTCTTGCGACATCCAGGACCGCCCGCCATGCCCCGCATCCCCGGCTTCAAGTCCGAGACGCAGCGCGAACGCTTCTTCGAGGGGGCGAAACCCTACGTCCGGGGCGGACCTCTGGCGCGGATTTGCGGGGCGAAGCTGCGGACGGGCGGGGTCTGCACGCAGCTTGCCCTTGCCGGGGAGAAGCGATGCCTCCGGCACGGGGGGCCGGACGCGGCGCGGCGGTATCGTGAACGCCAGAAGGCGGGGCTGGAAAACGGGTCCGTCACGCCCGAGGAATGGGCGCGGGCCGAGGCCCGTCGTGCGCGAAATGCGCTGATGTGGGCGTGGCGCAAAGACCCTCGCCTGCCGGGGCGGACGATTGATCTGGGGCCGGACGAGGCGGCCTTTGCCGCGGCTGCGGCGGAGTTGGGCGTGGACGTGGACGGGCTGTATCCTGCGGTCGCCGACTGGCTGCGCTGGCGCTGGCGGCGGCACCAGAAGGACCGCCCGGACGCCGCGCGGTGGCGGAAGGCGGTGCGCGAGGAATTGCCCCGGCAGAGGGCCGCTGCGGACGAGGCGGTGGCCTGGGCCGATCTGGGGATCACGGACAGGCGCACGAAGGCTGCACGGGCCGCAAGGGCGGCCCTGCGTGCCGGGGACGTGGAACGCGCGCAGGCGGCGGTGGACGCATTGCGCGCCGCGTCCAGCACGGCCATGGGCGCGGACCTGCGCCGGGGAAGGGAAGCCCATGGCGGACCCCTGACGCCGCTTCCCGCGCGGCCATGGACGCCGCGCCCGGCGTCGGACGGCTGGAAGCGGCGACTGCCCGACAGGCAGAAGGCCCCCAAGCCCCAGCCCATGCCGCCCCGCCCTGTCGGACGGCCCAGGCGCGTGCCGGACAGGCCGGACGAACTGGCGGCGCTGGGCGAGGTCTTGCGGGCAGCGGGACCGCAGGTCCGGGCGATGTATGAGGCCGTTTCCCGGAACGAGGATCGCGTGAAGTTCCTGCGCGATCTGGCCGACTATGTGAACGCCCCGGACGATGCCGGGGCGCAGCGGCGCTGGCTGTGGTGGGTTCAGGCTTTGCGCTGAGCTTGCGCCAGTTCCTGCGCCAGTGCCTGCGCCGTGAAGGTGATGAGCGACATGCCAAAAGCCGCCGACACGTTCGCGAGTCGCCACAGATGGGCGGCAAACATTTCTTCGCCACGGGATTGGTCCGCATCCTTCGGAATAGGAAGCGGGGGCAACGGTGCCCCGCCGTCCATGAAGTAAACGCCCGGCAGGGGGCGCCCTTCTGCCGGGGCAGCGCGGCGGACGACGCAAGGCACTGATCGCTGTCCTTCGCGGATAGTCAGGTGAGGCGGATCAGCCGGGGCGCAGGAAGCGGCCCCTGCAATCCACCTGGCGTGCATGACCGCGTTCAGCGCGTCCATCGGCATTTCGCGGAGCAGATATTCACGTTCGGGGTGTGCGGCGAAGAACGCTTCAATTTCGGCCATCCATTTATTTGCAGCACCAGCCACGGGTCTGTCCTCCTTTCAAGGTCAGCCAAGACTGCTGCACGCGTTGCCGCTTCCTTCAGGTCAAGGACCCTGAATGTATCGCCGATCTTCGCGACCGCATCTATCCGTCTATACTGGTCGCCGAAGCGTTCTGCATACTGGGCAAGGCCCTTCAACTTTGGGATGGCATCACCGAACTGGATGCCGTGCGGATCAACGATGTCTGCCGTGATTGTGCCGTCGCCTTGTTGACCAAAAAACACGAAGTCTGGCCGCACGATCTTCGGCTCCCCGCCATCGTCATAGATGATCCCAAGCGAGTCCTGGCTGGCGCGCGACGGGTTACGATACCATGCGACGGTGCCTGAACGCCCAAGCTCAGCTCGGACCACTTCGCCCTCCCAGGAATTCAAATCCTCGGGGAACAGGCCCTGCTCATCACAGAGAAGATGTCTCTCGAAGGTCGGGAGGGGTGTTTCGGTGCCGTTCGCCTCGCGGATTGTGGTCGCCTGCATCCATGATGTCGGGCGAGCAAGGTCCACATCCATCGGATTGGCACTCATCTCTCTGATCTGGCGATAGACGTCCTGGCGTTCGTCGGACAGATCCTTGATCTCGACGCGGAACCGGGTGAGCCACTGATTGGCGAGCTTCTCGGCTTCAGCCTCGAGCGTTTCACGAACCTGTGGGACCAGGCCCAAGGCTGCGATACTGACATGCGCCTCCATGAGCGCCGTTTCCATGTCGTCGGTTTTGCCTTCGTGCCGAGCGAGGTAATCGCTGTATGTCGTTGCAAGATCGGGGCTGATCGCCCGACCGGCACGGCGGTAGGCGTCCTTGATGACAGCGTAGTCAGCCTCTTCCAGAAAGTCGTCGAAGGTCATCGCGCCGCCCTTCAGGTCGGCTTTCAGGCTCTTGCCCTCGACTGTCATGGCAGATTTTCGGGCGGCCTCAATTTCGGTCTTGTAGCGCGCGCGGATGCCGTTCAGCACTTTGTGCATTTCTGAATGGGCCAGCTTCCCCGCATCTGCCAGAAGGCCATCGACCGCCAGCTTGTGTGCGAGAGAAGTCAGCCGCTTTACAGGGCGCGCATGCCGCTTCGGCAGTGTCTGTGACGGAAGTGCAAGCAGCTTGTCCCAGACACCCTCGGGGATTGCCGGGTTAGGCTTCAGTTCCACCGGGTTGATCAACACGCGGCGGCCGGGGAGATCGTCGCCTCCATCCCCGCCTGACATCAGCGCCTTGGCGACGTCCTTGCGCTGCGCAAGCAATGCCAGGCGCTGATCGAGAGCGTCGAGGACTCGATGGGCGGACTCTCGGCCGGCGCCGTCCAGATCCGCGCGGAATGCGGCTCGGCCTTCTTCGCCGATCTCGTGGCGCACAAGGAGGTGCGCGAGACCTACCTCAACACTGCTGCCGCGGCCGACCTACGCGGTCGTGTCGCTGATGAGGTCAGCTTCGGCGGCATCACCTTCCGCCGTTATCGGGGCGGGGTGGGCTTCACAGTGCCGACCGACAAGGCGTTCTTCTATCCCGAGGGCATCGAGGGCCTCTTCGAGATCTACTATGCCCCGGCCGACACCTTCGAGACGGTCAACACGCTGGGCCAGCCGCTCTACGCCCGTATGATCCCCGACCGGGATCGCGACGAATGGGTGCGGCTCGAGATCGAGAGCAATCCGCTCCCGATCTGCACCCGTCCGCAGGTGCTGCGCTCGGCGCGGCGGACCTGATGACCGGCCTCAAAGACGCCCTCGACGCGCTCTTCGCGGACGCGCATCTCGCACGGGATGTCGTGTACACCGCCGAGGGCGGCGCGCCGTCGCTGGTCCGCGCGATCCTGCGCCGGCCGGACGACGTCACGAACTTCGGCGATGCCCGGCTCTGGTCCGAGACCACCCGGATCGACCTGCGCGTCGCCGAGCTGGCGAACCCGCGTCCCGGCGACCGCATCGAGATCGACGGGGACGCTTTCCTCATCCAGGGCGAGCCGGTCCGTGATCGTGAGCGGCTGGTCTGGACCGTCGATCTGCGTCCGGCATGAGCGCGATGAAGCTCAAGCTCGACATCGATCCCGACATCGTCGCGATGATGGCGGCCGAGGTTTCGGCGGGTGAGCGGGCCGTGTCGGTCGCGATCCGCGAGGCCGGAACCGGGCTGAAGGCGGCATGGCGCGGTCAGATCACTGGCGCGGGGCTAGGGCCGCGCCTTGCCCGCACCATCCGGTCGGAGCAGTTCCCGAAGGCCACGCCCAGCCTCAACGCGGCCACCGTGGTCTGGTCCAACGCCCCCGTCATCGTCGGCGCGCACGACACCGGCCCGCTGATCCGCTCGAAGAACGGCTTCTGGCTGGCGATCCCCACGCCCGCCGCAGGCAAGTCCCTACGCGGCGGCCGGATCACTCCCGGCGAGTGGGAACGCCGCACCGGCCTGCGCCTGCGGTTCATCTATCGCCGCCGGGGCTCGAGCCTGCTGGTGGCCGGGGGACGGCTGAACTCGAAGGGCCGTGCCGTGGCATCACGGTCGAAAACCGGCCGGGGCCTCGTGACCGCGCCGATCTTCCTGCTGGTCCCGCAGGTCAAGCTGCCGAAGCGGCTCGATCTGGACCGGGACGCCGAGCGGGCGCTTGACAGCGTGCCGGGGCTGATCGTGGCGAACTGGGTGGAGGCGAGGATCGGCTGATCAGGCACGTGCGGCGGCGCGGCCACCCTCACGCCCGGAACGACGGCGGCGGCGCGGTTCCTCGGTATCCCCGAGCCCCTCGATGGCCACCGGCGCCTTACCGGGAAACTCGACCATCAGCTTGAGCGAGCCGCCCATCGCGTGCACATAGCTCGACAGCGTCGACAGGAGCAGATCGCTCTGGCGCTCGTACTTCGCGACGGTCGCCTGCTGGATGCCCAGGGCTTCGGCCAGCTGGACCTGCGTCAGGTCCTTGGCTTTCCGCAGTTCCTGCAGGGTCAGGTATTCGGTGTGGAGGCGCTCGGCCTCGGCCTCGATGCCCGCGCGACGCGCCGCATCGAGCGTGGCCAGCTTGTCCTTCAGGGTCCGTGCCATGGTCCTCATCCTTTCCGTTTGGCCAGATGGCGGTCGAACCGCTCATCGGCCCGCGCGATCAGCTGCTTGTAGAAGCGCTTCTCGCTCACGCCCGACTTGTCCCCGCCGACGAGCAGGATCGCCTGCCGGTCGGGATCGAATGCGAAGGCGATGCGCCACACGCCGTCGGCGGCGTTGCAGCGCAGTTCCTTCATGTTCGCATGCTTCGACCCGGTCAGGGTGTCGGCATGCGGTCGTCCGAGTGTCGGCCCCTCGCGTTCCAGAAGGAGCGCGCGGGCCAGGATCGCGTCCTGCACCTCCTGCGGAAGTGTGTCGAACTCCGGTTCGAACTCCTCCGCAAACGAAACGGTCCACGGCATACGATCCTCATGTCTTGCAAGCTATATAGCCGCGAGGCATTAATTGGGCAAGAACGGCCCGAGTAGAGCGATGCCCACCCCCCGCGAAACCATCCTTACCGCGCTGCACGCGCGGCTCTCGGCGCTCCCTGCCACCGCCCTGCGCGGCGACGTTCTGCCAGAGCGCGTGCCAGCCACTGGCCTCCTGATCCTGCGCGATGGCGAGCCGGGGGAGCCGGAGGTGACGCTGTCGCCCCTGCGCTACCACTATCAGCACCGGGCCGAGATCGAGGCCGTCGTGCAGGGTGCCACCCGTGATGTCGCTTTCGACACCCTCTGCGCCAGTGTCGGCGCGGCGATTGCCGCCGACCGCACGCTGGGCGGCCTCTGCGACTGGGTCGAGGCGGAAGCGCCGCGCCCGGTCGATCTGGCCGTCGAGGGGGCCGCCAGCCTGAAGGCAGCGGTGATCCCGGTCATCCTGCATTATTCCACGGCCGACCCGCTCGGCTGACCCCATTCACCACAGGAGACTACGATGGCACGAGCCCATGGGGCGCGGGCGCAGATGGCGCTTGCGTTCGAGACCGTCTACGGCACCGCACCCGCCTCGGGCTATCGCACGGTGCCCTTTGCCAGCACCACGCTCGGCTCCGAACAGCCGCTGATCGCCTCGGAACTGCTGGGTCAGGGGCGCGATCCCCTGTCCCGACTGCCCCGCACGGCTGAACCAGCCACTGACATTCGAAGGCGCGCAGGTCTGGGACCTGGCGCAGCGCCTCGGCGGGCAGATGCGCGTCCTCCCCGGCGCGGTGATCGGCTGGGACATCGGCGCGGCGCTGGCCTTGGGCGCGGCCCTCGGTATCCCGCCGCCCGCCATCGCGGAACTCTTGCCCGCCCTCGAGGCGGTGATGGTCCGCCGCGTGAACGAGCAGATCGCGGCCAACCGCGACTGATCCCATCCCAACCGGAGCTCCGAACCCATGGCCGAGAAACGCGTCTCCGTCCGGCTCGCCGCCGTGGGCGGCCGCCAGGTGCGCGCTGAACTGGAGGGGATTGGCGAGGCCGGGGCGCGCGGCTTCGGCCGTCTCTCCACCGAGATGGAACTGGCCAACACCCGGCTCGCCGGTTTCGCGCGCCGGGCCGGGATCGCGCTGGCGGCCGTAACTGCGGCGGCCGTGGCGGCTGGGGTGGCGATGGTCCGATCGGGGCTCGCCAACATCGACGCGCAGGCGAAGCTCGCGCAGTCGATGCGCACCACCGTCGAAAGCATCCAGACCCTGACCTGGGCCGGGGAACTTGCCGGGGTCTCGTTGGGGCAGATCGAGCAGGCGACGCAGCGTCTGACCAACCGCCTGTCGGAAGCGGCCAGTGGTTCCGGCGCGGCGGTGGGCGCACTTCGACGGCTGAACCTGACGGCGGCCGAGCTGCAGGCCCTGCCGCTCGACCAGCGCATCGTGGCGATCCAGGACGCACTGACCCGCTATATTCCCGAGGCCGAGCGGGCGGCGGTCGCCTCGGACCTCTTCGGCGACCGGGCCGCACTCGCCTTCCTGCGGATCGACAGCGCGACCCTGCGGGACGCCGCGCGCGACGTGCAGGACTTCGGGGTGGCGGTCAGCGCGGCGGATGCGGCGCAGATCGAGCGGACGGGCGATGCCATCGCGCGGCTCAGCCTGATCTGGACCGGCCTCGTCAACCGCCTGACCGTCGCCGTCGCCCCTGCGCTGGAAACGGTGGCCACCAGGCTCGCCGACCTGGCCCGCGCCACCGGCCCCATCGGGCAGACGATCACCATGATCTTCGAGAACCTCGGGCGCCTCGCCACCTATGCGATCACCTTCGCCACCGTCATGGCTGGGCGCTGGGTGGCCGGGATGGCGGCCGCCGCACTCTCCGTGCGCGGCCTCGCCACGGCTCTGGTGTTCCTTCGGGGCGCTCTGATCCGCACCGGTATCGGCGCGCTGATCGTCGGAGCGGGCGAGTTGGTCTACCAGTTCTCGCAGCTGGTGGCCCGAGTGGGCGGGGTCGGCGAGGCGTTCCGCCTGCTGGGCGATCTGGCCCGCGAGGTCTGGTTGCGCATCGGGCTGTCGCTGGACGCGGCCCTCGCCCGCATGGCGGCCGGGTGGGAGGGCCTGAAGGCGGCGGGCCTCTCGGCGCTCGAAGGCACCATCGCGGGCGTGGTCAACTTCGGCGACCGGACGGCTGCGATCTTCCAGGGAGCCTACGACGCGGCGGTCGCAATCTGGGGAAGCCTGCCCGGGGCCATCGGCGACTTCGCCTTCCAGGCTGCGAACGGGCTGATCTCTGGCGTCGAAGCGATGCTGAACGGCGTCGTCACCCGGATCAACAGTTTCATCGAGACGCTGAACGCCGCGCTGGCCCTCCTGCCGGAATGGGCCACGGGCGAGGACGGTGTCCGGATCGGCATTCTCGACCCAGTGGAACTGGGCCGCATCGGCAATCCTTTCGAAGGCGCGGCAACGGCCGCGGGGGCTGCTGCGGCGGATGCCTTCTCGGCAGCGCTGGCCCGCACCTACCTCGAACCGCCCGACCTCGGCCTCGGCGCCATGGCCGACGATGCCCGCGCGCGAGCCGACGGCTATCGCGAAGCCGCCGGGATGCTGGCTGACGCTGCCGGTCGGCCGCTGGCCAGCTGGCAGACACTGAAGGATGCTGTGACCGGCACGGGGACCGAGGCCGAGACGGCACTGGCTGATGCTGCTGGTGCGGCCGATGCCCTGACGACAGGACTGAACGACACCGCCACCGCCGCCGATGGTGCGGGCAGGGCCGCGCGCGCCGCGGGGGCTGCTGCGGCCGAAGGTGCAGACACGGCGCTGACCGGCTGGCAGGCCGTCACGGCCGCGCTGGCCGATTATGCCGCCAAGGACATGTAGGCCAGCACGTCGTGCTCGCTGGTGTCCATGAGGTCGGCCAGCTTTGGCCAACGCGGGCGCAACTGCTCG
>NZ_QMJY01000018.1 GCF_003574395.1 Tabrizicola thermarum
ACCATCCAGATGCAACCCCCGCCGATCCATCCCAAACCCCATCCCAACCTCAACTGTTGCGCTCCATTCTAGAGGTGAAGGATTGGCAAGGATTGCCGCGCGTGCCCCGGCGGCCGCCCCCTGCCCTCGGCGCCTGTCCACTGCGGGGGCCGGGAGGCGCCTCTGGATACGGCTGCGCGTTTTCGGAAAGGCCGCTCCGGGTGGTGAGTGAGGAGCCTCCGGCGGGAGTATTTGGGGAAAAGAGCAAGGGCGGGATAGTGGGGTCCGGTGGCCGCGGGCGGTCATGCCCGGGGCCCGGAAGGGTGGGGCGTGGGCCTTGGTCCCGTTGGATCGGGGCGGGGGCTGGCGATCTGCCCTGGCTCAGAACCCGATGGTCTCGATCAGTCTTGCGGGCTTGACCGGGACGATGCGTCCATCGGGCAGGGTGCGGGTTGCCCCACGCAGCGAGACGCGACGACCCGGCAGGCCGGCCTCGACGGCGAGGCGGTCGGCCTCGCTGACCCGGCGACCGGCGCAGGCGCCGTCCTTTTCCCACAGGGCACGGGTGATGGGACCGGCGACGACACTGGGGATGATCGCTTCGGACACGTCATTCTTCCGGACCATGTTCTGCGCGACAAGGGCCTTGATGGCTTCGGCCATGACGTCAGCGGATTCCGCGAATTTCATCCCCGCGATGTCGCGTTCCCTGTCGGTCGGCGTGCCGTCCTTGTTGCAGTTCCGCGCGATGAACAGCCAGTCATGCACCATGTAGGCCGGCGCATAGCCCCAGGGCGAGAAGCCCTTGAAGGCCTGGGCGATCCGGGGGATCGAGCCGCCGTCGGTATACATCATCTCGGGTCTGATCGACCTGACCGTGGCGGCGGGGTTCTTGCGCGTGAAGGTCAGTTCCTGCCCGGGGACGGGAACGAAGACGAAGGTGCCAGAGCCCAGGGCCCCGCCATCGTCGATCCACATCAGGAAGATGCGGCCGCTGAACTCTCCGGGGTCTGCCTTCTGGTAGATGTTCGGGCCGCAGGCGGTGATGACGGCGGCCGACACGAGAACAAGCAATTTCGCGCGCATGGGCTGAACACCTTTGGGAAACAATAGCCCAAAGCGTGCCAGAATGGCGTCAGTTTGCAAGCAATCAATGCAAGAATAGGGGCGCCCGACCATGCCATCCGGCGCGGAACGGGGGCGAACCGGGCGGCGGGTCTGGCGCGCCTGACCCTGCGGTCGCATTCAGGGGCTAGCCGAAGAACCCCGGTTCGGCGCGGTTGAGGAGGTCTTCGGCAAGGGCCTTGCCGATGGCGGTTCCATTGCTGACCGGGCCGCGTCTTTCCCCCGCGACGGAAGCCGAGCCGTCGGGGCGCAGGATCTCGCCGCGCAGCCAGAGTTGGTCGCCGTCGAGGATTGCAAGGCCCGCGATGGGGGTTTCGCAGGAGCCGTCGAGGGTGAGAAGGAAGCTGCGCTCGGCAGCGAGGCGGAGGCCGGTCGCCCGGTCGTGGATGGCCGACAGGAGGGCTGCGGTGCGGGGATCGTCCAGGCGGCGTTCGATGCCGATCGCTCCTTGCGCGACGGCGGGGAGCATTTCTTCGGGCGCGATGGCGGAGCGGGCGACCTGGGTCATGCCAAGTCGGGTGAGGCCGGCCATGGCGAGGAAGGTGGCATGGGCGACGCCTTCGTCGAGCTTGCGCATGCGCGTCTGCACGTTGCCGCGGAACTCCACCAGCTGCAGGTCGGGGCGGCGCAGGGCAAGCTGGGCGCGGCGGCGCAGCGAGGAGGAGCCGACGGTGGCGCCCTGGGGGAGGTCCGCGATCGAGGCGTAGCGGGGGGAGACGAAGGCATCGCGGACGTCGGCGCGGGGGAGGTAGCAGTCGAGGATCAGGCCCTTGGGCTGGATCGTCGGCATGTCCTTCATCGAATGGACGGCGATGTCGATGGAGGCGTCGAGAAGCGCCTCTTCGATCTCGCGGGTGAAAAGGCCCTTGCCGCCGATCTCGCGGAGCGCCTTGTCCTGGATCTGGTCGCCGGTGACCTTGATGACCACGATCTCGAAGGCGGCTTCGGGCAGCGCGAAGGCCGCCATCAGGCTGCGGCGGGTCTCGTGCGCCTGCCAGAGGGCGAGGGGCGAGCCTCGGGTGCCGATCTTCAGGGGACGTGCGGGGGTGGGCAGATCATCGCTCATGCGAGAAGGCTTAGCCCTGTCAGGCGCGGGTGACAACTCTTGACAAGCCGGGCGGGGCAGCGGACGCATGGGGCAAGACGAAAGGACCCCCGATGACCAAGACGATCCTGCGCGCGCTGAAAGGCGAGGTGCTGCCCACGCCCCCGATCTGGATGATGCGCCAGGCGGGCCGCTATCTGCCGGAATACCGCGAGACGCGTTCCAAGGCGGGGGATTTCCTGAGCCTCTGCTACACGCCGGACCTGGCGGCGGAGGTGAGCTTGCAGCCGATCCGGCGCTATGGGTTCGATGCGGCGATCCTGTTTGCCGACATCCTGCTGTTGCCGCAGGCGCTGGGGCCGAAGCTGTGGTTCGAGACGGGGGAGGGGCCCCGGATGGAGACGACGGATACTCCGGCTCAGGTGGCGAACCTGAAGCCCGTGGAGGCGATCCACGAGACCCTGGCTCCGGTTTATGAAACGGTGCGGATCCTGGCGCGGGAGCTGCCGAAGGAGGTGACGCTGATCGGCTTTGCGGGCGCGCCCTGGACGGTGGCGACCTACATGATCGCGGGGCGGGGGTCGAAGGATCAGGCGGCGGCGCACAGGCTGAAAGCCGAGGACCGGGCGACCTTTCAGGCGCTGATCGACAGGATCACGGAGGCGACGGTGGAATATCTGTCGGCGCAGATCGAGGCGGGGGCCGAGGTGGTCAAGCTGTTCGACAGCTGGGCCGGGTCGCTGAAAGGGCAGGATTTCAGGGACTTCGCCGAGGCCCCGGTGGCGAAGATCATCGCCGCTGTCAAGGCGCGGCATCCGGGCGTGCCGGTCATCGCCTTCCCGCGCGAGGCGGGGCAGGGCTATATCGGCTTTGCGCATCGGACCGGGGCGGATTGCGTGGCGATCGACAATTCGGTCAGCCCGGAATGGGCGGCGGCGAATGTGCAGATCGACGGCTGCGTGCAGGGAAACCTGGCGCCCGAGCATATGGTGACGGGCGGGCAGGCGCTGATCGCGGCGACGCGGCATGTGGTGAAGGCGTTTTCCAAAGGACCGCATATCTTCAACCTGGGGCACGGGATCACGCCGGACGCGCATCCCGACAACGTGCAGCTGATGATCGACACGGTCCGAGGAACGCCGGGCGGCGGGGCCTGAGATCTTGGGCTGGGTTCTGGCGACGCTGATTGCAGCGGCCGCCCAGACCGCACGGAACGCGACGCAGGCGAGCCTGACGCGGGCCATCGGGACCCTTGGGGCGACGCAGGTCCGGTTCCTGTTCGGGCTGCCGTTTGCGGTGCTGTTTCTGGCTCTGGTCGTGGGGTTCGGTGGCGGGGCGGTGCCGCCGCTGACAGTACCTGCCCTGGGCTTCACGCTGCTGGGCGCGCTGTCGCAGATCGCGGCGACGGCGCTGATGCTGGTCACGATGCAGTCGCAGAGCTTTGCGGTCACCACGGCCTGGATCAAGACCGAGCCGGTGCTCGTCGCGCTGATCGGCGCGGCGGTGCTGGGGGACCCTCTGAGCCCGCCGATGCTGATGGCGATCGTGATCGCAACCGCCGGGGTGGTGCTGATGTCGGTGACGCCCGGGACCGGGCGGGCCCTCTGGCGGGACGGCGGGTCTCTGCTTGCCGGGCTGCTGGCGGGAGCGCTGTTCGGGCTGGCGGCGATCGGGTTCCGCGGCGGCATCCTTGCGCTGCCTTCGGGCGAGTTCCTGGTCCGGGCAACGACGATCCTGGTGGTCAGCCTGGCGTTGCAGGCGGGTCTTCTGACGCTGTGGCTGGTGGCCTTTGATCGGGCGGCGCTGGCCGGGTCGCTTCGGGTCTGGCGGACCTCGCTGGGGGCGGGGTTTCTGGGGGCCCTCGCGTCGCAGTTCTGGTTCATCGGGTTTTCGCTGACCTCGGCGGCGAATGTGCGGACTCTGGCGCTGGTCGAGGTGATTATGGCCCTGGGCGTGTCGCGGGTGGTGTTCGGACAGCGGATCGGCGGGCGGAAGATCCTGGGGATGGCGGTCGTCGTGCTGGGCGTGGGGCTGCTGTTGCGCAGTCAGGTCTAGGCGTGGGACGGCGCCGTCACGCGGCCTTTGGCCCGGGATTTTGCAAATCCGTCATGCAGGCGTTACAGGGGGCGTAACCCGCTGGAGCGTCCCGTGTCCGATCCCCTGCTTGAGAAAGGCCTGCGCAAGGCCCTGGCCGAGCCAGCCGCGCGGGTGCGACGGCTGGCGCTTGCCGACGGGCGGGTGTTCTGGCTGAAGCGGGTGGAGCGGCTGCAGGGGCGGTTGCGGCTGCAGAAGGGCGATCCGGTCGAGGCCTTTCAGGCAGAACGCGAGGGGCTGCGGGCGCTGGATGCGGCAGGGCTGCCGGTGGCGACCGTCGCGGCGGAGGGGCCGGACTGGGTGCTGATGCCGGATGCGGGGCCGGTGCTGCCCGAGGTCGTGGCCGATGCGGGCCGGGGCGAGGCCGAGAAGCTGCGCGCCTTCGCCCGGGCGGGGCGCGCACTTGGCCTGTTGCACTGGGCCGGGATGGCGCATGGCCGGCCGGCGGTGCGGGATGTCTGCTGGGACGGGCGCGAGGCGCGGTTCATCGACCTGGAGCGATTCCGGCACGCGCGCCGGGCGGAGTTCTGGCAGGCGGCGGATGTGGTGATGTTCGCGCAGACGGCCTTCACGCTGTGGCCGGAAGAGCCGCGCTGGCTGGAGGCGGCGCTGGCGGACTATGCGGTATCGGCACCCGAGGGGGCGATGGGCGCGGCCCGGCGGCTGGCGCTGTGGCTGCGGCCGCTGGGCTGGCTGGCGGCGGGGCTGGCGCGGCTGAAGCCGGGAAGCCGGGAGTTGCGGGCGGTGGGGCTGACGCTGGCGCGGTTGGCCCGGTAGGGCCGCGCGAGGGCCGCGCTTCGATGACGACGCCACGCCTTGCTGCGGGTGGCGAGGCGTGACGTCGTTGCAGGACGAGCGGTCCGGTCAGGCGTGAATCGCGCCGTCGCCGCAGGCGAGCGCGGCTTCGCGGACGGCTTCGGACCAGGTCGGGTGCGCGTGGCAGGTCAGCGCCAGGTCCTGGGCCGAGGCGCCGAATTCCATCGCCACGCAGACCTCGTGGATCAGGTCGCCAGCGGCGGGGCCGATGATGTGGCAGCCGAGGATGCGGTCGGTGGCGGCATCGGCGATGAGCTTGACGAAGCCCTCGGCCTGGAAGACGGCCTTGGCACGGGCATTGCCCATGAAGGGGAACTTGCCGACCTTGTAGGCGCGGCCTTCGGCCTTGAGTGCTTCCTCGGTAAGGCCTACGTTCGCCACCTCGGGTGTGGTGTAGATCACGCCGGGGATCACGCCATAGTTCACGTGGCCGTGCTTGCCGGCCAGGACCTCGGCCACGGCCATGCCCTCATCCTCGGCCTTGTGGGCGAGCATCGGGCCCGCAATCGCGTCGCCGATGGCGTAGAGACCGGGGATGTTGGTCTGCCAGTGCGCATCGGTCTTGATCGTCCCACGGGGCCCCATTTCGACGCCGAGCGCCTCAAGCCCCAGGCCGGCCGTGTAGGGCTTGCGGCCGGTGGCGACGAGGACGATCTCGGCGTCGAGCGAGGCCTCCTTGTCGTCCTTCTTCAGCCTGTAGGCGACCGTCGCACCGGTTTTCGTTTTCGTCACCGACTGGACGGCGGCGCCGAGGACGAAGGTCAGGCCCTGCTTGGTCAGGATGCGCTGGAAGGTCCTGGCGACCTCGGCGTCCATGCCGGGGGTGATCGCGTCGAGGTATTCGACCACGGTCACCTGTGTGCCAAGCCGGGCATAGACGCTGCCCATCTCCAGCCCGATCACGCCCGCGCCGATGACGACCATGGACTTCGGGATCCTGCCCAGGGTCAGGGCGCCGGTGGAGGTGACAACGGTCGTCTCGTCGATCTCGACGCCGGGGAGGGAGGAGGCTTCGGACCCCGTGGCGATGACGATGTTCCTTGCGGTGTGGGTCTCGTCGCCGACCTTGACCTGACCGGGGGCGGGGATGGTGCCCCAGCCTTTCAGCCAGGTGACCTTGTTCTTCTTGAACAGGAACTCGATCCCCTTGGTGTTGCCGGATACGACATCGTCCTTGTAGGCCTGCATCTTGGCCCAGTCGACCTTGGGCGCGGCGCCGATCAGCCCCATCTTCGCGAAATTCTCGTGCGTCTCGTGCAGGAGGTGCGTGGCGTGGAGGAGCGCCTTCGACGGGATGCAGCCGACGTTCAGGCAGGTGCCGCCCAGCGTCTCGCGCCCTTCGACGCAGGCGACCTTCTGGCCAAGCTGGGCGGCGCGGATCGCGGCGACATAGCCTCCGGGGCCGGCGCCGATGATGATGGTGTCGAAATCTGCCATTTGGTCGGTTCCTTTGGTCTGGCCGGGGAACCGGGGGTTTCACACCCCCGGACCCCCGTGGGATATTTTCGGACAGATGAAACAGTCAGATGAGGCTGGCCAGGATCATCGTCAGGGTTGCGAAGAAGCCTACCGCCCAGATGACAGAGCGCCAAGGGCGCCAGCCGAGGGCATAGGCCGGGACGTAGAGGATGCGGGCGCCGAGGTAGGCCCAGGCGGCGGTCTGGGTGACTTGGGTGGACTGGTTGCCGAGCGTCACGACGACCACGGCGAGGGTGAAGAGGATCAGCCCTTCGAAATGGTTGTTCATCGCGCGTTGCAGGCGGCCGGTCATGACCGACATCTGGCGTGAGGGCGGGCGGTCGCGGGGGCTGGAGGTGTAGCCGGTGCCGAGCTCCAGGTTCGCGGGGATGGCGAAGAGGTGGAACTGCACGGCTTGCAGCAGGCCCGCGAGGGCGAGGGCGGTCAGTTCGGGGGTCATGCGGCGCCCCTTCTGGTCCAGCGGGTGAGGTTCTGTGGGGTCAGGCGGGTGGCTTTCGTGGCGGCGAACCAGTCGCGGCAGCGGGTCTCTGCTTCGGCCACGCCGGGAAGGGCGCGGAGGCGGGCGAGTTCGGCGGCGGTTTCGGGCCAGCGGGCGAGGATGGAGCGGTCCTGCGTGTCGTTCCGGTTGGCGATCCGGTGCCATTTCGAGCCGAGGTGGTATTTGTCGGACGGGGGCCCCATGCCGCGGCCGCGGTCGTTCTTCAACAGGAACACGTCGGTCGAGCGGATGGCGTAGTGGTTGACCTGGGCGCCGCCGCGCAGGGCGGTTTCCACGGGATGAAAGCGGGAGCGGGGCTTGCCGTGCAGGGGAGCGGAGGAGAGGGGCTCTCCGCCCGCGTTGACGGCAAGGGGGGCGTCGATCAGGGGCCGGGTCGGCATGTGGTCGGAGGCGGTGGCGAAGGCGCGGAAGCGGAAGAGCGACTTGAACTTGACGGTGGCGGGGTCGGGGGCGGCCTGGCAGGCGGTGAAGGCGGGGAGCGTCTCACCCGGCCAGTCGGCATGGCCGTTGTCGCCGAACAGATGCCAGGGCAGGGCGATGACATGGGCGTCCCCGGCCCGTTCGGTGATGTGCTGGACGGGGCCTGCGCCGGGGAGGATGTTCAGGAATTCGTCGCTGTCGAGATGGGCCAGCCAGTCGGCATCGGTGCTGGCCAGATGCGCCATGGCGCGGGCGATCCCGGCAGCCTGGGGCGGGGTGCCGGGGGGCAGGGGATTGAGAAGATGGGTGACTGCGCCCGCGTCGGCGAGGCGGTCGAGGAGGCTGTCGGAGCCGTCCGCGCAGTCGTTGGTGCAGACGACCACGGGGCCGAAGCCGATCACGCGGTGATAGGCGAGCCATTCGAGGAGGTGGATCCCCTCGTTCCGCATGCAGCTGACCAGTGCGATGCGGCCCATCCGTCAGCCCGCCTTGCGCACACGGGCGCGGTCGAGGGCGGCTTGCAGGAAGGCCTGGAAGCTGTGCTGGGCAGCGAAGGATGCAAGATTTTCGAAAACCTGCGCTATCTCCTGGGCCGTAAGCTGGGCTTCAAGGTTGAAATAGTGCAAGTCGGATTGCAGCGGAGGAGCGAGCGGCTCCGAGACCACGGGCTTGCCGCGCAGGTAGGCTTTCAGGAAACGGGGGTATTCGGAATAGGTGCCCTCGCGGAAGTGCAGGTTCAGGACGGCACCCTGTTTCGCGATCAGCGCGTCCAGCGGGCGTCCGAAGGTGCCGTGGGGGGCGACCTCGACGGGGCGCCTGGTCTGAAGGTCGGCAAGGAGAGCGCGACGGCGGTCGTTCAGGGCGCCGAAGAAGACCGGCGGGGCGGGTTGGAAATCGGGGGTGATGGGGGCTCCGGGGAAGATGTGCGGGCCGAAGAGGACCTTGGCCCGCAGGTCTTCGGGCAGGAAATCGTAGGCGGGGGCGTTGTCGGCGCTGAAATCCAGGAGCACGTCGTAGAAGGTCGCGTGCCGCAGGCGGAAGCGTTCCTTGGGGATGCGCCACATCGGCTGGCCCTGGCGGTCGAGGTATTGCTCGGTCTGGATACCGATCCTGACGCGACCCGTTTCGATGGGGCGGTCGATCACATGGACGCCGACGTAGACATCGACGGGTTCGGACAGCGGTGCGGTGATGCAGCGGGCGTGGTCGTTGCCGAAGTCGCGCAGCACGCGGTGGCCGGAGTAGAGGTCGACGTTGTGAACGGTGGTCTTCTGGATGTTCACCGGTTCGGCCGGGGGCGGCGGCTCGGGCGCGACGAGGGGTTTTTCGGCCGGGATGAAGTCGCGGGCGGCGGGGCGGAAGGTCTGGAAGCCGTCGTTGGCCAGTTTCACCGGATCGACGTAAGCGAAGCTGGCGTAGAACCTATCGACCCCATAGTCGGCCAGGGTCAGGTCTGTGTAGCGCCGCAGGATTTCGTCGTAGGCCCTGGTCAGCGCCTTGTTCTTCGGGTCGAGGTTCGAGACGATGACCAACCCGGTCGGCGCGCAGTCGAGGACCTGGATCGTCAGGTCGGGGCGATACTCTTGCAGGATCGGGATCAGCTTCCAGACGTCGCCCGTCCAGGCCCCGCGGGGAATGTTGTCGATCTCGCGCGTGGTCATGCCGTGACCGAAGGGGCAGCAATCGTGCATCGCGATGACGGAATTGGGGGTGCCTGCGGCTTCGGTGTTGATGAAGTCACGCAGGAGGTATTCGAAAAGGTGCATCCCGTCGAGGAAGCTGAAGCCGGGCTTGGCCTTCAGGGTCTTCAGGTGGCCGTCGGCGAAGAAATCGTCGCTGGTCTGCTGGTAGAGGTGCAGGTGCGGCTTGTTGCCGACGACGTCGTATCTGATGCGGAACTGGGGGTCGACGGCGATCGAGGGGCTGCGGGATTTCGCCAGGGACCGCCCGGTCTGCGAGCCGATCTCCAGATACCAGTCGAACCGCAGCTGCCGGTGCAGGGCGTCAAGGAAATCGCGGTAGTCGAGGCCCTTGGCAGGGATGAACATCAGGCGGCTCCGGTCCTGTGCCTTGCGGATACCGGAGGGCGGGGCGGGGCCGGTGTCAAGAGCGGGGGGCAGGGGATCGGCGGGGTGCGGGTCACTGGAAGGCCTGCGGGAGTTTGATGTCGAGGAGGGTGAAGTTGAACTCGAAATAGGTTTGCAGCCAGTCCGGGTGCGTGTCGCAGAGGCCCTTGACCTCGGCCCATGGCGTGTCCTCGGCGGGGATCAGGTTTTCGGGCCGTGCGGCGGTGGTGAAGGCGGCGAAGGCCTCGGGCGGGGTGTTGTGGGTTTTCAGGAGGGTGGCGGCGGCGGTGACATCGCGCTGCCAGTTTTCGGTGATCTGCCGGTGGGTGGCGGGGTCGAGGGCGGAGCAGGTGAGGAAGATGCGATGCTCGGCAATGGCCTGGGAGAGGAGGATGTCGGCGGCGGGGGTGCCGGTGGGGATGATCTGGGCCGTGGAGGGGGTGGCGAGGAGGAGAGTGGCGAGGATAAGGGCGACCCCGTCCCGGGCTTGCCCCTGCCTGACCCGGGCCTGACCCGGCGGGACCTGATGGGGTGGTGTCGCGCTGGTGGCGGAACGAGGCCCCGGCTCAGGGCCGGGGCGGGGTTCCGGCGGGTGGCCCGCCGCCCCCATCCCCTCGCCACGGAGGGGGAGGGGAGGCGCTTCGGGTGTGGCGGTGGGGGTGGGGTGGGGCATGTGGGGTCCGGGGTGCCGGGTGGGGGTGGCGTAGGGTGCGCTACAGCGCACCGCACGGCTCGGTGGCCCTCACAGGTCCATCAGCAGGCGACGCGGGTCCTCCAGCGCCTCCTTGACGCGCACGAGGAACGTCACCGCTCCCTTCCCGTCCACGATCCGGTGGTCGTAGCTGAGCGCCAGATACATCATCGGGCGGATGACGATCTGGCCGTTCACCACGACGGGGCGGTCCTGGATCTTGTGCATGCCGAGGATGCCGGACTGCGGGGGGTTGAGGATGGGTGACGACATCAGCGAGCCATAGACGCCGCCGTTCGAGATGGTGAAGCTGCCGCCCTGCATCTCGGCCATCGACAGCTTGCCGTCGCGGGCGCGCTGCCCAAGTTCGGCGATCTTCTTCTCGATCTCGGCAAAGGACATCCGGTCGGCATCGCGCACCACGGGGACGACGAGGCCCGAAGGCGTGCCGACCGCCACGCCCATGTGGACGTAGTTCTTGTAGACGATGTCCTGGCCGTCGATCTCGGCGTTGACCTCGGGGACCTCTTTCAGCGCGTGGCAGCAGGCCTTCACGAAGAAGGACATGAAGCCCATCTTCACGCCGTGCTTCTTCTCGAAGGCGTCCTTGTAGGCGTTGCGCAGGTCCATGATGCCGGACATGTCGACCTCGTTGTAGGTCGTCAGCATCGCGGCGGTGTTCTGCGCGTCCTTGAGCCGCCGGGCGATGGTGGCGCGGAGGCGGGTCATCTTCACCCGTTCCTCACGCGCGGCGTCTTCGGCGGGGACGGGGGCGCGGGGGAGGGCGGCGGGGGCCGGGGCGGGCGCCGCAGCGGCAGCTTGCGCGCCGGCGGCACCCGCGACGGTGCGGGCCACGTCTTCCTTCATGATGCGGCCGTCACGGCCGGTGCCCTGGACCTGATCCGGCGTCAGGCCCGCCTCGGCCATCGCCTTTTTCGCGGCGGGGGCGTCTTCCACGGATTTCGCGGCGGGCTCCTCCTTCCGCTCCTCCTTCGGCGCGGGTGCTTCGGTCTTCGCTGCCGTCGTCGCGGCGGCGGCACCTTCGGTCACGATGGCGAGGCGGGCGTTTGCCGCCACGGTCGTGCCTTCGGGCGCCAGGATCTCGGCCAGGACGCCGGACACGGGCGAGGGGACCTCGACCGAGACCTTGTCGGTTTCCAGCTCGCACAGCATTTCGTCCTGCTTCACCGCATCGCCGGGTTTCTTGAACCAGGTGGATACGGTGGCCTCGGACACGGATTCGCCAAGGGCGGGCACCATCACGTCAGTCATTTGTCTTCTCCGGTCTTCAGGCTGACAGGCCAAGGGCCTGGGCGACGAGGGTTTGCTGTTCTTGCTTGTGGCGGGAGGCGAGGCCCGTGGCGGGCGACGCGCTGGCCTTGCGGCCCGCATAGGACATCCGGGTGGTCTTGCCGCGGATCCTGGTCAGGATCACCTCGATCTCGGGCTCGATGAAGGACCAGGCGCCCTGGTTCTTCGGTTCCTCCTGGCACCAGACGAAATCGGCCTTCGGGAAGCGGGACAGTTCCTGGGTCAGCGAGATGCCGGGCACCGGGTAAAGCTGTTCGACGCGGAGGAGATAGATGTCGTCGAGGCCCTGCGCGTCGCGTTCGGCGAGAAGGTCGTAGTAGACCTTGCCCGAACACAGGATGACGCGCCTGATCTTGTCGTCGGGTTTCAGCTTCAGCGTGGAGTTGCCCTTCTGCGCATCGTCCCAGAGGACGCGGTGGAAGGTCGAGCCGTCGGTGAAATCCTCGGCCCGGCTGATGCACATCGGATGCCGGAGGAGCGACTTCGGCGTCATCAGGATCAGCGGTTTGCGGTAGGTCCGGTGCAGCTGGCGGCGCAGGATGTGGAAGTAGTTCGCCGGCGTCGAGCAGTTCGCCACGATCCAGTTGTCCTCGGCCGAGAGTTGCAGGAAGCGTTCGAGCCGGGCGGAGGAATGTTCCGGGCCCTGGCCTTCGAACCCGTGCGGCAGAAGGACGACGAGGCCCGACATCCGCAGCCATTTCGATTCGCCCGAGTTGATGAACTGGTCGAACATGATCTGCGCGCCGTTGGCGAAATCGCCGAACTGGGCCTCCCAGATCGTCAGCGCGTTCGGTTCGGACAGCGAATAGCCGTACTCAAACCCGAGGACGGCATATTCGGACAGCATCGAATCGATCACCTCATACCGCGCCTGGCCGGGGCGGATGTGGTTCAGGGGGTAGTGGCGTTCCTCGGTCGTCTGGTCGATCCAGCCGGAATGGCGCTGCGAGAAGGTGCCGCGGGTGCAGTCCTGGCCGGACAGACGGACGGGGAAGCCTTCCAGTTGCAGCGAACCGAAAGCCAGTGCTTCGGCCGTGGCCCAGTCGAAGCCCTTGCCGGTGGCGAACATTTCCTTCTTCGCTTCCAGCTGGCGGGCCACGGTCTTGTGCAGGTCGAAGCCTTCGGGCACGCGGGTCAACGCCGCGCCGATCTCGGCCAGGGTCTCGGCCTTGATCCAGGTCTCGCCGCGCTGATAGTTGTTGAGGTCCTTGGTCTGAAGGTTCTTCCAGCGGCCATCCAGCCAGTCGGCCTTGTTCGGCAGGAAGGACTTGCCGGCCTCGAATTCCTCGTTCAGGCGGGCCTGGAAGGCGGCCTTCATGTCCTCGATCTCGCCGGCCGAAATCAGCCCGTCGGCCACCAGACGTTCGGTGTAAAGCTGAAGCGTGGTCTTCTGCTTGCGGATGCGGTTGTACATCGCCGGGTTGGTGAACATCGGCTCGTCGCCTTCGTTGTGACCGAAGCGGCGGTAGCAGAAGATGTCGATGACCACGTCCTTGTGGAACTTCTGGCGGAACTCGGTCGCCACCTTGGCGGCATGGACCACGGCCTCGGGGTCGTCGCCGTTGACGTGGAAGATCGGGGCCTCGACCATGAGCGCGATGTCGGTGGGGTAGGGCGAGGTGCGGCTGAAGGCCGGGGCGGTGGTGAAGCCGATCTGGTTGTTGACGATGATGTGGATGCAGCCGCCGGTGCGGTGGCCCTTGATGCCCGACAGTTGCAGGCATTCCGCCACCACGCCCTGGCCCGCAAAGGCCGCGTCGCCGTGGAGAAGGATCGGCAGCACGGCGATGCGTTCGGCGGTGTCGTTCAGCTGGTCCTGCTTGGCGCGGACCTTGCCAAGGACCACCGGGTTCACCGCCTCGAGGTGGCTGGGGTTGGCGGTCAGCGACAGGTGGACCTTGTTGCCGTCGAATTCCCGGTCGGACGAGGCGCCGAGGTGGTATTTCACGTCGCCGGAGCCGTCCACATCCTCGGGCTTGTAGGAGCCGCCCTGGAATTCGTGGAAGATCGCCCGGTAGGGTTTCTGCATCACGTTGGCGAGGATGTTCAGACGCCCCCGGTGCGGCATGCCGATGATGATTTCCTTCACCCCAAGCGCACCGCCACGCTTGATGATCTGTTCCATCGCCGGGATCAGCGCCTCGCCCCCGTCAAGGCCGAAGCGTTTGGTGCCCATGTATTTGACGTGGAGGAACTTCTCGTAGCCTTCGGCTTCCACGAGCTTGTTCAGGATCGCCTTGCGCCCCTCTCGCGTGAAGGCGATTTCCTTGCCGTAGCCTTCGATCCGTTCCTTGAGCCAGGCGGCCTGTTCGGGGTCGGAAATGTGCATGTATTGCAGCGCGAAGGTGCCGCAATAGGTGCGCTTGAGGATGTCGATGATCTGCCGCATCGAGGCATGGGTCAGGCCCAGCACGTTGTCGATGAAGATCGGGCGGTCCATGTCGGCTTCGGTGAAGCCGTAGGAGGCCGGGTCAAGCTCGGGGTGGGACTTCTTCTCGGCCAGACCCAGCGGGTCGAGGTCGGCGGCGAGGTGGCCGCGAATCCGGTAGGCGCGGATGATCATCAGCGCGCGGATGGAATCGAGCACGGCGCGCTGGATCTGATCCTCGGTCAGCTGCACCCCGGCCTCGGCGGCCTTGGCGGCGATCCTGGCACCGGCGGCTCTCGCCTCCCTGGCGGGCGGCGGGGCGGCCCATTCGCCGGTCAGCGCGGCGGTCAGCTCGTCGGCGGGGGTCGGCGGCCAGTCGGCGCGCGCCCAGGAGGGGCCTTGCGCGGCGCGTTTGGCGTCAAGCTCGGAATCGCCGAGGGCACGGAAGAATTCGGCCCATTGCGGATCGACGGAGTTGGGGTCTGCCGCGTGGCGGGCAGCCAGCTGGTCGACGTAATCGGCATTGGCCCCGTCCAGGAAGGACGAGGCGGCAAAGGCGGCAGTGGGGGATTGGTCGGTCATGACGGGCTTCCTTGTGGGGCGGGGCGTCCCCCGCCGGGAAAGTGAGTCGGGGAGACCCCCGACCTACGCCTTGATTGCTTTCAGAACGGCTTCGCCAAGGCCCGCGGGGCTGTCGGCCACCACGATCCCGGCGGATTTCATCGCCTCGATCTTCGAGCCCGCGTCGCCCTTGCCGCCCGCGACGATGGCACCGGCATGGCCCATGCGGCGGCCGGGGGGGGCGGTGCGGCCGGCGATGAAGCCGGCGGTGGGCTTCCAGCGGCCGCGTTTTTTCTCGTCGGCAAGGAACTGGGCGGCGTCCTCTTCGGCCGAACCGCCGATCTCGCCGATCATGATGATCGAGTGGGTGTCGGGGTCGGCGAGGAACATCTCCAGCACGTCGATGTGCTCGGTGCCCTTGATCGGGTCGCCGCCGATGCCGACGGCGGTGGACTGGCCTAGCCCGACGTCGGTGGTCTGCTTCACGGCCTCGTAGGTGAGCGTGCCGGAGCGGGAGACGACACCGACCGAGCCCTTGGAGAAGATGGAGCCCGGCATGATGCCGATCTTGCATTCGCCGGGGGTCAGGACGCCGGGGCAGTTCGGGCCGATCAGGCGCGACTTCGAGTTGATGAGGGCGCGCTTGACCTTCATCATGTCGAGGACCGGGATGCCTTCGGTGATGCAGACGATCAGCGGGATCTCGGCGTCGATGGCCTCGAGGATCGAGTCGGCGGCGAAGGGCGGCGGGACGTAGATCGCGGTGGCGTTGGCGCCGGTCCTGGCGACGGCTTCGTGCACGCTGTCGAAGACGGGGAGACCGAGGTGTTCGGTCCCGCCCTTGCCGGGGGTCACGCCGCCGACCATCTGCGTGCCGTAGGCGATGGCCTGTTCGGAGTGGAACGTGCCCTGCGAGCCGGTGAAGCCCTGGCAGATGACGCGGGTGGATTTGTTGACGAGGACGGACATGGTTGTGTTTCCCAACTCAGAGCTGTTTCAGGGGGCTATAGTCAGTTCGACGCCAAGCCTTTCGGCGCGAGCGACGAGAACCATCGCCTGGACTGAATGAAGCCAATTCTTCCGATAAACGGCTAGCGCGTCAGGAGCATTCAACGCTCCGGAAGCCTCTAGCATTGCATCTCTTTCAGTGTGGCAGGCTGCAGAGAAAACCATTTCTGCCAGATCGAGCATGTTATCTTGTAACGGCTCTAGCTGCGTTGCCCAGTGAGCCAGGCATTGCGTCAGACTTTGGGTGGTTTCTTCAACTCGCAAGTCATCAGCTTGCACCGCCGGAGCCAACAAGCCCGCCAGAAGAGCACAAACCACAAGGCTGAACGGAAGGAGTCTCACCCCCGCACCGCCTTGACGATCTTCTGGGCCGCATCCGACAGGTCGTCGGCGGCGATGACGTTCAGGCCGGACTTGTTGATGATGTCCTTGCCAAGCTCGACGTTGGTGCCTTCCAGCCGGACGACCAGCGGGACCTTGAGGCCGACTTCCTTCACCGCGGCGATCACGCCCTCGGCGATGATGTCGCAGCGCATGATGCCGCCGAAGATGTTGACGAGGATGCCTTTGACGTTGGGGTCGGAGGTGATGATCTTGAAGGCCTCGGTCACCTTTTCCTTGGTGGCACCCCCGCCCACGTCGAGGAAGTTGGCGGGCTCGGCGCCGTAAAGCTTGATGATGTCCATCGTGGCCATCGCGAGGCCCGCGCCGTTCACCATGCAGCCGATCTCGCCATCCAAGGCGATGTAGTTCAGGTCGAATTTCGAGGCGGCGAGTTCCTTGGGGTCCTCCTCGGTCTCGTCGCGCAGGGCGGCGATGTCGGGGTGGCGGTAGATCGCGTTGCCATCAAAGCCCATCTTGGCGTCAAGAAGGCGCAAGGAGCCGTCCTTCAGCACGCAGAAGGGGTTGATCTCCAGCATGTCCATGTCCTTGTCCAGGAACAGCTGGTAGAGCTTCTTCACGATCTGGACGCATTGCTTGACCTGCGCTCCGGTCAGCCCCAGCGCAAAGGCCACGCGGCGGCCGTGGAAGTCCTGGATGCCCGTGGCGGGGTCGATGGTGAAGGTGTGGATCTTTTCCGGCGTGTCGTGGGCGACGTCCTCGATGCTCATCCCGCCTTCGGTCGAGGCGACGATCGAGATGCGGCTGGTCTGACGGTCGATCAGGAGGGCAAGGTAGAACTCGCGCTCAATGTCGGAACCGTCCTCGATGTAGATGCGGTTGACCTGCTTGCCGGCGGGGCCGGTCTGGACGGTGACAAGCGTGCGGCCCAGCATCTGACGGGCGAATTCGGCGGCCTCGCCGACCGAGCGGGCAAGGCGGACGCCGCCCTTTTCCCCGGCCTCGGGTTCCTTGAAATGGCCCTTGCCGCGGCCGCCCGCGTGGATCTGGGCCTTCACCACCCAGAGCGGGCCGTCCAGTTCGCCCGCGGCGGTCTTGGCGTCTTCGGCCTTCAGGACGACGCGGCCGTCAGAGACCGGGATGCCGTAGCTGCGCAGAAGGTCCTTGGCCTGGTATTCGTGGATGTTCATCGGGCGCCTCTTCTCGGCCGGGATTGTCAGGGGCGTTCTGGCACGGGTCGGGGCCGGTTCCAAACGGCAAATGCCTGTAATGCGGGGGAAATGCCGGGAAAATGATGGATGTGATCACGAGGTGGAAACGTGTGATCACGTGAGCGAAACGTGTGATCACATGATGGCGGTAACGCCAGATGCGGGGGCGAATCACCCCGGGCGTGGTCAGATTGACAAGGATCGGGCGGATTGCGAAGGCTGGGCGGCACTCAGAGGAGCCCGCCATGCCACGCCCAAGCGCCAACGACATCACGCAAGACCGGTTGCCGAAGATCAGCCACGGGCGCGGGGTCTATCTGTGGGATGTGGAGGGGCGGCAGTACATCGACGGTTCGGGCGGGCCGGCGGTGTTTTCCATCGGGCATGGCGACCCGCGCGTGAACGCGGCGGTGGCGGCGCAGATGGAGAAGGTGGCCTATGGCTACCGCTATCTGTTTTCCAGCGATCCGCTGGAGGAGATGAGCGACATGCTGCGCCGCTCTACCGGGCTGGCGGAGATGGTCTACACGACCTCGGGGTCCGAGGCAGTGGAAAGTGCCGTGAAGATCGCGTTGCAGTATCATTACGACCGGGGCGATCCGGCGCGGGTCAAATTCATCGCTCGGCGGCGGTCCTGGCACGGCAATACGCTGATGGCGACGGCGCTGTCGGGGTTCGAGGAGCGGCAGCGCGCCTTTGCCGGGGCCTTGCCGGTGGTCGGGCGGGTGAGTGCGGCCAATGCCTACCGGCTGCCGGAAGGGGTAAGCCGCGAGGGACTGGTTGCCCATCTGGCGGCCGAGCTGGAGGCAGAGATCCTGCGGCTGGGGCCGGAGACGGTGGCGGGCTTCATCTTCGAGCCGGTGGTGGGGGCTGCGGGCGGGGCCTTGCCTGCGCCCGAGGGTTACGCGAAGGCGGTGGCCGAGGTCTGCCGCCGCCACGGGGTGCTGGTGATCTGCGACGAGGTGATGTGCGGCTCGGGCCGGACCGGGGTCTGGCGGGCGTCGGAAGAGGACGGGATCGCGGCGGACATCATCACCGTGGCGAAGTCGCTGTCGGGGGGCTATCTGCCGCTGGGTGCTGCGATCTACAGCCGCGAGATCGCAGAGGTGATGGCGGCGGGGCATGGCGGGCCTCTGACCGGGCACACCTATACCGGGCATACCGCCTGTCTTGCGGCGGGTGTGGCGGTGCAGAAGATCGTGGCGGAAGAGGGGCTGCTGGCGCGCATCCGAGACAAGGGGCCGCGCTGGCAGGCGGAATTGCGGGCGCGGCTGGCGCATCTGCCGCAGGTGGGCGACGTGCGGGGGCGGGGGTATTTCATCGGGGTGGAAGTGGTGGCGGACCCGGCGACGAAGGCTCCGTTCGAGGCAAGCCTGGGGGTGAACGGGCGCATCCGGGCGGAAGGCCTGCGGCGGGGGCTGATCTGCTATCCCTCGGGCGGGAATGCGGACGGGGTGGCGGGGGATACGGTGATCCTGGCCCCGCCGTTCAATGCCAGCGATGCCGAACTGGACGAGATCGCGGACAAGCTGGTCGCTACGCTGGAGACGGTGCTGAACGGGTTGGCCTAGGAGCCGGAATTCGTGCGAATTCCGGTCCGATTTCCGCAGGAAATCGGCGCCCGGACGATCAGTTCAGGAAGACGGCAAACAGCATCGCATCGCCCTGGACGATGTCACTGAAGTCGCGCCAGGCCTGGCCGGACATCAGCGGGCCTTTCTCGGCATAGGGCAGCAGGCCCTCGCCCTGGATCCAGGTGATGAGGTCAACGGCGGGCGGGGTCTCGAAAGCCTTTTTCAGGTTGATCCCGGCCTCGGCCCCGAAGCGCCAGTGCGGGATGAGAAGCTCTCCCTTCAGCGCCTTTTCGGCGTTGGCCAGCACCGCCTGCCAGCGCGCGCCGGTGCCGGGCGGCATCCGCAGGCCAAGGCCGGAGGTGTGGGTATCGTTCGGCACCCATTCGCCGGTGTTGTCGGTTTCCAGCGTGACGAGCGACCAGAAGCGGCGGTTCTCCTGGATCATCGACAGGAAGTGGCCGTAGGCATCCTGGGCGAGGGCCTTGTCCGGGGTGTTCGAGAGGGCGCCCAAGACCATCGCGGCGCGGTCGACCTGGCGGCCGAACATCATGTCCATCGCGTTGTTCGGCGGCGTGGTGCCCCAAAGGGCATAGATCTGTTTCGACGAATCGAGGACGCGCTGGATCGCGGGTTCGGGGTCGTAGGCAAGCGCGGTGGAGGCGAAGCCGGAGAGGAAATGGGTGTAGGCGGCCAGCCAGGCGGCATCGGCGGTGTCGAAGGTGATGACCGGGTCTTCGACCGCGACGCCCATGCCCCGGCGGCCGCCGAGGGCCATGTCGGTGACTTCGGCGAGGTCTTCTCCCGCATCACGGGTGCCGTTGGCGTTGATGTCGAACCAGAGGTCGCTGACGCGGATCGGCAGGGCGAAGGGCTTGTCGCCCAATCGGGCCAGTGCCGCGCGTGAGGCCTCCATGTCGGCGTCGAGATTGCGGATCAGCGCGGTGAAATCGGCGGCCTGGAAGGGGATGGCGTCGGGGTTTTCCGGGATCGGCAGGCGCAGGATCGGCAGTTCCGACCAGTCGGCCTTGACCCCGGTCTTCCAGCGAAGTTGCAGGGCCTGTTCGATCCCGCCGAGGAAGTGGAGCCCGGCCAGGGCGAAGAGGTCCTCGTTGGTGGGCGAGGGCAGGGCTGCGAGGCGCGTCTCGGTCGCGGAAAGGCCGGTGCGAGCGATTTCCTCGGAGAGGGTCTCGGCGGCGGCGGGGGTGGCGAGGAGCAGGGCGAGGGCAAGCGTACGCATGGGGGGCCTCCTGTATCGGCGGGGGCGAGTGTGAAGTCGCTTGCGGATGGGCGCAAGTCGGGTTGCCCGGAACCTTCGGGTGATCTTTACCGGTTCGGGACGGCTGGCTAAAGGTCGGGGATGCGCCATGTCATCACACTGTCGACGATCCCGCCGCGCTTTGGCAGCCTTGGACCCACGCTGCTTTCGCTGCGAGCGCAATCTTCGCGGCCCGAGGCGATCGAGGTTTACATTCCGAAAGGCTATCGCCGATTTCCCGACTGGGGCGGCGGGTTGCCGGAGGTGCCCGAGGGGGTGAGGATCGTCCGCTCGGACGAGGATCATGGGCCTGCCACGAAGATCCTGCCGGCGGCGCAGGCCTATCGCGGGCAGGAGGTCGAGCTTCTGTATGTCGATGACGACCACGTCTACGGGCGGGACTGGGCGGCGAAGTCGCTTGCGCTGCGAAAGGCGCATCCCGAGGCTGTCATCTGCGCCGGGGCCACGACGGTCGACAGGTTGGGGGTGCGCTGGAAGGCGAAGGAGCCGCTGCCCCGAGCGGTCCTTGCGCCACCCCATGCGCTGCAACTCGGGTTCCAGCTGCGGCTTGCCCTGTTCCGGCTTCGCGGCGGCAAGGTGACGGCCAGGGCGCTTTTCCCGCGGTTCCGCAAGGTCGAAAGCTCGGGCTATGCCGACATCGCCGAGGGCTATGCGGGGGTCGGCATCCGGCCGGACTTCCTGGATGACGCGGCCTATGCGATCCCGGCCGTCGTCTGGGCGGTCGATGACGTCTGGCTGTCGGGTCACTATGCGCGGCGGGGCATACCGGTCTGGGCGGACAGGGAGCTGAACCTGGCGCGGGCGGTGCTGCAGTCGTCGCGGGCCGAGGCGTTGAACCGGGCGGTGATCGACGGGGCGGGGCGGGATGCGGCGAACCGGGCCTGCATCGACCACATGCGGCGGACCTACGGGATCTGGGGCGGGGTTGCGACCCAGAGCACCTGACCGCGCGGCAAGAGCATCGGGCTGCGGGTCGGGGTGAAGCCGGCGGACCGGATGGTACCGAGGACGCTGCTTTCCGGAACATGGTAGGGCGGGCGGTCGGGGTGGGTGACGACGCCGTCGGGTTGTCGCGCCGGGCCGGAGGCGTCGGAGAGGAACACAGTGAAGAGCACGCTTCGCATCAGCGGGAAGCGGCGGAGGTTCGTCAGCGCGGTGGCGAGGTCGGCGTGGGGGAGGTGGGTGAAGACGCCGAAGGCGATGGCGAGCGTGATCGTGTCGGGGATGCCGGGAAAGGCGAACCGGGCGTCCTCGATCAGGTGGTCTTCGGGGAGGCGCGCGGGGTCGGGGAGTTCGGTGAGCCGCCCGTGGCGCATCAGGGCGAGGGAGGCGTCGGTGCCCCAGTAGTGGCCGGGTCTGAGGTATGGGACGGCCTTGTGCCCCAGACGCAGCGCGCCGCAACCGATGTCGAGGAGGTGGTCCTCGGGGGTCATGCCCTGGCTGAGGAGGGCCTGCATCTGGACACGGGCGGTCTCGTCCCAGCGGCCACCGACGATGTCGCGGTGGCGGCCCCTGGCGATGGCCTCGTCATAGAAGCCGGGGGCGAGGTAGGGGGACTTAAGGCGGGTCAGGCCTTGTCGCCCTTCTTCGCGGCGGCGGCGGCCTTCATGCGGGCGAGGAGCTGTTCCTGGGTCTCGCGCGGGGGCTTGACCGCCTTGGGCGCGCCTTTCTGGGCGTGGTCGGGGCCGCGAAGGGTGCTGCGGGCACCCTTGGGGTTGCCGGATTTCGAGTAGTCCATGGGGTGGGTCCCTTCGGGGGTGGTCTGGCCCCTGGGGATGCCGGATTCGGGGGGCGGGGGCAAGGGGGCTTGTCGCGCGCCGCGCGCGGCGCGGTCAATGGGGCTAGGGAAATCAAGGGTTTGGGCGTGGGCATTTACCGGCTGTTAGGATTTCGACGGGCGCCTCCCACCCCCCTCCCCTCCCCACCGGGGGGGGACGCGCCTTGCCGTGCGGTTGGTTCCGGCGGTCAGGGGGTGCGCCTGGGCCCGGGGGAGGATGCCTCCGGCGGGAGTATTTGGGAAAAGAGCAAGAGCCGGTACGACGCGCCAGGGTTTTCCGAGGGCGCCGGGCGCCGCACCGGGCCCTGCACCGGGCATCAGCGGACCCGCATTGCGGCCTCCCCGCGACCTTCCCCTCCCCACCGGGGGAGGGGATTTGCCGTCCGGGTCTTCCTGGCGGTCATCTGGCGCGCCTGGCGCGTCGGCGGGATGCCTCCGGCGGGAGTATTTGGGAAAGGGCAAGGGCAGGCAGGGCGCAGCAGGGTGTTCCGAGGGCATCGGGAACCGCACCGGGCCTGTGGGGCAAGTCTTCGATGAGGGCCGGATCTGCGGGTCGGGTGGGGCGATCCGGTCGCGGCGCATCCGGGGGCGGCTGGTCGAGATGCCAGAGGATGCCGGGCATGAAAAAGGGCGCGCCGAGGCGCACCCTTGGGAGCCGGTCTGAAGTCCGACCTACAGATCAGGCGAGCGAGGGATCGATGCCCTTGCAGGCGGCGACGAGGCCCTTCACCGCATCGACCGACTTGTCGAACATGGCCTTTTCGGTGGCGTCGAGATTCACCTCGACCACACGCTCGACCCCGCCCGCGCCGAGGATGACGGGAACGCCGACGTAAAGACCGTCAAGCCCGTAGGCGCCCTTCACATGGGCGGCGCAGGGCAGGAGGCGTTTCTGGTCCTTGAGATAGGCTTCGGCCATTTCGACGGCCGAGGCCGCGGGGGCGTAGAAGGCCGAGCCGGTTTTCAGGAGGCCGACGATCTCGGCCCCGCCGTCACGGGTGCGCTGGACGATGGCGTCGAGTTTTTCCTGTGTGGTCCAGCCCATCGCCACGAGGTCGGGCAGCGGGATGCCGCCGACGGTGGAGTAGCGGACGGACGGCACCATCGTGTCGCCGTGGCCGCCGAGGACGAAGGCGGTCACGTCCTTCATCGAGACGTTGAATTCCAGCGACAGGAAGTGGCGGAAGCGCGCCGAGTCGAGGACCCCGGCCATGCCGACCACCTTGTTGTGCGGCAGGCCCGAAAACTCGCGCAGCGCCCAGACCATCGCGTCGAGCGGGTTGGTGATGCAGATCACGAAGGCATCGGGGCAGTTGGCCTTGATGCCCTCGCCCACCGCCTTCATCACCTTGAGGTTGATGCCGAGGAGGTCGTCGCGGCTCATCCCCGGTTTGCGGGGGACCCCGGCGGTCACGATGCAGACATCGGCGCCCTTGAGGTCGGCATAGGCATTGGTGCCGGTGAGGGAGGCGTCGAAGCCTTCGACCGGGCCGGACTGCGCGATGTCGAGCGCCTTGCCCTGCGGCGTGCCCTCGGCGATGTCGAACAGGACGACGTCGCCCAGTTCCTTGAGCGCGACGAGATGCGCAAGCGTGCCGCCGATCTGACCGGCGCCGATGAGGGCGATCTTGGGTCTGGCCATGGGTGCCTCCTATGGGGTGAATCGGGGGTTGGGTAGCCGCTTATCGGGCGTGAGTCCAGCACCGGAATGGGGTTCAGTATACCATGGTATGCGAAATTTTGCAGCTTTCGGTCGTCGGGTGGAGGCGTTAGCGGTAACGCCAGCGGAGGGCGGCATGGCGGATATCTGGTTCTGGCTGGCGGCGGTGGTTGCGGCGGCGATGGTGGGGTTGGGCAAGGGCGGGGTCCCGATCGTGGGGATGCTGGCGGTGCCGGTGATGGCGCTGGTGATGAACCCGATCGTCGCGGCGGGGATGCTGTTGCCGGTCTTCGTGGTGTCGGACGCCTTCGGGCTTTACGCCTATCGCCGGGAGTTCGACCGGCGGGTGCTGGCGATCGTGGTGCCGGGGGCGATCCTGGGCATCGGGATCGGCTGGGCCACGGCCTCGGTGGTGCCGGAGGCGGCGGTGACGTTGCTGGTGGGCGTGATCGGGCTGGCCTTTGCGCTGACCCTGATCCTGCGGCGTCCGGTCGGGGGCGCGCGGAAGCGGGCGGAGGTGGTGCCGGGTCTGTTCTGGGGCGCCGTGACGGGGTTCACGAGCTTCGTCAGCCACGCGGGCGCCCCGCCCTATCAGGTCTATACCCTGCCGCTGGGGATGCCGAAGGCGGTATTTGCCGGGACCTCGACGATTGCCTTCGCGATCATCAATGCGGTGAAGCTGGTGCCCTATTACGCGCTGGGCCAGCTGAACCCCGGCAATCTGAAGATGGCGGCGGTGCTGGCGGTACCGGCGGTGGTTGCGGTGTTCGCGGGCGTGCGGCTGGTCCGGCGGATGCCGGAAAAGCTGTTCTTTCAGGCCGTGACCTGGGCGCTTTTGCTGATCTCGCTGAAGCTGATCCGGGACGGGGTTTCGGGGCTGATCTGACCCGGATCCTGCGGGATCGGTGCTGGCCGGGCTGTGTCCGGTCGTCGGCCGTGCAATGCTGCCGGGGAGGGCCCGCCCCCCACCCTCTCCCTCCCCCACGGAGGGGGGAGGGGATCGAGATGCGCCGGGGCCTGGTCAGGAGTTTGCCGATGCTGCCCGATGCCGATGTGCTTTACGCATTGCTTGCCGCCCGGGACGGGCGCTTTGCCGGGCAGGCGTTCGTCTGCGTCATGACGACCGGGATCTTCTGCCGGATGACCTGCCCGGCGCGGACGCCGTTGCGGAAGAACGTGGCGTTCCGCGCGACGGTTGCGGAGTGCGAGGCGGCGGGTTTTCGCGCCTGCAGACGGTGCCGGCCTCAGGCGGGGTCGCCCCCGGCCGGGAGGTCTTCGGTCAGCGCCTCGTAGTTCGAGCCCGAGGCCATCAGGCACATCCGTCCGTCCGGCAGGGTCAGCGTGATGGACCAGGTGCCGGTGGCGTCGGAGGCGAAAAGCTCCATCACCGCGGCCTGACCGGCGATTCCGATCGAGCGGCGGGTTTCGCCGTAGCGGTCGGCGAGGAGGGCGGTCACCGCCTCGCGGCTGTCGCATTGCGGGGCGCCATGGGCGATGTCGGCGGCGGCGAGCATCGCGGCGAGGCCGAAGGAGAGGGCGAACATCTGCTGGGTCATGCGCGGGCCTTTCTGGCTTTGGGACGGCTCACAGGCTGCCGGGGGCCGGCTGACAGGCGGTTAACGGAGCGGACGGAGAGGGCGGCGGGACAGCGGCCGGGGAGGGCGGAACGGCCCTTCCTGCGGGGCAGGAATTTCTGCGCTGCGGCGAAAATGGGCTTGCCGTTTGTGTCCGATCCGTGCTTTCAAGCGCAAGAATGTTGCGCAGAGGTGAGTCGATGGCCAAGAGCCTTGCCCGTCCCTATCGGTCAGTCCTGTATATCCCGGCCTCGAAGGAGCGGGCGCTGGAGAAGGCGCGGGACCTGGCCGCGGATGCGATCATCTTCGATCTGGAGGATGCGGTGGCGCCGGAAGAGAAGGTCCGGGCGCGGGAGCTGCTGAGCGAGGTCCTGGCGGGCACGGACTATGGGCGGCGGGTGCGACTCGTGCGGGTGAATGGCCTTGGGACCGAGTGGGTGGACGGCGACCTTGCGGCGTTCCGGGCGCATCCGGGGGTGGATGCGGTGCTGCTGCCCAAGGTGAATGGTCCGGCGGATCTGGACGCGGTGGCGGGTCGGGTGCAGGCGCCTCTTTGGGCGATGATGGAGACGGCGAAGGGCTGCCTGAACGCGGGCGCGATTGCGGCGCATCCCCGGCTGGAGGGGATGGTGATGGGAACGAACGACCTGGCGAAGGAGCTGGGCGCGCGGCACCGCAGCGACCGGCTGCCGCTGATGGCGTCGCTGGGGGCCTGTGTGATGGCGGCGCGGGCGGAGAGCAAGGTCATCGTGGACGGGGTGTTCAACGCCTTCAGGGACGAGGCGGGCCTGCGGGTGGAATGCGAGCAGGGCCGCGACATGGGGTTCGACGGCAAGACGCTGATCCATCCCGCACAGCTGGACATCGCAAACGCGGTCTTTGCGCCGTCCGAGGAGGAGGTGGCCCTGGCCCGGCGGATGATCTCGGCCTATCGCGAGGCGCGGGCGCGGGGCGAGGGGGTGGCGGTGCTGGACGGGCGGATCGTCGAGAACCTGCATGTGGCCAGCGCCGAGGCGCTGATCGGCAAGGCCGAGACAATTGCGGCGCAGTCGATTGCGGCGGCGGCGGAATGACGGCAGTGTGGCGCCCGCAACCGATGGAGGGCAGCAATGACACTGATCGTTCTGGGACTGGCGCTGTGGTGGGGCGCGCATCTGTGGAAGCGGGTGGCCCCGGGGTCTCGGGCGCGGATGGGCGATCCGGGCAAGGGGCTGGTCGCGGTGCTGGTGCTGGCCGGCGTGGTGCTGATGGTCATCGGCTGGCGCGGCAGCGCCTGGCTGGGGATCGAGCCGGTGGAGACCGTCTTTGTCTGGGACCCGCCGCGGTTCCTGATCCACGTCAACAACCTGCTGATGCTGTTCGCTTTCTATCTGTATGCGGCCAGCGGCATGAAGACGCGGATCACCCGCGTCATCCGGCATCCGCAGCTGACGGCGGTGAAGACCTGGGCGGTGGCGCATCTTCTGGTGAACGGCGATCTGGCGGCGATCGTGCTGTTCGGCGGGCTTCTGGCCTGGGCGGTGGTCGAGGTGATCCTGATCAACCGGGCCGAGCCGCGCGGGCGGGTGCCGGAGCCTGCGCCGATGGGCAAGGAGATCGGGGCCGTCGTGGGCGCTGTCGTGGTGATGGGGGCGGTGATGCTGATCCACAACTGGCTGGGTGTGGCGCCCTGGGGCTGAGGTCGGACCGGGGGTTTCACACCCCCGGACCCCCGTGGGATATTTTTGGACAGATGAAAGACAATCCTGGTCGAATTGTCTGAGGTTTGGGGAAGATGAAGCTCTATCGGTTCCTGAGTGCGGATGACACGTCGGCCTTCTGTCACAAGGTGACGGCGGCCCTGAACAAGGGGTGGGAGCTGCATGGGTCGCCCGCTTACGCCTTCGATGCGGCCCACGGCGTGATGCGCTGCGGGCAGGCGGTGGTGAAGGAGGTGGCGGGAGACTATCACCCCGAGCTGAAGCTGGGCGAGCTATGAAGACCAATCCGGGGCGTTTCTTCGAGGATTACCGGCTGGGCGAGGTGATCCGGCACGCGGTGCCCCGAACAGTGGGTCAGGGCGAGCGGGCGCTGTATCATGCGCTGTATCCGGCGCGGGGGGCCCTGTATTCCTCGGACGAATTTGCGCGGTCGGTGGGGCTGAAGGCCAGCCCGCTGGATGATCTGGTGGCGTTTCACACGGTTTTCGGCAAGACGGTGCCGGATGTTTCGCTGAACGCGGTGGCGAATCTCGGCTATGCCGAAGGGCGCTGGCTGAAGCCGGTCTGGCCCGGGGATACGCTGCGGTCCGAGTCCGAGGTGATCGGGCTGAAGGAGACCTCCAGCGGCGCGACGGGGGTCGTCTGGGTGCGGACGAAGGGGCTGAACCAGCACGGGGACGTGGTGCTGGAGTACGTGCGCTGGGTGATGGTGCGGAAGCGGCGGCGCGAGGTGGTGATGCCGGTCGCGGTGCCGGAGCTGGCGCCGGTGGTGGACCCGGGGGCGCTGGTGGTGCCGGAGGGGCTGGACTTCAGCCGCTATGACTTTGACCTGGCGGGGGAGCCGCACCGCTGGGGGGATTACGCGGTGGGCGAGGTCATCGACCATGTCGATGCGGTGACGGTCGAGGAAGCCGAGCACATGCTGGCGACGCGGTTGTGGCAGAACACCTCGAAGGTGCATTTCGACGTGGGCCAGCGCGAGGACGGGCGGCGGCTGATCTATGGCGGGCATGTGATCAGCCTGGCGCGGGCCCTGTCGTTCAACGGCCTGGCCAATGCGCAGATGATCGTGGCGCTGAACGCAGGCGCCCATGCGAACCCGTGCTTTGCCGGGGATACGGTGCGGGCCTGGTCGGAGGTGCTGGACAAGGCCGAGACCCCGGTGCCCTCGGTGGGGGCCCTGCGGCTGCGGCTGGTGGCGACGAAGGGTGCGGCGGGGGCCTTGCGGGGGCCGGAGGGCAGGTATCTGCCCGAAGTGCTGCTGGACCTGGACTACTGGGCGCTGGTGCCGGTCTGAGTCGCGCAGCGGCGGCGAGCGGCGTATTCTGTGATCACGGATTTTCAAGGCGTGATCACAAAGCGCGGAAATCGTGCTCCGCTAGCGGCAACATGCTGCAATCGCGGCATTCGCTGCGTGACACGGGCGAAATCCGCGCTATTCAGAAGAATGAACGACAGCCAGGTGCTGCCCCGGGGGGGCCGCGCCGCCAGACGTGAGGACCGACCATGGCAGACGTGAAGCAGGCGGCGCGACCCCTGTCGCCCCATCTTCAGATCTATCGCTGGCAAGTGCCGATGCTGACCTCGATCCTGACGCGGATCACCGGGCACGCGCTGATCGCGGGCGTGGTGCTGGGGGTCTGGTGGCTGCTGGCGGCGGCGACATCGGACGCCTATTTCGCGGTGGCGAACGCGGTGGCGACGAGCTGGTTCGGCGATCTGGTGTTCACCGGGTCCTTGTGGGCGGTGTGGTATCACTATCTCGCCGGGCTTCGGCACCTTTACTATGACGCGGGCCGGGGCCTCGATATTCCGACGGCGGAAAAGCTGGGCTGGGCCGTCATCATCGGGTCGGTCGTGCTGACTGTGATCACAATTCTTCTGGTGCAGTGAGGGAGGCCGTCATGCGCTATATCACCCCCCGCAAGCGGGCCGAGGGCCGGGGTGCTGCCCATCACGGGACGGAGCATCATTGGTCGATGACGGTGTCCTCGGTCGGCCTCGCCTTCCTGGTGCCGGTCTGGCTGTATGTCTTCGGGCGCGCGCTGGGCCAAAGCCGGGAGGCGGTGGTCGCCACCTTCGGCAGCCCCTTCCCGGCGATCCTGACGGCGCTGCTGCTGGTCGTCGGGATGCGGCATTTCGCCATGGGTGCGACCACGATGATCGAGGATTATTCCAGGGGCTCGGCGCGGAAGATGCTGATCATCTTCGTGACCTGTCTTGCCTGGGTGATCGCCGCGACGGGGCTGTTCGCCCTGGCCCGCATGGCTCTGTAAGGATCTGATGATGACCGCCTATCCGTATGAGACGCATGAATATGACGTGGTCGTGGTGGGGGCCGGCGGCGCCGGTCTGCGCGCGACCCTGGGCATGGCCGAGCAGGGGCTGCGCACGGCCTGCGTGACCAAGGTCTTCCCGACCCGGTCGCACACTGTGGCGGCGCAGGGGGGGATTGCGGCGAGCCTTGGCAACATGGGGCCGGACCACTGGCAATGGCACATGTACGACACGGTGAAGGGGTCGGACTGGCTGGGCGATACGGACGCGATGGAGTATCTGGCGCGCGAGGCCCCGAAGGCTGTTTACGAGCTGGAGCATTACGGGGTGCCCTTCAGCCGCACCGAAGAGGGCAAGATCTATCAGCGGCCCTTTGGCGGGCACACGACCGAGTTCGGCAACGGGCCTCCGGTGCAGCGGACCTGCGCGGCGGCGGACCGGACGGGGCATGCGATTCTGCATACTCTGTACGGGCAGAGCCTGAAGAACAACGCGGAGTTCTACATCGAGTATTTCGCCATCGACCTCATCATCACCGACGGGGCCTGCACCGGCGTTGTTGCCTGGAAGCTGGATGATGGCACGATCCATGTCTTCAACGCGAAGATGGTGGTGCTGGCGACGGGCGGCTATGGCCGGGCCTATTTCAGCGCGACCTCGGCGCATACCTGCACCGGGGACGGCGGCGGGATGGTGGCGCGGGCCGGTCTGCCCTTGCAGGACATGGAGTTCGTGCAGTTCCACCCGACCGGCATCTATGGCTCGGGGTGCCTCATCACCGAAGGCGCGCGCGGCGAGGGCGGCTATCTGACCAACAGCGAGGGCGAGCGGTTCATGGAACGCTATGCGCCGCATTACAAGGACCTCGCGCCGCGCGACTATGTCAGCCGCTGCATGACGATCGAAATCCGGGAAGGCCGGGGGGTGGGGCCGAACAAGGACCATATCCACCTGAACCTGTCGCACCTGCCGAAGGAATCGCTGGAGCAGCGCCTGCCGGGGATCACCGAGAGCGCGCGCATCTTCGCGGGCGTGGACCTGCACAAGGAGCCGATCCCGGTGCTGCCCACGGTGCATTACAACATGGGCGGCATCCCCACGAACTATTGGGGCGAGGTGCTGAACCCGACGAAGGACAACCCCGATGCGGTGTTCCCCGGGCTGATGGCGGTGGGCGAGGCGGGCTGTGCATCCGTGCATGGCGCGAACCGGCTGGGATCGAACAGCCTGATCGACCTGGTGGTCTTCGGCCGCGCTGCCGCGATCCGCGCCGGGCAGGTGGTGGACCGGGGCGCCTCGGTCCCCGCGACCAACAAGGCCGAGGTGGACAAGGCCCTGGCCCGGTTCGACGCGCTGCGCCATGCGAACGGGGCGGTGCCGACGGCCGAGTTGCGGCTGGAGATGCAGCGCACGATGCAGGCCGATGCGGCGGTGTTCCGGGCCGAGGAGACCCTGGCGGAGGGCGAGAAGAAGATGACGGCGATCGCGGGCAAGATGGGCGACCTGCATGTCACCGACCGCAGCCTGATCTGGAACAGCGACCTGATGGAGACGCTGGAGCTGACCAACCTGATGCCGAACGCGCTGGCGACGATCTACGCGGCGCATGCCCGGACCGAAAGCCGCGGCGCCCATGCGCACGAGGACTATCCGGCCCGTGACGATGTCAACTGGCGCAAACATTCGCTGGCCTGGGTGGCTGGCAACAAGGTGACGCTTGACTACCGCCCGGTGCACGGAGACCCTCTGACCAGCGAGGCAGAGGGCGGGATCCCCCTGGCCAAGATCGCCCCGGCGGAAAGGAAGTTCTGATGGCAGTCACGCTGCCGAGCCCGGAAGAAGCGCCGTTCGGGACCTTTTCGCCCGATACGGTGGCCCGTCTGGTGCTGGGCAAGCGTGACTTCAACCGCCCGCGCCGGGCTTGGCCCCTTTGGCGCAAGCTGGGGCGCGCGTGGTTGCACCGGTCGCGGCGGATTTTCGACGTGACCTATCATGGCTTTCGACTGCGACTGCACCCGGCTACCAACGCCGGGGACGAAGGCATAGTTCTGAACGGCATCCATGGCGAGGAGGATGAATTTGCCCGCGTGGCTGAGCGTGTGGCGGCCTATGAGAACTTCATCGACATTGGGGCCAACATCGGACTTTACAGCCTGATCGCGGCGCGGTTCCTGCCGGAAGGTCGGTCGATCATTGCCTTCGAGCCGGATCCCGGCACCGCGCGGCGGTTGCGGATCAACCTGGCGCTGAACGGCGTGACGCGGGTCGAGATCGTGCAGGCGGCGGTGTCGCCCGAACGGGGCGAGATGACGATCTACCGGGCACCGCACAGCATCGGGCTGACCAGTGCCAACAAACGGTTCGACGACTGGATCGAAGAGAGGGTGCCGACTGTGCCCTTGGCCGAGCGGGGTATCACCCGGATCGGGATGCTGAAGATCGACATCGAGGGGTTCGAGGACCAGGAGCTGCTGCCCTATTTCGACACGATGCCGCCCGAGGCATGGCCGCGCTATATCCTGATCGAGGTCTGCCACCACAAGTACTGGAAGCGCGACGTGGTGGCCGAACTGCGCGCAAAGGGCTACCGCGAAGTCTTCAGCAACATCCGCAACCTGCATTTCGAACGGGAAGGAGACCGGGCGTGACACGACTTCTGGGTTTTGTGGCCTTGCTGGGAACGCTGGCCGCCTGCGACCCGGCGGAACTGGTGCAGGACACGCTGAAGCGCACGGCGCATACGGTGGTGTTCCCGGTGGTGAACATCGACATGCCGGCGGAACCGGCGCGGAAGGCGACGAAATGCATCCTCGACGCGGCAAGCGAGGAGGAGTTGCGGCTTCTGGCGCGGGATGTGGGGGTGGAGGCCGGCACTTCGACCAAGGCCACCATCCGCGAGATCGCCGGGCGTCCGGCGGCGCGGGCCTGTTATGCGGCGAACGGCGTGCCGCCTCTGGTGGGCGGCTGACCGCGGGATGGCAGAGCGGGCGGCATCGAAGGGGCGCATCAAGCCGGACCTGAGGGTCGCGGTCGTCTTCTTCGGCATCACGCGCGCCTTGCGGCTGACCCTGCCCGCGATCGAGGCCAACATCATCGCCCCGGCCCGCGCCATCGCGCAAGAGGTGCGGCTGTTCGGGCATTTCTTCCGGCAGACGGAAATCAGCAATCCCCGCTCGGGCGAAAGCGGCGCGCTGGACCCCGAGGAATACCGGCTTCTGGCGCTGGACGCGGTGGAGATCGAGGAGCCGGGCGCCTGTCTGGACCTGTATCCGGTGGCCGAGATGCAGGCGAAGGGCGACATCTGGCGCGACGATTTCGCGTCGTTCAGGAACCTCGTGCACCAGCTGCATTCGTTGAAACGGGCAACTCTGCTGGCCGAAGGGGTCCGGCCCGACATCGTGATCTTCGCCCGGCCGGACCTGCTTTACCATGACAGCATGGCCGAGGCTCTGGACTTTCTGGCGCGCGTGCATCGGCAGTTCGTGCTGGTGCCGGACTGGTCGCAGTGGTTCGGGCTGAACGACCGCTTTGCGCTGGTGAAGGGGGCGGAGGCGATCGCGGCCTATGGCAGGCGGGCCGAGCGGATGGGCGAATATTGTGCGCGGGGCAAGCGGCTTCATGCCGAACGCTTCCTGAAATACGCGCTGGAGGGTCAGCGGGTGCGCCCGGTGCATCTGCGCGCCTCGCGCGTGAGGTCGAACGGGTTGCAGGTGCTGGAAGATTTCACCCCCGGTCGCGGGCCGATGGGCAAGCCGGACCTCGTGCCGCTGGGGACGATCCGGGCCGAGACGCCTGTGGCGAGGAGTGCATGATGAAACAGGGGATCGCGGCAGGGCTGCTTCTGGCGTCGCTGGTTCTGGGTGCCTGCGGGCCGATGTCGCTGGCCGAGGCCGAGCGGCAGTGCTTTGAGCGCGCGCGGCTGGCCAAGCAGCCCCGGGGCGAGGTGTCGGTCGGCGTGGGCTCGGGCGGGCGGACTTCGGCGGGGCTGGAGCTGAACGTGAGTTCGGATTTCCTGCTGGGCCGCGACCCCTCGGCGGTCTATGAGTCCTGCGTGATGCAGAAGGCGGGCGAGCCGCCGAGCAGACCCCTGTATGCAAGGCCGGACTGGCGGTGATGGCCCAGGATGTGATCCCCACGCCCGACCCGAAGGCCGTGCGCTTCGCCAGAGGTGCGCTGGAGCGCATCCGGCGGCGGCGTGTGCGCGAGTTCGAGGCGATGGTGGCGACCGGCTTCACCCGGACCTGTCCGGTCTGCGGCTATGTGGGCGAGTTTGCCCCGGTCGGCGAGCCGCCGCGTCTGGACGGGTTGTGCCCCCTGTGCCGGTCGCGGGAACGCCATCGCCTGTTCAAGCTGTGGATCGACCGGCGGGGGGGCATCGGCAAGGAGATGTCGGTGCTGCATTTCGCGCCGGAACCGATGTTCGAGCCGATCCTGCGGGGGTTGGCGGGCACCTATGTCACCGCCGATTTCATGCGCAGGAAGGTCGACCGCAAGCTGAACATCGAGGCTCTGGAGCTGGAGGATGCCAGTTTCGACCTGATCGTCGCACATCAGATCCTGGAACATGTGGATCATCACAAGGCGCTGGCCGAGTGTTTCCGGTGCCTGAGGCCCGGCGGTCGGCTGGTGGTGACGACCCCCGTGATCGAGGCCTGGGCGACGACCTATGTCAATCCGGCCATCACCACCCCGCGCGAGCGGATGCTGCATTTCGGCCAGAAGGATCACAGCCGCTATTTCGGCCGCGACCTGAAGGATCACATGCGCGCGGCCGGGTTCGAGCTTTACGAATTCGTCTCGGTCGAGCCGGACGTTTCCACCTATTCCCTCATGCGCGGCGAGACCTTGTACGAGCTGACGAAACCCGCCGCACCGAACCCCAAGACCAGGAAAGGCTGAGACATGGTTCAGTTCTCGCTCCCCAAGAATTCCAGGATCCGCACCGGCAAGACCTGGCCGAAGCCAGAGGGCGCAAAGAACGTGCGGAAGTTCCAGATCTACCGCTGGAACCCCGATGACGGCGAAAATCCGCGGGTGGACACCTATTTCGTCGACATGGACAGCTGCGGCCCGATGGTTCTTGACGCGCTGATCAAGATCAAGACCGAGATCGACCCGACGCTGACGTTCCGGCGGTCCTGCCGCGAAGGCATCTGCGGGTCCTGTGCGATGAACATCGACGGGATCAACACGCTGGCCTGCATCTACGGGCTGGACGAGATCAAGGGGGATGTGAAGATCTACCCCCTGCCGCATATGGCGGTCATCAAGGACCTGATCCCGGATCTTACGCATTTCTACGCCCAGCACGCCAGTATCATGCCCTGGCTGGAGACCAAGACCAACCGCCCGGCGAAGGAGTGGCGGCAGTCGATCGAGGACCGGAAGAAGCTGGACGGGCTTTATGAATGCGTGATGTGCGCGTCGTGCTCGACGTCGTGCCCGTCCTATTGGTGGAACAGCGACCGCTATCTGGGTCCGGCGGCTTTGTTGCATGCCTATCGCTGGATCATTGACTCACGGGACGAGGCGACGGGGGAGCGGCTGGATCAGCTGGAGGACCCGTTCAAGCTGTATCGCTGCCACACGATCATGAACTGCGCCAAGACCTGCCCCAAGGGGCTGAACCCGGCGAAGGCGATCGCCGAGATCAAGAAGATGATGGTCGAGCGGGTGGTGTAACCCTTGCCGCTGCTGCTGCTGGTTCTGGGGGTCGGGGTTTACCTGTTCCTCTGGCACCAGTGGCGGACGACGACGCTGACGCGCGACTGCCGCTGGCGGCTGGACCGGCGCGAGGCGCCGGACTTCTGGCGCTGTGCGGTCTGCGGGGCCGAGGCGCGGGGGGCAGAGCCCAGGGATTGTCTGCGGGCGCGGCGGTAGGGCTGGTTTCCGCTTTTCCCGCGCGAGGTGATGGTGCCTCCGGGTCAGGAATAGCGTTCCACCGTCGCGGCCATGTGGTCATCGTAGCGGTCGCCCCAGGCCCAGCCGACGGGGAGGAGGCGGTCGATCTCCTGCCGGTCGTCGTCGGTCAGGTCGATCTCGGGCGCCATGGCCCAGGCGCGCAGGTGATCGGCCGTGCGGGTGCCGGGGATGGGGATGATGTGGGGCGCGCGGTCGAGAAGCCAGGCCAGGGCAAGCGCGGCGGGGGTGAAGCCGCGTTGCCGCGCGAAGGCGTGGAAGGCGTCAAGCCGCGTCTTGTTGTGCGGCCAGTTTTCGGGCGCAAAGCGGGGGATGCGGCTGCGAAACTCGTTCGGGGCGAAGGTGGCGGGGTCGGCCATGGGCGTTCCGAAGGCACCGCGGGCGAGGGGGGAGAAGGGGACGAAGGCCACGCCAAGCTGCGCGCAACGCTGGATCAGGCCAAGTTCCGGCGTGCGGGTCCAGAGCGAGTATTCGCTTTGCACAGCCATCACCGGATGGACGGCGTGGCAGCGTTCCAGCGTATAGGGGCCGACTTCGGAAAGGCCGTAGCCGAGGATTTTCCCTTCCTCATGCAGGCGTTGCATGGTGCCGGCAAGGTCCTCGGCCGGGATCCGGGGGTCGTGGCGGTGGGCGTAGAACAGGGTCACGTGGTCCAGGCCGAGGCGTTTCAGCGAGCCTTCCAGTTCGGTACGCATGTGCTCGGGCCGGTTGTCGATGCGGCGGGCGGGGTCGTCGGTGAAGGCGGCCTTGGTGGCGATGTGGGGGCGGTGGCCTGACCGTTTCAGCCAGGTGCCGATGAAGGTTTCGCTGACGCCCTTGCCATAGCCGTTGGCGGTGTCGAGGAAGGTGATCCCGGCCTCCCAGGCGGCGTCGAGAGTGCGCAGGGTTTCGGCCTCGGTCGTAGGACCGAACATGCCGCCGAAGGAGAGGCAGCCAAGGCCGAGGGCGGAAACGTCAGGGCCGGAGCGGCCGAGTTTGCGGGTTCTCATGGCGTAACATAATGCAGGCCCTGAAACCGGGCGCGCAGGGCGCGGGTGCGGGGCGCGATTGTTTCGGGGGCGTTGGAGCGCAGGGCCTCGGCGATGAGCGCGGCGAGGGCAGGGGCGTCGGCGGGGGTGACGCCGCGGCGGACGAGTTCCGGCGTGCCGATGCGGAGGCCGTTCATGTCGCCCGGCACGTCGGGGAGGGGCAGGCCGATGCCGCAGGCGAGGAAGCCCGCCTTGCGGAGCGTCTTGGAGGCGGCCTGGCCCCCGCCGAAGGGGGCGGCCTCGATGGCGAACTGGTGCGAGGTGGTGGCGCCCCGGTCGGCGGCAAAGACGGGCAGGCCGAGTTGGGTGAGTTCGCGGGCGAGGGCCTTTGCGAGCTCCACCATGGCCCTGGCATAGGCCGCGCCGTGGTCGCGCCAGTCGAGGAGGGTATAGGCCAGCGCCGCCGATTTCGCGGCGTCGAAGTTGGCGGTGAGGCCGGGGAAGGCGATGGCGTCGAGACGTTCGGCGATGGTGGCGTCGTTGGTGACGATCAGGCCGCCGGCGGGGCCGCCGAGGGACTTGTAGGTGGACATCGTCATCAGATGCGCGCCCTCGGTGAGCGGGTTGGCCCAGACCCCGCCCGCGATGATGCCGCATTGATGGGCGGCGTCGAAGAGGACCTTGGCGCCGACCTGATCGGCGATCTTGCGAACCTCGGCGACCGGGTGGGAGAACAGGTTCAGGCTGCCGCCAACTGTGATGATCTTGGGGCGGACGGCGTGGGCGAGGTCGTGAAGTGCTGCAAGATCAAGCGTGTAGCCGTCGGCGTCGATGGGGGCGGCGTGGGTGGTCAGCCCGTAAAGCCCCGCGCAACCGGCGGCGTGGTGGGTGACGTGGCCGCCGATGGTGGCGGGGGGCGCGATGATGCTGTCCCCGGGCTTGGCCAGCGCCATAAAGCCGTAGAGGTTGGCCAAGGCGCCAGAGCCGACGCGAATCTCGGCGTAACGCGCCTGGAAGATTTCGGCGGCGAGTTCGGCGGCGATGACCTCGATCTCCTCGATCGCCTCCAGCCCCATTTCATACTTGTCGCCGGGGTAGCCCAGCGAGGGGCGCGAGCCGAGGCCGGAGGCCAGCGCCGCCTCGGCCCGGGGGTTCATCACGTTGGTCGCGGGGTTGAGGTTGAAGCAGTCCTGATCGTGGATCTGCAGGTTCGCCTGGATCAGCGCCTCGATCCGGTCGGCCACGTGGGGAGAGGGCCGGGAAGCGGTGGCGGCAAGGATCTGGACTTGCGCCTCGCAGGCGGGGGGCACCCAGGGGCGGGGGGAGAGGTGGGGCATGGGGCGGGCTCCTTCACCCCCTCATGGATACAGAGGGGGGAAGGTTCCGCAAGGGCGGCCCTAGGGATGCCCGACGTAGATCACGATCTTGCCGGTGGCGCGGCCCGTCTCGCTGAGTTCCTGGGCCTTGGCCGTGTCGTTCAGGCCGAATTCGGCGCCGATCACGGGGCGGACCTGACCCGCGTCGACCATCCGGGCGAGTTCGGTCAGGATCGCGGCGTTGGGGTCGATGAAGACGTAACCGGCGCGCTTGCCTTCGGCTTTGGCGCGCTCCTCGGACGGGCGGTCGGTGATGGAAACGAGCATCCCGCCGGGTTTGAGGACGCTCCAGGATTTCTCCTGCACCTCGCCGCCGAGGGTGTCGAAGACGACGTCCATGTCCTTGGCAACACTTGCGAAATCCTGGCAGCGGTAATCGATCACCTCATCCGCGCCCAAAGACTTCACCAGCGCAAGCTTGGCGGCGGAGGCGGTGGCGGTGACATGCGCGCCCCTGGCTTTCGCAAGTTGCACGGCGATGGAGCCAACGCCCCCGGCCCCGGCGTGGATCAGCACCCTTTGCCCAGAGGTCAGGTTGGCGGTGGTGAAGAGCGATTCCCACGCGGTGATCGAGACGAGGGGGAGGCTCGCCGCCTCGATATGGCTGATGGTGGCGGGCTTGAATGCGATCTCGCTTTCGCGGACGGCAATGAACTCGGCATAGGCGCCGTTGCGGCGGATGTCGGGGCGGGAATAGACTGCGTCGCCGGGCTTGAACTTGGTGACCGCCGCGCCGGTTTTCTCAACGATGCCAGAGACATCCCAGCCCATGATGAGTGGCATCTCATAGGGGATGTACGACTTCAGGTAGCCCTTGCGGATCTTCCAGTCGACCGGGTTGACGCTGGTGGCCACAGTGCGGATCAGCACGTCGTCGTCATTGAGGGTGGGGAGGGGGGCGTCCTCGATCCGGATTTCGGAGGGGTCGCCATAGGCGTGGATGCGGGCGGCTTTCATAGGGGGACCAATCGGTTGGGGAGCTTTGCCCGGACATAGGGCGCTCCGCTCCGCTGCTCAAGGGGTCAGGCGAAAGCCGCCTCCAGCGCGATTTCCACCATCGCGCCGAAGCTGCGTTCGCGCTGGTCGGCGGGCAGGGCTTCTCCGGTCGTGATGTGGTCGGAGACGGTGAGGATCGCCAGCGCCCGTGCGCCGTGGCGGGCGGCGACCATGTACAGCTCGGCGGCCTCCATCTCGACCCCCAGGCAGCCGTGGCGGACAAGTTGTTCCGACAGGTCGGGGCGTTCGTCGTAGAAGGTGTCCGAGGAATAGATGCCCCCGACATGGACGGGCGTGCCCTTGGCGGTGGCGGCAGCGTAGGCCTTTGAAAGCAGGTGGAAATCAGCGCAGGGGGCGAAGTTGAGTTCGCGGAAGATCGTGCGCGAGGGCGAGCCGACGGTCGAGGCGGTCTGGGCCAGGATCACGTCGCGGACCTTGACGCTTTCAGGCAGGGCACCGGCCGAGCCGATGCGAATCAGGGTCTTCGCGCCATAGTCGCGGATCAGTTCGTTGGCATAGATCGACAGCGACGGCATTCCCATGCCCGAGCCGTGGATCGTCACGCGGTGGCCGTTCCAGTTGCCGGTATAGCCCAGCATCCCCCGCACCTCGTTCACCAGAACCGCGTCCTTCAGGAAGGTCTGCGCGGCCCAGCGGGCGCGGTAGGGGTCGCCGGGCAGAAGAACGGTTTCGGCGATGTCGCCCGGCTTGGCTCCGATGTGGAAGGTCATGAACGCGCTCTCCAGGGCAGATGTGACGACATGCTATGAAGCGTCGCGCAGGCGCAGACAAGCAAATCGGTTGGCCAGCCGCGATCTGGCGCGGTATTCGGGGGCCGGGGGCAACGGACGGGGGCCGGGCTTGGACTATGACGTGACGCTGATTGCCGGTCACCGCGAGGCGCTGCTGGCGCGGACGCTGGAGTCGTTTTCGCGCGACGTCTTTCCGAACTTCCCGATCCGCCGCCTGATCGCAAATATCGACCGATTCATGGGCGACGATGCCGAAGGCGACCGCTGCGAGGCGCTGATCCGGCGGCATTTCCCGGAGGCGCTGATCTTCCGGCCGGCGACGCCCGATTTCGCCTCGGCGGTGAAGCGGACCTGGGAGGCGACAACAGCGCCGCGCGTGTTGCATCTGGAGGACGACTGGATCGCGCTGGAGCCGTTCGGGCCGGAAAGGATCGAGCCTCTGTTCGAGCCGGATGTCGGGGCGGTGACCTTCATGTGCGTGACCAAGCATACGCGGGGGCTGCGCCACCAGACCGCGCGCCGGGTGGTCAGGAAGGGGCGGCGGATCGTCGAGGATGTTCTGGTGAACGCCTTTTCCACCTCGCCCGGGGTGTTCGACGGCGCGTTCCTGCGCGAGGCGGCGCGGCGGATGCGGCCGGGGCTGGACCCGGAAAAGCAGTTCTACCGGCAGATCAACCCGGAGCTGGAGGCCCATGCGCTGCCCAGGCGATGCATGTTCCTGCGCGGCAGCACGCGCCGAGAGCTGGTGGCGGACATCGGGCGCCAGGCGCGGGCGGATGTGGGGCTGGTCAAGCTGTACGAGAACGGCGCTTCGGTCTGGCGCAAGGCCGAAGTGCCGCCCGATGCCGGGTGAGTCGGGATCAGCTTTCCGGGATCGTCGTCAGCGACTGCGTCGCCGGGTCCCAGGTCATGCGGAAGGTGCCGGGCTCGGGCCTGTTGAGCAGTTCGCCCGCGATGGTGACCTGAAGAAGCTGCCGGTCGTCGTCCGGGATCAGCGACCAGTCGAGGACGACGAGGCTGTGCTGCGCTTCGCCCACGAAGACGTTGATCTCGCGCCCGATGCCCTCGGCGGTGAACATGCGCGGGGCGGTCGAGCAGGAGAGTTTGCCCGAGTCGAGGATCAATGCGGGGTCCTCGGGGCCGAGGAGGAAAGCCGGCAAGACGGCGTCGTCGGGGAGGCTGAGCGTGCCGCCCTGCGCGGAACAGGCGGCCTGGTGGTAGTCGAGCAGCGATTGGAGCGCCTGGGGACGGTCCTGCGCGGCCGCGGGGCTGGCCAGCGCCAGAAGCAGGGCGGCGCGGATCCTCATTGCAACTGCCATTCGCTGCCGGTCCAGAGGAAGCGGACGGTTTCGCCCCGGTCGTTCGGGGCGATGAGATAGGTGATGCCACCTTCGGTCACGGTGTCCCAGGAGTGCAGCAGGAGCGAGCCGCGGGTGCCGTCGATGACAGTATCGACGCCGCAGCCGGCGGTGCCGCAGTAGAGGCTGGTCGAGGTCGAGCACCGGAACGCCCCGCTGTCGACGACCCAGTCGAGCGTGCCGTCGCCATTCAGGTCCACTGGCGTAATGGCTTCGGGGGCGGCGGTGAAGGTGCCGTCGCAGATGCCCTTGGCCTCTTCGACGATGGCGGCGACTTCGGGCGGTGGGTCCTGCGCAAGGGCGGGAGAGGCGAGGAGGATCAGGGCAAGCGCGACGCGCATGGAGGGGCCTTTCGGTTGCAGACGCGCCCTTGGTAGGGCGCGGCAAACCGGTGCGAAAGGCAGGAAAACCCTATTCGGCGGCGACCTTGGCAGGATCGGCCAGGGCCACGAGGTCCAGCATGATCCGGTTCAGCTGGAAGTCCTTGGGCGTGTAGACCTGGGCGACGCCCATCGCCTTGAGCGTCCTGGCATCATCGTCGGGGATGATGCCGCCGACGACGAGCGGTTGGGTCAGGCCGTGCTGGCGCATGAGGTCGAGCGTTTCGCGGATCAGGGGGATGTGGCTGCCGGACAGGATCGACAGGCCGATCACGTCGGGCTGTTTCTCGGCGGCGGCGGCGACGATTTCCTGCGGGGTCAGGCGGATGCCGTCATAGGTGATCTCGATCCCGCAGTCGCGGGCGCGGGCGGCGATCTGCTCGGCCCCGTTGGAATGACCGTCGAGGCCGGGCTTGCCGAGGAGGAGGCGAAGGGGGCGGCCGAGTTTGGTGGCCACGGCGGCGACGGCGTCGCGGACGGGTTCAAGGCCCTCGGTCCGGTTGGACGGGTTCCGGCTGACGCCGGTGGGCGCGCGGTATTCGCCGTAAAGCGCGCGCATCGCCCCGCCCCATTCGCCGGTTGTGACCCCGGCCCTGGCGCAGAGGATCGAGGCGGGCATGATGTTCTCGCCCGATTGCGCGGCCTGGCGGAGGGCGGCGAGGGCTTCGGCGACCTTCTGCGGGTCACGGGCTTCGCGCCAGGCGGCCAGGCGGGCGCATTGGTCGGCCTCGGCCTGCGGGTCGGCCTGCATGATCGCGCCTTCGCCGGTGGCGAGGGGGGATGGTTCGGTGGTGGTGAAGCGGTTGACGCCGACCACGGTGGTCGCGCCGGATTCGATGCGGGCGAGACGTTCGGCGTTCGCTTCGACCAGGCGGCCCTTCATGTAGGCGATGGCGGCGACGGCCCCACCCATCGCGTCGATACGGGCGAGTTCTTCCAGAGCCCCGGCCTTCAGTTCGTTGACTTTGCGCTCGATCGCGGGGTTGCCGTCGAAGAGGTCGTCATATTCCAGCAGGTCGGTCTCGTAGGCCAGGATCTGCTGCATGCGCAGCGACCATTGCTGATCCCAGGGGCGGGGCAGGCCCAGCGCCTCGTTCCAGGCGGGCAGCTGGACGGCGCGGGCGCGGGCGTTCTTCGAGAGCGTGACGGCCAGCATTTCCAGCAGGATGCGGTAGACGTTGTTTTCCGGCTGCTGTTCGGTCAGGCCGAGAGAGTTGACCTGCACCCCATAGCGGAAGCGGCGGAACTTCGGGTCGGCGATGCCGTAGCGGGATTCCAGCAGCTCGTCCCAAAGCGCGGTGAAGGCGCGCATCTTGCACAGCTCGGTCACGAAGCGGATGCCGGCATTGACAAAAAACGACATTCTGCCCGCCATTGCCGGGAAATCTGCCGCCGGGACTTTCACTTTCAGATCATCCAGCACCGCGCAGGCGGTGGCCAGCGCGAAGGCCAGTTCCTGTTCCGGCGTGGCCCCGGCCTCTTGCAGGTGGTAGGAACAGACGTTCATCGGGTTCCACTTCGGCAAGTGTCTGCCGGTGTAGGCCGCGACATCGGTGATGAGGCGGAGCGAGGGCTCGGGCGGCAGGATGTAGGTGCCGCGGGAGAGGTATTCCTTGATGATGTCGTTCTGCACCGTGCCCTGGAGTCTGGACACGTCCGCGCCCTGTTCCTCGGCCACGGCGATGTAGAGCGCCAGAAGCCAGGGGGCGGTGGCGTTGATCGTCATCGAGGTGTTCATCTGTTCGAGCGGGATGTCCGCGAACAGCGCGCGCATGTCGCCGAGATGGGCGACGGGCACGCCGACCTTGCCGACCTCGCCCCGCGCGCGGGGGTCGTCGCTGTCATAGCCGGTCTGGGTCGGCAGGTCGAAGGCCACCGAGAGGCCGGTCTGACCCTTGGCGAGGTTGGTGCGATACAGCGCGTTCGAGGCCGCGGCGGTGGAATGGCCGGCATAGGTGCGGAAGAGCCAGGGTTTTTCTGCGGTCATCGGAGCCTCGCGAGTCGCGTCGGTAATTTTATTGCGTCAAGGATGGAATATGGGAAAGATCATGCCGTTGTCAATCGCTGCGCTGCGGCGATGCTCCTCGTCCGCCTTCGGCGTCTCGTCGCGGGACGGGGCCGAGGCGTGACGAAGTCATCGACGCGGGGGCCGGTTTGGGGCAGGCTTTGCCGATGTTCGGCACGGTTGCGGTTCCCGTCTGGTTGCTGGTTCTGATCCTGGGGTTTGCCGCGATCAGCTTTGCCACGCATTTCCTGTTCCCCAGCGTGCGCTGGTTCTTCCGGCGGCGGGCAGAGAAGGCGCTGTCGCAGCTGAACGCGCGGCTGGACCGCAAGATCGACCTGTTCAAGCTGGCCCGGCGGGCGGACATGGTGGCGCGGCTGGCCTATGACCAGAAGGTGGTCGAGGCCGCAATGGCCCATGCGGCCGAGACGGGCGTGCCGGGGGAAGTCGCCTTCGAGGAGGCCCGGCGCTATGCCCGCGAGATCGTGCCGGGCTTTTCGGCGACGGTCTACTTCGGCTTTGGCACTCGGGCGGCGAAATGGCTGAGTCGGCTGCTGTTCCGGGTGCGGGTCGGCAAGGTGGATCAGGCGCTTCAGACCATCGACCCGAAGGCGACGGTGATCTTCGTGATGAACCATCGCAGCAACATGGACTATGTGCTGGTGACCTGGCTGGTCTCGGACCGGTCGGCCATCAGTTACGCGGTGGGCGAATGGGCGCGGGTCTGGCCCCTGTCGGCGCTGATCCGGTCGATGGGGGCCTATTTCATCCGGCGCGGCAGCCGGAACGCTTTGTATCGCCGCGTGCTGGCGCGCTATGTGCAGATGGCGACCGAGGAGGGGACGACGCAGGCGATCTTCCCCGAAGGCGGGCTGTCGCTGGACGGGCGCGTGGGGCCGGCAAAGCTGGGGCTGCTGAGCTATATCGTGGAGGGCTGGGAGCCGGGGGACCGCGATGTGGTCTTTGTCCCGGTGGGCCTGGCCTATGACCGGGTGCTGGAGGACCGGGTGCTGATCGAGGCGGCGCGGTCGGAGACGCGGCGGTTCCGCAACCGGCCTCTCTGGGTCGCCTGGCACGCGATCGGGTTCCTGTGGGCGCGGTTCCGGGGCCGGACGAAGGGGTTCGGGACGGCCGCGGCGGGGTTCGGCGCGCCGGTCAGCCTGCGTGAGCATCTGGCAGGCGGCGGGACCGTCGATACTTTGGGTGAGCGGCTTATGTCCTCGATTGCCTCCGTCGTGCCGGTTCTGCCTGTCCCCCTTGTCGCCAAGGCGCTGGGCGAGGGTGCGGCGAGCCGCGACGAGCTGCTGGCCCGGGTAGAGGCCCTGACCCGGCGGTTGCAGGCTGCGGGGGCCGTTCTGAGACTGCCACCGCAGGGCCCGGCAGTCGTGCTGGAAGAGGGTCTTCAGCCGCTGATCCGGCGCGGCGTGGTCGACGCGGCCTTGCAGCCGGTGGCTTCCGAGCGTGCCTTGCTGGCATTCTACGCGGCATCGGTGCCGGAAACCGATCTTGCTGCAACGCCGCAGACATAAAATTTCAAGATAGGCCGTTAAGACTATTGCAAAATTGCGCGCAGGAAGTTTACCTGCTGCCAAGGGCGCGGCGATTCTGCGGCGCGGCATAAGGTTGGAGGCTATGTTGGCTTTGGATACGCAAAACGCTGCTGTGATCTACGACGCGCCGAAGAAGGACCTTTACGAGCTGGGTGAGATGCCGCCCCTGGGCCATGTGCCGGCCAAGATGTATGCCTGGGCGATCCGGCGCGAGCGGCACGGGGCCCCTGACCAGTCGTTCCAGGTCGAGGTGGTGGATACCTGGAAGATCGACAGCCATGAAGTGCTGGTCATGGTGATGGCGGCGGGCGTCAACTACAACGGGGTCTGGGCGGGCCTGGGCCAGCCGATCAGCCCGTTCGACGGGCACAAGGCGGCCTATCACATCGCGGGGTCGGACGCGGCGGGGATCGTCTGGGCGGTGGGAGACAAGGTCAAGCGCTGGAAGGTCGGCGACGAGGTGGTGATCCACTGCAACCAGGACGACGGCGACGACGAGGAATGCAACGGCGGCGACCCGATGTTCAGCCCCAGCCAGCGGATCTGGGGCTACGAGACGCCGGACGGCAGCTTCGCCCAGTTCACCCGGGTGCAGGCCCAGCAGCTGATGCCGCGCCCGAAGCATCTGACCTGGGAGGAATCGGCCTGCTACACGCTGACGCTGGCCACCGCCTACCGGATGCTGTTCGGGCATGAGCCACATGATCTGAAACCGGGGCAGAACGTGCTGGTCTGGGGCGCCTCGGGCGGCCTCGGGTCCTATGCGATCCAGCTGATCAACACGGCGGGGGCCAATGCGATCGGGGTCATCAGCGACGAATCGAAGCGCGATTTCGTGCTGGGCCTGGGCGCAAAGGGTGTCATCAATCGCAACGAGTTCAAATGCTGGGGGCAGCTGCCCAAGGTCAACAGCCCCGAATACAACGAGTGGCTGAAGGAGGCGCGGCGCTTCGGCAAGGCGATCTGGGACATCACCGGCAAGGGCGTGAACGTCGACATGGTGTTCGAGCATCCGGGCGAGGCGACTTTCCCGGTCTCGAGCCTCGTCTGCAAGAAGGGCGGCATGGTGGTGATCTGCGCAGGCACCAGCGGGTTCAACTGCACCTTCGACGTGCGCTACATGTGGATGCACCAGAAACGCCTGCAAGGCAGCCACTTCGCGCATCTGAAGCAGGCGTCCTCGGCCAACAAGCTGATGATCGAGCGGCGGCTGGACCCCTGCATGTCCGAGGTCTTCCCCTGGGCCGACATCCCCAAGGCGCATATGCTGATGTGGAAGAACCAGCACAAGCCGGGCAACATGGCGGTGCTGGTGCAGGCGCCACGGACCGGCCTGCGCACCTTCGAGGACACGCTGGAGGCGAGTCGCTTGAATTAGAGTCAACCTTTAACTACCTATTCACCCCTCGACCTTCGAACTGTGCTTTACTGGCCTGGTCCTGCGCGCCTTCGTAACGGGCCGCGCAGGGGGCGAGCGCTGGCGGCCGGGGGATTGATGCATCACGAATGGGTCTTCGATGTGTTGCAGGACATGCTGTCCTACGCGACATTGAACGGGCTGCCCCGACTGGCGGAACAGGTCGCAGAGGCGTTGGAAGTGGCGCGCGAAGAGATTGCGGCGCTGGACGGTCCCTGCGATCCGACGGACGGGCCAGCGGACGGGGCGCCGAAAACGGTGCGCGGGACGAACCGGCAGACGCATTGACGCCTTACGCCCGGCCGCGACTGGCGCTAGGATTGCCGTCATGCAGGCCCCCGCGCTGATCTTTTCCGACGACCAGGCCGAGGCCTATGATCGCCTGACCGCAGGGTTTCTGGGGGCCGGCATCGACCTGACCGAGGGCAGTCTGACCCCGCTGGCCGAGGGTCGGACCAGTGTTCTGGCGGTTGTCGGCAAGGCGGGATCGGGCAAGACGATGCTGCTGGCCGAGCTGTATCGCGGGCTGAAGGCGGCCGGCGTCGAGGTGATCTCGGGCGATTATGAAGGGCGCAAGCGCAAGGACCGGCGGACGCTGGCGATCCTTGCACCGACGAACAAGGCGGCGTCGGTGCTGCGGCTGCGAGGGGTGCCGGCGACGACGATCCACCGGATCCTTTACACTCCGGTCTATGACCCGGAATACGAGAAGATCGCCGAATGGCTGGCGGGGACAGGCTCGCGGCCGGCGGCGGGCAACCTGGCGATTGCGGGGCTGACCGATCTGGCGCTTGACCGGGCGCAGGCGTTCTACAGCCAGGTGGCCTCGATTCCCGGCGCGCTGGCGGCGGCGGGGCTGAAGGGCAGCGATTTCATCAAGGGCTGGAAGCGGCGGGAGGAGCCGCTGGACGTGGGCTTCGTCGACGAATCCTCGATGCTGGACGAACGCCAGTTCGAGGACCTGCGGGAAATCTTTCCGACGCTGGTCCTGTTCGGCGATCCCGCGCAGCTGGCCCCTGTCGGGCAGTCCGGCGAGATGGTGTTCGACAAGCTGTCCGAGGGCCAGAAGCTGATCCTCCACCGCATCCATCGGCAGACGCAGGACAACCCGATCCTGGACCTGGCCCATGCGCTGGGCGATGACCGGCTGGGGTTCGAGGACTTCGAGGCGCTGGTGCAGGAGAAGGCGCGGGACGACGACCGGGTGGTCTGGGCCGAGCGGGTCGAGTCCGGGCTGATGGCGCGGTCCCCCGTCCTGGTCTGGCGCAACGCGACGCGGGTGCGGCTGATCCAGGCCTTCCGGGGCGCCTTCGGCGCGCCCGAGGATGCGCTTTTACCGGGCGAGCCGCTGATCTGCGACGGGATCGAGCTGCCCCTCAAGCACCGCAAGAAACGGATCGACCTCGAGGCGCGGGGCCTGATTAAGGGCGCGCAGGTGATCTACCTGGGCGAAGGCAATCGCGAGGGGTTTGCCAGGCTGCACGTGGTGGGGGCAGAGGAGCCGCAGTTATCGGCGGCAAGCATCATCAAGATCGAGAAGCCTGACGAGGAAGAGCCCTTCATCCCGCACGCCGCGCGGATGGGCGCGACCTTCCTGCACGGCGCGGCGGTGACGATCCACAAGGCGCAAGGCAGCCAGTGGGACGAGGTCCAGGTCTTCGCGCCCGACCTTTATGCGGCGGCACAGTCCGGGCGGTCCGAGGCAGGGGTGCCCTTGTGGAAGCGGCTTGCCTATGTGGCCATCACCCGGGCGCAGACGCGGCTATACTGGGTGGTGCGGAACCGTCTGGCGCGGCCTTCGGGGCCATTGACGGTAGACGACCTGCGGCGCGAGCCCTCTCTCCTGGCGCTGGATCAGGCCGAGTGAGGCTTTCCCTTCGCCGCGCGGCGGGCTAGATTCGACGCAAGACAGGAGGCCCCGATGGCATTGGTATTCGTCCAGTTCCGCTGCACGCCCGGCATGACCTATGCGGTCGCCAATGCGATCTGGGACCGGGAAGTGGTCAGCGAGCTTTATTCGACCAGCGGCGACTACGACCTGATCGCCAAGGTCTACATCCCCGACGATCAGGATGTCGGGCATTATCTGTCGTCGAAGCTGTTCGACATCCCCGGCATCCAGCGGACGCTGACAACGATGACGTTCAAGGCGTTCTGATCGGCTTCGAGATCGGGCAAGACGTTCGGATAGGTGACACCGACCGGGGTTCCACCCCGGACCCCGGAGTATTTGGGAAAAGAGCAAATCCCGTTGGGCAGGTCAAAGCCAGGCGGCGCGGCCGGTTCCCACGGCAAGCGAGACATTGGCGTAGCCGTCACGCGCGAGGAGCGCGTCGAGGCCGGTGGCGACCTTCGGGACCATCGAGATGCCCTGATAGACCATCGCCGTATACAGCTGCACAGCCGTCGCCCCGGCGCGGATCTTTTCATAGGCCTGTTCCGCCGACCCGACGCCTCCGACCCCGATCAAGGGCAGGAGGCCATGGGTGAGTTGCGACAGCCGCGCCAGCACTCGCGTGGACTTTTCGAACAACGGCGCACCGGAAAGGCCGCCGATTTCGCCACGATTTGCAGATTTCAAACCTTCTCGCTGCAAGGTGGTGTTGGTTGCGATGATCCCGGCCACCTTGGCGGCAAGGGCCACATCGACGATATCCTCCAGTTCGCCGGTCGAAAGATCCGGGGCGATCTTCAGAAAGACCGGGATCGGCCGGGCAAGCCGGAGCCGCGCCTCCATCACCTGGGCCAGGAGCCCGGCCAGCAAGGTCCGGCCTTGCAGGTTGCGCAGGCCCTCGGTGTTGGGAGAGCTGACGTTGACGGTGGCAAAGTCGACATGAGGGCCGCAGTGAGCCAGGACCTTGGCGAAGTCGGCGGCGCGGTTGTCCGAGGTCTTGTTGGCGCCCAGGTTCAGACCGACCGGAACCGGGCCCCGGGTGCGGGCGGCAAGTCGGGCGCCGATCGCCTGCATGCCGTGGTTGTTGAAGCCGAAGCGGTTGATCGCCGCACGGTCCTCGGTCAGCCGGAAGAGGCGCGGGCGGTCGTTGCCTGGCTGCGGCAGCGGCGTCGCGGCGCCGACTTCCAGAAAGCCGAACCCCGCGCGGGACAGGGCGGCGATGGCCTGCGCGTTCTTGTCATAGCCGGCGGCCAGACCGACCGGATTGAGCAGCGGCAGACCGGCAAGGGTGACATGCAGGCGCGGCAGGTCCACGGGGCCAGGCAGCGGTGCAAGGCCCATCCGCAGGGCGAGGAGCGACAGTCCATGCGCGCGCTCGGGGTCCAGACGGTGCAGCGCGGCAAGGCTGAGACGCTCGATCGCTGTCACCATAGCCCCTCGGGGAAGATGTGACCGGTCGCACCAAGGGGAAGGGACTTGTCCCAGACGACCTCATCCAGCCGCAGGGGGCGGTAGAGATGCGGGAAGAGCTGGCCGCCCCGCGAGGGTTCCCATTTCAGCGCCGGCCCCAGCCGGTCGGGGTCGAAGGCCACAAGGACCAGATCGCTTTCGGTGGCGAACCACTTCGCCGCGGTCTCGGCGACCTGGGCGGGGGTGGAGAAATGGATATAGCCGTCGGCAAGATCGACCGGCGCGCCAAGGGTTTCCCCGGCGGCCTTGAACGCATCCCATTCGGGGCGGCGGAAGATCTTGAGGATCAGCATGCTGGCCGAATAGCGAAGGTTGACGCGGCTGGCAATGGGATGCCCATCATCACCTGTCTGTCACGATTTCGGGCGATCAGTTTGACAGCCGCGTCATGTCAGGCGCAAGTTGGGGCGTGGCGGTTCAATCACGGGGAGAGTTCCAATGAAACGGTTTTCGAGGCTAGCCATCCTTGCGGCGCTGGTTGCCGGACCTGCCGGGGCGGAGACGGTCAAGCTGACGCTTCTGGGCGTGGGCGACGTCTACAACTTCGAGGAAGAGGACGGGCGCGGCGGCTTTGCCCGTTTGAACGCGGTGGCCAAGGCCGAGCGCGCGGCCAACCCGAACACGCTGTACCTGTTCAACGGGGACATGCTGTCGCCCTCGCTCGCCTCGGGGTTCGACAAGGGGCAGAACACCATCGACTTCACCAACCTGGTGCCCTTCGATCTGGCTGTGCCGGGGAACCACGAGTTCGACTTCGGGCCCGAGAATTTCATGGAGAAGATGAAGGCGTCGAAATACCCCTGGGCGGCGATCAACATCACCAATGGCGACGGGTCGGCGATCGAAGGCCTGGGCGGGGTGATGGTGAAAGAGGTTGCCGGCCTGAAGGTCGCGCTGATCCCGGTGGCGCAGGATACCTCGCCCGAAGTGTCGTCCACGGGCAGCCTGAAGTTCCTGCCGACGGTGGAAACCGGGGTCGCAGCGGCCAAGGCGGCGCGGGACGAGGGCGCCGACCTTGTCGTCGGCGTGGTGCAGACCAACATGGAGAACGACCGCGCGCTGATGGCGAGCGGGGCTTTCGATGTGATCCTGTCGGGGGACGACCATTCCTATGCCACGGCCTATGACGGGCGGACGGCCTATGTGGAGACAAGCATCGACGGGCAGTTCCTGTCTCCGGTTGACCTGACGGTCGAGATCAAGGTGGCCGAGGATGGCAAGCGGTCGATCAGCTGGGTGCCCGCTTTCCGCTTCATCGACACGGCCACGGTGACGCCGGACCCGGACTCGGTGGCGATGGCAGATGCCTTGCGGGCGCAGATGGACGAGACACTGAACGTCGAGATCGGCACGGTCGAGGCGCCGCTGGACAGCCGCCGCAACGTGGTGCGGGGCGAGGAGGCGACGATGGGCAACCTGATCGCTGATGCGATGCGGGATGCGACGGGGGCCGACATCGCGATCATGAACGGCGGCGGCATCCGCGGTGACACGACCTATGAGGCGGGCCGAAAGCTGACGCGGCGCGACATCCTGACGGAACTGCCCTTCGGCAATGTCACGGTGGTGACGGAACTGCCGGGGTCGCAGGTGTTGCTGGCGCTGGAGAACGGGGTCAGCCAGGTCGAGAAGGGCTCGGGACGGTTCCCGCAGGTTTCCGGCCTGACCTTTGCCTTCGATGCCTCGGCCCCGGCGGGGTCGCGGGTCAGCGAGGTGATGGTGGGCGGCGCGCCTCTGGAGGCGGACAAGCTGTACAAGGTGGCGGTGAACGATTACATCCTGGGCGGCGGCGACGGTTATGCGGCGCTGGGCGGCGGGCGGATCGTCACGGATGGGCCAACCGGGCAGCTGGTTGCCAATGACGTGATGGCCTATGTCGAGAAGCTGGGCAGCGTGAAGGTCGCGGTCGAGGGCCGGATCAGGAAGCTGGGGCAGTAGGGATCAAGGCCGCACCACGCTGTGCAAGGCTAGGTCGCGGCTTTCGTCGTCCTTGAAGAAGGCCATCCATTCTTCGGCCCCGTCCGGGTGCCTGTGGATCATGTGCGGGGCGCCGGTCATCTCGGCGCCCTTTGCCATGAGGCTGGCATGGGCCGTGGCGATGTCGGGAGTGGAGAGGTAAAGGATGTCGGCTTCGTCCCGCGCGCCGGTTTCGCGGAGCATGAGCCGAGTGCCGCCAAGGTCGAAGAAGGCGAGGCCGGGAAAGGCGTAGAGCTCGGGGATCTGCAGCGTGTCGCGCCAGAAAGTGCGGGCGCGGTCCAGGTTTTCGACTCGGCGGGCGATTTGCGAGAGCAGGGGCATGGCGATCCCTTCGGAGTGTTGGCGGGCGGACCCGGCGCGGATGCCGGGCCAATAGCGGAGGTCGTGGCGCGAGGTGAGGCCCAGCTTGTCGCGGGCGGCGCGGGCCTGAGCCTTGACGGCATCGGGGCTGATGCCAAGGAGCCGGGCGATGGCCGCCGTGGACTGGCCGTGGCGGACAAGCTCGACCACGCGCCATTCGGCGGGGGTGAGCTGGTCGGGGTGGGGCGGGCGTCCGCGGGCCATGGCGCAAGGCTAGCGTGGATGGGGTCGAATTTCACTCCCCCAGCGGCTTGGCCGGGGCGCGGCTTGAGCCTATCTTCGGAGCATGTGCGGACGCTTCACCATAACCCATCCGAACGAAGCCTTGGCGGCGCTGTTCGATGCCGTGCCGGGCAACGACCTGCCGCCGGTGCCGAATTACAACGTCTGCCCGACGAACACGGTGGCGGTGGTCACCTCGGAGGGCGGGGTGCGGCGTCTGCGGGCGATGCGCTGGGGGTTCATCCCGACCTGGTACAAGGCGCCGAACGATGGGCCTCTCATCATCAACGCCCGGTCCGATACGGTGGCGACGAAACCCGCCTTCAGGTCTGCCATCCGCGAGCGGCGTTGCATCGTTCCGGCCAGCGGGTTCTACGAATGGAGCGAGGGGGAGAACAAGGCGCGGTTGCCCTGGTATTTCACCCGGGCGGACGGTCTGCCGATGGCGCTGGCCGGGGTCTGGCAACGCTGGGGTGACATGGACACGGTGGCGATCGTGTCAACCGAGGCGGGGCCCGGGATGGCAGCGATCCACCACCGCGAGCCGGTGATCCTGGAGCGCGAGGACTGGCCCTTGTGGCTGGGCGAGGCGGGGCACGGGGCGGCCGTCCTGATGAAGGCCACCGCCGAAGGGGTGATGACAAAGCCCTACCGCGTGGGCGTCGCGGTCAATTCCAACCGCGCCTCCGGGGCGCAGTTGATCGAGCCCATCGCGGCCTGAAAGCGCCGTCAGTCCGGGATGACGGCGGTCGCGTCGATTTCCACCAGCCATTCGGGGCGGGCCAGCGCCACGACGGTCAGCCCGGTGCAGACGGGATGCACGCCCCTGATGTATTCGCCCATCACCCGATAGACGGGTTCACGGTGGCGGACATCGGTCAGATAGACCACCAGCTTGACGAGGTGCTCCATCTTCCCGCCGGCTTCCTCGATCAGCTGCCTGATGTTCTGCATGACCTTGTGCGTCTGGGCGGCGGGGTCGGTGGTCATCAGGCTTTCCGAGGTGTCGAGGTCCTGCGGGCAGGCGCCCCGGAACCAGAGCGTGGTGCCGCCCCGGGTGGCGACCAGGTGGCAGAGGTCGTTGTCGAGGTTCTGCTCGGGGTAGGTCACCCTGGTGTTGAACTTGCGGTAGCGGGTGTGGGTGGTCATCTGGTTTGCCTCATCCTCTGGCTGCGACCTGGGTCGCGATGTGTTCGCCGTCCTTCCAGCAGCCCCAGATGAAACTGGAGCCGCGCCGTGTCAGCCAGGGCAGGCCGACGAAGTAGAAGCCCGGAACGCGCGTCACGCCCCGGGAATGGTCGGGTCGGCCTTCCGGGGTCAGCACCGGAAGGTCGAGCCAGCCGTAGTCATAGGCAAAGCCCGTGGCCCAGATGATCGTGCCGATGCCTTCGGCCTTCAGGTCCAGCGACCGGGTCGGGTCGGTCAGGCAGGGGGGATCGGGGTAGGTCCGGCGGGCTTCGGGGTCCTCGGGCAGGTCGAGGCCATGGGCACGGACATGGGCGTCGCATTCGTCCAGAAGGCTCGCCAGATAGCGGTCGCCGTTGGCGATGTTGGTCAGCAGATCGTCGGCGATGGTCAGGATGCCGTTCTGGCAGGCGCTTGTCCGGCCAAGCAGCCGCAGACCCTCGCCCGCGAGGCGGCGGAAGTCGATGGTCTGCCCGCCATAGGCGCCCGAGACGGCGATGGTCACATGTTCGGTGCCGGGGGAGGGGGCTTCAAGGTCCCATTTCCCAAGCGCGCCCAGCCACCAGACGAAATCCTTGCCGCGATAGCGGCGGGGCGGGCGGTCGTGGGGGCCGAGCGACAGCCAGGTCGGGCGGCCGGCGCGGTTCAACTCATCGGCGATCTGGGTGCCGGAGGAGCCGCCGCCGACGACCAGAACGCCTCCGGGCGGCAGTTGCGCGGGGTTGCGGTAGTGGGTGGAATGGATCTGCATCAGGCCGAGGTCGTCGGGGACCAGCGGCGGGATCATCGGCTTCTGGAACGACCCGGTGGCCGAGATCACATTGCGGGCGGTGATCGTCCCGGCGGGGGTCGTGGCGTGGAAGAGGCCGTCGGGTCCATGCGTGAGCCGCGTCACCTCCACCCCTTCCCGGATCGGGCAGCGGTTGCTGCGGGCGAAGGCGCGGAGGTAGTCGGCCACGTCCTCTTTCCCTGGGAAGGCGTCGGGGTCGGTTGCAAACTCCATCTCGGGAAAGCGGTCGTGCCAGGCCGGACCATTGGCGACCAGCGAGTCCCAGCGTTCGGCGCGCCAGCGGTGGGCGATCTGGTGGCGTTCAAGGACGAGGTGCGGCACGCCCTTGCGCCCGAGATGGACCGAGGTGGCGATCCCGGCCTGCCCGGCCCCGATCACCAGCGTATCGACATGTTCGGCGGTCATGGTCGGGGTCCTTTCAGGCGGGCAGGCGGGAGGGAAGGGGGTCAAGGGCCGCCACCTCGCGGCGGAAGGCAGGGGTGTCGCCGCGGTCGTCGGGCTGGTCCAGCTCCTCGGCAAAGCGGCGGCCGGCGTAGGTGGCCCAGGCGATGGGGCCGGGGGCTGCGGCGTCGCCGATCAGCTTGACGGAGCGGATCCCGGCGGCTTCCCACTCGCCCTGCCGGGCGCGGAGGTCTTGGTAGAGCGTATCATGCGGCGTGCGCGAAGTGACCATCACCACGGCATCGGCGGGCAGGGTTTCGGTGCGGCCGGTCCAGGTGCAGGCCAGCGTGACCTCGCCCGCGCCGATGGTTTCGGGGGCCTTGTTGACGATGACGTTGACCCCGATGTCCAGCATCCGGCGCATGATGATGCCCTGTTCCAGGGTGTTCGTCGTCCATTCGGCGATCTTCGTCGCAGGGCAGACCAGATCGACCGTGCAGCCACGGGAGATCAGAAGCTCGGCCAGGACCGAGCCCATGTAGAAATGGTCGTCGTCGTAGATCGTCACGCGCCCGGCCGAGGGGCCGGCGCCCGCCATCAGGTCGTCGGGGGTGAAGACGGGCATGGCGGGGTCGGTCGGGATCGGATGCAGGTGAAGCCGCGCCACGGTGTCCCGCCGCCAGCTGGCCCCGGTGGCGATGGCCACGTGTTCGGCACCCATGGCCAGGACGTCATCGGCGGTCAGACGGCTGTCGCGATAGACGTCGAGATTGGTCATCGGGGCGATCTGGCCGGTGCGGTAGTCGGCGACCCGGCCCCAGGCGGAAAGGCCGGGGAGGAGGCGTTCCCTGGCCACGCGACCGCCGAGGGTGGTCGTCGCCTCGGCGAGCGTCACCTGATAGCCGCGCCGGGCGGATTGCAGCGCGGCCTCAAGCCCCGCTGGCCCGGCGCCGACCACCAGCACGCTGGTTGACGGCCCCTTGGGGCGCGGCCGTTCCGGGTGCCAGCCCTTGCGCCATTCCTCCATGAAGGCGGTGTTCTGGGTGCAGCGGCTGATCGCGCCGGTCATGTCGCCTGACACGCAGATGTTGCAGCCGATGCATTCGCGGATGTCCGCGATCCGGCCTTCCTCGATCTTCTTCGGCAGGAAGGGGTCGGCGATCGAGGGGCGGGCGGCGCCGATGAAATCGAGGATGCCGGAGCGGATCTGCCGCACCATGGCATCGGCGCTGGTGAAGCGTCCGACGCCGACCACGGGGCGCGAGGTGAGCGCCTTGATCCCGCGCACGAGGTCTTCCTGAGCGCCTTCGTCCTTGAAGCGGGACGTGCCCGAGCAGGCCTCCCATGTGCCATGGGCGAGGTCCCAGAGATCGGGCAGGTCGCCGTGCATCTCGACGAAGTCGCGGACCTCGGCGTTGGAAAAGCCATAGGGGCCGTCTTCATGCAGGCTCATCCGGTAGGTGATGGCCAGTTCGCCCCTGGTTTCCTCCCGGGCGTCCTCGATCACTTCGCGGAGGAAGCGGGCGCGGTTTTCCAGGGACCCGCCGTAGTCGTCGGTCCGCTGGTTGGTGGCGCGGGACAGGAAATGCTGGAAGATGCCGAAGCCGTGGGCGCCGTAGAGGCAGATCAGGTCGAAGCCAGCGGTCTGGGCGCGGCGGAAGGCGTTGCGGAACCAGCGGCGCAGGTCACGGATATCCTCGCGGTCCAGGGTGCGGGCCTGGACGGGGTCGGAGGTGAAGGTCAGGATCGGCCCGCCGGTCACCGCAAGCGGCACGTCGCGGGAATAGAGGTTCGGGCCGTTGATCCCGGAATAGGCCAGCTGGATGCCCGCGAGCGCGCCATGGGATTTCATCGCCTCGGCCATGCGGGCGAGGGCGGGGATGTCCTTGTCCTCCCACAGGTGCTGTTCGATGAAGGGGGTGATCTCGGACGAAGGGTGGATTTCCGTCTGTTCGGTGAAGATCACGCCCCATCCGCCCTCGGCCTTGGTGCGCCGCATCTCGGCCACGGCGGAAGGGTCGCGGTAGCCGCCACCGTTGCAGTGCGGGACCTGATAGAAGCGGTTCTTCGCGGTCTTCGGCCCGATCCGGACGGGGTCGAACAGGATGTCGTAGCGGCTGTCCAGGGTCATGGGTCAGATGGTCCTCAAGTCCTGCCGTTGGGTGCTGATCCGCTGCGGATCGACCGGGGGGATGTCGGCGATCAGGAGGGCCGGGTGTTCGCCCGCCTGGGCCAGCACCTCGCCATGCGGCCCGGCGATCAGGCTGCCGCCGACATAGGTCAGGTCGCCCTCGGTGCCGCAGAAGTTGGCATAGGCGATGGCGAGGCCGTGGTTCGCGGCCATGGCCGGGACGGTGTGCCGGACCACATGGGTGAAGGGCTGCATGTTGGCGGTCGGGACCAGGATCGCCTCGACCCCCCGCGCGGCAAGAGAGGCGACATGGGGGGCGAATTCGACGTCGTAGCAGATGAGAAGCGCGAGTTTGCGGCCTGCAAGGTCGAAGGTCACATGCCGGTCGCCGGGCCGGTAGATCGCCTTTTCGCGCGGCCCGTAGAGCTGGATCTTGCGGTAGCGGGCGAGGTCGCGCCCATCGGGGCCGATACAAAGCGCCGTATTCCAGATCGCGCCTTCCGCTGCTTCGGCAAAGCCAAGGACGAGGGCGGAGCCGGACCGACCCGCCGCCGCGCGCAGGCGGTTCAGCGCCGGGGCGTCATCGGGCAGCGCAAGACCCGCGACATCGGGCTGGTTGTAGCCAGGCAGAAAGACCTCGGGCACGACAAGGGCTGTGGCGCCTGCGGCACCGGCAGCGGCGAGCGCGCGTTCGATCACGGCGCAGGCAGCGTCAAGGTCACCGCCGGGGGAGGGCGCTTGGAGGACGGCGAGGCGCATCATGTCACCATTCGGGAAAGGGCCCTGCCGGATCGGCCCGGCAGGGCGGTGCGGGAATCACTTCTTCAGGTTGGTCCAGATAGCGTCGTACATCGCCTGGGTTTCGGCATCGCAGGCCTGGATGAATTCGCCCTTCTGGCCCGCCGGCGTGTTGTTTTCCGGCGAATCCTTGATTGCGGCATCCAGGAATTCGGTCGCGCCCAGAACCCCGGGGCTGTAGGCGGCGTAATTGGTCACGGCAGCCGCGTTCTGCGGATCAAGCAGGAAGTTCATGAACTTGAGCGCATTGTCGCGGTTCGGCGCGTCCTTCAGCAGGACCACGTTGTCCATCCAGACGACATAGCCTTCCTTGGGAAAGCCGTATTCGACGTTGGCACCTTCGGCCCGGGCCTTGGCGGCAAAGCCGTTGTAGATCATCCCCGCCGCCGCATCGCCCGAGACCAGCACGTCCTTGGCGATGTCCGATCCGAACGAGGCCCAGTTTTCCTTGGCCGCAAGCAGCATGTCGTTCAGCGCCTTCAGCTGCGCGCGGTCGCTGCTGCACTGGGGGATACCCATGTAAAGCGAGGCGAGCGCAAGGACTTCGCCCTGGCTGTCGAGGACGTTGATCCTGCCCTTCAGCTCTTCCGGCGGGTCGAAGATGATGGACAGCGAGCCGATGTCGCCCTTGTACACATCGCGGTTCACCGCATAGGCGGTGGAGCCCCACTGGTACGGGATCGAATGCTTGCGGCCGGGGTCGAAGGGGACGTCGAGCCACTGCGGGTCGATGTTGGCGAAGTTCGGCATCTCTTCGGGCGCGAATTCGCCCAGGATGCCTTCGCCGCGCATGATTTCCACCATGTAGTCGCCGGGAACCGCCACGTCGTACTGGCCGAGTTTCCCGGCTTTCAGCGAGGCCAGCATCGCCTCGTTGCTGTCGTAGGTGTCGATTGTCACCTTGATCCCGGTCTCGGCGGTGAACTTGTCCACCAGTTCCTGCGGGATGTATTCGAACCAGTGGTAGACCTTCAGTTCCCCTTCAGCGAAGGCCGGGGTGGCGAGAAGGGTGGTGAGGGCCAGAAGTCGTTTCATGCGGTGTCTCCCTGTGCTTATCGGGCCGGGCGGCCCCTGCGGTTGATGAGGTAGCTGAGGCTGACGAACAGGACCGAGACCCCCAGCATCAGGGTCGAGATCGCCATGATGTTCGGCTTGATCCCCTGTTTCACCGACCCGAAGATCGCGGTGGGCAGGGTCTCCATCCCGGCACCCTTGACGAAGTTGGTGATGATGAAGTCGTCGAGGCTGATGATGAAGGCCAGCAGGTAGCCCGAAAGGATGCCGGGGCCGAGCAGCGGCAGAAGGATCAGGCGGAAGGCCTGCCAGGGGCTGGCGTAAAGGTCGCGGGCGGCCTGTTCGTAGAAGCCCTCGATCCCCGACAGCCGGGCCGCGATGGGCAGGTAGGCGAAGGGGATGCAGAAGGTGATGTGGGCGATGAGGATGGTCAGGTAGCCGGTGGTCAGCCCGATGGTGGTGAAGAAGATGAGGCTGGCCACGGCGACCACGATTTCCGGGACCAGCAGCGGCAGGTTGATCAGCGCATAGCTGGCCGTCTTGCCCCGGAACCTGCCGCCGCGGATCATCGCCAGGGCTGCGGCCGTGGCGATCACGGTCGAGACGGTCGCGGCGATGATGGCGATGGTCAGCGAGTTCCACGCGGCCTGACCGAAGCGCGCTGCCTCGGGCCCGGTGAAGACATCGGCATACCAGCGCAAGGAAAAGCCGCCCCAGCTGGTGATCGAGGTCGAGCCGTTGAAGGAATAGACGGCAACCACGGTCAGCGGCAGGTAGAGGACCAGAAGGCAGAGAAGGGTGATGGCCAGAAAGCCGGGATAGTGACGGACGCCCTTCATCGCTCGGCCCTCGTCGCGGCGCGGGCCTGGATCATCAGGACGATCAGGACCAGCGTCATCAGGATCACCGACACCGCCGCGCCGAAGGGCCAGTTGCCCTGGCTGCCCCGGAACTGCTCGTCGATCAACGAGCCGATCATGAAGGTCTTGGCCCCGCCCAGAAGGTCGGGCGCAAGGAAGGCGCCAAGGGCGGGGACGAAGACCAGGATGCATCCCGCGACGATGCCGGGCCGGACGACGGGCAGCACCACCTCGACCAGCGTGCGCCAGCGGTTGGCGCCAAGGTCGGCTGCGGCTTCGGAGAGGGCGAAGTTGTAGCGTTCCACGGCGGCGTAGATCGGCAGGACCATGAAGGGCAGGTAGCTGTAGAACAAGCCAAGCTGCACGGCGAGGTTGGTGTTCAGGAGGGCGAGGGGCTGGTCGATCAGGCCCATTCCGATCAGCGCGTCGTTCATCGGCCCCTGGTCGCGCAGGATGAAGCGCAGCGAGACGGTGCGGATCAGGAGGTTGACCCAGTAGGGGATGGTAATCAGGAACAGCCACACCGGGCGCGAGGTTTCCGGCCTTGTGGCGATGAACCAGGCCGTCGGAAAGCCGATGAGGAGACAGAAGAGCGTGGCCAGCCCCGCCTGCCAGATCGATCGCCAGAAGATCATGATGTAGGTCCATTCGATCCGGGCGGGTTCGTCCCCGAACAGGCCGCGGTCGAAAAAGAACTGGTCGTAGGCGGCAAGGGTGAAATCCCAGATGACGCCGCCGCGAAACTCCTTGGTCAGGAAGGAATAGACGACCATCAGAAGGACGGGGAGCAGAAGGAAGGTGCCGATCACCGCCCAGGTCGGCGCGAGGAGCGGCCGGCGCAGGCGGGCATAGGTCGCGTCGCTGCCGCCGGTTTCGGGGATGGGTGCCGCCCCGGCCATCAGTCGGCCAGAAGACGCGCCGCGCCTTCCTCCAGCTTCAGCCCGATGCGCGCGCCGGGGTCCGGCAGGGCCGTCCGCGATGCGTTCTGCAGGCGGAGCGCGAACGGCTCACCCCCATCCAGCCGGGTGATGAGGTGCAGGTCGGTGCCAAGGTAGATCACCCGTTCGACGGTGGCGTGCAGGTCTGGCGCATCGGCCGCAAGCGCAACCCGCTCAGGCCGGATCGAGAGGGCATGGCGTCCGCCAGAGTTCGTGGCGGCTGCGCAGACCACCCGGTGGCCGCCCGGCAAGGTGACTGTCGCACGACCGTCCGAGACGCTGTCCACCTCGACCTCGATCAGGTTCGTCTCGCCGATGAAGTCAGCGACAAAGCGGTTGACGGGGGCTTCGTAGATTTCGCGCGGGGTGCCGATCTGCTGGACCCGGCCCGCCGACATCACCGCGATCCGGTCGGACATGGCCAGGGCTTCCTCCTGGTCGTGGGTGACGAAGATGAAGGTGATCCCGGTTTCCTCTTGCAGGGCCTTGAGTTCCACCCGCATCGCCTGGCGCAGCTTCAGGTCCAGTGCCGACAGCGGCTCGTCCAGGAGCAGGACCTTCGGCTGCGGCGCCAATGCCCGGGCCAGCGCCACGCGCTGCTGCTGGCCGCCCGACAGTTGCGCGGGCTTGCGGTCGGCGAAGCCCGACAGATGGACAAGCTCCAGCATCTTCGCCGCTCGGGCGTTGCGTTCGGCCAGGCCCATGCCCTTCATCTTCAGGCCGAAGGCCACGTTCTCCAGCACGGTCAGGTGCGGGAACAGGGCATATTGCTGGAAGACCGTGTTGACCGGGCGCTTTTCCGGCGGCAGGGACGCGATCCTTTCGCCGAAGAGGAGGATCTCGCCCTCGGTGACATCCTCGAACCCGGCCAGCATCCGCAGAAGGGTGGTCTTGCCGCAGCCCGAGGGGCCGAGGAGCGTGAAGAATTCGTTGTCGGCGATGTCCATCGACACGTCCTGAAGCGCGGTCACGGGGCCGTATCGCTTTACGGCCCGGCGGATCGAGATCGCCGTCTGCATCCTTGGTATACCCCTTGATTCGGGGGTAAAGGGTATGCTCGGCGGTTTTGGGTTGTATATACCCCCGCAGAGGTATCGATGCGATCAGAGCCCTTTTCCGTCGAGCAGAAGCTGGCCGCGGCCATCCGTGCCAACGGAACGGGCGATTTTCCGGCTGCCCTGTTCGACTATCTGGTCGAGGCGACCGAAGCCGACAATCTGGTCATTCTTGCCTTTCCCAGGGGCGGTGCGCCGCAGGTCCTGTTCCACAAGGCCGAGGACCAGCGAGTCTTTGCGCAGATCGAGACGACCTATGTGGACGGTGCCTATCTTCTGGATCCGATCTACGAGCTGCAACGGTCCGGCGCGCCGCCGGGGGCGTATCGTCTGCTGGACATCGCGCCCGACGCCTTTCACCGCAGCCGGTATTTCCAGGAATACTACCGGCAGACCACGATCCAGGATGAGGTGGCCTTCCTTCTGTATCCGCGGCCGGGGGTCGGGCTGACGCTGTGCATCGCGCGGGACGGCAGTTCCGGCCGGCCATTTTCGCCTCGGGCGCTGGAGACCTGCCAGCGCATCGCCCCCGTCGTCGTGGCCCTTGCCGAAAAGCACTGGCCCGATCTTGCTGGCGAGCCGCAGGAAGGGCCGGATGCTGTGGCGCGGATGACCAGGGCGCTGGAGCGGGACAGGGGCATCGTCCTTTCGGCCCGGCAAAGCGAAGTCGCGCTGTTGATCCTGCGCGGACACTCGACCGCGTCGATCGCGCAGCGGCTGGGGCTTTCGCCGTTGACGGTAAAGGTGTTCCGCCGCCAGATCTACCAACGCTGCGCGATCTCGTCCCAGGCTGAACTCTTCGCCCTCATGATCCCGCATCTGGATATCGCCCGGACAAGCCCGACCAAGCCATAGGTCACTGCAAGGTTGATCCGCGTGTTCTGCCGTTCCGGCCGATGAGGGATGGAACGGGCTCGGCTAGCCCTGCTGGCATGTGGTCTTTTCACCATGCGTGTCTTGTTCCGTGCCTTTTCCCGTTTCCCTTCGGGGCGAGAGCGCAGGAGGTGGCCGCTACACCTCTGGAAATCCAGCCGTCCGGCAAGGCCTATCCGAGATCCCGGGCTATTGCGGCATCCAGACCGATGTCGGATATCATGATCCGACTGGCGCCTTGCCGGCACCGGACAGGCGGCAGCAAGCTGCAAGGCCGCCGCAGCCTGACGAAGCCGTGCCGGACATCGCCCCGACCGCCCGTCTGTTGACGGCAACGCCGGCAGCGGCAGCCCTGGCGCGGACGGTGAAGACGAACGGCGTGATCCTGCAACCCGGCTGAGCCATGCGCGACACCTTGTGCCGCATCCCGCACGGACAGGCTGCTGATTCCGGGAAGCATCGGCCTTCTGATGCGGTCGGCAGCCCGCCTGCGCGCCGAACGCGAGGCTGACTGGTGGCTTCCGGTCGCTGCCCACCCGGGCCGAACGTCGGGGCGGCGCCGGATGGACCATGCGGATGCCCGCGATCTGGCGGCCGGCCATCGTCGGGCCACCACCTCTCTGGCGATTGCCGGGGAAATCTCTCTCGACCGGGCGCTGCTTGACTATACCAAGGCGCTCACGGCCCGGGCCCATCCGTGTGTCTGTGTCCCGCAGGCGCGGCTTGGCGGGCCGGTGCGCAGGTTCTTCACCGCATCGGCCCCGCAGGCGCTGCGGCGATCCCGGCCATTCATCCTGATCGGGTTACTCTCCAGGGGGCTGATCTGAATGCACTCGCCCCGGCAGCGCGCGTTGCCGGGACGTCGTACTATCAGGCCGCTGCGCGGTGCTGGCTCAGGACCCTCGCCATCGTTTCGCCCATCGCCGAAGGGTTCGGCGCGACGGTGATGCCGGCGGCGGTCAGGATTTCCACCTTCTCTTGCGCGCTTTCGCCGAAGGCCGAAATGATCGCCCCGGCATGGCCCATCTTCCGGCCCTTGGGGGCCGATAGCCCGGCAATATAGGCCACGATCGGCTTGGTCATGTGCTTCGCTGCCCAGGCCGCAGCCTCGGCCTCCTGCGGGCCGCCGATCTCGCCGATCATCATCACGGCGTCGGTCTCCGGATCCTGCTGGAACAGCTCCAGAATGTCGCGGAAGGACGAACCGTTGATCGGATCGCCCCCGATGCCGACGCTGGTCGAGACGCCGATCCCAAGCTCTTTCATCTGCGAGGCGGCCTCATAGCCCAGCGTCCCCGACCGGCCGATGATGCCGACGCGGCCCGGCATGTAGATGTGCGGCGGCATGATCCCCATGAAGCCCTTGCCGGGCGAGATGATGCCCGCGCAGTTCGGCCCGATCAGACGCATCTTGCGGCTTTCCGGATAGCGGCGCAGGAAGCGTTTGACCCGCATCATGTCCTGCGCGGGGATGCCGTCGGTGACGCAGACGGCGGTGCGGATGCCGGCATCCGCAGCCTCCATGATCGCGTCGGCGGCAAAGGGTGGGGGCACGAAGACAAGCGAGGCTTCGGCTCCGGTCGCCTCGACCGCTTCGCGGACGGTGTTGAACAGCGGGCGATCCAGCAGACGCTCGCCGCCCTTGCCGGGGGTCACGCCGCCGACGACGTTGGTGCCGTGCCGTATCATGTCGGCGGCATGGAACTGGCCGATGCGGCCGGACATGCCCTGGACGATGACGCGGGTCTTTTCGGTGATCAGGATGGCCATGCTGTCCTCCTATGCAGCCAGTTTCGGACGGGCGGCCACGGCCTTGGCGGCGGCCTCGGCCAGAGTATCGGCGGTGATGAGCGGCAGCCCCGAGCTTTCGAGGATCGCCTTGCCTTCCTCGACATTGGTGCCCGCCAGGCGGACGACGACGGGGATGGTCATGCCGACCTCGCGGTAGGCCTTCACGACGCCCTCGGCCACCCAGTCGCAGCGGTTGATCCCGGCGAAGATGTTCACAAGGATCACGCTGACATTGCGGTCGGCCAGCACGGTGCGGAAGGCGCGGACCACGCGGTCGGGGCTGGCGCCGCCGCCGATGTCGAGGAAGTTGGCAGGTTCGCCGCCAGCCAGCTTTATCATGTCCATCGTGGCCATGGCGAGGCCCGCGCCGTTGATGATGCAGCCGATGTCCCCGGTCAGGCCCACATAGGCGAGGCCATGGTCCCCGGCGGTGGATTCACGCGGGTCCTCCTGGCTGCGGTCGCGCAGTTCGGCGATCTCGGGGCGGCGGAAGAGGGCCTTGGTGTCGAAGCTCATCTTCGCATCGACCGCCAGAAGGTCGCCCGCCCCGGTGATGACCAGGGGGTTGATCTCGACCATCATCGCGTCAAGGTCGCGGTAGGCGCGGTAGCAGGCCTGAAGGATGGTCACCATCTGGGTGATCTGCGTGCCCGACAGGCCAAGCCCGAAGGCGAGTTCGCGGGCCTGGAATTCCACCAGTCCGGCGGCCGGGTCGATGGTCATCCGGCGCAAGGAGTCCGGGTCGGTTTCGGCCAGATCCTCGATTTCCATCCCGCCATGGGCGGAGGCGACGATCATGATCCGCTCGGATTTCCGGTCGAGGACGAAGCCAAGATAAAGTTCCCTGGCGATGTCGCAGGCCGGTTCGACCCAGAGGCGGTAGACGCCCTTGCCGGTCTGGTCGGTCTGCCTGGTCACCAGCTGGCGGCCGAAAAGGGTGGCGGCATAGTCCTGGACCTCGTCCACCGACCGGCACAATCTGACGCCGCCCGCCGCCCCCCGGCCCCCGGCATGAACCTGGGCCTTCACGACCCAGGCCGAGCCGCCGAGTTCGCGCGCCCGGTAAGCCGCCTGTTCGGGGCTGTAGGCCAGCCCGCCCTTCGGCACCGGCACGCCGAAGCGGCCGAGGATTTCCTTCGCCTGGTATTCATGGATGTCCATGTGCGTCCTCCTTAGGCATGGGCGGGCCTGTCACGGTCTGCCCGCATTGCAGGTCCCTGGTCGGGCAGGGGGCCGTGATGGCCCGCCGGTGCTATTTCGCGCTGATCGCTTCGGCGACGACCAGCACGTTCCGGGCCATCTTCTCGCTGGCCGCGTCGATCATCTTGCCGTCGAGGCTGGCCGCGCCCTTGCCCTGGGCTTCGGCAGCGCGCAGTTCCTCGATGATGCGCCGGGCCTTCGTCACTTCGGCCTCGGTGGGCGAAAAGACCTCGTTCGCCATGGCCACCTGCGACGGGTGGATCGCCCATTTCCCCTCGCACCCCAGCGCTGCCGCGCGGCGCGCACCCGCCTTGTAGCCTTCGGGGTCGGAGAAATCACCGAACGGCCCGTCGATCGGGCGCAGGCCATAGGCGCGGCAGGCGGTGACCATGCGGGCGATGGCGGCGTGCCACTGGTCGCCCGGATAATCGGGGTTCAGCCCGCCGATGTTCACCGTCCGCGCCCGCATCGAGGCGGCGAAGTCGGCGACGCCGAAGTGCAGCGCCTCAAGCCGGCCGCCGAACTGCGCGATGGCCTCGACATTGGCCATGCCAAGCGCGGTTTCGATCAGCGCCTCCAGCCCGACGCGGGTAGAGAAGCCCTTGGCCATCTCGATCTGGTTGACCATGGCCTCGACCATGTAGAGGTCGCCCGGCACGCCGACCTTGGGCACGAGCAGCGTATGCACCCGGCTGCCGGCCTGTTCCATCACATCCACCACATCGCGATACATGTAATGCGTATCAAGCCCGTTGATGCGGACCGAAACGGTCTTGCCCTTCGCGGCCCAGTCGATGTCGTTCAGCGCTTGGATCGCGTTCTTGCGGGCGATTTCCTTTTCCGGCGGGGCGACGGCGTCCTCGAGATCAAGGAAGACATAGTCGGCGGGGCCGTTGGCGGCCTTGTCGATCATCGTCGGGTTGCTTGCCGGAACCGCCAGTTCCGACCGCTGCAGGCGCTGTTTCTTCAGGGGGTAAAGGGTATGGCTCATCGTCTTACTCCGCTGCCAGGGCGACGACCCGGGTGTCCTGTTCGTACACGCTTTGGGCGGCGGCGACCCCCGAACCCAGTTCGACCCTCGCCCCCGCTGCGCGCAGGGACAGTTCGGCGACGGCAAGCGCGGTCAGGCACATTCCCTCGTTCAGGTCGCCCAGGTGGCCGATGCGGAACACCTTGCCCGCCAGCTGGGCAAGGCCCGAGCCGAACGAGGTGTTGTAGCGGCTCAGGCCGATCCGGATCACCTCACGCGCGTCGATGCCTGCGGGCGTGCGGATCGCGGTGACGGTGTTCGAAGCCAGCGAATGATGCTCGGCACAGGTCTCCAGGCCCCAGGCCGCGACCCCGGCGCGGATACCGGCCGCCAGGCGGGCGTGGCGGGCAAAGACGGCGTGCAGACCTTCGCGGTTGATGCGGTTCAGCGCCTCGCGCAGCCCGTGCAGCACCGGGGTCGGGGGCGTGTGGGGGAAGTAGCCGGTTTCGGTCTGAAGCGCGTAGTCCTCGAACTTGAGGAAGCTGCGCACCATTCCATTGCCCCTGGAGGCGGCCATCGCCTTTTCGCTGACGCCCAGGATGCCAAGGCCGGCAGGCGCCATCAGGCCCTTCTGGCTGCCGGTGACGGCGAGGTCGACGCCCCAGTCGTCCATCAGGAAGGGAATCGACCCGATGGAGGAGACGCCATCGACAAAGAGCAGCGCATCGTGGAATGCGGTGTCGAGTGCCCGGCGCACGGCCGCCACATCGGAAGTCACGCCGGTCGCGGTTTCGTTATGGGTGACGAAGACCGCCTTGATCCTGCCCTCGCGGTCCGCGCCCAGGCGGCGGGCGAATTCGTTCGCGGGGGTTCCCGCGCCCCAGGCCAGATCGACAAGTTCCACATCCAGGCCGAGGTCCATCGCCATCCTGGCCCAGAGGGTCGAGAAATGGCCGTGCCTTGCCATCAGCACCCGGTCTCCGGGCGACAGGGTGTTCACGATCGCCGCTTCCCAGGCAGATGTCCCCGAGCCGGGGAACAACATGACGCGCCCCCTTGTGGTGCCGAAGATGGGCTTCAGGTCCGACAGGATCGACAGCACGAAGGTGCCGAATTCGGGCCCGCGCTGGTCCTGCTGGGGCACGTTCATCGCCATGCGCACCGTGTCGGGAACGTTCGTCGGACCAGGGATGTAAAGGTGATTCAGGCCGGGGCGGAAAGTCATCGCGAGTCCTCTGGCGGCTACGTCAGCCGCGACCATGCGATCTGCCCGCAATTTCAGCAAATGCTCTCGGGTTCTGCTGTGAATGCATCAATTTACAGTTTCCATATTTTGTAATATTGTAAACACCACAACACCAGATTTGTGTGCGACGGTATGCAGAAGACCTTCATCGGCCCGCAACTCCGGCGCCTGCGGCAAGAGCGGCGCGAAACTCAGGCGGCGATGGCGCGCACGCTGGGTATCTCGGCGTCCTACGTCAACCTATTGGAAAACAACGAGAGATCCGTCTCGGTGCAGATCCTCTTGCGGCTGATGGAGGAATATGGCGTCGACTGGCGCGATCTGGCCGACGATCAGACAGGGTCGATGCTGGCCGACCTCAGGGCCTGTCTGCAGGACCCGATCTTTGCCGGAAGCCAGCCCGACCTTGCCCAGTTGCGCGCGGCTCTGGTGCATTCGCCCGACCTTGCCGCCGCATTGCTGCGCCTGCATCGTGCCTATGGTTCGGCTATCGACCGCCTGTCGGCGCTGTCGCAGTCGGCGGCGGACCCGGTCGGCAGCCCCGAGGCATCGGTGCACCTGATCTTCCGGCGCAACCGCAACCATTTCCGCGAGCTGGAGACGGCAGCGGAGGGGTTCTGGAATGGCGCTCAGCCGGACCGGGACGACATCTATGCCAGCCTGAAGGCCCGGCTGCGCGACCGGCTGGGCGTAACCGTGCGTCTGGCCCGGGTCGAGGACATGCCGGGCGCGCTGCGCACCTATGACGAGGCGCGTCGGGAGATCCTGTTGTCCGAGGCGCTGGACCATCCCAACCGCAGCTTCCAGCTGGTCCACATGTGCGCCCTGCTGGAATGGCGCGATCTTCTGGACGGGTTGATCGAGCGGGCGGCCCTGGGTGATCCCACAGCGGACAGCCGCCTGAGGGTGGAACTGGCCAATTACTTCGCTGCGGCGGTGCTGATGCCGTACAACGCCTTTCTGGCCGAGGCGCGCGCCACCAAATACGACTTCGACCTGATGGCGACGCGGTTTGGCGTCAGCTTTGAACAGGCCTGCCACCGCGCGACGACCCTGCAACGTGAGGGCGCGCAGGGGGTGCCGTTCTTCTTTCTGCGCATCGACAAGGGCGGCAACGTGACCAAACGGTTCAACGCGACCGAGTTTCCCCTGGCCGAATATGGCGGCGCCTGCCCGCGGCTGGACGTGCACACCTCGTTCCGCACGCCGGGGCGGATCGTGCCGCAGTTCGTGGAAATGCCCGATGGCAGCCGGTTCTTCGTGGTCTCGCGCACGGTGGACCGTCCGACCTGGTTCCGCCATGCGCAGGACAACCGCCTTGCGGTCGCCATGGGCTGCGCGATCGAACATGCCGGGCAGATCGGCTATGCCGAGGGCTTGTCGGTGACCACCGCGCGACTGACCCCCATCGGCATCAACTGCCGCATCTGCCCGCGCACCGGCTGCGACCAGCGGGCGCATCAGGCGGTGATCGACACGCGCCCGGTGGATGAGCGGCGGCGCGGGGCCACAAGGTTCGACGGATGAGGGTCTGTCGGGGCCGGATCAGGTGTGAAATCGCAGGAGGTTGTCCCCCCGGACCGAGGTCAGGCTGCAATCGCCAAACCTCAACCGAAGCCCGCCAAGGATGAACCCCCCGCATCAGAAGGGCCGTCCTGCAGTTCGGCGTCGAGAGCAGATCGTCGCCCGTGTGATGGCCGACAAGGCGGGTTCACGAGGCTGTCCTCGCGCTCATGCGCTTGCCATGGCCCCCCGGCAGGCGTCGGCCAGCGCGTCGGGCAGGGTCAGCAGCGCGGCCAGACCGCAGTTGCCGCGCGTCAGGTCCTCCAGCGTCACCATGTCCAGCTCGTGATAGAAGGCCTCGACCGCACGCGCGATATAGCCGCGCAGGCGGCAGTCGCTGGACAGCGGGCAGGTGTTGCTTTCTGCGTCGAAGCATTCGGCGAAAGGGTAGCCGGCCTCGAACACGCGAAAGACCGATCCCATGGAAATCTGCCGGGGCGCCCGCGCCAGACGCAACCCACCATGCCGTCCGCGCAGGGTCTCGATGAAGCCATGGGCCTGCAACCCGTTCACCACCTGAAGAAGATGGTTCAGCGAGGCATTGCTGAGCCGGGCGATCTCGGCCGTGCGCAGGGTCTTGTCCTGGTTCAGGGCGCAAGCCATCAGCACCCGGGCCGCCAGATTGGTCTTGGTCGTAAGGCGCATTGAAGTCCTGTTCCCGATGCAACTTATTCCATCTTACCCCGCGATGACAGGATGCAACTTGATCCAGATCACATGCGCCGGCATTCGGGTGCGATAAGTCACGACGCAGACTCAAGTTATCGGTAGACCGTTTGGCCCGCTCTGGAACATCATCGCAAGCCCTTCTTGCCCCCGGAAGCCGGGACAGCAGGAAAGCCGCCGCGCTTTCGGTGCTGGCCGGCTTGCTGTGGGTCGGACAGGCCGCTGTGGTGGCGCAGGCGCTGGGTGCGCTGCTCGCCCACGAGGCGGCCCGTCCGGTCCTTTCGGCGGCGGTCTTTGCGGGGCTTGGCGCGCTGCGGGCCGTGCTGAGCCATCTGGCGGAAGCCCTTGCCCAGGACGCTGCCGATGCCGTCATCCGGCAGGCGCGGCTGGCGATTGTCGCCGCCGAGGCGCAGAGGACCGACGACAACCCCTTCGGCGGGGCCGGAGCCATCGCAGCCCTTGCGGGCGAGAAGCTGGAGCTGCTGGGTCCCTTCCTCACGCGCTATGGCCTTGCGCGGGCGCGGGTGATGGTGCTGCCTCTGGTGATCCTGGTGCTGGCCTTCTGGCAGTCCTGGGCGGTGGGCGTGATCTTCCTTGTCGCGGGACCGCTGATCCCGGTCTTCATGGCGCTGATCGGCCTTGCCGCGAAAGAGGCCAGCGCCCGGCAGATGGCCGAGATCGGGACGATGAACGATTTCCTTGTCGAACGGCTGTCCGCGCTGGTCGACATCCGGCTTCTGGGCGCGGGCGAGGCGGTCAAGGCGGGCTTTGCAGCGCAGGCAAGCGACCTGCGGACCCGCACCATGGCCGTGCTGCGGGTGGCGTTCCTGTCCTCGACCGTGCTGGAGCTTTTCGCGGCCATCGGGGTTGCCATGGTGGCGGTCTATGTCGGCTTTTCCCTGCTGGGTGCCCTCGCGTTCGGCTCATGGGGCGCGGCCCTGTCGCCCAAGGCCGGGATCTTTCTTCTGCTGCTCGCCCCCGAGTTCTTTCAGCCGCTGCGCGATCTGGCAGCGGCCTGGCACGACAAGGCCGCCGCCGATGCCGTGCTGGATGAGGTGGCCGCACATGCCGCCGACCCCGGCACACCCTTGCCGGGAGCAGGCGCACAGGCCAGGCCGCTTGCAGGCCCGGCGCGCGTCGTGCTCTCCGGCTGCCAGGTGCCCTCTGGCAAGTCCTTGCCGGATATCGTCATTCAACCCGGGGAACGCGTAGCCATCACCGGGCCAAGCGGTGCAGGCAAGACCAGCGTCCTGCGCCTGATTGCCGGGTTGAGGTTGCCTGAAACGGGCGAGGTGCAGGTTGCGGGACAGGTGCTGAGCGCCGCCAATGCCGACGCCTGGCGGGCGCGCCTTGGCTGGATGCCGCAGGCCCCGCATTTCCTGAACGGAAGTCTGCGCGCAAACCTGACGCTTGGACGGGCGGGCGATCTGCCCCGCGCGCTGCGCACCGCCGCCGTTGCCGATGTGGCGCAGGCCCTGCCGCGCGGCCTGAACACCCGGCTGGGAGAAACCGGAGGCGGCCTTTCGGGGGGCGAGGCGCGGCGGATGACGCTTGCCCGCGCCATCCTTGCCTCGCCCGACCTCATCCTTGCAGATGAACCGACCGCCGATCTGGACCCCGTTACTGCTGCACTGGTCGCCGATGGGCTTCTGGCCGAGGCGGCCCGGGGCGCAACCCTGATCGTCGCCACCCATGATCCGGCGCTTGCGGCGCGCATGGATCGGGTCATCGACCTGGGGGCCGCGGGATGAGGCATCTCTGGCCGATCCTGCGTCTGATGTGGCGCGACCAGCGCAGCGCCCTGCTGCGCGGGGCGGGGCTCAGCGCGGTTGTGCTGGCGATGGGGGCAGCCCTGCTGGGCCTGTCCGGCTGGTTCATCACGGCCGCCGCCGCGGCCGGTCTGGCGGGGGCCGGGGCGAGCTTCGATGTCTTTCGCCCCTCGGCCCTGGTCCGCTTTCTGGCGCTTGGCCGGGCGGCGGCGCGCTATGGCGAGCGCGTTCTGACCCATGACGCCACACTTCGCGCGCTGGAGAGCCTGCGGCTGCGCGTGCTGGAGGCACATCTGGCGGCCCCCCATGACCGGATGCTGCGCATTCGCGGTGCGCAGGCGTTGAACCGGTTGACGGCAGATATCGACGCGCTGGACAGCCTGCCCCTGCGGCTGGCCTTGCCGGTTCTGGCCGGGGCCGGAGTTCTGCTGCTTGCTCTGGCGGTTCTCTGGTGGCTTGTCGGGCCAATGCTGGCGCTGTGGATCACCCTGGGCTACGCGCTCGGTGTCCTTGGGGTGGCGCAGTCTGCGGTGCGGCGGATGCTGCCCTTGTCACGGCGGGCCGAAATGGCGGCGCAGGCCTTTCGCGCGCGGCTCATCGACATGATCCGTGCCAGGGGCGATCTGGCCGTCTACGGCCAGCTTCAGGCGCAGCTTCAGGCCGTCAAGTCCGCCGAGGAAAGACGGTTCGCGCTGCGCACGGCGCTGAACCGGACAGAACGCGGGGCCGGCCTGGCTTTGTCCCTGCTGGCCACGTTCGTCGCCTCTGGCGCCTTGGCGCTGGGACTTTCCGCCGCAGAGGACGGAGCCGTCGAGCCTGCTCTTGCCGCCATGGCCTTCTTCGCCGCCCTGGCGCTGGCCGAAGTGTTGGCCCCCCTGCGCCGCGGCTTGTCGGACCTTGGGCGCATGGCGGATGCCGCGCGCAGGATCGGGCGCGATCTGACCGTTGTGCCGGTGACGACGGGGCCGGATCCGCATGGATCGGGCGATCTTGTCGTGCAAGGTCTGCGCCTCACCCGTCCGGGCGGAGGCACCCTGGTGGATGGCCTGTCGCTGACCTTGCGCCCCGGAGAGACCGTCGCGCTGACCGGACCCAGCGGGTCGGGGAAATCGACGCTGCTTCTGGCCCTGGCGGGTCTGCATCCTGTGGCTGCTGGTCAAGTCATCTTGGGCGGTCTTGCCCTTGATGCCTGGCCCGAAACCGCGCTGCGTGGGGTTCTGACCCTTCTGCCGCAGCGCAGCGTGCTGATGGCAGGATCCGTGGCCGAGGCTCTGATGCTGGCGGGCCCGGCGGCCGAGGCGGAACTTTGGGCCGCGCTGCGCGCTGTGCACCTGGACAAGGTGATTGCACAGAGGGGCGGGCTGTCGACAAGGATCGGTCCCCGTGGCACCGGCCTGTCCGGCGGTGAGGCGCGGCGTCTTGTCCTTGCCCGCGCCCTCTTGCGCCGTCCGAAGGTGCTGCTGCTGGACGAGCCGACCGAGGGCCTCGACGACCCGACCGCCCGCGCGGTTCTGGCCGGTATTCGCGCTTTCCTGCCCGAGGCCGCCATCCTGATTGCCGCCCATCGCCCGGCCGAGATCGACGCGGCCAGCCGGATCATCACGCTGCAATAATTTGCGGTGAAGATGCGACTTATTGATCTGGATCAAGACAAGCAGAACGGTTCATCTATATATCTTCGCATACGACAAGTCTTTGCGGCCGGAGTCTCCGACCGATAACTGGAGCAAAGAGCAATGGAATTCGGGATCGTCGAGCTGTCACGGCTGCAATTCGCCATGACGGCCATGTATCACTTCCTCTTCGTGCCGCTGACGCTGGGTCTGTCGATCCTGGTCGCGATCATGGAGACGGTCTATGTCATGACCAACCGCCCCATCTGGCGGCAGATGACCAAGTTCTGGGGTACGCTGTTCGGGATCAACTTCGTCCTGGGCGTGGCCACCGGCATCACCATGGAATTCCAGTTCGGCATGAACTGGAGCTACTACAGCCACTACGTCGGCGACATCTTCGGCGCGCCGCTGGCGATCGAAGGGCTGATGGCCTTCTTCCTCGAGGCGACCTTCGTCGGGCTGTTCTTCTTCGGTTGGGACAAGCTGTCGAAGGTGCAGCATCTGGTGGTGGCCTGGCTGGTGGCCATCGGGTCGAACTTCTCGGCGCTGTGGATCCTGATCGCCAACGGCTGGATGCAGAACCCCGTCGGCGCCGCGTTCAACCCGCAGACCATGCGGATGGAGATGACCGACTTCTACGCCGTCCTCTTCAACGAGGTGGCGCAGGCGAAATTCGTGCATACCGTGTCGGCGGGCTATGTGACTGCCGCCGTCTTCGTGCTGGGTGTTTCGGCCTGGTATCTGCTGCGCGGGCGGCATGTGGAGCTTGCCCGGCGGTCGATCACGGTGGCGGCGGCCTTCGGCCTCGCCTCGGCCTTCTCTGTCGTCCTTCTGGGCGACGAGTCGGGCTACAACGCCACCCACAGCCAGAAGATGAAACTCGCCGCGATCGAGGCGATGTGGGAGACGCATCCCGCGCCTGCGCCCTTCAACCTGATCGGCTTCCCCGACCAGGAAGCGCGCGAGACGCATTATGCCATCACCATTCCCTGGGCGATGGGCCTGATCGGGACGCGCTCGCTGACCACGGAAATCCCCGGGATCAACGATCTGGTGGCGCAGGCCCAGGATCGCATCCGGTCGGGGATCATCGCCTATGACGCGCTGATGCAGATCCGCGAGCAGCGCGACGCGGTGGATCCTGCGGTCACGGCGACTTTCGAGGCACATTCGGCCGATCTGGGCTTTGCCTTCCTGCTGAAGAAATACGTCGATGACCCGCGCCAGGCGACCGAAGCGCAGATCGTTGCCGCCGCGAACGACACGGTTCCGCAAGTGGCGCCGCTGTTCTGGGCCTTCCGGATCATGGTGGCCCTCGGCTTCGGCTTCATCGCCACGATGGCCTATTTCTTCTGGCGCGCCTCGTTCCGGCAGATGCGCTATCCCCGCTGGGCGCTGCACCTTGCGGTGTGGATGATCCCCGCGCCCTGGATCGCCGCCGAGATGGGCTGGTTCGTGGCCGAATTCGGTCGCCAGCCCTGGACGGTGGACGGCGTGCTGCCCACCGCGATGTCGGTCAGCGCGCTGTCGATCACCGAGGTTGCGCTGACGCTGGCGGGCTTCATCGCCTTCTACACCGTCCTCTTCATCATCGAGATGGGCCTGATGCTGAAATACATCCGCAAGGGCCCCTTCCAGGACGTCTCGGAAACCGAGGCCTGGGTGCAACGCCACAATGACCGGCTGGCCGGGCGGCGCAATGCCGACGCCATCGCCATGCCTGCGGAGTAACGGCCATGATCCTGCATGAACTTGTCAGCTACGAATTCCTTCGTGTCGTCTGGTGGGGGCTTCTGGGCGTCCTTCTGATCGGGTTTGCCCTGACCGACGGCTTCGACATGGGCGTGGGCGCGCTGATCCCCTTCGTCGGCAAGACCGATGTGGAACGGCGCATCGCGATCAACACCGTGGGGCCGGTCTGGGAAGGCAACCAGGTCTGGTTCATCCTTGGGGGCGGGGCGATCTTCGCCGCCTGGCCGCCGCTTTACGCCGTCAGCTTCTCGGGCTTCTACCTTGCGATGTTCGTGGTCCTTGCCGCCTTCATCGTGCGGCCCGTGGCGTTCAAGTATCGGTCGAAGCGCGAGGATGCGCGCTGGCGCAATGCCTGGGACTGGGCGCTGTTCGCCAGCGGGGCCGTCCCGGCGCTGCTGTTCGGCGTGGCGGTCGGCAACGTGATCCAGGGCGTGCCCTTCCACTTCACCGATGACCTGCACGCGATCTACGAGGGCGCGTGGTATGCCAAGTTCATCGGCCTTCTCGACCCGTTCTCGATCCTTGCCGGGGTGGTGTCGCTGGCGATGCTGGTGATGCACGGCGGGGCCTGGCTGACGCTGAAGGCCGACGGTGCGGTGCAGGCGCGCGCCCGTGCCATCGGTTCGGTGGCCGCCCTTGTCGCGGTCGGGGCCTATGTCCTGGCCGGTCTGTGGCTCGCCTTCGGGATCGAGGGCTACCGGATCGTCGGCGACTATACGACCTCCGGCCCGTCGAACCCGCTGCATTTCGAGGTGGAACGTACCGGAAGCTGGCTTGCCGCCTACAGCGACCGCCCGTGGATCGTGATCGCCCCGGTCATGGGCATCCTTGGGCCGCTGCTGACCTTCCTGGGCCTGCGGGCGGGCCGCGAAGTCTCGACGCTGCTCTTCTCCAAGATGGCGATCCTGGGCGTGATCTCGTCGGTCGGGCTGACGATGTTCCCCTTCATCATGCCGTCGTCCAGCGATCCGCAATCCTCGCTGACCGTCTGGAACAGCTCGTCCTCGCACCTCACGCTCTTCATCATGCTGGTGGTGACGGTGATCTTCATGCCGCTGATCCTGGCCTACACCGCCTGGGTCTACCGTGTCCTCTGGGGCAAGGTCCGGGCGGAGGATGTCACCGAAAACTCCCATTCCGTCTACTGAGAAAGGACTGAAATCATGTGGTATTTCGCCTGGATTCTGGGCCTTCCGCTGGCCGCGATCTTCGCCGTGATGAACGCGATGTGGCTGGAGCTGAAGGAAGACGAAAGGATGCTGAGCCGCGACGACCCCGCCCGCCCGCGTCCCGCGCGGGGCTGACGCGCCGCGCGACACGACCGGCAGGGCGGCACGTCCCGTTGCCCTGCCGGACCCTCTCCATTCCTGGACCAAACCCGTGACCTCTGCCAGCCCCGTTGCCCCCGACCACCCTGCCCAGACCGCGCGGATCGCGCATTACCCGGTCACCTTCTTTGCCATCGGCATGGGGATGATGGGCCTGACCCTGGCCATCCGTTCGGCCGAGCGCGCCTTCGCCCTGCCTGCGCAGGTCTCGGTCTGGGCGCTGGCGCTGTCGGCCTTCCTGCTGGCCGCCGTCGCCCTGGGCTATGCCGCCAAGGCGCTGGCTCATCCCGCCGAGGTGAGGGCCGAATGGAACCACCCGGTGCGCATCGCCTTCTTTCCGGCCATTTCCATTTCGCTCCTCCTGCTGGCGGCAGCCCTCATGGAACCCATGCCGGCACTTGCCCATGGAGTCTGGCTGGTCGGAACAGTGTTGCAAGGCCTGCTGGCCCTGTCGGTCATCAGCGCCTGGATCGGGCACCGATCCTTCCAGCAGGGGCAGCTCACCCCGGCCTGGTTCATCCCGGCGGTCGGCAACGTGATCGTGCCGCTGGCGGGCGCGCGGCTGGGCTATACCGAGATCTCGTGGCTGTTCTTTTCCGGCGGGCTGATCTTCTGGATCGTCCTCCTGACACTGGTGATGAACCGGCTGATGTTCCACGACCCCCTGCCGGGCAAGATGCTGCCGACGCTGATGATCCTGGTGGCCCCGCCCGCCGTGGCCTTCACGGCATGGCTTCGGCTGTCGGGCGAGGTCGGCCCCTTCGGCCATTTCCTTCTGTCGGTGGCCTATGTCTTTGCCCTGCTCGTGGCAACGCAGGTGGCCAAGTTCCGCACCATGCCCTTTGCGCTGTCGTGGTGGGCACTGTCCTTTCCGCTGGCGGCGCTGACCATCGCCAGCTTCGGCTTTGCCGAGGCGGCAAGCTCGGCCGCCCACAGGGCGATCGGCGCGGGCCTCCTGGCCCTCCTGCTGGCGGTCGTTGCGGTGCTGATCCTGCGCACCGCCCTGGCGATCCGCGCCGGCACGATCTGCGTGCCGGAGTGACCCGCTTCAGCGCCGGTTCCTGCGCCGGTCCTGCAAGACCTGCCCTGGGAAACCTGCGCGACACCGTTACCCCACCAGGTCCCGCCCCGACAGCCTGGTCTTTGGCGGGCCGGGGCAGGCCCCGCCAGCCCCTTTACCAGTCGCTCGATTGTGGCCCGGGCAGGGCGCCACAGTGCTTGCTTTCGTTCTCTTGCCTTGACGAACGGATCATGTCCGAATACCTGTCCCAGACAACGCGGGCGTTGTGTAATGGTAAGACCTTAGCCTTCCAAGCTAAAGACGCGGGTTCGATTCCCGCCGCCCGCTCCATCCTTCCTCCCGACCCCCGCCTTCGCGCTTTGCGCGCCAGTTTAGGGTCAACCCCTGCTCCGTCCCGGTCCGGTTGCCTTCGACGGACGGTCCGGTGTCCGTCGTATCAGTCGCGAAAGGCAGGTCGGCTGCGAAGCCTGACCTACGCGGTCTTGGGTGGTTCCGCTTCGGGGAAGGTGACCACTCCGGTCGTGCAGTGAAGCGACCGGCCGGGGAAGACCGCGCGGTATTTCGCGATGAAGGCCTCGCGCGCCTGCTCGAACGTTGCGTCCTTGGTGCCGCCGCCATGATGACGCAGGTGGAAGTCGATCACATGGGCGGACCCGCCCAGAAGCTCGGCTTGCAGGCAAAGGTCGGCGCCATAGAAATGGAACCCCCGCAGGTCGTAAGAGCCGATGACCGGCCGCGTCCTGCGCATCAGGATGAAGCATTCGTCCAGCGTTTCCACCCGCCCCGGGACCTCGCCCATCTGCCGGTCCTCACCCCAGGGGTCCGAGATGCGCATCCGCAGAAAGCGGCGGTGGTGCTTCTGGGGACGGTAGCGCCCGCCCGCCACCCCGGCCAGAAGCCAGTCGGGCTGCCTCCCGTCAAGGTCGTCCAGCGCGGCAAGAAGATCGGTGTATCCGGCATCCAGAAGCTCGATGTCGTCGTGACAGAAGACGACAAACCGCCCCCGCGCCTCGGCCAGAAGGGCCTTCTGCCAGCCATAACCGTCAAAGCGATTGAAGGCGCGGTTGTCGGCGGCAAGGAACTCGCTGTTTTCCGCCGTGAAGCCACCGCGCAGGAACGAGGCAAGAAGACGGTCGTACTTCTCCTGGCTGCGGACCAGCGCGCAGATGCTGAAATCGGGCCCGTCACGGCTGTCCGGTGTCACGAACCGGGGGGTGAGTGCCATGACCCTCTCACCCCTGCGCGGCGTCACAGATTCTCGGCCTGCGGCATGCCCAGGACGTGGTAGCCGCCGTCGACATGGATGATCTCGCCCGTGGTGCAGGCGCCGTAGTCCGAGCAGAGCCAGACGGCGGTGCCACCGATCGCCTCAAGCGTGGCGTTTGATCTTAGCGGGGTATTGTCCTCGGTATGGCGGTATGTCGCCCGAGCCCCGCCGATGGCCGATCCGGCAAGGGTTTTCATCGGACCGGGGGAAATGGCGTTCACGCGGATCTTCTGCGGCCCAAGATCGTTGGCCAGATAGCGCGTGGCCGACTCCAGCGCCGCCTTGGCCACGCCCATCACGTTATAGTTCGGCACCACCCGGTTCGAGCCCTGGAAGGTCAGCGTGATGAGCGTGCCGCCGTTCGGCATCAGGCTTTCGGCGCGGCGGGCAACATCGATGAAGCTGAAGCAAGAGATGTTCAGCGAATTCAGGAAGTTGCCTTTGGTCGTGTTGATGAAGCGGCCGGTCAGTTCGGTCTTGTCGGAAAAGGCGATGGCGTGAATGACAAAGTCGAGTGAGCCCCAGCGCTGGCCGATGGCGGCGAAGAGGGCATCAAGGCTGGCCTCGTTCGTCACATCGACGTCGATCAGGAAATCCGAGCCCACGCTTGCAGCCAGCGGTTCGACGCGTTTGCCGAACGCCTCGCCCTGATAGCTGAAGGCAAGACTTGCGCCCTCTGCCGCCAGCGCCGAGGCGATGCCCCAGGCGATGGAGCGTTCGTTTGCCACCCCCATCACCAGCCCGCGCTTGCCCTTCATCAGATCGGCCATGCTGTGGCTCCTCAGGAGAGATATTTCGACATGACGAGTGTGGCATTGGTGCCGCCGAAGCCGAAGCTGTTGGATAGCACCGAGTCCAGCTGAACGTTGTCGCGCATCGTGGTGACGATTTCCGCCGGGTCCAGTGCGGGGTCCAGCGTTTCGACATTGGCCGAGGCCGCGATGAAGTTGCCGTTCAGCATGATGAGCGAAAAGATCGCCTCCCACACGCCAGCGCCGCCAAGACAGTGGCCGGTCAGCGATTTCGTGGACGCGATGGGTGGGGTCTGGCCTTTGCCGAAGACGCGGCGGATCGCCTCGACCTCGGTCACGTCGCCGACCTGAGTCGAGGTTCCGTGGCTGTTGATATAGTCGATGCGGCGGTCTTTCGGCAGCGTGGAAAGGGCAAGCCGCATCGCCCGTTCGCCGCCCTCGCCACTGGGGGCGACCATGTCGTAGCCGTCCGAGGTGGCACCGTAGCCGGTGACCTCGGCATAGATCTTCGCGCCGCGGGCTTTCGCGTGTTCCAGCTCTTCCAGCACCACGATGCCGCCGCCGCCTGCGATGACAAAGCCGTCGCGGTTGGCGTCATAGGTGCGCGAGGCGCGCTCGGGCGTGTCGTTGTATTTGGACGACATCGCCCCCATCGCGTCGAAGAGGCAGGAGAGCGTCCAGTCCAGCTCCTCGCCCCCGCCGGCAAAGACGATGTCCTGCTTGCCCATCTGGATCAGTTCGGTCCCGTTGCCGATGCAATGCGCGGATGTCGAGCAGGCCGAAGTGATGGAATAGTTCACGCCCTTGATCCTGAACGGAGTGGCGAGGCAGGCGGACACGGTCGAGGACATGCCCTTGGTCACGCCGAAGGGACCGATGCGTTTCGGCGCGCCGGTTTCGCGCACGATGTTGTGCGCCTTGAAGAAGGATTTGGTCGAGGGCCCGCCCGAGCCGACGATGATCCCGGTCCGTTCGTTCGAGATGTCGGATTCCGACAGGCCGCTGTCCTTCACCGCCTGGTCCATCGCGATGAAGGTATAGGCAGCCCCATCGCCCATGAAGCGAAGGTCGCGCTTGTCGATGTGGTCTTCCAGCACGATGTTCGGCTGGCCGTGGACGCGGCAGCGGAAGCCGTGCTCGGCATAGTCGGGGGCGAAGACGATGCCGGACTTGCCGGCGCGCAAGGACGCCTCGACCTCGGCGGCGGAATTGCCGATGGAGGATACGATCCCGATCCCGGTGATGACGACGCGGCGCATGGGGCCTCCCTTGGTGACTTATGGCCTGTTTAGGGCAGAGGGGGGGAGGGGGCAAGGTGGTTGGGTCAGCTCGAAGCCCGGGCCGCCGCAATCGCCGCGACAAGCTCGGCTTCCTTCCGGTCGGCCATGGCAGTGCGGCCGAAGGTCAGGCTGACGGCGATCAGGTACCAGCGGAAGAACCAAGCTGCCACGATGAACATGACCACGAACGCAAGGATCGCGTGGATCACATAGACCAAGATCCCAAGCACGGCGCCCGTCGGGCCTCCAAATGCGACCAGCCCTTGGCTGAGAAGGAACAGCATGAGGCTGGGCAGGCCAGCCAGCAGAAAGAACCAGAATCCAACAGCAAAGAGGATCGGGAAGATGGCCAGGGGCCCCATGCTTCGTGCGGCATTCAGCGCGCGCAGTTCACTCCTGTATCGGCGAAGTGTGATCTTCTGCCACCACGGCAAGAGTTCGGCCTTCATCCATAGCCAGGACAGGACCGTGCTCACGCCGCGCTCAGCGCGACCTTCATGTCCTTGACGAGGTAGATCACCTCGCCATCCGCCTCGACGCGCCCGTCGGCCACGCCCATGGTCAGGCGGCGGGTCTGCACCGCCTTGGTGAAATCGACGTAGTAGGTCAGCCGCTTGCGGTCCGGGCGGACCATGCCGGTCAGCTTGACCTCGCCCACGCCAAGCGCATAGCCGCGCCCCTGCCAGCCGCGCCAGCCGAGGTTGAAGCCGGTCAGCTGCCAGAGCCCGTCAAGGCCCAGACAGCCGGGCATGATCGGGTTGCCGGGGAAGTGACACTCGAAGAACCACAGGTCCGGGGTGATGTCGAACTCGGCCACCACATGGCCCTTGCCGTGTTCGCCCCGGTCTTCCGAGATGTCGGTGATCCGGTCCATCATCAGCATCGGCGGGGCGGGAAGCTGGGCATTGCCGGGGCCGAAAAGCTCGCCCCGCGAACAGGCCAGAAGTGCTTCCTTGTCGAAACTGGTCGGATACGACGCCATCCGTGGTGGTCCCTCGTTTGCCCCTTCACCCTCCCTAGCATTCGCGGGCGAAGACTGGCAAGTCTGGCCGGACTTGATGGAGAGCGGGCATGACGGCGTTGCAGCGGTTCATCATGGCCAGCGGGATGACGAACCTGGCGGACGGGATCGCGGTGGTGGCCTGGGGGTGGATCGCCTCGCTTCTGACGCGGGACGCGCTGCTGGTTGCGCTGCTGCCAGTGGCGCTGCGCACCCCTTGGGCGCTGCTGGCATTGCCTGCGGGGCTGGTCACCGACCGGGTCGACCGCCGGCAGCTGATCCTGGGGATGGATGCGCTGCGGGCGCTGGCCTTCCTCGGCGCGGCGCTGGCCTTGTGGCTGGCCCTGCCGCTTGCCCCGGCGCCTTCTACGGGCGTCTCGTCCCCGGGTCTCTATGTGGCGCTGATGCTGGCGGCGCTGGTCGTCGGCGGGGCCGAGGTCTTTCGCGACAATGCCGCGCAGACCGTGCTGCCCGCGCTGGTCCCGCCTGAGAGACTGGAGCGGGCGAACGGCCAGCTCTGGAGCGTGGAGCTTCTGACCAACGCGCTGATCGGCCCGGCGCTGGGGGCGTATCTGATCGGGCTGTGGCTGCCCCTGGCCTTCGGGGTGAACGCGGCGGCATACGGGCTGGCGATGCTGCTGGTGGCGGGGCTGGCCGGGCCGTTCAAGGCCGTGCGGACGGACCGGCGCGGCTGGAGGGCCGAGATCGGCGAGGGGATCGCCTTCCTGCGCGGCGTGCCGCTGCTGAAGACCCTGGCCTGGACCACGGGGTTCTGGAACCTGTTCCACCAGATGATCGTGATCGGCGTCGTGCTGCATGCGCAGGAAAACCTGGGACTTTCGGCGCAGGCCTATGGGCTTACACTGGCGGGGGGTGCGGTCGGGGGCATTGCCGGCAGTCTCATGGGCGAAAGGATCGGGCAGGCCCTGGGGCCGACGCGGACGATGCAGTGGATGCTTCTGGCCTCCGGCCCGTGCTTCTTCGGCATGGCGCTGGCGCCGGGTGCCTGGACGCTTGGCACCTGCTTTGCGGCGATGGAGTTTTCGGGCTTTGTCTGGAACGTCGTCTCGGTCAGCACCCGGCAACGCTTGATCCCGGACGCATTGCTTGGCCGGGTGAACAGCGTCTACCGGCTTCTGACCTGGGGCATGATGCCGGTAGGACTGGTCCTGTCGGGGGTGGTGGTGTCGCTGGGAGAGTTGGTTGCGTCGCGCGGGACGGCGCTTGCGCTGCCATTCTGGGCGGCGGGACTGGGGTCCGTGGTGGTCACGATCCTTGTCTGGAGGGCTATCGCACGCGGATTTGTCGGGATTTCCCGGTAATCCGGTCGATTCCGCATTGAAACGGTCGGGATTGAGGCCCTATATCGGACACAGGATGTAGCGAGGCGGCCATTGACCGGCACGGAACGCAGCGTGGAATGGTTGAGGGCGGGGGGCTTGCGTCCCACGCGCCAACGGCTTGCGCTGGCGGAACTTCTGGTCGGCGACGGGATGAACCGGCATGTGACGGCGGAAAGCCTTTATGCGCTGTCCGCTGACGCGGGCGAAAAGGTCAGCCTGGCCACCGTCTACAACACGCTGCGCGCCTTCTGCGAGGCGGGCTTGATGAACGAGGTCGTGGTGGATGGCTCGAAGTCCTATTTCGACACCCGCACTGACGATCACCCGCATTTCTACTGGGAAGACACCCACGCGCTGACCGATGCCCCGGCCGAAGAGCTGGAGATCGCGTCGCTGCCGCAGGTGCCCGAGGGCATGACCGTGTCCCGCGTCGATGTGGTGATCCGCCTGCGCCGCGCCGAGGAGGGCGCAGCATAAAAAGGGCGGGGTTGCCCCCGCCCGCACTGGTCACGAAACCTGTCGGCTCACTTCGGAACCAGCACCGTGTCGATGACGTGGATCACGCCGTTCGACTGGTCCACATCGGCGATGGTGATCGTGCCGATGTTGCGCGATTCCGACTAGACCATCGCCTTGTCGCCCTTGAACTTCACCGACAGCGCGTCGCCCGACAGGGTGCGCAGATTGGCAAAGCCGTCCTTGCCGACCTTGCGGCGCAGATCGGCCAGCTTCAGGTCTCCGGCCACGACATGGGCGGTCAGGACCTTGGTCAGCATCGCCTTGTTCTCGGGCTTGAGCAGCGTCTCCACCGTGCCGGCAGGCAGGGCGGCGAAGGCGTCGTTCACGGGCGCGAAGACAGTGAAGGGGCCGGGGCCCATCAGCGCGTCGACCAGGCCTGCGGCCTTCACGGCGGCAACCAGCGTGGTGTGATCCTTCGAGTTCACGGCATTTTCGACGATGTTCTTCGTCTCGAACATCGGGGCGCCGCCCACATCGGGATTGGCGGCGAAAGCAGAGGCGGCAAAGGCAGACAGCGCGACGGCGCCAAGAAGCGATTTCAGCGACATGGGACACTCCATTCCAGGACCAGCCGGATCATCCAGCTGTCACATCCCAAGGAACGGAGGCGTCAGAGCAGAAGTTTCGGCAAGCCGATCACGGATGCGTGAAGGGTCAGAACCATTGCCCCGGCTCCATCAGGCCAAGGTCCATCAGCTGCTGGCTGTGCCACTCGAACTTGACAGAGTTCGGCCAGCGGAAGCTGTGGATCGCATGGCGCGAGCCGGGATTGGTCCGCAGCGCCTTGGCGGTGCGAAAGGAACAGACCGCTGCGGTCAGGTTGTTGTGCCAGCGGCAGGAATGGGTGTTCATCTCTTCGTCAGAGAGTGTGAAGTCCGGCAGAAGCCTCAGCCCCGGCCTGGCGCGGAACAGCGAGATCCGGTCGATCCGGCGCCGCGCATAGGGGATATGTTCCTCGAACCGCCAACGAAGGCCGCCATAGAAATCCAGCTGGCGTTCCTTGGGCTGCCATTCGTTCGCCGGGTCCTTGCGAGCCAGCGCGTAATAGCCCGAGCGGTCAAGCCAGGCATCGTCCAGCGCCACCGCGTCGGGGTGCAAGGCCAGGTCCCCGGCATAAAGGTCGATGACATAGGTCAGCATCGCCTGCCGCCGTTCCTCGGCATGAAAGGCAAGCATCTCGCCCACGCTGCGCGTCTCGCAGAACGGGTAGAACAGGTATTCGGCGTTGTGGCAGTAGTGAATCCACGTCCCCGGAACGCGCGCGATCGTCGCGTTCACCGCCGAGACCAGCGCCCCTTCCCTGTAGACGTCGTACTGAACGACATGGACCGTGTTCTCGTGCCCGGGCAGGGCCCGCAGCGCTTCGGGGGCCAGAAGGATGACGTCACGAAAGCCGCGGGCCAGATGATGCGCGATGGTCGATGCGACCTCGACCCCGTCCTCGGCCAGGATCAGCGACAGCGGCCCCTTGCCAAAACCGGGGGGGGGTCGTTCCAGAAAGGCATCGAGGCTGGGGTAACGCATGACGGGTCCATTGGTGGCGGCCCAAAGTCTGCGATCCGGCGGGCCGACGCAAGAGAGGTTCGGGGACGGGCGGCGGGTCGCCTGAACGCGGCGGTTGAGGCGGGGCCGGGGTTGCGATAGAAGCCCGACAGTTCCGAGGGCCCCGCCGATGACCGACGCGAAGAAGCTATTCGTCAAGACCTATGGCTGTCAGATGAACGTCTACGACAGCGAGCGCATGGCGGAAGCCCTGGGTGCGAAGGGCTATGTCACGACCGACACGGTCGAAGACGCCGACATGGTGCTGCTGAACACCTGCCACATCCGGGAAAAGGCGTCGGAAAAGCTCTACTCCGACCTGGGCCGGCTGCGCGCGCTGAAACTGGCCAGGCCGGGGCTGAAGGTGGGCGTCGCGGGCTGCGTGGCCCAGGCCGAGGGCGAGGAAATCCTGCGCCGGTCGCCGGTCGTGGATCTGGTCGTCGGCCCGCAGGCCTATCACCGCCTGCCCGCGATGGTCGAGGCCGAAGGGCGCGTGGTGGACACGGATTTCCCCGTCGAGGACAAGTTCACCCATCTGCCCGAACGCAGGTCCTTGCGCGGACCCACGGCCTTCCTGACCGTGCAGGAAGGCTGCGACAAGTTCTGCGCCTTCTGCGTGGTGCCCTATACGCGCGGGGCGGAAATCAGCCGTCCGGTGGCGCGGCTTCTGGACGAAGCCCGGGGTCTGGTGGCGCAAGGCGCGCGCGAGATCACGCTCTTGGGCCAGAACGTCAACGCCTATCACGGCGCGGGGCCGGACGGCATCTGGGGCCTCGCGCGTCTGGTGCGCGAGTTGGCCGGGATCGCCGGGCTGGAGCGCATCCGCTATACCACCAGCCATCCGAACGACATGGACGACGACCTGATCGCCGCCCATGGCGAGGTGGCGCAGCTGATGCCCTATCTGCATCTGCCGGTGCAGTCCGGCTCGGACCGGATCCTGAAGGCGATGAACCGCAAGCACACGGCGGAACAGTATCTGCGTCTGGTGGAACGCATCCGGGCGGCGCGGCCCGACATTCTTCTGTCCTCGGATTTCATCGTGGGTTTCCCGGGCGAGACGGATGCCGATTTCCAGGCCACGCTCGACCTGATCCGCGCCGTGGGCTTCGGCGCGGCGTTCAGCTTCAGGTATTCCGCCCGTCCCGGCACTCCGGCTGCCGAAAAATCCGCGGTTGCGGCCGAGATCGCGGACGCGCGGCTGCAGGAGTTGCAGGCGCTCATCACCGCCCAGCAACAGGCTGCACAACAGGCGATGGTCGGCCGCGAGGTCGAGGTCCTGTACGAGAAACCCGGCCGGCTGCCCGATCAGATGGTCGGGAAATCGGGTCACCTTCATGCCGTGCACATCCTGGACCCTGACGGAAGGGTCGGAAACCTGGTGCGCGCGCGCGTTTCAGCCTCGGCACCCAACTCACTGGCGGCAAACCTGATTTCCCGGATCGCTTGACCGGATCGAACCTTTCCACAATGGCAAGAAAGCCGCAGGTGGGCGCGGCGATCGGCGGAATTTCCGGTCTTTTCCGACGAACACCTTCTCACTGTCGGCTTTCCTCGGCATGATCGCGCGACCGCCGGGTCGCTGACTCGGCCAATGCTGCTGCGAGGGAGTGGGGGATGAGACGGGAAAGCATGCTTCGGCAGGCGCTTTCGGTTATGGCCGCGGGACTGTGCCTGATGTCCGCGCCCATGGCCTTGGCGCAGGACGAGGCCGTGACCGGCAAGATCGAATGGGGACTCTGGATCGATGCGGACGGTTGCCAGCACTGGTGGGCCGATGGCGGAACCGAAGGCTACATGGTGCCGCGCCGCGATCCGAAAACCGGCAAGCCGGTCTGTCTGAAGCAGGTCAGCTGCCTGACCGAAAGCACCGATGCCTATTTTGCCACCGCCAGCGCCACGCTGACCGCAGCCGGCCGGGCGAAGCTGGAGACCTATTTCCGCCAGACCGGGGCCTTTTCCTACACCATCGCCGGGCATACCGACAGCCGCGGCTCCGAGGACTACAACCAGGGCCTCAGCGAGGCACGGGCGGCCTCGGTGGCCGCAGTTGCACAGTCGGTCGGCGCCGTGGTGGACAGCGTGGTGGGCTATGGCGAAAGCAAGCCCGCCGCGTCGAACGCCACCGCCAAGGGCATGGCGAAGAACCGGCGCGTCGAAATTCTCTGCAAGAAGGGCTGACGATCATGACGCTTGCAGGAAAATCCGAACGGCTGCGGTCCGGTGCGGTTGCGCGCGCGGGTCTGGTGTTGGGGCTCGGCACGCTTCTGTCGGGCTGTGGCGGGTTCTTCGAAGGGGTCGAGGGCACGCAGCCCTATTCCGGCCCGGATTCGGTGATCGCCACGGCCGAAGACTACGGCCACGACAAGGTGGCGCTGAAGGATGGCGAGGCCGCCATCGCCTATGATCCCGATGGCTGTCAGGTCTGGATCATCGACGACGGGATCGAGGGCTATTCCAGCCCCCGCTTCGATCCCAGGACCGGCCTGCCGGTCTGCGATGGCAAGTATCCGCCCGGCACCGTCATCGGCGTCTACGAGACCAGCGATGCGGGCATTCCCGACCGCGTCTCGGGGCCGGCATCGGGACATATCCGCCAGTAAGGCGAAAGGGACTTCGGATCGTTGCAGGGGCCTCGGCGTTGCCGGGGCCCCTTTCTTGGGCTGCTCTGCCGCGTTTGTCATGAAATCGGCATGTTCTCCCACAACAGTTAGTGTCGGCAGCGAGTTTCGCTTGCCAGATCGCGTATCCGGTAGCAGACTTTTCGATGTGGTCCTGTTGGAAGGAGACCCCTTTGGGCATCAGCGCGCTGTCCCCCCCGTCCGCCGAGGATATCGTGGAGACTGTCCTCGAATTTCCCGACAACCGATTGCTGATCGACCTCTGCGGCGAATTCGACCGCAATCTCGCGCAGATCGAGCACCAGATGGGGGTTCACATCCTGCGGCGCGGCAACCGGCTGGCGGTGGTGGGCGACAAGGTCGCGCGAGAGCCGGCGGCGGCAGTGCTGCGCTCGCTCTATGCCCGGCTGGAATCGGGGCGCAACGTGGCGGCGGGCGACATCGACGGTGCGATGCGGATGGGCCGTCCCGTGGATGCCGAAAGCGCCGAACAGATCGAGCTTTTCTCGACCGGGATGGAACTGCGGACCCGCAAGAAGCCGATCGAACCCAGAACCGAGGCGCAAAAGGCCTATGTGGCCAATCTGTTCCAGCACGAACTGGGCTTCGGCATTGGCCCCGCCGGGACGGGCAAGACCTATCTGGCCGTGGCCGTGGGCGTCACGATGTTCATCAGCGGGGCGGTGGAAAAGATCATCCTGTCCCGCCCGGCGGTGGAGGCGGGCGAACGGCTGGGCTTCCTGCCCGGCGACATGAAGGAAAAGGTCGATCCCTACATGCAGCCGCTCTACGACGCGCTGAACGATTTCCTGCCGTCGAAACAGGTGGAAAAACTGCTGCAGGAAAAGCGGATCGAGATCGCGCCTCTGGCCTTCATGCGGGGCCGGACGCTGTCGAATGCCTTCATCGTGCTGGACGAGGCGCAGAATGCGACCTCGATGCAGATGAAGATGTTCCTGACCCGCCTGGGCGAGGGCAGCCGCATGGTCATCACCGGCGACCGGACCCAGGTCGACCTGCCGCGCGGTACCGCCTCGGGCCTGGCCGAGGCCGAGCGGATCCTGAAGGGCCTCCGCGGGGTCAGTTTCAACTACTTCACCTCGAAGGACGTGGTGCGTCATCCGCTGGTCGGTCGCATCATCGAGGCCTACGAGGCCGACGAAGCGCAGGGGTAAGGACGGTTTTCGAATCGAGCGCTGACGCGCGAGGCTCTTGTCTCGTCGTCGGCCTTCGCCTCCTCCTCGGGATGGGGGCTTCACCCCCAAACCCCCAGAGTATTTGGAAAAGGGCAAAGATCTCTTGCCCTTTTCCCGAATACTCCTGCCGGAAGCACGACGTTTGGGTGGCGCAGGCCTCCGAGAAGACAAATGGTCTTCGCGCGTCAGCGGTCGATTTGACGGGCGGGCGGGTTCGGACTAGAGGCTGCGCATGGATCTGGTCGAGACAGTGATCGAGGACGCGCGCTGGGAGACGTTCGGGCTGGCGGCTCTGGCCGAACGCGCCGGACGTGCGGCTCTGGCGGGGCTGGGCCTGTCGGGGACAGGCTTTGCGATCAGCGTGCTGGGCTGCGACGATGCCCGGATCGCGGCGTTGAACGCCGACTTCCGGGACAAGCCGGTGCCGACCAATGTGCTCAGCTGGCCCTCGGAGGATCGCGCCGCCGCGCAGATCGGTGCGGCGCCGGACCTGCCCGAGCCGGGCGATGCCGAGGACCCGGTCGAACTGGGCGACATCGCCATTGCCTGGGAGACCTGCACCCGCGAGGCGGAAGCGCAGGGCAAGCCGATGGCCGACCATGTCACTCATCTTCTGGTGCACGGCATCCTGCATCTTCTGGGCTACGACCATGTCGAGGATGTGGATGCGGCGCTGATGGAGGCGCTGGAAGTGCGCATACTTGCAAGCCTTGGGGTTTCTGACCCATATTGGGAGTCGCACCCGCTGGACGGGTGATGCACGGACAAAGGACCGATGGGCAGTAGCACCGACGGGTCTCCCGCAGCGCAGGGCGCGCTGAACGAGACCGATGATCCCGCCTCAGACCACGGCCAACGCGGCTTTCTGGGTCGGCTCTTTTCTGCCTTCAGCCACTCGGGCGATGCCGTCGCCCCCAGCACCTCGCCGGGTGCGGCAAGCGGGCCGCAGGGTCTGCACGCGCTGCGGCGGATGCGGGTGGACGATGTGGCGATCCCCAAGGCCGAGATCGTGGCGGTGCCGCTGGACATCGGCAAGGACGACCTGGTCGAGACCTTCCGCGAACATGGCTTCAGCCGCTTGCCGGTCTACAAGGGCACGCTGGACCATCCGCAGGGTCTGGTCCTGTTGAAGGACCTCGCGCTTCAGCATGGGTTCGGCGCCTCGGGCCGGTTCAACCTCAAGCGCCTGCTGCGCCCGATCCTTTACGCGCCGCCGTCGATGCCCACGGGGGTCCTGTTGCAGAAGATGCAGAAGGACCGCGTCCACATGGCCTTGGTCATCGACGAATACGGCGGGGTCGACGGCCTTGTCACCATCGAGGACCTGATCGAAACCGTGATCGGCGAGATCGAGGACGAGCATGACGAGGACGAGGGCGCGCTGTGGAAGGAAGAGAAGCCCGGCGTGATCCTGGCGCAGTCGACAGCCCCGCTGGAAGAACTCGAGGCGGCGTTGGGCCTGGCCCTGCGCACCGGCGAGGAGGACGAGGAGATCGACACGCTGGGCGGGCTGGTGTTCCTGCGTTCGGGCCGGGTTCCGGCGCGCGGCGAGGTGATCGATCACGAAAGCGGCGTCCAGTTCGAGATCGTCGATGCCGATCCGCGCCGGATCAAGCGTCTGCGGGTGCGGATGCCTGCCGCGGCAGCGGAGTGAGCGGTGCCTGAGATCCGGCTGGTTGCAAAGCGCCGCCTGGGGCTGGCCTTCGCCCTTGGCGCGGTCGCGGCTCTGGGGCAGGCACCGCTGGGCTTCTGGTGGGCCACGCTGCCGGCTCTGGCGGGGCTGACCTGGCTCCTGCAGCAAGAGACGGATGGGCGCGGGGCGTTTCTGGCCGGGCTGTTCGCGGGGGCTGGTCACTTTGGTGTGGCGCTGAACTGGATTGTCGAGCCCTTCCTGATCGACATCGCCCGCCATGGCTGGATGGCGCCTTTCGCGGTGGTGCTGCTGTCCTTCGGTCTTGGCCTCTTCTGGGCCGGGGCGGCGGTTCTGGCGCGTCTCTTTGCCCATCCGGTCCTTGGCTTTGTCGTGGCCTTCACCGCGCTTGAAGCCCTGCGCGGGGTGATCTTCACCGGCTTTCCCTGGGCGATGGTCGGTCACATCTGGATCGGCACGCCGCTGGACCAGTTGGCCGCACTGGGCGGGGCCTCGGTCTTGTCTCTGCTGACCGTGCTGGCCGCTGCCCTGCCGATCCTCTGGCGCTGGCGCGGAGCGGCGGGGTCGGCTGCCATACTCGCCGCCGCGCTGGTCTTTGGCCTGTGGCGTCTGTCGCAGCCGCTGCCTGCGGCGGGGGACCTGACCCTGCGCCTGGTGCAGCCCAATGCCGAGCAGTCGGCGAAATGGGAGGCCGCGCGCGCGCAGGATTTCCTGGACCGCCTTCTGGCGCTGACCGCCAGGGACACCCCCGCCGATCTGACGATCTGGCCAGAGACGGCCGTGCCCTACATGCTGGAATATGCCCCCGAGGTGGCCGACATGGTGGTTGCAGCCTCGAACGGGCGCCCTGTTGCGGTCGGCATCCAGCGCGAAGAGGGCCAGCGGTTCTACAACTCGCTGCGCGTGCTGGAGGGCGAGGGGGAGGAGACCGCGCGCTATGACAAGGCGCATCTGGTGCCGTTCGGCGAGTATATTCCCTTCGGTGATCTGGCCTACCGGTGGTTCGGCCTGCGCGCCTTTGCGGCCCAGGCGGGCAACACCTATTCTGCCGGTCCGGGGCCGCAGGTGCTGGATCTCGGGCGGTTCGGCAAGGTGCTGCCGTTGATCTGCTACGAGGCGATCTTCCCGCGCGACGTGAACGCGATGCCGGAACGCGCCGACTGGATGTTGCAGATCACCAATGACGCCTGGTTCGGCACGCTGACCGGCCCGTTTCAGCATTTCGCCCAGGCGCGCCTGCGGGCGGTAGAGCAGGGCCTGCCGCTGATAAGGGTGGCGAACACCGGGGTCACGGCGGTGGTCGATGCGCATGGGCGGGTGGTCAAGGCGCTGCCCTTCGGCGAGATGGCCGCGCTGGACACGACGATCCCCGGTGCCCTGCCGCCGACGCCCTACAGCCGCTGGGGCGATGGTCCTTTGGCCTTGTTGCTGGCGGGCCTCGGGCTTGGTGCAATGGCGCGGCGGCGACGTGCAGCCCATTGACGGCCCACGCCCGCCCGTCTAGTCAGGCGCGACCTGACCCCTCCACAACGGCTTCCTGGCGTGGTGGGCTTACCCTTTAACGGAGCACTTCCCATGAGCCGCCAAGACTATGTCTTCACGTCCGAGTCCGTCTCGGAGGGCCACCCCGACAAGGTCTGCGACCGCATCTCGGATGCCGTTCTGGATGCCTTCCTGACGGAAGAACCGAACGCCCGCGTCGCCTGCGAGACCTTTGCCACGACAAACCGGGTGGTGGTCGGCGGCGAGGTCGGCCTGTCCTCGAAAGAGGCGACCCATGCGATGATGGACCGGATCGACGGCATCGTGCGCGACTGCGTGCGCGACATCGGCTATGAACAGAAGAAGTTCCACTGGGAAAAGATCAAGGTTCACAACTACATCCACGAACAAAGCGCCCATATCGCGCAGGGCGTGGACCGCGACGGGGCGGGCGACCAGGGGATCATGTTCGGCTATGCCACGACCGAGACGCCCGAGTTCATGCCGGCGCCGATCCTGTATGCCCATGCGATCCTGCGCCGTCTGGCCGAAGCGCGGAAGTCGGGTGCCGAGCCGACGCTCGGGCCGGATGCGAAAAGCCAGCTGACGCTGCGCTATGCGAACGGGAAGCCCGTGGAGGTGACCTCGATCGTGCTGTCCACCCAGCACACGTCCAAGCGCCAGACTTCGAAGGTCATCCGCAGGATCGTAGAGCCCTATATCCGCGAAGTCCTGCCCGAGGGCTGGATCACCCGCAAGACCGAATGGCACGTCAACCCGACGGGAACTTTCGTCATCGGTGGGCCCGATGGCGACGCAGGGCTCACGGGCCGCAAGATCATCGTTGATACCTACGGTGGCGCGGCCCCCCACGGCGGCGGCGCGTTCTCCGGCAAGGACCCGACCAAGGTCGACCGCTCGGCGGCCTATGCCGCGCGCTATCTGGCGAAGAACGTGGTGGCCGCGGGCCTGGCCGAACGCTGCACCTTGCAGGTGAGCTACGCCATCGGCGTTGCAAAACCCCTGTCGATCTATGTGGACACCCACGGCACCGGCCAGGTCGAGGCCAGCCGCATCGAAAAAGCCGTGGCCGAGGTCATGGACCTGACCCCGCGCGGCATCCGCACGCATCTGGACCTGAACAGGCCGGTCTATCAGCGCACCGCGGCCTACGGCCATTTCGGCCGCGCGCCCGAAGCCGACGGCGGCTTCTCGTGGGAGCGGACCGATCTGGTGGAGGCGCTGAAGAAAGCCGTGTGAGACGGGGAGCCGTCCTTGTGGCATCGAGCCACGCGGACGGCGTCGCCACTTCGGGCTCCGGTCGCGCTTGACCCTGTCGCCTGGCTCTGTTTGAAGGCCCCGGATCAGTTCCGGGGCTTTTTCACATGACCGACGCGGGCCAACGCCGCAACTTCTACGGCCGGATCAAGGGCAAGACCCTGCGGGCAAGCCAGAAGGGCTATCTGGCCGAGGACCTTGGCCCGCTGACGCTGCGCGGGGTGACGCGGGAGGAAAACCCGTCCCGGTCTGTCCTGGACATGGGCTTCGTCAAGGGGCCCTTATGGCTTGAAGTGGGCTTCGGCGGGGGCGAGCATCTGGTGCATATGGCAGCGCGCTACCCGGAGGTGACGCTGATCGGGGCGGAGCCTTTCGTGAACGGCATCGCAATGCTTCTGGGCAAGATCCGGGGGGCGGGGGTGAAGAACCTCTGGCTGCATCCGGGCGACGTGCGCGACCTCTTTGACGTCCTGCCCGACGCCTGCCTGCAAAAGGTGTTCCTCAACTACCCCGACCCCTGGCCCAAGGCCCGCCACCACCGCCGCCGCTTCGTGACCCCGGAATACCTGCTGCCCCTGGCCCGGATCACCGCCCCGGGGGCCGAGTTCCGCGTCGCCACCGACATCCCCGACTATGTCCGCCAGACACTCGAGGAAGTTCCGCCCGCCGGGTTCACCCTTGTCGCCCAGACGGGGGAGGGCGGGGCCTGGGAAGACTGGCTGTCGACGCGCTACGAGCAGAAGGCGCTGCGCGAAGGCCGCGCGCCGCATTACCTGACGTTTCGCAGGCTCTAGCCGTGGCATGAGTATTTGGGAAAAGAGCAAGCTGCCGTGATTTGCTCTTTTCAGAAATACTCCCCCCGGAGGGTCCGACGCCGCGTCATGCGATCCGGTTCAGGTGATGGACCGCGCGGCAAGGTTGCGCTATCAGCCATGCCGGAACGCAAGGAGAGACCAAGATGTCCGGCCATGGTGACGCGCAACCGATGAAATCCCGCAAGTCCGGGCCCTTGCGGGGCGTGGCCGACGTGCCGGGGGACAAGTCGATCTCGCACCGGTCGCTGATCTTCGGCGCGCTGGCGGTGGGCGAGACGAAGATTTCCGGCCTGCTGGAAGGCCAGGATGTGCTGGACACGGCCAAGGCGATGCGGGCGTTCGGGGCGACGGTCACGCGGCACGGCGCGGGCGTCTGGACGGTGAACGGCGTGGGTGTCGGCGGGTTGCAGGAACCGGCGGATGTGATCGACTGCGGCAACTCCGGCACTGGCGTCCGGCTGATCATGGGCACCATGGCGACAACCCCGATCACCGCGACCTTCACCGGCGACGCCAGTCTGCGCAAACGTCCGATGGGTCGCGTCACCGATCCGCTGAGCCTCTTCGGCGCCCGCGCCTATGGCCGTCAGGGCGGCCGCCTGCCGATGACCATCGTCGGCGCCGCCAACCCCGTCCCGGTGCGCTATGCGCTGCCCGTGGCCTCGGCCCAGGTGAAGTCGGCGGTGCTGCTTGCCGGTCTGAACGCGCCGGGCGAGACCGTGGTGATCGAGAAGGAACCGACCCGTGACCATTCCGAGCGGATGCTGCTGGGCTTCGGGGCGCAGCTTCACGTCGACAAGACCGCCGAGGGCCATGTCATCACCCTGAAAGGCCAGCCCGAGCTGCGGCCGCAGACCGTGGCGGTGCCACGCGACCCGTCAAGCGCGGCCTTCCCGGTCTGCGCGGCGCTGATCGTCGAGGGCTCGGAGATCCTGGTCCCCGGCGTCAGCCAGAACCTGACCCGCAACGGGCTTTACCTGACCCTGGTCGAGATGGGCGCGGACATCGAGTTCCGGAACCCCCGCGAAGAGGGTGGCGAGCCGGTGGCCGACTTGCGCGTCCGGTTCTCGGGCGGGATGAAGGGGATCGAGGTGCCCCCGGACCGCGCGCCCTCGATGATCGACGAATATCCGGTCCTGTCGGTCGTCGCGGCCTTCGCCACCGGCCGCACGGTGATGCGCGGCGTCAGGGAGCTGCGGGTCAAGGAAAGCGACCGGATCGACGCGATGGCCCGGGGGCTGGAGGCCTGCGGCGTCCGCGTGGAAGAGGACGAGGATACCCTGATCGTCCATGGGATGGGGCCTGGCGGCGTTCCGGGCGGGGCGACCTGCGCCACCCACATCGACCACCGGATCGCGATGAGCTTCCTCGTCTGCGGCCTGGCGGCGAAGGCTCCGGTCGCGGTGGATGATGGCTCGCCGATCCAGACCTCGTTTCCCGTCTTCGAGGACCTGATGCGTGGCCTTGGGGCCGAGATCGAGCGGGGCTGACCTCGGCCCCCGACGCGCGCGAGGCGACGGCGTCAGAAGACGTCGATCAGGTAGAGAATGATGATGATCGGGATCGGAATGCCGATCAGCCAGGCAAGGGCGCCTTTCATGGGGTGACTCCTGTGGTTGCTCGCCCGGACAACGCCGGGCCGACGGCTGCGGTTCCCTGCGGCGTGTCCACGCGCGGGCAGGTTCCCTGGCTCAGGCAGACCCCTGACCTGGCCGCTGGCGTTCATGGATCGGCAAGGCTTGCCCTGGTCGCGAAGCCCTTCCGGATTGTGCCTGGTCAGCGCCTCAGAAGGGCCAGCGATCTTCGGCCATGGCCGTGATGGCCCGGGTGATCCTGGCAAAGCTTTCCCTTGCACGGGGGACCGTGGTCCGTGCGCGGAGGTAGCCGTGGACGAGGCCGGGTTCGGTGATCGCATGGGCGCGGCCCCCGGCCTGCACGATCTTCGCGGCATAGGCCGGGGCGTCGTCGGCGAGGGGGTCGCATTCCGCGGCGATGGCGAGGGTCGGCGGCAGGCCTGAGAAATCGGTGTCCTTCAGCGGGCTGACGGTGGGGTTTGCGTCCGGCGCGGGGCCCGCGTGGCGGATGTCCCGGTAGAAAAGGACGTCGTCGCGGGTCAGCATCGGGGCGTTCGCATGGGTGATGTAGCTGCCCGTGTTCAGATCGCCGCCGAGGCCGGGGTAGATCAGGACCTGGCCCCTGATCCTCGGATCGCCCCTCAGGGCATGGCAGGCTGCGGCGGCGAGGTTGGCCCCGGCGCTGTCGCCGACGAGGATCAGGGGGCCTTGGGCGGCAAGGGCGCGGGCCACCGCGCAAGCGTCGTCGAAGGCGGCGGGGTGGGGATGTTCCGGGGAAAGCCGGTAGTCGGCCGAGACGACGGTCAGGCCGGTCGCCCCCCGGATGTCGGCGCAGACCCCGTCGTGGGAGTGGAGGCCGCCCACCACGAAGCCGCCGCCGTGGAGGTAGAGGACGGTCGGCTGCGCGCCCGGGTAGATGCGGCAGGGGACGCCGGCGATGGGCGCGTCGTGGGAGGTCACTCCAGCCGGGTAGGGGGTGTCGAAGGCGGCGCACATCCGGTCATAGATCGCCCGCTGCTCGGCGATGGAGAGGGTGGCAGTGTCGGGTGGGTAGGTGGCGTTCGTCTGCCGAATGAAGGCCCAGGTGGGGGCGTCGACAAGGGTCTGGTAGTCGGGTTCGGTCATGGGCTCCCCCTTTGGCCGAGTGTAGGGGTGGGCGTGGCAGAGGGGAAGGGCCTTCGCCTGTCCACGCGCGGACAGGTGAGCGAGGTGAGGGATTTCAGGGGCCTGGCTGTGGGCGTCAGGCTGGTGTCAAGCAATGGCGGACGCGTCCGGGAGGTCCAGGACCTCTTGATCCAGACAGCGCAGCACCGGAACCTTCTGCCCCAGCGCGGCGGTGAAACGGTCATCGGTTCGGGCCAGCAGCTCCTCTGGAACTGCGCGCCAGGCGGTCCGCGTCTGCCAGCGGATGACGAGATGCAGCATTTCGGGGTCGGCGGCCTCGACCCAGCACTCCTTGCCGAGGAAACCGGGCTGTGCGGAAAGCGTCGCTGTCCAGATCTCGGCGTCCAGTGCCAGAAAGCGCGGACGAAGCGAGAGAGGAACGCGGAAGGTCAGTTGCTCGATCACCATGGCACGAGTGTAGGGCCGCGGGACGGATCGGGAAAGGGGGCTGGCCGCGCAGCGTAGGTCTCAGGGTGCCCGGCGGCAGGGGATGTGCCGGACGGCGCGCCCTCCGGTCGCCCGGGGTGGTGGGCCGTAGTGCTCAGCTTGCGCGCGGGTGGGGATCGGAAAGCTGCCGCGGGTGGTCGGCCCGTGCCCTTTACCCCTCCTCTGCCCACGGGCGGGCGATCGAGTGGCGTCGCCACAGCCTGCGCTGCCCTGCCGTGGTCGAGCCCGCGTCAGCCGCAGGGGCCGCCGGTGCCCGCGAGCACCCGTTCCACCCTTTCCATCAGGTCCGGCCGGGACAGGAGGGGCATATGGCCATCCTCGGGCAGGACGCAGAGAGTGGCGTTCAGCCGCGTGGCAAGGCGGCGGACTCGGGGCAGGGGGAAGATCGGGTCGTTCTGCCCGTGGAAGAACGTGATCCGGGCCCGCGAGGCCAGCGCCTCGCGCGAGAGGGTCCACAGCAGGAGGCTTGCGGATTGCGAGCGGCCCCGCCCCTCGCCCGGAGTGTTGATCTGGCCTGCGAAGGCCCGGCGCAGCCTTTCGGCCATGGCGCGTTTCTCGGGAGAGCTGCGCCAGCCGGAGCCGATGTAGAGGGTGATGAAGTAGTCCTCCCAGACGGTTTTCGCGTCAAGGCTGCCGGTGGCAAGGGCCGATCCGACGATCCCGGCGACCCCGTTCACCAGGCCCATGGCCGCGCCGGGGAAGGGAGTGGCGCTGGAAATGGCGACGACCCGCACGCGCTGACTGTCGTCGATGCGGCCTGCGGCCTCGATGGCGATGGCGGCGCCGGTGGAATAGCCCAGCAGGTTGATCCGGGCCTGGGGGTGGCGGTTGGCGAAGCCCGCTACCCAGTCAGCGGCGCGGAGGATGTCGAGGGGGGGCGAGAGGGGTTCGCCGCGCATCCCTGGCAGTCGGTATTCGACGACGAGGTGGCGGTCGGTGGTCCAGTCGTTCGCGGGGCCGAAGATGCGCGCGGTGGTCAGCGCGCCGGGGAGGAGGAAGGTGATCTCCTCGGGCGCGGCGACCTCGCGGGCGGTGTAGAGCGGCGGTTTCGCGGCCTCGGGTCGCGGGGCGCAGGCGGCGAGCATCACGGCCGCTGAGAGCACCAGCCAGGGGCGGGGTGTCACCGCATGGCCCGCCGAGGGGCGCACCCTTGTCCGGTCAGGGGGTGGGTCGGGGCGTGGGGGGCGTTCGTCCTCTCCAGGGGGGCCGGGGTGGGGGCGTCGGTGAGGGTCTGGTGGTGGTCTTGGGTCATGGGGGCCTCCCTTTGGCGGGAGTGTAGGGGCGAGGGTCGGGGAGGGGAAGGCCCCTGGCCGCGCCGCGCGCGGCGCTTGCGGCGGGGTGAGGGATTTCAAGGAGTTGGCTGTGGGCGTTAGGGACTGGTTAACTCAAGTTCCAAGTGCAACGGTTGTTGTTGTTTTTTCGAGTTCCTCGGCGAGGGCCTGTGCTGGTGTTTTCCAGCCCAGTGTCTTTCTGGGGCGGTTGTTCATGAGCTTGGCGATATGGTCGAGATCGCGCTGAGAGAACTGGCGGAGGTCAGCGCCTTTGGGCAGGAACTGGCGCAGAAGCCCGTTGGTGTTCTCGTTCGACCCGCGCTGCCATGTATGAGGCGGATCAGAAAACAGTCCGGGGGACTGTTTTCCCGCCGATTGGTGGGGATCGCAGAACCAGATGTCGATCTTCAGGCGGCGGGCGAGCTCGGGGTGGCAGGCCATCTCCGGACCCCGGTCGTAGGTCAGGCTCCGCCGCAGGAAGGCGGGCAAACGGCGCATCTGCCGGGTGAAGCCCGCCAGCGCGGCCTCGGCGCCGTTGCCCTCCATCCGCGCCAGTGTCACGAAGCGGGTCTTGCGTTCCACCAGCGTGCCGACGGACGAGCGGTTGAAGGCCCCCTTTAAGCAGATCTCCTTCCCAATGGCCGGGGACCAGGCGGGCCTCCACCTCTTCGGGCCGGTGGATAATCTTCAAGGTTTCCGGGACGATGGAACTGCCGCCCCCAGGCTTGCGCCCGATCCCCCGACCGACACCGCGCCGCAGCTTGCCCTGGCGCAGGGCTTCCACCATCGCCGCCTTCAGCCCGCCGCGCGCCTGGGCATAGATCATGGCGTAGATCGTCTCATGGCTCACGCGGGCATCGGGGATCGTCGGGGTGCATGGAACGGAGTGTCGCGGCGATCTGCTCGGGCGACCAGCGGAATGTGACGAGGTGATGCCAGACGAAGCGCCAGAGCGCCCCGCCCGGCCGGAGCTTGCGCCGGGGCCGGCAGCGTTGCCGCCGACGCGCATGCTCCTCTGCGCTCTGCTGCGGGCAATAGCCGCCCTCCGGCAGCCAACCTCGGCGCAACTCCCGACAGACCGTGCTCGCCGACCGACCGAGACACCGCGCAATCTCGCGCTGACTGCTTCCCCGACGAGCTTCGGAAAAGACGACCGCTCGCTCCGCGCAACTCAGGTGACGAAACCTCATGAAACCCGGACCCCTCAATGCCATGAGCACATGCTGCTCCGCTTCATCCTGGAGTCCGCCTAATGTTAAGGATTGGGGACGGGGCGGATCGTGACCATGCGACCCGCGGGCGACGGATCGCCCCGGACCCAGTCCGCAAGCTGTGCCGGTGGCTGGCAGACGCCTGCCGTCCCGCCGTCTGCCAGCCGTGCTGACAGATTTCACCAGTGCCTGGCCGTGCCGGGGACGACCGGGACGGCGCAGCCTGACGTGCTCAGGTCCTGGGCTTGTCGGCCGGGTCGCCGCTGCGGATGACCTCGATCTTGACCTTGGTCACGAAGGCGGCGATGGCGCCGATCACGGCCAGAAACGGGGCCGCGAGGACAACGGCACCGCCCGCAATCGCCCCGACGGTCAGGGGCAGTTCCACGATCAGATCGCCGTCCGGTTCCGTGATGCGGATCCGCTTGACCTGACCTTCGGCAGCCAGGCGCTTGACCTCGGCCACCAGCTTGTCGCCGGCGACCTCGATCTCTTCGGTCCAGGTGCGCTTCTTCGGCGGTTCCGTCGCGGCTTTGGATTTCTGGGGAATGGTTTTCCGGTCGGTCATGGGACGTCCTCCGATGGGGTTGGAAGTGCAGTATCACCGGGAATCGCAAAGGCGGCATTGATGTGGATCAGCCGGGCAGTTGTGCGGGGATGCGGCGCGTCAGGAGATGGTGCAGGCGTCGATGAGGGTCTGGCAGGCGGGCTGGATCATGGGGCCTCCCTCTGGCGGGGAGAGCAGGGGCGGGGGTGGGGGACAAAGCGCTTCGCTCGGCGGTTGGTGCGCCCGCCCGAGGGAGGGGCGGCCCTGTGTTGCCAGGGGTGGTGGGCAGATTGCCCACCTTACGGGCGGTGTCCTTGGGGAGGCGGCGGGTGGTGCGCTGCAGAGCGCCAAACGATGGGCGGGTGTGCGGTGAGCTGCGCAATGAATGCGCACCCTACGGGTTGGGGTTCGGTCGGATCATCTCCGCGCAGGCGGGGAGCCATACCCGCAAAGGAAGATGGGTCCCCGCTTTCGCGGGGATGACAGGGGGGAGGGGAGTCGGTCTGAAGCCCGACCTACGGGGCCGCACGGGGGTCGGGGCGGGCCCCGACCTGCGTCAGCGGGCGAACCGCTTGTACTTCACCCGCTTCGGCTCCAGCGCGTCGGGGCCGAGGCGGCGGACCTTGTCTTCCTCGTAGGCCTGGAAGTTGCCCTCGAACCATTCCACATGGGCGTCGCCCTCGAAGGCGAGGATGTGGGTGCAGAGGCGGTCGAGGAAGAAGCGGTCGTGGCTGATGATGATCGCGCAGCCGGCGAAATCCTCGATGGCGGCTTCCAGGGCCTGAAGCGTCTCCACGTCGAGGTCGTTGGTCGGTTCGTCAAGGAGAAGGACGTTGCCCCCGGATTTCAACAGCTTGGCCATGTGGACGCGGTTGCGTTCGCCGCCCGACAGCAACCCGACCTTCTTCTGCTGGTCGGTGCCCCTGAAGTTGAACGCGCCCGTATAGACGCGCGAGTTCATCGCGAGGTCGCCCAGATGGATGACCTCGGCCCCGCCGGAGATTTCCTCCCATACGGTCTTGTCAGGGTCGAGCGCGTCGCGCGACTGGTCGACATAGGCGAGCTTCACCGTCTCGCCCAGCTTGATCGTGCCCTCGTCGGGTTGTTCCTGGCCGGTGATCATGCGGAACAAGGTCGACTTGCCCGCGCCGTTCGGGCCGATGACGCCGACGATGGCGCCGGGGGGGACGGTGAAGGACAGGTCCTCGATCAGAAGCTTGTCGCCCATGGCCTTCTTCAGGCCCTCGACCTCGATCACCTTGTTGCCCAGGCGTTCGCCGTTCGGGATGATGATCTGGGCGGTGGTGGCGCGTTCGGTGACGGTTTGGCTGGCCATCTCGTTGTAGCGGTTGAGACGCGCCTTGCCCTTGGCCTGCCGCGCCTTGGCCCCGGAACGGATCCATTCCAGTTCCTTTTCCAGCGCTTTCTGGCGCGACTTGTCCTCGCGCGCTTCCTGCGCCATGCGCTTGGCCTTCTGTTCCAGCCAGGAGGAATAGTTGCCCTCGTAGGGAATGCCGCGGCCGCGGTCGAGTTCCAGGATCCAGCCGGTGATGTCGTCCAGGAAATAGCGGTCGTGGGTGACGATCAGGATCGTGCCCTTGTAGTCGATCAGGTGCTTCTGCAGCCAGGCGATCGACTCGGCGTCGAGGTGGTTGGTAGGTTCGTCCAGAAGCAGCATGTCGGGCTTTTCGAGGAGGAGCTTGCAGAGCGCCACCCGACGGCGTTCCCCGCCCGACAGCGTGGTCACGTCGGCATCGTCCGGCGGGCAGCGGAGCGCGTCCATCGCGACGCCCACGGTCGCGTCCAGTTCCCACAGGTTCTGGGCGTCGATCTGGTCCTGCAACTGGGCCATCTCGTCCGCCGTCTCGTCCGAGTAGTTCATGGCGAGTTCATTGTAGCGGTCGAGGATCGCCTGCTGCTTGGCCACGCCCAGCATGACGTTTTCCTTCACCGTCAGCGCGGGGTCGAGGTATGGCTCCTGTGCGAGATAGCCGACGGTGGCGCCCTTGGCGGCCCAGGCCTCGCCTTTGAAATCCTTGTCGATCCCGGCCATGATCTTGAGCAGCGTGGATTTCCCCGCGCCGTTCACGCCGACGACGCCGATCTTCACGCCGGGCAGGAAGTTCAGGTGGATGTTTTCAAAGCAGGTCTTGCCGCCGGGATAGGTCTTGGAGACGTTCTCCATGTGATAGACGTATTGATAGCTGGCCATGGCTCCGGGTTCCTGACATCTGGGGTTGGCGCACATGTAGCGGTGAAGGGGCGGGGCTGCAACGGTCGGCGGGCTTGTGCGGGTCGGGCGGTTCGGCTTTTCTCGGCCGCGTGGGAGGACGGGTCCGATGCGGCAGGGGTTTCCGGTGGCGACCAGGGGGATGGTCGTGGGGCTGCTTGGCGGGTCGTTCGATCCGGCGCATGAGGGGCATGTGCACATCACGCGTGAGGCGCTGAAGCGGATGGGGCTGGATCAGGTCTGGTGGCTGGTGACGCCTGCGAACCCGTTGAAGGCGCGCCAGCCGGCGCCGCTGGCGGACCGGATCGCGCGGGCGCGGGCGGTGATGCGGCATCCGCGCGTGAAGATCACGGCGCTGGAGGCGCGGCTGGGGACGCGGGCGACGGCGGATACGATCGACCGGCTGCGGGCCGTTTATCCCGGTGTGACCTTCGTCTGGCTGATGGGGGCGGACAATCTGGTGCAGTTCCATCGCTGGGGCCGCTGGCGCGACATCCTGCGCAGCGTGGCCGTGGGCGTGCTGGCCCGGCCGGGGTCGGGGGTGCAGGCGCGGCTGTCCGTAGCGGCGCGGGCGTTCCGGGTGCATCAGGTGGCGCGCGGCGAGAACCTGCGCGGCCACAGGCCTCCGGTCTGGGCTTTCGTGAACCTGCCGATGAACGATGCCTCCTCCAGCGAAATCCGGGCGCGGGGCGGGTGGCGGGCAGGGCGGTGACGGCGCGCGCGCGGGGCGGGTCCGGTCAGAGCCGCTTTTCCATCCAGGTATCGGCCGGCGCGCCGGTGTAGGGGGCGCAGTCGCGCCAGCCCGTTGCGCGGTAGAGCGCGACTGCCTCGGACAGGGCGGAGTTGGTGTCGAGCTTCAGCGCGACCAGACCCATGGCCCGCGCCTCGTCCTCGATGGCGGTCATAAGCCGGCGGGCGAGGCCCTGGCCGCGCGCTGTCGCATCGACCCAGAGCCGCTTGACCTCGGCGGTTGCGCCGTCAAGCGGGCGCAGCGCGACGCAGCCCACCGGCAGATCGTCGGACCAGGCCACGAGGCAGCGGCCCTGCGGCGGGCGGTAGCGGTCGGCCCCGGGGTCGGGGAGCGGGAAGAGATCGGGCGTGGCATCCGGGACGCGGGCGACCAGTTCGGCGACATAGGCCTGCCAGCAGGCCAGCACCTCGGGGCTGTCGGGATCGGCGGGGCGGATCTCCATCTGGTCGCGGTTCAGCACCGTGGCGATCAGGTCCATCGCGGCCACCAGTTCGGCCGCGCGCGACCCGGCGCGGGCGAGAAGCCGGGCCGCCCGGGCATGGCCGATGGCATCATAGGCCGCAACTTCGGCCTCACCCGCCGGTGTCAGCCGGGCGATGCGGCGGCGGCGGTCGGCGGGGTCGGCCGCAGTCTGGATCAGCCCCTCGCGTTCCAGGCTGCGCAGGAAGCGGCTCATCAGCCCCGAATCCAGCCCCAGCCGATCCCGGATCAGCGCCACATCCGTCCCTTCGGGACGCACCATGACCAGAACCCGGACCGCGCCGAGTGGACGCCCCCGGCCCAGAAACGACGTATCCAGTGCCCCCACCTCGCGGGTGACGGCACGGTTGAAGCGGCGCAGGCGCGCGACGGCATCCAGCATGATGGCAGACCCCGGTCAGGTATTTCGTCTGACTGTAGTCAGGCAATCTTGTCACGCAAGTGCGAACTGCCCGGCTGCAGCCCGGACTGGCGGAATCGGCCGGGAAGGCGTTATGACCGGAAAAAAGGGAGGAAGAGGCGTGATTTCGCGGCGGATGATGCTGGCCGGGCTTCTGGCGGGCGCGGCCTTCCCGGCGGTGGCCGAGGTGATGGACAGCTCGCCCCGGCCGGTGACGCGCGGCGGCAAGTCGGCGGCCCCCGCACCCGGTGCCGCGCGCGGCCCCGTCGATGCCGAGGCGCTGATCGAGAAGGCCAGGCTGGGCGGGTCGGTCGCCTTCGTGGTGATGGACGCAAGGACCGGCGCGGTGCTGGAGAGCCGCGCGCCGACCCTGCCGATGCCGCCAGCAAGCGTGGCCAAGACAGTGACCTCGCTGTTCGCGCTGGAGAAGCTGGGGCCATCCCACCGCTTTGCGACGCGGGTTCTGGCCACGGGGCCGGTGCAGGGCGGGGTGGTGCAGGGCGATCTGGTGCTGGCGGGCGGGGGCGATCCGACCTTGCAGACCGATCAGCTGGGCGATCTGGTGGCGCGGCTGGCCAAGGCCGGGCTGAAGGGGGCGACGGGGCGGTTCCTCTACTGGGAGGGCGCGCTGCCGACGCTGCGCGGGATTGCCGCCGACCAGCCCGAGCATGTCGGCTACAACGCGGCGATCTCGGGGCTGAACCTGAACTTCAACCGGGCCTATTTCGAATGGAAGAAGGTGGACGGCCAGTGGCGCACCACGGTCGATGCGCGGGGCGAACGCTTTGTGCCCGCCGTCGGCATGGTCCGGGTCGACGTGGCAGAGCGGGATGCGCCCTTGTTCACCTACGCGCCGGGTCGGGTCGAGGCATGGACGGTGGCCTCGGCCGCGCTGGGCAAGGGGGGCAGCCGCTGGCTGCCGGTCCGCGACCCCGGCGCCTATGTGGCCGAGGTGTTCCGCACGCTGGCGCGCGCGCAGGGCATCCGGCTGGAGCCGGGCGAGCGGGTCGCGGCGCTGCCGGCGGGGGCAGAGCTGGGCCGGGTGGACAGCGCGCCGCTGACCGAGGTTCTGCGCGACATGCTGAGGTTTTCCACCAACCTGACGGCGGAATGCGTGGGGCTGACCGCCTCGGGCCTGACGACGCTGGAGGCTTCGGGGCGGGCGATGTCCGACTGGGTCGCGGCGCGGTTCGGGGTGCGCTTCGACCTGCACGATCACTCCGGGCTGGGGGGGCAGTCGCGCGTGACGGCGGCGGGCATGGCGCAGATGCTGCAACAGGCTGAGGCCGGGGGGCGGGGTCTGAAGGCGATCCTGCGGGACGTCGGCCTGAAGGACGACAAGGGCGAGGTCATCAAGGGCAGCAAGGTCAAGGTGCTGGCCAAGTCGGGGACGCTGAATTTCGTCTCGGGACTGGCGGGCCATGTGGTGCCGCCCGCGCCGGGGCGGGAACTGGTCTTTGCCATCTTCACGGGCGATCCCGGGCGGCGCGATGCCGTGCCGGTCGCGCTGCGCGAGGAGCCCGAGGGCGGCAAGGCCTGGACCACCCGCGCGCGGCGGTTGCAGGGGCAGCTCATCAACCGCTGGGCCGGGGCCTACGCCTGACCTTTGCAAGGCGGCGCGCGCCCGGCCTTGCGGCGCGGGCTCTTGCCATCTTGCCCCCCGCGCCGGGCGCGATTGCCCGGCGCCCTGGCGACAAGGCACCCCGCGGTGCCGCCCCCGCACCGCAGATGCGCCGGGGCCACAGCGGTTCAGCCCGCCTTGCGCACCGGCACCCGCGCCCAGTCCGGCAGCCAGTCGCCATGCGCGGCCAGAAGGTCGGTGGTCATCGCCCAGATCTGGTCGAGGTCCAGCTCGGCCCCGGTGTGGGGGTCAAGCATGGCGGCGTGGTAGATGTGCTCGGGGTTTTCCGTCAGCAGCGCCTGCACCGTCAGGTCCTGGACGTTGATGTTCGTGCGCATCAGGGCGATCAGTTGCGGCGGGATGTCATGCACCACGGTGGGTTGCAGGCCCGAGGCATCCACCAGAACCGGCACCTCCACTGCGCAGCCCTCGGGTAGTTGCGGGATGTAGCCGCGGTTGCCGATGTTGCCGTAGATCACCGAGGGCTCGCCGGTGACGACCGAGTTCACGATTTCCGAGGCGTATTCGTGGCTTTCCTTCACCTCGACGGTGGTGGCGGATTTCAGCGCCTCGGCTTCCTTCTTCCAGCGGGCGATCTGTTCGACGCAGCGCTTGGGGTATTCGTCCAGCGGGATGCCGAATTTCTCGATCAGGTCCGGGCGGTCGCGCTTGATGAACCACGGCGTGTATTCGGCGAAATGCTCCGAGCTTTCGGTGACGAAGTAGCCCAGCCGCGTCAGCATCTCATACCGCACCTTGTTCGGGCAGCGCGGGTTCCAGTGCGACGGCTTGGGGAAACGCCCCTCGCGGTAGCCCTGGATGAGGTCGGGGTAGAGGTTGCGGTAGGTCCCATCCGGCTGGCGGTGTTCGAAGGTGAGGTAGAAGGCCATGTGGTTGATGCCGCCCGCGCGGTAGCGGATCTCCTCGACCGGGATGTCGAGGTCTCGCGCCAGTTCCCACGCGGTGCCCTGGACCGAATGGCACAGGCCCACTTGTTTGATTTTCGGATATTTCGCAGCGATCGCCCAGGTGTTGATCGCCATCGGATTGACATATTGCAACATCATGGCCTGAGGGGCGACTTCCAGCATGTCCTCACAGATGGACCACAGGTGCGGGACGGTGCGCAGGCCGCGCATGATGCCGCCGATGCCCAGCGTGTCGGCGATGGTCTGGCGCAGGCCGAACTTCTTCGGCACTTCGAAGTCGGTGATCGTGCAGGGGTCGTAGCCGCCGATCTGGAAGCAGACGACGACGAAATCGGCCCCGGTCAGGGCGCGCTTCTGGTCGGTGTAGGTCTTGACCGATGCCTTGCCGCCAAGGGTCTGGGCCAGCTTGCCGACGATGATCTCGGATTCCTCCAGCCGTTCGGGGTTGATGTCCATCAGGCGGATTTCGGCCTGGGCCAGGGCGGGACGCGACAGGATGTCGCCGGCGATGTTCTTGGTGAACACGGTGGAACCGGCGCCGATGAACGTGATGACGGGTTTGGGCATGATGCTCCTTCAGGCTGCAATCTCGAAGGCCGCCTTGACCGGGCGGCGGGTGTGGACGGTTGCGGGGTTCTCCGGCACGGCGTCAACCGGGCTCTGTTCGCGCTGGAGTTTGCGCAAGGGCGCGATGATCCGGCGGACCGGCATGCGGCGGTCCGGCGGGGTGGTCGGCGCGGACACCGCCGCCCCGGAAGACACCCCCGGAAGCAGCGCCGCAGGAGCGACGCGCTGGATACGGATCGTCATCTTGCTTCCCTTGATCTGCGCTAGCGCCAGGCCGATCGACGTTGACAGGGCCGCCGGTCGCGGACTCCCTCCGCCCCGTCCGGCAGGCAGAGGTTGCGGAAGATGAGGGCTTTCAACAATATCACTTTGTCAGATAGTTTTCCGGTTTTCTAAGATCGGCAGGGGCAGGCATGGATGGCAGCCGCAGCAGGGGTCAGAGACGGCGCAACCCGATGCCGGTGCCGAACCACGACCGGCATTTCTATTCGCGCAACCGCGCCTTCGGGCGGTTCGGCATCCGCATCTTCGAGCCCCAGCTGATGCCGCAGCCGCACTGGCACGGCCATGTCGAGCTGAACTTCGCGACGCATGTCCGCATGGGCTATGACTTCGACGGCACGAGGCTTGAGGTGCCGGACCGCCGGCTGGTCCTGTTCTGGGCCGGTGTGCCGCACCAGCTGACCGGGCTTCAGCCCCTGGGCGACGCCCCGCCGCGGCTGGCCAACATCTACCTACCCCTGGACAGCTTTCTGCAGATGCGTCACATCATGCCCTTGCAGGCGGCACTGATCGGGCGGGGGATGGTGGCGCTGCCGGAACCGCTTTGCGACGGCGACCTCGTGCAGCGCTGGTATCAGGACTACCGCTCGGGCGATTTCGAACGGGCCGAGATCGTGAAGATGGAGCTGAACGCCCTGTTCCGCCGCGCGCTGGTGTCGGGCTTCGACTATCTTCGCCCGCCGCAGCACGAGATCGGCAGCGACCGCAGTCTCAGTTCGGCCCATGTGCGCCATGTCATCGCGATGGTGCGTCATGTGCTTGAAAACCTGGACAAACCCTTGCTGAACGCCCAGGTGACAGCGGTGACGGGGCTGCATGAAAACTATGCGGTATCGCTGTTTTCCAGGACCATGCAGGTGCCGCTGAAGCAGTTCATCAACCGGATGCGGCTGATGCGGGCGCGGGCGCTTCTGGTGGAAAGCTCGACCGCGATTTCTGCGGTGGCCGAACAATGCGGCTTCACCTCCATGACCCAGTTCTACGCCCAGTTCCGCGCCGGTTACGGCATCTCGCCGGCCGCGCTGCGCCAGCACTATATCCGGATGGACCTGCGGTAGGGCGCAGGCGGCGCGCCTTCCCGTGTGCTGCATCCGGGGGGCCCGCATCGAGAGGGCCTGGCCGCGTCAGAGACGGCCAGCGGGCGAGCCTTGGGTGTCAGACGTGCCGTGACGCCGGGGCGATATGGTCGCGGGCCACCGACATCGCCTTCAGCACGGCATGAACCCTGTCGCCCGGCGCCAGCGCCAGGTCCCTGGCCGCGCGACGCGTGATGCGCGCAAGCAGTTCGGCCTCGCCGACCGACAGGTGAACCGTCACGGCGGGGCCGTCGCCTTGGGTGAGTTTCGTCACGCGCGCGGGCAGGATGTTCTGTGCGGAAAGCCCGGTGGGCCGCGCGCGCGACAGGATGATTTCGTGGGCCATGATCCGCACGCGCAGTCGCGTGCCCGGGTCTCCCTGCACGCCGGGCAGGAAGATCGGCCCCGTCGCCGTGTCAAGCCGGGTCAGGCCGTCCTCCTCGATGCCCGCGATGACGGCGGGCAGCAGGGCTGCGACCTCGCGGATGCCCATGGCGCGCAGGGCGTCGGCGTCGGCCATGACCTGTGCCGTCGTGCCTTCGCGGACAAGCCGTCCGTTCTGGATGACCAGCATCCGGTCGGCCAGAAGCTGCGCCTCGTTCATGTCATGCGTGACCAGCACGACCGGCATCGCCAGATGCGACCGCAGCGCGATGATCTCGGCATGAAGTCTTTCGCGGGTGGCGCGGTCCACGGCAGAGAAGGGTTCGTCCAGAAGCAGCACCGATGGCTTTCGCGCCAGGGCGCGGGCCAGGGCCACGCGCTGTTGCTGCCCGCCCGAAAGCTGCGCCGGTTTGCGGTCGGCCAGACCGTGCAGATTGACCAGATCGAGAAGCCGCGCCGCCTCGGCCCGGTCGGGCGTGGCCATCGCGGTCAGCACGTTTCCCAGCGCCGTCATGTGCGGAAACAGCGCATAGGACTGGAACACGAAGCCGATGGAGCGTCGGTGCACGGCCAGGTCGATCCCGGCCCCCGTATCCAGCCAGACCGTCCCACCCGCCCGCACCTGGCCGGAAGAGGGCGTCCACAGCCCCGCGATGCTGCGCAGGATCGTGGTCTTGCCCGACCCGGAATGTCCCACCAGGGCCAGCAGTTCGCCCGGAGCCACTTCGAAGGCCACCTCGAGCGGGACCGGTCTGTCGGCCCGCAGCGATACCGACAGCGTCATGACAGCCGCCGTCCGAGGCGGGCCGACAGCGCATAGGTGGCGGTGATCGTGGCCAGGCTGATCGCGACCAGCGTGGCCGCCATGATCCCTGCCCCCCTGTCGTCGAAGGCCTGCACCCGGTCGTAGATGGCAATCGCGACGGTCTTCGTCTCTCCCGGGATGGAGCCGCCAACCATCAGCACGATGCCGAATTCCCCAAGGGTATGGGCGAAGGTCAGCACCATGGCCGTCATCACCCCCGGCCAGGCCAGGGGCAGTTCGACCTTCCGCAGCGACCGCCAGGGCGACAGGCCGCAGCAGCGGGCCGCCTCGCGCACGGCGACGGGAACGGCTTCGAACCCGCGCTGCGCGGGCTGGATCGCGAAGGGCAGGTTGAAGATGACCGAGGCAAGAACCAGACCCTCGAAGCTGAAGACCAGCTGATGGCCGAAAAGCTCCTGCCAGAGCGACCCCAGGGGCGAGTTCCGGCCAAAGGCGACCAGCATGTAGAAGCCGAACACCGTGGGCGGCAGGACAAGCGGCAGCATCACCAGGGCTTCGACCAAACCCTTGCCGCCAAACTGCCGGAAGGCCAGGAACCGGCCGGTCAGAACCGAGACCGGCAGCAGGATCGCCACCGTCCAGGCGGCAAGTTCAAGCGACAGGAAAAGGGCGGTCCAGTCCAAGCGTCAGTCCTGCGGCAGGGTGAAGCCGTAACGCGCCATGATCTCGCGCGCAGGCGGGGTCTGGATGTAGGCGAAGAAGGCCTCGGCCACCGGCCCGGCCCCGTTCAGCAGCGCCATGCGTTGACGCAGGGGTTCATGCCAGTCCTCGGGGATCAGCGCATGGCTGCCCCGCGCCGCGACCTCCGGGGCAAGCGCCACCGAATAGGCGATGATCCCGCCCTCGGCATTGCCCGACAGCGTGAACTGCGCTGCCTGAGCGACATTTTCACCCAGCACCAGATAGGGCTGAATGGCCTCCCACAGTCCTGCGTGGCGCAGCGCCTCTTCGGCGCGCATCCCGTAGGGAGCGTGGTCGGGGTTGGCGATGGCAAAGCGGGTGATCCGACCCGCCGCCAATGCTTGCCGCAGCGTTTCCAACGTGCCGTCGGCGACCAGGGAGGACCCTTCCGGCACCTTCAGCACGATCCGACCGACGCCATACAGCGTGCCTTCGTCGCGGGCAAAGCCATCGCGGTGCAGGTCCAGGATGAACGACTCATCCGCCGCCATGAACATCTGGAACGGCGCACCTTCGCGGATCTGGCGGGCGAAGTTGCCGGTCGAGCCGAAGGCAAGACGCACGTCCATCCCCGTGTCCTGCCTGAACCGGGCCGCGATCTCCGTCACGGCGAAGGACAGGTCCGCGGCTGCGGCAATCACGGGGGCATCGGTCTGGGCGACAGCACTTGCGCCCGGCAGGACGCCCAGCATGGCAAGGGCAAGCAGAAGGTCGCGGCGCTGCATCATTCCGGGTGGCTCTGGTTGATATGGTCGGCCGGAAACATCGCTGTCCGCTGGCCCCGGAGTCAACCGTTATTTTCCATCGGGAATATCCCGGAGCAGCGCCTGCATCCCGCGCAGCGTCCCGGCGCCGGCCTCGGCGGCCTCTGCTTCGATCCGGCGGTAGAGGGCCAGGACCTGCTGCCCCGTCTCGGTCAGCACGGCACCACCGCCCCCCGGGCCGCCGCGCGTGCTTTCGACAAGCGGCGCGCGGAACATCGCATTCAGGGTTTCGATCAGCATCCAGGCGCGCTTGTAGCTCATCCCCATCTCGCGCCCTGCGGCTGCGATCGACCCGGTGCGCGCGATCCGTTCCAGAAGCTCGGCCTTGCCGGGCCCCAGCATCTCGGCCTCGCCGAAATGGATGCGAAGGCGCAGACGGGGCCAGGACGGGCGATCGGTTTGCAGAGTCATGGCCGCAGGATCGCGGGAAACGGCCCTGCCTTCAAGTCTTCAACCCGGGACGGACCGGCTGCCCTTCCGGCGCGGCAGCAGGGCGAGGTCACGCCGCCCAGGTCAGCCGGCGAGGCGTGCCATCACCGCCCCCGCCCCATCGCGGCCCTGACCAACCGCAGACGCGGACGGATGTCCTGCCGGTTCCGCGGGTCACTCCAGTGCCTCGAACACCAGTTCCGGCAAGACCACCTCCCACGCGTCGCGGCGGAGCAGGTGGTGATAGTCCTCATCCCCATCCTCGCGCCGCCAGGTCAGGACGGCGGCGACTTCGCCGCGCAGGAAGGTGGCGCCCTCGGGCGGGGCGAAGGCGCGGGAGAGGCGGGCAAGGGTCCGGCCCTGGGCGGTGTCGATCCGCCAGCGGTCGCCGTCGCGGATCAGCTGGACGGGGTCGCCGGGGCGGGCGGCGGCGATGGCGGCCAGCGCCGGATCCCCGTCCCGCAGACGCCCGGCAAAGGACAGGTCCACCAGCCGGGGATCGGGCGGCACATAGCGCAGGCGGGCGCGCGGCAGGGCGGCGGCGTCGGGGGTGACGCGGCGCGGCAGGATCGCATCGCCCGGGCGGACAAAGGCGTGGGGCCCGTCGGTCAGCACGGTCAGCGTGGACCGCGCCCGCGTCATGGCGACATAGAACAGGCGGCGCGGGGCGTCGGCATCCTCGCCGCGCGAGGGGCGATCCCAGCCGCCGTTCAGGATCACGACATGATCGAACTCCAGCCCCTTGGCGCGGTGGGCGGTCATGAGCAGCAGCCCCTGATGTTCGCCGCGCACGTCCCGCGCCCATTCGCCGAACCATTGCACGATGTCGGGCACCGGGGCGGCCTTTTCCACCAGTTCGCGCGCCAGGGTGCCGATGCCTTCGCCGATCAGGTCGGTCCAGCGGTTCCGGGGTTGGCCGTTCAGGATGGCGATCAGATCGGGGATGCTCAAAAGCCGGGTGCGATCTGCCAGAAGGGCACGGACGAATCCCTGCATCTCGCGCATGCGCCACAGGGAGAGCGGCTTTTCGTTGGCCATGTCGATGGGAATGCCCAGAGCCTCGGCATAGGCACGGACGGGTTCCAGCCGCCGCCAGTCGCGGGCGATCACGGCACAGCGCCGCCAGGTCCAATCGGGGTCCAGCCGGGACAGACGCAGCAGCTCGTCCAGAGCCGCCACCGCCTGCCCGGCCTCGCCGCCCGCATCCAGCAGGGTGACGCGCCCCTGCGCCACCGGGTCCAGCGCCGACCAGTCGCCCCCCGGCGCAGCCCTGGCGCGGGCGCGGTTCACGGTGATGTCGTGTCCAGCCTTCATGCGCTGGGCGGCCGGGGCGATGACGGCATTGGCCGCCGCGATGATATGCGCGGTCGAGCGGTAGTTTTCGGTCAGCCAGACCGGCTTGGCGGCATAGTCGGTCTCGAAGCGCCGGATGAACTCGATACTTGCCCCGGCGAAGGCGTAGATGTTCTGGTCGTCATCGCCCACGGCAAAGAGGCTGATGCGCAGGTCATCCTCAAGCGACCGCCCCGCCACCGCGCCGATCAGGGCATATTCCTCGGGGCCGATGTCCTGATATTCGTCCACGAGAAGCCAGCGATAGCCCTGGATCAGGGTGTCGCGCAGCGCCTCTGCCTCGGCCCTGGTCAGACCATCCCCGCGCAGCAGGGCTACGGCTTGCAGGACGATGCCGTCAAAGTCACGCGGCCCCTCGTGATCGCCTGCAAAGCTCGCCCCCATCAGCCGCATCGCCAGCGCGTGGCATGTGGACACCGTCACCCCCGCAGCGTCATCCCCGATCAGGCGGCGCAGGCGTTCCCGGATCTCGGCCGCGGCATGTCGGTTGTAGGTCAAGACCAGAATGCCGCGCGGGTCCTCGCGCTTCACGCGGATGAGGTAGGCGATGCGATGCACCAGCACCCGCGTCTTGCCCGACCCCGGCCCCGCCAGCACCAGCACATTGGTCTGTTCCCGGTCGTCGCGGACGATCTCGGCCTGCACCGGGTTGTCCAGCGCATCGACGATCGCGCGCCAGGACGTGCCGGTGGTCTGCCGCCGGATTTCCGCGCCGCGCCCCGGCAGCCAGCGGCGCAGGAAAGCGTCGCGGTCCAGCACGAAGTAATCCTCGGCCAGACGCCGGGCCTGATCCATGTCCTCCAGCCCCTTTTCGGCATAGGCCGCCATCACATGGGTCTGGATCGTCGTCTCTGCATAATGCTCTTCCAGGGGCGCGAAGTGCTGGACGGTGAACGGCCCGCCCTTCGGGTTCAGATGCACGGTGATCGCCGGGCGGAACACCGTCAGCCCCCGGCCCAGGGTGGCGACCTGCTGTTCGTGCAGCCACAAGAGCGCGCGGTCCATCAGGCGGGTCATGTCGCGCGTCTCGGCCCTGAGCAGCGCGTCGCCGTTCAGCGCATCCAGCATCGCGCCAAGGGTGGTTTCGACCTGAATGTCCTTGCCGCGCGTGCCCTTGGCCACCTTGCCCGTCAGATGGGCCAGCAGCGCCTGCGCCCCCTGCCGCCGCAGGTCTGCCGTGCGGGCGACCACGGGCCATGACCGCTCCAGCCGCACGAAGATCGTGGTCCGGCTGGCCTTGCGCAGGGTCAGGTTCCCCCGCCCGCCGTCCTGATCGCGGCCGTCCTGCGCCATGCCGCGCAGGATGCCCTCCACCAGATCGGGGCGCACCTGCGCATGTCCCTTGTCGCGCAGGGCCTGGCAGGTCTCGGTCAGGTTCAGGGGCTGCGCTTCGGCCCCTTCGGCATCCGGCACCGCCTCTTGCATCAGGGCGATCAGATCGGTCTCCATCCGCGCCGCCTGGTCCAGACGACGGGCCGAGGCATCCTCGACGCCGAGATGGACATAGACCGTGATGCCCGTGTCGTTGCTGGCGATGCCCAGAGCCTCCAGATCGGCCAAAGCCCGGTGCAACTCGCGCCCCGACAGCCCGCAGGCCCCGGTCAGATCGTCGGTCGAAACCCCGGCATCGGGGGCTGCATTCATCACATGGCGCACAAGGTCGATCAGCTGCGTGCGCCTGACCCCGGTGATCCGCGCCTTTTCCAGGATGGCTGCTGCCTCAGCCACCGACCGGATGCGCAGCGACGAGGGGAACACCTGTACGCGGTTCTCCTCGCGGGCCAGCAGCGTCGCCTCTTCCAGCCAGGCCACGGCGGTCTTCACGCGGGTGTCGTCGGTGGCCTTGTCGCGCTCGAATTCCTGATCCTTCTCCTCGCGCACGATCTCGCCCGGGGTGGCCACCACCTCGCCCGACCTGTGCCGGTCCAGCCGCCGCAGCGCCTTGAGGATCGCGCCGATCTCGTGCCGTGCCAGACGCGACCGCGCCGACAGCGAGAATTGCCGCTCCACATCCTCGGGGCTGAACAGCAGCACGCAACTGGCGGGCGCGCGATCCCGCCCGGCGCGGCCCGCCTCTTGCAGGTAATTCTCCAGCGACCCCGGAATGTCACCATGCACGACCAGCCGGATATCGGGCTTGTCGATGCCCATGCCGAACGCATTCGTCGCCGCGATCACCCGCAACTGCCCGGTGCGGAACGCCTCTTGCACCTCGCGCTTATCTTCCGGGCTGCGTCCTGCGTGGAAGAAATCCGCCGCCAGCCCCTGCGCCTTCAGGAACTCCGCCACCTTTTCCGTCGCCGTCCGGGTGGCGCAATAGACCACGGCCCCCGAGGCCCCTTCGGGCGGCAGATTGGCCTCGATCGTCGTCAGGATGTCGCTCAGCTTGGTCGCCTTCTGCGTGGCCAGCACGGCAAAGGACAGGTTGGTGCGCACCGCGCCCCCGTCCAGCAGCATCAGGTCCACCCCGAGCCGGGACTGGAAATGGTCACGGATGTCGCGCACCACCTCGGGCTTGGCAGTTGCGGTCAGGCACAGCACCGGCGCCGGAGCATCGCCCGAGACCTCTTTGACAAAGCGGCTGACATAACGGTAGTCGGGCCGGAAATCATGGCCCCATTTGCTGATGCAATGCGCCTCGTCCAGCACCCAGAGCCCGACCTCGCGCTGTTGCAGGACGGCGCGGACCCCTGGCGAGCGCAACTGCTCGGGCGAGATCAGCAGCATCGCCGCATCGCCCATCCGCACCTTTTCCAGCGCGTCATGCCGTTCGGGCAGCGACAGCATGCCGTTCACCGTGACAGCGCACGAAATCCCGGCCCGCGCCAGCCCCTGCACCTGATCGGCCATCAGCGCCACAAGGGGCGAGATCACCACCGTCAGCGCCCCGGTCTTGTCGAACCGCGACAGCGCCGGAATCTGGTAGCAGACCGATTTGCCGGTGCCGGTGGGCAGGATGCCGAGGACCGATCTGCCCGCCATCGTCTCGGCCACGATGCGCTCCTGCAAGGGGCGACCCATGTCATCGACGGGCTGCGGGCGGAAGGCGGGAAAGCCGAACCAGCGTTCCAACGCGGCCTTGGGGTCGTTCTTTTCCGCGCACCAGCCGCAGGCCGGATCGCCACAGTTCGTGTCGCGCAGATGTCGCACGATCCGCCCCGCCTGCGGAAACTGCATCCGCACCCAGGGCGGCATCACCGAATCCCCGCCCGCCACCGAAATCCACGACAGCGCATAGGCCATCGGCCAGCCATTGCGCGGATCGGACAGGCGGCCAAGGGTCTGGTCGAGACGATGGTTGCAGGCGCGACCGTCCAGCAGGCGACGGATGGCGGCATGGGCTGCGGCCTCACCCGGTGCCGGGCCGCGCAAGGACCGGAACAGCGCGTCGAACCCGGCCGAGGCCTCGCCTCGCGTTGTCAGATGGTGATAGGCCAGCAAGGCATCGGGTGCCTCCTCTCCCAACCGGGTAAACGCTGCGATCTGATCGGCCAGCACCTGAAGGGCCAACCGAGCATCCTGTTCGGGGTCGTTCACATGGCCGACCTGCAACCGCCCGTCGTGATAGTGTTTGACCAGATGGTGATAAGGGTTGCGCGGAAAGGCCAGGGGGTTCAGCCACAGCGTGTCGATCGCCGCCGCCCCCGGACCCGTCAGCCGCGCCCGGTTGGCCACCAGATGCGGCAGGTCATGGCGCAGGATGTTGTGGCCCACCAGATGCGCCACCCCGTCGCACAGCGCCTCGAGCCGGTCCAGCGCAGGACCGATCGCAGCCCCCTTGTGAACGACAGCCCGCTCGCCCCGCACAGCCGCAAAGGCAAAAAGCCCTGCCGTCCTGGGATCGACCTCCAGATCGACCGAAACGCAGGCCGACAGGAAAGATGAGGCGTCACGGGTCAAGCATCAGGACCGGGCTTTGGAGGAGCAACTGCTTGTCAACGGATTGATAACCTTGCCTCTCCTGGATGCAAGACGCGGAATGTCCCTTCACCTTCGGCGCGAACGCGGCGTTCTGCAATGCACTCTGCACGCCCAAAGACATTTCTCGGGATCGCGCCGGATCGACAGCGCAAGGCTGCGATCAGCGCAAGGGGCCGTCCGCGCGCGTCCCAGCCCGGGCGAACGCCGCCAGTGCAGGAAAAAACCGCGCAATGCCGCCACGGCGCATGGACAAGGAAAAGCGCGACACTCAGCTTGCTGATCTTGCTGATTCAAGTGGTGCCCAGAGCCGGAATCGAACCAGCGACACGCGGATTTTCAATCCGCTGCTCTACCAACTGAGCTATCTGGGCACCGTTTGGTGGGCGGGTGATACTCAAGCACCGGGGGGCTGTCCAGAGGGAAAACGCCTCTCAATGCGCCTTTGGCGGGGTCTCGTCGGTTGGCAGCTCCTCGGCCTCGTCCGCGCTTTCGGCCGGGATGCGGTAGCTTTCGGTCAGCCAGCGGCCAAGGTCGATGTCGGCGCAGCGGCGCGAGCAGAACGGGCGGTAGGCGGGGACGGCGGGCTTGCCGCAGATCGGGCAGCTCATGGCAGGCCTTTCGGCAGAAGCTCGGCCAGGGGCAGGCGGTCGCGCTTGCGGGTCAGTTCGTAAAGGCCAAGCGTGGTCCAGCCGGCATGGTTGGTTTCGCCATCGGTCTTGAAGGCGGCCTTCAGCACCTGGTCGAGGATATGGCGGTCGCGCTTGGGCATCGGCGCGAAGTCCACCACCACCTGGCCGCCCAGGCCGCGCAGGCGCAGCTGGCGCGGCAGGTCGCGGGCGGCGGCGATGTTCACCTTCAGCGCCGCAGCGGGCGAGGTGTCGGGGCCGGTGTTCACATCCACCGCCACCAGCGCGCGGGTCGGTTCGATCATCATGTGCGCGCCCGCCTCCAGCGCGACGCGGGGGGACAGCAGGGCCTCGACCGCCTCGATCACGCCGTGGCGTTCGAGACTTCCGGGATCGGTGTCGGCATCGTCCACCGCCGGGTCCAGCCAGTCGCGGAAGGCCAGATCATGCGCCGAGGGGCCATCGACCAGAAGCTCCGGGTCCCCGGACAGATCGGCCAGCACCGCCTCGGCCAGGCTGCGCATCGCGGCGATGTCCTCGGTGATCGCCTGATCCTCGGCTTCCTCGCAGCCCGAGCGCAGGATCAGGCCCAGCCTTTCGGACGCGCCAGACATGCCGGCCTCGGCCAGCGCCGAGAGGTCGGCGCGGCGGTCCTCGTCGCGGATGCGGCGGCTGATGTTCAGGCCGGGCGCGTCGGGGGTGATGATGGCAAAGCGCGACTTGAACAGAAGGCGCGTGGTCACCGGCAGGGCCTTGCCGGGTTCGGCCGGCCCCGTGACCTGCACCAGAAGCCGCTGGCCGGGGGCCACACCGGAAATCTGCCGCAGGAAGCCCGAGCCGCCCGGCAGCCTGACGAAGATGCCGCCCTGGCCCTTGACCGGACGGTCGGCCACCGCGCGGCAGATGGCGCCGGGCAGCACCACGTCGCCCTCGGGGTCGATGGCCAGTTCCTCCAGCCGCCCGTCCACCAGCAGCGCGGCGGCCTGACGGCCGGCGATCTCGTCCAGAACCAGAAGCCGTCCCTTCATGCCTGCCTCCAGACCGGATAGCCCACCGCCGTCAGAAGGGCCGCCGTCTCGGCCACCGGCAGGCCCATGATGCCGGTGTAGCTGCCCGAAATCCACGGGATCAGCGCCCCCGCCAGCCCCTGGATGCCGTAGCCGCCCGCCTTGCCCTGCCATTCGCCGCTGGCGAGATAGGCGTTCAGTTCCGCGTCCGACAGCCGTTTCATCTTCACCACGCTGACGCTGTCGCGCACCAGCACCCGGTCCCCGCGCCGCACCGCGACCCCGGTGACGACCTGATGCCGCCGCCCGCCAAGAGCGGTCAGGAAGGCTGCGGCCTCTCCGGCATCCGCAGGCTTGCCCAGGATGCGGCGGCCAAGCGCGACGGTCGTGTCGGCGCAAAGCACCACGTCATCGGGACCAGACGGCACCGCCCGCGCCTTTTCCTCGGCCAGCCGCAGGCAATAGGGACGCGGCAGTTCGCCCTTGCGGGGGTCTTCGTCGATGTCGGGGGGCAGGATCAGATCGGGCACGATCCCCATCTGCGCCAGCAAGTCCTTGCGGCGCGGGCTGCCTGATCCGAGGATGAGGCGCAACTTACTTGAAGCGATAGTTGATGCGGCCCTTCGACAGGTCGTAGGGGGTCATCTCGACCTGCACCTTGTCGCCGGCCAGAACCCGGATGCGGTTCTTGCGCATCTTGCCTGCCATCACCGCGATCAGCTCATGGCCGTTCTCGAGTTCGACCCTGAATGTCGCGTTCGGCAGGAGTTCCTTCACGACACCGGGGAATTCGAGAATGTCTTCCTTGGCCATGGTCTCTCCATTGCAGATGGGCCCGCGGGGGATGTCCCGCAGGCGTCCGGTGCGCCATATGCCCCCGAAAGGGCCGGTTTTCAAGCGGATTCTTCCGGGCGGCCCGGACGCCCGCGCAGGCCGAGGCGGATCTGCTTCTCGATCTCGACGATGGCGAAGAACACCACGCCGATCCCGACGATCAGCAGGCCATGGCCGAACGGAACGGCCTCGGTGCCCAGGATCGCCTGCAGGGGCGGCAGGTAGGTCACGGCGAACTGCGCCGCCGTCACCAGGATCACCACCGTCCAGACGACCTTCGTGCCCCGGACCGCCTTCCAGGTCAGCGAGGTGCCGTGCATGTTGCGGATGAAGAACAGGTTGAAGATCTCCAGCACGACGATCATGTTCATCGCCATCGTCTGCGCCATGGCCAGCGAATAGCCCTGATCGATGGCATAGTTGAAGAGGCCGAAGGTCGCCGCGACGAAGAGGCCCGCGATCAGGATCACCTGCCAGACCAGCCCGCCGGTCAGGATCGGCGCGTTGCGCGGGCGGGGCGGGCGCGACATGGTGCCGGCCTCGGTCGGCTCGAAGGCCAGCGCAAGGCCCAGGGTGACAGCCGTGATCAGGTTGATCCACAGGATCTGCACGGGCGTCACCGGCAAGGCCAGCCCCAGAAGCAGCGCCAGCACCACGACCGAGGCTTCGCCCGCATTGGTGGGCAGGGTCCAGCTGATCACCTTCCGCAGGTTGTCCCAGACCGTCCGCCCCTCGCGCACGGCCGCCGCGATGCTGGCGAAATTGTCGTCGGCCAGCACCAGATCGGCGGCTTCCTTCGCCGCTTCCGATCCCTTCAGCCCCATGGCGATGCCCGCATCGGCGCGCTTCAGCGCGGGCGCATCGTTCACGCCGTCGCCGGTCATCGCCACCGACAGACCGTTGGCCTGCAAGGCCGTGACCAGCCGCAGCTTGTGTTCGGGGCTGGTGCGGGCAAAGACATCGACGTCCATCACCTCCAGCGCCAGCTGCGCATCGTCCAGCTTGTCGAGATCCGCTCCGGTCAGCACGCGGCCCGGCCGCGCCAGCCCGATCTGAGCGGCGATGGCGGCGGCGGTTCCGGCATGGTCGCCGGTGATCATCTTGACCCGGATCCCGGCGCGGCGACATTCGGCCACCGCTTCGATGGCCTCGGCGCGCGGCGGGTCGATCAGGCCCAGAAGGCCGATGAACCTCAGCCCGCCCTCCAGCGCCTTCGCGTCGATGCGGTCGCTTGCCTGTTGCCGTTCGGCGAAGGCCAGCACGCGCAGGCCCTGACGGGCCATCGCCTCGGCCCGGTCGTGCCAGTGCGCATGGTCGATGTCGCCGCACATGCGCAGCACCCGTTCCGGCGCGCCCTTGACCAGGGTCAGCCCGTCGCCGGTCAGCACCGCCATATAGCGGTGGCGGCTGTCGAAAGGCACCGCGTCCAACCGCGTGGCGGGCGGCACCTCGCCCACCTTGCCGGAAAAGGCCAGCAAGGCCCCCTCCATCGGGTCGCCCTCGACGAACCATTGCCCGTCCCGTTCATGCAGGGCCGCGTCGTTGCACAGCGCCGCCGCCCGCGCCAGCCGCGACAGATCGCCTGCCGGGGTGATCTTGCCCCGGGGCTCATAGCCGTCGCCCGAGACGGTGAAGGCACCCTCCGGCGTCTCGGCGGCGGCCACGACCATCTCGTTGCGGGTCAGCGTGCCGGTCTTGTCGGTGCAGATGACCGAGACCGAGCCGATCGCCTCGATCGCGGGCAGGCGGCGCACGATGGCGTTGCGCCGCGCCATGGCCTGCACGCCGATGGCCAGCGTGATCGTCATCACCGCAGGCAGGCCTTCGGGGATCGCGGCCACGGCGACGCCGATCACCGCCATGAATAGCTCGCCAAAGTCCTGATGGCCGACGAAATGGCCGTAGGCGAGCAGAAGCGCCGAGATCAGCAGGATCAGCAGCGACAGCCAGCGCGCGAAATGGTCCATCTGCCGGACCAGCGGCGTGGTCAGCTGTTCGACCCCGGCCAGAAGCCCGCCGATCCGGCCGATCTCGGTGCCCTGGCCCGTGGCCACGACCAGCCCCTTCGCGGTGCCCTGCGTGACCAGCGTCCCCGACCAAAGCATCGACCGCCGGTCCCCCAGGGCCGCAGCCGCCGCGACCGGCCCCGTGTCCTTCTCCACCGGCACGGATTCGCCGGTCAGGATCGCCTCTTGCGCCGCCAGCCCCCGCGCCTCGATCACCCGCAGGTCGGCCGGCACCTTGTCGCCCGCCTCCAGCAGCACGATGTCGCCCGGCACAAGATCGGCCCCCGGCAGGCTCACCCGCTGCCCGTCGCGCAGGACGGCCGCCTTCGGCGCCAGCAGCGACCGGATCGCCCCCATCGCCGCCTCGGCCTTGCCCTCCTGGATGAAGCCGATCACCGCATTGGCCAGCACGACCGCGAGGATCACCCCGGTATCGACCCAGTGCTGCAAGGCCGCCGTAACGACCGCTGCGGCCAGAAGCACATAGATCAGCACATTGTCGAACTGCGCGAGGAAGCGAAGGACCGGCCCCCGCGATCTGGCTTCGGGCAGGCGGTTCGGCCCGTGCTCGGCCAGCCGCCGCGCCGCCTCGTCCCGGCTCAGTCCGCCTGGCCGGGCGTTCAGCCGCGTCAGGGCCTCGTCGATCGAAAGCGCGTGGAACGGGACGGGATCGGTCATTTCCGGCCTCCTCGGGTCTGTCCGGACGGATCGTGACGGGGCTTGCGTCTGGCGTGGGCTCTCGCAGCGATCCGGCGGGTCGGATCGCCCCGAAGCCTAAAGGTATATGAATGCCCACAGGCAACGCATTGATTTGGCGCAATTCGCCAGTCTGCCCACGCGTGGGCAGAAGGTCCGGGTCAAAGCGCCCGCATCCAGAATTGCAGGGGCTTCTCGGTCTCGGCCGTGTCGCCGAGGTCCTTCCAGCTGAACCGCGCGACGACCCCCGGAAGCGGCGCATAGCCCCGCCCGCGCCAGAAGGCGTCGTTGGTGCGGGCCTGGGCGGGCCGCGCAGGGTGGTCGTCGGGCCGGATGACGGAACAGAACGCGACATGGGTCCGGCCGAGGGCGCGGGCGTGGTCCTCGCGCAGGTCGATGAAACGGTGGCCAAGGCCGATGCCGCGATAGGGGCGCAGAAGGACCGACTCCGCCCCGTAGAGGATGGTCTCCGGCCGCAGGCCAAGGTCGCGGAAGGGGGCGCTGAACTCCGGCGCGTGGTCCTCCATCGGGGTCGAGGTCGAGGCGCCGATCAGTTGGCCCTGGTGGAAGGCCCCGACCAGCAGCGCGCCGGGGTTGTCGCGGTAGGTGGCGAGGTATTCGCGTTCGTATTCCAGCGAGCCGTCGTAAAGGTAGGGCCAGTCCCGGAACACGGTGATCCGTAGCTGCGCGACGCCATCGAGGGCGGCCTCCAGCTCGGGGCCGCGCAGGACCCGGACGTCGATGTCTTCCAGGTTCACTGGCTCACCTGCCGGATCCAGTCGTTGAGGTTGTAGAAGGTGGTGATGCGGGAGATGAGGCCGCCCCTGACCTCGAAGAACCCCCCGGCGGGGAGGATGTAGGTCTGGCCGCGGGCTTCGGGCAGGCCCGGGTCGGTCTTCAGATACTCCCCATGGACCACGAACTCGGCGGCCCCCCGGGTGCCGTCGTCGGTCGCGAAGATCGTCAGGTCGCGGAGCTGCTCCCGGTAGCTGACCCCCATGTGGCCGCAGAACTCGCGGAACTTCGCCTTGCCGATCCGGTGCCCGCCCTCGTTCACCCGGTGCTCGACGTCCTCGGTCAGGCAGGCGAGCATCCCCTCGGGGTCGCCCGCGTTGAAGGCGTCGTAGTAGCGGCGGATCAGGGAGAGGGTGGTCTCGCGGGTCATGGGGGTCTCCTTTTGGGGGAGAGTAGCGGGGGCCGGGGGCGGGGGGAAGTCGCAGGCGGCGGGGTGGGGGCGGAAAGCGACCTTGCGGTGCGCCGCGCGCGGCGCGGTGGGGGCCGCAAGGGATTCCAATGGCTTGGTTGTGGGCGTTCTGACGTGGTTAACTCAAGTTCCAAGTGCAACGGTTGTTGTTGTTTTTTCGAGTTCCTCGGCGAGGGCCTGTGCTGGTGTTTTCCAG
>NZ_QMJY01000019.1 GCF_003574395.1 Tabrizicola thermarum
TGGAGGCGGGTACCGGAATCGAACCGGTCTACACGGATTTGCAATCCGCCGACAACCCAATGAAATCAACGCTCTCAGATGAAAACTGCGGCGGAACGTAGGCGGTCCGAATCGTGAAACGTGAAAACCACGCTGTCCCAAATCAATAGGCACGCGCTCCAGACAAGGCCGCCTGAAGCTCCCCCTCAGAACTGCTCGCGGCGCCGACGCTGCTGCCGCCGCCGTGGCGCGCATGCAGTACTGCCTGCGAAAGGCAGTACTGCATGCGCGCCACGGCCCTCCAACATCACCGCCGCCCTCGGCACGATGCTCACATGCGGTGTCTCGCCGATCCAGCCGGGGATGCCATTCTCGGTGAACAGGACGTGCAGGATCATGTCAGTAATCGCTTTCGATGTAGAGGCTCATGACAGCAAAGCCGATGACAGAGCTTGTGCCGCCGACGCTGATGTAGCCATAGGGGGCGAGAAGCTGGGTCGTGGCCGGGATGTCGGTCGTGACCGTGCCGGTCGCCACCGCGCCGGAAGCGAGATCCGTCACTTCATAGCTCAGCGACTGCGTGGTGCCCGGCGGCGCGAACAGCGCGACTTCATAGACCGAGGTCAGATCGACGGTCGGGCGCGGAAAGCTTGCGCCAAGGTCGATCTTCGTCGCCGCGCCGGTGCCGTCGTTGTGGATGAACTGGATGTTGGCGTCGCCGGAATCCCAGCCCATGCCGCAGATGTTGGTCAGCGTCGAGGGGTTGACATCCGTCGGCGCCGCAACCGATCCCCGCATCCCGACGAAGGCCCGCGTGGTCGGGGTGGCAACGCCGGTTGCCGGACCCCAGCGCCAGACCGTGTGAAACCCGCCCAGACCGGCGGACGGCCCGCCAAGCGTCCATTGCAGGTAATTGCATCGCAGGCCTGCCGTTGCAGTCGTGGATGCCGTGGTCACGCGCCAAGACCTGCGGCGCATGTAGGTATGAAGGTTCGTGGTCGCGACGCTTTCGGCTGTCGCCGTCCCGCCCCCGGTCAGCGCGAGGCCCCAGGCCGTATCGGTGCCGCCGTTGCCGGTGGCCAGCCACATGCCGACCTTGTTGCGCGCCAGCGAGGGTTGCAGCGCGCTGTCCAGCCCGCTCGGCCCCATGAAGACCGGCATGGCGCGACCGCCCACCTTGCGCCCGAACAGCTTCAGCCCGTCCGCCGCCGGGGCGGCAGGGGTGGCGATGGTCGGCAGGCGCAGCTGGCCCCCCTCGATCTCCACATCGGCCGCGCCGCCGAAGCTGCCCGCGTTGTTGAACTGGATTTCACCGGACGCACCGCCCGGCGACCCGCCACCGCCGCCCGCAGGCGCCGCCCAGGTCCCGTCCGCGCGCAGGAAGTTGGTGGTGCCGCCACCGGAGGCGGGAGCAAGCCCCTTCGCGCCGCTGGTGAACGTGTCCAGAAGCGCCGTCGCCTGTGCTGCGGTCAGATCCTCCGGGTCGCCGGTGCCTGCGCTGGCCCGCCCCTTGATCGTTGCCGTGGCCATGTTGGCCAGCTTGGCGTTGGTCACGGCATCGGCGGCAATCGTGGTCGCGCCGTCGCCCGCGCTCGTCACGTCGCCGGTGTGGTCCGGATGGCTGTAGGCGTTTGCGCCCGCCGCGATGCCGTCCAGCTTGGTCTTGTCGGCGGCAGACATGAAGCCCGCGACCGCCCCGGTCGCTGCGGCGTGCAGCGCGCCGCCTGCGCGGCTGCCGTGGGCGGTGTCATCGAACCGGGCCGCCGGCAGGGTGCCAGCGGTCAGGTCGCCGGCCGAGCCGCTGGTGGCGACCGCTGCAAGCCCGGTGATCGTCGTGGCGGGCTGCGTGCCGGTATGCGTCGCCCGGTCGCGCAGGGCGGCGTCGGATGCGTTCGCGGTTGCCCCGTCCGCCACGTTCATGATCGCCCGCGCCTGCGTCGGGGTCAGCACCTCTGGCGCCCCGATTCCGGCGCTGTCGCGGCCGAGGAAGCTGTCGGTCGCGATGTCGGCCAGCTTGCCCAGCGTCACGGCGCCCGCGTCGATGGTCCAGACCGTGCCGGACCCCGAGACGGTGATGTCGCCCTTGTCGCCGTCGCTGATCCCGCCGCCGGGCGGGGCTGCCCAGGTTCCGTCCGCGCGCAGGAAGTTGGTGGTGCCGCCGCCGGAGGCGGGAGCAAGCCCCTTTGCCCCGCTGGTGAACGTGTCCAGCAGCGCCGTCGCCTGCGCTGCGGTCAGATCCTCCGGGTCGCCGGTGCCCGCGCTGGCCCGCCCCTTGATCGTGGCCGTTGACATGCTGGCCAGCTTGGCATTGGTCACAGCACCGGCCACAATGGTGGTCGCGCCGTCGCCCGCGCTCGTCACGTCGCCGGTGTGGTCCGGGTGGCTGTAGGCGTTCGCGCCCGCCGCGATACCGTCCAGCTTCGCCTTGTCGGCGGCAGACATGAAGCCGTCAGCCAGCGACGTCGCCGCGGCGTGCCCGTGCGTGGCCGACGCTTTACCGTCCAGCGCCGCCTGCAGCCCGGTCACGTCTGCAATGCCGATGGGCCCACCCCCGCTACCGAGCCCCGCGATGGCGCTCGCATGCAGCCGCTCGTCCCCGACAAGGCCGCTCAGCAGATCCCGCACCAGCCCGCCACTCAGTCCGGGCGCCACGGGACCTGTCGCCTCGAGCACTGATTGCAGACTCGCCGTCGGAGCGTTCGGCACCGTCGCCGCCGTCGCCCGAATACGCCGGCCGCCGGGCAGCGCTGCCACCACAAAGTAGCGCCCTGCCACCAGATCCACCGACAGGTTGCCCACCGAGTCCGTGGTCACCGTGACACGCTCCGGCGCCACCCCACCGCCCGACACAGGCGCCACAACCTCGGGTGCGCGGATCCACGTCACCGGCACCCCGACCACAGGCGCCCCGTCCGGGCCGACCAGTTGCCCTGAAACCACGCAGGTCGAAGCCATGGTTATCTCCTCAATCTGTTGCGCCGATGGTCAGATAGTGAATGGCCAGCCGCACCGCTCCGCCGGTGAACGCACCCCCGTTCGCGGTGAGCCGCACCGGCGTGTCTGCGTAGAACGCCTGCGGGCCGATCACGCCGCGGTTGGTGCTCCCGGCAGCGACCCCAAGCGACCCGCCGAATTTCGCAGGTTCACCTGCGATCCCGCAATCGTATGAGCTCGCCCCGGTGATGGCAGTCACCGTTCGCGTCGAGACGCCCAGCACGATTGCCCGATCAGGGATGACAACCGTGCTGTCCACGAAAGCTCCGGTCAGCCCGGCCAGCAGCTCCTCCGCAACCGCGACACCCGTCGTCCCTCCGCTGGTGCTGCGCGCCAGCTCCACCGATGCGCCCCGCACAATGATGCCCAAAGCGTCCGTCACGACCTCCCAGGCAGTGCCGGTCCACACGAGAAACAGACGCTCGGACGCAACCCAGACCATCCAACCGATGCGCGGCACCAACCGCATCCACGCACCGTCAACCCAGAATGCAATGTTCAGGTCCCACCCGGCCCAGAGGCCCGTCGCGCCGGAGGCCACAAGGTGCCGGTCTCCGTCGGCGGGGCTCGCGGGTGGGGTCGTGAGCGTCCGGTCGAGGACCGCAAGATGCACCAAGCAGTCCAGCAGCCGCAGCGCCTCGTTGTGGGTGACATGCTTCTGCGCCTGCGCCGCCAGAAGGTAGGGCAGACCCAGATGGGTCGTGGTGTCAGGCATGGTAACTCCCGTCAGAACTGAAGGGTCGCGGTCGCGGGCGTGCCGCGGCCAAGGCGGGTCGAGAGCTGGTAGATGCGGATTGCCAGCGTCTGGCCGGGGCCGAGCGGCGCGCCCCAGTCTGCGGTCTGCTGTGCCGCAGTGTAGAGCACGGACGTCGTGCTGCTGCTTAGGGTGCGCTTGATTGCAGCGCCGTCAAGCATCTGAATTTCGTAGGCTTCCACGTCCTCCGCCAGCGGCACCTCGATCTGCTCCCAGGAATCGGCCACCAGCGCGCGGGAGCGCCGGGTCCACCGGATCGTCAGATCGCCCGGGCTGCGTGCCGTGCGCCAAGGCTGCTCGACATGGACCGGGGCGAACGGCACGAGGCCCCGCCCGGTCGGGGCGAAGCCCAGCGCGGCATAGCTGTCGTCGGTGACGGCGCGGGCGGCCGGACCCACCCGCCAGTTCCACGGCAGGCCCACATCAGTCTCGCCAACCGGAATGACGCCCAGCGCCGCGTCCAGCACCACAACCCTCGCACCTGCAGCTGCCGGATTGCCGATGGCATGTTCCGTCCCGCGTTGGCCCCGCAGGAGGCGGGTAAGCCGGTATCGGCCCGGCGCGATCAGTTCTGCCGTGCCGGCCTGAACGATCTCCCACAAGCCTCCGTTCTGCACGGCCAACGTGTTTGCGCCGCCCAGGAGCGCCACATCCGTCACAGACTCAAGGGTTCCTCCAAGCAGGTCCACGATCAGTGCGTTTCCAAGATCGAAGCGTGACACTGGACCGGGGTACAGATCGACTGCCAGCGTCCCCATGCGCGCCCGCCTGCCTACTGTCGTCAGCAACTCGAACCCGTCCTGCGTAGGACTCCGAAACACCGCCACGCTCCCGGGCCACGGGCTGGCGTAGGCGGCTACAAGAGGCTGATGCGGCGGCTGCTCCTCTGCAATCTGCGGCAGATCCAGTAGCGCCACCACAGGCTCGTCGAAAACTACCGGCCCGCGCAGGTTGGCTGCCCGTGGCTCGCCAGGCGGCAGATCGTAGACAGCACGATCCTGCCGGATGGCCTCCATGCTGCGCGCGTCTCCGTCAGCTGCCGACACCACCCGGAACTCCACCTCCCGGCCGTCGTGCATCAGCCGGATAACGTCCGCCGGATCGAGAGCAAGACGGGAAGGCGGCAGGCGGAAAGTCGCGCTTTCACGTCCGATCCACGCTTCCATCAGCGCGCGGCGGCAGCGGCGTTCAGCCTCCTCCGGCGGGATCGCCATCGGGAAGCTCTCCGAAGCGATGCGCGTCGTGTCGACGGTGATGCGGCGTGCCTCGACCAGCGCCGCGTCGTAATCCTCATCCGCGCGGGCAACCTGCCACTTCAGGGCCTGGGGCAGTTCGGTCTCCTGGCCGCGGGTCAGCTCGAAGGCCTCGCCGTCGCGGCTGGCGACCAGCTCATCCACCGTGAGGGTCAGGCTGGCAGCCCGCCCACGCATGACGAAACGGATTAAGCCCTCCGTCTCGATGGCATCGAAGCCGAAATGCCGCGCCAAGGTGGCAATCGAGGCGCGAGGGCTTTCCAGCGCCCCGATCACATAGCCCTCCACCGCGCCCCAAAGGCCGGAAACGTCGATCAGGTTCTGGGACAGCCCGGCGCGCAGGCAGAGGTGGCGCACGAGAGCGGCCAGCGACACCGCACCGAGCCGTCCGGTCAACCAATGGCCGCGCCGCCAGTTCTCGCCGTCGCTCCAGACTCCTGTCTGCTCCGGAAAGAACGGATAGGGCCGCGCGTCCCAGGTCCAGGCGGCGCACTCGGGCACATGCACCATCCGGCCACCGTAGACGGATGAAATCGGATTATTCGCAGCCTGCCCCCACCAGAGGAAGGTGGCCTCAAGATAGGCGCGCTGGATCGCGTCGTCGCGCCAGCCCCGCGAGAAATACGGCGAAAGACTTTCCGAAGACTTCGGATCAAAGAAAACGTTCGGCTGGTTGGTGCCGCGGTCGATGGCGGGACAGCCCAGTTCGGTGAACCAGACGGGCTTCGACTGCGGCACCCATGCCGTGGGCGTGCCGTTTTCCACTCCGCCCGGCCGGTTGAAATGCGGGTTTGACCACCAGGCACGCAGATCCTTGTATCGGAACACCCACGGCTTGCCCGCGGCTCCGTCCGTGATCGCCGTCCGCTGCTGCGTCGCCCGATCCCACTCGTCCAGGTAGAACCAGTCAAAGCCCTCGCCGCCCGCGATGTTGCTCTGCAGGTACGCCCGGTCGTGGATAGCAGGCCACCCTGCCAGCGCGTCCGTGTGCTCGAACCCGTCGCGCCAGTCCGAGAGCTGCATGTAGTTGTCGATGCCGATGAAGTCGATGTTGGCGTCCGACCAGAGCGGGTCGAGGTGAAACCAGACATCGCCGCTGCCGTCCTGCGGATGGTGCCCGAAATACTCCGACCAGTCAGCAGCGTAGCCGACCTTGGTGCTGGACCCGAGGATGGCCTTCACATCCGCCGCCAGTGCCTTCAACGCCGTGACTGCCGGATAAGTGCCAGCGCCGGAACGAACGGTAGTCAGGCCGCGCATCTCACTGCCGATCAGGAAGGCGTCGACCCCGCCAGCGACCGCGCAGAGATGGGCGTAGTGCAGAATGAACCTCCGATAGCCCCATTCGCCGGCAGGCCCCGTCCAACTGACGTTCTCGCCCGACACTGTGAACTGCGCCGGCATCGCCGCGCCGAAGAAACTCGCGACCTGCGATGCCGCCGCTGCTGTCTCGTCCACCGTGCCTGCAAAGCCCGCCGCCGGAGTGCAGGTGATCCTGCCGCGCCATGGATAAACCGGCTGCCCAGCCTGCCCGGCAAAGTCGGAATATGGGTTCCACCGCTCGTTGCCGGGAATGATGTCCATCAGCAGAAAGGGATAGAAAGTAACTCGAAGGCCGCGCCGCTTCAGCTCCATGATCGCCTGCAAAACAGCGAAATCCGCTGGCGTGCCGCCAAATACAGGTCGACCGGCACCATCCGTGCTGACCAGATAAGCCCCAGCGCGTGCAACACCGTTCACAGACCAGCTTTTCGGCCGAGTCGTCTTGCTCGCCACCTCGATCCCTGGCCGGATCTTGCAGTGCCCGGCGCGGAGGTCGTCTGCGAACCACGCCACCACCAGGCTGACGCTTTCCACGGCCGAAGCCATGGCCTGCAGCCGATCCAGCGCCACGACAATATCCGCAACGTCTGGCGAGGCATTCAGGTTCTCTGCTGTCCCGCTGCCGACTCCGCCCTTCATTACGGGCTCCGTCGCGTAGAGGAACTCACCAGCACCTGGCAGGAGCGTCACAGCCCTGACCAGCCCTTCGGCCGTGTCCGCATCCGCCAGCGGACGGAAAACCTCGAACGTCAGCTGCGGCAGCCGGTTGCCGTAGGCCGCAAGCGGAAGTTCCTCGAAGACCACATAAGCTGTGCCGCGATAGGCGGGCGTGTTGGCAGCCCCCATCTTCGCGGCAATGAACGGATCCGCGCCCTGCGACTCGTTCCCCGGATACCAGCGCCAGGTGATGCCGGTCATGTCCATCGGCTTGCCGTCGGCCCAGATGCGCCCGATGCCGGTGATCTCGCCCTCGCAAAGCGCCACGGCGAAGCTGGCGTAGTAGAGGTACTCCGTGGTCTCGACTTTCGGCCCGCGTCCCTTGCCGCCGCCCTGCCTGGTTGTCCGGACCTCCTCACGGAAATCCGTGGACCAGATGATGTTGCCGCCGATCCGCATTCGCCCGTAGAGGCGGGGCAGCACGGCACCCTCGGTCGAACCTGTGACGCGAAGGCTGTCCAGCCGCTGCCCCTCGATCCGCTGCGCAGGGGCCAGCGAAGACACGATCCAGTTGTCCACGACCGTTCCGACCGCAGAGCCGATCATTCCGCCTATCGCGGCACCCGACAGGCCCAGAATGGTGCCACCGAAGGCGCCGCCGATTGCGGTGCCGACGGCACCCAGGACAAGACTGGCCATACGAAGCTCTCAGCTGGCAGGAAACAGGAAGGCAAAGGCTATGCGACGACGCCAGGCCGACGTCAGCAGCTCCTCGATCACACCCAACCGGTCATATGAATGGATGAACAGCCCGCCCTCCGTCACAATCCCGACGTGCTTCGCTATCGCGCGCGAACTCATGCGGAACAGGACCAGCGCACCGGGTGCGGCATCTGCTGGAGCGATCTCGTGCATCATCGCCCGTGCCCCGTCTGCCAGCACCTCCCGCGCTCCGCACTCGCCCCAGTCGCGGCTGTAGGGAGGGATCGGGAACGGCTCCGGCCCGACCACCTCGCGCCAGACGCCCCGCGCAAGGCCGAGGCAGTCGCAGCCGACCCCGCGCAGGCTGGCCTGGTCGTGATAAGGCGTGCCGAGCCAGGACCGCGCAGCGGCGATGACGCGTGTGGGATCGGCTGTGCGGCCAAGCGCGCTCACAGGACCGCCCCCTCGTGGCCGCCGTCCTTTGTGGCGTAGCGAAGCACAGCGTCCTGACCCGGTATGTGCGGAAAGCCCCGGAAGTTGGCGACATTGGCGAACTTCGCGCTGCAGGTCGCGATCCGCTTGTCGCAACCGGCGCGGATGATGAACTCATCCGCAAATTCCACCGCCCGCAGCGGCGCCTCAAGGAGCGTAACCACCACGCCGTCCGGCCCGTTCTCATGCGAAAGCACTTCAACGTGCCTTCCTGCGTTCGCACCGCTCGTCCACTCGAGCTGCCCGCGACTGAACCAGCCGGACGCGAATGCCTCCAGTCCGTAGGCACTGAATGCGCGCTCCCGTAAAGGGCTGATGACCGTTCCAACGCCGCGATGCACCGGGCTGTTCAGATCCACCCCGCAGCGCCCATCGCCCAGCGCCGCATCGCACCCCGCCTGAAACGTCCTGCCAACCGTCTGGCCAAGCACATGGGCCAGTGACCGCACCTCCGCCACAAACGCCACCCGCCCGCGCCTGATCTGACCGATTGACCCGCGCCGCAGCAGCACGCGCTCCGCCGGCGCCGACCAGTTGACCCGCCAGACCTCGACCGCCGCATTGTCCCAGCGGCCGTCAAGGATGTCGGTCTCGGTGATCCGGTCGGAGGATAGAACGCCTTGCGCGTCCTGCGCATCGACAGAGAGGTCCGATCCCGACCGCACCTCGGAAGCTGTCAGCCCGCTTTCCGGCTCGAATTCCGTCCCGTCGAAGGTGAGCGTCCGGTCGTGGTCTGTGAAGCCAAAGGTCACGCCATCGGCACGGATGATGCGCCAGCACCATGCGAGCGTCGTCGTGCCCTCGTCGAGATGGGTCTGCAGCGCAGGCGAAAGGGATTTCATCGGCAGGTTCCAGTCATACGGTCATCGAGATCGGCGATCCAGTTCGCCCAGTCCGGCGGAAACTCCGCGACGGTCTCGGCATCCGGCCGGGTGAGCCGCGCCTCGGCATACGAGGCGCAGCCCGCATCACCAGCGCCCGTCGTTACGGCGCAGCCTGTCAGCGGGATCGCCAGCGCCGCGGCCGTCACGAACCGCATCCCGCCCGCGCTCGACACGCTTGTTCTTGTCTTCCGTGGCATCGCGTTCCGCCTCCCGTTTGCCCGCGCGTTCTCCTTCCGCGCGTCCCCAGACCCGGCCGAGAACGACGCCGCCGACCGCGCCCAGAGCCGCGACCAGCCAGATCAGGAGATCAGCCATCGTCCCGCTCCCCGCGCGCTGCGACGACGCACAGGCTTGCCACTAAGACGCCCACGCCGCCGCCCACCACCAAGCCAGCAAAAAACTCAATCATCGCCGCGGAACCCGCGTTCAAGGCAGTCGCGCAGCCCGATCAGGCCGAGGCCAAGCGCGATCAGCGCGGCCGGAGAGGCATCGCCCGAACCGGACAGGAGCGTGATCAGCCGGGCCAGATCAGTGAGCGGGCCGCTGGTGGGCATCACGAGGGATGCGGCGCCGGTGGCGAAGGCGAGCATCCCCGCCCACCAGGTGAGCGAGGTCGGACGGATGTAGCGCATGGGATCAGACCCTCCGGATCAAGCTAAAGAGAAAGCCCACCAGCCGGGTGAGCCAGCCGGCAGGTGCGTCGCGCGCCGACTGAGGGACAGACAGCTGCGGCGCCAGCGCCGGGCGCAGAAGCGCCAGCGCCTCGGCCTCAGTCAAGCGGCGGACGGGACGCGAGAAGTCGACGCGGCCCGTGCGATCCACTGCCCAGACCGGGATCGTTCCGCCGGGATAGCGGCCGTGGCGGAACAGGTCGCGCTCGGCCTCGCGGCGCAAGATGATCGAGGCCGGCCGCCGCCAGTTCAGAAACGCGTCGGCTGCTGGAACGCGATTGCCAGCGTTGAGCGCTTTCGTCAGCGTGGCCTTGGCGATGGCGCCGGTGTTGTAGTGAAAGCTGACCAGCGCATCGAACTCGTGCGGCGCCAGCGGCACCTTCACCGCACGGCACACCTCGGCCTCGTAAGTGGCGAGGTCAGCGCGGAAGAGTCGGAAAGCCTCGCGGATCCCGGCATCGAGAACGACCGGCATGCCACGCGGCATCCGCGCCGGATCAGGTGGCCCCGCGGCGGCCGTGTGGCCGATGCCGAAGGTCCAGACGTTCCTCACGTCGAGATACGGTCCGGGCACAATACCCTCGTGCCGAACAAGGGCCAGAAGACCCCGGTCGCTCATGTGCATGGCTTTACCTGAGAAGCGAGAGAACAAGGATCAGAACAGCTACCGCCACCCCAGTCCACATACGATGGCGGAAAGTCTGGCGCGGGTCCGTCGCGTCAAGTCGGACCGCACGCACAAGCCGGTGCAGGTCATTCATCGAACTCGCCCCCCTTGGCTCCCCGCAGCCGCGCAAGAACCAGTTCAATGAACGCGGGCCCAAATACACCGACCAGATAGGCTGCGGATCCCGCCGCACCGCCTGCCGGGATCGCCTCGGGCGGAAGTGCCAGCCACCGGGTTACCACCGCCATCGAAAAGCTCCCCATTCCGGCCGCGATCAGCCCGCCCAAAAGAATGTGGCGCAGCGCGTCGCGCAGCCGCATCCGGGTCGTCAGTGCATTGGTCGCACCGCCCAGCGCACCCCAGGCGGCAAGGATCACCGCCGTCGAGGCAGCAAGCTCCCGCAGCACCGCTGACAGAAACCCGGTCCCGTCGTTCATGCGCGGATCTCCAGGAGCGGGATCGAGTTAATCGACCCGAGGCGTTCGAGGTCCAGAATGACGTCGAGGCTGTCGGAGTCAAATCGCACGGGGACGTCGAATTCGAAGCCCGCGGTAATGGCGACGCCAACAGAAGGCGCCGTGGTGAAGGTCACTGCACCCGTTGTGGTGTCCACCGACCAGCCGGAGGCTTGCGGCGTGCCGTTCACGGCGATGGTGACGGTCCCGCCAACCGGCTTGGTGATGGCCCGTGTCCACGACTGCGCGCCGGAAGTGTAGCGTTTGGCCAGCTGGAACTGCCTGTCCGCGCCGTTGCCGGTGCCGATGGGCTGATCAGTCGGGCCCGGCGTCTGCGACGGCAGGCAGGACTTGAAGTCGGCCCAGTCCTTGAAGCGGAAGCCGTGAAGGCGCCCGTTCCGCGCCTCGAAGAACGCAACGACCGCTGCCAGATCGTCAGCGCGGCGGATGCCATAGGCGACGTCATAGCGGCGGCGCGAGTTGGCCCAGCTGGCATTGCGTTCCTCCGCCCCGCTCACGAGTTCGACGATCTGAGTCCGCCGCTCAGGGCCACCTCGCGCGCCCCGGCTGATGTTGTCGGGAAACCGGACCTCGTGAAACGCCATCACATTCCTCTCCGACCGAGGGCCACGGCGCGCGCGATGTCCGCCGCCACCTGCGTCCGCGACTGCCGGAAGCTCTCGGCGTCGCGGGCGTTGATCGTGACGTTGACAGGCGCAGATCCGCTCCGTCCATAGCCCGACGCCTCCCGGCGCGACAGGACCCGTTCGCCACGCTGCAGGATCGCGGGCACCTCGTCGGGCCGCAATCCCGCCCATCCGCCGTTGTGCAGGCGCGGTGCACCCGCGAAAGCAAGGGCCGGCACCATCCGGCCGGGACCGCCGTCGCCCACAACACCACCTGCATGGAACACGTTCGCAAACAGCCCGCCGCCCCCCAGGCTGCCAAGCACTCCGCCCAGCATGCTGGCCAGAGGCCCCAGGATGAAGCGCCGGGCAGCGAGCTTCGCCAGATCCGCAATCAACGACGTAACCAGTTCCCGGAAGTTCAGTTTCCCCGTCCTCACGAACTCCGCCACCGCTTCCTCCGCCCGGCCGAACGCCGACACCAGCGCCTGCCCGATGTCCTTGCCGATGCTCTGCGCCCGTGCAGCGTAGTCCGCCAGAGCGTCCTGCGCCGCCTGCCAGCCCGTGACCGCCTCCTCCGCGCCTTCCTTCGCCTCGCGCCCGGCGCCCTTCGCAGCCTTCCCGGCACCTTTCGCTGCTTCGGCCGTCCGATTGAGAGCGTTCTCCACCGCCTGTGCCTGAACGGAGTCAAAGAACTCACCCAAGGGATTCTGGCCCCACATCTCCCTCGCGCTACTGCCGAACGCGCCCCATGCGGCGTCCCCGGCCGCCACTGCCGCCTCCCCACGCGTGCGCAGACCCAAATCCGGCGCCTGAACGTAGGTTCGCCCCAGCGCAGCCTCGAAGGCCGCCGCCGCTGCTTCGCCCGCCGCGGCGGCGCTTCCGGCAAAGGGATTGTCGATGCGCCCCAGCTCCACAGGGTCGAGCGTCCCGATCCTGACCCCGCCTTCGCCCGTGGCCCATTCTGGCAACATCGCCAGCGCGGCGTTCAGCGTCTCGATGAAGCTGTTGATGCGGTTCACGACCGCGTTCAACATGGCCTCGACGCCACCGATCAGACCGTTCGCCGCCTGGTAGGCGAAATCCGCGATGGCAGCAGGCAGCTTGCCCCAGATCGCCTTGATCGCATCGTAGGCACCCGTGAACACCGCAATCGCGCGATCACCGAAGGCGACCACCGCGCCGACCGCATCCTCCACGAAGATCAGCAGCCGCCCGTAGACCGACTGCCAGCCGCCGTCCCAGGCCACCCTGATCCCCTCGAGCGCGATCCGGAATGCGTTGATCAGCGTGTTGCCGACCGCTATCGCGCCGCTGCTGATCGCCTGCCACGCCGCCGAAAACCACGGCGCAATGGCTGCCACCGCCGGCTGGATGAACTCCCATACTCCGCTGCTGACCACCTGCCAGACGGCCAGTGCGGTGTCGCCGAACGTGACGGCCACACCGGTCGCAGCCTCGATCTCCGAGCGCATCCCGGCCACCGCCAGCGCACCGGCTCCCACCACAAGCGCCAGCGGCCCGAGACGGGTCACCAGGCCTCCGACCATGCCGCCCAGATCCCGCAGCGCTCCCCGGACGCCTCCGTTCTCGCCACCGTAGATCTGCGCGATCTGACTGCCCTGCTGGATGAAGACCATGAGCGGGTTCTGCCCGGATGCCAGCGAGACAAAGACGTCGTTCAGTTGAAACGCCAGCATGCGGGCACGGAATGCCGCCTGCGCAGACGTCCGATCCACCAGCGCCAGCGCCCTCGAAGTGTTCTCCGCCGCCTGTGGTATCCGGCCCAGCGCCGCCGCGCCGGTCTGGCCGATCTCGACCAGCTCGGCCTTGACCTGCGACCCGCCGACCGCCACCAGACGGACGGAAACCCTCCGCTCAGTCACTCCGATCCACCCTCGCGTTCACAGCCGTCACCGCCTCTGCCTCGATCAGCGGCAGCCATTCCGCCGCCGCCGCCGCTGGCACCCCGAGCGCCGCCGCAAGAGCCAGCGCCGCTCCCAGATCCCAGCCCACCACGCCACCCATGGACGTCCGCCACTGCCCTCCCAGCCGCTGAGCAAGATCCCATACCAGCCAGCCCTCGACCGTCTCGGGTGCATTCAGACGAGCCGGGCAGTCCCCGCACTCGCTGCCGCAGGCTCCGCAGTAGTCGCCGCCCCCGCTCCAGTGCCAGCGGGCGAGGGCGCGCAGACGTTTCCCTCCTGCGCCACCAGAAGACCCTTCGCCACATACCCCAGCTGAAAGCCCTCGAAGACAGGCCAGAGGTCCAGCAGCGCGTCCACCGCCTCCGGGCTGACGGGCAGGGGATTGCCTTCCGCGTCGCCGACGCCGTCCCAGTCGAGGATCGCCGCGCGCGCCACGGCCTTAGCCAGCACAAGCGCCTGCACCTCCGGCGCTGCGTCCGCCGCAAGCGCCTGCACCGTCGCGTCCGCCCGAGCAGCCGCCATCAACCCCGTGGTGAGAGGTTGCAGCTTCAGCCTGACACCAACCGGCAGATCCAGCCAGAACGGCGCCGATTTCAGATCAAGCCGGATCATGCGTAGCTCGCAACGTCGTTCACGAGGGTCGTGGTGCACAGCCGGCTGCCGGCACCTCCCTGCGCCCCCTGAAAGTCGAATGTGACCTGCACACCCTGGGGCCCCTCGAGCGGCACCCGCGGCCGCGAGAGATGCACGGCATGCGCCGTAAAGGTCAGGCTGTCACTCCCGGAAACCCAGGCAGCCTCCAGTTCGCACGGCGCACCGCTGATCGCCTGGTCGATGAGCGCCGTCGACGCCAGCCGCATGGTGATACGCCCCGTGAGCGTTGCCTGCGCCGGATCCGCGCCGTCGATCATGCCGTCGCCGCGGATCACCTCGATGCGGTCAAGGTTGTTCGCGTAGGTGAACTCGGCCGAAATCACCGAGCCGAGAGGAACGCCGTCCCGCTCGAGGCTCCCCTGGAAATGAGAGAACCGCGCGAGCGGGATATCCGTCAGCGCCCCCGCCGCGCTCGCCACCTGCACCGTCTCGCCCTGCGCCACCACGCTCACCGTCGCAGTCAGCAGCCCGCTGCGCTGCATCGTCCAGTTGACCTTGTCCACCACACAGCCGCGATACATCGCAAAGCGCGGCACCTGCGGCATCTGCACCTCGATGGCCATGGACGGCAGCGACCACGATCCGGACTGAAACACATGCGTGTATGGCCCGGCCCCGGTGGTCGTCGGCACACCGAACGCCCCCTTGAGCCAGTGCCCGAACGCCCGCGCATCAATGGGCACGACCACGTCGCCGTCCGCCGTCACCGCGTCCAGGACAGGCGCCAAAGGATCCCGTCCGTAACCGAGAAGCTCCGACGCCAGCAGCTCCTGCTGTGCGCCGAGGCTGGCCGACGCCAGAGGCATCCGCAAATAGCCGGACGCCGGCGGCGTCCCGTAGACCGTTTCGAACGCCAGCGCGAGTGCCGCCCGCGCCCCGGGTTGCCGTGCCATTCCTCAGTCCCCCTATCCCAGACTATCCGCCGCCGCGTAGGCCAGCAGGATCCGCACCTCGAGCCCGCGCAACCCGTCGCCGCCGTCCACGGCCAGATCCACCGACCGCGCCGCGACGGGCTCGCACCAGTCCACCAGACCGCCAAGCGACCGATCCGCAGCCAGCGCCTCCGCCACGGACTGCCGCAGGACATCGAGCGCCTCGAGCCGCGCCGCCTCCGGCCCGCCCTCCACGACCAGATCCAGCTCCGCCTCGTGCTCGAAGTACCACACCGGCGGCGAAAACAGCCGCTCAGCCTCGCCGGGCTCCCCGTCCCGAAGGATCGCTGCCCCGGTCGCCGGAATGCGCACCGGCAGCGTTCCGTTGCGCTGGAAAACCGCACCCGGCGGCAGCGCCGCCGCGATCCGGGACGCCAGCGCCGCGAGAACCGTCTCCGCCGTCGTCACGACCCGCGCTCCAGTTGCTCCAGACCTCGCAGGATCGCGCCGATGACACTCACCGGCTCATCCAGCTCAGCACCGCCACACAAGACGGGCGCCGACCCCGCGAGTCTGCGCAGCTCGGCCACAGACACCCCGCGCTGCAGCGCCGCGGAGATCACGCCACATGCATCGTCTGCCAGACACTGCAGATCCGCGCCCGCCCGCCAGCCGCGTGCCGTAACGTCGATCACGGCTCCCGTCCCGGGCCGGAATCCTGCCGTCACCGCGATCTCCTGCCCGCGCCAGATCACCGTGCAGGTTTCGCTCGGCCTCCGCTCCGGCGTGACGCTCCCACCAGCCGCCTGCGCCAGCGCCGCGACCCGCATCAGCCCCGCCCGCAGAGCTGACCCACGTTCCGCGCTCCAGCCGTCCGTGCGATTGTCCTGCGCAATGGCCTCCAGCGCCACGTTCGCAATGGCAACCAGACGTTCCCTCACCGATCCCTCCAGTTCGCCGCTATCAGCGCGGGCAACCGCTCGCCTGCCGCCCGCGCCAGACGCCCGACGTCCAGCCGCTTCGCCAGTCTGACCTGCGGCACCAGCACGAAGACCGGAACCGTCGCCACGCCGCGCCCGGTCTTCGACCGCGACCGCACCGCACGCCCGGCCGCACTGACACGACCCTCCGCGACCAGCAGCGACGGTCGTCCGCGCCGGAAGACAAAGCGCAGCCTCAGGCCGGTGCGCCGCTCGAACGCCAGCGGCGTCATTCGTGCGTTTCCGGGAAGGCTGCCGGCGGCTGGAAGCGGAATCGCAAGCCAGAAGCCGTTGCCGCTGCGGATCAGCGCGCCGCGGTCGTGCGCGTCCACGATGTCCGGTGCCTTTGTCCAGACCAGCGACGCCGCTCCCAGCGACGGCCGCCCCGGATAGAGGCGCTCGCGCACTGTGTTCGCCAGACGCTGCCCAAGCCCCGCTGCAACGATCTGCGCCCGCCAGCCCGCCTTGAGCGCCGCACCGGCCGCGCCGATGGCCGCGGTGACCCCGCGCCGCCCGGCCTCGAGCGCCTCCGCCGTCACCGCCTCGACCGGCGGATCGATGCTGACCTCGATCCTCACAGCACCCGCACCGCTGCCGACCACGCCAGATGCCGCGGATCCCGCACTGGATCTCCGGCAACCTCCAGCAGCTCTGCACCGACCTCGAACGTGTCGCCGACAGCCAGATCAGGGACGTTCGCCAGCGGCACCAGCACCTCGTCCGTGCCGCTGACGAACCGTCCCTCGCCGAATGCCGTGGTCGCGTCCGGCCGCCGCCGTATCAGCCGCACGGGCACACCGGGTCCGCTGCCGCCCTGCCGCCAGACCGCGTCCAGACCGAGATGGCGATCCGCGCAGACCGCCCGCACCGCCATCTCGAACGCATTCATCAGACGGCAGCCCCGTTGAGGCGCACACGTCCCACTGTCTCACCGGCGCCGCCGCCCACCGCTGCCACGGCCGCCCCGATCAGCGTGTTGCCGGTGGCTGTGGTCGTGCAGCGCGCGTTGGCCGCATCCCAGTACACCCGCACGCCCACCGTCCAGGCCTGGCTGGGCGCCTTGGGCAGATCGAACACTCCGGTCAGAACGACGACGCCCTTCGCGCCGTTCGCGATAGGCCCCTCAGCCACCCCGAACAGATTGCCGACAAGCACACCCGCGCCCGACGCGATGTCCGCTCCGGCCGTGATCTCCAGCCGTCCGCCGGCTGCCACGAAGTTCCGCATTTCCGTATCTCCTTGAATCGAGGACAGATGACCCGGCCGGCCGCCGCCACCGGCCGGGTCGAGGCGCTGCCGCGCGGGAGGATGCGCAGCGCGCTGACGTCAGGCCGCTCAGACGCCGGCGTTCCGATAGAGGCCGCGCCAGTCAATGGCCTTGGCCGCGAAGTCGTGCCGAGCCTTGATCTCGATGCCGTCCACCTCGAAGCCCTGCCGGACCTCGGTATAGACCCCCTGCTGCCCGTCCAGGTAGGCGTATTCGACCGTATCGATCCGCGCGGGATCCGCGGCCATGAACCACGGATCGGCGCCGCTGGCCGGGATGAGTCGTGCCTCCTCGACCACCTCCAGCCTATTGGCGAACGCATTCACGCCCGCCACCGCGTCCGGCGTGGTGGCCGTGACGTTCTTGCGCGCCTCCACCGAGCGCGCGCCCGGCGGCACGATGATGAAGCGAGGCAGCACACCGATCAGCCGCCCCTCGAGGCCACGCTGCGCCCCGAACAGCCGATAGGCCTCCGACAGACTCGCCTCGCTGATCGCACCCGCCGTGCCGAGGTTGCCGTGCGAGGCGTGGAACAGCGACTGACCGTCCGCCATCGCGGGGTTGCCGGTGAAGATCGAGTAGACGATGTCCGATTCGAGGTCCGCTGCCGCGGCGCCGTAGGCCGCCGGCACCCGCGTGAAAGCATCGAGATCGTCGTTCACCAGCACCTGCCGCGTGATCCCGACGATGCGCCCGTAGGTGAGCAGGCCGTAGACCTCGCGCCCCTCGCCGATGGTGCCGTAGGTGAACTCGCCCGACTCCGGCACGGCCAGCAGGCTGGGCGCGCCAGCCAGCTGCGTCACCGAGACCGGCTTGAAGTCCGCAATGGTCCGCTGCCGCGCCCAGGACGTGAAGGTCCGCGGCGTGGTCTCGTAGGCCCGCCGCAGGGTCCTGTTCGCCACGTTCGCCAGGATGAACGGGAAATCCCCGGTCGAATGCAGCCCCGCCCGGCCCAGCAGCGCCTCCGTGGCCACCTCGATCCGCGACAGGCCGGCCGTCGACCGTCCGTCCCGGCCCAGCGCGTGCCGAGCCAGCTCGATCAGCGACATCCCGCGGAACTCCCGCGCGCCCGCCGGCAGCTCGAACTCCGCCGGGCTGTAGCGATGCAGCAGCGCGGCCGAAACCGCGTCCCGATATGCGGTATCCGGCCCACCACGCACCTGCGCCGGCACCGGCTCCACCGTCCGAGCGCCATGATTGTCGCGCTCGGCCAGCCGGTCCAGCACCGCCGCCCGCGCCTGATCAAGGCTCACGCCCCGCGCCACCAGCTCGGCCGCGAACTCCTGCCCGAGATCGTGCCGGGCGCACAGCCGCAGGATCTCCGCCGCCGTACGGCGCACCTCCGCCACCTCATCCGCTCCGCCTCCTGCGCCCTCCTGAACCTGCGCGACCCCGCGCTCGTCCACCGCGGGCAGAACGCCCGCTTCGTTCCGTTGCTCCGGCATTCCGCCCTCCTGCTCCACCGCCGCCACCGCGGCATCTCCGTTCCGAACCGTGATCCGGCAGAGGTTCGCGACTTCCATGCCGCTCTCCGCCCGGATCCGCGCCCCGGCATCCGCCGGGATCGCCACCGCCGAGATCTCGAGCGGCTCCCAGTCGACCGCCCGCCAGAGATCCCGCCCCCCTTCGCGCCGTTCCACCTCGTAGCGATAGACCCGGTAACCCACCGAGATCGCCACGTGCCGTTCCAGCACCCGACGCACCGCGGCCTGAGCGTCCTCCGCTCCCGTCAGCCGCACGCGCGCCACACCGCTGCCGCCCTCCAGTCGCACCGAGCCCGGAACCACCGACCCCAGCACCGCCCCGAGCCCGCCGCCCTGGTGCGAATCCAGAAAAGGCGCGCCGCCGTTCAGCCGCCCGAGCCGCACCGATCCCGGCTCGACCACCAGCTCCTCGTCGTATTCCTCCGGACCCTCCCAGGCCCAGCGCACCCGCCTGACCGTGGCGCCGGTGGTCCAGACAACCTCGACGATCTGTTCTCCGTTCTCCGACGCGCCATCCGGCACGCGCAGATCCGCCGCCCGCTCCAGCAGCGGCAGCATCGCCTCGTCCCTCATTCCGTGTTCCTCACTCCGCAACCGTGCCTGCTTCCGGCTGCACCAGACCCGCCTTCGTCACGCGCCGCGGATCGCTGTCGAACACCAGACCCGCCGCATCCAGCTCGCTGGCCTGCGCCTGCCACTCGCGCAGCACCTCCACAGGATCGTAGCCGCGCCGCGCGATCTGCTGCGCCAGCGTCGAGAACCCGGCCCGCACCTCCAGGATGTCCGCCGTGACGTCCTGCAGCGGATTGACGCTCTCGAACCGCGGCGGCCCCCACTCCGCCGGAATGTCCGGGTCCGGCACCAGGCCCGCCGTCCACGCCGCCTCCATGACCCAGCGCCAGACGGGCGCGCAGAACTGCGGGATCACCGTGTGCCACTGCACCGCCTCGATCATGCGGCGGAACTCGTTCAGCCCCATCCTTCCGGACGAGAAGTTGACCTGACTGAGATCGCCTGTCAGAAGCTCGTAGGGCACCCGGAACCCGGCCGCGATGATGTGCTGCTGCACCCGGTTCCACTCGTATATCCCAGCGGTCGACCCCGGCGAGTTGAACTTCACGTCCTTGCCGTGCCGCACATAGGCGATCAGACCGGGCTCGAACTGCTCGACCCGGTTCCCGTCCGCGTCCAGAACCGCCGGCGCAATGGAGGACTGTTCCTCGTCCGCCCCGAAGACGAATCCGACGACCGACGCCTCGATCTTCTTCCGCTTCAGCTCCGCGACCTGCCAGTCGCCCAGATCCCGCAGAGCGCGGATCGCAGGCACGCCCCACGGCACGCCACGGTTCTGCACCCGCTGGCGCTCGAACAGATGCGCGATCTGCGCCGCCTCCACCCGCTGACTGTCCCGCAGACCCCGCCCGAGCCCTGCAGCGTCCCCCGGATGCTCCGGATGGATCCAGTAGGCCCGCCGCCGACCGGCGCCGTCGTACTCGATGCCCTGCACGATCCGAGAACCGTCGCCGCGCAGCTCCGTGCGCGATCCGTCAAGGTGATCCGCCTCGAGGAGCTGGACCTGCACCGGCACCGGCAGCCTGTCCGACGGGCGACGCCGCAGGCGCCTCGCCAGCACCTCGCCGCCCTCGATCATCTCCCGCACCGCCAGCGCCGTCAGGCCGTGGAAATCCGTGTGCCCGTCCGCGTCGGCCTTCTCCGCCCAGCGCTTCCAGACCTCGTCCGCGGCCCGGTTCACTGCCGCGTCCGGGCCCGCTGCCCGCGGCCGGATCCCGGTGCCGACGATGTTCGACACCAGAACCTGAACCGCCTTCGCCGCAAGCGGATCGTTGCGCACCAGATCGCGCATCCGGTCACGCAGCGCCGAACCGGCAGCGGCCACCTCCGCGTCCGCACTCGTGCCGGCCGCCATCCAGCCTTCCGTTCCGCGCCCGCGACCGGCCGCGTCGTAGGCCCGCGCCGCCGTCACAGCTGCGCCGCGCCCGGCAAGCCACGGTGCCACTGACCGCAACCAGCCGAGAATCCCGCCACGCCTTGCCATCTCAGTTCCTGCGGAACGTCGCCAGTCCCGCCACAGGCCGCGTCGCCGTGGCCGCCACCAGCCGGCCCTCCACGAAAGCCAGCCGCGCCCGCAGATCCTCAAAGCTGCCGTAGCGAACCTCGTGCTCGCCCGTCCGCACGACCAGCGTGCCCGAGGCCAGCGCGCGCCGCAGCGCCGCCGCCTCGTCCTCGGTGAAACCGCTCATGCCTGCCCCGAAAACGACAAGAGGCGCGCCGGTCCTCCCAAGCGCGCCTCTCCGATCATGCCGCCATGGCTACCACATTTTGCGCGAATGCGCAACAGCCACTCACAATGTCAAATCCAACGGCCGCGCCGCGGCCCCAGCCAGTCCTGCCGACGCTTCTGACCGGGCGCCACACGAACCGGCGACACATCCGCCGGCACGACCCGCTCCTGCTCCGCCGTACCGGCCCGAGGAGTCTCGAACGCAAGCTCCCGCTGTTCCCAGCGCGGCTCGTCCCACCGGTCCAGGCCCATGAGCCAGGCCGCCGCCCGCGCATAGACCCGACAGTCCAGCGACTCGTTGCGATCCCGCAGCTGCTGCCATTCGGTTTTCATGTAGCCGGCCCGGGTCCGAACCGTCACAAGCTGCTCGGCCGTGAGCTGCCGAACCCACTCCGAGGTGATACCCCTCGGGATGTGGATGAACCCTGAAGGCCAGGCGCTGCCCGCCTCCAGATCCTCGTCCGTCGGCTGGCCCAGGCGCAGGAAGCGATAGGTCTCCGACTTGAAGAATCCCACCTTCACCGACCAGAGCTGAACGCCTCTCCGAACTTTCCGGCCGCGCTCCGTGACCTCCACCCAGCTGGGGCCATCGACCGGGCTTGTGACGACACCGTCGCGCATCCCCTTGATCGCCATCACCCGGTCCCGCGACTGCGCCCGCACCCATGAATAGACCGCGTCCGTGGTGGCGCCGTCCCCGGAGTCGATGGCCAGCCGCGAGATGGGCAACTCGCTGCCCGAAGGATGCCGCCACGTGCGCAACAGCAGCTCCGACAGCGCCTGCCGCACTGGCTCCGTCCCGATCTCGCCCTCGATGACGATGTGGTCGATCAGCCAGGACCGCAAGCCGCGCCCCCAGCCCCAGACATCGATCTCGACCCGGTCCCGCTGCACGTCCGCCCCGGCCGTCAGCACCAGAACGCCCTCCGACACCTCGCCCAGACGATGCGGCCCGCGCCGCTCGTAGAGCCGCTCCCAGTCAGGAGCCTCACCGCGCTCCGCCCAGGTCTCGCCCAACACCGTGTTCTTGACCGTCTTAAGCGCCGCGTCGTTTCCCTGGGCCGCCTCCCAGAGGCGCGCGATCTCCGCCCAGCTCTGCCAGCCAAGGGGAGAATAGAGCGCCGAGATGTGAAACCCTGCAATGCCGGCCGCCGATGCGGCAGCGATCTGCTCCGCCGGCGCCGTCGCAATCCAGCGCGCGCCGTTCGCCGGATCCATGAACGCCGTCTTGTGCCGCTCCTCGAACGGCTCCTCGCAGGCTTCGCAGTGATAGCGCGCCCGCTCCGGCATGCCCTTCGGCCACCGCAGCCGCTCGAACTTCAGCCACTGCAGCGTCCCGCAGACAGGGCAGGGCACGTGATAGCGCCGCTGATCGCTCCGCAGGAACTCCCTCTCGATCCTGCTCAAGCCACGGATCGTCGGCGTCGAGACCAGAAACATCTTCGCCCGGTGACCGAAGCTCACTGTCCGCGCCTCCGCCAGCGCCACAGGATCGCCCTCGCCGTCCACGTCGCCGGGATAAGCGTCCACCTCGTCCAAGAACACCCAGCGCGCCGGCATCGAGCGCAGCCCGACCGCCGAATTGGCCCCGGTCAGGACGAACTGACCTCCCGGAAACCGCTTGGCGAGCACCGTGTTTCCGGAGTCCCGCGCCCGCGCCGGCGCCACCAGCGCGCGCAGGACAGGGCTTTCCTCGATCAGCGGATCGATCCGCTGCTGGCTCAAGCGTTTCGCCAGATCCGTTGTCGGCTGAACCGCCAGAAACGCCCCAGGCGCTCGGTGCATCACATAACCGACCCAGTTGTTCCCGGCCTCCGTCGCCCCGACCTGCGCCGCCTTCATGAACACGATCCGCTCCAACGCCGAAGAGGGCGACAGCGCGTCCATGATTTCGCGCAGATAGGGCGTCCGAGCGGTGCGATACGGCCCGGCCTCAGACGATCCCCGCGAGGACAAGACGCGATGTCTGTCAGCCCACTCGGAAACCGTCTGCCGAGGGTCAGGCGCCAGACCGGCAAGCCACGCCGCCCGGATGTCCCGCGCCCCGTCGAACTCCGCAAGGCTCATGGCCAATGCTCCCACTGCACCGCCCGCAGAACACCGAACAGCGCTCCGCAGCCTTCCTCATCGATCCGCTCCTGAACAACCCGCTCCTGCTCAAGCCTACGACGCGCATCGACCTTGAGCCGAGCCAACCACAGCACCAGCCCAGCGCGTCGGCGCACCTCACGATCCTCCGCCCAGATCAACCCTGATCTCCGCCAGCTCGCCCAGATGATCCCGCAGATACCGGTCCAGAACCTGTTCCGTGCGATGAGCGTCCACGCCGAGCTCCGCAGCGATGTTCGCAGCCACACGCGCGGGCCAACCGATCCACGCATCGCGCTCCCGCCGCGCCAGGTCGAAGACCGTCGCCTGCGCTTTCGCCCGGTCCACCAGCTCGCCCTTCTCCCTCGCGAGGCGAATTTTCTGAAGCTGTGCCTTCAGAACCTCGTTCGCCAGACGCGCCCGCATGAAGGACACCTCTCCAGCCGGAACCCTCGGGTCCGGATCCTCGCCTGCCTCGTCGAGCGTCTCCCGAACCGCCGCCAGCGCCGCCTCCGGCACCGCCTTCGTGCCGCGCGGCGCTGCGCCAGTTTCCGCCCCAGCGCGCGCCATCACCGCCGCCGTCGCCGCCGCCATTCCGCGAGCGTGCTCACCGCGCTGCAGCGCCGGGTCAGTCCGCTCGTCCCACTGCCGGTCCGCCCGCTCAGGATCGATGGTCCCGTCCGGCTCAACCGAGATCCGTCCCGTGCTGATCGCCTTGCGGACGGCCGACTCCGACACCCCGCGCAGTCTCGCATATTCGCGACGCGACACACCCATGTGTCAGTCCCCGATCAGGGAATGCAGGTCCGCCACGGTCATCGTCACGTCTCCCTTGCGCACCCGGCGCTGCCGCGGATCCCGCCGCACCGGCGCAGCCTCGCCGGTTCCGTCTGTAGGCACGCCGCCTGCCGGCAGGGCCCGGTAGCGGTCGTAGATGGCCGCGATGATGCGCCTGTTGTCGTGGCTCCGCCCGGATTCCTCCCAGAGCCCGTCGAACCAGAGCGTGTAGAACGCCGCCACCTCGTCATCGACGTCGATGTCGAACTGCTCGGTCCGCAGGTTCTTGTTAAGGTTCATCGAGGACCGGAACACCGCCGCACGTCCGGGCCCGCCATCCACGATGATCACCTTCGCATGCACCGACAGGCACCGGAACGCGTCCGCGCCCAGCACCTCGATCAGAGGGCCAGCGAACTGCGGCGACTTCTCGAAGGTGCCCCGGTCGAGCAGGAACCGGACATCCGTGATCCGGCCGTCCACCCGGATGGCGCGGGTCCGTTCGACATCGTAGATGCCAGTGGTCCAGGTCGAGACGCGAACCGAAGCGGGCCCGAGCTCGCAGACCATGTGCTCCAGCGCGTCGACGGCCGAAAACTGTCCCGCCGTGACGCCCGTCATCCGCATACCCGGCGGCAGCGGCCCGATGGTCTCGGCAGCCGTCTCCACCCGCGTGCAGACCCGCTGCACCGTGCGCCCGAGATAGCGCAGGGCCCGCGGCCGCTGCTGCACGACCCTGCGGCTCATGCGGCACGCCTCCGACCGGCTGCGACCTCCGCAAAGGACCGGCCGTCGCCCGCGAGGACAGCGCGCTGCCCGGTGAAGGTCTGCCAACGCTCGACGATGACATCCGCATAGCGAGGCTCAAGCTCCGTCAGGAGGGCCGACCGACCGGACCGGTGGCAGGCGATCAACGTCGAGCCCGACCCGCCGAACGGGTCCAGCACAACATCGCCGCGGCGGGTGCTGTTCTCGATCATCTCGAGGATCAGGCCTACCGGCTTCATCGTGGGATGCTCGGCATTGCGCGACGGCTTCTCCGCACGGATCACGCTGCCCTCGTGCGCCTCGACCTGCAGCTCGCGCCCGGAAATCACCAGAACCTGCCCGCCCACGTCGACCTGCACCGTGCCGTCCGACATGACGCGCACAGGCGAACCTGGCTTCTCGAAGACCGTGGTCTTCGCCCGGCCCCCGAACCAGCGATGCGCTGCGCCGGGTTTCCAGCCGTAGAGGATAGGCTCGTGCCGCCACTGGTAGTCCGACCGCCCGAGCACGAGCGAGGGCTTCACCCAGACGAGGCAGCCCGACAGCTTGAACCCGGCGTCACGGAAGGCGCGGCGGAAGGCAAGCCCCTCGGTGTCGGCATGGGCGACATAGACCGCGGCGCCCGGTGCCAGCACCTGCGCGGCCGCCGAGAAGGCCGCGACAAGGAACCGCGCGAAGTCCGTGGCCGACAGGTCGTCGTTGGCGATCTTCCCCGCTTTGCCCTCGTAGGCGACGTTGTAGGGCGGGTCGGTCCACATGGCATCGCAGAACCGGCCGTCCGTCAGGCGCTGCAGGTCGGCGGCGCGGGTGGCGTCCCCGCACAGCACACGGTGCTCCCCGAGGATCCACAGATCGCCGGTGCGGGTCACAGGCTCCGGCGGCGGTTCCGGAACGAAATCCTCATCGCCCAGCGCACCGGCCTCCGCCTCGTCAGCCTCCACGTCGCCCAGCAGCTCCGCCAGCTCCGTCTCCGAAAATCCGACCACATCCAGGTCAAAGCCGTCGTCGCGCAGCTCCCCGAGGATCGAGCGCAGCAGCTCCTCGTCCCACGATGCGTTCTCGGCGATCCGGTTGTCCGCGACCACCAGCGCGCGGCGCTCGGCCTCGGACAGATGCCCAAGAACGATCACGGGCACCTGCGGCAGGCCGAGGCGCTGGGCAGCCAGAAGGCGGCCGTGACCCGCGATCAGCACGCCGTCGGCGCCGACCAGGATGGGATTCACAAAACCGAACTTCGTGATGGAGCTGGCGATCTGCGCGATCTGCCAGTCCGGATGCACGCGCGGATTGCGGACGAAAGGCACAAGCGCGCCGGTCTCGCGATACTCGACCTGAAGGGCCCGGCTCTCCATCATTTCCGGCCTCCGCGCCTCCTCAGTTCCCCGCACCGCGGTCCCCTGCGCACCTGCGCACCCCGAATGCGCACCCGAAGCCGCGCACCCCGATTTTTCCCCTGCCACTAAAGAACTTATGCGCTCCCGCCCCCCGCATACGCCTTGCAGCCTGGAAGGACCCGGGCCAACCGGGGTAGGGCAGGGCCGCGCGACGATGCTCGCCAATGACGGTCGCCGATCTCACGTCCC
>NZ_QMJY01000020.1 GCF_003574395.1 Tabrizicola thermarum
AGAGCGGTTGGACGCGCCCTTCAGCAGATCGCCCTCCCAATGCCCGGGCACGAGGCGGGCGTCGACCTCTTCGGGCCGGTGGATAATCTTCAAGGTTTCCGGGACGATGGAACTGCCGCCCCCAGGCCTGCGCCCGATCCCCCGCCCGAGGCCGCGTCGGTGCTTGCCCTGGCGCAACGCCTCGACCAGCGCCGCCTTCAACCCG
>NZ_QMJY01000021.1 GCF_003574395.1 Tabrizicola thermarum
ACATCACCTACCTGCCGATGCGAAAGGGCTTCCTCTATCTGGTGGCCATCATGGACTGGTTCACCCGCAAGGTGCTGGCCTGGCGCATCTCCAACACGCTGGAGGCAGACTTTTGCATCGAGGCGCTGAACGAGGCGATCCACAAGTTCGGCCCGCCCGAGATCATGAATACCGATCAGGGCAGCCAGTTCACGTCCTTCGCCTGGACCGACCGGCTCAAGC
>NZ_QMJY01000022.1 GCF_003574395.1 Tabrizicola thermarum
ACATCACCTACCTGCCGATGCGAAAGGGCTTCCTCTATCTGGTGGCCATCATGGACTGGTTCACCCGCAAGGTGCTGGCCTAGCGCATCTCCAACACGCTGGAGGCAGACTTTTGCATCGAGGCGCTGAACGAGGCGATCTACAAGTTCGGCCCGCCCGAGATCATGAATACCGATCAGGGCAGCCAGTTCACGTCCTTCGCCTGGACCGACCGGCTCAAGC
>NZ_QMJY01000023.1 GCF_003574395.1 Tabrizicola thermarum
CGAGAACACCAACGGGCTTCTGCGCCAGTTCCTGCCCAAAGGCGCTGACCTCCGCCAGTTCTCTCAGCGCGATCTCGACCACATCGCCAAACTCATGAACAACCGCCCCAGAAAGACACTGGGTTGGAAAACACCAGCACAGGCCCTCGCCGAGGAACTCGAAAAAACAACAACAACCGTTGCACTTGGAACTTGAGTTAACCCAAAGTAAACGCCCATAGCCAACCC
>NZ_QMJY01000024.1 GCF_003574395.1 Tabrizicola thermarum
ATGACCGTCCTCCTTTGTGGATCCTCGCAGACCCACCTTGGCACATCGATGCCGTCGGGGGGCGGTCACATCATCAGAGCCCATCAACGCCCTCAAGGACTGGCAACGTCAAAGACCCGAGCTGTTCAAGAAACGGGTCTACAATCACGCGGGATGTGACACTTAGGGTCAGGACTCGTTCTCGCATCATAGGCAGAACATGACGGTTGCGGCGAGAGCGACGGCGGATTGGAAGACCTTCGGG
>NZ_QMJY01000025.1 GCF_003574395.1 Tabrizicola thermarum
ACCCCGAAGACGGTGATGATCGACGCGACCTATCTCAAGGCGCACCGCACGGCGACCAGCCTGCGGTCGAAAAAGGGGGGCTAGGCGACCAGAGGGGCCGTCTGATCGGTCGGACGAAGGGCGGCATGAACACCAAGCTGCACGCCGTCACCGAGGCTGATGGTCGCCCGATCCGGTTCTTCATGACGGCAGGCCAAGTAAGTGATTACACCGGCGCGGCGGCGCTACTGAGCAGCTTGCCAAAG
>NZ_QMJY01000026.1 GCF_003574395.1 Tabrizicola thermarum
CTGTTGATCGGCGCGCAATATTGACCCCGCTACCTGGGTGATCGGCGTCCAAAAGGGACCCCTCCTGCGTGGCATGGGTCCATAGTCCGCCCGGGGAACATTCGGGGGACGTCTTGCGGGATGCTGGTTGTGGAGACGATAGCGAAGATCAGGCGCCTGCACTTCGGTGAGGGCATGGGGATCAAGACGATCTGCCGTGAGCTGAACCTGTCGAAGAAGGTTGTGCGGAAGGTGGTTCGGTCCGGGGCGA
>NZ_QMJY01000027.1 GCF_003574395.1 Tabrizicola thermarum
CTGATGGACGAGCCCTGCTCGGCGCTGGACCCGATCGCCACGGCGCAGGTCGAGGAACTGATCGACGAATTGCGCAGCCAGTTTTCCGTGGTGATCGTGACGCACTCGATGCAGCAGGCGGCGCGGGTCAGCCAGAAGACGGCGTTCTTCCATCTGGGCAATCTGGTGGAATACGGCGACACGCCGGAGATCTTCACCAACCCGAAGGACCCGCGCACCGAAGCCTATATCACCGGCCGGATCGGCTGAGGAGAGCAAGATGA
>NZ_QMJY01000028.1 GCF_003574395.1 Tabrizicola thermarum
CTCCGCAAGGAGACTGACCGATGAGCAACCTTTTCTGGCTGACGGACGCACAGATGGCGCGTCTCGAACCCTTCTTTCCCAAGAGTCATGGCAAGCCACGTGTCGATGACCGACGTGTGCTGAGCGGGATTATCTTCGTCAATCGCAATGGCTTGCGGTGGTGCGATGCCCCCAAGGAGTATGGTCCAGCGAAGACCCTATACAACCGATGGAAGCGGTGGGGGGACAAGGGCATCTTTGCCCGGATGATGGAAGGCCTGGCCTCCGAGGCCGC
>NZ_QMJY01000029.1 GCF_003574395.1 Tabrizicola thermarum
CCCAAAAGCCACGGAAAGCCGCGGGTCGATGACCGGCGGGTGTTAAGCGGGATAATCTTCTTCAATCGCAATGGCTTGCGGTGGTGTGATGCGCCCAAGGAATATGGCCCGCCGAAGACCCTCTACAACCGCTGGAAGCGGTGGAGCGACAAGGGGGTCTTTGCCCGGATGATGGCTGGGCTGGCCGCCGAGGCCGCCACCCCGAAGACGGTGATGATCGACGCGACCTATCTCAAGGCGCACCGCACGGCGACCAGCCTGCGGTCGAAAAAGGGGGGC
>NZ_QMJY01000030.1 GCF_003574395.1 Tabrizicola thermarum
CACCATCCAGATGCAACCCCCGCCGATCCATCCCAAACCCCATCCCAACCTCAACTGTTGCGCTCCATTCTAGAGGTGAAGTGGCGTTAACCTTTGTCGAGTTGAGCTGAGGGCCGACCTACGATCATCCTGACGGAACGCAGCCGGGCCGGAGCTAGCGTGCATTGTTGCCTTCTTGCCGAGGCAGTAGCTGATTGAGGTGCAGCAAACGATGCTGTCCCGTCGAGTGGTGTAGCTGGCGCTGATCGTCACCGTGATGTTCGGCGCGGGCCTGCTTGATCAGGATGC
>NZ_QMJY01000031.1 GCF_003574395.1 Tabrizicola thermarum
TGAGGTTGGGATGGGGTTTGGGATGGATCGGCGGGGGTTGCATCTGGATGGTGCGGAGCGGGCGGTGATCTTTGCAGAGCATCGTCGAGGCACGAGCCAGCGGGAGATCGCGCGGCTTCTTGGCCGGTCGGCGAGCACGATCTGCCGGGAACTCGGGCGGGGGCGGGTTGCAGCGGGAACGGCCGTCGGAGCGGGGTCCGGATACTGTCCGCAGGCCGGCCAGCGCGCCTATGCCCGGCGTCGGCTGCGCTGCCGGCCCCGGCGCAAGCTCCGGCCGGGCGGGGCGCTCTGGCGCTTCGTCTGGCATCACCTCGTCACATTCCGCTGG
>NZ_QMJY01000032.1 GCF_003574395.1 Tabrizicola thermarum
TCGACCTTCCTGCGCTGCCTGAACCGGATGAACGACACCGTCGCCTCGGCGCGGGTCGAGGGTCGGATTCTTCTGGAAGGCGAAGACATCTACGCGCCCTCGGTCGACCCGGTGCAGCTGCGCGCCAAGGTGGGCATGGTGTTCCAGAAGCCGAACCCCTTCCCGAAGTCGATCTACGACAACGTGGCCTACGGGCCGAAGATCCACGGCATGACGCGGTCGAAGGCGGAACTGGACGGGATCGTCGAGGCCTCCTTGCGCAAGGCCGCGCTGTGGAACGAGGTGAAGGACCGGCTGGATGCCCCCGGCACCGGGCTGTCGGGCGGCCAGCAGCAGCGGCTGTGCATCGCGCGGGCGGTGGCGACC
>NZ_QMJY01000033.1 GCF_003574395.1 Tabrizicola thermarum
GGCATCCTGATCAAGCAGGCCCGCGCCGAACATCACGGTGACGATCAGCGCCAGCTACACCACTCGACGGGACAGCATCGCACCTAATTACATCGGACAGTCCGGTTACGAGAGTATCCGATCCCGCGACGCATAGCCCGATTTATGGGGACGGCGCTTTTTCAAACAAGACTGTACGAGTCAGTTTCCGCTCACACCAACACGAATCATAGAGATGACTTGGCGTGGAGAAGAAAGAGAGCGGGTCGTAGAGATACCGAAGGCTATGGCTCGCGAGATGAACGGACTGCGAGGATGCTGTCCCTGAGCTTGGTGTAGGTTCTGGCTGAGGTGGTCACCGGCGATGTTCCGGTAGGGTCTGGTTGCTGACACC
>NZ_QMJY01000034.1 GCF_003574395.1 Tabrizicola thermarum
CGTTTCGACATGTCCTGATCTCCTCGTGTTTGGAGACCAGCAGACTTCAGATCGTAGCTTCCGTCACTGTACGATTTTCGGGGGGTAGCTCATAAGCGACGGCGGCGGCGGTCGCGCCGGTGTTCATGAAGAGCCTGGGCGACAGGAACTGTGTCGCGGCGGGCAGGTCGGCGGTGATCTACTGCTCGAAGACCGCACCGGAGACCTCGTCGACCACCCGCACCCAGACGGATGACCCATTCGGCGGGGTGGCGATGAACAGGGTCACCATCTTCGGCCCGCTTCTGGCCGTCATCTACCTTGGCCGCCACTACCTTGCCTTCCGCGACAGCGCCAGGATCGAGACGATCAGCCAGCACTTCGATTTTCTGGTC
>NZ_QMJY01000035.1 GCF_003574395.1 Tabrizicola thermarum
ACAAGTTCGGCCCGCCCGAGATCATGAATACCGATCAGGGCAGCCAGTTCACGTCCTTCGCCTGGACCGACCGGCTCAAGCGGGTCGGGACCCGGATCTCGATGGACGGCAAAGGGCGCTGCCTCGACAACATCTTCATCAAGCGTCTCTGGCGGTCCCTGAAGTATGAATGCGTCTATCTGCACGCCTGGGAGACCGGGTCGCAGGCCAAGGCTGGCATCGGGCGCTGGATCACCTTCTACAACCACCATCGCCCACACACTGCCCATGGCGGTCAACCGCCCGCCGTGGTCTACTTCAACCACACCGAAACCGATCAGCAGGTGCAGGCAGTAGCTTAACTCACCCGGAAATCTGTTCAAACATCGGGGAGTAGCTCA
>NZ_QMJY01000036.1 GCF_003574395.1 Tabrizicola thermarum
GGCAGAGCCGGACATGGGCTACCTTCACCGTCACGGTGACGCCGTCGATCAGCACCACCTCATGGCTCCAGTCGAACTGGTAGGCCTCTCCCGGCGCGAAGGTCAGCGGCACGAAGGCGGCTGCCGTGCCCGATCCCTGTGCCTGCTTCCAGGTCGAGGCATAGCGCCGAACGGCATCGTAGCCGCCCTCATACCCGTGCCCCCGAAGCTCTTCGAAAAGTTGCATCACGGTCAGCCGCTCACGGCTGGCACGGGCGGCATTGGTCGCCAAAAGCCTGTCCGGTTCGCCCAGCCAGGCGCCCAGCTTCGGTCGGGGTTGAACGGTGCGCTTGCAGCCGAACTCGGTCGCCCCGGACCGAACCACCTTCCGCACAACCTTCTTCGACAGGTTCAGCTCACGGCAGATCGTCTTGATCCCCATGCCCT
>NZ_QMJY01000037.1 GCF_003574395.1 Tabrizicola thermarum
CCCAAGACCTTCCTCTCCGCCGTCGCCCTCGCCGCAACCGTCATGTTCTGGCTATGAAACAAGAACGAGTCCTGACCCTAGTGTGCAACTCACCGAACAGGGAACGCTAGGATCTTGGCATCTCCCAATTCTACTCCTTTATGCAGCGATGCCGGCTTCGGCCTATTCAAGTTATGCTCGATGTGCGCTGCTGCAATGGCGAGCATCTTTGCAGATTCCATCATGTCGTTCAGGGCCAGAAACGTTATGACGTCCCGCAGTACTTCTGCAACCCAATCCAGTTCTTCCCGCTGCTGCATCAATGGAGCCTCTTGATCATACTCATGTCAAATTGAAGCGATTTTCTTAATGATCGGTTAATGCCGAGTTCGGTATGCATCGGCTCTGATGATGTGACCGCCCCCCGACGGCATCGATGTGCCAAGGTGGGTCTGCGAGGATCCACAAAGGAGGAC
>NZ_QMJY01000038.1 GCF_003574395.1 Tabrizicola thermarum
TCCAAGCGGGTGCTGATCTCGGCCCCCGGCGACGGCGCGGACAAGACCATCGTCTACGGCGTGAACCACCACACGCTGACGAAGGACGACATCGTGGTTTCGAACGCCTCCTGCACCACCAACTGCCTGTCGCCCGTGGCCTATGTCCTGAACAACGCCATCGGGATCGAGAAGGGCATGATGACCACGATCCACAGCTACACCGGCGACCAGCCGACGCTGGACACGATGCACAAGGACCTCTACCGCGCCCGCGCGGCGGCCCTGTCGATGATCCCGACCTCGACCGGGGCGGCCAAGGCCGTTGGGCTGGTCCTGCCGGAACTGAAGGGCAAGCTGGACGGCTTCGCCATGCGCGTACCGACGCCGAACGTCAGCGTCGTGGACCTGAAGTTCATCGCCAAGCGCGCGACCAGCGTGGAAGAGGTGAACGCGGCGATCAAGGCGGCTGCCGATGGTCCGCTGAAGGGGATC
>NZ_QMJY01000039.1 GCF_003574395.1 Tabrizicola thermarum
TTCATAGCCAGAACATGACGGTTGCGGCGAGGGCGACGGCGGAGAGGAAGGTCTTGGGGCATCTGTCGTAGCGGGTTGCGATCCTGCGCCAGTCCTTCAGGCGGCCGAACATGATCTTGATCCTGTTGCGGCGTTTGTAGCGTCGCTTGTCGTGCTTGATGGGTTTGCCGCGCGACTTCCGGCCCGGGATGCATGGCTTTATCCCCTTGTCTTTCAACGCATCTCTGAACCAGTCCGCGTCATAGCCCCGGTCGGCCAGCAACCACTCCGCCGAGGGCAAACTGTCCAGAAGGGCTGCCGCTCCGGTGTAATCGCTCACCTGGCCTGCGGTCATGAAGAACCGGATCGGGCGGCCTTCGGCGTCGGTGACGGCATGCAGTTTGGTGTTCATGCCGCCCTTGGTTCGGCCGATCAGACGGCCCCTTTGGTCGTCGGGCCCCCCTTTTTCGACCGCAGGCTGGTCGCCGTGCGGTGCGCCTTCAGATAGGTCGCGTCGATCATCACCGTC
>NZ_QMJY01000040.1 GCF_003574395.1 Tabrizicola thermarum
TCGCAACCCGCTACGACAGATGCCCCAAGACCTTCCTCTCCGCCGTCGCCCTCGCCGCAACCGTCATGTTCTGGCTATGAATGGAGAACGAGTCCTGACCCCAGTGCTTCTTGCCCTCTTGGCTGCGTTGCGCCTCGCCAGCAGCAAAAAGTTAGGCAAAACCGCCAAGCCAATGCATACAGGAATCAGCCAGATATCAGGAATCAGGCTATTCCCTCGGATAGCCCACAGCACAAAAAGCGGCGCCAGACTACCAATAACGAGAACAAACCGCAGCGCAGCTAGGCCCTCTTTGGGTGCTATTCGTGAGGGTCGGGTCACGGCCATTGCTCCCTAGCGACAATTACGAAACACTATACGTCACTAAAGGAAATCCACTCCAAAACGGCCAACGCCTCCTTGGGCGTCCTGATGCGCAGCTTGATTTCCCCTCGATCATTGCCTTCTGCCGTTTGGAACGATGCTGTCCCGTCGAGTGGTGTAGCTGGCGCTGATCGTCACCGTGATGTTCGGCGCGGGCCTGCTTGATCAGGATGC
>NZ_QMJY01000041.1 GCF_003574395.1 Tabrizicola thermarum
CATGTGTAACCGCCCCTTGCGCAAGAGGGAACTTCGGGCCTGATCCCGGCGCGTCATCGGGTGCTGACATGTGTCCGGCCTCAGATGCGGCGTCACACATGCCGCGGGCCCGTATGGTGTTCGCGGGTCGGATCCAGATCAAAGCCGCGTGCTCGAAGGCACTCTGTTGCACACTGGTTCTCCCGATCCCGTCTCACGACTGTTGCGCCAAACTGCTCCTTGCCCTCTTTCGCTCCGACGTCCTCGCGACCGACGGAAGGCTTACGCCGCCGCGGCCGGAGACTGGTAGACGCCGCCCCGTGCCATCAGGGCCCAGACGATCCGCGCCATCTTGTTCGCCAGCGCCACCCGCACAAGCATCGGCGGCTTGCGCGTCAACATCCCGCCCAGCCACGTGCCCGGTCGGGTGGCGGCATGGACGTGCCGCTTGATGATCACGCTGTTGGCGCCAATGATCAGCAGCCGCCGGAGGGAGCGCTCGCCCATCTTCGTCGTGGCCCCAAGGCGCTGTTTGCCCCCGGTCGAATGCTGTCGTGGCACCA
>NZ_QMJY01000042.1 GCF_003574395.1 Tabrizicola thermarum
CTTGAGGCGCCCGAACATGATTTCGATGCGGTTGCGGCGTTTGTAGCGGCGCTTGTCGTGCCTGATGAGCTTGCCGCGCGACTTCCTGCCGGGGGTGAAGGGCTACAAGATTTGATCCAGTGGATCAAATCAGCCCTGAACGGGCTTTATCCTCTTGTCCTTCAACGCTTCCCTGAACCAATCAGCGTCATATCCGCGGTCGGCCAGCAACCACTCCGCTTTTGGCAGGCTGCCCAGCAGGGCCGCCGCGCCGGTGTAATCGCTGACTTGGCCTGCGGTCATGAAGAAGCGGATAGGGCGGCCCTCAGCGTCGGTGACGGCATGCAACTTGGTGTTCATGCCGCCCTTGGTTCGGCCGATCAGACGGCCCCTCTGGTCGCCTGGCCCCCCTTTTTCGACCGCAGGCTGGTCGCCGTGCGGTGTGCCTTCAAGTAGGTCGCATCGATCATCACCGTCTTCGGAACGGCTGCCTCGGAGGCCAGGCCATCCATCATCCGGGCGAATACCCGCTTCTCACTCCACCGCTTCCAACGATTGTAGAGGGTCTTCGGCGGGCCATATTCCTTCGGCGCATCGCACCACAGCAAGCCATTGCGATTGATGAAGATTATCCCGCTCAACACCCGCCGGTCATCGACCCGCGGTTTGCCGTGGCTCTTGGGAAAGAAGGGCTGCAGCCGCGCCATCTGCGCCTCGGTCAGCCAGAAAAGGTTGCTCATCGGTCAGTCTCCTTGCGGAGGCTGAATCATGCTGCAAGTGCAAGATCAATGGGTCCTGACCCTA
>NZ_QMJY01000043.1 GCF_003574395.1 Tabrizicola thermarum
AGGCCAGCACCTTGCGGGTGAACCAGTCCATGATGGCCACCAGATAGAGGAAGCCCTTTCGCATCGGCAGGTAGGTGATGTCGGCGCACCAGACCTGGTTGGGCCGGTCCACCCGCAGCCCGCCGAGCAGGTAGGGGTAAGTCTTGTGCCCCTTCGCGGGCCTGCTGGTGTCGGGCTTTTCGTAGATCGGCATCAGGCGCATGAGGCGCATCAGCCGCCGGATGCGTTTCTGGTTCACGCCATGACCTTCGTTCTGCAGATGCCAGGTCATCTGCCGCACGCCATAGAACGGCGTGTCCAGGAACTGCTTGTCGATCAGCAACATGAGATCGAGGTTCATTTCCGTCTCGCCCTGCGGGGCGTAGTAGAACGACGACCGTGAGATCGACAGCAGACGGCACTGCGCGCCGACCGACAGGTTTGGGTGGTTCTTCTCGACCATACCGCGCCTCACTTGCCGATCCAGGGCTTGAGCTTTCGTGACAAAAAATCATTGGCGACAGCCAGCTCTCCGATCTTGGCATGGAGGTCACGGACTGTTTCTTCGGCAACCTCGGCCGCCGCAGCAGCCTTGCCGCCGCGCTCGAAGATGCTTGCTGCACCCTCCAGCAGCGACCGTTTCCATTGGTGGATCATCGTCGGATGCACACCATACTCGGCGGCCAGTTCCGACACCGTGCGTTCGCCCTTCACGGCCTCCAGCGCCACTCGCGCCTTGAACGCCGCATCGTGGTTCCTGCGTTTCGACATGTCCTGATCTCCTCGTGTTTGGAGACCAGCAGACTTCAGATCGTAGCTTCCGTCACTGTACGATTTTCGG
>NZ_QMJY01000044.1 GCF_003574395.1 Tabrizicola thermarum
AAGGACATGTAGGCCAGCACGTCGTGCTCGCTGGTGTCCATGAGGTCGGCCAGCTTTGGCCAACGCGGGCGCAACTGCTCGGCCACCTTGCGCCAGGTCTCGCCGGCATGGGCGCGGTCCGGCTGGTCGAAGGCCTGGCGGATCGCGGCGGCGACAACGGTGTGCTGGCCGCGCGAGACGTGCGCGAGGGCGTTCCTGATCCAGTGAACGCGGCACCGCTGCCAGGTGGCTTCGAAGACCCGGGCGATGGCCGCCTTGAGCCCTGTGTGCGCGTCGCTGATGACCAGCCTGACCCCCCCGAGGCCACGGGCGCGGAGAGACCGCAGGAACTCGGTCCAGAAGGTCTCGGCTTCCGAAGGGCCGATGCCCAGGCCGATGATTTCTCTCCGGCCTTCCGTGTTCGCGGCGACGGCGATTATCGCGGCGACCGGCACGATGCGACCGCCCTGGCGCACCTTCAGGTAGGTGGCGTCCAGCCAGACGTAGGGCCATTCCCCGGTCAGCGGGCGGTTCAGGAACTCGCCGACCCGTTCGTCTATGTCCTTGCAGAGCTTGGAGACCGTGCTCTTCGAGATGCCGTTCAGCCCCATCGCCTGCACCAGTTCGTCGACACGGCGGGTAGAGACGCCGCCGATCCCGTTCGCCAGCGGTCTTGAACCGGTGGCGATCCGCTGGCTCACCCTGGATCACGGCCACCAGTGCCTGCTCGGAGGTCTTGCGGGCCTCGAGGAAGCCCGGGAAGTAGCTCCCCTGCCGCAGCTTCGGCACCCGCAGGTTCAGGGTGCCCAAACGGGTATCGAGAGCGCGCTCTCGATACCCGTTGCGCCAGGTCGTGCGTTCGCCGCTGCGCTCGTGCCGTCCAGCGCCGATGAT
>NZ_QMJY01000045.1 GCF_003574395.1 Tabrizicola thermarum
CATCGATGTGCCAAGGTGGGTCTGCGAGGATCCACAAAGGAGGACGGTCATGCTGGATGTTACCACTGTCGGGCTCGACCTGGCGAAGAATGTGTTTCAGGTGCATGGGGCTGACGGCGCGGGCCGTGCGGTTCTGCGCAAGAAGCTGCGTCGGGATCAGGTGCTGGCGTTCTTCTGCCAGTTGCCACCTTGTGTTGTCGCGATGGAAGCCTGCGGCGGCGCGCATTTCTGGGGGCGCGAGATCGGCAAGTTGGGCCACGAAGTGCGGCTCATCCCGCCTGCCTACGTCAAGCCTTTCGTCAAGCGGCAGAAGAATGATGCGGCCGACGCCGAGGCGATCTGCGAGGCAGCACAACGCCCGACGATGCGCTTCGTGCCGGTGAAGAGCGAGGAGGCCCAGGGGGCCGCGATGGTCTTTCGAGTCCGAGAGCTGCTGATCCGGCAGAGGACGCAGGCCATCAATGCCCTGCGTGGCCACCTGACCGAGTTTGGGCAGATCGTCCCCCAAGGGGCGGCGAACGCAGCGAAGCTGATCGCCATCGTCGAGGAGCCCGAAAGCGGCTTGCCGGCCGACGCCATCGGAACGCTCAAGGTTCTTGTCGCAGCCCTGACCCATCTCGAGGCCGAGATCGGCAGGCTTGATGCCGAGATCGCTCGTCGGGCGAAGACGAACGAGGTGGCTCGGCGGCTGATGACAGTGCCGGGCATCGGGCCGCTGATCGCCACGGCCATTGCGGTTCTGGCCCCGCCGCCCGAGACATTTCGCAAGGCACGCGACTTTGCCGCCTGGCTGGGTCTGGTGCCACGACAGCATTCGACCGGGGGCAAACAGCGCCTTGGGGCCACGACGAAGATGGGCGAGCGCTCCCTCCGGCGGC
>NZ_QMJY01000046.1 GCF_003574395.1 Tabrizicola thermarum
AGAAAAGGTTGCTCATCGGTCAGTCTCCTTGCGGAGGCGTGAATCACGCCGCAGAAGCAAGATCAATGGGTCCTGACCCTATAGCGATGCCGCGATCCAGACCTGCCTGACGATGAAGGTGCTGTTCGGCATGGCTCTTCGACAGACAACCGGGTTTGTCAAGAGCCTGTTGCGGCTGGTCGGCGTCGACTGGGATTTGCCGGACTTCAGCACGCTGTCGCGGCGCCAGAAAACCCTGAAGGTTAACATCCCCTACCGCGGTTCAGACGGCCCATTGCACCTGCTGGTCGACAGCACCGGCATCAAGGTCGAGGGCGAAGGCGAGCGGAACGCCCGCAAGCATGGCGGCACCAAGCGCCGCGTCTGGCGCAAGATCCACATCGGGATTGACGAGAAGTCCCTGGCAATCCGAGCGGCGGAGCTCACCACGAGCGACGTGGGCGATGCGCCAATGCTGCCAGAACTGTTGGACCAGATCCCGCCCGAACAGCAGATCGGCAGCGTCACCGCCGATGGGGCCTTCGACACCCGCAAGTGCCATGACGCGATCGCCGCCCGTGGGGTGGCCGCAATCAACCCGCCCCGTAAGAACGCCAACCCATGGAAACCCGCAACCGCCGGGGCGATCGCGCGAAACGAAATCCTGCGGACGTCGAAACGCGTCGGTCGAACCATCTGGCGACGATGGAGCGGCTACCACCGCCGGAGTCGCGCAGAAACCAGGATGCACTGCGTCAAGCTGCTCGGGCAGCGCCTGTCCGCCAGAGACTTCGACCGTCAGGTCGCAGAGTTCCAGGTCCGGGTCGCGGTCCTGAACCGCTTCACCGCAATCGGCACACCCGTCACAAAGGTCGCGGAATAAGTCTGACTGGGGAAAGGGGAGGCCCGCCCATCATCCGATTTGTGCAACATGTGTAACCGCCCCTTGCGCAAGAGGGAACTTCGGGCCTGATCCCGGCGCGTCATCGGGTGCTGACA
>NZ_QMJY01000047.1 GCF_003574395.1 Tabrizicola thermarum
AGAAAAGGTTGCTCATGATCCAGTCTCCTTGCGGAGCTTGAATCAGGCCGAGCCCACAAAATCAATGGGTCCTGACCCTAATCGAGACGAAGGTAGCCTTCGGTGATCTTAACCTGATCTCCGTCGATTGATATGGCTCCGTATTGAGCCAGAATAGGAAGCTTTTCCATATACCTGTCAAACGTAACATATTTGGAAACCATTGGCTCTATTATCCTATAGAGCGATGCGGAATCTTTTGGAAGGCTAATCTTGTGCACATGAATCGCATGCACTATGGCAGCTTCGTCTTGATCGAAAGAAATTACCGTAGACTTAAGAACAGTGAACAAAATTGATAGTGCCCCAGAAAGTTCTTTTAGCCCACCTATGGAGGAACCAACCGAAGTAACTAATTTGGTTAGGTTTACCCTTATGTTGCTTGGCTTAACTGATATGTGCCCCCATCGCTGATGTGCAACCTGAAAGCCCATTCGGGCATCTGGCGTTCGGTCTGAAACCGGAGGTTGGGATATCGAAAAGGTTGTATTTTCTAAGAACAGTTTCCAAGTTTCTGGTGCGATATGCTGCTCAGTGAAAGAGATCTCCATAAATCTCTTTGTTATTGTCGTTTTCACTTCTTGCATTTAGCGCTCCGTTCGAACATTAAAAATGCAGGTCACTGACACGCCTAATTCTTGCTTGGCTGGCCTAGAAAAGCATGTCAATATAGTAACACTTTGAACTCCGACTGCAAAGCAGGCATGCGTAGGATGGCTGCCAACCCACTACCAATGCCACACCTTGTCAGATTTGCCTAAAGCAAATCTGACCTCGCCCGACCCGCCCCCACGGTGGCGGGCGCGATACTTCGCCCCCTCCCGCCCCTCACAAGTCTGCTCGGGCGTTCGACGTTGAAAACGGTCCACTGGACCGTTTTCGCCCCGGCAAAGCCGGTGCCGCGTCTCACCCCCGCATACCGCCCACGGTCAGCCTTGCCGATGCTGTCCCTGAGCTTGGTGTAGGTTCTGGCTGAGGTGGTCACCGGCGATGTTCCGGTAGGGTCTGGTTGCTGACACC
>NZ_QMJY01000048.1 GCF_003574395.1 Tabrizicola thermarum
GCCTCAGGCGATGATCTTCGACACGACGCCGGCGCCGACGGTGCGGCCGCCTTCGCGGATGGCGAAGCGCAGCTTCTCTTCCATCGCGATCGGCGCGATCAGCTCGACCTCGAACTTCAGGTTGTCGCCCGGCATCACCATCTCGGTGCCTTCCGGCAGCTTCACCGTGCCCGTCACGTCCGTCGTGCGGAAGTAGAACTGCGGACGGTAGTTGGCGAAGAACGGGGTGTGGCGGCCGCCTTCCTCCTTGGTCAGGATATAGGCCTCGGCCTCGAACTTGGTGTGCGGCTTGACCGAGCCGGGCTTGCACAGCACCTGGCCACGCTCCACCCCGTCACGTTCGATCCCGCGCAGCAGAGCGCCGATGTTGTCGCCAGCTTCCCCACGGTCCAAGAGCTTGCGGAACATCTCCACCCCGGTGCAGACCGACTTCTTGGTCTCGCGGATGCCGACGATCTCGACTTCGTCGCCGACGTTGATCACGCCACGCTCCACCCGGCCGGTCACGACCGTGCCGCGGCCCGAGATCGAGAACACGTCCTCGATCGGCATCAGGAAGGGCTGGTCCACCGCCCGCGCCGGGGTCGGGATGTAGTCGTCCACCGCCGCCATCAGCGCGCGGATCGAGCTTTCGCCGATCTCGGGACGCTCGCCGATCATCGCCTGGTGCGCCGAGCCCTTGATGATCGGGATCTCGTCGCCGGGATATTCGTAGGAGGACAGAAGCTCGCGCACTTCCATCTCCACCAGTTCCAAGAGTTCCTCGTCATCCACGAGGTCCACCTTGTTCATGTAGACCACCATGTAGGGGATGCCCACCTGACGGCCCAGAAGGATATGCTCGCGCGTCTGCGGCATCGGGCCGTCCGAGGCGGCAACCACCAGGATCGCGCCGTCCATCTGGGCGGCCCCGGTGATCATGTTCTTCACATAGTCGGCGTGGCCGGGGCAGTCGACGTGGGCGTAGTGACGCTTCTCGGTCTCGTATTCCACATGCGCGGTCGAGATCGTGATCCCGCGCGCCCGCTCTTCCGGCGCGCCGTCGATCTGGTCATAGGCCTTGAATTCGCCGAAATACTTCGTGATCGCCGCCGTCAGCGTCGTCTTGCC
>NZ_QMJY01000049.1 GCF_003574395.1 Tabrizicola thermarum
ACCCGATGACGCGCCGGGATCAGGCCCGAAGTTCCCTCTTGCGCAAGGGGCGGTTACACATGTTGCACAAATCGCGAGAGGGATTCATCTTGTGAATCCAGTATGGTAGCTGGGCGTCATGAGCAGACCGACACCCCCGACCTACAAGACCAGGAACTGGCCCGCCTATAACGAAGCGCTGAAGCGCCGCGGCTCGCTGACGATCTGGTTCGACCCCGCGATGACCTGGGAAGCGACGCAGACCGGCAAGCGCGGCCGACAGCGTGACTATGGCGATACCGCGATCCAGACCTGCCTCACTATAAAGGTTCTTTTCGACATGGCGCTCAGACAAACCACGGGGTTTGTCGAGAGCCTGCTGCGGCTGATCGGCCTGGACTGGGCCGTGCCCGACTTCAGCACCTTGTCGCGGCGCCAGAGGACCCTGAAGGTGAACATCCCCTACCGCGGCTCGGACGGCCCCCTGCACCTGCTGGTCGACAGCACCGGGATCAAGGTCGAGGGTGAAGGCGAGTTGAACGCTCGCAAGCACGGGGGCACCAAACGCAGGGTCTGGCGCAAGATCCATATCGGGATCGACGAGAAATCGTTGGAAATCCGCACCGCCGAGTTCACGTCCAGCGACGTAGGCGATGCGCCGATGCTGCCCGAGTTGCTGGACCAAATCCCGCCTGAGCAGGAGATCGCCAGCGTCACCGCCGACGGCGCTTTCGACACCCGCAAGTGTCATAACGCCATCGCTTTCCGTGGGGCCACGGCGATCATCCCTCCGCGCAAGAACGCCAAGCCGTGGAAACCCGACACCGCCGGAGCCATCGCCCGCAACGAGATCCTGCGCACATCGAAACGAGTCGGTCGAACCATCTGGCGACGATGGAGCGGGTATCACCGCCGAAGCCGCGTCGAGACAAAGATGCACTGTGTCAAACTGCTGGGCCAGCGCCTGAGCGCACGGGACTTCGACCGTCAGGTCGCAGAGTTCCAGGTCCGTGTAGCCGTCTTGAACGGCCTCACCGCGCTCGGCACACCCATCACAGAAGTCGCGGGATAAGTCCGTCCGGGGAAAGGGGAAGTCAGCTCAGCACACGATTTGTGCAACATGTGTAACCGCCCCTTGCGCAAGAGGGAACTTCGGGCCTGATCCCGGCGCGTCATCGGGTGCTGACA
>NZ_QMJY01000050.1 GCF_003574395.1 Tabrizicola thermarum
GATGCTGTCCCTGAGCTTGGTGTAGGTTCTGGCTGAGGTGGTCACCGGCGATGTTCCGGTAGGGTCTGGTTGCTGACACCAACTTGGACCGGAGATTCCACCGATGACCACCGACATGATGAACCTGCGCGACCTCGTGGAGAAGGCCCCCGACGCCGATCTGCTGCGCGAGATGATCGGCTTTGCCGCGGAGCGCCTGATGGAGCTGGAGGTCGGCGCCGTGACGGGCGCGGCCTATGGCGAGAAGGACCCAGCGCGGCGGGCACAGCGCAACGGTTATCGCGACCGGGACTGGGAGACCCGGGCGGGAACCGTCGAGCTGCGCATCCCGAAGCTTCGGAAGGGCAGCTACTTTCCGGGCTTCCTCGAGCCCCGGCGGATGGCCGAGAAGGCGCTGACCGCAGTGATCCAGGAGGCCTATGTTCAAGGCATCTCGACGCGATCGGTCGATGACCTGGTCAAGGCGATGGGCATGTCGGGGATCAGCAAGAGCCAGGTGTCGCGGCTCTGCGAGGAGATCGACGGCAAGGTGAAGGCGTTCCTGAACCGGCCGCTCGAAGGCGACTGGCCCTATCTCTGGATCGACGCCACCTACCTCAAGGTCCGGCGCGGCGGGCGGATCGTGTCTGTCGCCGTGATCATCGCCATCGGCGTGAACACCGACGGCAGGCGTGAGGTTCTGGGCCTGGAAATAGGTACGTCCGAGGCCGAGCCGATCTGGACCGAGTTCCTGCGCAAGCTGACCCGCCGGGGTCTGCGGGGCGTGAAGTTGGTGATCTCGGACGCCCACGAGGGCATCAAGGCGGCCGTTTCGAAGGTTCTCAGCGCCACCTGGCAGCGGTGCCGCGTCCATTTCCAACGCAACGCCCTTGCCCATGCCGGGAAGAGCGGGCGGCGCGTGGTCTCCGCCTTCATCGCCACCGCTTTTGCTCAGGACACTGCAGAGGCCGCCAGCACCCAGTGGCGCGCCGTGGCCGACCAGATCCGGCCCAAGGTGCCCAAACTCGCCACGCTGATGGATGACGCCGAACACGATGTGCTGGCCTACATGTCCTTCCCCAAGGAGCACCGGGCGAAACTGCACTCGACGAACCCCATCGAGCGCCTGAACGGCGAGATCAAGCGGCGCACCGATGTCGTCGGAATCTTCCCCAACGACGACGCCATCGTCCGCCTCGTCGGCGCGCTGCTCCTCGAACAGAACGACGAGTGGGCCGTCCAGCGCGCCCGCTACATGACGCTGGAAACTATTGCGCCGATGGGCGATGATCCCGTCATCAGCCTGCCCGCAGTGGCATCCTGATCAAGCAGGCCCGCGCCGAACATCACGGTGACGATCAGCGCCAGCTACACCACTCGACGGGACAGCATC
>NZ_QMJY01000051.1 GCF_003574395.1 Tabrizicola thermarum
CAGAAAAGGTTGCTCATCGGTCAGTCTCCTTGCGGAGGCTGAATCATGCTGCAAGTGCAAGATCAATGGGTCCTGACCCTAAGGGCGTATTGTCACGGCGTGCGCTTTGTCCAATTTCGCAGATTTCCAGTGTAAGCAACGCGATCATTCGAATAAAATCCCTGAAACCATTCAATTGACGTCCTTGCCCCTCTGGCACAAGGTTCCAATAGTGCCTTGGGGAAATGGTGCGCGCATATGCTTGAGCTTCTCGCCCCTATCTTTCTTGGGCTGACCGCACTGGTAGTATTCGACAGTCTGAGCCGCCCAGATGACCCATCAGAGGACTCATCGGACGGTGAAGATACCCAGCCTGAATCGGATCCTCCTCAGACGATATCATTGAACGAGTTAGGATCATTCTGCGGTGGCGACGAGGACGACGATATCCTTGTTCGCACCAAGACTGGCACATCAACGTTCTATGACTGGGACGTCTATGCTTCAATTCCGGATGATCCTGTAATGGAGGTACGCGGTGGTCTAGGTGATGATACATTGCGCCTTTCGGGTGGCGGCTACAGAGTATTTGGAGACGAAGGCTCTGACGTCATTTATGCGCAGGATGCGTCGGATATTGCAATTTACGGAGGTTCGGGCGATACAGTATTTGGCGGGACGGGAGATCACGTCTATACCCGACTGAGCGACGATGCCATCTTTATCGGCGGAGACGGCAACGATTTTGTTATTAGCTCTTCCACAGCTTCAACAAATCTTGGATGCGGGGACGATGTATTTTTGGGCTTGAAAGAAGGCTGGAATAGCGGCGAAACCGCCACTGCTGATCTTGTTTATGGGGGTCAAGGAAACGATCTGATCTTTGGAACGGCAAGAGAGTCCTATCTTTGGTCCACCCATGCGAATGATCAGGATTTGGTATCGTTGGATGCCGACACTCTTTACGGTGGTTACGGTGATGACACACTCATAGGATCGCACGGAGATCTACTCTTTGGTGGCGAGGGCATGGATAACTTTCAGGTCGTGCTGAATCTTGGCGGATCACTTCCAACCGCGTCCGTCGAGGACTTTGACCCCCACAAAGAGCATATTGAAGTTCGGGTTGGAGCTGGTGATGGCGATGAACTCTTTCCTGAGTACTATCGGAGTCTAAAGTTTTCAGATTTTTCGCAACACGTGAACGAAGCCGGCGACTCTGTTCTCAGAGATAAGTTTGGAAGCGATTTGCTTCGCGTGTCCGGAACAGGGGAGCTGAAGATTGGACTCGAAGGGTGGGACAGTGACCGTGCGTGCAAGTGTTTTTTGGATCTGAATGGAAATGAGATTGCGCAGGCCGATTGTCATATACTAATTCGTGGGCAAGTGGATGCTTATCTCTAGGGTCAGGACTCGTTCTTGTTTCATAGCCAGAACATGACGGTTGCGGCGAGGGCGACGGCGGAGAGGAAGGTCTTGGG
>NZ_QMJY01000052.1 GCF_003574395.1 Tabrizicola thermarum
CTGGAAAACACCAGCACAGGCCCTCGCCGAGGAACTCGAAAAAACACCAACAACCGTTGCACTTGGAACTTGAGTTAACCACGTCAGAACGCCCACAACCAAGCCATTGATTTTCAAAGGCTACGAATCCTGCCCACGCCTGGGCACTATCCCAGGGAATAGCCCGCGCCCCGCACCGTCCGCACCGGATCGCTGCCGCCGTGGCTCATCAGGCTCTTCCGCAACCGGCCGACATGCACGTCCACCGTCCGGGTATCGACATAGATGTCGCGGCCCCAGACCAGGTCCAGCAGCTGCTCGCGGGAAAACACCCGACCGGGCCGCTCCATCAGCGTGACCAGAAGCTTGAACTCGGTCGGCCCCAGCTTCAGCACCTTGTCGCCCCGGTAGACCCGGTGGCTTTCGGGGTCCAGCCGGATATCCTCGTGCTCCAGCACCACTCCGGCGGTCGAGGGCCGCACGCGCCGCAACTGCGCCCGCGCCCGCGCCATCAGCTCCAGCACCGAATAGGGCTTGATCACATAGTCGTCGGCCCCGGTCTCCAGCCCCCGGATCCGGTCCACCTCCTCGGCCCGGGCCGACAGCATGATGATCGGGATCGACCGCGTCTCGGGCCGCATCTTCAGCCGCCGACAGACCTCGATGCCGCTGACCTTCGGCATCATCCAGTCCAGGATGATGATGTCGGGGTCCTCCTCGTCGACCAGGACCATCGCATCCTCGCCATTGTCGGCCTGCGTCACCGCAAAGCCCTCGGCTTCCAGGTTGTAGGCCAGCACCGTCCGCTGCGCCGGCTCGTCCTCGACCAGAAGCACCCTGGGCTGTCCGCTCCGCGCCATGCTCACGCCTCCGTTCCCGTGCTGTCGACCTTGGGCCGCTCATCCCCCGGCATCGCGCCGGTGACGAGGTAGATCACCTGCTCGGCGACCGAGGTGGCATGGTCGCCGACCCGTTCGATGTTCTTGGCGATGAAATGCAGATGCATGCAGGGCCCGATGTTGCGCGGGTCCTCCATCATGTGGGTCAGGAATTCGCGGAAGATCGAGTTGTACATCTGGTCCACGTCGCGGTCGCGCTTGCGCACGTCCTCGGCCAGCTTCACGTCGCGCCGGATATAGGCGTCCAGCGCGTCGGTCAGCATCTGCACCACCGCCTTCGCCAGCCGCCGGATCGAGCCCGAGGCCCCCGGAACCGGAGTCATCTGCGACAGGACCGCCGTCCGCTTGGCCAGGTTCTTCGCGTAGTCCCCTGCCCGCTCCAGCGCGGCGGCGATCTTCATCACCGTCAGCACGGTCCGCAGGTCGCTGGCCGTCGGGCCGCGCAGCGCCAGCAGCAGCGCGCATTTGGTGTTGATCTCGTCCTCCAGCGCGTCGATGGCCGCGTCCCCGGCCCGAACCCGCGCCGCAAGGTCCTCGTCCCGCGTGTCCAGCGCCTCGGCTGCGTCCAGAAGCGCGGTCTCGACCAGCCCTCCCATCCGCATGACAAGCGCCTGGGCGGCCTCAAGGTCGCGGTCGAAGGCAGAAAGGATATGCGCCTGGTTCATCTTGCTCTCCTCAGCCGATCCGGCCGGTGATATAGGCTTCGGTGCGCGGGTCCTTCGGGTTGGTGAAGATCTCCGGC
>NZ_QMJY01000053.1 GCF_003574395.1 Tabrizicola thermarum
AACCACACCGAAACCGATCAGCAGGTGCAGGCAGTAGCTTAACTCACCCGGAAATCTGTTCAAACATCGGGGAGTAGCTCACTTACGACTGCGCCGGGGTCTACCTGGAGACGGATTTCTGAAGCGAGGGGATCAATGGATCGCTTCGGCGCCGCAGCACTTCTTGAACTTGCGCCCCGAGCCGCATGGACAGGGATCGTTGCGGCCGACCTTTGCACGTGGAACAGGCGCCCCGGGCAGATGGGCCTGTCCCGGCACCCTGCCTTGAGCCTTCCCCCAGGCATTCAGGTTCGCGACCAGATCGGGGATCATGTCCGGGGCCATCGCATCCAGTTCCCGGATGGCGTCCGCGCCCAGTTCGGACCCGCCTGCGGCAATGTCGTGCAGGGCCAGAAGCAGGGGAATGCTGGACGCGATCTCCTCGTCGCTGCTCTCGACGCTTGCCTCCCAGGCTTCCGGGCGCAACTGCATCGCGCGCTCAAAGCCGGTGATCCAGGGCTCCCACATCAGATCGCCGGTCAAAGGATCCTTGTCATAGACGGCTTCATATTCGGTCGGGGTTTTCGCCAGACCGCGCGCCACGCGGTTGTAATGCGCCATCACGGCATCCAGCGTCGCGGTCGCCTGATCCATGTCGGCAAAATGCGGGGCGATGTCGTCACCCCACACCAGCGGCAGCCATTCACTGGGCAGGATCATCTCGGGGCACACGAGGATGCCCGCGACGAAGCCGTCGAACTCGCTCAGCAGCATGCCGTCGTTTTCGGGCGGCAGGGCGAGCAGGCGTTCGGAAAGCTGCGCCAATTGTCTCTGGCCATGACCCATGGCACTATCTCCTTTCCTTCCGGCGCCGCATGCTGCGCTGTGCCCAGTCCGCGCCGCCATAGGTGACCGCATAGATCAAGACTTCGGCGGCGGCGTCATCCACCACGAAGGCGATGACGGCTTTCCGCCCGGCCGGAATCGCACGCAGGCCGGGGGCGATGTCATCGCGGAGGCTGCCCTTGTGCGGCGTATCCTTCAGTGTGGCGATGGTCGCCTCGATCTCGGCGAGTTTCCGCGCGGCGATATCCGGCCCGGCATAGTCGAGGATCCACTGCACGATGGAGTCGAGGTCACGCGCGACGCGCGGATGGAAGCGGATGCGCCAGGTCACGCTCCACGCGCAGCGCCAATGGTGGCCCGGGCGGCCGCGAAGGCGTCGTCCTGCTCGATGAACGCCTCGCGCGGTGTTTCCATGCGCGCACGGATTTCCTGCGCGAGCGCCGACAGGGCGATCCCGCGCTCCTCCTCGTCCTGCATCATCTGTTCCAGCGCGGCTGCGACGGCGGCACTCTGCGTCGCGAACACGCCCTGCCCCACCTTCTCCGAAAGGAACCGGTGATGGCGGTCGGTGAAGCTGAGGGTAGTCTTTACAGTCATCCGCGCCTCCGATGGCATGACTGAGTCATATACTGGAAGGCGGCGACGGTTTCAACGGCGGGAGCGAGGGACGCGCGGGGCCCGTCGATGGGGGGCTCGGCAAACGTTGACCAGGTGTTGACAAGAATTTGGAACGACGAAAGCCGAGCGTTATGCTCGGCTTTTAAATCTCTGATAACACGTCATAATTTGGTTGCGGGGGCAGGATTTGAACCTGCGGCCTTCAGGTTATGAGCCAAAGGTGAGCGATTCCAATATCTTAGCCAGT
>NZ_QMJY01000054.1 GCF_003574395.1 Tabrizicola thermarum
GAAAAGGTTGCTCATCGGTCAGTCTCCTTGCGGAGGCGTGAATCACGCCGCAGAAGCAAGATCAATGGGTCCTGACCCTAACAGCAGCGCGGACAGCCGCACCTGATCCCTCCTGCGCCGTGTCATGCACGAGGCGCGGCCGCGGGCGCAGGAGGCTCGCCACCGTGTCGACGCCCGCGCGCAGGGGGGAATCCATCAGGTGTGCGTAGCGCTGGGTGGTCTGCATCTGGCTGTGGCCGAGGAGCTTGCCGATCATCTCCAGCGACGCGCCACCGCTGACCAGCAGCGAGGCAAAGGTGTGGCGCAGGTCATGGATGCGGACGTCAGCCAGCCCAGCCTCCTTCTGCACCTTGGCCCAGAAGCGGCGGATTTCCCGCACGGGCTGGCCCACGGTGTCGCCGGGGAAGAGCCACGGATTGCCGCTCGGCACCGCCTGCTGGCGCAGCCGCACGATGGCCGCCACATCCTGCGAGATCGGCACGCGGTGGATCTTGCGCTGCTTGGTGGTCGAGGCGGGCTTCGACCAGATGGCGTAGTCGAGGTTGAACTGTTCGAACCTCGCCGTCCGCACCTCGCCCACCCGCGCGCCGGTCAACATGCACATGCGGATGATCGCCGCCGCGCGCTGATCCTCGGCGGCATCCAGCACGGCCGCCAGCCGGGTCAGCTCTTCGGGCGACAGGAAGCGCTCGCGGGCGTGTTCGATGCGCCGATGGAACCCCTGCGCGGGGTTGTCCGTCCGCCATTCCCATTCCGTCGCCAGCGTGAACATCTTGCGCAGCACCTCGCCCATGCGGTTGGCGCGGATCGGGGTGGGCTTGTGACCCTGCAGTTTGCGTGCCCGGTTGTTGGGCTTCGCCTTGCAGGGGCGGGGACGCCCCTCGGCCACGAAATCGAGGAACTTCGCCACGTCGGACTTGGTGATCTCGGTCACCAGCCGGTTGCCCCAGGCCGGTTCCACCATCTTCTTCAGCATCGAGACCTGGTCGCCCGCATTCGTCTTGGCCAGTTTCGGCAGATGCTCTGCGACGTAGCGGTCGATCATGTCCGTGACGCGCGGGGCTCCGCGCCACTCATCCCGCGCCGCCAGAGGATCCTGTCCCTCGTCGATGGCGCGGCGCAGTTCCTTGGCGCGTTCGCGCGCGGCCGTGACACTCCACTCCGGCCAGCGCCCGATGGTCATCCGCCGCTGCCGCCCGGCGTGCCGGTAGTCGATGGTGAAGGTCCGCGCGCCGGAGGCCTGAACCCGTGCGGCGAAGCCGATCACGTCCGTGTCGAAGATCTGATAGCTGACGCCGGGCTTGGGCTCCGCCTCGCGCAGGGTTTTCTCATTCAGTTTCAGTCGTTTGACCATCCATTCCGCCTCCTTGCCCGACGACACAGGCGTAGACCCGCGCCACTATCAAGTCGGACCACGGAGCCGAGACCGGAATACAGGCGGAAGGTGGAATTGGGGCGGGGAGGGGCGTTCCGGATCGAACAAACCATGGGTCACGACGCGGAGGCCAGCACGATGACATTATGTGCGGTGTTTGTGCAGCACCGCTTTCAATTGATACAGCAGCATGGAGGATTGCTTTTGGTGGACGGTCGGGTGATCTTCGCGGGATTGATCCGTGGGGCGCCAAAATGCTCTTGAACCCTTCAGTACTGCACGACCATCTGAGCCATCCAAACGATGCTGCGGTACGCGAGGCGTACCTGACCTGCGCCAATGCGAGGCTTCCAGAGGGATGGACCGTTCGCGCTACGGGCCATGGCTACATTGCACGTGAGCTGCGTTTCTAGTCACAAGGTAATTGGTTTTTCTCCGCGGTTCTCAACCAAAAGTGGGTTCCATGGTACTTCCGAAAGCCAGCAATAAACGCAGGTCTTGTGGATGCAGAACTCACGCGCTCAAGGTTCCAAAGATGCTGTCCCTGAGCTTGGTGTAGGTTCTGGCTGAGGTGGTCACCGGCGATGTTCCGGTAGGGTCTGGTTGCTGAC
>NZ_QMJY01000055.1 GCF_003574395.1 Tabrizicola thermarum
CGAGCAGTTGCGCCCGCGTTGGCCAAAGCTGGCCGACCTCATGGACACCAGCGAGCACGACGTGCTGGCCTACATGTCCTTCCCGCGCCAGCACCGGACCAAGCTGCACTCCACGAACCCGATCGAGCGCCTGAACAAGGAAGTGAAGCGCCGCGCCGACGTCGTGGGAATCTTCCCGAACGAGGCGTCCATCATGCGCCTGATCGGCGCCGTCCTGTTCGAGCAGAACGACGAATGGCAGACCTCGAGCCGCTACACCCTGGCATGCCGATGGGCATGGCCGACGTGGCGACCGTGCTCTTCAACCGTTTCGTGACGCTGGACCCCGCCGCCCCCGACTGGCCGAACCGCGACCGCTTCGTGCTCTCGGCCGGTCACGGTTCGATGCTGCTTTACGCGATCAACCACCTGCTCGGTTACGACGACATGGGCATGGAACAGATCCGCGCCTTCCGCCAGTGGGGCAGCCGCACCGCCGGGCACCCGGAATACGGCCATGCCAAGGGCATCGAGGTGACGACCGGCCCGCTGGGTCAGGGAATTGCCACCGCCGTCGGCATGGCGCTGTCGGAACGGCTGGGCAATGCCCGGTTTCCCGAGCTGATCGACCATCATGTCTGGGTGATTGCGGGCGATGGCTGCCTCATGGAGGGCATCAGCCACGAGGCCATCGACCTAGCCGGGCATCTGGGGCTCGGCCGGCTGATCGTGCTGTGGGACGACAACCGCATCACCATCGACGGCGACACCGGGCTTACCACCTCGACCGACCAGATGGCGCGCTTCCGCGCCGCGGGCTGGCATACGTTGTCCTGCGACGGTCACAACGCGACCGAGATCGCCGATGCCGTCGCCGCGGCCAAGGCCGACCCGCGACCGAGTCTCATCGCCTGCCGCACGATCATCGGCTTCGGCGCGCCGAACAAGCAGGGCGGGCACGACGTGCATGGCGCGCCGCTGGGGGCCGCCGAGATCGACGCCGCGCGCGCCCATCTGGGCTGGACGCATCCGCCCTTCGAGGTGCCGGAGGCCGTCTATGCCGCCTGGCGGCGGGTTGCCGCACGCGGGGCGGCGGCGCGGGCCGCCTGGAACAACCGGCTCGCCACCGATCCGCGGGCCGACGCCTTCCGCGCGCTGCTGGCGCAGGACATCGCGCCCTTGACCGCCGCCATGACCGCGCACAAGGCGCAGCTTATGGCCGACAGGCCGAAGGTGGCCACGCGCAAGGCCAGCGAGATGGCGCTGGGCGTGGTCAACACCGCGCTGCCCTTCACCATCGGCGGCTCGGCCGACCTGACGGGGTCCAACCTGACGCGATCGAAAGGGCAGGCATCCGTCACGCGCGGCGATTTTTCCGGCAGTTACGTCCATTATTGCTTGCGCGAACACGGCATGGCGGCGGCCATGAACGGCATCGCGCTTTCGGGCCTGTTCCGGCCCTATGGCGGCACCTTCCTGGTCTTTGCCGACTACTGCCGCCCGGCAATCCGGATTGCCGCGCTCATGGGGGTGCCGACGATCTTCGTCATGACCCATGACAGCATCGGGCTGGGCGAGGACGGACCCACGCATCAGCCTGTCGAGACACTGGCCTCCTTGCGCGCCATCCCGAAGCTGATCGTGCTGCGCCCCTGCGACGCCGTGGAAACCGCCGAGGCATGGGAAATCGCCATGGCCACCCGCGATCGGCCCGTGCTGCTGGCCCTTTCGCGCCAGAACCTGCCGACCGTGCGCAGCGATGCGGCCGAGAACCGCTGGGCCCGGGGCGCCTATCTGTTGCGAGATGTGGCCGACCGGCAGGTGACGCTGATCGGTACGGGCTCCGAGGTGGAGATCGCCCTGGCGGCCGCCGACCTTCTTGCCGCAGAGGGCATCCGCGCCGCCGTGCTCAGCGCCCCGAGTTTCGAGCTCTTCGCAGCGCAGGACGAGGCCTGTCGTGCCGCCGTGCTGGGTGACGCCCCGCGGGTGGGTATCGAGGCGGCGATCCGCCAGGGCTGGGACAGGGTGCTGCGCCATACCGATGGATTTGTCGGCATGACCGGCTTTGGCGCCTCGGCCCCGGCCCCTGCGCTCTACGCACATTTCGGCATTACGGCCGAGGCAGTGGCCGCGAAGGCCAGAACACTGATCTGAGGGACGGATATGACTGTGAAGTTTGCCATCAACGGCTTCGGCCGGATCGGCCGCAACGTGCTGCGCGCCATTGTGGAGACGGGACGGACGGATATCGAGGTGGTCGCGCTGAACGACCTCGGGCCGGTGAAGTTCAATGCGCACCTCATGCAGTTCGACAGCGTGCACGGCCGCTTTCCCGGCACCGTGACCACCGGGGAGGACTGGATCGACGCGGGGCGGGGCAAGATCCGCGTCACCGCGATCCGAAACCCCGAGGAACTGCCCTGGGGCGATGTCGATGTGGCGCTGGAATGCACCGGCATCTTCACGGCCCGAGACAAGGCGGCGCTTCACCTGAAGAACGGATCCAAGCGGGTGCTGATCTCGGCCCCCGGCGACGGCGCGGACAAGACCATCGTCTACGGCGTGAACCACCACACGCTGACG
>NZ_QMJY01000056.1 GCF_003574395.1 Tabrizicola thermarum
AACCACACCGAAACCGATCAGCAGGTGCAGGCAGTAGCTTAACTCACCCGGAAATCTGTTCAAACATCGGGGAGTAGCTCAGTGCAGACCGCCGAGGGCAAGCTCTTTCTCTTTGTCGGAATTGACCGGACGTCCAAGTTCGTCGTCGCCCAACTCGTCGCAACAGCTGACAGAAAAACCGCCTGGGAGTTTCTGCAGCACATGCTCGAGGCCGTGCCCTATCAGGTCCACACGGTTCTCACCGACAACGGCATCCAGTTCGCCGAGCAGCCCTGCAACCGGAACACCATCTACTCCCGGCCAATGCGCTTCGACATGATCTGCGAGGCGAACGGGATCGAACACAGACTAACCAAACCCAACCACCCGTGGACCAACGGCCAGGTCGAGTGGATGAACCGCACGATCAAGGACGCGACTGTCAACCGCTTCCACTACGAGAACCATGACCAGCTGCGAACACACCTCGCCGACTTCCTGGCAGCCTACAACTTTCCACGCAGGCTAAAGACGCTCGGCGGCCTCACACCCTATGAATACATCTGCAAAATCTGGACATCAGAGCCGGATCGATTCATCCTCGACCCGATCCACCAGATGCCGGGACTGAACACCTCGTGGAAGCGATGCTGGATAACCTATACTACCCCAATGCACGAAAGGACGAAGGAGCGAAGCGTCTGTATGACTATCAAGGCACGGACATTCAGGCTACTTGCCTATGCTCCAAAAGACGGGACCGCGTGCTCTGGGCCCGACCGTGTGGCAAATTCGTGTGCTCTGCATCATAGTACCGTTTCGTAGATGCAAGAACCGCACCATCCCGAGCAGCCAGTTGCAGGGGCCCAAGGCACCGAGAGGGTCGAGACAACACTTGCCGCCATCGAGGCCGAGCAAATTTCACGCCGTCATCTGCGCCGCGCACTACAGATCGCGAAGGTACACGGCATTGAAGCTAAATCAGAGTTCGACGCAGTGAGGCTCTTACGCGATGCAGGGATTGATCCCTTCTCCTTAGCCTCAATGGTTCCGATTGTGAGTTCAGTGGGAGATCCGATCGCGGCACTCCATGACAGTAAGGCAAGGTCGCGCCAAGAGCATAGGCGCAAGCGCGCGCGCCTGCCCAGCGACGCGATGGTGAGCCCAAGGCGCGCGCGAAAATTGGCCTTCGACACGTCTGAACAGCATGCAGAAGTCAACCAGGCAGCCGAAATCCTGCGGATGCAGCAAGATATTGCCCGACGTCGTCGGCGGAGGCTTAGGCATATAGCGCTAAATATGTTTGCCTTCGTAATGCTGCCAACTTTTCTATCTGGGTGCTACTTCTACATGATTGCTACACCAATGTATTCCGTTCAGTCGGAATTCTTTATCCAACAGGCGGGCCAAGCCTCTTCAGGTAAGTTGTTCGGTGGCCTCCTCTCCGGCAATTCGCCGGACTCCTTCGCCGTCGAGGGTTATCTCAAGTCTGTTGATGCGATGGTGCGCTTGGACGCGGACTCTGACTTTCGTGCACATTTCGAGAATGAGGAGATCGACCCGTTCCAGCGGCTTTCGCCCGACGCAACGCTGGAGACCGCCTACAAGGTTTACAGGAAGTTCATCGACGTCTCGTTTGACCCCAAGGACGAAATGATACGGATGAACGTGATGGCGGCCGACCCGGAAATTGCTGCCAATTGGTCCCGACAGTTGATAAGATATGCGGAAGATCAGGTAGATCAGCTCTCCCAGCGTTTGAAAGCAGACCAAATGCGCGATGCTCAGCGGAGCTATGAAGCGGCAGAAGAAGCGGTTTCGGCATCCCAACGCCGCCTAGCCGAGCTGCAGCAGAAATACGGAGCCATCTCAGGTAGAATCGAGGTCGCCTTTGTTGTTAGCCAGCTAAGCAGGTTGGAAGACCAAATCCTGCAGGATCGTCTATCACTGGCACAGATGGAGGGAAACCTCGATCCTAACCAGTCGCGGATGGAGCTGGCTAAGCGCCGGATTGCGGCAATTGAAGCTCAGATTGCTACTTTGCGGGCCAGAATGACAGGGGATAGTGTCAGTGAAACGAGCATCGCGAAAATCCAGGCAGATCTTCTTCAAGCAGAAGCCGATTTGAAAAGCCGGCAAATGCTTGCGAGCAAGGCGCTGGTAGCGGTCGAAGCTGCCCGCCTTGAAGCTCACCGACAGAGCCGCTATCTGTTGCTGTCCGTTAGCCCAATTCCGCCAGACGAGCCAAACTATCCTCGTACGTTTACGGCCACCCTCTTGACTATGTTGATCTTCCTTGGATTTTACCTCACGGGTTCGTTGGTCGTCCAAAGCCTGCGCGAACAGTTTTCTACATGATCGCCTCGCGCGATTGGCACCCGAAAGTTCCGACAGTGCGGAGTGAACCGCGCCGGGTTTGCCGGAGGCTCCAACTCCTGAGTGGGATGGAGCATCATGAGCAAGACAACGAACAAGTTTTCCCCCGAAGTGCGTGAACGCGCGGTGCGGCGGTAATCCCCCCATTTTTAGGGTCAGGACCCATTGATCTTGCTTCTGCGGCGTGATTCACGCCTCCGCAAGGAGACTGACCGATGAGCAACCTTTTC
>NZ_QMJY01000057.1 GCF_003574395.1 Tabrizicola thermarum
CCCCAAGACCTTCCTCTCCGCCGTCGCCCTCGCCGCAACCGTCATGTTCTGGCTATGAAACAAGAACGAGTCCTGACCCTACAACGCTTGCCCGAGCCGTGCCCAACGCACACTGTTCCAAGGTCGGAATGTCATCGCCGAGGACGCGGAGATAGTTCCGGAGGGCGGCGTCCACGTCGATCAATCCGTGCGTAAGTTCCTGCATTTCATCGGGCTGAATGAGGTAGTAGCGGGCGATGTGCGCCAACCACCACCTGTGAAGACCCGCTTCAATCAGGCTTCGGTCATTCGTCAGAGACCTGACCGCGGCCTCTTCACCAGCTCGCTCACGTCGCCGCCAGCGGGCCTGCGACCGATTCCGTCGATCTCGCATTTCCCTCCAGCTACGGAATTGTCGGCGTTGCCTAAGTGCCCACCTGGCGAGGAAATCCGGGTTCTGGTGCGCTTGCTGTCGCGCATAATGTCGAAGCTCATCAGGGCCCCTTTCCCCTCGTGCCCGATAGAAGTTGTGCGAGTAAACGAAAACGTCCCAAAGCTCGACATTGCCTGTCGCAATTGCGTGATCCATCATCGGCCGGATATCGTCATGTTGAAACGACAATCCCGCATGGCCGTAGCGGTCGATCCCCTGGTCGATCATGGCCTCCCGCGTGGTCAGCCCCTCGAACATCAACCGCTGAATTTCACGACGCAGGTGGTGTTCCTCGTGCAGGACGCGGACTGCTGGGCTATCCTTCGCACTGGCCGAGCGATGGAAGTGAAGCGGTTTTAGCCAGCCCCAGATCCTCGCAGGATCCCGCGGCGCCTCGGCGATGTCGAAATATCTGTCTAAGAGATGCCCTGCAATCTTGCTGATGCCATCTCGGCAGTGACAATCCCATGAACGCGCACCGCAAGTGCACGTCAAGCCCCGGGTAATCTCATCAAGCAGCCAGCCACACAGATCAGCGTCGAAGTCCCGCACTAGGATTCGAATGAAGTACCGTGATCCGATCACGCGTTCGCGCTCTCTTGGATCAACCGGGTACAAGTTGGCGCAGGCCAGAAGCAGGTCGCGAAGCTTTTCGCGAGGTAGCCGAGCTACGCCCAGATAGCCAACGATCTTTGCAGCAAGACGCAGCGCCTCGTTCGTGGCAGACGCGATAAGTGGATCGACCATGAATGCCAGGTCGAGTTTCTCATTCACGAGGCAATCGAGCGCTGCGCGCCTGCACTGTGACGTGGCGGCGGCGTCCAGCACGATTGCTTCCAGTTCTGGACGCAGCGAAGTGACCGCTGGCGAACCCGACAGAAGCTCGAGGAGCAACGCGCGCAAGTCTCCTCCGCCTTCGCGCACGATCATCGGGCGGATCGCATCAACGATGTCAGGAGTAAAGAACCCAGAGGCGCTGAAACTACGCCAGCGATCTACGCGACGGAAAAAGGGATCATCGACCTCCAGTTTACCCAGGGCTTCAAGGAGTCGATGTCTGGACCTAACCGAGAGACGCGATGGATCCCCGTTTGAGAGGACTGCATAGGGGTCAACATCGATTGCCGCATCCTGGACATTCTGGCTTCCCAATGCCGCCATCCAACCAAGGAGACCACGAAGGTCATCACGGGTGGCACCGTTGGGTGCTACGATGCTGAGACACTGCTTCACAGTGAATGTATTTGCAGGATCGTCAATCCGTTGGACAAGCGCCCGGGCTGCACAATGCTCAGCAACGATTCGATGGACCGGTTCATGTCGGTCGGCGCCTGCGGCTGGACGGAAGAGGCGGGTGTCGAGGATTGAGGGGAGACGTTGGTCGGGCAGACCGAGGTCAGCGAGACGGGGGAATGTTGGGCCTTCGGCGAGAGCAGCCATTGAAACCCCATCGGAACCTGACAGGAGGAGGCGTGCAAAGACCTCGTCCGCCCAAGAGATGCGTTGTTCAGTTGTGGGCGCATCTCGGGTGGGGTAACCGACCTGTTTGTTTCGCGAGCCAGATAGCGAACCGCGTCGCCGAAGATCTCATGTCGGTTCGTGAATCGGCCTCCGGCCTGAACGAACGCATCCGCGAACAGGTTCAGGAACTCTGGATTTCCAAGGAGGTGAGTAAGGTCGTGGCGGGCGGCATCGGAGAGGAAATTCTCGAAGCTGGCGTCCGGATGGCGATGGCGAAAGAGCAAAGCCTGCTCGTCTTGATCAAAGGGGACCAATCTGGCGAGGATTGGCTCGATACCCAGGATGTCATGCAGCAGACGGGTGTCCGCGTCGCTCCATTCCCCGGATCGACTCGACAGGATTGTGCGGTCAGCTCCCGTATGCCGCAGCTCTTTCAAAGCGCGATGAAGGCCTGTGGGATCAATGCGAGCAACCTCATCGAAGGCATCGACGACGATGCAAGACGCAGTCGTTCTTTCGAAGATGCTGGCTTTGACTGGCGTTGTGCCAAAGCGCGCAGCCAGACTTGCCAGCAGCGCGGATTTTCCTGCCCCTGGTTCGGCTAGAACGATTGCAACACCAGGCGCGGCGAGGAGATCACCTTCGGCAACGCGCAATTCACCGATGATGAGCTTTCGGGGGATGTGAAACGGGGGCACCGGAAACGAGCTTTCGGACAACGTTGGGTTGTTGGCCGAGAATGCAGTGCTGGATCGATGCGCGCAAGTCAGGGCGTAAGCTTTGCACGCCGTTGCCTGCCCATGCCCACGACTGCATGCCGTTGCTGTTTTTCTGGCAGGGTGTTGATGTGGCGTTGATGTAAACTTAAGCGGCGAAAACCCGACGTTTTGCATCGGGTTCTAAGCATTTGTTTTACTTGGACGATTTGGTTGCGGGGGCAGGATTTGAACCTGCGGCCTTCAGGTTATGAGCC
>NZ_QMJY01000058.1 GCF_003574395.1 Tabrizicola thermarum
GAAGAGAAGCTGCGCTTCGCCATCCGCGAAGGCGGCCGCACCGTCGGCGCCGGCGTCGTGTCGAAGATCATCGCCTGAGGCGTATTGCACTCCTGAAGGGTGGGCTGTAGAAGCCCGCCCTTCGACCAACGAAACAGAACCTCTCGGGTGAGGCGCGTCGCCCCAGGCCGATGTTCTAAAGGGAAAAAACCGATGCAAGGTCAGACCATCCGCATCCGGCTTCGCGCCTTCGATTACCGTGTGCTGGACGCCAGCACCCAGGAAATCGTGAACACCGCGAAGCGTACCGGTGCCACCGTCCGCGGGCCGATTCCGCTGCCCAACAAGATCGAGAAATTCACGGTTCTCCGTGGTCCGCACATCGACAAGAAGTCGCGCGACCAGTGGGAGATCCGCACGCACAAGCGTCTTCTCGACATCGTCGACCCCACCCCGCAGACCGTGGACGCGCTGATGAAGCTCGACCTCGCGGCCGGTGTGGACGTCGAGATCAAAGTGTAAGGAGGGCAGGCAGATGCGCTCTGGAGTTATCGCAAAGAAGCTGGGCATGACCCGGCTGTTCCTGGCGGACGGCAAGCAGGTTCCGGTGACGGTCCTGCAGCTGGACAGCCTTCAGGTCGTGGCACAGCGCACCGCTGACAAGGATGGCTACACCGCCGTCCAGCTGGGGGCGGGCGTGGCCAAGGCCAAGCGGACCACCGCCGCGCAGCGCGGCCATTTCGCCAAGGCGAACGTGGCGCCCAAGCGCAAGATCGCGGAATTCCGCGTTTCGCCCGACTGCCTGATCGAAGTGGGCGCGGAAATCACCGCCGACCACTATCTGGAAGGCCAGTATGTCGATGTCGCCGGGACCTCTATCGGCAAAGGTTTTGCCGGCGCGATGAAGCGGCACAACTTCGGCGGCCTGCGCGCCAGCCACGGTGTGTCGGTGTCGCACCGGTCGCACGGCTCGACCGGCCAGTGCCAGGACCCCGGCAAGGTGTTCAAGGGCAAGAAGATGGCCGGCCACATGGGCGCCGTGCGCGTGACCACGCAGAACCTGCAAGTGGTGCGCACCGATGCCGACCGCGGTCTCATCATGATCAAGGGCGCTGTCCCCGGATCGAAGGGTGGCTGGGTCACGATCAAGGACGCCGTGAAGAAGCCGGAAGCCAAGGACGCCCCGCGTCCCGCCGCGATCCGGACTGCCGCTGCTCCGGCCGCTGAAGTCGCCGCCGAAGGGGGTGAAGCATGAAACTCGATGTGATCAAGCTGGACGGCGGCAAGGCCGGTTCCGTCGAACTGGACGAAGCGCTGTTCGGCCTCGAGCCGCGCGCCGACATCCTGCACCGCGTGGTGCGCTGGCAGCGGGCGAAGGCCCAGGCCGGCACGCACTCGACGCTGGGCAAGTCGGATGTCAGCTACTCGACCAAGAAGATCTATCGCCAGAAGGGCACCGGCGGCGCACGCCACGGGTCGAAGAAGGCACCGATCTTCCGGCACGGCGGCGTCTACAAGGGTCCGACCCCGCGCAGCCACGCCCATGACCTGCCGAAGAAGTTCCGCGCCCTCGGGCTGCGGCACGCGCTCTCGGCCAAGGCCAAGGCGGGCGAGCTGGTGATCCTGGACGCGGCCACGCTGGCCGAGGCCAAGACCGCCCATCTGGCCAAGATGAAGTCGGAACTCGGCTGGAAGCGCGTCCTCATCATCGACGGCGCTTCGGTCGATCCGAACTTCGCCCTGGCCGCCCGCAACCTGGAAGGCGTGGACGTCCTGCCGACCATCGGCGCCAACGTCTACGACATCCTGAAGCGTGATACCCTGGTCATCACCAAGGCCGGTATCGAAGCCCTGGAGGCTCGCCTGAAATGAGCAAAGCACCGAAAACCGCGGCGGCCGTCAAGCCGGAGCACTACGACCTGATCCAGAAGCCGGTCATCACCGAAAAGGCCACCATGGCCTCGGAGGCGGGGGCCGTCGTGTTCCAGGTCGCGATGGATGCGTCCAAGCCGCAGATCAAGGAAGCCGTCGAGGCGATCTTTGGCGTGAAGGTGAAGGCGGTGAACACCACCATCACCAAGGGCAAGGCCAAACGCTTCCGCGGCCGCGCCGGCGAGCGGTCGGACAAGAAGAAGGCCTATGTCATGCTGGAAGACGGTCAGACGATCGACGTGACGACTGGTCTTTGAGCCTTAGGCTTGAGTGATATGAGAGAGCCCCTGCCGGAAGGCGGGGGCTTTTTTCGTTTAGTGGCACTAAGCTAGGAACGCCTATATTTGCAAGATTGTGGTGCTCAATATGACTTCTAGAACCAAGAAACAGCATGTTGTCCCTCGATTCTATCTGAGCAAGTTTTGCGACCCAGATGGGCTAGTTTGGACGTACTCGAGCGGGGACAAGCCGCGTGGTGACAAACCAGAAGCAACAGCCGTAGAGACAAACTTCTACAGTCCGATAGGCGGGACCGGCGAAAGGTTTGACGAGGTTGAAGAGCTCTTGGCTACAATCGAAGGCAACGCTGCTCCTCTATGGGATAAACTTACCGATGGTAAGGTATTCAAGGGAGAAGAGCGCGAACACATAGCTATCTTCTTAGCGGCACAGTATTTGCGTTCCCCTTCCGTTGTCGGAGCAGGAGCAGAAATGATGGCCCAACTTATGCATCATACCGCCCGGTTCATCGCCTCCGATCGGGAAGTTCACGAGCGGTCTGTCGACCAGTACGAACAAGCGACGGGCGAAGTGATTTCACCTGAAGACCGCGAAAAGATGCGAGTCTTTCTAAGTGACCCCAACAACTTCTCGATAAATGTCCTGCGCTCAGCGGGGTTGCCAATACTGGGTGGAATGGGGAACCTGGCGGACATTTTCATGAATATGAAATGGGTCGTGGGGCGCAGCAAGGATCAGCACCTAAGATGCTGTCCCTGAGCTTGGTGTAGGTTCTGGCTGAGGTGGTCACCGGCGATGTTCCGGTAGGGTCTGGTTGCTGACAC
>NZ_QMJY01000059.1 GCF_003574395.1 Tabrizicola thermarum
TCCAAGGCCAGTGTCTCAGCTCATCGAAGGGATCAATGGCGATGCCAAAGAAACGGTTGACGAAGAAAAGCCCATGTGAGGGATTGGGCGCTGGCGATGCGTTGCTTGTAGTCGAGCTCGAACTGACCTCGTTCGGTGTCGGCGTTGAGCGCCTGGTCGAGCGGCATTCCGGTTATCGTCGCGAGCACCAGCGCGGGTGAATAGACCTCGATGGCGCGCCAGGCGTTGAAACCGAACAACCAGAAGAGGTCGATCGTCTTGGTGTCAAACTGGATGCGCGTGGCGTCGGCGTTCATGGTGACGGCCTTGGTGCTCGGCGCGACTTCAATGGCATGGCCGTACTGGCTCCAGAGGCTGCTGATTTCGTCGGCGCGCTCAGGCACGGCGCCGCGAAGGAGATTTAGAATAATTGTCCGGTCGGACGGCTCGGTCGTCATGCCCGTGGTTTCTCCAAGTGAGGTAAGAGGGCGGGCGACCCGATCATGAAGGGTCGCCTTCGTCATGCGCGTCGCCCGTCGTCCGGGCTTCGCCAGCCATATGCAGACTGGTCACCGAGGAGAGAACCGAGTTCGCCCAGATCGTGCTGCACACGATGTCGCCGTCCCGCTCGAACCAATGGGTCGCGCCCGGGATGAGGTCGAATGGTATAGGGCTGGTGGCCAGCGGATTGTGGAACACCTCCAACTCCTGGCACCAGGCTTCGCCCCAAGGCCAGAGCGCCTGATATTCGTCGCTGGCGACCGACAGCTTGAAGTCGATCGGCTCCAGCGCGCCCGGAGTTCGGTCGAAGAGGATGCCGCTCCGGATCATGGTCAGCCCAAAAGGCCGCCAGCCGGCAAGGAAGCCCATCCGGTTGAACTTGGCGAGCGTTGCCGCATTGCTGAAGATGACTGCCGACAGGTGGGCGAAGTCGGGATCGCGGAAGAGCCCCGCCGGGATGCCGTGCTTGCCCGTCAGGTTGGTGATCGGCGTCCCGACAGCGCGGCGCTCTTTGCCTTCCCCTTCGATATCGGCGCGCAGCCCGTAGAGGTAGGTCGGCAGGGCCTCGCGGCTCCAGACCATCGAACCGGACTGGTGGAAGTCTGCCAATGCGAGAGCGAAGGACTGGCCCTTCACGTGGTCCATCGCATGATAGTTGCGCTGGAGCTTGCCCCGCAGCGTTTTGGCGAATCGCTCGGCCGGACCTCCCGTCAGGCGTTCGTTGCGATCCTCAGGCGCATGTACCCAGTCGCCGATCCCGCCAGCGCGTGGGGTCTCGGAGTTCGCCGTCACCGCCTCGATCCAGCACGTGTCGCCGTCCTTCTCGATGAAGAAGTCGGGCGAGACATGATCTTGCCGGACGCTCAGGCCCTGCTCGCGAAAGCAGGCGAGAAGGTAGAGCTCGAACAGCCGGGACGCAAAGTTGCTGGTCTGAAAATCCGGGACGAAATTGGCGTCAGGATTGGGAAGCGCGAGATAGCATTCGCCGATCGCCATGAGCGCCGGCAGATGGTTGATCGTGGTCGTCAAGAGATCGAATTCCGGTGATGTCCCGCGTGCTCCGGGCTTCACCAAAAGCGGGCGGCGCCTGACCCCCGGCGGCAAGGGCTCCGGCGGATCGCCGGCGCGCATGGCAATGCTGAGACCGTCAAGTGCGGCCTCGGGGGTGAAATAGGGGCCGCCTTCGTCGACCTTGATCCAGCAGTGATCGACACGCCGACGCAAGGCGAGGCTGGTGAAGGTCCCTTGCTCCGGATCAAGAAGGATGCAACCGCTCGCGCTGCCCCGTCCGGCCTGATAGGCGCTGAAGATATGGGCGGGGTCGAAATTGGGTCCGCGTTCGAGCGACAGCGCATAGAGTTCGAACTTGCGCTGGCTGATCGGTGTGATCAGCCGCGGCTCATCGGCTGGGGCCATGGACGGCCTCATCTTCCTGCAGGCGGCTGACACACGCATCCGATTCCATCGTCATGACGCCTCCGCCGCGGCTGCCGAGGCGAGGATATCGCTGGCTTCCCATCCCTCGCCCTGCCGGGCTGTCACGAACTCACGGTCCCAGACGCCCCAGTTTGTGGGCAATGGAACCTGCGCCAGCGGATTATGGATATAGGTGATTGGACGGACGTGGCGCGAGAGGTTGCCGAGCGCGACCCGTGACCAGATCACGCCCGAGATGTCGGCGAAGCGCTCGTCGAGGAAGGCCGTGCGCGGGATCGAATTGCGCTCGCGGTGGATCAAGGGCGCGGCGTGAAACCCTTCTTCGAGGACATCGCCGGTGTCGCGGTCGATGGTGATGAAGGCGTCGCCGATCGGGAATAGGGTCGTCATGATGAGCGGCAAAGGCTGTTCGGCGACATAGACGCCGAAGCGGCTGGCGCTGATCGCGATGATGCGGGTGTCATCGGGCGCGATCACGCCCTGCTGGATGTAGCGGGCGATCTTCTGCGCCTTGGTCCAGAACGCCCCAGAGGTCCGAAGCTGCGCCTGGCGGATTGGCGCGGCGACGAGGCCGCCGCCTTCATTGATCGGCACAGGACGCACGATCTGGTCAGGACCAGGCGCGCCTTCGTCGGGGGTGATGGCCTCAATCCAAATGCGGCGACCGCCTTCAACAACGCAGAGGTCCGGCTGGCCGCCTTCGCGCTGACGGTCGACCACGGGCAACAAGGTCCGGCCCGCCTCAAGAAGCGTGCAGCCCAGATACATTTTCCAGAAACGCCCGTCTACGTCGCGGGCAAAGCCCTGACGAAAGTCCGGATCGGCATAGGGCTCGTAGCGCGCCCACATCTCTTGCAGCAGGGCGCGAAGTTTCTGCTCGATCGGGAGCTCGGCAGCTTTCAGGTTTTCGAACCCACGATCGAGATTGCTGCCCTCAACGCCGAAAAGATCGCTCATAGCATCCTCGTCTCCTGCGCTCGCTAAACCTGCATCTGCATCGCACTGCAAATAGTCCGTTTCGAGATCCTCACCTTCTCAAGCAGTTGGAGCGAGGCTGCAGTTTTCAGATCCTTAGATCAAAGTGCTTCCGTCCCTCGACTGAGAATGCCGAGGTAGTCGCTGTACACATACATCCGGCCACGCTGCTTGCCCGTCACCTCCCGCACGATGCCGAGATCCTCCAGATGCTGGATCGACTTCGCAATTGTCGGGGGCGAGATGCTCAGCCGCTGCGCCGCAGCGGGAATGCCGATGATCGGCTTCTGCTGAAGCAGCTGGTGGACCCGGAGCGCGGATGCGGCCGGGCGCCCGAGATCCTCGATCCGGTGCCGATCGGCTTCGAACAGCGCGAGGATTTCGCGCGCCGCCTCTGATGCCCGCAGAGACGTCTCGGCGATGCCGTCGAGGAAGAACTCCAACCATGTCTCCCAGTCGCTGTTCTCACGGACCTGCTGCAGAAGGTCGTAGTACTGGCGGCGATGCGTCTTGAAGTAGAGGCTGAGATACAGGATCGGCATCCTTCAGGATGCCCTGCGTGCAGAGAAGGAAGGTGATCAGCAGGCGGCCGAGACGGCCGTTCCCATCGAGAAACGGATGAATGGTCTCGAACTGCACATGGACGAGCCCGGCCTTGATGAGGGTCGGCATCTCCGGCGTGTCGGTATGGATGAACGCTTCCAGGTCCGACATTAGGTCGAGGACGTGCTCGGGCGGCGGCGGGACAAAGAGCGTATTGCCCGGTCGCGTTCCGCCGACCCAGTTCTGCGAACGCCGGAACTCTCCCAGCTGCTTCGTGCTCCCGCGACCCTTTTCAAGAAGGATGGCGTGGATCTCCCGGATCAGGCGCAAGGAAAGCGGAAAGCCCTCGCGTATCCTGTCGAGGCCATGGTTCATGGCGGCGACGTAGTTGGACACTTCTTGGACGTCGTCGAGCGGGACGCCAGGCGCTTCCTCACTCTCGAACAGCAGGAGATCGGAGAGCGACGACTGCGTGCCCTCGATCTGCGAGGACAGCAGAGCCTCCTTGCGGACGTACATGTAGAGGAAGAGCGGAGTATCGGGCAGGATTGAGGTCACGCCATCCAGTCGGCCGATCGCCCGGTCCGCGCGCTCGAGCTGACGATAGAGTCGGTCCATCCTGATAGGCGGGGTTGGCGGCAACGGAGGAGGCACGAATGCCTGTTGATCGGCGCGCAATATTGACCCCGCTACCTGGGTGATCGGCGTCCAAAAGGGACCCCTCCTGCGTGGCATGGGTCC
>NZ_QMJY01000060.1:2500-5827 GCF_003574395.1 Tabrizicola thermarum
TGAAGGACGTGATACCCTGCGTTAAGCCATGGGGAGCCGGGAATAGGCTTTGATCCATGGATCTCCGAATGGGGAAACCCACCTGACATTCCGCTATAATTGCTTCGGCAGCTTATAGCTGGGTGAGACAGGTACTTTTACCCTGAATACATAGGGGTTTAAGGGCAAACCCGGGGAACTGAAACATCTAAGTACCCGGAGGAAAGGAAATCAACAGAGACTCCGTCAGTAGTGGCGAGCGAACGCGGACCAGCCGAGCCTGGAAGTCTGAGCAGAATGGTCTGGAAAGGCCAGCGACATGGGTGACAGCCCCGTATGCGAAGGACCAAGGGACGTATCAAGTAGGGCGGGACACGTGTAATCCTGTCTGAAGATCGGGGGACCACCCCCGAAGGCTAAGTACTCCTTGCTGACCGATAGCGAACCAGTACCGTGAGGGAAAGGTGAAAAGCACCCCGACGAGGGGAGTGAAACAGTACCTGAAACCGGACGCCTACAAGCAGTCGGAGCCTCCTTGAGAGGTGACGGCGTACCTTTTGTATAATGGGTCAACGACTTGGTCTTACGAGCAAGCTTAAGCCGGTAGGTGTAGGCGCAGCGAAAGCGAGTCTTAAAAGGGCGCATGAGTTCGTGGGATCAGACCCGAAACCAGGTGATCTAGCCATGAGCAGGATGAAGGTTGGGTAACACCAACTGGAGGTCCGAACCAACACCCGTTGAAAAGGGTCTGGATGACTTGTGGCTAGGGGTGAAAGGCTAATCAAACCTGGAGATAGCTGGTTCTCCGCGAAAGCTATTTAGGTAGCGCCTCGGACGAATACCCACGGGGGTAGAGCACTGCATGGATGATGGGGGCCCACAGCCTTACTGAGTCTAAGCAAACTCCGAATACCGTGGAGTACTATCCGGGAGACACACGGTGGGTGCTAACGTCCATCGTGAAGAGGGAAACAACCCTGACCTGCAGCTAAGGCCCCTAATTCGTGGCTAAGTGGGAAAGCATGTGGGACGGCCAAAACAACCAGGATGTTGGCTTAGAAGCAGCCATCATTTAAAGATAGCGTAACAGCTCACTGGTCTAGACAAGCTGTCCTGCGGCGAAGATGTAACGGGGCTCAAGCCACGAGCCGAAGCTCAGGATGCACAGCGATGTGCGTGGTAGCGGAGCGTTCCGTGATATAGCTCATCATGTTGTATCCGTAGGGTGTGCATTCATTGCGCACCATGACGGTGACCAACATGGAGAGCTTTCTGTGAAGCCGGGCCGTAAGGCATCCGGTGGAGAGATCGGAAGCGAGAATGTTGACATGAGTAGCGACAAACAGGGTGAGAAACCCTGTCGCCGAAAGTCCAAGGGTTCCTGCTTAAAGCTAATCTGAGCAGGGTAAGCCGGCCCCTAAGGCGAGGCCGAAAGGCGTAGTCGATGGGAACCAGGTTAATATTCCTGGGCCAGTGGGATGTGACGGATCGCAGGTGTAGTTCGGTCTTATCGGATTGACCGGGCTGCTGAGCGGTTCCAGGAAATAGCCCCACATCAGACCGTACCCTAAACCGACACAGGTGGACTGGTAGAGCATACCAAGGCGCTTGAGAGAACCACGTTAAAGGAACTCGGCAAAATGCTCCCGTAAGTTCGCGAGAAGGGAGCCCCATATGTGCGCAAGCATGTGTGGGGGGCACAAACCAGGGGGTGGCGACTGTTTACTTAAAACACAGGGCTGTGCGAAGCCGTAAGGCGACGTATACAGTCTGACGCCTGCCCGGTGCTGGAAGATTAAGAGGAGGGGTGCAAGCTCTGAATTGAAGTCCCAGTAAACGGCGGCCGTAACTATAACGGTCCTAAGGTAGCGAAATTCCTTGTCGGGTAAGTTCCGACCTGCACGAATGGCGTAACGATCTCCCCGCTGTCTCTAACGTGGACTCAGCGAAATTGAACTGTCTGTCAAGATGCAGACTACCCGCGGTTAGACGGAAAGACCCCATGAACCTTTACTCCAGCTTTGCACTGGTATCAGGATTGTGATGTGCAGGATAGGTGGTAGGCATCGAAGCGGGGACGCCAGTTCTCGTGGAGCCGCCCTTGAGATACCACCCTTCGCCATCTTGATATCTAACCGCGGCCCGTAATCCGGGTCCGGGACCCTGCATGGTGGGGAGTTTGACTGGGGCGGTCGCCTCCCAAACAGTAACGGAGGCGCGCGATGGTTGGCTCAGACCGGTCGGAAATCGGTCGTTGAGTGCAATGGCAGAAGCCAGCCTGACTGCGAGACTGACAAGTCGAGCAGAGACGAAAGTCGGTCATAGTGATCCGGTGGTCCCAAGTGGGAGGGCCATCGCTCAACGGATAAAAGGTACTCTGGGGATAACAGGCTGATGATGCCCAAGAGTCCATATCGACGGCATCGTTTGGCACCTCGATGTCGGCTCATCTCATCCTGGGGCTGGAGCAGGTCCCAAGGGTATGGCTGTTCGCCATTTAAAGAGGTACGTGAGCTGGGTTTAGAACGTCGTGAGACAGTTCGGTCCCTATCTGCCGTGGGTGCAGGAGACTTGAGAAGAGTTGACCCTAGTACGAGAGGACCGGGTTGAACGCTCCACTGGTGGACCAGTTGTCGTGCCAACGGCAGTGCTGGGTAGCTATGAGCGGACAGGATAACCGCTGAAGGCATCTAAGCGGGAAGCCCCCTTCAAAACAAGGTCTCCCTTGAGGGCCGTGGAAGACCACCACGTCGATAGGCCAGAGGTGTAAGCGCAGCAATGCGTTCAGCTGACTGGTACTAATTGCCCGATTGGCTTGATCTGATCCGGTAACAGCAAGGCAACTTGCCGTTCGGATCGTCAGAAGCACGTAGAACACGAAACCTGGAACAACACTGATGTTTGGGCGGCCTCGCTCCTCGAGGTCCCGGGTCAAGCCCGGGACGGACAAGAGACCGGGCCCGCCCGGTCTCTTCTCCGGTCTGGTGGTCATAGCAGGTGTAAAACTCCCGATCCCATCCCGAACTCGGCCGATAAGTGCGCCAACGCCAATGGTACTGCGTCTCAAGACGTGGGAGAGTAGGTCACCGCCAGACCTGAAAAGAGACACCTCACTCCACGATGACAATACAGGTTCCACGCCCCCCAACGCGCGGAACATCCCTGCCGCGGGGTGAAGCTGCCCCGTTCGCCCGCAGAAGGCCCCGCCTTCCAGGACGAACAAACGCAAAGATACCGGGCTGCAGCGGTACATCTGCAAAAAAAAACGTCGCGGGGTGGAGCAGCCCGGTAGCTCGTCAGGCTCATAACCTGAAGGCCGCAGGTTCAAATCCTGCCCCCGCAACCAAA
>NZ_QMJY01000061.1 GCF_003574395.1 Tabrizicola thermarum
CCAAGACCTTCCTCTCCGCCGTCGCCCTCGCCGCAACCGTCATGTTCTGGCTATGAAACAAGAACGAGTCCTGACCCTAGCCGAAAAACGCACTGTTATGGTTCTTGTAACGGCGTTCCTTGTAGACAAAAAATGGACAGAGCGCGATTTGATCAAACGGCGACAAAATGGACAGCCGTTCTAAAAGCAAAAGCCGCCCAACCATGAGGCTAGATGGCTTTCGAGCTCCTTCTGCCATGGGCAGATGAACAAAGGTGAACATAGCGCTTTCTGCTAGCTGGTCAAGTGCCTTCCGTCTCGGCGGCCTTCTGATTTCCTAAAAGTCAAGCATTATCTGTTGCATGCGGTCTGCTCAAGAATAGATCGGCTCGGCCTCCTGCAAGAACCGAACTTACCGTATCTGAGGTTCTCATCACCCCCAAACCCCTTAACAAACCCCTAACGCCCACAGAAATCCCCCAATAAAATCAACACCTTGGGATTCGCGCCGCGCGCGGCGCACCACGGGGGAGTCCCTTTCGGCCCCCACCGGACCCCCCGGCACCGCCCCTCACAGACCCCCCACCGCCGAGGCCAGCCGAAAGCTGATCGCCTCCGCGATGTGGGGCCGCCGGACCCGCTCGCTCCCCTCCAGGTCGGCAATCGTCCGCGCCACCCGCAGGATCCGGTGATACCCGCGCGCCGACAGGCCCATCCTCTCCGCGACCCGCCCGATCAGCTCCTTCCCCTCGCTGTCCGGCCCCGCATGCTCCTCCAGGCTCGCCCCCTCCAGGTCCGCGTTCACCCGCAGGCTGGCCGACCCAGAGAACCGCGCCGCCTGCCGCTCCCGCGCTGCCGCGACCCGGGTGGCGATGCTGGCCGAGCTTTCCCCGGTCGAGGGCAGGTCGAGGTCGGCGAAGGCCACCGGCGGCACCTCGACCCGCAGGTCGAACCGGTCGATCAGCGGCCCCGAGATCCGGCCCAGATAGTCCTCCCCGCAGATCGGCGCCCGACCGCAGGCCCGCGACGGATCGGACAGGTAGCCGCACTTGCAGGGGTTGGCGGCGGCGACCAGCAGGAACCGGCAGGGATAGCGGACATGGGCGTTGGCCCGGGCGACCATCACCGTCCCGGTCTCGATCGGCTGGCGGAGGGTGTCGAGCACGGTCCGGGGAAACTCGGGGAACTCGTCCAGGAACAGCACCCCGTTGTGGGCCAGGCTGATCTCGCCCGGCTTCGCCCCCCGCCCCCCGCCGACGATGGCCGCCATCGAGGCGGTGTGGTGCGGCTCGCGGAACGGCCGGTCGCGCGAGATGCCGCCCTCGGTCAGAAGTCCGGCCAGCGAGTGGATCATCGAGGTCTCCAGCGCCTCGGGGGCGGACAGCGGCGGCAGGATGCCGGGCAGGCGGGCGGCCAGCATCGACTTGCCGCTGCCCGGCGTGCCGACCATGAACAGGTGGTGCCGCCCCGCGGCGGCGATTTCCAGCGCGCGCTTGGCGCGTTCCTGGCCCTTCACCTCGCGGAAGTCGCGCGGGGTAGCGGTGCGGACGACTTCTCCCGCTTCGGCGGGAAGCAGGGGGGTGCGGCCGGTGTAGTGGTGCAGCACCTCTTCCAGAGAGGACGCGGCAAGGACAGTGGTGGCACCGACCCAGGCGGCCTCGGCCCCGCAGGCCTTGGGGCAGAGCAGCGCGCGGTCCTCGACCGCGGCCGCCATGGCAGCAGGCAAGGCCCCGGCGACGGCGATCAGACGGCCGTCGAGGGACAGCTCGCCAAGAGCCACGGTGCCCTCGATGTCTTCGCGCGGGATGATCTCGAGCGCGGCGAGGAGGGCGACCGCGATGGGCAGGTCGAAATGCGAGCCTTCCTTGGGCAGGTCGGCGGGCGACAGGTTCACCGTGATCCGCTTGGCCGGCAGCGCAATCGACAGCGCCTGAAGGGCCGCGCGGACCCTTTCCTTGGCCTCGGTCACCGCCTTGTCGGGCAGACCCACCAGAGTGAAGGAGGGCGAGCCGGGAGAGACGGCACATTGCACCTCGACCAGGCGGGCCTCGACCCCCTCGAAGGCGACAGTGAAGGCCCGGGCCGTCATCCTTTCGGTCCCCAGCCTTCTGACCGGTCAAGCCCTGCCCCAAGACCCGGACCCCGCCGCCACGTTCCGCACCGCGCCATGCGCCCCACCCGATTCACCTTGGTTAACGGGTAGGGCGAAATGGTTTACGAGTGGTAAAGCGCCATGAACTTCGGCCAGGCCTCGGCGTCGGCGAGGGTCTTGTCGCGGCAGAAGGCGTTGCAGAAGCCGAAGCGGCGGCCATAGATTTCCAGCGCATGGGTGACGGGCTTGCCGGAATAGGGGCAGGCGCTGTTCACGGTGTCGGCGCAGTCCACCCTCCTCGCGGGCAGCGGCACCGGGCCGGGCCAGTCGCGGCGGGGGTAGTCGCGGCGGTAGAAGTCCTGATCCGCGCCGTCGATCAGGCCCATCGCGCGCCAGCGGCGGAAGCCGGGATGCGACAGATGGGCGTTGACGTAGAGCATCGCCTCGGGTCCGACCGGCAGGTTGTAGGTGGCGATACGGCTGGCGACCGGGGCGAAGAAGGCGTCGGCCGCGGAATAGGCACCGCAGAGCCAGGGGGTCGTGGAGCCGGTCGTCTGCCGCGCCCAGGACCAGAGGGTTTCCAGGCGGCGGAGGTCGGAAAGGACTGCCTCGGGCGGCTTGCAGTCGGTGTAGCTGACACGCAGGTTCATCGGGCAATGACTGCGAAGCGCAGAGAAGCCCGCGTGCATTTCGGCGGCAAGGACGCGGGCGGTCGCGCGGGCGTGGGGATCGGAGGGCCAGAGTCCGGCGTCGGGGTGGCGGGTCGCCAGTTCCTCGGCAATGGCGATGGTCTCGGGCACGACCGCGCCGTCGGGCGTGCGCATCGTCGGCGCGGTCCGCGCGGGAAAGTAATCCTTCAGCAGTGTCGGCAGCTCGTCGGTATAAAGCCGGGCCGAGTGTGTCCGCACCGGGATGCCGAACGCGTCGAACAGAAGCCAGCCGCGCAGGGACCAGCTGGAATAGGCACGGTCGCCGATCACGAGGTCGTACGGGGGAAGGTCATAGGTCATGTATGTTGTCCTTTCGCCGGCATTTGACCCACGGCAGAGGCGGAAGGGAAACGCAGATTTGTGGCGTCGGCCATCACGGACAGCGATTGACCGACAGAACCCCGGGCGGAGCAAAGGTCAGACAGGTGACCGACAGGTTGGCAATGGTCTGGGCCAGCGCCTGATACGGGGTCAGCCCGGCGGCGCGCTGATACTGGGTGAGGATGACGCCGAAATGCGCGACCACGATGATGTCGGGCAGCGGCGGCAGGCGGCCGAGGGCGCGTTCGACCCGATCGGCGGCGGCATGCCAGCTTTCGCCCCCGGGCGGCGCGATCTGGCCGGGCTCTTCCCAGTAGCGGCGGCTGAGATCGGGCCAGCGCCGGGACACCTCGTCGAAATGCAGGCCCTCCCAGTCGCCGAAGTTGAACTCGCGCAGGTCGGGGTCATGCGGCAGGCGGGGGCGGGTCTTGCAGATGGCATCGGCGGTTGCCGTGGCCCGGCACAGGTCGGACGAGATCACCGGCGCCTGCGCGGGCAGATGGGCGTCCAATCGCGCGAGAGCTGCCGTATCGGTCAGATCGGCGGGGATGTCGCGCCACCCGGCGAAGGCCCTGGTGTGGGTCGGACCATGCCGCACGAACCAGAACCGCGTCACGGCAGGCTGCCTTTCAGGACCAGCGGCAGACCGGCGATGACCGTCACGACCAGCCCGGCGACCTCGGCCAACCGCTGGTTCAGCCGCCCCTGTTCATCCCGAAACCGTCGGGCCAGTGCGTTTTCGGGAACGATTCCCCAGCCGGTTTCGTTGGATACGATGACGACGGGGGCCGGGCAGGCCGCAAGGGCGTTCAGAAGGCGCGCAGTCTCGGCGGCAAGGTCATGGTCGGCGAGCAGGTGGTTCGTCAGCCAGAGCGTGGCGCAATCGATCAGCACCGCCTCTTCGGCCCGCGCCGCCGCGAGGGGGGTTGCAAGGTCGAGAGGGGCCTCGTCGGTCGTCCAGCCGGCGCCCCGCTCGGCCCGGTGTCGCGCGATCCGGTCGCGCATCTCGTCATCCCAGGCTTCGGCCGTGGCGATATAGCGGCGGCGAAGACCCGAGGCGGTGACCAGAGCCTCGGCAAAGCGGGATTTCCCCGACCGGGCGCCGCCGATGACAAGCGTGACGGGCGGAAGTGATCCGGTCAAAGGCGGGCTCCGTAGAAGGGATAAACAACAGGCGATTGCGCCACGGCAGGATGCGGAGGTTGCTATGGCACTTGATGGATATACCGATCTCAGGATGTCGCGCCAAGCGATGAAGGCCGAGCTGCTGGATGCCGAAACGGAAATCCGGCTGGCCCGGGCCTGGCGCGACCAGCGCGACGAACGCGCGCTGCACCGGTTGATTACCGCCTACATGCGACTGGCGATTTCGATGGCGGCGAAGTTCCGCCGCTATGGCGCGCCGATGAACGATCTGATCCAGGAGGCGAGCCTCGGCCTGATGAAGGCAGCCGACAAGTTCGACCCGGACCGGGGCGTGCGCTTTTCCACCTATGCGGTCTGGTGGATCAAGGCCTCGATCCAGGACTATGTGATGCGCAACTGGTCGATGGTGCGCACCGGGTCCACCTCCAGCCAGAAGGCGCTGTTCTTCAACCTGCGCCGGGTGCAGGCCAAGCTGGAACGCGAGGCCTCGCAGCGGGGCGAGACGCTGGACCAGCACCAGTTGCGACAGATGGTCGCGGCGGACATCGGGGTGCCGGTGGCGGATGTCGAGATGATGGAGGGACGGCTTTCCGGGTCGGATTATTCGCTGAACGCCACTCAGTCGTCGGATGAAGACGGGCGCGAATGGATCGATGCGCTGGAAGATGACGGCGTGCAGGCCGCCGAGGTGATCGAGGATGCCCATGACGGCGCGCGCCTCCGGGGCTGGCTGGTCACGGCGATGCAGGGGCTGAACGCGCGGGAACGCTATATCGTGACCGAACGCAAGCTGAAGGATGAGGGCCGGACGCTGGAATCCCTTGGCGAGGAGCTGGGCCTGTCGAAGGAGCGTGTCCGCCAACTGGAGGCGGCGGCCTTCGCCAAGATGCGCAAGAGCCTGGAAGGCCAGTCGCGCGAGGTGCGGCATTTCCTGTGACCTGCGCGGGCTGGGGCTGCTGCTGAATTGACCGCTTGTGCGCAAGTCTGCTGGCTCTTGGTGGCGTGTAAAGAAATCGACCCTGCTCAGGGCACGCCTTGCGCGGGCACCTCCGGGTGACGCTGGCCGTCAGGGATGCGCGGCGCGGGTGTTGAGTTTGCCCCGCGCCGCCCCTACACCTTGGGGCAGGCCACGGGGGATCTGCCGATGCTGGCGGACAAGCGCATTCTTCTGATCATCGGCGGCGGGATCGCGGCCTACAAGGCGCTGGACCTGATCCGTCGCCTGCGCGAGCGTGGCGCCCAGGTCCGCGCGGTGATGACCGGAGCCGCGCAGCAGTTCATCACGCCCCTGTCGGTCGGGGCGCTGACGGCGGATCATGTGTTCACCGACCTCTTCGACCGGCAGGACGAACAGGATGTCGGCCATATCCGCCTGTCGCGCGACGCGGACCTGATCGTGGTCGCACCGGCCACGGCAGACCTGATGGCCAAGGCGGCTCATGGATTGGCGGGGGACCTGGCAACGGCAGTGCTCCTGGCGGCGGACAAGCCCGTGCTGATGGCCCCGGCAATGAACCCCGCGATGTGGGCGCATCCGGCGACCCGGCGCAATCATGCGCAGCTTCAGGCGGATGGCATTCGCTTTGTCGGCCCGAACCGGGGCGAGATGGCCGAAAGCGGCGAGGCGGGCGAGGGCCGGATGGCCGAACCGCTGGAGATCGTCGCGGCAGTCGAAGGCGCGCTGGGCGGGGGGCCGCTTTCGGGCAGGCATGTGATCGTGACCTCGGGGCCGACGCACGAACCCATTGATCCGGTGCGATATATCGCCAACCGCTCCTCGGGCGCGCAGGGGACGGCGATTGCGGCGGCTCTTCGGGCCCTTGGCGCAAGGGTGACTTTCGTGACGGGGCCTGCGTCAGTGCCTCCACCCTCGGGCGTGACGGTCGTGGCCGTGGAAACCGCGCAGGAAATGGCGGCGGCGGTCGAGGCTGCCTTGCCGGCCGATGCGGCGGTGATGGCGGCGGCGGTGGCGGACTGGCGGGTGGCCAATGCCAGCGCGCAGAAGCTGAAGAAGGATGGGTCGGGCCGCGCCCCGGCGCTGGAGTTTGCCGAGAACCCGGACATCCTGGCTTTGGTGGCGAAGGGTCCGAAACGGCCCCGGCTGGTGGTAGGGTTCGCGGCGGAAACAACGGATGTGGTCGCCCATGCCACGGCCAAGCGGGCGCGCAAGGGCTGCGACTGGATCCTGGCGAACGACGTGTCGCCCGCGACGGGGATCATGGGCGGGGCCGAGAACGCGGTCACGCTGATCTCGGAAGCCGGGGCCGAAGTCTGGCCCCGGATGGGCAAGGATGAAGTCGCACGGAAGCTGGCGGCGCGGATTGCCGAGGCGTTGCGCTGATCGAGAGCGCGGAGCCTCCGGTGGGGATATTTTGGGACAGATGAAAGGTTCGGCAATGGGTCCTGTTGTGCAGGTGCTTTGGGAAGACTGGGCCGACCGGAGCCTGCCCTTGCCCGCCTATCAGACGGCGGGGGCGGCTGGGGCGGACCTCTGTGCGAACTTTCCGCCGGATGCGCGAGAGGCGGGTCTGACGCTGGCCCCGATGCAGCGCGCGATCTGTCCCACGGGCCTTCGGGTGGCGGTGCCGGAGGGGTATGAGATGCAGGTGCGGCCGCGGTCGGGCCTGGCCTCCAGGCACGGGATCACGCTGCCGAATACGCCAGGAACGATCGACAGCGACTATCGGGGGCCGTTGGGGGTGTCGCTGGTCAATCTGGGAACCGAGCCCTACACGATCCGCCACGGCGACCGGGTGGCGCAGGTTGTCGTGGCCCCCGTGGTGCAGGCGGGCTTTGCGATCGTGGAGGCGCTGGACGACACCGCGCGGGGGACGGGCGGGTTCGGCTCCACGGGCTTGCGCGGATGATCGGGCTTCTGGGCTTTGCCGGGCTTTGGGCGCTGGGCCGCTGGCGCGGCTGGGGGGCGCAGTGGCTGTGGCTGGCGGCGGGGTGGTGGGGCCTGCTGATGCTTGTCCATCTGCCGATGCAGGTGGAAAACCCCCTGTCCCGGGTCCTGGGCGGCGACTTCCGGGGCTGGACGGTGTTCGGGCTGCTTGCTGCGGTCGCGCTGGGGTACCGCGAGGTGCTTCGCATGGTTCGCCGTCGGAAGGGGACCGAGCCGGAGGCTGCTCCTGCGACGGGGACGTTCCGCGAGGCCGAACTGGACCGCTATGCCCGCCACATCATCCTGCGCGAGATCGGCGGGCCGGGGCAGAAGCGGCTGAAGGCGGCGAAGGTTCTTGTGGTGGGGGCGGGGGGCCTGGGGTCTCCGGTCCTGCTGTATCTGGCGGCGGCGGGGGTGGGGACCATCGGGGTGATCGACCATGACGTCGTGGAAGGGTCGAACCTGCAGCGGCAGGTGATCCACACCGACGGGCGGATCGGGATGCCGAAGGTCTTCTCGGCCGAGGTCGCCATGCGCGCCCTGAACCCGTTCATCGAGGTGCGGCCCTATCATCGCAAGCTGACCGAGGAAATCGCGGTCGATCTGGTCCGCGACTACGATCTGGTGCTGGACGGGACGGACGATTTCGACACCCGCTATCTGGTGAACCGGGCCTGCGTGGCTGCCGGGGTGCCGTTGATTTCCGGGGCGATCACCCAGTGGGAGGGGCAGATCAGCCTGTTCGATCCGGCGAAGGGCGGTCCCTGCTATGCCTGCGTCTTCCCGGTTCGCCCCGCGCCGGGGCTGGTGCCGACCTGTGCCGAGGCGGGGGTGGCGGCCCCCCTGCCGGGAGTGATCGGGTCGATGATGGCGATGGAGGCGGTGAAGTGGGTCACGGGGGCCGGAGAGACCCTGGCGGGGCGGCTGATGATCCACGATGCGCTGTATATGGAGACCCGGGTGATCGGGGTGAAGAAGCGGGCGGATTGCGAGGTCTGTGGGGGGGCGCATTGAGGGGCGCCGCGCGTGGTGCGGTTTTCGGGGCTTTTGAAATCAATGGGTTGGCTATGGGCGTTTACTTTGGGTTAACTCAAGTTCCAAGTGCAACGGTTGTTGTTGTTTTTTCGAGTTCCTCGGCG
>NZ_QMJY01000062.1 GCF_003574395.1 Tabrizicola thermarum
GGCATCCTGATCAAGCAGGCCCGCGCCGAACATCACGGTGACGATCAGCGCCAGCTACACCACTCGACGGGACAGCATCACTGCGAGCGGCGCAAGCTGAGCGTTTCGTTTATGCTTCTGTTAACGACGACGGCATTACAAGGCTCTGTAGGAAGTGGCTGGCTCAAGAGAAGCCTCCCAAGGTTGTTACGAGCGGTGACGTGCCTACCATCAAGGTGAAACGGAAGCTGTAGACGTTCAGAGGGCCAAGAATCCCCCCTTGCCACCCCCACCCCCCTCTGCTATTCCCCCGCCACGCCAGAAGCCCCGGATTCGTCCGGGGCTCTTGGTTTGTTCGTTCCCGATGCAGCCGCAGAAGGAACGGGCACTAAATTCGGGGATCTTCGGAGCCCTTCACCGCCGGGTGGCAACACCCGTGCAAGCAAACGGAAGACAGGAAACATGGCACTCAAGTCGTACAAGCCGACGACGCCTGGCCAGCGCGGGCTGGTTCTGATCGACCGTTCGGAGCTGTGGAAAGGCCGCCCGGTCAAGCACCTCACCGAGGGTTTGAACCGTTCCGGCGGCCGGAACAACACCGGACGTATCACGATGTGGCACCAGGGCGGGGGCGCAAAGCGTCTTTACCGGGTGGTCGATTTCAAGCGTCGCAAATGGGACATCCCCGCCACGGTCGAGCGGATCGAATACGACCCGAACCGCACCGCCTTCATCGCGCTGATCAAGTATCAGGACGGTGAACTGGCCTACATCCTCGCGCCGCAGCGCCTGGCCGTGGGCGATCAGGTGATCGCGGGCGCCAAGACCGACGTGAAGCCCGGCAACGCGATGCCGTTCAGCGGCATGCCGATCGGCACGATCGTCCACAACGTGGAACTCAAGCCCGGCAAGGGCGGCCAGCTGGCCCGTGCGGCGGGCACCTATGCCCAGTTCGTCGGCCGCGATGGGTCGTATGCGCAGATCCGCCTGTCCTCGGGCGAGCTTCGCATGGTCCGTCAGGAATGCATGGCCACCATCGGTGCCGTGTCGAACCCCGACAACTCGAACCAGAACTTCGGGAAGGCCGGACGCATGCGCCACAAGGGCATCCGCCCGACGGTGCGCGGCGTCGCGATGAACCCGATCGACCACCCGCATGGCGGTGGTGAAGGCCGCACCTCCGGTGGCCGTCACCCGGTCACCCCGTGGGGCAAGGGCACCAAGGGCAACAAGACGCGCAAGCCGAAGGCTTCGGATGCACTGATCGTCCGTTCGCGTCACGCCAGGAAGAAAGGGCGTTAATCCATGGCACGTTCCATCTGGAAAGGCCCGTTCGTCGACGGCTACCTTCTGAAGAAAGCCGAGAAGGCGAAGGCATCGGGCAAGTCGGAAGTGATCAAGATCTGGTCGCGCCGCTCCACCATCCTGCCGCAATTCGTGGGCCTGACCTTCGGCGTCTACAACGGCAAGAAGCACGTCCCCGTTGCGGTGACGGAAGAAATGATCGGCCAGAAGTTCGGTGAATACTCGCCGACGCGGACCTACTACGGTCACGCCGCCGACAAGAAAGCGAAGAGGAAGTAAGCCATGGGTGCGGAAAAGAACCCCCGCCGCGTGGCGGACAACGAAGCGATGGCCGTGCTGCGCATGCTGCGCACGTCCCCGCAGAAGCTGAACCTGGTCGCGGGCATGATCCGCGGCAAGAAGGTGGACAAGGCCTTGGCCGACCTGACCTTCTCCAAGCGCCGCATCGCCGGCGACGTGAAGAAGTGCCTGCAATCGGCGATCGCCAATGCGGAAAACAACCACAACCTCGACGTGGACAGCCTGATCGTGGCGGAAGCCTGGGTCGGCAAGAACCTGGTGATGAAGCGGGGCCGTCCGCGGGCCCGTGGCCGTTTCGGCAAGATCATGAAGCCGTTCTCTGAAATCACCATCAAGGTCCGTCAAGCCGGGGAGTCCGCATAATGGGTCAGAAGGTCAATCCGATCGGGATGCGCCTCCAGGTCAACCGCACCTGGGACAGCCGCTGGTTTGCCGGGTCGAAGGACTATGGCGATCTGCTGCTGGAAGACCTGCGGATGCGCGAGTTCATCCACAAGGAACTCAAGCAGGCCGGCATCAGCCGCGTCATCATCGAGCGTCCGCACAAGAAGTGCCGTGTGACCATCCACACCGCACGTCCGGGCGTCATCATCGGCAAGAAGGGCGCGGACATCGAGACGCTGCGTCAGAAGCTGACGGCGTTCACCAAGTCCGAACTGCACCTGAACATCGTCGAGGTCCGCAAGCCGGAACTCGACGCCCAGCTGGTGGCCGAGTCGATCGCTCAGCAGATGGAGCGCCGCGTCTCCTTCCGTCGCGCGATGAAGCGCGGCGTGCAGAACGCGATGCGGATGGGTGCGCTGGGTATCCGGGTCAACGTTTCGGGCCGCCTCGGCGGCGCCGAGATCGCCCGGACCGAATGGTACCGCGAAGGCCGCGTGCCGCTGCACACGCTGCGTGCCGACATCGACTATGCGCTGTCGGAAGCCGAGACCCCCTACGGGATCATCGGTGTGAAGGTCTGGATCTTCAAAGGCGAAATCCTTGAGCATGATCCCCAGGCCCATGACCGTCGTCTTGCCGAAGCGGCTGACGGCCCGGCCCCCCGTGGCCCGCGCCGCGACCGCGAACGCGCCTAAGGAGTAAGTCAGATGCTGCAACCAAAGCGCACCAAGTATCGCAAGATGCACAAGGGCCGCATCCATGGCGAAGCCAAGGGTGGGTTCCTCATCAACTTCGGCTCCTACGCCCTGAAGGCAACCGAGCCCGAGCGCGTCACCGCGCGGCAGATCGAAGCGGCCCGCCGTGCGATCACCCGCCACATGAAGCGTCAGGGCCGGGTCTGGATCCGCATCTTCCCGGACGTTCCGGTCTCGGCCAAGCCCGTCGAGGTCCGCATGGGCTCGGGCAAGGGTTCGACCGACTACTGGGCCTGCAAGGTCAAGCCGGGCCGGATCATGTTCGAGATCGACGGCGTGAACGACGAAGTCGCGCGCGAGGCCCTGCGCCTGGGCGCGATGAAGCTGCCGGTCCAGACGCGCATCGTCGCGAAGGAAGACTGGTAAGGTTCGGTGCGCTGTAGCGCACCCTACGATATCGGCCCCCGCTGGAAACGGCGGGGGCTTTTTCAACTCTGGAGCCTGTCATGCCCGACATCACCTCTCTATTCGTCACCCGCCTTTACCGCGCTTTCCTCAATGACCTTGCGAAGAAGAAGATCGATTACGCCGAACTGCGTCAGACCTGCGAGATGGTGGCCGAGGACGACGAGGCCGGACAGGCGTGGTGCGAGGCGAACGGCTATCCCGGCTATACATCCTATGCCTCGCTGAACGACCTGCCCTGGCGGATGCCGATCTTCGCCGATCTGGAAAAGGCGCTGGACAAGCATGTTGCTGCCTTCTGCACCGATCTCGGCTTCGACCTGGGCGACAGGAAGCTGAAATGCAATTCCCTCTGGATCAACATCCTGCCCGAAGGCGGCACCCACGCCAGCCACATCCACCCGCATTCGGTGATCTCGGGCACGACCTATGTCGCGATGCCGGAGGGGACGAGCGCCCTGAAACTTGAAGACCCCCGCCTGCCGATGATGATGCTGGCCCCCGTCCCCCTGAAATCCGCGCCGCAGGAGTTGCAGCGGTTCGTCTATGTGAAGCCCGCGGTGGGCGAGGTTCTTCTCTGGGAAAGCTGGCTCCGCCACGAGGTCCCGATGAACATGTCCGAGGAAGAGCGGATCTCGGTCAGCTTCAACTACGGATGGGCGTGAGAAGGAATCGTAGGGTGCGCTACGGCGCACCATCCGGAGGTGCGCTGTAGCGCGCCCAACGAATTTGCAGTCTGCTGGGAATGACGACTGCAAGGCGGCAAGGATGACAGCATCGCAACCACGCCTGCCCTCCAACTTCCCCCTTGCCCCCCGCCGCCTTCCCCCCTATACGGGCGCATCCGCGATTCCGGGGTGACTCGGCGTCGGCGGTCTGTCATTGATCCGCCAGGTCCTCGGTGACCCTGCCAAGGGGCCGACTGGCGATTGTGAAAAGGAAAGACCGGCATGAAAGCCGAAGAACTGCGTTCGAAGACGCCGGACCAGCTGCGCGACAGCCTGATCCAGCTGAAGAAGGAAGCCTTCAACCTGCGCTTCCAGCAAGCGACCAACCAGCTTGAGAACACCGCCCGCATGCGTGCCGTCCGTCGTGACGTCGCCCGCATCAAGACCGTTCTCAACCAAAAAGCCGCCGAAGCTGCGAAGTAAGGGGAAAACACATGCCGAAACGCATCCTGCAAGGCGTCGTCACCTCGGACAAGAACGAGCAGACGATCACCGTCCTCGTGGAACGTCGCTTCAAGCACCCGCTGCTGCAGAAGACCGTCCGCAAGTCGAAGAAATACCGCGCCCATGACGCGGAGAACAAGTTCAAGGTCGGCGACGTGGTCCGCATCGAGGAATGCGCGCCGATCTCGAAGACGAAACGCTGGACCGTGGTCACCGACGCAACCGCGTAAGTGACCCCGGTCCCGAACGAAACCCCGGGCTGCGTGCCCGAAGGTCGGGAGACTGAAAAATGATCCAGATGCAGACGAATCTGGATGTGGCTGACAACTCCGGCGCGCGCCGGGTGCAGTGCATCAAGGTTCTGGGCGGCTCGCACCGCCGCTATGCTTCCGTGGGCGACATCATCGTGGTGTCGGTCAAGGAGGCGATTCCGAAGGGCCGCGTGAAGAAGGGCGATGTCCGCAAGGCCGTCGTCGTCCGCACCGCCAAGGAAGTCCGCCGTGAAGACGGCACCTCGATCCGTTTCGACCGCAATGCCGCCGTCATCCTGAACAACCAGGGCGAACCGGTCGGCACCCGCATCTTCGGGCCGGTCGTGCGCGAGCTGCGCGCCAAGAACTTCATGAAGATCATCTCGCTGGCTCCGGAGGTGCTCTGATGGCTGCGAAACTCAAGAAGGGTGACACGGTCATCGTGCTCACCGGCAAGGACAAGGGCAAGAAGGGCGAGATTTCCGCCGTCATGCCGTCCGAGAACAAGGCCATCGTCGATGGCGTGAACATCGCGATCCGCCACACCAAGCAGTCGGCGGCCAGCCAGGGCGGCCGCATCCCCAAGGCGATGCCGATCGACCTGTCGAACCTCGCCATCGTGGACAAGAACGGCAAACCGACCCGCGTCGGCTTCCGCATGGAAGGCGACAAGAAGGTCCGCTACGCCAAGACCACCGGGGAGGTGATCTGATGCTCGACGCAGCGAAATACACGCCCCGCCTGAAGGCCGTCTATGCCGACAAGATCCGCGCGGCGATGAAAGCCGAATTCGGCTACAAGAACGACATGCAGATCCCCAAGCTGGACAAGATCGTCCTGAACATGGGTGTCGGCGAGGCGGTCAAGGACACCAAGAAGGTGAAGCAGGCGGCCGAGGAACTGGGCCAGATCGCCGGTCAGAAGGCCGTCATCACCAAGGCCAAGAAGTCGATCGCCGGCTTCCGTGTCCGCGAGGAAATGCCCTTGGGCTGCAAGGTCACGCTGCGCGGCGACCGGATGTACGAATTCCTCGACCGGCTCATCAACGTGGCTCTGCCCCGCGTCCGCGACTTCCGCGGCGTCAAGGGCAACAGCTTCGATGGTCGCGGCAACTATGCCATGGGCCTGAAAGAGCACATCGTGTTCCCCGAGATCAACTTCGACAAGGTCGACGAGGTTCTGGGGATGGACATCATCATCTGCACCACCGCGAAAACCGACGCGGAAGCCAAGGCGCTGTTGAAGCATTTCAACATGCCCTTCACGTCGTAAGCGCGAGGAACCGAGATATGGCAAAGAAATCCATGGTGAACCGCGAAGTGAAGCGCGCCAAGCTGGTGAAGCAGCATGCTTCCAAGCGCGCCGCGCTGAAGGCGGTGATCAACGACCAAACGAAGCCGATGGAAGAGCGTTTCAAGGCGACTCTGAAGCTGGCCGAACTGCCTCGCAACTCGTCGGCGACGCGGATCCACAACCGCTGCCAGCTGACGGGCCGTCCGCATGCGTATTACCGCAAGCTCAAACTGTCTCGTATCATGCTGCGTGACCTGGCCTCGTTCGGCCAGATCCCCGGCATGGTCAAGTCCAGCTGGTAAGGGAGGCATCAGATGTCCATGAACGATCCTCTCGGCGATATGCTGACCCGTATCCGCAACGCCCAGATGCGCGGCAAGTCCACCGTGACGACCCCCGCCTCCACGCTGCGGGCCCGCGTGCTCGACGTGCTCCTCTCGGAAGGCTACATCCGTGGCTATGAAAAGTCCGAGACGGCGAACAAGCAGGGCGAATTCACCATCAGCCTGAAGTACTATGAAGGCGAGCCCGTGATCCGCGAAGTCAAGCGCGTGTCCAAGCCCGGCCGTCGCGTGTACATGGGTGTGAACGAGCTTCCCTCGGTCCGCAACGGCCTTGGCGTCGCCATCGTCTCCACGCCCAAGGGTGTTCTGTCGGATGCAAATGCACGCGCGGCCAATGTTGGCGGCGAAGTGCTTTGCACCGTGTTCTGAGGAGGGTGCAATGTCTCGTATCGGCAAGAAACCCGTCGAACTGGTCAAGGGCACCTCGGCCTCGATCAGCGGTCAGACCATCGAAGTGAAGGGCCCGAAAGGCACCCGCAGCTTCACCGCGGGCGACGATGTGACCCTCACCATCGAGGGCAACGCCGTCAAGGTGACGCCGCGTGGCCTGTCCAAGCGCGCCCGCCAGCAGTGGGGCATGACCCGCTCGATGGTGGCGAACCTGGTCACCGGCGTCTCGGAAGGCTTCAAGCGGGAAATGGAAATCCAGGGCGTCGGCTATCGCGCCGCCATGGCTGGAAACGTCCTGAAACTGTCGCTGGGCTATTCTCACGAAGTGAACTTCGAAGTGCCGAAGGGGGTGACGATCACCGTCCCGAAGCAGACCGAGATCGTCGTGGAAGGCATCGACCAGCAGCAGGTCGGCCAGGTGGCCGCGAACATCCGCGAATGGCGCGCGCCCGAGCCCTACAAGGGCAAGGGCATCCGCTACAAGGATGAGTATATCTTCCGCAAGGAAGGCAAGAAGAAGTAAGGGTGGCGAAAATGGCTTTGAACAAGAGAGAGCTGTTCCTCAAGCGCCGCCTGCGCGTCCGGAACAAGATCAAGGCGACCGCGCATGGCCGTCTGCGCCTCAGCGTGCACCGGTCCTCGAAGAACATCAGCGTCCAGCTGATCGACGACGCGAAGGGTGTGACGATCGCGGCGGCCTCCACGCTGGAAAAAGAGCTTGGCGTGGTCGGCAAGAACAACATCGAGGCTTCGGCCAAGGTGGGCGCGGCGATTGCCGAGCGGGCCAGGAAGGCGGGCGTCGAAGAGTGCTACTTCGACCGTGGCGGCTTCCTGTTCCATGGCAAGATCAAGGCGCTTGCCGATGCGGCCCGCGAAGGCGGACTGAAGTTCTGATAACTGCGGGCGGCTTGGCCTTTTCCAAGGTCGGGCCGCCCCGATGATCCGGGCCCCGGACCAGATCCGGGGCACCAGGATTGGCTTTAACGGCGCGATGCGCCTCCACGAAGGATATGCCCCATGGCAGAACGTGACAACCGCCGGGAAGGCCGCGGCAACGACCGCCGCGACAACCGCCCGGAAGAAAACCCGGAATTCGCCGACCGTCTGGTCGCGATCAACCGCGTCTCGAAAACCGTCAAGGGTGGCAAGCGCTTCGGCTTTGCGGCTCTCGTCGTGGTCGGGGACCAGCGCGGCCGCGTCGGCTTTGGCAAGGGCAAGGCCAAGGAAGTGCCGGAAGCGATCCGCAAGGCCACGGAACAGGCCAAGCGCAGCCTGATCCGCGTGCCGCTGAAGGACAGCCGGACGCTGCATCACGACATGGAAGGTCGCCACGGCGCCGGTCGCGTCGTGATGCGCAGCGCCGTGGCCGGGACCGGGATCATCGCCGGCGGCCCGATGCGCGCCGTGTTCGAGATGCTGGGCATCCAGGACGTCGTCGCCAAGTCGATCGGCTCGACCAACCCCTACAACATGATCCGCGCGACCATCGACGGGCTGAAGCAGGAAACCTCGCCCCGTTCGGTCGCCGCGCGCCGTGGCAAGAAGGTGGCCGAGATCCTGCGCAAGCCGGAAACCGAAGCCGCCGCTGAAACCGTGGAGGCCTGAGCATGGCTGACAAGAAAAAGACCATCGTCGTGAAGCAGATCCGTTCGGCCGCCCGCCGTCCGGCCGTGCAGACCGCGACGCTGAAGGGCCTCGGCCTGAACAAGCTGAACCGCACCCGCGAGCTGGAGGATACCCCTGCCGTGCGCGGCATGGTGAACTCGATCAGCCACCTGGTCCAGATCATCGAAGAGCGCGGGTAGGTCGGGGTTCACCCCGACTCTTCTGCGCACGCGTGTAAGGTGGGCAATCTGCCCACCTCCCGTTGAAACAAGAACGCCCTCGTGGAACCGCGGGGGCGTTACTGTTTGAGCCGAGCCTCTAGTTTCAGGTGGCACTTCTCGAGATAGGCTGAAGCCTCGATATCGTAGCGATCAATCAAGGCCCCGAGATCGACAGCCTCGTTCTTAATGCTTCCATCAACGTACCACGTTAGCGGGATGCGCTTGTATGATCTGGGCTGCCGCCCTGACACACATCTTGCAGGTGCAGTAGCTGCTTTGGCGATCTTGCTTTGCGTGTTCTTGACAGGATGACCTACCGCCAGGTTGCGCAAGTCACGTAGTTCTGCCCAAGCAGAATCGAGGGCCGGCTGTGGGTCCAATTCACGCGTTCCCTCGAACGAGAACCACAGCTCCTTAATCGCATCCTGTTGGACGAACACCGCCTGCAACACGCCCCAAAATTCAAGATACGCCTTGAGCGGATGACTCGAGAAATCCGAGGCGCGATGATGTATCAACGCCTCGGCGGTATCCTGAATCCAGTCCTTCGACACGCAGAACGCAAAGTACTGGTCTTCTGTTTGAAAACCCATACTCTGTTTGTGCAACCAGACATGCGCGTTTGCGTGCCATAGCTCCGAGATCAAATCGCGTCGTTCCGCAATTCTTTGCGTCATTTTTCATCTCCAAACTTTGTTTGCTGGATGCTGTCCCTGAGCTTGGTGTAGGTTCTGGCTGAGGTGGTCACCGGCGATGTTCCGGTAGGGTCTGGTTGCTGACACC
>NZ_QMJY01000063.1 GCF_003574395.1 Tabrizicola thermarum
CAAAGGTCTTCCTCTCAGCCGTCGCACTCGCCGCAACCGTCATGTTCTGGCTATGAATGGAGAACGAGTCCTGACCCTAACTTTGCAGTCTCCCCCCATGCGGGCAACAGTCCTTGGCGCGGGAAGGGAGGACGGGATCACTTGTTCCCGTCGATCCACTTCGACATCAGCCCCTTGTCGCGGAAGCATTCGTCCGGGACGGCGCGCCGCTTGATCCGGGCAAGCTTTTCCGCGAAGGCCACCTGCTTTGAGGTCGGCAACCGATCCATGTCAGATACAGGCTTCAGCTGGGCCTGCGCCTCGATCCAGGCGCTCAAGGACCGGCGGTCCTGCTGAACCTCCCAAGGCAGGAGGGTCTGGTTGCGCAGGGCGAGCGAGCGCGCATAGGCGATCTGCTTAGGCGTCGCGGGCAAGGCGTATGTGGTGCTGTCCATCGGGAAACTCCCTTTCTGGCTTGGCATTCAATATAGAACATAACAGGAACAAAATCAAGCCAAGCGTCCGCAACGCACCGGTTCGAGAGGGAGAGAGGGGCCGGGAAAGATCAGGCCTGAGGGTGCCCGAGAGAGGGTGCCCAGGCCTGTCCCTGTCCCTCATTCCGGAGTTTCCCGATGACCTATCTCGCACCCGTTGCGCCTCCCGTTGCTGTTCCATCTCGTGATCTCGCACCTGCGATCATCGCCGTCGCCGAAACCTTGCAGCCTGATCTGGCCCAAGGATTCGAGATCGACGCGCTGCGTCTTCGGCTTGAGATGGAGCGCGCCTTTGGCGGCTCCGATGCCGACGGCGCCTGGGACTGGAAGCTCGCCTATGAGGCGGGCGAGGTGGCGCTGGTCCTCTTCCTGCGGAAATTCGGCCGCGCGCTGCTGGCCCGTGCTGGATCGCCTGCGGCACTGCTGCCGATCCTTGCCAAGGTGGCTGGTCTCTTGCCGACGCACACCCGCCGCTCGGAGGAGATGGAGCGGTTCCAGCAATTCTCGACGCCGCTGCCCATGGGGCTGGCGGCTCTTGCTGCCGCACAGATCACGCCGCGTGACCTAGTCCTTGAGCCTTCGGCCGGGACCGGGCTTCTGGCGATCCTCGCTGAGATCGCGGGTGGCAGCCTCGCGCTGAACGAGTTGGCCGACACCCGCGCCGACCTTCTGCGCCTCCTCTTTCCGGGTCGTCCCGTCACCTGCTTTGACGCAGCCCAGATCGACGATCACTTCGTCGCCGGACTGTGCCCGAGCGTCATCCTGATGAACCCGCCGTTTTCGGCCGTGGCCAATGTCGATGGCCGGACGACCGAGGCGACGGCGCGGCATCTCCGCTCGGCTCTTGCCCGCCTCGCGCCCGGTGGTCGGTTGGTCGCCATCGCGGGGGCGGGCTTCGCGCCCCATGCGCCCGCCTGGGCGGAAACCTTCAGTCGCCTGACCGAGACCGCGCATCTGGTCTTTACGGGTGCGGTGTCCGGTGCCGCCTTCGCCAAGCACGGCACCAGCTTTGAAACCCGCCTCTCGGTCTTCGACAAATGCCGGGGCGGTGAGGCGGGTGGCATCACCGCCGATCTGGCGCGCCCTGTATCGCCTGATGTCGCCAGCCTGCTGTCGCTGATCACCGCCCATGTCCCCCCACGCCTCGCGCTGGCGCAGGTCGCACCAGCCGGGCAGGGCCGCACTTCCCCCTTCCCGGGAAATCCTGCCCGTAGGTCTGGTGCACTGGCCGGGAAATCGCGTGCAACGGCTGCGGCGAAGACCGTTGCCCATTTCAGCACGCCGGATGGTGAGGACCTTGTCTACGCCCTGCGCGAAACGGCGGACGACCTTGGTGCGGCGCGTCTGTCAGACGCGATCTACGAGCCCTTCCGCCTGCAGGCGATCGACATCCCCGGTGCGGCCAGGCATCCGACCAAACTTGTGCAGTCGGCGGCCATGGCGTCCGTTGCGCCCCCGAAACCCAGCTACCGCCCGAAACTCTCCGCCGCCGTCCTGCGCGACGGCCTGCTATCCGACGCGCAGCTTGAGACCGTGATCTATGCCGGTGAGGCGCATGGCGCCTATCTCGCCGGCTCGTGGACCGTCGATGAGACCGGCGAGATGGTCTCTGCCGCCCCCGACGATGCTGGGGACGCTGTCCGCTTCCGCCGCGGCTTCTTCCTTGGCGACGGTACCGGGGCGGGCAAGGGCCGCCAGTCGGCCGGGATCCTGCTCGACAACTGGTGCCAGGGCCGTCGCAAGGCGCTCTGGATATCGAAGAGCGACAAGCTTCTCGAGGATGCACAGCGCGACTGGTCCGCACTCGGGCAGGAGCGCCTGCTCGTCACGCCCCTGTCGCGCTTTGCCCAAGGCCGCGACATCCCCCTTTCCGAGGGCATCCTCTTCACCACCTACGCAACGCTGCGCTCAGAAGAGCGCGGGGCCAAGAAGTCCCGCGTCGACCAGATCGTGGATTGGCTGGGTGCCGACTTCGACGGCGTGATCCTATTTGACGAAAGCCATGCCATGGCGAATGCCGCAGGATCTAAGGGCGAGCGTGGCGACACGGAAGCCTCGCAGCAGGGCAGGGCAGGCCTGCGGCTGCAGCATAAGCTGCCGAACGCCCGCGTGGTCTATGTCTCGGCCACAGGGGCAACAACCGTCCACAACCTCGCGTATGCGCAGCGGCTTGGGCTCTGGGGCGGGGAAGATTTTCCGTTCGCGACGCGGGCGGAATTCGTGCAAGCCATCGAGGCCGGCGGCGTGGCTGCGATGGAAGTGCTCGCGCGCGATCTGCGCTCGCTCGGTCTCTACACCGCCCGATCGCTTTCCTACGACGGCGTCGAATATGAGATGCTGGAGCATGCACTGACCCCTGAGCAACGCCGCATCTACGATGCCTATGCCGGGGCCTTCGCCATCATCCACAACAATCTCGCTGCCGCGATGGAGGCGGCCAACATCACGGGCGACAGCGGCACGCTCAACCGCCAGGCCAAGTCCGCCGCGCGCTCGGCGTTTGAATCTGCCAAGCAGCGCTTCTTTGGCCATCTGCTGACCAGCATGAAAACCCCCACGCTGATCGCCAGCATTGAAGCCGATCTTGCGGCGGGCCATGCGGCTGTCGTCCAGATCGTCTCGACCGGCGAGGCGCTGATGGAACGCCGCTTGTCGGATATCCCGACCGCGGAATGGAACGACATCCGCGTCGACATCACCCCGCGGGAATACGTCCTCGACTACCTCGCCCATTCCTTCCCGGTGCAGCTCTACGAGCCCTTCACCGACAGCGAGGGCAATCTGTCGTCCCGGCCCGTGGTGCGCGACGGCCAGCCAGTCGAATGTCGAGAGGCCGCCCGCAGGCGGGACGCGCTGATCGAAAAGCTGGCCAGCCTGCCGCCCGTTCCGGGGGCGCTCGACCAGATCGTCCAGCGTTTCGGCACCGACCTCGTTGCCGAGGTCACGGGTCGGTCGCGCCGCATCGTGCGCAAGGGCGAGGGTCATTTGGCGCGGCTCGTCGTCGAAAGCCGGGCGGGGTCTGCCAATCTCGCGGAAACCGCCGCCTTCATGGATGACCAGAAGCGCATCCTGATCTTCTCGGATGCCGGCGGCACCGGGCGCAGCTATCACGCCGATCTTGGCGCCAAGAACCAGCGCCTGCGGGTCCACTATCTGCTGGAACCCGGCTGGAAGGCAGACGCCGCCATTCAGGGCTTGGGCCGCACCAACCGGACCAATCAGGCGCAGCCGCCGCTGTTCCGACCCGTCGCCACGGATGTGAAGGCGGAGAAGCGGTTCCTGTCGACCATCGCGCGCCGTCTCGACACACTCGGGGCGATCACGCGTGGCCAACGCCAGACCGGCGGGCAGGGGCTGTTCCGGCCCGAGGACAATCTCGAGTCCTCCTATGCCCGCGACGCTCTGCGCCAGCTTTACCGCCGCATCTATCGCGGCGATGTCGCGGGATGCTCGCTCGGAGCCTTCGAGGATGCCACCGGTCTCAGCCTGACCGATGACAACGGTCTGAAGGACGACCTGCCGCCGATCACGACCTTCCTCAATCGCCTGCTGGCGCTGACGATCCACATGCAGGCCGCGCTCTTTTCGGCCTTCGAGGAATTGCTCGATCAACGGATCGAGGGGGCCATCGCCGCCGGGGTCTATGATATTGGGCTCGAGACGCTACGCGCCGAGAGCTTCCGCGTCACGGATGCGCGCGTCATCTACACCCATCCCGGCTCCGGCGCGGAAACCCAGCTGCTGACCATCGCGGAAAAGCGGCGCAACACGCCGACCTCGCTCGCGGATGCCCTTGACTGGCTCGATGACCCCAAGGCACGCCTTCTGGTCAACAGTCGCTCGGGCCGTGCCGCCGTGCAGGTGCCCGCCACCAGCTTGATGCTGGATGACGGCACCATTGAACCGCGCCTGCGGCTGATCCGGCCGACTGAGGCCAGCACCGTCCCTGCCCGGATGATGAAGGACACCCATTGGTTGGAGGCTGACCGGGCTGCCTTCGCCGCCGCATGGACTGCGGAACTGGCCGAGGTGCCGGAGTTCTCGGAAGCCACGCTGCACATCGTGGCGGGCCTGCTGCTCCCGATCTGGAAGCAGCTTCCTAAGGACGAAACCCGCGTCTACCGGCTGCAGACCGATGACGGTCAGCGCATCATCGGCCGCCGGGTCTCGCCCGCTTGGGTCGCGACCACGCTGGCCACCGACGTACCGCAACTGACGGCGGCGCAGGTCCATGCCCTCGTTCTCGAGGGCAAGACCGTGGTGCGGCTCTCGGAGGGAATGGAACTCCACTGCTCCCGGGTCATGGGCGTGAACCGGATCGAGCTCTCCGGGTTCACCGAGGCCGCCAAGGACCGGCTGAAGGCCGATGGCTTCTTCTCGGAAATCATCAGCTGGAAGTTGCGGCTCTTTTGCCCGACGGATGTGACCGGGGTCAAAGTGCTGGATCGTCTTCTTGCACGTTGTCCTGTTACGGGACTACATGCGCGCGGAGGGTGCTGAGCCATGTATTCCGAGACCGAAGATGTGATCCGTGCTCTTGCGGAAAACGCCGAAGACGTATGTCGCGCCTACCTTCCCGCTGGACGGCGGGAAGGGTCCTACTGGATCGTGGGCGATCTGCAGAACAACCCCGGCCGGTCGCTCTTCGTGCGGTTGACCGGTCCCGCGTCAGGGCCAGGCGCGGCCGGCAAGTTCACCGACGGCGCCACGGGCGAGCATGGTGATCTTGTCGATATCATCCGCGAGAGGACCGGGATCTCCCGCTTTCCCGATCTTCTCACTGAGGCCCGGGCGCATCTTGGCCGTCCGCAGCCGGTGATTCCGGATGCGCCAGTGCCGAAGAAGGCCAAGGCCCTTGGTGGCACACCAGCGGCGGCGGCGCGTCTGTTCGCAGCCTCGGTGCCGGTCACTGGCACGCTTGCCGACACCTACCTTCGCTCTCGGGGCCTGACCCAGGGCGGGGTGATGAGCGCCCTTCGCTTCCACCCGAAGTGCTGGCATCGGGATGAGGGCCAGACCCGGAGTCTCCCCAGACCGGCGCTGATCGCCGCGGTCACCGATGGGACAGGTGCCTTGCAGGGTGTGCATCGCACTTGGTTGGCGCCAGACGGTCAGGGAAAGGCAGCGCTCAAAGCGCAGCGGCGTGCCATGGGTCACCTCCTCGGCAATGCCGTCAGGCTGACCCCGCATGACGACATCCTCGTGGTCGGCGAGGGCATCGAGACCATGCTGTCCCTTGCCGAGGCAGTGCCCGGTCTTCCCGTCTGGGCGGCGCTGTCGTCGGGTCACCTCGGGGCGGTCCTGCTGCCGGATGGGCTTCAGCGCCTCTACATCGCCATCGACCGCGATCCGGCCGGGCAACGCGCGGCAGAGAGGTTGACGGCCAGAGCAATCGAGGTCGGGATTGCCGTTCGGGTGCTGGAGCCGCGGCTTGGGGATTTCAACGATGATCTCCGGGTGAACGGCAAGGAGGCGCTGCGCCAGCATCTGGCAGGACAGATCGGGCCAGAGGATCGGCATCGCCTGTCCGGCTGAGCTGCATCGCGCAAGGGGCGGTCAGGGGACAGCGGGGCAGGGGTCACGGATCCCTGTCATGGCTGTGGATCGTCGCCTTGCTTCTTCCCGGGCAATCTCATCCACCCGTCACCCACACGGCCTTCAAGAGATGGGCAGGCGGCCGTCAAAGGTGCCGCCCCTTCAAGGACGGGGGGCAACTGATTTCCGCCGGCGGGGACGAGCCCCGCCTTTGCATCGCGAAGCAAATCAGCCGCCCCCCGCCCTCCTCCACATGCGTTCCGGCCCCGAAGGCGGGGTGAAGGGGCGTCCCCCGTGACGGCTTTCGCAGCCCATGAAGGCCGCGCGGGATGACGCGCGGACGAGAGAGGCCCGGAGGCAAGAACAGATGACGATCCACACCCACGACGACGCGTATGAACCCGCCCACACCGCATCCCCGACCGCCCATGCGCTCGACGAGCTGCAGCTTTACGGCTACCGCCCCTTTGACGAGCCCGATCCGCGCCCGATGCCCGATGGGCAGCGCCTCGCGGTCGCGGTCGCCGACATCTTCGACGCCCTCGTCGCGACCCTGGAAGACACCCGCATGGAACCCGACCTCGAAGAAGTGCTCTGGGGTCAGGTCAACCTCTTCCACCGCGCTACGGCGAGGGTCGAGCGGTCGCTTGACGAGAACGAACAGGCGCAGCGCCGCCTCCAGCGCGAGCAGGACGGCTCCGAGGTGAAATCCACCGAGCTTGAGCGCCTGACGGCCGAAGGCCTGACCCTGATCGAACGGCGCAACTGCATGGACATGATGCGCGATCACGCCGCGACCGAGTTTGTCCATCACACGGGCTCCACCTGGCGCCCTCGCACCGGATCGATGGTGAACCGCCAGCACATGACCGCAGCGCTGATCGACAGCCGCGACTTCCTGGCCGCGAAGCGCCGCGCCGAGACCGAGGTGATGCTCCCCGCGGGCCCCAAGGTTGCCCTCACCGGCGGGACCGACTTCAACGATCACCGCCTGATCTGGGGCAAGCTCGACCAGGTCCGGACCAAGTATCCCGACATGGTCCTTCTGCACGGGGGAAGCCCCAAGGGCGCAGAACTCATCGCCGCCAAATGGGCCGAGTCCCGGGGCGTGACGCAGGTGGCCTTCAAGCCTGACTGGACCAAGCACGCCAAGGCCGCCCCCTTCAAGCGCAACGACGCCTTGCTGGATGTGCTGCCCGTGGGCGTCCTCGTCTTCCCGGGCAATGGCATCCAGGAGAACCTCGCAGACAAGGCCAAGAAGCTGGGCATCCCAGTCATGAAGTTCGAGAAGGGGGCGTAAGCCCCCTGTTTCCCTCGCAGCGAAATCGAGGTGGAAGCGCAGGCTTCCATCTGATATTGTATAAAAAACCTCTCTCGATAACTACATGTACCATAGTCCGATCCAGCTTGATGTCTTCCCGACTGACGTGTAGATGCGCCGGACCAATCCGGCGCGCAACATGCGTCGCTTCTACAGGCTGAGCGTTCAGCGCGATCTCTTCGGTCGTTCCTGCCTTGTGCGCGAGTGGGGCCGGTTCGATTTCCGGAGTCAGATGATGGTGGAAACGCACCCGGATGAACGCAAGACCAGCATCGCGTTGATGAAGCTCGCAGCGATGAAAAAGCGGCGCGGGTACGCCAACTGACGCTTAGGTTTGCTCTTACTGCTTGGCCTTTGGCAGTTCCTTTCAAGATGAAACGGCGCAGCCCCTCGGAGAGGTCAGGGCTTGATCAGGCGGCCACTGCGGGCAGCCTGACATTTGGATTTTGGGTCACGCGGGCGAGCGTTTCAAGTGACATGTATCGCCGGGCGACCACCCATTCGTCATTGGTCTCGAGCATCAGCGCGCCGACGAGGCGGACGATGGCATCGTCGTTGGGGAAGATGCCGATGGCATCGGCCCTGCGCTTCACCTCCCGGTTCATCCGTTCGAGCGGGTTGGTCGAGGGGATCTGTGTCGAGTGCTCTCGGGGGAAGGACATGTAGGCCAGCACTTCGTCGCGGGAGCTGTCCATCAGGGCGCCGAGCTCGGGCTGCTTCTTACGGAGCGCGTCGGCCACGGTGCCCCACTGCTGCTCGGTCTCAACCTTGGTCTCCTGCGCGAAGATCGTCTTCAGCATCGCCGCCACGGCAGTACGCTGCTTGGCCGGGGCGAGGGCGAGGGCATTTCTCATCCTGTGAATGCGGCACCGCTGGTGGGTGGCGTTGAAGACCCGGCGTGCCGCCGCCCGCAGGCCCTTATAGTCGTCGGTGATCACAAGCTTCACGCCCCGCAGGCCGCGGTCGGCCAAGGAGCGCAGGAAGTCCGTCCAGAACATCTCGGCCTCCGAAGGGCCGTTGGTAACGCCCAGCACCTCGCGCTTGCCGTCCTCGTTGACGGCCACGGCGATTATCACGGCACAGCTGACGATCCGCCCGACCTCGCGCACCTTCGCGTAGGTGGCGTCGAGCCAAAGATAGGGACATGCGCCCTCCACGGGCCGCGACAGAAAGGCATTGACCCGCTCGTCGATCTCGGCGCAGAGACCGCTGACTTGGCTCTTCGACATGCCGCCGGGCCCATGGCCTTGACCAGATCGTCGACCGAGCGCGTCGAAATGCCGTGGACATAGGCTTCCTGAATCACCGCCACGAGGGCTTTCTCGGCGGTGCGGCGGGGTTCGAGGAAGCTGGGGAAGTAGCTGCCCCTCCTGAGCTTGGGGATCTCCAGCGCGATCTCGCCGGCCCGGGTATCCCAATCGCGGTCGCGGTATCCGTTGCGCTGCGCTTCCCGCACCGACGAGCGCGCACCCTTGGCCGCCCCTGTCCGCGCCTCTACCTCGGCTTCCATTATCCGTTCGGCCGCAAAGGCCAGCATCTCGCGCACGAGGTCGCCGTCGGCCTGCTTCTCAACCAGCTCAAGCAACGTCATTCTGTCATCGGTCATCGTCATCTCCGTTTCTGGTTCCAGGCTTCGCAGCCCGAACCCTTTCCAAAGATCGACGGTGACCGCCAGCGTCACCCACGGCCGCGCGCTGCGCTACGCCAAGTGCTCCGCGCTCGGCCTCCTACACCACCACCCGGGACACTTCCGACCTACAGTGTCGGTCGGCCTGGTTCGTGTCGATCTCGTGTCAGATCTGTGGGCTGTCCACGTGGTTTGCAGACAGACTGTTTCTTCCGCGGAAAATAATCTCAGCGCAACTGCTAACGTGGGCAGTCCACTGTTGCGACGCGGCGTGTAGTCGAAGCACCGGGCGGCCGCCGTGATACGGATAACAACCGTAAGCTGTGTTTTTCGAATCGAATGCTCCCACATGATGGTGCGCGCGGGGCCCAAACGGGTACAGCATCTATGATTGCAGTTTAAGTTACAGCCTTCGGCCTCCACGGAATCCTGGTTAACTGAACGTAGATTGTTGCCATGTTCGACTCTGTTAACCCCTTGTTAAGGGGGGCGGCATAACCTTGTCGAAAGTTCATCGAATCTGAGGTCAACCATGCATCCGAGTGAGTTGAAGAACGCCGCCCTCACCGCCGCCGCAAAGGCTGAGCAGGATGGCTTTACTTCTACCGCGATGGCCTTCCTCCAGCTCGCAAATGTCTGTGCCGTGGACGCCAGGCAGCTCGCGAATCAAACGGGTCGAGTTCGTCCGAGTAGTGAAGAGAGATCGTGCTCAGGTAGAGTGGAGATGGCGGTAGTATCGCATTAGGTGTTCGATCCCACGATCTGATGGTGCGATCCTTTCGCAGGAATGGAAGGAAGCATTATGGGATAAGTTCGTCACGGGAGCGCCACGACCACGCACGCCGTGAGAGCTGCAATACAGCGGTCGCAAGCTTCGCTCGCGCAGCTGAGCCGGGAACTGGGCATCAACGCCAAGGCGGTGGCGAAGTGGCGCAAGTGAGCGACAGTCGAGGACATGCAGACCGGGCCGTCGGAAGCGCGGTCCACCATCCTGACCGAGGCTGAATAGTCGGCGGTCATAGCGTTCCGGCGCCATACGCTGCACCCGCTTGATGACTGCCTCTATGCCCTGCAGCCGTCAAACCCGCACCTGACCCGCTCGGCGCTGCATCGCTGCCTACAATGTCACGGCATCTCGCGGCTGCCGGATGTCGAGGGTGACAAGCCCAATCGCCAGAAGTTCAAGCTCTACCTGTTCCATCCCGGATGATCACATAGACCCTCGTCGGTCGGCCCTTTTCATGGCAAGGTCGATCCTGCGTGAGGTTCGGGAGGGGGTGGGAACATGCTGATCTCTTTGCACAAGCAGGCGACGACGACCCCGAAGATCCGGGCTGCGATTCAAGCAAGCCGCGAACCGGCCTGGGTGGTGGCCGAGCGCTATGGGATCTCCGAGCAAACAGTGTGGAAGTGGCGAGGTCGCGACGACGTCCACGACCGGAGCCACACGCCGCACGGCTTGCAGACGACGCTGGCGCCGGCCCAGGAGGCGGTCGCCGTGGCGCTGCGCAAGGCGCTTCTCTTGCCGCTCGACGATCTGATTGCCGTGGTTCGCGAGTTCCTCAACCCGCAGGTCTCGCGGTCCGGTCTCGACCGCTGACTTCGACGCCACGGGGTGGGCAACCTGCAGGCCCTGAGGCCGACCGAACCCAAGCCTGCGCACGGCATCTTCAAGGCCTACGAGCCCGGTTACCTGCACATCGACATCAAGTACCTGCCGCAGATGGCCGACGAGGATCGCCGCCGATACCTCTTCGTGGCCATCGACCGGGCCACGCGGTGGGTCTTCGTGCGCATCTATCCGGCACAGACCGCAGCCAACGCACGAAGGTTCCTGCGCGATCTGGAACGCGCCGCCCCGATGAAGATCGCCAAGGTGTTGACCGACAACGGAAAGGCCTTCACCGACCGCCTGTTCGGTCTGCGCAAGCGCGCCGCCAGCGGACAGCACGAGTTCGACCAGCTCTGCGCAGAACTCGGCATCGAGCATCGCCTGACCCCACCGATGCGACCGCAGACCAATGGCATGGTCGAGCGATTCAACGGCAGGATCAAGGATGTCCTGCAGAGCCATCGCTTCCAGAGTGGCGAGGACCTGGAGCAGACCCTCCTGCGCTACGTCCACCTCTACAACAGCCAGCTCCCGCAATCCGCCCTCAAGGGCAGATCACCCATCAACGCCCTCAAGTACTGGCAACGTCAAAGGCCCGACCTGTTCAGGAAGCGGATCTACAATCACGCGGGATGTGACATCTACCCCATCGGCTTCTTTCACATCGACATTGCCGAGGTGCTGAGCTACCCTCCGAAAATCGTACAGTGACGGAAGCTACGATCTGAAGTCTGCTGGTCTCCAAACACGAGGAGATCAGGACATGTCGAAACG
>NZ_QMJY01000064.1 GCF_003574395.1 Tabrizicola thermarum
GCGGATTGCAAATCCGTGTAGACCGGTTCGATTCCGGTACCCGCCTCCATTTCCCTTCAAAGGGTTAGCCCACAACAGAGCAGCCTGCCGCGGAACGGTTTTCCCATCGGTTTTCCCTTTTCCCGTTTTGTGCTTCGAACGGGCTCTGTTGCGCAAATCGTCTGATGGCCGAGCTGCCCCTTTCCCCGGACAGACTTATCCCACGGCTTCGGTGACGGGGGTGCCGAGCGCGGTGAAGCCGTTGAGGACGGCGACACGGACCTGGAACTCGGCGACCTGACGGTCGAACTCGCGCGCGGAGAGGCGCTGGCCCAGGAGCTTGACGCAGTGCATCTTGGTCTCTGCCCGGCTTCGGCGGTGATAGCCGCTCCATCGTCGCCAGATGGTCCGCCCGACGCGCTTTGAGGTGCGCAGGATCTCGTTGCGTGCGACAGCCCCGGCGGTGTCGGGCTTCCAGGGCTTCGCGTTCTTGCGGGGCGGGATGATCGCAGCGGCACCTCGTGCCGCAATGGCGTCGTGGCACTTGCGGGTGTCGAAGGCGCCGTCGGCGGTGACGCTGGCGATCTCTTGCTCCGGCGGGATCTGGTCGAGCAGGTCGGGCAGCATCGGGGCGTCGCCGACATCGCTCGTGGTGAACTCGGCCGCCCGGATTTCCAGCGATTTCTCGTCGATCCCGATGTGGATCTTGCGCCAGACCCGGCGTTTGGTGCCCCCGTGCTTGCGGGCGTTCCATTGCCCTTCGCCCTCGACCTTGATCCCGGTGCTATCCACCAGCAGGTGCAGCGGACCGTCCGAGCCGCGATATGGAATGTTGACCTTCAGGGTCTTCTGACGCCGCGACAACGTGCTGAAGTCGGGCACCTTCCAATCAAGGCCGATCAGACGCAGCAGGCTCTCGACGAACCCGGTCGTCTGGCGCAGCGCCATCCCGAACAGCACCTTCATCGTCAGACAGGTCTGGATGGCGGCATCACTGTAGTCTGGCCGGCGCCCGCGCTTGCCCGTCGGCGCAGCGTCCCAGGTCATCGCGGGATCAAACCAGATCGTCAGCGAGCCGCGGCGCTTGAGCGCCTCGTTGTAGGCTGGCCAGTTGCGGGTCTTGTAGGCGGGGGGTGCGGGTCTGCTCATGCCTCGCAGCTACCACGCTGGATTCACGAGATGAATCCCTCACCTGATTTGTGCAACAGAGCCGTCAGTATGGATGCAACAGCCCTCTCGGGTCGGAGCACGTGGTGCCGCATTCACGGCAAACTTTACTAAAGCCCTGTCTCCTTGCCCGAATAACGCCACGGAGCCGCCACGGCGCCCGAGGGATGTATGACCCTATCCTCACCCAACTGAAGATATTTGGGTGTGGACGGGAAAATGGCAACTATCGCGCTCCCTGGCTTGGGATCGGCATTCACCTACGGAAGTGATGCCATCTCGCAGAATCTCTTCGGCGCAAACTTTCTGTTCAATCGCGACGGTGGTCAAACGGCCGGCTCGATATCGAATACCTATGATGCCTTCGCGCGTGAGGTGAACCTGCCGACAATCCGCTATCCCGGCGGAACGATGACCGAGGTCAATTTTGATCTCGCCAATCCGAACTCCACCCAGCAGAATTTTCTAGGCATCGGAATTCAGAAGGAGCCAACCGTAGGATTTTCGACTGCGGTGGAGTATGCCGCTTCGCTCGGGGCATCTGTCACGGTAGTACTGCCGACATACCGCTTCCTGTCGACCGAGCTGGATTCCGGAGGTTTCAGGACGATCAACGCCTCCCTGGAAGGAGATCTGCGGTCCTTCATCCGGTATTCCATCGCTGAGGCAGCAAGCAAAGGCAGTTCGATTGCAGCATTCGAGATCGGAAACGAATGGTGGGCGGATAACAGCAGTATTTTTGGGTTCAGAATGTCGCCGGTCGAGTACGGACGTGTCGCCAACTACATGGCGAGGATCGTTCAGGAGGAGATCGACAGTCTCAAGCTGGTCGACGGCCGCGGCGCGAAGATTGACCCGGACATCGTGGTCCAGGTAGGCCCCGGAGGCGCGGCGGAATGGTACTCGACATCCGGAAAGCCGATCCCGGAGGATTACGATGGACCGACCATCTCCGCAACGGAGCTGATCCTGAAGCAATTCACTGATCCCTGTGCCCGGGCAGCAGTGGATGGTGTTCTGACCCACCGATATCTTCACGGAACGGATACGAGCATTTCGGGCTGGGCCTACAAACCTTTTGAGATCTGGAATGCTGTCGCCAGATCCATGGGCGGTTTCAAGGAGGTGGATCGGTATGTCACCGAATGGAATGTATCGAGCCGCAACCGCACAGAGCTCGGGATCAAGCAGTTTGATAGCATGGTGAAATTGTTCGAGGAAATGGTCAGGGCTGGCGTCGATCACGCCAATGTCTGGGCCGTCCAGCAGAACAATAATACAAAGCTTATCGACAATACCGGAATTGGTGATGAGACCTATAATGGCCTGACATTCGCCGGTCTGGCATTTGACATGATGTCAGACAATCTGCGGGAGTTAAGAATTATCAACGCTCCGGACTTTATTTCCGGCCTCGATGCGAGCGCGTTCGGATCTGCGGAGCGGAATGTCTACTTCCTGACCAACCGATCAGACTCTTCGAGGTCGGATGTGTTAAGCTTCTCGGGCGACGCCGCGACAGCCCACCATCTTACAGTCTACGAGGTTTCCTCTTCGACCTCGGGCGAGCCCGAGGTCAGAGTTTCCACGATAAGCGTCGGTCGCGGCCTCACCACGGTTCCGCTAAACTTCAGCCCGCATGAGACGATCATGATTGTCGCCGTATCTGACCAGGTTGGAGCGAAAATTGAAGGATACGGCCTCGCGGACAATCTGGTCGGAAGCGTGTTCGCGGACTCGATCAGGGGCGCGGGAGGTAACGACACCATTGTCGGTGACAAGGGTAGCGACACGCTTCGTGGAGACGATGGGGCCGATTTTCTCTACGGCGGGCTGGGCGATGATCAGCAATACGGAGGTTCAGGAAATGATCTCCTGGATGGCGGATCGGGCCGCGACCTGCTCGACGGGGGAGCTGGCGACGACTGGCTGTTCGGCGGTGTCGGTGCCGATACCTTCGTATTCAGCGGCGGAAAGGACATCGTTCATGACTTCGAGGACGGGGTCGACCGGATCCAGATATCATGGCAGCCGTGGAACAGCGCGATGCCTGATGTCGCTGACCTGCTGAGCGCCTCGAGGGTAACCGAAAAGGGTCTCGCTATTGATCTTGGGACAGCAGGCACCCTGGACATCCATGGAGTTTTCGACCCGGCGGTTCTGATCGACGACATCATGTTCGCCCTGTTCGCCTGATCTCATTTTGCTCTGCGTGCATACGCGGCGCGACCGGTCGTCGCCGGGCCCAGGGGGGCGAACGCCTCCTCGAGCGTTTGCAGTCCGTAATTGGAGCCGGGGCCTTCGAGAGCCCTTCGCAAGCCTGAATCGGGATGATCGAAATGAAGCGCGCTTTAATCCAAAATTAAGCTTCCCGGCTGATTAATTCTCGCCGGCAGATGACGCCCAATAAACCTATCAACTTGCTCTCTCCACTCCCGATGCTCACTCTCGAACAGAAACCAGAAATACCAAAAATATCGCAATCAAGACCAATTCCGGACACAATTGAATGGCCCCGATAATGCAATCAGGAAACTTAAAATATATCTGGAGTTGATTGTTTCCAAAAGACGCAATCATGAGTAGCCGAGCCGCTGTGCGGCTGAGGAACGGGCTCATCCCGCTGTGACGTCGCTTCAGAAAAGGAATCGGTCTCCGGGTCTCTCCGGCAGCGCCCTTGATCGTTTCTCTGCGTCAGGGGGCGGCACCAGGAAGCATCCGGCTGATGCCATGGCTGGAATTGCGTGAGGCGCTCAGGAACTGGACCCGGGGGCATCCCTTCACCCCGGGAGCAACCCAACCTGTTCCTGCGCCCGGCAGCCCGCATCGCGGCGTCGTAGGCGTTGTGGCACCTCTGGCACCACGCGCGCAGGTTGGCCGGATCGCAGTTCTCCGGCGTGTGATCGAGATGGGCGATAGTCAGGACCACGCGGGAGCCCGTCACCGGGTGCGGCAGGCCGTTCTCTGCGCGGCAGTCGGGCCAGAGCGGGCTGCCTTCGCAGCGATTGCCCGCGCGCGCGAGGATCGCGGCGCGGATCGTCTTCCAGTCGGACGGGTAGCGGTGGCGGTTCTCGGCGCGGATCGGCATGTCAGTGTCGCGTTGCGGGCGGCTCGGGGTCCGGTGCAGCGGTGCCGGCGTCAGCTGCGAAGATTGCTTGAGCAGCGAACGCGGCGGCACGCTGCAGCAACTCGGTGAGCTGCGGTTCAGACGGTTTCAGACTGTGAAAAGTGTGCAGGGCGGCGGCGTGGATCAGATCAGCGGCGGGAGACGCGGGCACGTCACAGTCGCCACTTGCGCGGCACAAACGGACAGCGATCACCGCCAGAACGGCTGCGCGGTCGTTCGGGTCAGTGGGATCGTCGATCTGGATGTCGATCCGTATCGGAAACGGTTGGCGTGGCGGGCTCATTCTCCGGTCCTCGAGTCCAGCAGCTGATCCATCCACACGACGCTGTCCGCCGGGCGGACGGCGACGGCTTCGATGCGCCGGATCAGGCCAAGCAACGGCTGGATTTCCTCCAGATCGCTGCGCGGCATGGTGTCCGGCTTCGGCGTCCAGCGGTCGCCCTTGCGCTCAAGCAGGGACGAGCACAACACCAGTGTCTGCACTTCCGCGCGAAGCTCCGAGGCGGCCTAGCGCAGCAACGCCAGCGCGCGCTCGTGGAGGTCGGCGCGCACGTAGCCGGTGTCGTCGTCGTCCTCCCTGTGCTCGGACCACAAGATCAGATCATCATCGCCCAGCAGCTGCTGTCTGCGCTGCGCGTCATAATCGCCGCCGTCGGTCAGCCAGATACGTTCTGGGGCGGGCACGGCGGATCTCCTCCGGCATATCGATCTCCCAGCCTTCCGGGGTCTTGCGCACGTCGCACGACGGGCGGATGCGGAACTCGGCCTCCTGGCCGGTCCACCGGATCTCGAGGACGCCATGCGGCAGCTTCTTTGCTACGGCAATCATCGCGGCGGCAGCCTCGATCTTCGCGGCCCATTCGATCACCTCCGACAGCGCGTCGAGAAGTTGATCCGGCGTTTCGGCGACGACTGCGCCGAGCACGTTGCGGACTTCCTGCTCGGTCCATCCGGTGTGTTCCACGCAGGCGCGGAGCGCTTCGTTCAGGATGCCTGGCATCACGCTGCTCCCCGCGACGTGTCTGCGAACAGCTGCAACCCGGCGCTGGACAGCCACCACCACGAGCTGGCGGGGGTGTTCCCGGTGCCCCATGCGTCGCGGCTGCCGGCACCGTTGACGAGGCCCAGCTGCCATAGCTCCTGCATCGCCTCGGCGCTGGCACGCAGGCGGCGCCGGTTGGTGCAGAGGTGGAGCCGGGTCCCGCCCGGCAGGCAGCGCGCATCCAGATCGGCCAGCAGCCGCAGGATGCGGCGCTGATTGGCCGTCAGGCCGCACAGGCCCGGAACCGTATGCGGCAGCCGCAGCGCGGCATCGCGGCGGTGGTTGCGTGGGGCGGTGTCGGCCCAGTCAAGGGCCTCGGTGCTGAATGCTGGCATGGAGTGTCCTTCGTTGACGAGCGGGCGGGCGTGATGGCCGGGTTCCGGCAGCGGTCCCGAGCGGGGCGCGCCGCGGATCCACGCGGCTATGTCGAGCGAGGTCCAGCGGTGGAGGGGTGTCGTCATTGCGGGTCTCCCGGTTCATGTGAGGATTGACGTCGGCGCTGGGCGGTCAGGGCATGGCGCTGCTGCCGGGCCGGTCCGGCGTATTTCACGACCATCGCGCGGGCCTTGTGGCCTGTGATCGCCTGAATCTCGTCGTCGCTGCAGCCGGCGGCCGCGAGCTCGGCGGCGGCGGTGTAGCGCCAGCCGTGGATCGTGTAGGCTTCCGCGCCCATCGCCTTCCGGACGCGCATGATCTCGGCGGCCGCGGCGTGGTAGGTCAGCGGCCGGCCGTCGCGGCCGGTGGCGATGGTCATGCCCGTCCGCGGCAGGGTGGCTAGATATTTGGCGAGGCGCGGCGTGAACGGGATCCAGAGGCGCGCCCGAGTCTTCGACTGGCGCACCTCGATGCCGCCGTCGCGCAGATGGTCCCACCTCATGGCCAGCACGTCGCCGATGCGCTGGCCGGTTCCGATGCAGAGCTCCATCACCGTACGCGCTGTGCTGCCCGGCACGGCCGCCGCTGTGTAGGTCTCGATCAGATCGGCCGGCCATGGACGGTGCGGCCCCTCGCCCTCGCGCCGCAGGAGGCTGATTCCCTTGGCCGGGTTGTGCGTGAGCCAGCCCATGTCGATGGCCTGCTCGAAGAGAACGCTCAGCACCTGAACGATGTAGTTTGCGAAGCGCAGACGGTTGCGGTTCTCGTCCCGGGCGCGGATCACGTGGCGGCGCTCCATCCGGGAGGGTTCCATGTCGCCGAAGGTCGACTCGGCCCAATCGAGGATCTTCGCGTAGTCGGTTTTTGTGCGCGGAGCGAGGCGCGCCCAGCGCGCGGACTCGCGATAGGCGCGGATCAGGCGGCGGAAGGTGCGCCCGGCCGGCTCCGGCAGCGGCGACACGCCCCGCTTCGCGGCCATGTAGCGTTCGAGGAAGTCCGGCGCGTCCGGCGGGGGCAGCGGGATGCGGTCGCGTCCGCGCTGGAAGTACCAGTAGTCGCGGCCCTTCGCGCGCTTGCGCCGGAGGTATGGCAAATCGGCGCGCTTCACCGCCCGGCCCTGAAATCGATTGTGTCGAAGGTCCGGGGCGTCGGCTGCTCGGCCTCGGCCGTGGCCTCGATCTCGACGCGGCCGTTGCGGTAATCGACGATGACGCGGACCTGCCGGGCTCCGCCGCGCAGGGTCGCGCGGACGGCGCTCTCGATCTGGGTGCTGCGGATGGTGGTGGTCATGGCGATCATCAGCTCGGAGTCAACGCATGAACCATCGTCCGCAATCGTGCGTATGTCAACGCATATTGCGGACATTTAGATTGCCAAGCGTTGCGCGTCGTTTCTACGCGTCTGATAACTGCGTTGTTCCACAGTGCTTTCGACCGGCCGGACCGGGTCAACCCACTTTGGCAAGGGCGAGGTTGAACACCCGCCCGACCCAATCGTAGCCCTGATCGTCGACGACAGCCATGGCCAGCCCCTGGTTGGTCGCCCGGTTGAATCGGCGCTCGGTCACCCGGTTTTTCCGGCGGTCGACGACCGCGACGATGGGCGAGTCGCCGGCATGCCGGGCCTGATGCTCGACCAGCGCGTCCATGAGGCGCAGGTCGCTGCCCGCTGCATAGACCCGTGCGGCCTTCAGCCCGGTGTCGCTGCGGCGCAGCAAGATATCCGGGGATCCCGGCTCGTTCGCCGGGGCGGCTTCGGCTAGGAGGGCCTTGGGGAGCGAGGCTTCGATAGCGCGCATCACGTCATCGGCGAATGATGCGGCCACGTTCTCGCGGTTCAGGACGAACAGGTCGCGGGTCCGGATCAGCGCGCTGATGAACCGCAGCCCTGCGGCGCCGAGATCGCGCTCGGGCACCGGGTCGGTTCGCACGACAAGGTCGGTGTCGTAGTGGGCCCCCTCCTGCGCCAGCATGTGGCGAAGCATGCCGTCGCGGGCCGCTGACTTCAGGTCGAAGCCTCGGGCGACGGCATTCGGTATGGTCGTGCCGTCATCTTCGAACCGGTATAGCCCTTGGTCCGCTCGGACGAGGTAGAAATCCAGCAGGTCCCCGTCCGGCAGGCGGAAACCCGTCTCGATGTGAAATCCGACGGGCACCGTCGAGACATGCAGCGGCGCGCAGAGCTCGCTGCGCAGGCTGTCTGTCAGGGTGTCCGGTCCTATCACAGGTCGAGCTCCTCCTGCAGCGGCAGACCTTCAATTCTGAAAAGGCGGCCTGCGACGTGGCAGAACCGCGCTCTTGTCCAGCCGGTGCGCCTGCGGCGACGCATCCCGTGTTCCGGCAGAGTATAGGCCATGTCGATGCTTTCGGCTCCAGTCAAGTCGCCGTTTCGGTCGCAGTTCGCATGGACATGCAGCCCGCCGCCGCGGTTTCCCGGCTGATCCTCGACGCGGATCAGCGCTGTGGGCGGCCCGGTATCCGGGATGCCCACCAGCACCGCCTTCCACTTGCCACGGTTGGCGTCGACCTCGAACAGCACCCGGTACCTGCGTGAAGTTTCGGTGGAAAGCTGGAGGCAGCGCCACTGCCAGCCGGACGGGCACGGCCTCGTCTCGGTGAAGGGGCCGTGGCGCGGGGTGATATGGTCGGTCCGCCATCCGCTGTCGGAGGTGATGGTCTTGCGGCAGAGCAAGTGGTGGCGGATGGCGGACAGCCGGACAAGGCGCGGGCCTATGGTCATCAGACCTTTCTTCCGTACCAGAGCACCTTGCCCACCACCTCGATTTCTGAGCGGTCCATTTCGACCGGCGGGTAGATGCGGTTGTCGCTGATGACTTGCACGGTCGTCCGGGATCTGCCGCGGCCCACGCGCTTGCAGTGCAGGGCCTCGCCGAAGCGCAGCACGAACAGGCCGTCGTAGTCGAGGCTGGTCTTGGTGCGGTCGATCATCACCATGTCGTCGTCGAGCAGGGTCGGCTCCATGCTGTCGCCCCGGACCCGGATCGCCGCCAGATCGCGCCCGCGGGCGGCCGTCATTTCCGCGAGGTATCGCGGCGAGAACGCCAGGTTCGCCACATGCTCCTCGAGGTCCACGATCCGGCCCGGTCCGGCGCTAACTTCGACGTTGTAGACCGGCACCAAAGCCGCGGGCACGCTTTGGCGCTGCGACTGATACTCGTCTTTGTCTGATCCCTCCCGGACCGGTTGCCCGGCCAATTCCATGAGTTCTGCAACGACGTCATCGTTCCCGGCGAAGACGCTTGCGACTTTCTGGGCCATCTCCATCGGCAGGTACTGAGCCTTGAATCGCGACGGCGACTCGTAGTGTGCGTAACCTGATGTCGACATGCCTACCCTCGACGCCATGTCGCGCACGGACAAGTGCGCGCGTTCGCGGATAGCTTTCAGGCGGCGTGGAATCTCGGGTTCATCTACCATGTCCGCATCTTGCATACTCTGGTCGCTTGCGTCTGTATGATTTTTCTGCTTGCGTTGTGTCCGCTTATTGCGAACATATGCGCCCATGAGCTACGTCGACGTTATCGTTTCAAAGTTCGGGGGCTTGAGGCGCATGGCGCTCCTGCTCGAGCGTCCCGTATCGACCGTGCAAAGCTGGAAAGCACGCGGTTCAATTCCTGACAACGCCAAGCCCTCAGTGCTCGCCCGCGCGAAAGCACTCGGGATCGACCTGCGGCCCGAGCACTTCTTCCCGGGTGTCGATAGGGGTCCGGCGGCATGATCGGTTCGGTCTCGGACGGTGCTCGGGCCCAGACGGATCGGCCGCGCGGCGGTCCGGCCGTCATGGCGCGCCGGCGCGAGCCTGCGGCTTCGCTCGACGACTTTCCGACGCCGCCCTGGGCTGTGCGGGCGCTGACGGAGTGGCTGCAGAACCCTTGCGACAGGCTGCTGCCGGGGTCTCGCCGACCGGAGGCGCCGACCACGTCCGTCCTCAGCTGTCGCGAGCCCGCTGCCGGACGTGGGCACATGGCCCGGGCGCTGGCGGAGGCGTTCGGCGAGGTCCACCAGATCGACATACACGACTACGGCACCGGCAACCTGGACACGGTGGCGGACTACCTCGACGAGCCCTTCTGGCCATTCGTGGACTGGACGATCACCAACCCACCCTTCCGGCTTGCGGAGCGTTTCATCCGCCATGCGCTGAGCTTGTCCGAGGCGGGCGTGGCCATGCTGGTGCGGACGCAGTTCCTCGAGGGGGTCGGGCGGCACGAACGGCTGTTTGCGCGGCATCCGCCGACGGCGGTCCTGCAGTTTGCGGAGCGGGTGCCCATGGTGCGCGGCCGGCTGGACCCGAAGGCGAGCACTGCGACGTCCTACTGCTGGCTGGTCTGGGATCTGTGCGCGACGGGGCCGACGCAGCTGGTCTGGCTGCCGCCGTGCCGCCGTCGTCTGGAGCGCGAGGAGGACTGGACGTGAGCCATCACGCCACCAACTGGGCCATCCAGCAGCGCGGTCTGCAACCGGCCACGAAGCTGGTCCTGTGGTATCTGGCTGACCGGCACAACCCGGACTTCGGCTGTTTCCCGAGCCAGGAGCAGCTGGCGGCGGACTGCGAGATGAGCCGCAGGTCCGTGAACCGGCATCTGGACGAGCTGGAGCAGCGCGGTCTGATCCGGCGCGAGGAGCGGATCGATCCCCGGACGAAGCGCCAGCGGCCGACGCGCTACGTGCTGGCCTTCGAGCCGGACTTCGCCCGGGCGGCGCCGTCGGAGCCGTGTGCCAGTATGGCACACGGGTCAGGAACGGATGAGGAACATAGCGGGGAGCCGTGTGCCAATATGGCACACGGGTCGGAGCCGAGCCGTGTGCCATCCGTGACCGGAGCCGTGTGCCACAGCTGTGGCACACGTATAACCAGTAAGTTAACCAGTAACGACGACGAGCGCGTGCGCGCGTGCGCGTGCGAGGCCGAGCCGTCCGGCGCTGTGCCTGGCGTCGCGCCCGGTCTGACCGGCGCAGGCTGCGAAGACAGCGAGGCCGGGCCGTCGCTCCCCGGCGGCCCGGCCGGAGGCGGCAGCGGAGGCGGGGACACAGGCGGGGCGTCGGCCACAGCGCTGGTGGCGCGGATCTGCGAGGCGATGGGCGCGCCCGAGCTGGCAGAAACGCGGTGGTGGCGCATCGAGGCGGATTTCGGGCGCCGCATTGACGCGTGGCGGCAGCTCGGCCTGTCGGACCGGCGCATCGTCGAGGTGGCGCGGGAGTTCGCCCGGGACGTGCCGGAACTGCCGCAGGGGCCGAAGGGCCTGGACGCGGCCATGGTGCGGGCGGCGCAGCGGATCAGCGGGGAGCGTCGTGGCGAATGTTCTGCGCCTGCGGCGCAGTCGGCGCGGCCGCTCCCGGATGGCGTCCGCGACACGCTCGATCTGCTGGGCAGGGCCATCGCGGAGGGTCGCTACGTTCCGCCCAGCGCGGTCACGCCCGGCGCTGCCCGGGAGATGCTGGCGCGCGGGTTGGTGACCGCGGAGCAGCTGCAGGCGCGGGGTATCGCGGCATGACCGGGCTGTCCGGGCGGGAGGCCGACATCCAGCGGGCGGTCGTGGCCGCGCTGCGCGTGGCGCTGCCCGGAGCGATCATCCATCATTCGCCGAACGAGCACCGGGCCGGTGGCGTTGCGGCGCGTCGGGTGCAGGGCATCAGGTCCGGCATGGGTCTCTGCGCCGGCTGGTCAGATCTTGTGGTGCTGGCGCAGGGGCGTGTGCTGTTTCTCGAGGTCAAGGGGCCGCGGGGCCGGCTGTCGCCGGCGCAGGAGGCGTTCCGGGAGCGTGTGCTGGCAGAGGGCCATCATTGGGCGCTGGTGCGCTCTGTGGATGAGGCGCTCGAGGCGGCAGCAACCGCCGGGATGGTGGTGCGGGCGCGGGTTGGAGGAGGCCGCACATGACGAGGCACGGACGGCTGGCGGCGCGGGCGCGGCGCAAGAGGATCTGGCGCTGGGCGGTGCAGGAGGGTCTGGCGGAGCGCCACGCCCACGGCAATGCGACGCTGGACAGCGGCGCGGTGATCTGGGGGCTGCTGTGCCACGCTGTCAGGGTCTCGGCTGCGGCGGACAGGGCACCGCCGCGCTCCGGGTATCCGTCGGCGTCCCCGGGCGCCTGGCTGGCGCCGGACGAGATCACGTGGTGGCAGAGGGTCACGGCTGCGCTGCGCGGCGAGACGGACGGTCTGGTGGAGGCGGAGCGGGAGGCTGCGGTTCCGCCGTCCACGTTCGATGTGGCGGTGCGGGACGAGGTGCTCGAGCTCTGGCATCGGCATGCCCTTCGGGATCTCGGAGACTGGCGGCGCCTGCGGCGTGCGGTCTATGCGCTGGCCTGCGGCGTCCCGCCGCGGCGGGTGCAGGAGGAGACGGGGCTTTCGCGGGACAGGCTGCGGCACGCCCGCGACCGGGCGGTGGGCGACCTGCTGGCTGCGTGGGAGGGAGG
>NZ_QMJY01000065.1 GCF_003574395.1 Tabrizicola thermarum
CCAAGACCTTCCTCTCCGCCGTCGCCCTCGCCGCAACCGTCATGTTCTGGCTATGAAACAAGAACGAGTCCTGACCCTAGCGATCGAGGCCGGCGGCAGCGCCCATCACTGGTTCTGCCGTCGATGGCGGACTATCTCGACTTCTGCGCGACATGCGGTGTGACGCAGGCTTGCCGCAGGTCGGCGACGAATTCGCTGCATCGAAGCCCTTGCCGGCACCCTGCGTCAGTTGCCGGATCGATCCGGGGGAGTGGCGGTCGATCATATCCGGGGCCGCGCGCCTTTTCGCAGGTCCGTCGGCGTGGGTGCACCTCCTCGTAGGACACTATGGTCTCCTGGCATCTCTTGAAAAACCGACCCAAGAACGCGTTGGATCAGACAGCAGCAGCGCAAGGTCCGATCCCGCCCGGACCGGAGGCGGAATCTCTGCCGCGAGGGCAGGCCCGTACCGGCCACATTCGGGACCCCGGAAGGACCCGGCGGCTTGGTCTGGTCGCGGGCAGCACTCGAATTTCGTGTCGGCCGTGCCTGACGAGATCACCTGCCGGTCGGGAGGACCCTGCGCATCGCTGCCACAGCCTCATCGATCCTGCCGGGATCCCGAAGCAGACTTCCGCCCAGCAGATAGACCACGTCCTCGCCATACATCGCCTGCATGTCTTCAGCGCGAGCGACGCTCATGCCGCCGCCGGGGCTGGGCAGCATGGCGCGGCCGGGGCCGGACGGGTCGCGGCAGGCCCGGGCGATGGCCCGGCACTCCTCGGCGGTGAAGCCGAACCGACCGCCCACGTTCGGAAAGACCGAGATGTCCGCCCCCGCCAGCCGCTGGATCGTGCCGAAGAGGACGCCGTGGTCGATGCCGTTGTCCGGCGCCAGGACGAAGGGGCCGAGAAAGGACGGATGCGTCATCACCGGCAGGTTCAGGCCGGCGTCCCGGGCAATGCGCTGGACCAGGCCGAAGCCGAAGAGGCCCGGCATGACCAGCACGCCATCGGCCCCCGCATCCTTGAGGAAGCGCAGGTTCCCCTCGATCTCATCGGCCCTGCCCGAGAGATTGGGGAAATAGAGCGTCTTCTGCCCGGTTTCCGCCCGCACCTTGCGTATCGCCGCGCAAACCGCCTCGACCCGGGCGCGGAAAGGGGCCGAGGGCTGGCCGGCAAGTCCGTGATCCTCCTTGACGATATCGGCACCGCCGCGCACGCAGCCCTCGGCAAGGCGGGCAAGCTCGGCAGGGGTCAGACCCATGGGCTTCAGCACCGGGGCGATCATGCCCCCCGTCGCGCGGCCACACAGGGCCCGGATCCCCGCAATGCCGAAACGCGGGCCCGCCAGCCGTGCGGCCATCTCCGGCCCGAGGTCGATTCCGGTGACGCGGATCCCCTGCTGGATCGAGGAATTGCCGAACACCACGTTCAGGAACTGGGTGATCTCGTCGCCCGCGCTGTCGGGCGAATAGCTGACGGTCGCCTGCCAGAGACCCTCGCCGAGGCCCCCGATCTCCTCGACCCGGCCGAGGATCTCGTCCGCGACATATCCGGCGGGGACCACGTCGCGCGGGATCTCGACCGTCTGTTCCAGCGCGATGCCCTCGGCGCGGGCCTGCGCCTCGGCCCGGCTGGCGGCACGCAGGCGGTAGGTGACGGTGAAGCGAGCCATCACAGCGCCTCGGCCTTGACCGCGGAATGCACGGCCTCGACCCGGACGGCGTCGAGCGCGCCTTCGTCGATCCCGGTGCTCTGGCCTGTCAGCCGCTCGATCGCGCGGACGAGCGCCAGCGCATCCATGCCATAATGGCGCATGAGATAGGGGCGCGAGCCGCCGTGGGCATAGGTATCCTGAAGCCCGAGGCGGACCAGCCGCCGGGCGAGGCCCGCCTCGGCCAGGGCCTCGGCCACCATGCTGCCGATCCCGCCGTTGACCAGGTGGTTTTCCAGCGTGACCACGCCATGGCGCACGCTGGCCGCGTGATCCACGATCTGCGCGGCATCGAAGGGCTTCAGCGTGTTCAGATGCAGATGGCGGACCGAAACCCCCGCCCCTGCCAGGGCACCTCGGGCGCGGATCGCCTCTTCGGTGGTGATGCCCGCGGTGACGACCAGCACGTCGCAGCCCTCGGCCAGCACCCGCATCTGCCCGATCCGCAGCGGCGTATCGAACAGTCGCGGCACCGCGCCGCGCAGGATGCGGCAATAGACCGGGCCATCGACGGTGTCGGCCTCGGCCACGATGCTTTCGACCTCGGTCGCGTCACCGGCCTCGAGCACCGTCATGTTCGGGAGGGTTCGCATCACCGAGATGTCCTCGATCGCCTGATGGGTCATGCCGCCGGGCGTGGTCACGCCTGGCAGGAAGCCCATAAGCCGCACCTTCCGGCGCGGATAGGCGATGGAGGCCACCAGCTGGTCATAGGGACGCCGGTAGAGGAACACGCCGAAGGAATGCAGGAAGGGTCGGAACCCAGCGAGGCCAAGCCCCCCGGCAAAGGACAGCATGTTCTGTTCGGCCATGCCGAGGGACAGGAACTGCTCCGGGTGGCGGTCGCGGAAACCGTCGATCTCGCAGCTCGAGGTCAGGTCGGCCGAGAGACACAGCACCTCGGGGTGCTGCACGGCATGGGCCTCGAAGGCCGCGGCATAGGGGCGGTTGACCATCTCCATCAGTGCGTCTCCAGCGGCACGGGGGGCACACCGAGTTCGGCCGCGATCTCGGCATTCATCCGGGCGCGTTCCTCTTCGGACTTGAAGCGGACGTAGTGCAGGCGGGGGAAACGGCTCATCAGGCTTTCCATGCCCTGCGTGGGGCGCGAATGGGCCAGCACGATCAGGGGGCGGCCGGGGTGCGGCGTGGCCGCCGCCGCGCGCAGGGCCGCAAGGTCGTGGGCGTCGCATTCGGCGACCACCGCGCCGAAATCGCGGAGCTTCGTTGCGATGTCGCCCACGGTCATCACATCGTCCATGGCACCGTCGCATTGCTGGCGGTTGACGTCCATCAGCGCCCAGAGATTGTCGATGCCGTGATGGGCGGCGGCCTGCACGGCCTCCCAGGTCTGGCCTTCCTGCACCTCGCCGTCCGACATGAAGACGCAGACGCGGCCCGTATGGCCCAGCCGCCTTCGCCCCCAGGCCAGGCCCGCCGCGGTGGAAAGCCCGATCCCGAGCGTGCCGTTGTGCACCTCCATGCCGGGGCTGTGCTCCGCCCCGATCATCTCGACCGAGGATCCGTCGCGGTTGAACATCTCGAGCCCCTCGGGCGCCATGCGGCCGACCTCGATCAGGCAGGCATAGGCGACCAGGGCGTAATGGGCGGGGGCGATGAACAGGCGGTCGTACACCGCGTCGAAGGGTCCGTTGTAGCCCGCGCCGGTGCGATAGAGGGGATTCGCGGCCGATGGCACGCCCGAAAAGGGCGGCGGCACCATCGGCATGGTCGAGGGGCCGAGGTTCAGCGCCTCGTTGTAAAGGAAGGCGAGCTGTTCGGCCGCCGAACAGGCCTGGCTCAGATAGCCGCCGTTGTTACGGATCGTATGTTCGAAGACGCGGGCGCGGATGCCGCGGGCGACCTCTTCGGTGGACTTCTCGTTGCGCAAGGGCATCTCCGGTCGGCAGGGTCAGGGCGGGCCGATGCGGCCCGCCCCGTTCGGGTCTCAGCGCGGCGGCAGCTTCATCCAGGGCGTCATCGCCACATCGGCATGGGCGAAGGCGGGAAGCTTCGCGCCCAGGTCCTCCATGTTTTTGATGTCGAGATCGTTCAGCATCTTCTGGGTGATCAGCGTCGGCGGCACGATGACCTGCGGCCCCGGATCCTCGCCCGCCAGCAGCATCGCCAGCGCGCGGACCGAGACCTCGCCCACCACCGCCGGGTTCGTGGCGGCGGTCGCCTTCCAGGCCGAGCCGGGCTCGCGCATCAGCTGGATGTCGGCGGTCGAGATGTCGGCCGAATAGATCGAGACCTGGCCGGACATGCCGGCTTCGTCCACCGCGATCTTCACGCCCTTGGCGAATTCGTCATAGGGCGCGAACATCACCTGGATGTTCGGATTGGCAGAAAGGACCGAGCGCGCCTGGTTGGCCACCGAATTGGCGATCGGGTTGTCCAGCGTGCCGAACATGGCAACCTCGTTGATGCCGGGATTGTCGGCCTTGACCTTCTTCCAGGTCTCGTCGCGGCGGTCGAGTGGCGCGATCCCCGGAACATAGACGTAGCCCGCCACGAAACTGTTGCCGTTGTCGGCCAGCGCCGCCTCGAGCGCCAGCCGCGCCAGGTCGCGGTCGGACTGCTCGATCTGCGGGATCTTCGGGTTTTCCACATTGACGTCGAAGGCCACGACCTTGATGCCCGCATCCACCGCGCGCTGGGCGGCCTCCTTCATCGACTCGGTCAGGCCGTGCTGGATGATGATGCCGTCCACGCCAAGCGCGATGGCCTGATCCACCATGTCCGCCTGAAGCGCGGCATCCTGGCGGCTGTCGAAGACCTGAAGGTTCACGCCCAGCGCGGCGGCCTGCTTCTCCACGCCCGAAAGATAGGCCTGGAAGAAGTCGCCGGTGGACAGATAGCGCACCAGCGCGATGTTCACCTGGCCCGGATTGTCGAAAGGCGCAGGCGCGTCCTGGGCAAGGGCGAGCGAGGGGGCGAGCGCCACGCTGGCGGCAAGGGCTGCGAAAGTCCGTCTGGAGATCATCGGTTCCTCCCATTTCTCCGTTGTGTCAGGCACCGGCGGGCGCTTCTTCTGGCACTGTGCGCCGGCTGTCTCATCGGCGCGCCCGGCCAGAGCGGCCGGACAACGCGAAGGTGAAGACAAGGGCGACGACAAGCACGGCACCCTTGATGAAATCCTGGGTATAGTAAGGGGCATTCAGCATGGTCAGGCCCTGAAGCAGGATACCCACGAACAGCGCGCCCACCGCCGTTCCGAAGGCGTTCGGCTTGGCCGCCCCCAGCACCGCGAACCCGATCAGTGCGGCGGCCACCGAATCGAGCAGCAGGTTGTTGCCCGAGGCCACATCGCCCCTGCCCAGCCGGGCCGCCAGCAGGATCCCCCCAAGCGAGGCCATTACGCCCGAGATCACATAGGCCAGCACGCGATAGCCCGCGACGTTGATGCCCGCCAGCGCCGCCGCCTGCGCGTTCGAGCCGATCGCATACATCACCCGCCCGTGGCGCGTCAGCTCCAGAAAGACCCAGGTCAGCACCGCAATGACCACCAGCACCACTACCGAAAGCGGCACGAGATCGGGCAGGATGAAGTCGATCCGGTGGCGCCCCAGCATCAGGAACTCGGGTGCGAAAGTGCCGGTGGCGGTGCGCCCGTCAGCCAGCACCATGCCGGTGGAGATCGAGTTGCCCGCGGTGGGAATGCGCTGAAGTCCGACCAGCAGGAACATCATGCCAAGGGTCGCCAGAAGATCGGGCACGCGCATCTTCACGATCAGGAAGCCGTTGATCAGCCCGACCGCCGCCCCCATCAGCAGGCAAAGGACGACCGCCGTCAGCGCCCCCATCTCCCAGATCACCATCACATAGGCCGACAGCATCATGGCCGATGTCGCGACCGCCCCGATCGACAGGTCGAAGCCGTCCACCACCAGGGTCGCGGTGACACCCAGCGCCAGAATGCCGGTGATCGCCACCGATTGCAGGATGAAGACCGCGCTCTGCGGCGACAGGAAGGCGGGTTTCAGCAGCGAAAAGACCACGATCATTCCGGCCATCAGCAGAAGAAAGCCGTAGCGGATCGCAAGATCGGTGGGGGACAGGGATGTCATGCCGGTTCCTTCGTCCTGTCGGCGGCGCCCGCGACCTCGGCCATCAGCCGGGCCAGGTCGATGCTTTCGTTCCGGTGCGCGCCGACGATGGTATGTTCGCTCATCACCAGGATGCGGTCGGCCACTTCCAGCGCCTCGTCGATCTCGGCGCAGAGGACCAGGGTCGCGCGGTCAAGGGCGCTTTCGCGGATGCGGCGGCCGATGTCGCGCCGGGCCTGGATGTCCACGCCCTGAAACGGCTCGTCCAGGATCAGCAGGCGGCTGGCTTCGGCCATCCAGCGGCCGACCACGACCTTCTGCTGATTGCCGCCCGACAGCGTCAGGATGCCGTCGCGCGGGCCCTGGCAGACCACGCCCATCGCGGCGATCGTGCGTTCGGCCGCCGCCCGTTCCGCGGCGCGACGGATCAGGCCCAGCGGGCCGGAATGGCGCGCCGTGAAGGGAAGGGTCAGGTTCTGCTGGATGTCGAACTGCGGGATGACCGAGTTGATCAGCCGGTCCTTCGCGGCAAGGAACACCCCCGCCGCCACGGCCTGCGCCGGCCGCCGCGGCCGGTAGGGCGCGCCGTCCAGCCGCATGTCGCCCGCTACGGGCACCGCGATGCCATACAGCACCTCGGCCAGGGCCGACTTGCCTGAACCTACAAGCCCGGTCAGCGCCACCACCTCGTTGCGCCGCAGCACCAGGTCGAAGGGCTGCGCTTCGGGTTTCAGCCGCAGCCCCCGCGCCTCGAACATGGGCGCGCCGGGCGGGGGAATGGTGATGTCCACCTCGGTGATCTCGTGGCCCAGCATCGCGCGCACGGCGCCGGAATAGTCCAAGGGCTTACCCTCGAACAGGCCCGAGACCTGCCCGTCGCGCATCGAGACGATGCGGTCGGCCAGCCGGCGGATGTCGGACATGCGGTGCGAGATGTAGAGGATCGCCACTCCGTCCTGCCGCAACCGGTCGATCAGCGAGAACAGCCGCTGCGCCTCGGCGAGCGAGAGGGACGAGGTCGGCTCGTCCAGGATCAGAAGCCGCGGGCGGTGCGCCATGGCGCGGGCGATGGCGACAAGCTGCCGGTCGGCCAGCGGTAGGCCAGCCACGGGGCGGGTCACGTCGATCTTCAGCCCCACGGCATCGGCGATCCGCTCCGCCTCTGCACGCATCTGGCGGCGGTTCAGGAACAGACCGCTGCCGTCGGCAAGGCTGTCCAGCAACAGGTTCGACGCCACGTCCAGGTCCGGCACGACCCCGTCGTTTATATTCTGGTGCACCGTGACCACGCCCTGGCGCAGCGCCGCCGCCGGACCGGACGGGGCAAAGGGCCGCCCGTCCAGCCGCACCTCGCCCGCATCGGCGGAATGAACCCCGCAGAGGATCTTGACCAGCGTGGACTTGCCCGCGCCGTTCGCCCCCATCAGCACCGTGACCTGCCCCGCCGGCAGGTCCAGATCCACCCCGCGCAGCACGATGTTGCGGCCGAAAGCCTTGGTCAGTCCGCGAACGGTGATCGACTGCGCCGCCATGCCCTTCCTCGCTCCCGCCAGATACGCTACGCCGGGATCGTCATTTGTCAATACCATTTGACATATGATGCAATCTTGGAAATCCTGACGGCGGAGGAGCAGCAAGGGAGGATGCGGCATGAGTGCCGAAACCTATGTCGCCTTGACGCCGGCCAGCCTGCCGGCCCGGCTGGGGGGCCTGGCGGTCCTGCGCGAGAGGGTCGGGCCACCGGAGGGCTGGCAGGTGCGCGAGGTGGGCGACGGCAACCTGAACCTTGTGTTCATCGTCACGGGCACCGTCGGTCAGGTGGTGGTCAAGCAGGCGCTGCCCTATGTGCGGCTGGTGGGTGAAAGCTGGCCGCTGCCCTTGAAACGATCGTTCTTCGAATACAATGCGCTGATCCGGCAGGCGGCGCGCGATCCCGGCTCGGTCCCCGCGGTCTGGCATTTCGACGAGGCGCAAGCGATCGTGGTGATGGAATATCTGACCCCCCATGTGATCCTGCGCCATGCCCTGATCGAGGGGCGGCGGGTGGCGGGCCTTGGCGAAAGGCTGGGCGAATTCTGCGCACGCACCCTGTTCCGCGGGTCCGACCTCTCGATGCCGGCGGCGGCGAAGAAGGCGGATCTGGCGCTATTTGCGGGCAATGTCGAGCTTTGCGACATCACCGAGAACCTCGTGTTCTCGGACCCCTATTTCGCCGCGCCGATGAACCGGCACACGCCGGGGCTGGACGGCATCGTGGCGCGGCTGAGGGGCGACCTGTCGCTGAAGGTGGCGGCGCAGCATCTGAAGATGGCCTTCACCTCGCGCGGCGAGACGCTGCTGCACGGCGACCTGCATACCGGCTCGATCATGGTGACGGACACCGAGACCCGGGTGATCGACCCGGAATTCGCCACCTACGGCCCCATCGGTTTCGATGTCGGCATGCTGATCGCCAATTTCCTGATGGCGCATTTCAGCCAGCCGGGGCACGAATCCGCGCCGGGAGACCGGGCAGAGCATCAGGGCTGGCTCTTGGCGGTGATCGAGACCCTCTGGCGCACCTTTGCGGCCGAGTTCGGCCAGCTGTGGCGCTCCGAACGGCGCGGCATCCTGCATCAGGCCAGTCTTTACGAGGATCAGGGCCATGGCCTGGCCTCCGAACAGGCGCTGGCCGATCTGCTGGGCCGGATCTGGACCGACGCCCTGGGCTTCTGCGGGATCGAGATGCACCGCCGCATCCTGGGCCTCGCGCACAATGCCGATTTCGAGCGCATCGCCGACGAAGGGCGCCGCGCCGCCTGCGAGGCGCGCGCCCTGGCCATGGGGCGGCAGCTGATGCTGGGGGCCGGCGCGATCCGCGGCATCGACGCCGTGACGGCCATGGCGCGGCGGATGGACAAGGAGGATCACCTGTGAAGATCGACGGCACGCCCTATCGCACCATCTGGCAGGATGCGGATGGCACGGTGAAGATCATCGACCAGCGCTGGCTGCCGCACGAGCTGCGCATCGTGCCCCTGCGCGACAGGGCCGAATTCGCCACCGCGATCCGCGACATGTGGGTGCGCGGCGCGCCGCTGATCGGGGCGACGGCGGCCTGGGGCATGGCGGTGCAGATGGCAGATGATCCCTCGGACGCCGCGCTGGACGAAACCTGGGCGGTGCTGCACGAGACGCGCCCCACCGCGATCAACCTGCGTTGGGCCCTTGACGCGATGCGCCGCCTGCTTGCCCCCCTGCCAGCGGCCGAGCGCGCCCGCGCCGCAGCCGTCCGTGCGGCGCAGATCTGCGACGAGGATGTGGAAATCAACCGCCGCATCGGCCTGCACGGGTTGCAGATCATCCGCGACATCGCCGCACGCAAGGGCGGCGGCCCGGTGAACATCCTGACCCATTGCAACGCAGGCTGGCTGGCGACGGTGGACTGGGGCACTGCCACCAGCCCGATCTACCACGCCGATGCCGAGGGCATCCCCGTGCACGTCTTCGTGGACGAAACCCGCCCCCGCAACCAGGGCGCGCAACTGACGGCCTGGGAGCTGAACAGCCACGGCATCAGCCACGACCTGATCGTGGACAATGCCGGCGGCCACCTGATGCAGCACGGCGAGGTGGACATGGTGATCGTCGGCACCGACCGCACCACCGCGCGCGGCGATGTCTGCAACAAGATCGGCACCTATCTCAAGGCACTGGCGGCGCGGGCGAACGGGGTGCCCTTCTATGTGGCGCTGCCCTCGCCCACCATCGACTGGCGCGTGCACGACGGGGTGCGGGAAATCCCGATCGAGGAACGCGGCGCGGGTGAAGTGACCATGGTCCAGGGCCGCGGCCCGGACGGGCGGATCGTGCATGTCCAGATCTCGCCCGACGGCACCGGCGCGCGCAACCCCGCCTTCGACGTGACGCCGGCCGAACTGGTGACGGGCCTGCTGACCGAACGCGGCCTGTGCCCGGCGACCGAAACGGGCCTCGCCGCGATGTTCGGCGACCTGAAGGCGGCTGCCGTCTGACGGGCCGGTCAGGGGGCGGCCAGCAGCGCCTCGGCCACCGAGGTGGCGGTGACCAGATGCGTGACATAGCCGCCCCGGATCGCCGCGCGCGTCGCTTCCACCTTGTCGAGACCGGGAGTGACCAGGATGCCCATCTCCAGCCCCACCAGCCGCGGCAGGGGCACGCCGATCATCCGGTCCTCCATGGGGCCGGGAAGCTGGCAGCCCTCGGCGTCGATGAAGCGGCCGCAGATGACGCCGACCGCCCCGTGGCCGACATACCAGTCCAGATCGGCCGGCGTGGCCAGGCCGCTCAGCACGATATGGCTTTCGGCCGTGGCGGTGCCGACCGAGAACAGAAGCTTGTTCACCGTCTCCAGCTGGTCGAGCTGCGCCTTCAGGATCGGCTCCTCGCGCAGTTCCGCCGCCAGCGCGGCCCGGCTGAGGATCGCGGGCGCGTGCAGGTTCATACAGCGCGCCCCCAGACGCTGGGCAAGGCGCGTGGAACAGGCCTCGGCGGTGAAGCCGTAGGGCGTGGCCATCGAGCCCACCAGTTGCAGCACGGCCAGATCCTCGATCCGCGCCGGCTCGACCATCTCGGCCAGTTCATAGACCGTGCGCCCCCAGGCCACCCCCAGCCGGTCGCCCGGCGCGATCAGATCGGGCAGCCAGTTCGCCGCGCCCCGCACCACGCGCAGGAACCCTTCCTCGGTCCCCGTCCCCTCGTCCGGGATCACATAGGATCCCTGGAGGCCGAAGCGGTGGTTCAGCGCCAGCGCAAGCCGATGCGTGGTGAAGGCCGGGGCGGCCAGCGTGATGCGGATCAACCCCTTCTCGCGCGCTTCCTGAAGGTAGTTCACCACGGTCGCGCGCGAAATGCCCAGCGCGGCGGCGATCTCCTGCTGGTTCTGCCCGTCCTCGTAATACATCCAGGCGACCTGGATCACGGCATTCTCGCCGCTCACCTGCGCCAGGTTGCGCCGCCGTGTCTGACCGCCCATCCGCGCCCCATCATTTGATCTTTGACAATAGTATCTGACAAAAGTAGAAAATCCAAGCGCCGGTCGCCTGTTCCCCTGGCCAGGGCCGGCACCGTGCCGACCGTCAAGCCTTAGCAGGAGACTCCGATGATCGCCAATCTCTGGACCGACGCCGAGGCTGACGCCTTCCTGTCCGATGCCGGGACCGACCCGCGTGCGCGCGATCTGGCGCTGCGGGTCTATACCTCGCGCCTCATCGGCCGCGACCCGGACCTGGTGATGCACGGGGGCGGCAACACTTCGCTGAAATCGACGGCCCGGGACATCTTCGGCGAAGAGGTCGACGTGCTGCACATCAAGGGCTCCGGCTGGGATCTCGAGACGATCGAGGCGCGCGGCCTGCCGGCGGTGCGGCTTCAGCCGCTGCTGCGGTTGCGCAGCCTGCCGGCCCTGTCGGATGAAGCCATGGTCAATGTCCAGCGGCTGAACCTGCTGGATCCCTCCGCCCCCAACCCTTCGGTCGAGACGCTCCTGCATGCCTGGATCCCGCACAAGGTGGTGGACCACACCCACGCCACGGCCTTTCTGGTGCTGGCCAACCTGCCCGAGGTCGCCGCCGTCACGCGCGAGCTGTTCGGCGACCGGCTGACGCTGGTGCCCTATGTCATGCCCGGCTTTGCCCTGGCCAAGGCCGCGGCCGAGGCCTTCGAGCGCAACCCCGAAGCCGAGGGCCTTCTGCTTGTGAACCACGGCCATTTCGCTTGGGGGCCGGACGCAAGGTCCAGCTACGACCGCCTCATCGCCCATACCAACCTGGTCGAGGCCTGGCTGGCCGATCGCCGCCCTGCCCCGCTGGTCCCGGCCGCCGCCCTGCCTGCCCCCGAGGCCGCGCCCGTCCTGTCGGCCCTGCGCGGGGCGCTGGCCTCGGTCCTGCCCGAGACCGCGCCTCTGCCCGTGCTCGACCTGCGCTCGGGCGACGGCGAACGCGCCTTCTGCGCCCGCCCGAACCTGGAGGATCTGGCCACCCGCGGGGTCGCGACCCCGGATCATGTGATCCGCACCAGGGGCGAGGTGCTGGTGCTGCGGCGCGCAGCGCAGGAACCTGCGGCGATGCGCGCGGCGGTGGCCGCCTGGGCCGACCGCTATCGCGCCTGGTTCGACACCTACGCTCCACGCGCGGCCGAGCCCAAGACGATGCTGGCCCCGATGCCGGGACTGGTCTGGCTGGAAGGCGCGGGCATCCTGGGCGTGGGGGCGACGGCGGCGGCGGCGCGGATCGCGGCGGATATCGGCTGCCAGTCGGCCCGCGTGCGCGCAGATGGCGAGGCGGCGGGCGGGTTCCGGCCCATCGGGCCGAAGGATCTGTTCGACATGGAATACTGGTCGCTGGAACAGGCCAAGCTGGGCAGCGGCAAGCCCCCTGCCCTTCAGGGCCGGATCGTGCTGGTCACGGGCGGGGCCGGGGCGATCGGCCTGGCCACGGCCCGCGCCTTTGCCGCGCAGGGGGCCAGCCTGTTCCTGGTGGATCGCCCCGGCGCGGCGCTGGAGGCCGCGCTGGCCGCGCTTGGCCGCGACCACGCCGGCCATGGCTGCGACATCACCGCACCCGGCGCGGCGGCCGAGGCGGTCGCAGCCTGCGCGGCGCGCTTCGGGGGCTTGGACATCCTGATCTCCAACGCCGGGGCCGCCGTCACCGGCGACATCGCCACGCTGGACGACCGGGCCCTGCGCGACAGTTTCGAGCTCAACTTCTTCGCCCATCTGGCCTTTTCCCAGGCCGCCATCGCCCTCTTCCGCGCACAGGCGGCCGGGCGCGGGGCGCGCGGGGCGGAACCGGGGCAGATCCTGTTCAATGTCTCGAAACAGGCGGTGAACCCCGGTCGCGGTTTCGGCGCCTACGGGCTGCCCAAGGCCACCACCTTCTTCCTGCTGCGCCAGCTTGCGCTCGAACTGGGCGGCGAGGGGATCCGGGTCAACGGCATCAACGCCGACCGGATCCGCTCGGGCCTCCTGTCGCCCGAGATTATCGCCGCCCGTTCGGCGGCGCGCGGGGTGGACGAGGCCGCCTACATGGCCGGCAACCTCCTGCGCGCCGAGGTCGAGGCGCGCCATGTGGCCGAGGCTTTCGTGATGCTGGCAAGGGCCGAACGCACCACGGGACATGTGATGACCGTGGACGGGGGCAACATAGAGGCCGCCCTGCGCTAAGCCGGATTACGTCTCGAAAACCGGCCCGGCGTCCTGATTCCGCGGGCAGCCTTTGACACCGCAATCTGCCGATGACCGCCTCTGGTCATGCCACCGGAACGCCTGGCCATACCGATTCTTCAGGTGCAGTGTGCGTTGCGGGCCTGTTCACGCCCATCCGGCTGGCCGCTGACCGGACTTCACCTGTTCCAGAAAAGACCTGCCATGAGACTTATGTGCAGGACGCCCCTGGCGCGGTGAGCAGCCGTGCTTGCGGGCGTTCCAGCCGCCTTCGCCATCGAGCTTGTCCCGCCGGTCCTTGTGCGGCCCGTCCGGACCATCGGGCTGGGGATCGAGGGGCTGGGAGAGCAGGTGCAGCGAACAACCGGCGAGGGCTGAGACGCGGGGAACCCCGATCTCCGATCATGGTCCGGGGTGGAGAAGGTTGTCCTTCAGACCCATCCCCTCCGCCACTTGCCTTCGCGAAAGCGTTCTCCCGATCCTGGTGCGGCCGGATTTTTCCGTTGTATTCGGGGGGTATGCGGGTGGGGCTGAGCACTGCCCCTGCTGCCAAGTGGCCCGGAAGCGGTCTCTGGGGGCCGATATTCTACGGACCTGATGACTGCGCGGACTTGGTGTAGAGCCTGCAAACTCCTGAAACTCAGAGATAATTTCGAAGCCTAACCTAAACGCTTCGATGCCAGTGGCGCCGTCGAGATGGAACCGGGATCGAACAACTCTGTCGCGCTCTGGCCGAAACGTCACCTCTATTCTGCTGTTGATCGGCGCGCAATATTGACCCCGCTACCTGGGTGATCGGCGTCCAAAAGGGACCCCTCCTGCGTGGCATGGGTCC
>NZ_QMJY01000066.1 GCF_003574395.1 Tabrizicola thermarum
TGTCAGCAACCAGACCCTACCGGAACATCGCCGGTGACCACCTCAGCCAGAACCTACACCAAGCTCAGGGACAGCATCTTTCTTCGTCGTAGTTTGTACTACCGCACCGTTGGCTTTCCTAGTGAAGGCTATTCTACCTGACGAGCCCGCTTTGTGGGAGGTAGTGGTTGTTACGCCTCCGCCTTTCCGCTGTGTTGTAGTGTGCTTTGTACCACCCGCTGTGAAGCTCTTGCTACGATAAGCCACGCGCAATCTCCGAACTATTGGCGCGGACAGATAACCATTTGATCCAGTCGAAACTTAGGCAATGTCAAACATGCAGGGTCTGGCAACACATCGTATCCGACGGCGCGCTGTGGCGCACCCTACGCTGGTTGGGCTGTCACTCCCCATACGGCACCCAGACCGTCTTGATCTCGGTCGCCTGGGCCAGGAAGGTCCGGCCTTCGGAGGTGGGGGAGAGCCAGTCGCGCGCCCTCCCGTGGTTGACCCAGGTGCGTTTCAGGTTGGCGGCGGCCTCGCGCTCGATGAGGGCGGAGAGGGGGTGGGAGGAGAAGCTCCACACGGCATCCACGTCCATGTGGCCGGCGAGGGATTTGGCGAGGTCGGGGGCGGGGCCGGTGACGATGTTGACGACTCCGCCGGGGACGTCGGAGGTGTCGAGGACCTGGTAGAAATCGGTGGCGGCGAGGGGGTGTTGGCCGGGGACGAGGACCACCGTGTTGCCCATGGCGATGGCGGGGGCCATGACGGAGACGAGGCCGAGGAGGGGGCATTCGTCCGGGAGGAGCGCGCCGATCACGCCGACGGGTTCGTTCATCGCAAGCGCGATGCCGCGGATGGGGACGGATTTGGCGGCGCCATCGTATTTGTCGGCCCAGGCGGCATAGGTGAAGAGGCGCTGGATGGAGGCCTCCACCTCGGCTGCGCCGGGCTTGCCGGTGAGGTCCTGGAGTCGCTGGGCGAACTCGGCGGCGCGGGCCGAGAGGTTCTCGGCGATGAAATAGAGGACCTGGGCGCGGTTGTAGGCCGTTGTTTTCGCCCAGGATTTGGCGGCGTGGGCGGCCTCGACCGCGTTGCGGATGTCCTTGCGGTTGCCGAGGCCGACATGGCCGAGGAGTTTGCCCTTGGGGCTGTAGACGGGTTGCGAGTAGCCGGAGTCGGGGCGGGCCTGCTTGCCGCCGATGTACATCTTGGCGGTGCGGTCTAGGGTGTCGACCAGCGGGTCCGTGGGGGCCGCTAGGGCGGTGACGGGCTTCAGGGCCGCGGGTCTGCCGGCGGGCTTGAGGTAGGCCATCAGCCCCTCCCACCCGCCTTCGCGGCCGAAGCCGGATTCGCGGACGCCCCCGAAGCCCGCGGCGGCGTCGAACAGGTTGGTGGCGTTGATCCAGACCACCCCGGCCTTGAGTTTGGGGGCCACGTCGAGGGCGAGGTTGATGTTCTCGGTCCAGACCGTCGCGGCAAGGCCGTAGCGGGTGTTGTTGGCCAATGCGACGGCTTCCTCGGGCGTGCGGAAGGTCATCGAGACCAGCACGGGACCGAAGATTTCCTCCTGCATCAGGGGCGAGGCGGTGCCGAGGCCGGTGATGAGGGTGGGGGGGTAGAAGCATCCCTGCGCGGGCAGCGGGCAGGGGGCCTGATAGTGCTCTCCCTCCGGGTTGTCGCGGACGAGGCGGGTTATGGTGTCGAGTTGGATCGGATCGACGATCGCGCCGATGTCGATGCATTTGTCGAGGGGGTCGCCGATGCGCAGGCCGTCCATGCGGCGCTTCAGCTTGTCGTGGAAACGGGGGGCCACGCCTTCCTGGACGAGAAGGCGGGAGCCGGCGCAGCAGACCTGGCCCTGGTTGAACCAGATCGCGTCCACCAGGCCCTCGACGGCGGAGTCGAGGTCGGCGTCGTCGAAGACGATGTAGGGGGATTTGCCGCCGAGTTCGAGGGTGAGCGTCTTGCCGGTGCCGGCGGTGGCCTCGCGGATGCGTTTGCCGACCGAGGTGGAGCCAGTGAAGGCGATCTTGTCCACTGGGGCGTCCACCAGGGCCGCGCCGGTGCTGCCGTCGCCGGTGACGATGTTGAGGACTCCCTTCGGCAGGCCCGCCTCACGGCTGATGTCGGCGAAGAGGAGGGCGGTGAGGGGGGTGTATTCGGCGGGTTTGAGGACGACGGTGTTCCCGGCGGCCAGCGCCGGGGCGACCTTCCAGGCAAGCATCAGGAGCGGGAAGTTCCAGGGGATGATCGCGCCGCAGACGCCCAGGGGGGCGAGGTCGGGGTGTTCGGAGGGGAGGAGTTGGGCCAACCCTGCGTGGTAGGAGAAGTGGCGGGCGACGAGGGGGATGTCGATGTCGCGGGACTCGCGGATCGGCTTGCCGTTGTCGAGGGTCTCGAGCACCGCGAAAAGGCGGGAATGTTTCTGGACCAGGCGGGCGAGGGCGTAGAGGTATTCGGCCCGGCGGAAGGCGGGCAGGCGCGCCCATTTCAGCTGGGCGCGGCGGGCGGCTTCCACCGCGCGGGCCACGTCCTCGGCGGTGCCCTGGGTGACTTGCGCGAGGGGCTGGCCTGTGGCCGGATTACGGGTCGTGAAGATCTGCCCCGGCGCGGTGAAGCGGCCGTCGATGTAGTGGCCGAAGGTGGCACCGTGTCTGGCGATCCAGGCGAGGGCCTCGGAAGCACTTTCGGGGGCGGGGCCGTAGGCCATGCTGTCGAAGATTTCCTTGATGGTCATGGGGTTCGGTCCTGCTGGAGAGTGCGGAAGCCGGGCAGCTTGCCCTTCCTGCGGGGGTATCGCGCGGGTCGGGCGTCGATGCCTCCGGCGGGAGTATTTTGGAAAAGAGCAGGCAGCAGGGGCATGGGGGTCAGCCCATTGCGTGGCGGTAGGCAGCCGAGTAGTGGCCGGTGAGGTGGTGTTCGAGCTGGCGTTCGATATCGCCGAGAAGGCTGGAGGCGCCGAAGCGGAAGAGGTCGGGTTGCAGCCAGGGGTGGCCCAACTCGTCCTTCATCAGCGTCAGATAGACCAGCGCGTCCTTGGCCTTGGCGATGCCGCCTGCGGGTTTGTAGCCGACCTTGTAGCCGGTGCGATCCTGATAGTCGCGGATGGCGCGGATCATGGTGAGAGAGACGGGGAGGGTCGCGTTCACCGCCTCTTTCCCCGTGGAGGTCTTGATGAAATCGGCGCCGCCCATCATGCAGACGAGGCTGGCGCGGGCGACGTTGCGCAGCGTGCCAAGCTCGCCCGTGGCGAGGATCGCCTTCACATGGGCGTCGCCGCAGGCTTCGCGCATGTCGCGCATCTCGTCATAAAGCGCCTGCCAGTTCTGCGTCAGCACATGGCGGCGGGAGATGACGATGTCGATCTCCTTCGCCCCGGCGCGGACGCTTTCCCCGATCTCGGCGATGCGGAGTTTGTAGGGCGACAGGCCCGCCGGGAAGCCGGTGGAGACGGCGGCGACGGGGATGGACGTGCCCTCCAGCGCACGGACGGCGGGTTCCACCATCTCGTGGTAGACGCAGACGGCACCCACGGTCAGGCCCTGCATCCCAAGCCTGTCCAGCATCCAGGGCGCGACGGGCTGGCGGGCCTTGGCGCAGAGGCGCTGGACGCGGCCCGGGGTGTCGTCGCCGGAGAGCGTCGTGAGGTCGATGAGGGAGATCGCCTTCAAGAGCCAGGCGGCCTGGTAGTCCTTCTTCACGCTGCGGCGGCCGGGCAGGGTGGCCGCGCGGCGTTCGATGGCGGAGGTGTTGGCCTGGACGCTGGCGACCCAGTCGAGGTCAAGCGCCATGCCGGGGTTCCGGGCATGGGTGACCTGGGGCAGGAGGCCCGTCTGGGCCGGGGACAGCGTGTTCATGGGGTTTCCCCGAAATGACCGGATGCAGCGCGACGATGCCACGCGGGGGGCGCTGGTGGCAAGGGCCGGGGTGGCATATTTCTGACCGGACGGTCAAAAATCAGAGGCTGAGATCAGGGGTCTGGTCGTTCCTCGCCCAGAGTGGCCCAGGGGCTGCCGGTGCCGGAGTCGGGCAGGTTCGGGTCGGCCTCGCCGCGCAGGATCAGGGTCTTGGCCAGGAACAGGGCCGAGATCGGGGCGGTGAGGAGGAGAAAGAGGGTGATGAGCCATTCCTGGATGCTGACGGTTCCGGTCAGGGGCAGGCCGCCCAGAGACGAGGCCAGAAGCGCCGCGCCGACGCCGATCGTGGTGGCCTTGGTCGGCGCATGCAGGCGCTGCATCGGGCGGGGCAGGCGCAGAAGGCCGTAAGAGCCGACAATGGCGAAGATGCCGCCTCCGACCAGGATCGCAGACAGGAAAAGGTCGAGGACCTGGGTCATTCGATGATGCTCCCCCGCAGGAGGAACTTGCAGTAGGCGACGGTGCCGACAAAGCCGGTCAGCGCGAAGATCACCGCGACTTCGAGGTAAAGCCCGGTGCCCGCCCAGATCCCGTAGGCGACGACAAGGGCGATGGCGTTCACGGTCATGGTGTCCAGCGTGAGGATGCGGTCGGTCACGGTGGGGGCGGTGAACAGCCGGACCAGGTTCAGGACCAGCGCAAGCGCAATGCTGGACAGGAAGAAGATGAGCGCATAGGGCAGGATCATTCGAAAATCCTTTTCAGGCGTGCCTCGTAGCGGGCCTTGATCTCGTCACGGACGGCGTCGGGGTCGGGGGCGTGCAGCGCATGGACCAGAAGCGCACGGCCGCAGGCGGACATGTCCGAGGTGAGCGTGCCGGGGGTCATGGTGATGGTGCCTGCCAGCAGGCTGATCGCCTCGGGCGAGCGAAGGTCAAGCGGGATGGTGATCCAGTTCGACTGAATCCTGTCGCGGGGCATGAAAAGGACGATGCGGGCGACCTGGAAGTTGGCGACGATCACGTCCCAGAGGACGAGGGCCGAATAGGCCGCAAGTCCCAGCGGATGCTTCACGCGGGCGCGGTCGGGCCACCAGGCCGAGGTGAGCAGCGGGATCGCGGTGCCAAGGAAGGCGGCCATCACCAGGCTACCGAGCTTCCACTGGTTCACCAGAAGGAACCACAGGACGATCAGCGTCAGCGTCAGATAGGGGTGGGGGAAAAGGCGTCTCATGGCGTGCCCCCCAGCCGGGCGGCGGCGATGTAGGAGTCGGGGTTGTGCGCGGCCCTGGCGGATGTGGTCAGGGCGTCGTTCACGGGACCCGCAAAGACGGTCAGCGCGGCGAGACTGGCCAGAAGCGCCAGCGTGGCGGCGATGGCAAGCGGCTCGGGGCCCGGGTCTGCGGGCGGGGTGGCCTCGGGCGGGGCGGGTTTCCAGAAGAGCTGCGAGCCGGCGCGGGCGAAGCCGAGGATCATCAGGAAGGACGAGACGAGGATCACGGTCCAGACCAGCGGGGCCTGGGCGCGGAAGGCGTCGAGGATCAGGAGTTTGCCGATGAAGCCGGACAAGGGCGGCATGCCCGCGCTGGCGATGGCGGCGGCCATGTATAGCGCGGCGATGAGGCCGGTCCGGGTCATCGGCGCGGGGTCGGCCAGCCGGACATGGGCGCGGCGGCGGGCGACAAGGTCGGCGACCAGGAACAGGGCGGCGGTCGCCAGGGTGGAGTGCAGGATGTAGTAGAGGGCGGCCGCCGTGGTCTGCGGCGTGAAGGCCGAGACCGCAAGGAAGGCCGTGCCCATCGAGGCGATGCCGGCAAAGGCCGCAAGCCGGGGCAGGGTGGTCGCACCAAGGACGCCGACGGCTCCGACCGCGAGGGTCACGAGGGCTGCGGGCTGGATCAGGTCCTGCAACAGAGGCCCGGTCGCGGCGAGATCGGTCGGGAAGACCAGGGTGCCGAAGCGGAGCGTGGCATAGGCGCCGACCTTGGTCATCACGGCGAAGAGGGCGGCAACCACTCCGGGCGCATTGGCATAGGTGCCGGGCAGCCAGAATTGCAGGGGCACCAGCGCGCCCTTGATCGCGAAGACAAGGATCAGCATCACGGCGGTGGTGCGCAGAAGCGCCTGATCGCCCTCGGGCAGCGTCGGCAGCTTCAGGGCCAGGTCGGCCATGTTGAGCGTGCCCGTGACGCCGTAGAGAAGCGCCAGCGCAAAGAGGAACAGCGAGGAGCCGATGAGGTTGAAGGCGACGTACTGGATGCCCGCGCGGGTGCGGGCAGAGCCTCCGCCATGGATCATCAGCCCGTAGGAGGCGATGAGCAGGACCTCGAAGAAGACGAAGAGGTTGAAGGCGTCGCCGGTCAGGAAGGCCCCGGCGATGCCCATCAGGAGAAACATCATCAGCGCGTGGAAATGCGCGCCCTTCCGGTCCCAGCCCGAGCCGATGGCGTAAAGCGCCGAGACGAGGGCGAGGGCCGAGAGGAGGGTGACCATGATGGCCGACAGCTCGTCCAGCATCAGGACGATGCCGAAGGGGGCGGGCCAGTCACCAAGGAAATAGGCCTCGGGGCCGTGGGTGGCCGCGTAGGCAAGCAGCGCCAGCGCGATGCCGTTCAGCGCGACGATGGTGGCAAGGCCGGTGATCCTTTGCAGGGCAAGCTGCCCGCGCAGGGCGATGACCATGAACGCTCCGACAAGGGCGGGCAGGACGACGGGGGCGATGATCCAGTGGTTCATTGGCCGGCCTCGCCGTCGTCGCGCGCGTCGAGGTCGATCCGGTCGTGCCCGGCAGAAAGATAGCCGCCGATGGCCATGATCATGACCACCGCGGTCATCCCGAACGAAATCACGATGGCCGTCAGCACCAGCGCCTGCGGCAGAGGGTCGGCGTAGGGAGAGGGCTCGCCGATGATCGGGGCCGCGTTCAGCGTCAGCCGGCCCGAGCTGAAGAGGAACAGGTTCACGGCATAACTGAGGAAGGTGAGGCCCAGGATCACCGGAAACGTGCGCTGGCGCAGGGCAAGATAGATCCCGACGGCGGCGAGGACCCCGATCGTGGTGGCAAGCAGGGCTTCCATCAGTTGGTCCCTTCCGTGTCATAGGCCCGGGTGTTGGCGCGTTCTCCGGTGCGCAGGGCAAGGCGCGACAGCGATGCCAGCGTCAGCAGGATCGCGCCCAGGACGCAGAGGAAGACGCCCAGGTCGTAGATCGCGGCAGTGGCAAGCTCGAACTCCTCCAGCGGCCAGAGATGGACGTATTCGAAGCCCGAGGTCAGGAAGGGCAGGCCGAAGAACCAGGCCCCGACCCCCGACAGCGTGGCGATCAGGGCGCCCCAGCCGATCAGCACATGGTGGTCATAGCGCTGGCGGGCGTGGGACCAGTGGTAGCCCGAGGCCATGTATTGCATCAGGTAGGCGATGGCGAAGACCAGGCCCGCGACAAAGCCGCCGCCCGGCATGTTGTGGCCGCGCAGATAGATGAAGACGCCGACCATCATCGCCATCGGCAGAAGGAGTCGGGTCGAGACGACCAGCATCATCGGGTGACGGTCGCCGGATTCACGCTCACGCGGGCGGGAGGCGAGCAGGCGGGTCACGGTGGGATTGCGCAGCAGCGTCTCGGACAGGGCGTAGATCACCAGGGCGGCGATGCCGAGGACGATGATCTCGCCATAGGTATCATAGCCGCGGAAGTCCACGATGATCGTGTTGACGGCGTTCGTCCCGCCCGCGCCCGGTTTCGACTGCGCCAGGTGGAAATGCGAGATCGGCTCGAAGGCAGGGGCCCGCGTCATCATCAGATAGGCGAGCGTGCCGATGCCAAGCCCGGCGATCCCGGCGATCCCCGCGTCGCGCAGGCGGCGGGGAAGCGGGCTTTCCGCGGGCGTCTCCTTCGGCAGGAAGTGCAGTGCGAGCAGCATCAGGAGGATGGTCACCACCTCGACCGATACCTGGGTCAGGGCAAGGTCGGGGGCAGAGAACAGCATGAACAGGGGCGCGATCAGAAGGCCCGCGACCCCGGTCAGGATCAGCGCGGTGATGCGCGAGTGGTGCAGGAAGGGCGTGGCCAGCGCGGCGATCACCATGACGGCCCAGCAGACGGTGGCGATGGGGTCAAGCGGCAGAAGGGCGCGGGTTCCGGCAAGATGCGTGCCCCCCGAGAAGGCCCAGAGCGCGGCCCCGGCGATGGCGAGGACGGCCAGCATCAGCGCGCGGCCGAAGCTGCCGTTGTGCAGCCCCTCGGTCACGCTGCGGGCAAGGGCGGCCAGCGGCTCGACAATGCCGTCGAAAATGCGCTTGGCCTCGGGGCGCGGGGCCCAGTCCCAGAGCGTGCGGAGGCGGGGGTAGAGGCCCAGCATGAAAAGCCCGCCGCCGACGGCCGCAAGCGACATCCAGAGCGCGGGGGCCTCGAGCCCGTGCCAGTGGGTGATCTTTACCGCGACGGGTTCGCCGGTCACCGCGCCCGCTGCGGCATCGACCAGCCAGGCGGCGCTGGCCATCGGGACAAGGCCGATGAGAACGACGAGGGCGGCGAGCAGCGCAGGTGCGGCCCAGAGGCCGAAGCCGGGATCGTGAGGCTTGTGCGGGTAATCGTCGCGCACCGGGCCGAGGAAGCCGTGGGCGAGGAAACGGAAGCTGTAGGCGACCGAGAAGGCCGCCCCGATGGTGGCCAGAAGGCCCATCGCCCAGGGGGTGATCCAGGCGGTGTGGGCGGCTTCCTCCAGCATCAGTTCCTTGGAAAGGAACCCGTTCAGGGGCGGAATGCCGGCCATCGAGAGGCTGGCAAGGACGACGATCCCGAAGGTGATCGGCATCAGTCTGCGCAGGCCGCCAAGGCGGCGCAGGTCGCGGATGTGGGCCTCGTGATCCACGATCCCGGCGGACATGAAGAGGGCGGCCTTGAAGGTGGCGTGGTTGATGATGTGGAAGACCGCGACCGTGGCCGCGGCCCTGGTGCCGAAGCCCAGCAGCATGGTGATGAGGCCGAGGTGGCTGACGGTGGAGAAGGCCAGCAGCGCCTTCAGGTCGTCCTTGAAGAAGGCGATCTTGGCGGCCATGACCATGGTCACAAGGCCCGCGGTCGAGACGATCCAGAACCATTCCGGCGTGCCGGAAAGGACCGGCCACATCCGCGCCATCAGGAACAGGCCCGCCTTCACCATCGTCGCCGAATGGAGATAGGCCGAGACGGGCGTGGGCGCGGCCATCGCGTGCGGCAGCCAGAAGTGGAACGGGAACTGGGCCGATTTGGTGAAGGCGCCGAGCAGGATCAGGATCAGCGCGGGGAGGTAAAGGGGCGAGGCCTGGATCAGGTCCTTGTTTGCCAGGATCACCGTCAGGTCGTAGCTGCCGACGATGTTGCCCAGGATCAGCATCCCGGCGATCATCGCAAGGCCGCCTCCGCCCGTCACGGCAAGCGCCATCCGCGCGCCCTGGCGGCCTTCGGGCAGGTGCTTCCAGTAGCCGATGAGCAGGAAGGAGCTGAGCGAGGTCAGCTCCCAGAAGATCAGCAGAAGCAGGATGTTGTCGGACAGCACGATCCCGACCATCGCGCCCTGGAAAAGGAGGAGATAGGTGTAGAACTGCCCCATCGGGTCCGACTTCGCGAGATAGAAGCGGGCGTAGAGGATGATGAGAAGGCCGATGCCGAGGATCAGCCCGGCGAAGAGAAGGCCAAGCCCGTCCAGGAAGAAGGTCGCGTTCAGGCCAAGGGCGGGCAGCCAGTCGATGCGGGTCTGGACCACCTCGCCGCGCAGGACGGCGGGGGCGTGGGACAGAAGGAGCAGGAAGGCGACAGCCGTCACCGCACCTGTCGTCGTCGCGGCGGCATTGCGTCCGGCGCGGATCATCAATCCGGGCAGAAGCGCACCAAGAAAGGGAAGCGCCACAATCAGGGCTAGGGACATTAGGGCAACTTCCTCGTCGTGGCGGCAGGCGTTCGGGTCGCGTCGCGGCGGGTTTCGGCCAATTTCGGTCACTGCGTCAAGGGTTTCAAGACCCGGTCGTCCGATTTCCTGCAACGGGGACCGTCCTCGGGGCCATCGAGGCCCCTCGGCCGGGCTGCCGCGGATGACAGGGCAAGGGCGGCGCGAGCCGGGGCGGACGGACGCTCCGCGGGGAGTATTTCTGAAAAGGGCAAGTCATGCAGGGGGGACCGGCGCGCCGGGGGCTTGCCGCAGCCAGGGCGGGAAACGGGCGGCGGCAATCCCTCCTCTGACTGCCGCCGCGCGGAGGGTCAGGCCGGTTCGGTCACGCCCTCGGGGAGTTTTGCGCCGGTCATGAAGGCCACGGCGTCCGACATCGAATAGTCCTGCGGCCGGATGACGCAGAGCCTGCGACCCAGCCGGTGGATGTGGATGCGGTCGGCGACCTCGAACACATGCGGCATGTTGTGGCTGATGAGGATGATCGGGATGCCGCGCGCGCGGACGTCGCGGATCAGCTCCAGCACCCGGCGGCTTTCCTTGACGCCAAGGGCTGCGGTGGGTTCGTCGAGGATCACGACCTTGGACCCGAAGGCTGCCGCGCGGGCCACCGCCACCCCCTGCCGCTGGCCGCCCGAGAGGGTTTCCACCGGCTGGGTGATGTCCTGGATGGTCATCAGGCCCAGCTCGTTCAGCTTTTCGCGGGCGAACTTCTGCATCCGGGCGTGGTCCAGCTTGCGCAAGACCGAGCCCATGATGCCCGGCGCGCGCCATTCGCGCCCCAGGAACATGTTGTCGGCGATGGACAGGGCGGGGGACATGGCGAGGTTCTGGTAGACCGTCTCGATCCCCAGCGCCCGCGCATCGTCGGGGCTGCGGAAGTGGACGGGCTTGCCGTCCAGCAGGATCTCGCCGTGGTCGGGGATGACGGCCCCCGACAGCGCCTTGATGAGCGTGGATTTTCCCGCGCCGTTGTCGCCGATGACGGCGATGATCTCGCCCGGCATCAGCTCGAAGTCGCAGCCGTTCATGGCCACCACGGTGCCATAGCGCTTCATCAGGCCCTTTGCCTGAAGGATCGGGGTCACGGTCATTGCGAAGCCCTCCGCAGCCATTGGTCAAGCGACACGGCGATGATGACAAGGCACCCGGCCGCGAATTTCTGCCAGTAGTCGTCGACGCCTGCCAGCGACAGGCCGGTGATGAAGACACCCACGATCATGGCCCCCAGGACCGAGCCGATGATCGACCCACGCCCGCCGAACAGCGAGGTCCCGCCGATCACCACGGCGGTGATCGAGGCGAGGTTCACGTCCGAAAACGCAATGGGCGACACCGAGCCGACGCGGCCTATGGCAATCCAGGCGGCAAAGCCGCAGATCAGGCCGGCGACGGTGTAGACCGACACAAGCGTGCGGTTCACGTTGATCCCGGACAGCAGGGCGGCGTCCGGGTCGTCGCCGATGGCGTGGACATGCCGGCCCCAGGCGGTGTGGTTCAGCACATACCACAGAAGCGCGGCCAGCAGGATCAGCGTGATCCCGCCGTAACTGATGCTGGCGCCGCTGATGTTGAAACCCTGACCGAAGATCAGAAGTCCGGGCGCATTCGCCTCGATGTCGACGTTGCGCACCGATTCCGACCTGGAATACCAGAGCTTCAGCGCCTCGAAGATCGACAGCGTGCCGAGGGTCACGATAAAGGGCGGCAAGCGCATCAAGGTGACCAGAAGGCCGTTCACCGCCCCCATCACTCCGCCAAGAGCGATGCCGATGGCAATGGCGACGACCACCGGCACGCCGGAGAAGACCGCGAGGTTCGCCATGACCAGCGACGACACCACCAGGATCGCGCCGACCGACAGGTCGATGCCCGCCGTCAGGATGATGAGCGTCTGCGCCAGGGCGATGAACCCGGTGACGGTGACCTGCTTCAGCACGGTCGACAGGGCGCCCATGCCCAGGAACCGCGGCTGGATCAGCCCGAAGATCAGGATCGACAGGATCAGCACCAGGGCCGGGATCATGGTCGGGTTGCGGCGCAGGAAATTGCGCAGCTTGTGGACCAGGGTCTTGTCGTCCTTCTCGAAGGTCGCGACGGCGCTATCGGCCTTGTTCAGCGCGGCTTCGTAATCTGAGATGGTCTTGGTTGGAGCGTCTTCGCTTGCCATGTGCGGTCTTCCCCCCCGGATGACAGGGATGCCTGCGTCAGGCATCGCCCAAGAAGAAGGGCGACTGTAAAGCCGCCCTTCCGCTAATCAAGCACTCGTCAAGAACAGATCAGCCCCAGCAGAGCTCGGCGCCCTTGGTCGAGTCGATCGACGGCACGCCCTCGACCGGCTTGTCGGTCACCAGGTTCACGCCGGTGTTGTAGAACGACAGGCCTTCGGTCACGGTCGGCTTGGTGCCGTCCTTGGCATAGGCCGCGATCGCCTCGATGCCCAGCGCGGCCATCTTCAGCGGATACTGCTGCGAGGTGGCCCCGATGACCCCCGCCTTGACCGAAGCCACGCCCGGGCAGCCGCCGTCGACCGAGACGATGATCGCCTGGCCTTCCTTGCCGGCGTTCTTCAGCGCCTGGTAGGCGCCTTCAGCGGCCGGTTCGTTGATCGTGTAGACCACGTTGATGTCGGGGTCCTTGGCGAGCAGGGTTTCCATTGCGCGCAGGCCGCCTTCGGGGTTCGCGTCCGAGGATTCGTGGCCGACGACCCGCGGGTCGGTTTCCGAGCCCATGACCTTCAGGTCCGGCACTTCGATGCCGAAGCCGACGAGGAAGCCCGTGTCGCGGGCGACGTCGACCGAGATGTTGTCCTTGTTGATGTCCAGCATCGCGATCTTGGCGGTTGCGGCCTTGTCACCCAGGGTCGCAGCGGCCCATTTGCCGATCAGAAGCCCGGCTTCGAAGTTGTCGGTCGCGAAGGTGATGTCCTGGGCTTCGGCATCCGCAAGCGGGGTATCGAGAGCGATGACCAGGATGCCCTTGGCGCGGGCGTCCTTGAGCGCCGGGCCGACCGAGTCGTTCGAGGGCGTGATCAGGATACCCTTGGCGCCGGCTGCGACGCAGTTCTCGATCGCGGTGATCTGCGGGGCGGCGTCGCCGTCCTTTTCCCCGGCATAGGCCTGGAAGTCGAGCCCGGCTTCCTTGGCGGCGGCTTCGGCGCCTTCCTTCATCTTCACGAAGAACGGGTTGGTGTTGTTCTTCGTGATGAGGCACGCCAGATCGGCGGCCGAGGCCATGCCCGACATCAGCGCCAGCGCACCCGCGCCCAGCAGGGCTTTGGTCATGAGTTTCATTGGTCTTCCTCCCAAGGTGGGGGCGTTGGTGCCCCCGGTTCAGAAATTCCCGCGCAAGGCCCGACGGCGATGCGACAGGGCAGAGAAAAGCCGATTCCCCGGCCCCCGTCAAGATAATTAAATCACTATGATTTATTATTGACATGCGGGATATCCCCCGCCAGTCTGCGGCAGGGAGTCCGCTCTGTCGCAGCGGCGGGACCAGGCTCTGGCGCAGCTTTCGGGAAGGGAGGCCTTCATGCTGATCGGTATACCGCCCCTTCTGGGGCCGGAGTTTCTGGCCGTGCTGCGGGCGATGGGCCATGGTGATGAAATCGCCATCGTCGACGGAAACTATCCGGCGGCGGATCATGCCCGGCGGCTGGTGCGGGCCGACGGGCACGGCGTGCTGGCCGTGGTCGAGGCGGTGCTGACGGTGATGCCGCTGGACCGCGCGGTGCCTGCGGCGCTGTTCCGCGCCAGTCTGAACAACGACCCCAGGCAGGCGGCCGACATCCACCGCAGGATCGACGCGCTGTTTGCCCGCATGGCTCCTGGCATGACCGTGGTGCCCCTGTCCGGCGAGGCGCTTTATCCGCGCATCCGGGCGGCGCATGTCATCGTTGCGACCAGCGACCCGGCGCTGTTCGCCAACGTGATCCTGCGCAAGGGCGTGATCGGGGCCTGAGGGGGGCGGTTTCGGATGCAGGACGTCTCGCCCGACCGCAGCCTCCCCGAGCCCGCAGCCGTCCGCGGCACCAACCAGTCGGGAATGCGCGATCACAATGAACGGCTGGTGCTGTCGCTGGTCCGCAAGCACGGCGCGCTGGCCAAGTCCGACATCGCGCGGATGACGGGGCTGTCGGCGCAGACCGTCAGCGTCATCATGCGAGGGCTCGAGGAAGAGGGGCTGCTGGAACGCGGGGAGCCGGTGCGGGGGCGGGTGGGCCAGCCCTCGATCCCGATGTCGCTGGCGGCGGAGGGGGCGTTCTTCCTTGGGCTGAAGGTCGGGCGGCGCTCGGCCGATCTGGTGCTGACCGATTTCCGCGGTCGGATGCGGGCGGCGCGGCGGCGGGTCTATCGCTATCCCACGCCGGACGCGGTGGTCGGTTTCGTGCGCGAGGCGGTCCCGGCGCTGACCGGGGAACTGCCGCCCGCGCTGCGGGGGCGGGTGATGGGCATGGGCGTGGCGATGCCGTTCCAGCTGTGGAACTGGGTCTCGGTGCTGGGCGTCCCGCAGGAGGAGATGGACGCCTGGCGGACCCGCGATCTGGGCGCCGAACTGGGGGCGGTGGTGGGCCTGCCGGTCTATGTCCAGAACGACGCGACCTCGGCCTGCGGGGCGGAGCTGATCTTCGGGACGGGAGAGCGGCCGAAGGATTTCCTGTATTTCTACTTCGGGACCTTCATCGGCGGCGGGCTGGTGATGAACGGCCAGCTTTACTTGGGCCGGACGGGGAACGCGGCGGCCGTGGGGTCGATCCAGGTGCCGGCGCCGGGGGGCGGCACGCGGCGGCTGATCGACCTGGCCTCGATGTCGGTCCTGGCCGAGGCGATGGAGGCGGCGGGGGAGCCGTCCGATCATCTGTGGAGCCAGCACGACCGCTGGGAGGTGTCCGAGGGGGTGCTGGAGCCCTGGCTGGATCAGGCGGCAGGGGCGCTGGCCCATGCCACCCTGGCGGCGGCGGCCTTGCTGGAGATCGAGGCGGTGCTGATCGACGGCTGGATGCCGGTCGCGGTCCGGGCCGAGCTGGTGCGGCGGACGGGGGCGGCACTCTTGCGGCTGGACCTGGCGGGGATCGAGCCTCCGGTGATCCGGGAGGGGACGGTGGGGGCCGACGCGAGGGCGTTGGGGGCGGCGGCGATACCCCTGTCTCAGCGATACCTGATCGATCAGAACGCGGCGGTTCGCGAGGGGTAGCGCCGCGCGCGGCGCGGTTTGCGGGGCGTTTGATATCAAGGGGTTGGCTGTGGGCGTTTACCTGCGCTTAACCTCTTGCCGGGTGCCCCCTCACCCCGGCCCTCTCCCCGGAGGGGGGAGGGGACGCCTCTGGCTGGCGGCGGTTCTGGGGGCCGCAAGGGTTGCGCTTCTGGCGGGCGGCCGGGGGTTTCACACCCCCGCGCAGCCTTGGTTGCTTGAACCAATGGCGCAACCAAGGCTGCACCCGTGGGATATTTGGGAAGGGAAAGGGGGCAGTTTGTCCGAGCGTAGCTTCTACTCGCAAACGACGTGATGCTGTCCCGTCGAGTGGTGTAGCTGGCGCTGATCGTCACCGTGATGTTCGGCGCGGGCCTGCTTGATCAGGATGCC
>NZ_QMJY01000067.1 GCF_003574395.1 Tabrizicola thermarum
CTCCGCACCATCCAGATGCAACCCCCGCCGATCCATCCCAAACCCCATCCCAACCTCAGCTGTTGCGCTCCATTCTAGAGGCGAAGATTTGGTAATCTCTTCAGTCTGGCCGGAGTGGCAGCATCCGACCAAGCAATTCGATGTGCGGTGAGCAGTCCTCGCGGTCAGCCGCCCGGTTGTTCAATGCCGTCGGGCATATGGCTGAAAACTTCAAGGATGACACCCAAGTCCCGCTCGGTGTCGAGATACTGCACATCGACGCCGCTGAAGGTGCCGCTGAGGATCGGTGTCGAGCCTTTCTCCGCCTGCTGCCTCACGACCTTGCGATAGTCCGGCGTGGCAACGGCTATGTGGTGGACGCCACCGACGCCACCACGTTGCGCGAGGAATTGGCCGAAAAGGTCGTCCTCGGCCACGGGCTGGATCAGTTCCCACATTACGCTGCCGACCATCGTGATTGCGATCTTGGATTTCCACTCCATACGTTGACCGTGCAGCCGCACATCGTGAGTGTTTTCTGACCCGATCTCCATGATCCGCCAGCCGCCAATACCGAACTGTTCTTCGTAATTGCGGGCTGCAGCTTCGACATCAGGGACGACAATGCCGATCTGCATGGTCTTGGTAAAGGCTGGGGCCGGATGGGTCATTAGGTTCTCCTTCGGTTTCACTTGCTAAATACAAGCATTATAACTTGCTAAGCGCAAGCGATTCTGTTAACTGTAAGTCATGACAGAGCGAGACCAGCGACGTTCGACCTGCCCGATCAGTGCCGCTCTTGAAGTGGTTGGAGACCGCTGGACGCTGCTGATTGTCCGCGACATGATTTTTGGTGGCGCGCGGACGTACCGGGACTTGCTGGCAGCGCCGGAAGGGATTGCCACGAACATCCTTGCAAACCGTTTGGCACGCATGCAGGCGCTGGGAATACTTACCAGCCTACCCGATCCTCAAGACGGTCGCCGGATGATTTACCGGCTAACGCCGAAGGGTTTGGACCTCCTGCCTGTCCTGATGGGGCTGAGCACCTGGGGTGCTCGCTATGAAGGCGGCATTGCGCCGGAGGGAGTGCTGGAGGCCTGGATGGAAGACCCGAAGGCGTTTGTGACCCGCGTGCAGGCCGCCCAAGCGGCCGATTGACCCATCGAGCATTGGTGCATTGCTGCACAGATGACCCCCGCAGATGCGCCTTGGCGTGGGGGCCGCACCGCCCCATCTTCTGCCCAACGCAATTCAGGAGACAGCCATGTCCATCCGTCCCGTGATCGAGACCCGCCGCGCCCAGCCCCATATCGAGGGCGCGGGCGTCCATCTGCATCGCGCCTTCGGGTTCCAGGACCCGACCGAGGCGGACCCGTTCCTTCTCTTCGACGACTTCCGGGGCGATCATCCGCGCGACTATTCGGCGGGCTTCCCGTGGCACCCGCATCGGGGGATCGAGACGATCACCTATGTACTGGCGGGGACCGTGGAGCATGGCGACTCGCTGGGCAACAGGGGCACCTTGGGGCCGGGGTCGTTGCAGCTGATGACCGCCGGGCGAGGCATCCTGCATCAGGAGATGCCGAAAGGCGACGAACAGGGCCGGATGCATGGCTTCCAGCTCTGGGGCAACCTGCCCGGGCGGCTCAAGATGACAGCGCCGCGCTATCAGGACATGCCCTCCGAAGCCCTGCCCGAGCGGCATGAGGATGACGGCACCAGCATCCGCGTGGTGATCGGCGACTATCGCGGGGTGAAAAGCCCGGTGGAAGGCATCGCGGCGGATCCGCAGTATCTGGATGTCTTCGTGGCCCCGGGCAGGCGCAAGACCTTCAAGGTCGACACCCGGCGTCGGGCCTTTGCCTATGTCTTCGAGGGCGCGGGGAACTTCCGCGACGCGGCGCGGCCCGAGGGCGTGCTCTTGGAGAAGGAAGTGATGGGCCGGGAGGTCAACATCCGCGACCTGTCGGGCAACCGGACGCTGGTGCGCTTTGGCGCAGGCGATGAGGTGACGGTGACGGCGGGGCCGGAGGGCGTGCGGTTCCTCCTCATCTCGGGTGCGCCGATCGAGGAGCCGGTGGCCTGGGCCGGGCCGATCGTGATGAACAGCGAGGCCGAACTGCGCCAGGCCTTTGCCGAACTGCGCAACGGGACGTTCATCCGTCCGGCGCATTGACGAGACCCCGTCCCGGGCTTGACCCGGGACCTCTGCCGACACGGGAGGCCCCGGGTCAAGCCCGGGGCGGGGTTGCGTCTGAACCGGGCGCATTGCATGGTGCCCGCGTCCAGTCGCAGGACCGCCGATGTTCGTCAAACCCTCTGGCATGCCCTATTACCGCTTTCTGCGGAGCCTGCATGAGGCCTGCCTGTTCGACTGGTATCTGGAGATCGGCTGCCGTTCGGGGGAAAGTTTCGCTCCGGTCCGGTCGAAGACCGTGGCGGTGGATCCGTTCTTCCGGGCCGAGATCAACATCATCGGCCGGAAGCCCGCGCAGCATGTGTTCCAGGCGACCAGCGACGAGTTCTTTGCCAGCGGGTTCCTGGCGCGGAACGGCATCCGGTTGGGACTGGCCTTCCTGGACGGGATGCATCTGGTCGAATACCTGTTGCGGGACTTCATGCACACCGAGGCGGCGATGGCCCCCGGTGGGGTGATCCTTCTGCATGACTGCGTGCCCTATGGGCCGGGCATGATGACGCGGGACCTGTCGCGGTTGCCGAAAGGGTCCTGGACCGGGGATGTCTGGAAGATGATCCCGATCCTGCGGATGTGGCGGCCGGACCTGACGTTGACGGTGCTTGATTGCCGGTCGACGGGGCTGGTCTGTGTCTCGGGTCTGGACCCGGACAATCGCGTGCTGGCCGGGGCCTATGACCGGATCGTCGCGGACTGGGTCGGGGTCGAGCTGGAGGCATACGGGGTGGAGCGGTTCTTTGCCTCGTTCCAGATGGCCAGCGCCCGGGCCGAGCGGGCAGCGGGGTTCCCGCTGTTCCGACAGGCGGCGGTCGAGGGCGTGGGTCTGGAGCCGGTTCCGGTGACCCCCTAGTCCTGTGCGCGGAGGGTTCCGGCCGGCCGGGCGTTGAGGGGCCGCAGCGCGAAGAAGAGGCCGGCGAGGAGCGTGGCAAGGACCCCGCCCGCGACGATGCCGATGGCGGACCAGGGCTCGAACCGGTAGGTCGAGTCCATCACGAAGGTCATCACCGCCCAGCCCGACAGGCCCCCGGCGATGACCGCGACGATCCCGGCGGCGGCGCCCATGAGGGCGGAGCGGAGGGCGAAGCTGGAAAGGATCTTCCCTCGCGTGGCCCCCAGGGTCTTGAGGATGGCGGATTCGTAGATCCGGGCCCGTTCGCCCGCCGCCGCCGCACCGATCAGGACGACGAAGCCGGTGATGAGCGTGCCTGCGGCGGCCCAGGCTGTCGCGGTGGCGATGGCGGAAAGCGCCTCGGCCACGCGGTCCACCGCCTCGCGGATGGCGATGGCGGTGATGTTGGGCCAGGTCTTGGTGACCTGCCGCAGGATCGCCGCCTCGGCCTGAGGCGGGGCGTAGACGGTGGCGATGTGGGTGTGGGGCGCCCCGGCGAGGGCGGCGGGGTTCAGGGTCATCACGAAGCCCATTCCGGCGTTGGAGAAATCGACCTCGCGGAAGGATGTGATGGTGGCGGTCAGGTCGCGGCCAAGGATGTTGACCGTCATCGTGTCGCCGATCTTCAGTCCGATTTCGGCGGCTTCCTCGGCGGCGAAGCTGATCTGGGGGGCGCCCTGATAGTCCCTTGGCCAGAAGGTGCCGGCGGTGATGCGGGTCTTGGGGCCGGGCGTGGCGGCGTAGGTGATGCCGCGGTCGCCGCGGATGACCCAGTGGTCGCCGGCGACCTCACGCGCGGGGATGCCATTGATCCGGGTGATGACGCCGCGCAGCATGGGGGCGGTTTCGACTTCGGTGACGGCGGGGTCGGCTTTCATCATCGCGAGGAAGGTGTCAAGCTGGTCGGGCTGGATGTCGATGAAGAAGAAGGCGGGCGCGCGGGTGGGCAGGTCGGTGGCGATGGCCTGGCGCAGGTTCCAGTCGATCTGCCCCACGGCGGCAAGGACCGAGAGACCGAGGCCGAGGGAGAGGACGACGGAGCTGGCGTCGGAGCGGGGGGCGCCGATGGCGGCAAGGGCCGCGCGGGTGGCGGGGCGGCCTTGGGTCAGCCGGGTGCGGGCGAGGCGTTTCGTGGCCCATCTCAGGCCGGCGGCGGCCAGCGCGAGGATGAGGAGCGCGCCGAGGACGCCTCCGGCCGCGCCGAGGGCAAGCTCGGGGATGCCGGAGAGCCAGGTGGCGCTGCCGATCAGCGCGAGGGCGGCGAGGGCGAGGGCGGCCAGATAGCGTTTCCGGGGCCAGGCGCGGGTGCCGCTGCCGCCACGGTACAGGGCGGCGGGGCGGATGCGTTCGGTGCGCGCAAGGGGGAGGAGCGTGAAGATGAGGGCGGAGAGCGCGCCGTAGAAGGCGGCTTCGACCAGCGCGCCGGGGGAGAGGCGGATCTGGGCGGGGAAGGGGAGCGAGGCCTCGATCAGAGGCGCGGCGAGGAGGGGGACGATGGCACCGAGGGCAAGGCCAAGGGAGATGCCGAGGGCCGACAGGATCGCGGTCTGCCAGAGGTAGCTGCGGAAGATCAGGCCGCCTTCCGCGCCGAGGGTCTTCAGCGTGGCGATGGTTTCCACCTTGCCGTCGAGGTAGGACCGTATCGCGGCGGAGATGCCGACCCCGCCCACCGCAAGGCCCGCAAGGCCGACCAGCACGAGGAAGCTGCCGATACGGTCCACGAAGGTCTCGATCCCCGGGGCGGCGTTGCGGCTGTCGGTCCAGCGCATCCCCTTGTCGCGGAAGGTGGCCTCTGACCGGGTCTCAAGGGCTTGCAGGTCCGCGCCCCCGGGCAGGAGCAGACGGTAGCGGGTTTCATACATCGAGCCCGATGCCAGAAGGCCGGACCCGGCCAGCGCATCGGAGCGGACGATCGTCCGGGGGCCGAGGGTGAAGCCGGTAGAGGCAGAGTCGGGTTCGCGGATCAGGGCGGCGGTGAGGCGGAAGTCCTGCGTCCCGAGGCGGAAGGTATCGCCGATGGCCAGCGAGAGGCGGTCGATCAGGACCGGGTCCATGATCGCGCCTGGAAGGCCGTTCCGGTCGGCAAGTGCCTCGGAGACCGGGATCGGGGGGTCGAGGGTGGCGGATCCTGTCAGGGGCCAGGCGTCGTCGACGGCCTTGATCTGGGTCAGTGCCTGGTCGCCGTCGACAAGGGCCATGGAGCGGAAATCGTAGATTTCGGAGACCTTCGTGGCGATCCGGTCCATATAGGCGCGCTCATCCGCATCGGCGGCGCGGTAGGTGAAGCGCATCTCGGCGTCGCCGCCCAGGATCACCGCGCCCTGGTCGGTCAGACCCTGCTGGATGCCGGTGCGCAGGGTGCCGACGGCGGCGATGGCGGCCACACCGAGGGCGAGGCAGGCAAGAAAGACGCGGAAGCCGCGCAGGCCGCCGCGAAGCTCGCGCCGGGCGATGGTGAAGGCGAGGCTCATTCGGCGGCCTTGGCAAGCGCTTCGGGCGCGAGGAGGCCATCGGCAAGCCGGATCACCCGGTCGCAGCGGGCCGCAAGTTCGGGCGCGTGGGTCACAAGGACCAGCGTCGCGCCGTGGCGGTCACGCAGACCGAAGAGCAGGTCCATGATCGCCTGACCATTGACGCCGTCCAGGTTGCCGGTCGGTTCATCGGCCAGAAGGACCGCCGGGCGCGGCACGGCGGCGCGGGCCAGCGCCACGCGCTGCTGTTCGCCCCCCGACATCTGGCTGGGGTAGTGGTGCATCCGCTTGCCCAGGCCCACCGTGGCCAGTTCAGCCTCGGCCCGCTCGAAGGCGTCCGGCGCGCCCGCAAGTTCAAGGGGTAACGCCACGTTCTCCAGGGCCGTCATCGTGGGAATGAGGTGGAAGGATTGGAACACAACCCCCATATTCCCCCGACGGAACCGGGCGAGCGCGTCTTCGTCCATCGCGGTCAGGTCCTGGCCCAAAGCCAGAACCTTGCCGCCGGTGGCACGCTCCAACCCGCCCATGAGCATGAGGAGCGACGACTTGCCCGACCCCGATGGCCCGACCAGCCCGACCGTTTCGCCCCTGTGGATGGAGAGCGTGATGCCCTTCAGGATCTCGACCGGACCGGCGTTGCCGGCAAGGGTCAGCCGCGCATCGGAAAGCGCGAGAACAGGGTCGGTCATGCAAGGCGTCCTTCGGCTGGCTCGTTCTGTCGGATATGGCGCGGTTTGCCGGATGCGCAATGCTGCGATTGCAGTCTTGGCACTGTCAACATTCGCCTTGGCCGAACCGGTCACGATCGTGGCACTGGGCGACAGCCTGACGGCGGGCTATGGGCTTAGCGATCAGTCGCAGGGTTTCGTGCCGGTGCTGGAGGGGTGGCTGAAGGCGCGGGGGCATGACGTCGTGGTGCAGAACGCGGGTGTTTCGGGCGACACGACGGCCGGGGGCCTTGCGCGGGTCGGCTGGGCGCTGGGGGCGGGGGCGGATGCGCTGATCGTGACGCTGGGGGGCAACGACCTGTTGCGCGGACTGGACCCGGCGGGGTCGAAGGCGAACCTGGACGGCATCCTGAAAGAGGCGGCGGCGCGGGGGCTGCCGGTGCTTCTGGTGTCGATGAAGGCGCCGGGAAATTTCGGGCCGGAATACAAGGCGGCCTTCGACGGGATGTATGCCGAACTGGCGGCCGCGTACGGAGCCCTGCTGGCCGACGATTTCTTTGCCGGGCTGCGGGCGGCGGGGGCGGATCCGGCAGATCCGGCCTCGATGGCGGCCTACATGCAGGCGGACGGCCTGCATCCGAACCCCGAGGGCGTGAAGCTGATCGTCGAGGGGCTGGGGCCGAAGGTCGAGGAGCTTCTGGCCAGGGTCGGGCGCTGACCGGCTTGCATCTTGCGCACCCGCGCGTCACCAAAGGGGGGATCGACGGGGGCGCGGATGGCTTGGGAATTCTGGATCGACCGGGGCGGGACCTTCACCGATGTGGTCGGGCGTGCGCCGGACGGTCGGCTGGTGACGGCCAAACTCCTGTCGGAAAACCCGGAACGCTATGCTGATGCGGCCGTTCAGGGCATCCGCGACTGTATGGGGCTATGTCCAGGAGAGGCGATCCCCGACGGCAGCATCGCGGCGGTCAAGATGGGCACGACGGTCGCCACCAACGCGCTTCTGGAACGGAAGGGAGAGCGCGTCGCGCTGCTGATCACGGAAGGCTTCGGCGATCTGCTGCGCATCGGCACCCAGGCGCGGCCGGAGCTGTTCGAGCTGAACATCAGGCGGCCGGAGCTTTTATATGAACAAGTATTCGAAATACCGGGGCGGCTGGATGCCGAGGGTGCGGAGGTCCGTCCGCTGGACCTGACAGCGGTGACGGATGCGCTGGCCCGCGCCCATGCCCTGGGCATCCGGGCGGTTGCCGTGGCGCTGATGCATGGGCATGTGAACCCGGCGCATGAGATCGCGGTCGGCCGGGTCGCGCGCGACATGGGGTTTTCCCAGATTTCCCTGTCGCATCAGGTGTCTCGCCTGGCCAAGCTGGTGGCGCGAGGGGATACGACGGTGGTCGATGCCTACCTGTCGCCGATCCTGCGGCGCTATGTGGCCCGGGTCGAAGGGGCGCTTGACATGGGGCGGGCGACGGGGCGGCTTCTGTTCATGCAGTCGAACGGCGGGCTGACAGAGGCCGGGCGGTTTCAGGGCAAGGATGCGATCCTGTCGGGGCCTGCGGGGGGCATTGTCGGCATGGTGCGCACGGCTCAGGCCGCCGGGTTCGACCGGCTGATCGGGTTTGACATGGGTGGCACCTCGACCGATGTCAGCCACTTCGCGGGGGTTTACGAACGGTCGTTCGAGACAGAGGTCGCGGGTGTGCGGATGCGCGCTCCGATGATGGACATCCACACGGTTGCGGCAGGTGGGGGGTCGATCTGTTCGTTCCGTGACGGGCGGTTCCAGGTCGGCCCGGAAAGTGCCGGCGCCAATCCGGGGCCAGCCAGCTATCGCCGGGGCGGGCCGCTGACGATCACCGATTGCAACGTGATGCTGGGGCGCCTGTCCCCGGCGCATTTCCCAGCCGTCTTCGGGCCGGAGGGCGATCAGCCGCTGGACGTCGCAGCGGTGCGGCGGGGCTTCGAGGCGCTGGCGGCCGAGGTGGCGAAGGTGACCGGGCGCCGTGACCCGCCGGAGGTCATTGCAGAAGGCTTCCTGCGCATTGCCATCGACAACATGGCCAATGCGATCAAGAAGATCAGCGTCCAGCGCGGGCATGATGTGACGGGCTATGCGCTGCAATGCTTCGGCGGCGCGGGCGGGCAGCATGCCTGCGGGGTCGCGGATGCCCTTGGAATGAAAACGGTTTTCATGCATCCTCAGGCCGGGGTGCTTTCTGCCTTCGGCATGGGGCTTGCACAGCTGCGGGTGCTGCGCGAAATCCAGTTCGACGCGCCGCTTTCAAGCCTGCCCGAGGCGCGGTCGCGGATCGGTGAACTGGCGGAGTCGGCGGTGGCAGAATTGGCCGCGCAAGGCGTGGCAGCGCCAGCCGTGACGCTGACCGCGCACCTGCGCCATGACGGCCAGCACCAGTCGCTGCCGGTTCCCTTCGGCGACGCCGCAGAGATGGCCGAGGCCTTCGCCGCAGCGCATCGGGCGCGGTTCGGCTTCACCTCTCCGGAGCGGCCGCTGCTGTTCGAGATGCTGGCGGTCGAGGCCGAAGGCGGCGGGGCGGGCCTGCCTGATCCTGCACCGGGCGAAGGCGCCGGGACGCCGGAGGGGACGCTGAGGGTCTGGGCGGCGGGAGGGTGGCAGGAGGTGCCCCTCTATCAGCGCAAGGACTGCGGCCGGGCGACCCGGATCGCCGGGCCCGCGGTGATCGCCGAGGCGACCGGGACGGTGATCGTCGAGCCGGGCTGGGAAGCCTCGGTCGATGACCGGGCGAACCTGATCCTGCGGCGGGTGGCGGAAATTGTCCGGCCCCCTGCGGCGGGGACAAGGGCCGATCCGGTCTTGCTGGAGGTGTTCAACAACCTGTTCATGTCGGTCGCCGACCAGATGGGGGCGACGCTTGCCAATACGGCCTGGTCAGTCAACATCAAGGAAAGGCTGGACTTTTCCTGTGCGATCTTCGACGCGGCGGGCGATCTGGTGGCCAATGCTCCGCATGTTCCGGTGCATCTGGGGTCGATGAGCCATGCGGTCAAGACGGTGATCGCGGCGGTCGGCGCCACGGCGCGCGAGGGGGATGCCTGGATGCTGAACTCGCCCTGGAACGGCGGCACGCATCTGCCGGATGTCACCGTGATTACCCCGGTCTTCGTGAACGACAGGCCCGCCTTCTGGCTGGGCTCGCGCGGGCATCACGCCGACATCGGCGGGCGCACGCCGGGATCGGGGCCACCGGACAGCACGACGATCGAGGAGGAGGGCGTGCTGATCGACCTTTTCCCGCTGGTGCGGCAGGGCGTCTTGCAGGAGGCGGAGGTGCGGGCACTTCTGGGGTCGGGCCGCTGGCCCTGCCGGTCGCCGGACCAGAACATGGCGGACCTCAAGGCGCAGATTGCCGCGAACGAGACCGGACGGCGCGAGCTTTTGCGTGTGGTCGACCTGCACGGGGCCGAGGTGGTTGCGGCCTATATGGGACATGTGCAGCGGAACGCAGAGGAATGCGTGCGGGCCGTGATCGACCGATTGAAGGACGGGTCCTTCACTTATCCGATGGATATCGGAACGACCATTCAGGTAAAGGTCCTGGTGGATCGCGCCGCGCGGTCGGCGAAAATAGATTTCACCGGGACCAGTGCGCAGCATTCCGGGAATTACAACGCGCCGCAGGCGGTGACGCGGGCGGTGGTGCTGTATGTGTTCCGCACGCTTGTCGGCAAGGCCATTCCGCTGAACGAAGGCTGTCTGAAGCCATTGGAGATCATCGTGCCCGAGGGGACTTTGCTGAACCCCCGCGCCCCGGCGGCGGTGATCGCGGGGAATACCGAGGTCAGCCAGTCGGCCTGCAACGCGCTTTACGGCGCGCTGGGGGTGGTGGCGGCGGCGCAAGGGACGATGAACAACTTCATCTGGGGGAATGACCGGTTCCAGAACTACGAGACCATCGCCGGGGGCAGCGGTGCGGGGCCGGGGTTCGATGGGTGCGATGCGGTGCAAAGCCATATGACCAACACGCGGATGACCGATCCCGAAGTGCTGGAAAAGCGGTTTCCGGTGCGGCTGGAGGCTTTCTCCATCCGGCGGGGTTCGGGGGGAAGCGGCAAGTGGCGCGGCGGCAACGGGGCGGTGCGGAAGCTGCGGTTCCTTGCGCCGGTCACGGTCACCACGCTGTGCGGCAGCCGAAGGGTCGCGCCGTTCGGCGGGGACGGCGGCGGGCCGGGGGCTGTGGGGGAAAACCTGGTGCACTGGCCGGATGGCCGCGTCGAACGGCTGGGCGGCAATGATGAGCGCGAGCTTCCCGAAGGCGCGGTGTTCGAGATGCGCACGCCCGGCGGCGGCGGCTGGGGCGCGGCTTAGGCGGCGGTTGGCCGGGCCCGCCGCCCGTCATTGCGCTGTTGCAGATCGGTTCCCATATGCTGCGGGGCAAACAGAGGAGGTCCGAATGCTGAACGCGAAGTCCCTGATGGACAGCCTGGTGGGCGGTCTGTCCCAGATGACCGGCGGCAACGGCGCCAAGGGTCTGGCCGACAAGGCGAAAGAGGCCTGGAACAGCCAGTCGGCCCTGGGCAAGGGCGCGATTGCCGGGGGGCTTCTGGGCGTGCTTCTGACCCGGGGCGGGCGGCGGATGCTGGGCACCGGGGTCAGGATCGGCGGCATGGCGGCCATCGGCGGGCTGGCCTACAAGGCCTATGAGGACTGGAAGAACGGCCGCGCCGGTGCGGAGGGGGCCGTCGCGCTTCCGGCGCCCGAGGGCAGCGCGTTCAATCCCACGGATGCAGCGGCGGCGGACGATCTGGCGACGCATCTGTTGCAGGCGATGATCGCGGCGGCGAAGGCGGATGGCGAGGTTTCGGCCGAGGAGCGCGCCGCGATTGACGCGCAACTGGCCACGCTGGGACTGGGGCCCGAAGCCGAAGCGCTGATCGCGGCCGAGCTGGACGCGCCGCTGGACGTGGGCCGGATTGCAGCCCTTGCGCAAAGCGAGGCCGAGGCGACGCAGCTTTACGCCGCCACCCTGATGATCGTGGACGAGGCGAACCCGGCCGAGAAGGGCTATCTGGCGATGCTGGCCGCGCGGATGAAGCTGGACCAGGGGCTGGTCGACCGCCTGCATGCCGAGGCGGAGCGGCTGTAGGGCGTCAGCCTTTGGCGATCAGCCAATCGAGCGCGCGGGTCGACAGGATGCGCCGGGCCGCGCCCATCAGGTAGGTGGGCGTCGTGACATAGTAGCGCGCCCTGGGGCGAGGATGCTCCAGCGCGTGGATGAGCTTTGCCGTCACCGCCTCGGGGCCAAGCTCGAACGTGTCCTTCCTGGTCTTCTTGTCATACAGCCGTCCGCGCAAGGAGACATATTGCGCGCGCCGGGCCGAATGTTCCCAGTCCACCCACCTTTCGAAATGCGGGACTGCATTTTCACGGATCTTCGTGGCGATTGGGCCGGGCTCGATCAGGATCACCTCGATCCCGGTGCCCTTCATCTCGATCCGCAAGACATCGGTCAGGCCTTCCAGCGCGAATTTGGTCGAGACATAGGCCCCGCGCCAGGTCATGCCCACCAGTCCCAGGACAGAGGAGCAGTTGACGATCCGGCCATGGCCCTGCGACCGCATCAGCGGGATCACCCGGCGGGTCAGGTCGTGATAGCCGAAGAGGTTGGTTTCGAAGATTTCCCGCAAGGCGCCGCGCGGCAGATCCTCGACCGCGCCGGGGCAGGCGAAGGCGCCGTTGTTGTACAGCGCATCCAGCCTGCCGCCGGTGCGCGTCACGACTTCGGCGACGGCGGCGGCGATGCTGTCCTCATCCGCGTAGTCCAGACGAAAGCTCTCCAGCCCCTCGGCGCGCAGCCGGTCGCAGTCGGCCTCTTGCCGACAGGTCGCAAAGACCCTCCAGCCGCGAGCGTGCAGGGTGCGCGCGGCATCCAGGCCGATGCCCGATGAGCATCCGGTAATCAGGATCGAACGTCGGGACATCAGACCTCCGGGGGCGTGCGCCCCTCAGGGGGCAACGGGGCTGAGGTAGCGCATTGCGACGTAGCCTTCCACCCCGTCGCCCTGGATCACGATCCGCGCCCATTCGCCGTTGACCGCCTGCACCAGAAGTGCTGCCTCGCCCGAGCCGAGCGTGCCCAGCACTTCGCCCTCGGTCGAGGGTTCGGCGCGCACGTTCACCGAATCGGCGGTGACATACCAGATCGTCCCGGTGCCGCCCTCGGCGACTTCGGGGGTGGTCTCTGGCCCCGGCGCTGCGGGAACGGGTTCGGTGCCCAGCGACGACAGCGAGAAGATCGGCTCTTGCACCTCGGTCACCAGCTTGCGCGCCGGCTCGACATAGGGCTCGGGCTCGGCCCGCGTCACGACCGGAGCGGCGGCCTGGGCGGTGGGCCGGGTGACAGGATTGGCCATCGGTTCTGCCGCGATCACCGTCACGGCCTCGGGCTGGGGCGCCGGCGGGACCGAATCACTTTCGGCGAGGGCCTTCCTGGCGGCCGCATCTGCCAGGCCCGGACGCAACTGCCCCCGGTCCTCCCCCGCAATCATCAGGGCGGCAAACAGGACGGCACACAAGATCAATGTCAGACGCAGCATCTGGAATCCGTTTGTCTCTTTGGCCTCCCATACCACAGGGGCCAGAGGGGAGTGCAGGAAAAATGCACAACCCCAAGGACGGTTCCGGGATGTGTCATTGCCATCTGGACCCGTGACGGTCTTTTCCCTACACAACATGCATGAGCGCCGAAGACGACGAACCCAAGATCGAGGGGTCCGGGGAGGGAACTCCCGAAGGCCTGACGACCGCTGAGCCGCTGTCGCGTGCGATCGGCGAGCGGTATCTGACCTATGCGCTGTCCACGATCATGCACCGCGCCCTGCCGGACGCGCGCGACGGGCTGAAGCCGGTGCACCGGCGAATCCTCTGGGCGATGCGGCGGCTGCGGCTGACGCCGACGGGGGGGTTCCTGAAATCGGCCAAGATCAGCGGCGACACGATGGGGGATTTCCACCCCCACGGCGATGCCGCGATCTACGACGCGATGGCGCGGCTGGCCCAGGATTTCAACATGCGCTACCCGCTGGTGGACGGGCAGGGCAACTTCGGCAACATCGACGGCGACAACCCGGCCGCCAGCCGCTATACCGAGGCGCGCGTCACCCAGGCGGCGGAACTGCTGATGGAGGGCATCGACGAGACCGCCGTCGATTTCCGCCCGAACTATGACGGCCGTCTGGAAGAGCCGGTGGTGCTGCCGGCGGCCTTCCCGAACCTTCTGGCCAACGGGTCGTCGGGCATTGCCGTGGGGATGGCCACGAACATCCCGCCGCACAATCTGGATGAGCTGATCGACGGCTGTCAGGCCCTGCTGGCCGACCCCCAGCTTTCCGACGAGGCGTTGGTGGCGCTGATCCCCGGCCCCGATTTCCCGACCGGCGGGGTGATCGTGGAGCCGCGCGACAGCATCCTCGAGGCCTACCGCACCGGTCGCGGCGCCTTCCGCACCCGGGCGAAGTGGCAGGTCGAGGATCTGGGGCGCGGCACCTGGCAGATCGTCGTCACCGAGATCCCGTTCCAGGTGCAGAAGTCCAAGCTGATCGAGAAGCTGGCCGAACTGATCCAGCTGAAGAAGGTGCCGCTTCTGGCCGATGTCCGCGACGAAAGCGCCGAGGACATCCGGCTGATCCTGGAGCCGCGCGCGCGGAACGTGGACCCCGAGGTGCTGATGGGCAGCCTGTTCAGGAACTCGGACCTCGAGGTGCGGTTCAATCTGAACATGAACGTGCTGATCGACGGCCGCGTACCGAAGGTCTGTTCGCTGAAAGAGGTGCTGCGCGCCTTCCTTGACCACCGCCGCGACGTGCTGCGGCGGCGGTCCCAGCATCGGATCGAGAAGATCGACGCAAGGCTGGAGGTGCTGGAAGGGCTGCTGATCGCCTTCCTGAACCTGGACCGGGTGATTGACATCATCCGATACGACGAGGACCCGAAGGCCGCGCTGATGGCCGAGGACTGGTCGAAATCGCACATCCGGGCCACGTCGGAGAAGGACTACAAGTCCCCCGCCAAGGGCGGCGCGGGCCAGCTGACCGAGGTCCAGGCCGAGGCGATCCTGAACATGCGGCTGCGCAGTCTGCGGCGGCTGGAGGAGATGGAGCTGAACGCCGAGCGCGACGCGCTGATGAAGGAGCGCGCCGATCTGGCCGATCTTCTGGACAGCGAGCGGCGGCAGTGGAAGCGGATCGGCCAGGAGCTGGACGAGGTCCGCAAGCTCTATGGCAAGGGCACCGCACTGGGCGCGCGCCGGACGCAGTTCGCCGATGCGACCGAGGTCGAGGACATTCCTTTCGAGGCGATGATCGACCGGGAACCGATCACGGTCATCTGCTCGAAGATGGGCTGGATCCGGGCGCTGAAGGGCCATGTCGATCTGACGGCGGAACAGAAGTTCAAGGACGGCGACGGCCCGCGTTTCGCCTTCCATGCCGAGACGACGGACAAGATCCTGCTGGTGGCCGAGAACGGGCGGTTCTACACGCTTCTGGGCGCGAACCTGCCGGGCGGGCGCGGGATGGGCGAACCGGTGCGGCTGATGGTCGATCTGCCGAACGACACCGGGATCACCGATCTGATCGTCTGGCGGCCGGGGCAGAAATACCTGCTGGCCTCGACGGCCGGGGACGGGTTCGTGGTGCCGTCCGAGGAACTGCTGGCGCAGACCCGAGCGGGCAAGGCGGTGCTGACGGTGCGGGACGGGGTCAAGACGGCGGTCTGCACACCGGTCACGGGCGACATGGTGGCAGTGGTGGGCGACAACCGGAAGATGCTGGTTTTCCCGCTGTCCGAACTGCCGGAAATGGCCAGGGGCAAGGGCGTCAGGTTGCAGAAATACAAGGACGGCGGGTTGTCGGACGCGATCACCTTCACCAAGGCCGAGGGGCTGAGCTGGAAGGACCCCGCCGGTCGCACGCGGACCGAGGTCGATCTTCTGGAATGGACCGGCGCGCGGGCAAGTGCGGGCAAGATGGCCCCGCGCGGATTCCCGAGGGACAACCGGTTCACCTGACGGGCCGCCCGTCGTCGTCGCCCCTCGCCGGGTCGCCCCCGACAAGACGCCGAGGGCGCACGAGGAGGTTCAGGCCCGTTCCACCTTCAGCCAGACCCCGCCCTGCGGGCGCAGGGTCAGGATCATCACGGGCTTCGGGTCCTTGCCGGGGATGGAGCTGAAGCGGAAGCGGGCCAGCAGGGTGGCCAGCACGATCACCGCCTCTTGCAGCGCGAAGCTGGCGCCGATGCAGATGCGGGGGCCGTCGCCGAAGGGCAGATACTGGAAACGCGGCACCGCCCTGGGGTCGGCGAAACGGTCGGGGCGGAAGGCGTCCGGGTCCTGCCACAGCAGACGATGGCGGTGCAGCGCGTAGATCGGCAGGATCACCGTGTCGCCGGGGCGCACCTCGCGACCACAAAGCGTGTCGGCGGCCATCGCGGTGCGCGACAGGAAGGCGGCAGGGGGATAGAGCCGCAGCGCCTCGTCCACGATCCGGCGGGTCAGCGGCAGGCGGGCGAGGTCGGCGACGGTGGCGGCGCGGTCGCCCAGAACGCCCTGCGCCTCCTCTCGCGCGGCGGCCTGCACGGACGGGTCGAAGGCGCAGAGGTAAAGCGCCCAGGCCAGAGTCAGCGCCGTCGTCTCGTGCCCCGCGACGATGAAGGTCAAGAGGTTGTCGCGCAGTTCCGCCGTGGTCATCTGCCGCCCGCTTTCGGGGTCGGAGCCGGCCATCAGAAGGTCGAGAAGGTCGGGCGGGGTCTTTCCGCCCTCGGCCTTGCGCGCCTCGATCGCGCGGTCGGCCAGTTTCTTCGTCTCGCGCATCGCGGACCCGGTGAACAGGCGGTTCGGACGGGGAACCCAGGGCGGGGCGCCAAGGACATCCAGCAGCGAGACCTTTGCAGTTTCCGCGATGTATTGCTCGATGGCGGCATGGACCGCGCCCCGGTCAAAGCCGGTGCCGTCCGAGAAGGTGACATCCGCGATCACCTCGAAGGTCGCCGTCACCATCTCGTCGAACAGGTCCGCCGCCCGGCCCACGGCGCGGTCCAGCCGCGCGACGGACCGTTCCGCCGCCGCCGTCATCACCGGCCCCAGCGCGGTGACGTTGCGGTGCGAGAATACCGGGGCGGCGGTCCGGCGCTGCCACATCCATTGCGCGCCCTCGGCCACGAACAGGCTGTCGCCGATGGCGGGTTCGAGGATCAGCTTGGTCACGACCGATTTCGGGTAGTCTTCCACCCGGTCGCGCAGGACCTGCTTCAGACCGTCGGGGTCCATCAGCATGTGCCAGCGCTTGCCGGTGCGGCCGGACAGGATCGGCACCCGGGTCGCCACCTCGGGGATCAGTTCCAGGACGTTGCGCTGTGCGGCGCGAAAACTGGCCCAGACCCCCATCGGTTCGGTGTGGAGGGCAACGCGGGCGGGCAGGGAAGGGGGCGCGTCGAGCATGACGAAGAAGATAGGACGATCCCGCCCGCCGGCAAAGCGCCGTCCTGCCGCAGTCCCACGGGCGGTCCGGCCAATCAGGCTTGAATTTCCTGCGGGCAGGGGCTAAGTCGCCGCCCGTGTAATCTCGGCCCCGTCTCGGGGCGCGATCTGGACAAGGGCGGACAACGCGATGGCGAAGGCAAAGTTTGAACGGACGAAACCGCATGTGAACATCGGGACCATCGGTCACGTTGACCACGGCAAGACGACGCTGACGGCGGCGATCACGAAGTATTTCGGCGAATTCAAGGCCTATGACCAGATCGACGGCGCGCCGGAA
>NZ_QMJY01000068.1 GCF_003574395.1 Tabrizicola thermarum
GTCCTCCTTTGTGGATCCTCGCAGACCCACCTTGGCACATCGATGCCGTCGGGGGGCGGTCACATCATCAGAGCCGATGCAGCCCTATGTCTGGACGATCAACGGTGCCGTCTGGGGCCAGCACCAGCCGGTCACGGCGCGCAGAGGCGAGCGGGTTGTGCTCTCGTTCCACAACATGTCGATGATGGGGCACCCGATTCATCTGCACGGCCACGTGTTCCAGGTGGTCGGCATCAATGGACAGCGCGTTGCCGGCGCCCTGCGCGATACGGTCTACGTGCCGCCGATGTCGATGGTCGACGTGGCGCTCGACGCGGGCGAGGCCGCGCGCTGGATGCTGCATTGCCATCACATGCCGCATCTGTCGACCGGCATGATGACCGAGTTCGCGGTCACGGCATCGGCCTGACCGCAGGCGGGGCATTCGCCTCGGGCGCCCCGACCTCTCGATCGAGGCGATGGCGCGCCCCACCATTTTCTGGCGAAGCTCGCGGTAATGGGCCTCTCGCAGCGCGGAAAGCAGGAGAACGACATCATGAGCTGAAACGACATGGGTGCCGGAATGGGCTGGCGTCGCAGCTGAATCGCGTGGCCGCCCCGCCATCGCAAGTCGAGTTGGATCCCGGTCGCGTTCGGGTGGCGGAAGGGACGGGCCTGAACGACACCCGTCTTTCGTTCGGATGCACCTCGCTGGAGGTCGGCCGGACAGAAACGCATGCACGACGCAGGTTTGTGCTACCTTGCTTCGGACGCGGCGCGCGCCTTGAGGGTTGGGCAGGCTGCCAACGGGCAGCGGAACGCTGTCTTCAGGAAACCCTCACACCCCGTCGGCCCCTCTCTGGCGGCGATCCGTATCTGCATCATGTCTCGCGGATTCATGTCCCTGCGGGTCATGTCGTACCTGCGGGATAGGCGCAGTCGGCCAAGGTCGTCCTGTCCAGATCGTCGAGGAATACCTGGACCGCATGGGCCAGCCGCGCCTTGAGGCGGCACTGCGGCGTCAGGGTGCAGCTGTTGCCGGCCGGGGCAAAGCATTCCACCAGAGCCTTGCCCGCCTCCAGTCGTGCCACCACCTCGCCCAGGCGGATCTCCGAGGCGGGTCGCGCAAGCTTCGCCCCGCCGCCCCCGCCGCGCCTGGCCTCGATGTAGCCGGCCGCCGCCAGGGCTGAGATCACCTTGGCCAGATGGTTGCGCGAAATGCGAAACTCGTCGGCCAGTTCGGCCGTGGTGAAGGCGCGGTCGGGTTCGTTGGTCAGGCGCATCAGCACGCGCAGACCGTAATCGGTGAAGAAGGTGAGGCGCATGGTCACATCCTAGAAATTGGTATTTGAAATACGCATTACAACGGCGTAATCGGCAGATCAAATACCAATTCGCCACGACGGGGCTCCGCCCCCCGGAAAGGATCGCCATGAGATACGAAGGCACCGTCACGACCGGGACCGACACCGGCGCGCTGATCGAGCACATCCTGACCCGCTACCATGCGGCACATCGCGCCGATCTTGCCGAACTTCTGCCGCTGGCCGAGCGGGTTGAGCAGGTTCATGCAGACGACCCGGCGGCGCCGCGCGGCCTGGCCCAGGCGCTGGCGCGGCTGGCGCAGGAGATGGAGGATCACATGCGCAAGGAAGAGATGATCCTGTTTCCGGCGATGCGCGCCGACGGCGGCCCCTGGATCGCGCAGCCGATCGCGGTGATGCGCGCCGATCATGACGATCATGCCGAAGGCATTGCACGGATCCGCAAGCTGACGAACAAGTTCCACGCGCCGGACCATGCCTGCAAGTCCTGGCGGTCGCTCTATGCGGGTACCGAGCGGCTGCTTGATGACCTGGCCGCGCACATCGCGCTGGAAAACGACGTGCTCTTTCCGCGCTTCGAGCCGCGCGCATGACCTGAAACCGTCCGTAGAAGGAACGCCCCATGACCACGACGGCGGAACGGATGCGCGCCTGGACCGGCCCCGCCATCCTGACCTACGGCTTCCGGCCCTTCTTCTTCGGCGCCTCGGTCTGGGCGGCGCTGGCCATGGCCTTGTGGCTGGCGATGCTGGCGGGCCGGGTGGCGCTGCCCACGGCCTTCGATCCCGTGTCCTGGCACGCGCATGAATTCCTGTTCGGCTATCTCGGAGCGGTGGTGGCGGGGTTCCTGCTGACCGCGGTGCCGAACTGGACCGGGCGGTTGCCCATCACCGGCTGGCGGCTTGGCGGCCTTGCGCTTCTGTGGCTTGCCGGGCGTTTGGCGGTTGCGGTCTCGGCCGATCAGCCCGCAGCGGCTGCGGCGGTCGATCTGGCCTTTCCGCTGGTTCTTGCCGCCGCCATCGGGCGCGAGATCGTGGCGGGGCGCAACTGGCGCAACCTGATCGTGCTGGCGATGCTGGCCGTCTTTGCCCTGGGCAACGGTCTGTTTCATTGGGAAGCTGCGCGGGGGGACCCTGCCGCGCAGGGCTTTGGCCTGCGTCTTGGGCTCTCGGCGGGCGTGATGATGATCGCGGTCATCGGCGGGCGGATCGTGCCGTCGTTCACCCGCAACTGGCTGGTGCGACGTGAGCCGGGAAGACTGCCCATCCCGCCGATGCAGGGGTTCGACAAGGTGGCGCTGCTGATCCTGCTGGCGGCGCTCCTCCTGTGGGTCGCTCTGCCGCTGTGGACGGGCACGGGGGCGCTGCTGGCCCTGTCCGGGGCGCTCCACGCCATCCGGCTGGCGCGCTGGGCCGGACATCGCACCGTGGCCGAGCCACTGGTGACGGTGCTGCACGCCGGTTACGCCTTCCTGCCGTTGGGGGCGCTGGCGCTGGCGGCCGAGATCCTGGGGGTCGGGCCCTTCGGGATGGCGGCGGCGCAGCATCTGTGGATGGGCGGCGCGATCGGGCTGATGACGCTGGCGGTGATGACCCGGGCGACGCTTGGGCATACCGGGCAGGATCTGCACGCGGGCGCGGGAACCGTGGCCATCTACCTTGCGCTGGTTGTCGCTGTTCTTGCGCGCGCCGCGGCCGGCATCTGGCCTGAAGCCGGCGCGCTGCCTTACGACATCGCGGGGTTGGCCTGGACCTGCGCCTTCGGCGGCTATGCCCTTGTCTATGGCCGGCTGCTCCTGCGCCTGCCGCCCGCGAAACGGATCTGAGGGCGGCCATGGGCTGGGGTGAATACGCGCTGGCCTTCGCCGCGTTCTTCCTGACACATTCGCTGCCCGTCCGCCCGCCGCTGCGGCCATGGGCGGTGGCAAGGCTTGGCCGCGCAGGCTTTGCCGCCGCCTATTCCGCCCTGTCGCTGGCCGCGCTCGCCTGGCTGATCGTGGCAGCGGGGCGGGCGCCTTACCTTGGCCTGTGGGACTGGGCGCCCTGGCAGAACCATGTCGTGCTGGCTCTGATGCTGCCCGCCTGCCTGATCCTGACGCTTGCCATCGGCCGGCCGAACCCCTTTTCCTTCGGCGGGGCGCGCAACGACCGCTTCGATCCGCAACGGCCTGGCATCGTGCGCTTCACCCGCCATCCCCTGCTTGCAGCGCTGGCGCTGTGGTCTGCCGCCCATGTGCTGCCGAACGGCGACGTTGCGCATGTCCTTGTGTTCGGCGCCTTTGCGGCCTTTGCCCTGTTCGGCGGCCGCCTTGTCGATCGGCGGCGGCAGCGCGAGATGGGGCGAGCCTGGGCCGACCTGCGCCGGGCTGTCGCGTCATCGCCTGTCGCGGCGATCCCTGACGGCGGGACGCTCGCGCGTCTGGCAACCGGGCTCCTGCTTTACACAGCCTTGATCGTGCTGCACCCCCTGATCATCGGGGTGGATCCGCTGGGCTGACCCGTCAGGTCGTCGCGTCGTCGATCAGTGGGCTGGGGCGGGCGAAGCGCCGGAACTCTGCCTGATCGGTGATCGTGACGCGGGCGCCTTCCACGGCCAGGCCGTGGGGCTGCAAGCCCTTGAAGGCGCGGCTGAGGTTTTCGGGCGTCATGCCCAGAACCGAGGCGAGGCGGCGCTTTTCGTGCTCGAGCTCGAACGTGGCCGCGCCCCCCGCCCGCCGCTGCTGACGCAGCAGATAGTTCGCCAGCCGCTCGAGCGAGGTCCGAAGCTTCAGATCCTTCTGCGCCTTGACGACCGAACGGTAGCATTGCGCAAGTTCGGTGACGACGGCGCGGGCAAAGCCAGCGTCGCTGTCGAAGACGGCGCGCACGTCCTGGCTGGGGATGAGCGCGATCCGGCTTTTCTCCAGCGTCCGGGCCGACATGAGGTAAGGGGCATCCCGCACGGTTGCGGCGAGGATGAAGGTGGAGATCGGCCGAACCGTCGACAGGCTCGCCTCGCGGCCGTTCCACGATGCGAAGAGGTCAACCGACCCGGACAGGACGATGTGCAGGAAGTCGCTGGGATCGCCTTCGGCAATCAGCTCAATCTGCGCGGGAAAGGTCTGGACATAGGCGCCCCGGACCAGGGCGGCGAAGTTCACGTCGGTCATTGCCGCAAACAGGGGGAGGTCGCGAATCTCGCCGAAGGCTGAATCGGGCATCCGCCACTCCTTGAAACTGCCTTTGCAAGGATCGCCCTTCCGATTGATAAATGTCAAGGCCACGTTTGACCTGAGCAGCGCGCGCCTTGACCTGGCGCTGCATCGAGCATTACAAATTTCCACAAGCCATTTATTTCACAAGGAAATTCGCGAAATCTGATCCAGATCAACCCCGCGCGTGCGCCTCGGCCGCAGGATTGCATCAACCCCTTCGGGGGCTGACTGCGTCCTTCTAGCCGGAGTTGTCGCCATGCCAACCGCATTGCCAGTCTCGCGCGCGGATCAGAACCGCGCCCTGACGCTGAGCACGATCGCCTTCACCGCCTGCTTTGCGGTGTGGACGATCTTTTCCATCATCGGGGTCGCCATCAAGGGAGAGCTGGGGCTGAACGACACCCAGTTCGGCCTTCTGGTGGCAACCCCGATCCTGACCGGGTCGCTGACCCGCATCTTTCTGGGCGTCTGGACCGAGAAGTACGGCGGGCGGCTGGTGTTTTCGGCCCAGATGATCCTTGCGGCCCTGGCCACATGGGCGCTGACGCTGGCCGACAGCTACGTCATGTATCTGATCACGGCCCTGGGCGTGGGCCTGGCCGGCGGTTCGTTCATCATCGGCGTGGCCTATGTCAGCCGCTGGTATGATGCGGGCCACCAGGGCACGGCGCTGGGCATCTTCGGCGCGGGCAACATCGGCGCGGCGGTGACCAAGTTCGTCGCCCCCTTCGTCATGGTGGCCTGGGGCTGGCAGGGCGTGGCGCAGGTCTGGGCGGCCGGGCTGGCCCTGATCGGCGTGCTCTTCTTCCTGCTGGCCAAGGATGATCCGCAACTGGTCGAGCGCCGCAGGGCCGGCATCAGGGCGCCCTCGCTGGCCGAGCAGTTCGCGCCGCTGAAGAACATCCAGGTCTGGCGCTTCTCGCTCTACTATTTCTTCGTCTTCGGCGCCTTCGTCGCGCTGGCACTGTGGATGCCGCACTACCTGATCGACGTCTATGGCGTCGATGTCCGCACGGCCGGCATGGCGGCGGCCTCCTTCAGCCTGTCGGCGAGCCTGTTCCGGGCCTACGGCGGCCATCTGTCCGACAAGTTCGGCGCGCGGGCGGTCATGTACTGGACCTTCGGCTTCAGCCTGGTGTTCCTGTTCATGCTGTCCTACCCGCCGACGGACTATGTGGTCCAGGGCAAGGACGGCCCGATCGCGTTCTCCACCCGCATGGGGCTCTGGCCCTTCATCGTCACGCTTTTCGCGCTGGGCTTCTTCATGAGCCTCGGCAAGGCGGCGGTGTTCAAGCACATTCCCGTCTATTACCCGAACCATGTGGGCGCGGTCGGCGGCCTTGTCGGCATGATCGGCGGCCTTGGCGGCTTCGTCCTGCCCATCGTCTTCGGCGCTCTGCTGGACCTGACCGGCATCTACACCTCGTGCTTTGCGCTGCTTTTCATTCTGGTCGCCATCGCGCTGGCCTGGATGCACCTGTCGATCCGGGCGATGGAGCGCATGGCGCATGGCGAGGCGCTCGACCGCCTGCCGCAACTGCCCGAGATGCAGGACATCCATCATCCCGAGCGCACCGCCATGCCGCGCGTGCTGGAGGACTGGCGGCCCGAAGACCCGACCTTCTGGGCCGAGAAGGGCCGGGCCATCGCGCGGCGCAACCTGTGGATCTCGATCCCGGCGCTGCTTCTGGCCTTCTCGGTCTGGATGGTCTGGTCGATGGTGGTGGCCAAGCTGCCCTCGATCGGGTTCGCCTTCACGCCCGAACAGTTGTTCTGGCTCGCGGCCCTGCCTGCGCTGTCGGGTGCCACGCTGCGGATCTTCTACGGCTTCATGGTGCCGATCTTTGGCGGCAGGCTTTGGACCACGCTGTCCACCGCGTCGCTGATGCTGCCTGCCATCGGCATCGGCTATGCCGTGAAGAACCCGGAAACCCCCTACGTCATCTTTCTGGTGCTGGCGCTCCTTTGCGGTCTGGGCGGGGCCAACTTCGCCTCTTCGATGGCCAATATCGGCTATTTCTTCCCGAAGGCCGAAAAAGGCAATGCGCTGGCCCTGAACGCAGGGCTCGGCAACCTCGGCGTCAGCGTCATGCAGTTCGTGGTGCCGTTGGTGATCACCACCGGTGTCTTCGGCGCGATGGGCGGCGAGCCGCAGGTTCTGTCCGACGGCGGCAAGCTATGGTTGCAGAACGCAGGCTTCATCTGGGTGCCCTTCATCCTGGCCTGCACGATCGCGGCCTGGCTGGGGATGAACGACATCGCCGACGCGAAGGCGAGCTTCGCCCGGCAAGCGGTGATCTTCGGGCGCGCGCACAACTGGCTGATGTGCGTTCTCTACATCGGCACCTTCGGCAGCTTCATCGGCTATTCCGCGGGCTTCCCCCTCCTGTCGAAGATCGCCTTTCCTGAAGTCAACGCGCTGCAATACGTCTTCCTCGGCCCGCTGATCGGCGCACTCAGCCGCGCAGGCACGGGCTGGATTTCCGACCGGTTCGGCGGCGGGCGCGTCACCTTCTGGGTATTCGCGGGAATGATCCTCTCGGTGCTTGCGGTGATCTTCTCGCTGCAATCCGGCAGCTTCGCCGGGTTCTTTGCGGGCTTCATGGCGCTGTTCTTCTTCACTGGGGTCGGCAATGCCTCCACCTTCCAGATGATCCCGGTCATCATGGGCAAAGAGGTGCCGCGCCTGATGCCGGAGCTTCAGGGTGCCGACCGCGCGCGCCAGATCGCGATGGAATCGGGCGGCATCGTCGCCTTCACCAGCGCGATCGGCGCCTATGGCGGGTTCTTCATCCCCAAGGCCTACGGCTCGTCCATCGCGATGACCGGCTCGCCCATCGGTGCGCTGTGGCTGTTCCTGGCCTTCTACGTGGTCTGCCTTGCCCTGACCTGGGCCATCTACACCCGGCCCGGCGGACTTCTCCACGACATCGAGCGTGGCCGCGCCACCCCTGCGGCCCCCCAACCCGCCGAATAACGAAAGGAAGCGACGATGAGCCACCTGCTCGACAGACTGAACTTCTTCCAGACGAAGACGCTGGAGACCTTTTCCGACGGCTGGGGTGAGGCCACGCGCGAGGATCGCGGCTGGGAGGACACCTATCGGAACCGCTGGCGCCACGACAAGATCGTGCGCTCGACCCACGGGGTGAACTGCACCGGATCCTGTTCGTGGAAGATCTACGTCAAGTCCGGCATCGTCACCTGGGAAACCCAGCAGACCGACTATCCCCGCACCCGCGCGGGCCTGCCCAACCACGAACCGCGCGGCTGTGCGCGGGGGGCGTCCTACAGCTGGTATCTCTACAGCGCCAACCGGGTGAAGAACCCGCTGGTCCGCGGCAGCCTGATGCGGGCCTGGCGGAAGATGCGTGCGACGATGACTCCTGTCGCCGCCTGGTCCGCGATCCAGTCCGATCCCTCCTTGCGCGCAAGCTACACCTCGACCCGCGGCAAGGGCGGATTTGTCCGCGCCACCTGGGACGAGGCAACCGAGATCATCGCTGCCGCCAATGCCTACACGGCGAAGACCTATGGTCCCGACCGGGTGTTCGGCTTCTCGCCCATTCCGGCGATGTCGATGGTCAGCTACGCCGCCGGCTCGCGCTATCTGTCGCTTCTGGGCGGCACCTGCATGTCGTTCTACGACTGGTATTGCGACTTGCCGCCCTCGAGCCCCCAGACCTGGGGCGAACAGACCGACGTGCCGGAAAGCGCGGACTGGTACAACGCGGGGTTCATCATGCTTTGGGGTTCGAACGTGCCCCAGACCCGGACGCCGGACGCGCATTTCTATACCGAGGTGCGCTATCGCGGCACAAAGTCCGCCGTGGTCAGCCCCGACTATTCGGAAGCCGCCAAGTTCGCCGACCTCTGGCTGAACCCGCAGGCGGGCACCGATGCGGCGCTGGCCATGGCCATGGGCCATGTCATCCTGCGCGAATACCACCTCGACCGGCAGGCCGAATACTTCGAGGACTACGCGCGCCGCTACACCGACATGCCCGTGCTGGTCGTGCTGGACGAACAGGAGGGCCGTCTGGTGCCGGGCCGGATGCTGCGGGCCGCGGATTTCAACGACAAGCTGGGCGAGGCGAACAATCCCGACTGGAAGACGGTCGCCTACGACGAGGGCTCGGGCCGCTTCGTCGTTCCCAACGGCTCCATAGGCTTCCGCTGGGGCGAGGAAGGCAAGTGGAACCTCGAGGAAAAGGCGGCCGGCGCCGCCACGCGGCTGCGCCTGAGCCAGATCCTTGAGGGGGACCATGACAGCGTAGTGGGCGTGGCCTTCCCCTACTTTGGCGGGGCGGCAACGGCCAATTTCGTGAAATGCGACGCGCCCGAGGTGCTGATGCGCAATGTCCCGGCCCGCAAGGTCCGGCTTGCCGACGGGCGCGAGGTGCTGGTGGCGACAGTGTTCGACCTCTTCTGCGCCAATTACAGCCTGGATCGGGGCCTCGGCGGCGACTGGGTATCGCGGAACTACGACGACGACATCCCCTACACCCCCGCATGGGCCGAACGGATCACCGGAGTCGCGCGCGAGAAGATCATCGCCGTCGCGCGCGAATTCGCGGGCAACGCCGAAAAGACCCATGGCAAGAGCATGGTCATCCTCGGCGCCGGTCTGAACCATTGGTACCACATGGACATGAACTACCGCGGCATCATAAACCTCCTGGTGATGTGCGGCTGCATCGGGCAGGAAGGCGGCGGCTGGTCGCATTATGTGGGACAGGAGAAGCTCCGGCCGCAGACCGGCTGGGCCCCCTTGGCCTTCGCGCTCGACTGGAGCCGCCCGCCGCGGCAGATGAACTCCACCTCCTGCTGGTATGCCCACACAGACCAGTGGCGCTACGAGACCCTGCGCGCGGGCGAGATCCTGTCGCCGACCGCGCCGAAGGGCGACTGGGACATCAGCCTAATCGACTACAACATCCGGGCGGAACGCATGGGCTGGCTGCCCTCGGCCCCGCAGCTGAAGACCAATCCGCTGGAGGTCGCGAAGGCCGCGAAGAAGGCCGGCAAGGACATCCGCGACTACGTTGCCGAAGAACTGAAAGCCGGCCGGCTGGAGATGTCCTGCGAGGACCCGGATGCGCCTGAGAACTGGCCGCGCAACCTGTTCGTCTGGCGCTCGAACCTCCTCGGCTCATCCGGCAAGGGGCATGAGTATTTCCTCAAGCACCTTTTGGGCACCGATCACGGCGTGATGGGCAAGGATCTGGGCGAAGAGGGCCGCGCCAGGCCGAAGGAGGCGCGCTGGCACGAGAAGGCGCCGAAGGGCAAGCTGGACCTTCTGGTCTGCATCGACTTCCGCATGTCCACCACGGCGGTCTATGCCGACATCGTGCTGCCGACGGCGTCGTGGTATGAAAAGGACGACCTGAACACCTCGGACATGCACCCGTTCATCCACCCACTTCAGGCGGCGGTGGACCCGGCCTACGAGAGCAAGTCCGACTGGGAGATCTTCAAGGCCATTGCGCGGAAGTTCAGCGACGTCGCCCCAGAAGTGCTGGGGGTGGAGACCGACATCGTCGCGCTGCCGCTTCTGCACGACACGGCCGCGGAACTGGCGCAGCCGCTGGTCAAGGACTGGAAGAAGGGCGAATGCGACCTGATCCCGGGCAAGACCGCGCCGAACTTCATCGCGGTGGAACGGGATTACCCGAACCTTTACCGGAAGTTCACCTCGGTTGGCCCACTTCTCGAGAAGCTCGGCAACGGCGGCAAGGGCATCGCCTGGGACACCAAGGCCGAGGTCCAGCACCTGCGCGACCTGAACGGCACGGTCGAGGACGGCATCGGCAAGGGCCAGCCGAAGCTGGAAACCGCAATCGACGCGGCCGAGATGATCCTGATGCTGGCGCCCGAAACCAACGGCGAGGTCGCGGTCAAGGCCTGGGGGGCGCTGGAAAAGCCCACGGGCCAGCACCACACCCATCTGGCCGAAGGTGCCCACCACACGAAGCTGCGCTTCCGCGACATCGCAGCCCAGCCGCGCAAGATCATCTCCTCGCCCACCTGGTCGGGGATCGAAAGCGAAGAGGTCTGCTACAACGCGGGCTACACCAACGTCCACGAGCTGATCCCCTGGCGCACGCTGACCGGCCGCCAGCAGCTCTATCAGGATCACGAATGGATGCGCGCCTTCGGCGAGGGCTTCGTCGGCTACCGCCCGCCGGTGGACCTGAAGACGATCACCAAGGCTGTCAACAGCGACGCGGCCGAGGGGAACCCGCACGTGGTGCTGAACTTCATCACGCCGCACCAGAAATGGGGCATCCACAGCACCTACAGCGACAACCTGCTGATGCTGACGCTGAACCGCGGCGGGCCGGTGGTCTGGATGTCCGAACTGGACGCGCGGAAGGCGGGCCTTGTCGATAACGACTGGGTCGAGGTTTACAACGTCAACGGCGCGCTGACCGCGCGGGTCGTCGTGTCCCAGCGGATCAAGCAGGGCACGCTGTTCATGTATCACGCGCAGGAGAAGATCGTGAACACGCCCGGGTCGGAAAAGACCGGCCTGCGCGGCGGCATCCACAATTCGGTGACGCGGGCCACGCTCAAGCCCACGCATATGATCGGCGGCTACGCGCAATTGTCCTGGGGTTTCAACTACTACGGCACCGTGGGCAGTAACCGGGACGAATTCGTGATCGTCCGCAAGATGAAGAAGGTCGATTGGCTCGACCGTCCCGCAACCAAGGGTCTGGAGGCAGCGGAATGAAAGTTCGTGCGCAAATCGGCAAGGTGCTGAACCTGGACAAGTGCATCGGCTGTCACACCTGTTCGGTCACCTGCAAGAACGTCTGGACCACGCGGGACGGCGTCGAATACGCTTGGTTCAACAACGTCGAGACCAAGCCGGGCACCGGTTATCCGACGGACTGGGAAAACCAGAAACGCTGGAACGGCGGCTGGGTCCGCACGGCCGGCGGCAAGCTGCAACCGCGTCAGGGCGCCAAATGGCGGATCCTGGCGAACATCTTCGCCAATCCGAACATGCCCGAGATCGACGACTACTACGAGCCGTTCGATTTCGACTACGACCATCTGAAATCCGCCCCCGACATGCAGGCCTTTCCCACCGCGCGCCCCCGGTCGAAGATCACCGGCGAGCGGATCGAGAAGATCGAGAAGGGCCCGAACTGGGAGGAGATCCTCGGCGGCGAGTTCGCGAAGCGGTCCCAGGACTACAACTTCGACAAGGTGCAGAAGGACATCTACGGGGAATACGAGAACACCTTCATGATGTATCTGCCGCGTCTGTGCGAGCACTGCCTGAACCCGACCTGCTCTGCCTCCTGCCCCTCAGGCGCGATCTACAAGCGCGAGGAGGACGGCATCGTCCTGATCGACCAGGAGAAATGCCGCGGCTGGCGGATGTGCATCTCGGGCTGCCCCTACAAGAAGGTCTATTACAACTGGGATACCGGCAAGTCCGAGAAATGCACCTTCTGCTATCCGCGCATCGAGAGCGGCCAGCCGACGGTCTGTTCGGAAACTTGCGTCGGGCGCATCCGCTATCTGGGGGTGATCCTCTATGACGCCGACAGGATCGCCGAGGCCGCCAGCGCGGATCGGGAAACCGATCTTTATGGCGCGCAGCTGGACGTGTTCCTCGACCCGAACGACCCCGAGGTGATCGCCGCCGCCCGCCGCGACGGAATCCCTGAGGACTGGATCGAGGCCGCGAAGGTCAGCCCGGTCTGGAAGATGGCGATGGACTGGAAGGTCGCCTTCCCGCTGCACCCGGAATACCGGACGCTGCCGATGGTGTGGTACATCCCGCCGCTCAGCCCGATCCAGAATGCCGCCCAGGCGGGACAGATCGCGATGAGCGACCAGATGCCCGACGTGCGATCCCTGCGCATCCCCGTCAAATACCTCGCCAACATGCTGACGGCGGGGGACGAGGAGCCCATCGTTCACGCCCTCGAACGCATGTCCGCGATGCGGCTCTACATGCGGGCGCTCAGCGTGGAGGGCGTGCGGGACGAGGCGATCGCCGCTCGTGTCGGGATGTCCGGCCGGGTGATCGAGGACATGTACAAGATCATGGCCATCGCCGACTACGAGGACCGCTTCGCGATTCCCACGGCGCATCGCGAGCAGCACGAAGAGGCGGCCGAGATCCGCGGCGGCTGCGGCTTCACCGACGGCAACGGCTGCTCGACCGGCGAGACCGGCAGGACAAGCCTGTTCGGCGGCAAGAAGAAGAAATTCGCCCTTCCGCAGGAGACCTTCTGATGGACCGCACGCTCAAGTCCCTGTCGCTGATCCTGAGCTATCCCACGGCCGAGGTGCAGGCGGCGATGCCGGTCATCGCCGATGTCCTGACCTGCGATGCCCGCATTCCCGCGGCGACGCGGGCCGACCTCGCATCCCTCGCCCGGGGGCTGGGGCGGGGGGATCTCACCGATCTTCAGGAAACCTATGTCGCGCTCTTCGACCGCTCGCGCAGCCTGTCGCTGAACCTGTTCGAACATGTCCACGGCGAAAGCCGGGACCGGGGAGGCGCGATGGTCAGCCTGATCGAGACCTATCGGGCGGCGGGCTTCGAGCCTACCACCTCGGAACTGCCCGACCACCTGCCGGTGCTGCTGGAATTCCTGTCGATGCGTCCCTTCGCAGAAGCACAGGAAACCCTGGCGGACGCGGCGCATATCCTTGATGCTCTGGCAGCCCGGCTGGTCCGGCGCGAGAGCGGATATGCCGCCGCGTTCGCCGCTCTTTCCGCTCTTGCGGGCGGAACGGCCGACGCCGAGGCGCTGGCCGAGATGCTCAGGCAGCCCGAGGACGACCCGGCCGACCTCGCCGCGCTCGATGCGGTCTGGGCGGAAACCGAAGTCACCTTCGGCCCCGATCCGAACGCCGGCTGCCCCCAGGTCCGCGACATGCTGGCCCTGATGGACCAACCCATCCACCGCGCCCCGGGCGCGATCGCGCTGTGACGGAGGCCCCCATGAACAGCTTCTTCTTCGGCATCTACCCCTACATCGCCCTGTCGGTCATGGTGATCGGCTCCATCGCCCGCTATGAACGCGACCCCTTCACCTGGAAGACCTCGTCGAGCCAGCTTCTGCGGCGCAGGCAGCTCATCATCGGGTCGGTGCTGTTCCACGTCGGCGTCCTGGTGATCTTCTTCGGTCACCTCGTGGGCCTCTTGACCCCGATCGTCGTCTTCGACGCCCTCGGGATCAGCCACGGTGCCAAACAGCTGCTTGCGGTGGTGGCCGGGGGCATCGCGGGCATCATGGCGCTGATCGGCGGTGCGATGCTCCTGCACCGCCGCTGGGTCGATCCGCGTATCCGCAAGACCTCGAGCCTTGCGGACATTGCGATCCTGATCCTTCTTCTGGCGCAGCTCGTGCTGGGTCTTGGCACGATCTTCGTGTCGCTTCAGCACCTTGACGGGCATGAGATGACCAAGTTCATGGCTTGGGCGCAGATGATCTTCACCTTCCGCGCCGGTGCGGCCGAGCAGATCGCCGATGTGGCGCCGATCTTCAAGCTGCACATCGTTCTGGGGCTGACGATCTTCCTCGTCTTCCCCTTCACCCGACTGGTTCACATCGCTTCGGGATTCTTCGCGCCGCTGCGCTACCTGTTCCTGCGCTCCGGGTATCAGCTGGTCCGCTCGCGCCGGCGCCGCCCGCTGGAGGAGCGCCGCCGCAGCGCCGAACCCCGGGCCGCAGGGGCACGCGCCGCCACCATTCCGCATGGCACTGCGGGGGGCGCCGTCCCCAGCGCGGCGGAGTGACGGCAATGACGGTCCCGCTTTTTCCCGATGTCGTGGTGAACGGCGAAATCATCCCCTCGGCGGCCATCGCCGCCGAGGCGCAGAACCACACCGCGCCGAAGGACAAGCCCGGCATCGCCTGGCGCAAGGCGGCCCAGGCGCTGGCGATCCGCGCGCTGTTGCTGCAGGAGGCCCGGGCGCGCGGCCTGGTGCCCGACCCGCAGGAGCTGGCCCCCGGACGGTGGGAAATCGGAGAGGAAGCGCTGATCCGCGCGCTACTCGACACGGCGATCCAACCCGAGCCCGTCACCGAAGAGGCGATCCGCGCCGCTTGGGAAACGGATCCGGGCCGCTATCGCTCGGCGCCGCTGTGGGACGTGTCGCACATCCTCTGCGCCTGCGATCCCGGCGACGCGGCCTCCAGCGCCGCGGCCGAGGCGCGGGCGCGGGCAATCCTCGGGCGGCTGGACGGCGGGGCAGAGAGTTTCGCCCGCGCCGCCCGCGACAGCGACTGCGGATCGGCCGCGCAGGGCGGGCATCTGGGCCAGATCGGCCCCGGCGACACGGTGCCCGAGTTCGAGGCCGCCCTGCGCGGCCTGCCCGAAGGCGGCATGACCGCAGAGCCCGTCCTGTCGCGGCACGGCTGGCATATCATCCGCCTTAACGCTGTTGCGCCCGGACAGGTGCTGCCGTTCGAAACCGTGCACCCCCGGATCGCCCGGGCGCTGGAGAAGGCGGCCTGGGCACGCGCCTCGCGCGACTTCGTGGCTGGCCTCGGCCGAAGGGCGACCATCACCGGCGCAAGCCTTGCCCCGATCTGAGACATGCGCGGAAGAACGACATGAGCGGGTCATGTCCCTCGCCCCGTGGGCGCGAACAGCCGGACGCCGATCTCTGCCTCATCGCCCGGCCGCTGGATTTCATCGCCGAAGTCCATCTGCGCGAACGGCAGATCTGTGCCCTGCTCGATGGCCTCGTCACGGCTCGGACCTTCGACCGCAAGGCCGCCGTGTCGATCCTGCGCTTTCTCAACGAAGAGGTCGGCGTGCATCTGCGGGACGAGGCGGAGGATCTGTTTCAGGCTCTTGCAGGCCTATGCCAGGAAGAGGAGTCGATCGACACCGTCCTGACCCGCGTCCGCGCCGATCAGGAGCGGGCGACGGCCCTGCTGCCCGAGGTGCGGCGTGCCCTTCAGCTCTGCCTCGACAACGGAGGCAGTCTTTCCGACGCCGACAGAGAGGTGCTTGCGCAATTCGCCGACCGTGTCCGCCGGCATCTGATCGTCGAGAACGCCATAATCCTGCCCATGGCCCGCGCCCGGCTTACGCGCGCGGACCTGCGCCGCCTGGCCTCGGGGATGCGATCGAGGCGCGGGCTTTCAGGCACACAGGAGCTGCCCGATGCTCAATGACCTTCTGGACCGCAACCGCGACTGGTCGACCAGCCGACAGGCGCAGGATCCGGGCTACTTCGCCCGCCTCGCGGCCCTTCAGGCCCCGGAATTCTTCTGGATCGGCTGTTCGGACAGCCGTGTGCCGGCGAACGTGGTGGCGGGTCTCAAACCGGGCGAGGTTTTCGTCCACCGCAATGTCGCCAATGTGGTCCATTCGTCGGACATGAACCTGCTTTCGGCGCTGGAATTCGCCGTCGAGGCGCTGCACGTGCGCGAGATCATCGTCTGTGGCCACTATGGCTGCGGCGGGGTCAGGGCCGCGACCGAGGATCTGCCGCACGGCCTCGCCGACCACTGGCTGGAACCGATCCGGCGGCTGGCGCGGGCCTATGCGGTCGATCTGGGGCGCGAGCGCGACATCGAGGCACGGCGCGACCGGCTGGCAGAGTTCAATGTGGTGGAGGGCGTCCGCCGGGTGGCCGAGACGCCGATCCTGCAACGGGCCTGGGCGCGGGGCTCGAGGATCCGGGTGCACGGTCTGATCTACGGCCTGAAGGACGGGCTCCTGCGCGACCTCGACTGCACGATCGGCCCGGGGCATTTCCAGGACGCACAGCCTAGCCGCGAGGTGGCAACATGACAGTCGCTCCCACACTTGCCGCCCCCGGCTGCGGCTGCGAGCGCGTGAACCCGAAGGGCACGCTCCTCGCCATCGACGAGGCCATCGACCGGATCTTGGCCCATGCCTGCCCGCCAGCGGGGGACGAAACGGTCGATCTGGCCCGCGCCCTCGGCCGCGTCCTCGCCCGCCCGGTCCGTTCCGCCGCGCCGGTGCCGCCTTTCGACAATGCCGCGATGGATGGCTTTGCGCTGCGCTGCGCGGATCTGACCGGCCCCGGCCCGTGGATGGTTCCGGTGGTGTCGCGGGTGCCCGCAGGGCATGGCGCGGGCGCGGTCCTGCCCGGCGGCGCGGCCGTGCGCATCTTCACCGGTGCGCCGCTTCCGGCGGGGGCCGACGCCGTGGTGATGCAGGAAGAGGTCACGCGCGAGGGCGATGCCATCCTGCTCGGCGCCCGCCCGCATCCCGGACTGAACCTGCGCAGGGCTGGCAGCGACCTGGCGGCAGGGGACCTTGCCCTGCAAGCCGGGCGCAGGCTCGGCCCGAAGGAGATCGCCGCCTGTGCCGCGGCCGGTGCAGGCCGGGTTCATGTGCGTCCGCCCCTTCGCGTGGCGCTCTTGGTGACGGGCGACGAGATCCGGCCGGCCGGCGGTCGCCGCAGCCATGCCCAGATCTGGGATGTGAACACCCCCATGCTCTCGGCGCTCATGCGCCGGCCCGCGATCGATCTGATTTCGGCCGGTCGGGCGGCCGATGATCGGACCGGTCTGACCGCACAACTGGCCGGGCTTGCGGCCCGCTGCGACCTGATCGTCACGACGGGCGGGATCTCGGTCGGGGAAGAGGACCATGTCAGACCTGCACTGGCCGGTCTCGGCGCCAGGGTTTTCTTCAGCGGGGTGGCGATCAAGCCCGGCAAGCCGGTCTCTTTCGGGCGTCTCGGCACCTGCCTCTGGCTTGGACTGCCCGGCAATCCGCTTTCGGCATTCGTGACCTTCCAGGTCTTCGGTGCAGCCCTTCTGCGGCAGATGACCGGCGAATCCGGGCCGGCCGACCTTCGCAGGCACGTCGTCCTTTCGGAGCCTGTCCACAGGAAGCCGGGACGCTGCGAGCTGCGCCCGGCAAGCCTCGCGGGGTTCGATGGGCTTGGGCGCGAGGTGGTGCGCATGGATGCCACCACGCATTCGGACCGGGTCGGGCTCTTGCCTGCGGCCGACGGCCTTGCGTTTCTGCCCGCCGAGGCGGAGCATCTGCCGGCCGGCGCCCTTGTCGAGTTTCTACCCTTCTGCACGGCATGAGGAGCCAGACATGCAGCTTGCCTTCACCATGGCCCCCGGACGCGGCGACACGGATCGGCTTCTGGCCCGCCTTGCCGACGATCTGACAACCCGCGGCCTGCGGCTCTGCGGCACGGTGCAGATCAACACCGCGCGCGCGACTGCGGCCCACTGCGACATGGATGTCCGCGTTCTGCCCGACGGCCCGGTGCTGAGGATCAGCCAGAACCTCGGCACGCGCTCCCGAGGTTGCCGTCTGAACCCCGAGGCGCTGGAGGCGGCCGTCGGACTGGTTGCCGCGCGTCTGCAAGGCGGGGCGGATCTCGTCCTCATCAACAAGTTCGGCAAGCATGAGGCCGAGGGGCGCGGGTTTCGGGATGTGATCGCCATGGCGCTCGACCGCGACATTCCGGTGCTTGTCGGTCTGAACCGTCTGAATCAGACCGCCTTCGAGACCTTCGCAGGCGGATGTGCGGTGTCCCTGCCGCCCGAGCGCAAGGCCATCGGGAAATGGATCGAAGGCGTCGTGCATACTCCTTTCTGCCTGCTCGATTGCTGATCTCTTGCGACTGACCATCTTTGCGCAACTGTGGCCGTCACGATCGCGTCACGTGCGGTTTCGGAGAGAGCGGGCAAGAGCGCTACCTGCGATGCGTCTGCGCCGATGGACGGTCTGGCTCGCAAGCGACCGACGCGACAACTTCGGATGGCTTTCCGGTTAGTGTCATTATTGATCCTCAGAAATCCGTCTCCAGGTAGACCCCGGCGCAGTCGAAGGCGACGGCAGCGGCGGTCGCGCCGGTGTTCATGAAGAGCCGGGGCGACAGGAACTGCGTTGCGGCGGGCAGATCGGCGGTGATCTCCTGCTCGAAGACCGCGCCGGAGACCTCGTCGACCACCCGCACCCAGACGGATGACCCATTCGGCGGGGCGGCAATGAACAGGGTCAGCACGCCACCCGTCGCAATGGCGAAACTCGCGCCCATGTCGGTCAGGGTCTGGGCGCCGGTCCCGTCGTTCGCGACCAGCTGCCAGCGGGTGTGGGTGCCGCGCTGGAAGCCGATGCCTATGCAGTTGATGGCTGAGGCCAGCGTTTTCCCCACGATCGGATGCACTGCGTACGCTCTCGGCCCGGCGCTTCTCCCGTTGGCGTCCGAGGAGCTGGTGTAATTTCATCGCCGCTGGCGGTGTGATCCTGGGTGGCCATCGAGGTGTAGGATCGAGGTGGAGTTTGGCGACTTCAACCACGGACCTCACGGGGACCCCGATGACCAAGACGAACATGGACCTGTCCGAGCTTCTGGCCAAGCACGATCAGGGAGACTTTCTGCGCGGCATTGCCGAGGCCGTCCTGCAGCTGATCATGGAGACCGATGTGGAAGGCATCATCGGCGCTGGACGGCACGAGCGCAGCGGCGAACGCACGACCTGGCGCAACGGGTATCGAGAGCGCGCTCTCGATACC
>NZ_QMJY01000069.1 GCF_003574395.1 Tabrizicola thermarum
TTCCGGCGCGCCGTCGATCTGGTCATAGGCCTTGAATTCGCCGAAATACTTCGTGATCGCCGCCGTCAGCGTCGTCTTGCCATGGTCAACGTGACCGATGGTCCCGATGTTCACATGCGGTTTCGTCCGTTCAAACTTTGCCTTCGCCATGCTGGCTTCTCCTATTGGTTCAAGTGCGCCGGTCTGAAGCCCGGCCTACGGGGTGGTAGGGCGGGGTTCACCCGCCGCACCGTCATGCGTATTTCTTCTGGATTTCCTGGCTGATGTTCTCCGGCACCGCGTCGTAGTGGTCGAAGAGCATCGTGAACACGGCCCGGCCCGAGGTCATGGACCGCAGGGTGTTGATGTAGCCGAACATGTTGGCCAGCGGCACCATCGCGTTGATCACGTTGGCGTTGCCGCGGCTGTCCTGCCCGGTCACCATGCCCCGACGCGAGGTCAGGTCGCCGATGACGCCGCCGGTGTATTCCTCGGGCGTCACGACCTCGACCTTCATGATCGGTTCCAGCAGTTTCGCGCCGGCCTTCTTCAGGCCTTCGCGCATCGCCGCCCGGGTCGCGATCTCGAAAGCGAGCACCGAGGAGTCGACGTCGTGGAAGGCACCGTCCACCAGTGCCACCTTGAAGTCGATGACCGGGAAGCCCGCCAGCGGACCCGAATCCATGACCGACTTGATGCCCTTCTCGACGCCGGGGATATATTCCTTCGGCACCGCACCGCCGACGATCCGGCTTTCGAAGCTGTAGCCCTCGCCCGGTTCGGTGGGCGTGATCTCCAGCTTGACGCGGGCGAACTGGCCCGTGCCGCCGGTCTGCTTCTTGTGGGTGTAGTCGATCTCGGTCGGACGCGAGATGGTCTCGCGGTAGGCCACCTGCGGGGCGCCGATGTTCGCCTCGACCTTGAACTCGCGCCGCATGCGGTCAACCAGGATGTCGAGGTGAAGTTCGCCCATGCCCTTCATGATGGTCTGGCCGGATTCGAGGTCGGTCTCGACGCGGAAGGACGGGTCCTCGGCAGCCAGGCGAGCAAGGGCAAGGCCCATCTTCTCCTGGTCGGCCTTCGACTTCGGTTCCACGGCGATCTCGATCACCGGTTCCGGGAAGGTCATGGTTTCCAGCACCAGCGGCTTCGCAGGATCGCAGAGCGTATCGCCGGTGGTGGTTTCCTTCAGACCCGCCAGCGCGATGATGTCGCCCGCGAAGGCCTCTTCGATTTCCTCGCGGTTGATGGCGTGCATCATCATCATCCGACCGACACGCTCGCGCTTGCCCTTGGTCGAGTTCAGCATCTGGTCGCCCTTCTTCAGGGTGCCGGAATAGATGCGGGTGAAGGTGAGCGAACCCACGAAGGGGTCGTTCATGATCTTGAACGCCAGCGCCGCGAAGGGCTCGGCGTCATCGGGCTTGCGCTCGATGTTGCGGGTTTCCGTCTCGTCGCCCGGGGCGTAGCCCAGGTAGGGCGGGATATCCAGAGGCGAGGGAAGGTAGTCGATGACCGAGTTCAGGACCGGCTGGACGCCCTTGTTCTTGAAGGCCGAACCGGCGGTGACCGGGACGAAGGACATGGTCAGCGTGCCCTTGCGGATCAGCTTGCGCAGGGTCTCGACGTCCGGCTCCTGGCCTTCCAGGTAGGCCATCATCGCCTCGTCGTCCTGTTCGACGGCAAGCTCGATCAGCTTGGCGCGCCAGGTTTCCGCCTCGCCCTTCAGGCTGTCGCGGATGTCGCGGATTTCCCAGGTCGCGCCCAGGTCTTCGCCCTGGTAGACCCATTCCTTCATCGTCACCAGGTCGATGATGCCTTCTAGCTTGTCCTCGGCGCCGATCGGCAGGGCGATCGGGGCGGGGGTCGCGCCGGTGCGGTCCTTGATCATCTGGACGCATTTGAAGAAATCGGCGCCGATCTTGTCCATCTTGTTGACGAAGACGATGCGCGGCACCTTGTAGCGGTCGGCCTGACGCCAGACCGTTTCGGTCTGCGGCTCGACGCCGGCGTTGGCGTCCAGAAGGCAGACGGCCCCGTCAAGCACGGCCAGCGAACGTTCGACCTCGATGGTGAAGTCCACGTGGCCGGGGGTGTCGATGATGTTGAAGCGGTGCTTCGGCCCCTCGGGCGTCTTGCCGTCGGTGGTGCGTTCCCAGAAGGTGGTGGTCGCAGCCGAGGTGATGGTGATCCCGCGCTCCTGCTCCTGCTCCATCCAGTCCATGGTCGCAGCGCCATCGTGCACTTCGCCGATCTTGTGCGACTTGCCGGTGTAATACAGGATCCGCTCGGTCGTCGTGGTCTTGCCCGCGTCGATATGGGCCATGATCCCGAAGTTGCGGTAGAGGTGCAGCGGATATTCGCGTGCCATGATCTGCGCTCCTTACCAGCGATAGTGGCTGAACGCTTTGTTCGCGTCGGCCATCTTGTGGGTGTCTTCGCGCTTCTTCACGGCGGTGCCGCGGTTCTGCACTGCATCGGCCAGTTCGGCGGCCAGACGCTCTTCCATCGTGTTCTCGTTGCGCTTGCGGGCGGCGGCGATCAGCCAGCGGATCGCCAGGGCCTCACGGCGCTCGGTGCGCACTTCGACGGGGACCTGGTAGGTCGCACCGCCGACGCGGCGCGAGCGGACCTCGACCGAGGGCTTCACGTTGTCGAGCGCTTCGTGGAAAGCCTCGACCGCCGGGCGCTTCAGACGGGTCTGGACGCGGTCAAGCGCGCCATAGACGATCGACTCGGCGACCGACTTCTTGCCGTCGAGCATAAGGTTGTTCATGAACTTGGTGACCACCCGGTCGCCGAACTTGGCATCGGGCAGGATTTCGCGCTTTTCGGCGGCGTGACGACGGGACATCTTCTATCTCCTCACTTCGGACGCTTGGCGCCGTATTTCGAACGACGCTGACGACGTTCTTTCACGCCCTGGGTGTCCAGAACGCCGCGGAGGATGTGATAGCGCACACCCGGAAGGTCCTTGACCCGGCCGCCACGGATCAGGACGACGGAGTGTTCCTGAAGGTTGTGCTTTTCGCCGGGGATGTAGGAGATGACCTCGAAGCCGTTGGTCAGGCGCACCTTGGCGACCTTCCGCATGGCCGAGTTCGGCTTCTTCGGGGTGGTGGTGTAGACGCGGGTGCAAACCCCACGCTTTTGCGGGCAGGATTCCAGGTGCTGCGACTTGGATTTCCGGACCACTGCTTCCCGGGGCTTCCGGATCAGCTGTTGAATCGTCGGCATTCACGTTCCTCGTTTCGATACTCGCCCCCTAGCCGTCGGGGACGCCGCTTCTCGACCGTGCCTTGCGCGAATCGCAAAACACGAACACCGCATCCACCGCCGTTTCCGGCGATGCCGCGGTGGAATTCCAGAGGATCGGGGCATTTTCGGCCCGGATCATGACCACTTCAAGCGCTCTGAGCCCTTGCCCCGGTCATGACCGGAGGGTCGGGTTGGCGGGCGTATAGGGGGAATCGGCAGGGGTGTCAATGGAAGCGCCCTGCCCCGATCGCCGACTCAGACCCTGCCGGTCGGTCAGGCTTGCTGCCGTCGCAACCGGCGTTCCCGCCACAGGGTGAAAAGCCCGGCCGCCACGACGATGCCGGCGCCGGTCAGGGTCCAGCCGTCCGGGAAGTCGCCGAAGACGATCAGGCCCAGGACGATGGCCCAGAGCAGCGAGGTATAGCGGAACGGTGCCACGAGGCCGATGTCGCCGTGGCGCATCGCGGCGACCGAAGTCAGGTAGCCGACGATCAGGAACAGCCCGGCGCCCAGGATGCGGGCCAGCTCCCAGCCGGTGGGGGTGTGCCAGCCCTGGAGGGCGGTGCCGGTCCAGCCCATCACGCTGACCGCGACAGCCGCGCCAAGGGCGACGATGGCCGATGGCACCTGACCCTGCAACGGCCGCACCGCAAGATCGCGGACCACCACGCAGAGCGCCGAGCCGACACCCAGCAGGGCCCAGCGGTCAAAGCCCTCGGTCCCGGGGCGGATGATGATGAGGACACCGATCAGGCCGACAAGGATCGCCGTCATCCGCCGCCAGCCGATCCTGTCGCCGAAGACGAGCGCGGCGGCGAGCGTGATGAGAAGCGGCAGCGATTGCAGGATCGCCGAAAGGTTCGCCAGCGGCATCCGCAAGAGCGCTTCGAGAAACAGGATGGTGGCGGCGACATCGGCGAGCGAGCGGAGGAGGATCAGCCCGGCATCGCGGCGGTTGGGGCGAAAGGTGAAGGCACGGGTGGCAAGGGCAAGGATCGTCAGCCCCAGCATCGCGATCAGGCCGCGCAGGCCGATGGCCTGGTAAAGCGGCAGCGTGTGGGTCACCGACTTCATGAAGGTGTCGTTGATGGTGAAGGCTGCCATCGAGGCGCACATCAGAAGGATGCCTCGGAGATTTTCAGATACGGGCAAGATCGGGTCCTTCTCCTGGCCCCTTCGGTAGCAGGCGGCATGGGCAAGGGGAAGTGTCCACGCGTGGACAGATTTCGCGGGTCTTTGGACTCAAGGGGTTAAGCGCGGGCATTTACGGTCTGGAAAGGATTGCGGCATCGCCTGGCCGGAGCGGTTTTCGAAAGGAGCGCTGCCGCGCAGGTCTCTTGTCTCGTCGTCGGGCTGCGCCTCCTCCTCGGCGAATGGGGGCATTCTGCCCCCAAACCCCCTGAGAGTATTTGCAAAAAGAGCAAGCCGGTCTGGTCTGTCAGAGGCGTCAGCTGATCGGGGTCCGGCCCTTCCCCATCCCGGCTCGGCAAACCTGATTGCCCTTTTCCAAATACTCCCGCCGGAGGCATCGGCGGTTCCCACCCGGCATTCCGATCCGCGAATGTATCCGCGGCAGCGCCGTCCGAGGGGGCTCAATGCCCCCGAGGACGGCACCCCTTTGTGAAAGGGAAACCCCCGCCACCCTTTCGGATGGCGGGGGGTGATCTTTCAGACCGTCGGTCGGGATCAGTCGCGGCTTTCGATCGTGTCCACGCGGTCGGCGCCGAAGATGTCGTCCGCTTCGGGCTCCACCACCGCCATCGGAGCGGCCAGCGCGGCGGCTTGTTCAGCCTCCGACCGGCGCGCCTCGATCACGGTCTGGTCGCGGTCGGCGGCGATCTTCTTCACGCGGCTGGTGGCGCCACCCGTGCCCGCCGGGATCAGGCGGCCGACGATGACGTTTTCCTTCAGGCCCAGCAGCTTGTCCCGTTTGCCCTGCACCGAAGCCTCGGTAAGGACGCGCGTGGTTTCCTGGAACGAGGCCGCCGAGATGAACGACCGCGTTTGCAGGGACGCCTTGGTGATCCCCAGAAGGACCGGCTCGGCCTTGGCCTCGCGGCCGCCGCGGTTGACCGCCTTCCGGTTCTCTTCGTCTAGCTCGATCTTCTCGACCTGCTCGCCCTTCAGCAGCGTGGTGTCGCCACCGTCGAGGATCTCGAACTTCTGCAGCATCTGACGGACGATGACCTCGATGTGCTTGTCGTTGATCTTCACGCCCTGCAGCCGGTAGACGTCCTGCACTTCGTCGATCATGTAGTTGGCAAGCGCCTCGATCCCCATGATCCGCAGGATGTCGTGCGGAGCCGGGTTGCCGTCCATGATGTAGTCGCCCTTCTGGACGAAGTCGCCTTCCTGAACCGGAATGTGCTTGCCCTTGGGGATCATGTATTCGACGGCGGTCAGCGTCTCGTCCACGGGTTCAACCGTGATGCGGCGCTTGTTCTTGTAGTCCTTGCCGAAGCGGACATAGCCATCGGTTTCCGCGATGATCGCGTGATCCTTCGGACGACGGGCCTCGAACAGTTCCGCCACGCGGGGCAGACCCCCGGTGATGTCCTTGGTCTTGGCCCCTTCGCGCGGGATCCGCGCCACCACGTCGCCGGGCACCAGTTCCTGGCCGTCTTCGACCGACAGGATCGCGTCCACCGACATGGCATAGGTGATCGGGTTGCCGTTGTCGCCGCGCACCGGATCGCCCGTCGCCGGGTCCATCACGATGATTTCCGGCTTGAGATCGCCGCCCTTCGGCACCGAGCGCCAGTCGGACACGATCTTCTGGGTCATGCCGGTGGCTTCGTCGGTTTCCTCGCGCACCGAGATCCCCGCGACCAGATCCTTGAACCGCGCCACGCCGCTCTTCTCGGCGATGATCGGCAGGGTGAAGGGGTCCCATTCGAAAAGCTTGGTGCCGCGCTTGACCGTCTCGCCTTCCTTGACGTGGAGTTTCGCGCCGTAGGTCAGCTTGTGGGCGGCCCGTTCCTGGCCGGCCTCGTCGATGATCGCGATCGACATGTTCCGGCCGATGACGATCTGCTCGCCCGCAGCGTTCTTCAGAAGGTTCGCGTTGCGGAACTCGATCCTGCCTTCCTGGCTGGCTTCCAGGAAGGACTGCTGGCCACCCTGCGCCACGCCGCCGATGTGGAAGGTCCGCATCGTCAGCTGCGTGCCCGGTTCGCCGATGGACTGGGCGGCGATGATGCCGACCGCCTCGCCGATGTTCACCAGGGTGCCGCGCGCCAGGTCACGCCCGTAGCAGAGCGCGCAGACGCCCTCTTCGGCCTCGCAGGTCAGGGGCGAGCGGATGCGGATCGAGGCGAGACCAGCCGCCGAGATGGCGTCGGCCCTGCGTTCGTCGATCAGCTCGCCCTTGGCGACGATCACTTCGTCCGAACCGGGGGCGATCACATCCTCGGCCGCGACGCGACCCAGAACGCGTTCGCCCATCGGCACGATCACCTCGCCGTCGTTGACCGCGGCCTGTGCCGTGATCGACTGCTCGGTGCCGCAGTCATGCACGCGGATGATGCAGTCCTGCGCCACGTCGACCAGACGGCGGGTCAGGTAGCCCGAGTTCGCCGTCTTCAGCGCGGTATCGGACAGGCCCTTCCGGGCGCCGTGGGTCGAGTTGAAGTATTCAAGAACGGTCAGACCTTCCTTGAAGTTCGAGATGATCGGCGTCTCGATGATCTCACCGGACGGCTTGGCCATCAGGCCGCGCATGCCGCCCAGCTGCTTCATCTGGATGACCGAGCCCCGGGCGCCGGAGTGGGCCATCATGTAGACCGAGTTCGGCTCCTTCTCGGCGCCGTTCTCGTCGGTGCGGACAGCCGAGATCGTGGCCATCATGGCCTCGGTCACCTTGTCGTTGCACTTGGTCCAGGCGTCGACGACCTTGTTGTACTTCTCGCCCTGGGTGATGAGCCCGTCGAGGTACTGCTGTTCGAAGCCCGCGACCTGTTCCTTCACCTCGTTGACGATGGTCCACTTGGAATCGGGGATCACCATGTCGTCCTTGCCGAAGGAGATGCCGGCGCGGAAGGCCTCGCGGAAGCCCAGCGTCATGATCTGGTCGCAGAAGATCACCGATTCCTTCTGGCCGCAGTAGCGGTAGACGGTGTCGATGACGGTCTGCACGTCCTTCTTGCGCAGAAGCCGGTTCACCAGGTCGAAGGGCGCCTTGGCGTTCAGCGGCAGAAGGTTGCCCAGCCGCAGGCGGCCCGGGGTGGTGTCGAACCGTTTCCAGACGATGTTGCCGGTCTCGTCGACCTGACGCAGCCGCGCCTTGATCTTCGCGTGCAGATGCACTTCGCCTGCCGCAAGCGCATGTTCCACCTCGTCGATGTCGGCGAAGGCCATGCCCTCGCCCTTCATGCCCTTGCGCTCCATCGTGACGTAGTAGAGGCCGAGGACCATGTCCTGCGACGGCACGATGATCGGGCTGCCGTTCGCGGGCGACAGCACGTTGTTCGTGGACATCATCAGGACACGCGCCTCAAGCTGGGCTTCCAGCGAGAGGGGGACGTGCACGGCCATCTGGTCGCCGTCGAAGTCGGCGTTGAAGGCCGAACAGACCAGCGGGTGCAGCTGGATCGCCTTGCCTTCGATCAGGATCGGCTCGAAGGCCTGGATGCCCAGACGGTGCAGCGTCGGCGCGCGGTTCAGAAGAACCGGGTGTTCGCGGATGACCTCATCCAGGATGTCCCAGACCTCGGGGCGTTCCTTTTCGACCAGCTTCTTGGCCTGCTTCACGGTCGAGGACAGGCCCTTGGCTTCAAGACGCGAGTAGATGAAGGGCTTGAAGAGTTCCAAGGCCATCTTCTTCGGCAGGCCGCACTGGTGCAGCTTCAGTTCCGGCCCGGTCACGATGACCGAACGGCCCGAGAAGTCCACCCGCTTGCCCAAGAGGTTCTGGCGGAACCGGCCCTGCTTGCCCTTCAGCATGTCCGACAGCGATTTCAGCGGGCGCTTGTTGGTGCCCGTGATGACGCGGCCGCGACGGCCGTTGTCGAACAGCGCATCGACCGCCTCTTGCAGCATCCGCTTTTCGTTGCGGACGATGATGTCCGGCGCGCGCAGCTCGATCAGGCGCTTCAGGCGGTTGTTGCGGTTGATGACGCGACGGTAGAGATCGTTCAGGTCGGACGTGGCGAAGCGGCCGCCGTCCAAGGGGACCAGCGGGCGCAGTTCCGGCGGGATCACCGGCAGCACGGTCAGGATCATCCATTCCGGGCGGTTGCCGGATTCGAGGAAGCTCTCGACAATCTTCAGCCGCTTGATGATCTTCTTCGGCTTCAGCTCGCCGGTCGCCTCCTTCAGCTCTTCACGCAGCTGTTCGGCGGTCGCCTCCAGGTCGATCGCCGCCAGCATCTCGCGGATCGCTTCGGCACCGATGTTGGCGGTGAAGGCGTCCGCGCCATACTGGTCCTGCGCGTCGAGGTATTCCTCTTCGGTCATCAGCTGGCCATAGGTCAGGTCGGTCAGACCCGGCTCGATGACGACGTAGTTCTCGAAATAGAGGATGCGTTCCAGATCGCGCAGCGTCATGTCGAGCATGAGGCCGATCCGGCTGGGCAGCGACTTCAGGAACCAGATATGCGCGACGGGGGCGGCCAGTTCGATATGGCCCATGCGTTCACGCCGCACCTTCTGGAGCGTGACTTCAACACCGCATTTCTCGCAGACGACGCCGCGATATTTCATGCGCTTGTATTTGCCGCAAAGGCATTCGTAGTCCTTGATCGGCCCGAAGATGCGGGCGCAGAACAGGCCGTCGCGTTCCGGCTTGAAGGTCCGGTAGTTGATGGTTTCCGGCTTCTTGATTTCGCCATAGGACCAGCTCAGGATCCGCTCGGGCGAGGCCAGGCTGATCTTGATCTCGTCGAAGGTCTTGATCGGGGCAACCGGGTTGAACGGGTTGGTCGAGAGTTCCTGGTTCATGTCATTTTCCCATGTTCGGGGCTGCGGTCAGAGGGTTGAGGCCAAATTCCTTCGAAGGAATTTGCAAAAATCTTCAAAGATTTTTGGCCCTCACTCCTCCTCCGCATCCAGGAGTTCCATGTTGAGGCCGAGGCCCCGCACTTCCTTGACAAGGACGTTGAACGATTCCGGCACGCCGGCTTCGAAGTTGTCCTCGCCCTTGACGATCGACTCGTAGACCTTGGTCCGGCCCGCCACGTCGTCCGACTTCACCGTCAGCATTTCCTGCAGGGTGTAGGCGGCGCCGTAGGCTTCCAGAGCCCAGACCTCCATCTCGCCCAGACGCTGGCCACCGAACTGCGCCTTGCCGCCCAGCGGTTGCTGGGTCACCAGGCTGTAGGGGCCGGTGGACCGCGCGTGCAGCTTGTCGTCGACCAGGTGGTGCAGCTTGAGCATGTATTTCACGCCCACCGTCACCTTGCGGCTGAACTTCTCGCCGGTGCGGCCGTCGAACACCTCGGACTGGCCCGACGTGTCGAACCCGGCGCGCACCAGCGCGTCGTTCACGTCGGCCTCTTTCGCGCCGTCGAAGACCGGGGTGGCGATCGGCACGCCCTTGGTCACGTTGCCCGCCAGTTCCAGGAACTCCTCCTCGGAGCGGCCCGCGAAGGCCTCTTCGTAGGTCTCGTCGCCATAGGCCAGACGGACGGCCTCACGCACCGGGCTCATGTCGCCGGACCGGCGATATTCCTTCAGCGCCTCGTCGATCTTCAGGCCAAGGCCGCGCGCGGCCCAGCCCATGTGGGTTTCCAGGATCTGGCCCACGTTCATCCGGCTGGGCACGCCCAGCGGGTTCAGCACCAGATCGACCGGAGTGCCATCCGCGAGGAACGGCATGTCCTCCATCGGCACGACCTTCGAGATGACGCCCTTGTTGCCGTGACGGCCGGCCATCTTGTCGCCCGGTTGCAGCTTGCGCTTCACCGCGACGAAGACCTTGACCATCTTCATCACGCCGGGGGGCAGATCGTCGCCGCGGCGCACCTTTTCGACCTTGTCGTCGAACCGGTGTTCCAGGGCGCGCTTCTGCGCCTCGAACTGATCGTTCAGGGCTTCGATCTCCTTGGCCAGGTCCTCTTCACCCACGGCAAGCTGCCACCACTGGCCGCGGCTCAGCGTGGACAAGAGCTCCTCGTCGATGGTCGAGCCCGCCTTGATGCCCTTCGGCCCCTTCACGGCGGTCTTGCCCAGGATCAGCGACTTCAGGCGCGCGTAGATGTTGCGTTCCAGGATCGCCAGCTCGTCGTCGCGGTCGCGGGCGAGGCGTTCGACCTCCTCCCGCTCGATCTGGAGCGCGCGTTCGTCCTTGTCCACGCCGTGGCGGTTGAACACCCGCACCTCGACCACCGTGCCATAGGCGCCCGGAGGCAGCCGCAGCGAGGTGTCCCGGACGTCACTGGCCTTTTCCCCGAAGATGGCGCGGAGCAGCTTCTCTTCCGGCGTCATGGGGCTTTCGCCCTTGGGCGTGATCTTGCCGACCAGGATGTCGCCCGGCTGCACTTCGGCGCCGATGTAGACGATGCCCGCCTCGTCAAGGTTGCGCAGGGCTTCCTCGCCGACGTTCGGGATGTCGCGGGTGATCTCTTCCGGCCCCAGCTTGGTATCCCGGGCGGCGACTTCGTATTCCTCGATGTGGATCGAGGTGAACACGTCATCCCGCAGGATCCGTTCCGAGATCAGGATCGAGTCCTCGTAGTTGTAGCCGTTCCAGGGCATGAAGGCGACGATCACGTTCCGGCCCAGGGCCAGTTCGCCCATGTCGGTGCAGGGACCGTCGGCGATGACCTCGCCGCGCTTGACCTGATCGCCCACCTTCACCAGCGGGCGCTGGTTGATGCAGGACGACTGGTTCGACCGCTTGAACTTGCGCAGACGGTAGATGTCCACGCCCGGCTCGCCCGGTTCCAGCATCTCGGTGGCGCGCACGACGATACGGGTCGCGTCCACCTGGTCGATGACACCCGCGCGCCGCGCCATGATGGCCGCGCCACTGTCACGCGCGACGACGGCCTCGATCCCGGTGCCCACGAACGGGGCGTCCGACTGCAACAGCGGCACCGCCTGACGCTGCATGTTCGACCCCATCAGCGCGCGGTTGGCGTCGTCGTTTTCCAGGAAGGGGATCAGCGAGGCCGCGACCGAGACCAGCTGCTTCGGCGAGACGTCGATCAGGTCGATCGCGTCCGGCGGGTTCAGCATGAATTCCCCGGCCTTCCGGCTGGAGATCAGGTCGTCGGTGAACCGCCCTTCCGCGTCCTGCGCCGCGTTCGCCTGGGCGACGGTGTGGCGCATTTCTTCCGTGGCCGACATGTAGACGACCTCGTCGGTCACCTTGCCGTCGATCACCTTGCGGTAGGGGGTCTCGATGAAGCCGTACTTGTTCACCCGGGCAAAGGTCGCCAGCGAGTTGATGAGGCCGATGTTCTGGCCTTCCGGCGTCTCGATCGGGCACATCCGGCCATAGTGGGTCGGGTGGACGTCGCGGACCTCGAAGCCCGCACGTTCCCGCGTCAGACCGCCCGGCCCAAGCGCCGACAGGCGGCGCTTGTGGGTGACTTCCGACAAGGGGTTGGTCTGGTCCATGAACTGCGACAGCTGGCTGGAGCCGAAGAACTCACGCACCGCAGCGGCAGCCGGTTTCGCGTTGATCAGGTCCTGCGGCATGATCGTGTCGATCTCGACCGACGACATCCGCTCCTTGATCGCGCGCTCCATGCGGAGGAGACCCACGCGATACTGGTTCTCCATCAGCTCGCCGACGCTGCGCACCCGGCGGTTGCCGAGGTGGTCGATGTCGTCGATCTCGCCCTTGCCGTCGCGCAGTTCGGTCAGCGCCTTGATGCAGGCGACGATATCCTCGCGGTCCAGCGTGCGCTGGGTGTCGGGCTTGTCGAGGTCGAGGCGCATGTTCATCTTGACCCGGCCCACGGCCGACAGGTCATAGCGTTCCTTGTCGAAGAACAGCGTGTCGAACAGCGCGGCGGCGGCTTCGACGGTCGGCGGCTCACCGGGACGCATCACGCGATAGATGTCCATGAGCGCGGTGTCGCGGCCCATGTTCTTGTCCACCGCCATGGTGTTGCGGATGTAGGGGCCGACGTTGACGTTGTCGATGTCCAGCACCGGAATGTCGGTGATGCCCTGGTCCAGCAAGAGCTTGACCGTGCCGCCCTTCACTTCGCCGTCGCGGTCCAGTTCCCAGGTCAGCTCGTCCCCGGCCTCGACCCAGATCTCGCCGGTTTCCTCGTTGATGATGTCCTTGGCGACATAGCGGCCGAGGATGTGGTCGAAAGGCACCAGAAGCTCGGTGACGGTGCCCTCGTCCTTCCACTTCTTCACCATCCGCGGCGTGGCCTTTTCGCCCGCCTTCAGGATGACTTCGCCGGTCGCGGCATCGACCAGATCATAGGTAGGACGGGTGCCCGACACGCGCTGCGGGAAGAACCTGGTGACCCAGCCCTTGTTCTTCACATAGCGGAAGTTGATCGTCTCGTAATAGGCATCCATGATGCCTTCCTGGTCCATGCCCAGCGCATAGAGCAGCGTCGTCACCGGCAGTTTCCGGCGGCGGTCGATGCGTGCGTAGACGATGTCCTTGGCGTCGAACTCGAAGTCCAGCCAGCTGCCGCGATACGGGATGATGCGGCAGGCGAACAGAAGTTTGCCCGAGGAATGGGTCTTGCCCTTGTCATGGTCGAAGAACACGCCCGGAGAGCGGTGCATCTGGCTGACGATCACCCGTTCGGTCCCGTTCACGATGAAGGTGCCGTTCGCGGTCATCAGGGGCATGTCGCCCATGTAGACGTCCTGTTCCTTGATGTCCTTGACCGACCGGGCCCCGGTGGTTTCATCGACATCGAACACGATCAGGCGCAGCGTCACCTTCAGCGGCGCGGCATAGGTCATGTCGCGGCTCTGGCATTCGTCCACGTCGTATTTCGGCTTTTCCAGCTCGTATTTCACGAACTCGAGCACGGCGGTCTCGTTGAAATCCTTGATCGGGAAGACCGACTGGAAGGTGCCCTGAAGCCCTTCGCCGTCCATCGGCTTGTCGCCGTCGCCGGACCGCAGGAACAGGTCATAGGAGGATTTCTGAACCTCGATCAGGTTCGGCATCTCCAGAACTTCGCGGATCTTTCCGTAGTAGCGGCGGACGCGTTTCTGGCCAACATAAGCTTGCGCCATGTTTGTCTCATACCTTTCATTTTTCGCTGGCGCGCCACCCGTCGGGCCACGGGCGCACACCGCTTGCGAAGAGACCGTCAAGGTTCCATTCGTGCCGCCCGTCCCGAAGGGTGGCTCCCGAACCTGACGCGTCCTGGAAGAGGCTTTTCCAGGAAAGCCCCTGCCAGGACGCGCGTGGCTGGGACCGGATTTCCCGGCCCCAGCCCTGCGTTTTCCGGGGTTGCCCCCGAAGTCCGGTTACTTCAGTTCGGCCTTGGCGCCGACTTCCTCGAACTTCTTCTTCATCGCCTCGGCGTCGGCTTTCGAGACGCCTTCCTTGATCTTGCCGCCAGCTTCGGTCAGGTCCTTGGCTTCCTTCAGGCCCAGGCCCGTCAGTTCGCGGACGACCTTGATGACGTTGATCTTGTTCGCACCGGCGTCGGTCAGGACGACGTCGAACTCGGTCTTCTCTTCTTCGGCGGCGGCGGCAGCGCCAGCGCCCGGAGCAGCAGCCATCATGACGGCGCCACCGGCGGCCGGCTCGATGCCGTACTTGTCCTTCAGGATGGTCTTCAGTTCCTGCGCCTGCAGGAGGGTCAGACCGACGATCTCTTCGGCGAGTTTGTTCAGATCAGCCATTTTTCACGTTCCGTATGTTGAGATGGGTTCCAACGGTGAGGGGTCAACCACAACCGGGATGAAAGGATCAGGCCCCGACTAGGCGGCAGCCTTCTCCTCGATGGTCGACAGGATGCTTGCGATGTTCGAAGCAGGCGCGCCAATGGCCCCGGCGATGTTCGACGCGGGCGCACCGATGCACGACACGATCTGAGCGATAAGCTCTTCACGCGACGGCATGGCGGCCACGGCCTTGACACCGGCCTGGTCCAGAACCGTTTCGCCCATGGCCCCGCCGATGATGACGAACTTGTCGTTCGTCTTGGCGTAGGCATCGCAGACCTTGGCCGCAGCCACGGGGTCTTCCGAGAAGGACAGCACGGTCATGCCCGTGAGCAGGTCACCCATCTTTGCAGCGGGCTTCCCTTCAAGGGCGATCTTGGCGAGCGTGTTCTTGGCAACGCGAACGGACCCGCCCACTTCGCGAAGCTTCGCGCGCAGGTCCTGCATCTGTGCAACCGTCATCCCGGTGTAGTGGGCAACCACCACAACGCCAGAGCTTTCGAAGATCTGGCCGAGTTCCTCGACCACTTTCTCTTTCTGGGCTCTATCCACAGTTTCACTCCAAGGTTGGGGGTTTCCCCCCGGCTCATGTTTGCCCCCATCGCTGGAGGCGTCGGGTCCGCTTTGGTTCCCGAAACCAAGATCGCCTCGAAAGGCGCCTTCAATCTCGTTCCCCATCTCAGGCAGGATTTATGGTGTTTGCGCACCACCCACCGTCTCGGACAGAACCGGGCCAAACAGGCGGCCCGGGTAGCATCCCGGTTTCCCGGGAATTCGTAGGTCGGGGCTTGCCCCGACTCTGACTTACGCCTGGGTCGCCGAGGCGATGTCCACCGACACGCCCGGACCCATGGTCGAGGACAGCGACACCTTCTTCAGGTAGGTGCCCTTGGCGCCGGTCGGCCGGGCCTTGGACACCGCATCCACGAAGGCGCGGATGTTCTGGGCCAGCTTCGCCTCGTCGAAGGACACCTTGCCGACGCCCGCATGGACCACGCCGGCCTTCTCGACCTTGAACTGCACTTCCCCGCCCTTGGCACCCGCGACGGCCGCTTTCACGTCCATCGTCACGGTGCCGACCTTCGGGTTCGGCATCAGGTTGCGGGGCCCCAGGATCTTGCCCAGACGACCGACGAGCGGCATCATGTCCGGGGTCGCGATGCAGCGGTCGAACTCGATCTTGCCCTGCTGGATCGTCTCCATCAGGTCTTCGGCGCCCACGATGTCGGCCCCGGCGGCCTTGGCCTCATCGGCCTTGGCGCCACGCGCGAACACCGCCACGCGGACGGTCTTGCCCGTGCCGTTCGGCAGGGCGACCACACCACGGACCATCTGATCGGCGTGACGCGGATCGACGCCCAGGTTCATCGCGATCTCGACGGTTTCGTCGAACTTGGCCGAAGCGGCCTGCTTGACCAGCTTCACCGCCTCTTCGACCGAAACGTTCGACTTGCCCGCGAAAAGCTCTCTCGCCTTGGCGACGCGTTTTGCAATCTTTGCCATGGTGCTCAGCCCTTCACTTCGATGCCGCAGGATTGCGCCGAACCAAGGACGATCTTCATCGCCGCCTCGATCGAGTTGGCGTTCAGATCCTTCATCTTGGTCTCGGCGATCTTGCGCAGCTGCGCCGCGGTGATCGTGCCGGCCACTTCCCGGCCCGGCTTGGCCGAGCCCTTGGCCCGCGACCGCTTGCCCACCGGCGGCAGACCGGCGGCCTGCTTGATGAGGAACGAGGCCGGCGGGGTCTTCAGCTCCAGGCTGAACGACTTGTCCTGGTAATAGGTGATGATCACGGGCGTGGGCGTGCCCGGCGGGATGTCGGCGGTCTTCGCGTTGAATTCCTTCACGAAGGCCATGATGTTCAGCCCGCGCTGACCCAGGGCCGGGCCGACCGGGGGCGAGGGGTTGGCCTGCTGGGCCTTCACTTGCAGCTTGAGGCTGCCGATAATCTTCTTGGCCATCTGGCCTCTCCTTTGTCACCGTTGCTCTGCGTCTTGCAGAGGTCCCGGGTCAGATCCGGGACGGGGTTTAGTGGTCCGGCTTGTCATCCCCGATCCAGTCGGGGACGCGCACCTCCCACGCGATGCACTCAGGCCCCTTTCGAGACCTGGGTGAATTCCAGTTCAACGGGCGTCGCCCGGCCGAAGATCGACACCGTCACCTTCAGGCGGCTGTGCGCCTCGTCCACATCCTCGACCATGCCCGAAAAGCCCTCGAACGGGCCGTCGGTCACTTGCACCGTCTCGCCGATGTCGAAGCGGATCAGGTTGCGCGGAGCTTCCAGACCTTCCTCGACCCGGTTCAGGATCGCGTTCACCTCGCTGTCGCGCATCGGCATCGGCTTGCCCTGCGGACCCAGGAAGCCGGTGACGCGGTTGATCGACGAGATCAGGTGATAGCCGCGGTTCGACATCTCCATATGCACCAGCACATAGCCCGGCATGAAGCGGCGCTCGGACGTGACCTTCTTGCCGCGCCGGACCTCGATCACCTCTTCGGTGGGGACCAGCACTTCGTCGATCTCGTCCTGCAGGCCGGCTTCGGCGACGGCGGTCTTGATCTGCTCGGCCACTTTCTTCTCGAAATTCGAGAGAACGCTTACCGAATACCAGCGCTTCGCCATCTGCCTGCTTCCTTGCTGCCCGGGCCATTCGGCCCCGTCTTCGTCTTCGCCCGGAACAAAAAACAGCGCGCACCCCGAATCGATGCGCGCCGGTGTCCCTTTGGTTAGGCCGGGGGTCTACCCCCTGGCCGCGGTCAATTCAAGAGGGAAAGCCGGACCTGACCGAAATCACGCCCCGATGATGTAGGTCAGGCCCGTGCGGATCAGCAGGTCCACCAGGCTGAAGAAGGTCGCCGCCAGCGCCGAGAGGATGAACACCATCAACGTGGTGAGAAGAACCTCGCGCCGGGTGGGCCAGACCACCTTGGAGACTTCGGTGCGGACCTGCTGGAGAAACTGGAGGGGGTTCGTGGTGGACATGGGGATTCCGGGGTTGGGTCACGGGGGAGATACGGGGTTCGGCCCGGGATTTCAAGCCGCGCCGGGAAACGGGGCGGTCAATCGCGTGTCCCGGCCCTGAAAACGACTGCGCCCCCCATGCCGGACCGGCATCGGAGGGCGCAGAGGACCGAGGGCGAAAGCGCCGCCGCCGGTCGTTACTTCAGACGGGTCACGACCCCTTCGGCAAAGGCGTCGACCAGCCGGGTGTAGGCTTCTCTCGTGTCGGTCGACAGGACCATGGTCATGCCGTCGGGCAACTTGCAAAGGCGTTGCCGATGCAGAAAGGCACCAACTCGGAAGCGGCTCCCGGATGGAACCCCGAACTGGTCGAACCTCTGCAAGGACAGGAGGGATGGCAGGGGCAGCAGGGCTCGAACCCGCGACCTACGGTTTTGGAGACCGTCGCTCTACCAGCTGAGCTATACCCCTATGCGGAGGCCGAGTTACGGCAGGCGCGGCGAGAGGTCAAGGGATTCTCTCGCGCACCTCCCGCCGTTTCCGGCCCGGTCTTGGCCTGCCGGATCAGGCGCGCCGCGTTGCCCGCGACGGTGGAGCAGGGATCGAAGACCGGGAAGGGAAAGGTGCAAACGGTTCAGGCCGTCTGATCCATCTGCGCCTCCTCCGGCAGGCCCCTCGTCTCACCGCGCCCCTACCGGGGGGAAAGTGGCGGGGAAGGCAAGGCTCCGACCGGGCGGTTGCCCTTGTCCGCAGGCCAGGCCAAGCCAGTTTCCCCGGAAGACGGAGACAGCCATGCCGAAGATGCGCAAGAAATCCGAGTTGCCGACCAAGGTCTGCGCCGCCTGCGGCCTGCCCTTCACCTGGCGCAAGAAGTGGGCGCGCGACTGGGACGCGGTGCGCTTCTGCTCGGACCGCTGCCGCAAGGCCGGTGCGCCACGGGACCCCGCGGCGGAACCGCGATGACCCCGTCGCGCGTCGCGGCGGGACAGCGACGAGAAGACGCAGTCGCACGAGGAGCGGTCTGGAAAGCCCGCCGCTGACCGCCTAGTCTTGCCGCAGGAGGCGCGCGCGGTGCAGACAGTCGCAGAGATCCTGGCCGAGTTTGCCGCCCGGCCCTGGACGACGATCCCCGAGGCCGACCTTGGCCCGGCCCTGCGGGTGCCCACCATGCTCACCCCGGAAGAGCGGCTCTTCTACCACTGGCTCGGCCGCCGGGTGCAGGGCGATGGCGCGACGGTGGACCTTGGCGCCTATGCCGGAGGCTCGGCCGCGCGGCTGCTGTCGGGGCTCGCGCTCTCGGGGCGCCGCTTCCATGTCCACAGCTTTGACCGTTTCCGCTCTTCCCGCGCCTTCTGGGCCAGATACCTGCCCGACGAGCCTTTGCCCGAGGCCGACGATGCAGACCTTCTGCCGGTGGTCCGACGCCATCTTGCGCCATGGGCCGGGCATGTGACGCTTCACATCGGCGACATCGGCGAAAAGCGCTGGACCGGGGGCCCGATCGAGATCCTGTCGGTCGATGCCGCCAAGGGTGCCGTCATGGCCGACCATGTCGCGGCCCAGTTCTTTCCGGCCCTGGTGCCGGGCCGGTCGATCGTCGTGCAGCAGGACTATCTGATGGCGGTGCAGCCCTGGCTTCCCGCCCAGATGGTGGCGCTGCGCGACTGCTTCCTGCCGCTAGCCCATGTGCCGCGCGTGGGCCTGGCGTTCCTGACCCTGGCCCCGGTGACAGAGGCGGCTCTGGCCGCGGCACGGGTCGGCGGGCTGACCGATGGCAGACTGATGCAACGGGTGCGCGAGGCGGCGAAGTGGCACGAGGCCATGGTGCCGCGTGCGCGCTTCAAGGCGATGCTCGACCAGATCCGGGCCAACCCGGGCGTGCGGCTGGGCTGGCAGATGAAGCAGGCCGGAAAAGAGCGGCAGGCAGCGCGCTGAGGTGACGGGCGGCCGATGGGTGCGACGCGCAAGCGCGTTCAGGCCCCTGCAGAACCGGCCCAGGGCCCGACGCTGCCATCGGCATTGTAGCCCACCCGCTGCATCGCCGGGGCCAGCGCCTCGGCCAGCCGGGCGCATTGCGCCGGGGTCAGGTGATCCTGCCAGCTGCCCGCCTTGCCCGATCGGAAGAAGGCTTCCGATTTCTCGGGGCGCTCGCGGAAGGACGCGGCGGCCTCCTGCGCCTTCAGCTTGTCGAAGCGTGTCGCCTCGACCGCCTGTCGCAACCGGGCGGGATCGGGCTCGACGCCCGGGAACATCACCCGCAGCGCGCGGGCGAAACTGGTTTCGGTATCGGCCAGCATGTCCTCGTAGCGCAAGGTGATCCGGTTGGCGCAGGGCATGTCCAGCCAGGACAGGGTGTGACTGGACCAGTCGGACTGCACCTGCGGAAACTGAGAATTCGCCAGCTCGCCGATCCGGTAGTCAGGATCGCACATGCGGTCGATGCAGGCGCCGAAATCCGGGGCCAGCCCCATGTGATAGGCGTAGGACACCGCTACATCGAAGGGATGGCGCACGATGTGGATCACGGCGGCGGTCGCTTCGACCGGAAACAGCAGCTCACCCCCGGCCAGCGGCAGGTTCGCGTCATGCACCTTGCGCGGCGCGCTGGTGCTCTCCGTCCCGGCCAGATGCAGATAGATGGCGCGGCGGGCGATGAAGGTCTCTTCCTCGGTCAGCAGACTGCCATCGCAGGCCATGAAGCTTTCGAAAAGGTGCTCGGCTGCGCCATGCCTTGCCCCAAGCCGGTTGATGTCGACCTCTTCAAGGTTCGCGTCATAGGCGGTCATCAGCGCGCGAAACCAGGTGTTTCCGGACTTCGGATACGAGGCAAGCCAGGTAAAGCCGCCGTGGCCCGGCGATCTGACGACGTCGGTCATCCCGCCTCCGGGGTCAGAAGCTCCGCCAGAAGGTCACCGGCAAGATCCGCCGTGATCTTCTGGCCCTCCGCGAGGGTAAAGCGGAGCATCGGCAGACTTCCCGCCAGGATCATGTTCGCAGTCCCTATCGTTTCCTGCCCCCAGATCGCCTTGCCCACCAGCGCCATGAAGACATGGTTGCGGATTTCGGCGATGGCCTGCAACATCGACAGCCGCTCCAGACCCGGAGGACCGGACGCAGGCCCGGCCTCGGCCAGACACAGCATCCCGGCACAACGATGGACCTGAAGGCCGTCGATGGCGGGCAGCGTGGTGGCCAGGCGCCGCGCGCCGGGCCGCACGGGCGGCTCGGGCGCATCTTTCGACATGCGGCGAAGGGTGATCGACTGGCCATTGGTGCAGACCTGGGTCGGGTTCTCGGGGTTGATCACAACCGGCGAATCCGCCAGGGCAAGACCGGCGGCCTTCGCCATGGCAACCGCCATTCCCTCGCGCAGGTCCTCGGTGCCATGCGCAATCAGCAAGAGCTGCCCGTCGGGCAGTTGCGCCGCGTTCACCGCAAGCGGGACATATCCCGCCAGCCAGGCGGCGGCGGCGAAGCCGGAGGTCGCGACAAAGGGCTGCATGTCCCCGACCGGTCGGCCGTCCGGTTCGCGAACCGCGATCCCCTCGCCGGATACATAGTGCATGCGTCCGCCCGATGGCGTGCGCAGCAGGAATTCCCGCGACCCCACCTCGAAGAACGGCGTGGCCCGCAGCGCGCCGTCAAGCGTCTCGGGCGGGCTCCGGTCCGATGGGCCCAGGTGCAACAGAACGGGATCCAAGAACGCCTCGTGCAGGGAACGCGCCAATGCAAGCCAATGCCATCTGTCTTACAGCCGGATCCTGCCGATGCAAGTGAACCTGCGCCCCGACACCGCAAGAGATGCCACGCCAGAGGGGTTCTTCATGTGGAATGCCGGGCGGGGTTGACCCCCACCCGGCAATCTGGTCACGCGATCACCTTCAGGACGACGCCCGCGCCGCCCTCAGGCGCAAAGAGCCTCAGGCGATGATCTTCGACACGACGCCGGCGCCGACGGTGCGGCCGCCTTCGCGGATGGCGAAGCGCAGCTTCTCTTC
>NZ_QMJY01000070.1 GCF_003574395.1 Tabrizicola thermarum
ACCATCCAGATGCAACCCCCGCCGATCCATCCCAAACCCCATCCCAACCTCAGCTGTTGCGCTCCATTCTAGAGGTGAAGAATTGGTAACGCTTGGAGGGAGTGTCTGAAGCCCGACCTGCGCGGTGCACCCTGCCGGGCAAAAGAAAAAGGCGGGGGGATCTGCATCCCTCCGCCTTGCTGTTTCTGGTCCGGTCGGACCCGTCCGGCTTATGCCAGAGCGAGGTTCACGGCGGATTCGCGGCCGTTGCGGTCGGCTTCGACGTCATACGTCACGGCCTGGCCGTCATTCAGCTGGCGGATGCCGGCACGTTCCAGCGCGGTCACATGGACGAACACGTCCTTGGAGCCGCCCGCCGGAGCGATGAAGCCGAAACCTTTGGTGGCGTTGAACCATTTCACGGTGCCATTGGCCATCGTGATGTCTCCTGATATTGGGTGCCATCCGCGTCGTGCGATGGCTTGGCTCAGTGTCGTCAGAGTCGCAACTGAAGCCGTCAGGAAACAGAAGGTCGAAAGAAGAAGCTTCGCCAGACCCTGATAGACTTGATCTCTCGACATAGCAACCCCTTTCCTGAAAAACCTTGAAAGGCGCTGAGCTGCGCCCTCCCCCCCTTTTCGGGCCCGGTCGAACCCCGGCGGGATTGTCCACCTCGCCCCCCGTTTTTCAGGTCCTGGTAGCGGTCGCCGATGCGGTGGCGCGGGCGGGATCGGTCAGAGCAGCACCTCGGTCAGGAAGGCGGTGACGGGGCGGTTCACGGCAGGCGGGTCCTCGGCCAGCGCCATGTGGCGCAGGCCCTTCAGGATCACCAGCCGCGCGCGGGGGATTTCCCCGGCGATGGCCATGCTCATCGCGGGGTTGTTGCCGTGGTCCTCGTCGCCGGTCAGGACCAGCGTCGGGACGGTGAGGGGCGGGTCGGGGGCCACGATCTCTTCCACCCCATGCGCGAGGATGCGGTAGAGTTTGACATAGACCTCGCGCCGGTTCGACAGGAGCCAGCGGCGCGTCAGGTCCATCAGGTCGGGACGGCTGGTCTGCGCGGTCTCGGTATACCAGCGTTGCAGCGCCAGTTCGACGGTGGCCTCGGGGCCCTCCGCCTCGGCCTGGGCGAGGCGGTAGAGGATGGCGCCCTGCTGTTTCTCGGTGCGACGGTGGGCGGAGTGGAGGACGACGAGGGCCGTGGTGCGGTCGCGGTGGTCCTGCGCGAAGCGGCGGGCGATCATGCCGCCGAGCGAGAAGCCGACGACAGCCGCCCGGTCGATGTCGAGGTGGTCGAGAAGGCCGGCCAGCTGGTCCGACAGGTCCTTCAGGGTCGGTTGCCCTTCGGGCGGGGCGGTCTGCCCATGGCCGATCAGGTCATAGGTCAGGACGCGGAAATTCGTGAGCTCGGGGATCAGCCACTGCCAGACGGCGCGGGTCAGCCCGAGGCCGTGGATCAGCGCCACCACGGGGGCGTCCTCGGGGCCGGTCAGGTCGTAGGCGGTGCCGTTGAAGGTCATGGGCGTGTCCGATGGCTGTGGGGTTCCGATGTGCCATTCCGTGCGGGGTCGGCAAGCCGATTCCTCGACAGATCATGGCGACTGTCCGGCAGCGTCGGCGGGAAGGCGGCCAAGGTCGAGATGCGGTTTTTCGCCATGGGTGCAGGCCAGCCGACGAAAAACCGCCGGGGAAGGTCGGTGCTCACCGGCGCAGTCCGGGGCCTTGCCATGGGGTCGAGCGCAGAGCGCGGGGGCGCCCTGTGCAGGCCCTGCGCCAGCCCCGGGACCTGCGCGGGGGCATCGAAAGGGCCGCCCCGCCCGCAGCGCCCCGACACCGCGCGCAGGGCGGTGCGGCCGGGCGAAGCGCAGAAAAGTGCGGATAGGCCGCAGGTTAGCCATTGACTCCGGCGTGCCGCTTTCATCCAATCCGGGCAGGATCTGACGCTTGGCGGCTCCTCAACAACTGTTCACAGGGAGATGGACGATGCACCTGAAGCATGGATTTGGCCGTGCGGCGGCACTTGCCGCGCTGATGGCGGGGGCGGCACCCATGGCACTCATGGCCGCAACTCCGGCGGATACGCTGGTTGTGGCCGATGCCATCGACGACATCGTGTCGATCGACCCGCATGAAGCGTTCGAGTTTTCGGGCGTGGACCTGAACAACAATGTCTATGACACCCTGATCGAGCTGGACCCGACCAAGCCCGGCGAGCTGGTTCCCGGTCTGGCCGAAAGCTGGTCGGTCGCCGATGACGGGATGACCTATACCTTCAAGATCAAGTCGGGGATCACCTTCTCGTCCGGCAACCCGCTGACGGCGGAAGATGCGGCGGGCAGCTTGCGCCGGGTGGTCAAGCTGAACAAGACGCCGGCCTTCATCCTGACCCAGTTCGGCCTGACGCCGGAAAACGTGGATCAGATGATCACCTTCGAGGGCGACACCGTCACGCTGAAGACCGACAAGGCCTATGCGCCCTCTTTCGTCTACAACTGCCTGACGGCGGGTGTGGCGAACATCGTCGACATGAAGACCGTGATGTCTCACGAGGTCGACGGCGACATGGGCAATGCCTGGCTCAAGGCCAACAGCGCGGGGACCGGGGCCTATGTGCTGAAATCCTTCAAGCCGAACGAGGGCTATGTGCTGGAACGCCGCGAGGGTCACTGGCGCGGCGATGCGCCGATCAAGACCGTCTTCATGCAGCATGTGCCCGAAGGCGCGACCCAGCGGCTGCTGCTGGAAAAGGGCGACATCGACATCGCCCGCGAGATGACGCCCACCGACATCGCAGGCGTCTCGGGCAATCCCGACATCAAGGTGCAGACCGACGTCGGCGGGCAGATCTACTATCTGGCGCTGAACCAGAAGAAGCCGGAACTGGCCAACCCGAAGGTGCGAGAGGCGATGCACTGGGCCATCGACTACCAGGGAATGACCGACACGATCCTGAAAGGCCAGTGGGTCGTGCATCAGAACTTCCTGCCGCTCGGCTTCCTGGGGGCGCTGGATGAAAACCCCTATTCGCTGGACATCGAGAAGGCCAAGGCGCTGATGGCAGAAAGCGGGCTGACCCTGCCGATCAGCGTGGGCTTCACCGTGCGCAACAATCAGGAACGGCTGGACATCGCCACCTCGATCCAGAACACCTTTGCCCAGGCCGGGATCAACCTGGTCATGGACGTGGGCGACGGCAAGCAGGGGCTGGAGAAGTATCGCGGCCGCCAGCATGACATCACGCTGCAGACCTGGGGCCCGGACTATCCCGACCCGCATACCAATGCCTCGACCTTCGCGCTGAACCCCGACAACTCGGACGAGGCGAACGCCACCGGCTACCTCGCCTGGCGGACCGCCTGGGATCCGGGTGCCGAGCTGAACGCCGAGACCGAGGCCGCCGTGGTCGAGAAGGACAGCGCCAAGCGGGCCGAGATGTATGCCGACATCCAGCGCAAGGTGCGCGACAATTCGGCCTTCGTGCTGATGTTCCAGCAGGCCCGCCAGGACGCGATGCGCGCCAATGTGAACGGCTTCCACGCCGGTGGGGCGACCGATTCGGCGTCCTACTGGACCGTCACCAAGTAAGCGACCGGGCCGCCGCCCGAAATTCCGGCGGCGGCCCTTTTCCCGCATGACCTCGACACCCGTCCCGCAGCCCCGCAACCGTCTGCTTGCGCTTGCAAGGCAGGTCCTGCTTGGGCTTGGCGGCCTGGCCATCACCCTGCTTGGCCTGCTGCTCATCACCTTCATAATCGCCCGCGTCGTGCCCACCGACCCGGTGCTGTCGATCGTCGGCGAACGCGCCACCCAGGCGCAGATGGAGGCGATCCGCGTCAAGCTGGGCCTTGACCTGCCGCTGTGGCAGCAGTTCGCCATCTATGTCCGGGACGCGCTGCGGGGCGACCTGGGCACGTCGATCCGCACCGGCCAGAGCGTCGCCGCCGAGATCGCGCGCTATTTCCCCGCCACGCTGGAGCTGGCCACCCTGGGCACGATCTTCGGCACCCTGGTCGGCGTGCCCGCGGGCGTGCTGGCCGCGACCCGTCCCGGCAGCCTTGCCGACCAGATCGTGCGCGTCGTCGGGCTGATGGGCTATTCGATGCCGGTGTTCTGGCTGGGGCTGATCGGCCTGCTGGTCTTTTACGGACAGCTTGACTGGGTGTCCGGGCCGGGGCGGCTGGACCCGGTCTACGACATGCAGATGGAGTTCACGCTGACCTCCTACACGGGCATGATCCTGATCGATTCCGCGCTGAACGGCGCCTGGGACGTGTTCCGCAATGCCGTCAGCCACATCGTGCTGCCTGCCGGGCTACTGGGCTATGTCTCGATGGCCTATATCAGCCGGATGACCCGCAGCTTCATGATGAACGAGCTGTCGCAGGAATACATCACCACCGCCCGCGTCAAGGGGATGCCGGAATGGCGGGTGATCTGGGTCCATGCGATGAAGAACGTCGCCGTGCCGCTGATTACCGTCATCGCGCTGTCCTACGCCTATCTGCTGGAAGGCTCGGTCCTGACCGAGACGATTTTCGCCTGGCCGGGCCTCGGCAGCTATATCACCGATGCGCTCTTTGCCGCCGACATGCCCGCCGTGCTGGGCGGGACGGTGGTGGTGGGCGTGGTCTTCGTCACGCTGAACATGGCGTCCGATATCCTCTACCGGCTGGTCGATCCGAGGGCACGGGCATGAGCACGTTGCGCGCCTGGCTGTCCGACCCCAACCCCGCCTCGCGGCGGCAGGCCCGGCTGGGTCAGGCCTGGCTTGCCTGGCAACGCATCCGGCGCAACCGGCTGGCGATGGCGGGGCTGGTGATCGTCGGCATCCTGCTCTTGGTCGCGGCCTTCGCGCCGCTGATCGCGCCGCATGATCCGCTGGTGCAGGACCTGTCGCGCCGCCTGCTGCCGCCCGGCACGCCCGGCAACCTTCTGGGCACCGACGATTTCGGCCGCGATATCCTGAGCCGCATCATCTACGGCGCGCGGATCACGCTTTACATCGTCGCGCTGGTCGCGGTGACCGCGCCGGTCATCGGCCTGTTGATCGGCACGGTCGCGGGCTATTTCGGCGGCTGGATCGACGCGACGCTGATGCGGCTGACCGACATCTTCCTGGCCTTCCCCCGGCTGATCCTGGCGCTGGCCCTGGTCGCCGTTCTGGGGCCGGGGATCGAGAACGCGGTCCTGGCCATCGCGCTGACCGCCTGGCCGCCCTATGCCCGGGTGGCGCGGGCCGAGACGCTGACTGTCCGCTCCTCGGACTATATCGCCGCGATCCGGCTGCAAGGCGCCAGCGCGCCCCGGATCATCGCGGGCCATGTGGTGCCGATGTGCCTGCCCTCGGTCATCATCCGGGTCACGCTGGACATGGCGGGGGTGATCCTGATCGCGGCGGGGCTGGGCTTTCTGGGCCTTGGCGTCCTGCCGCCGACGCCGGAATGGGGGCTGATGATCTCGTCGGGCCGGAAATACCTGTTCGAGCAATGGTGGGTCGCCACCATGCCGGGCCTTGCGATCTTCATCGTCAGCCTTGGCTTCAACCTCTTGGGCGACGGCCTGCGCGATGTCCTGGACCCGAGGAGCGCGTCACGATGAGCCTGCTGGAGGTGAAGAACCTGCGCGTCACCTTCGACACCGAGACCGGCCGGGTCGAGGCGGTGCGGGGCGTGTCGTTTTCGCTGGGGCATGAACGGCTGGGGATCGTGGGCGAAAGCGGGTCCGGCAAGACGATGACCGGGCGGTCGGTCCTGCGCCTTGTCCGCCCGCCGGGCCGGATCGAGGCGGATGCGATGACCTTCGACGGGCAGGACATCCTGCATGCCTCGGAACGCGAGATGCGCGCCCTGCGCGGCAAGCGGATCGGCATGGTGATGCAGGACCCGAAATACAGCCTGAACCCGGTGATGACCGTCGGCCGCCAGCTGACCGAGGGCCTGCGCCTGCGCGACGGGCTGGGCCGGGCCGATGCCACCGCCAAGGCCATCGCGGCGCTGGAGGCGGTGCAGATCCGCGACCCTGCCCGCGTGATGGAGGCCTATCCGCACGAGCTGTCGGGCGGGATGGGTCAGCGGGTGATGATCGCGATGATGCTGATCCCGGAGCCGGAACTGCTGATCGCCGACGAGCCGACCTCTGCGCTGGACGTCACCGTGCAGGCCGAGGTGCTGGCGATCCTCGACGGTCTGGTGCGCGACCGGGGCATGGGGCTGATCTTCATCAGCCACGACCTGCGGCTGGTCGCCCGGTTCTGCGACCGGGTTCTGGTGATGCACAAGGGGCTGGTGGTGGAAGAGATCGAGGCCGCACATCTGATGGAGGCGCAGCATCCCTATACCCGGGGCCTTCTGAACTGCCTGCCCCGGATCGGCGGCCCGCGCGCGCCCCTGCCGGTGCTGGATCGGGCGGGGTTCTGACCATGGCGCTGATCGAGATCGAGAACCTCAGCGTGACCTTCCGCGCCAAGGGCCAGGAGGTGCGCGCCGTCCGGGACGTCAGCCTGTCGGTGGGGGCGCAGGAAAGCTATGGCCTTGTCGGCGAAAGCGGGTCGGGCAAGTCCACCATCCTGCGGGCGATCTGCGGCATGGCGCCGGTCACCGGCGGGACGATACGGATCGGCGGGCAACCCGTGCCCACCCCGCGCGGGCGGGCGTTTTCGGCGCAGGTGCAGATGGTCTTCCAGGACCCCTACGCAAGCCTCCATCCCCGCCACACCATCGACCGCACCCTGTCGGAGCCGCTGGCGATCCACGGGATCGGCGACCGCGATGCCCGCGTGGTGCAGGCGCTGACCGATGTGGGCCTGCCCCCGGCCTTCCGCTTCCGCTATCCGCACCAGCTTTCGGGCGGCCAGCGCCAGCGCGTCGCCATCGCCCGCGCGCTGATGCTCCGGCCCAGGATCCTGCTCTTGGACGAACCGACCAGCGCGCTGGATGCCAGCGTGCAGGCCGAGGTGCTGAACCTTCTGAACCGCCTGCGCGCCGAACAGGGGCTGACCTTCCTGATGGTGTCGCATGATCTGGCCGTGATCGACCACATGTGCGACCGGATCATGGTGCTGCAACACGGCCGGACGGTGGAGGAGATCGCCCATGCCGACCTTGCCGCCGCCCGCATGACCACGGCTTACGCCCGCAGCCTGTTCGAGGCCAGCGCCGACCGGATGCTGGACGGCCCGGTGGAGCCCGCGCGATGATCCCGGTCTTCGACGGCCACAACGACCTGCTTCTCCGCCTGCTTCTCGACCCCGACCGGCGCGAGGAGATCTTCCTGACCGGCGAAGGCAAGGGCCATCTCGACCTGCCCCGGATGCGGGCCTCGGGCTTTGCGGGCGGGTTCTTCGCGATCTACCTGCCCTCGCCAGTCGCGCATGATGACCCGGACTACCGGGCGCAGATGCAGAACCCGCCCTATGCCCTGCCCCTGCCCGAACCGATTCCCTTTGCCGAAGCCGTGACCCCTGCCCTGACCGCAGCGGGCCATCTGCTGTGGATGGAACGCGCCTCTGCCGGCGCGCTGAAGGTCTGCCGCACGGGCGCAGAGGTCCGGGCCTGTGTGGCGCAGGGCACCATCGCCGCGATCATGCACATGGAGGGCGCCGAGGCGATCGACGAAAGCCTTGATGCGCTGCACCTTTTCCACGCGATGGGCCTGCGATCCCTGGGGCCGGTCTGGTCGCGCCCGACGATCTTCGGCCATGGCGTGCCCTTCGCCTACCCTTCCAGCCCCGACACCGGGCCGGGGCTGACCGAGGCGGGCCAGCGGCTGGTGCGGGAATGCAACCGGCTGCGGATCATGCTGGATCTCAGCCACATGAACGAGGCCGGGTTCAACGACGTTGCACGCCTGTCCGATGCGCCGCTGGTCGCCACCCATTCCAACGCCCACGCGCTCTGCCCCTCGTCGCGCAACCTGACCGACCGGCAGCTGGCGATGATCCGCGACAGCGGCGGGATGGTGGGGCTGAACTTCTCGGTCTCGTTCCTGCGCTCGGATGGCCGCCAGCTGGCCGAAACCGGCTGGGACCCGATCCTGCGCCAGATGGACCATCTGCTGGACCGGCTGGGCGAGGATCACCTCGGCTTCGGCTCGGACTTCGACGGCTGCACCACGCCCGAGGTGATCGGAGACGTGACGGGCCTGCCGCGACTGGTGCAGGCGCTGGCCGACCATGGCTTCGACCGGCCGCTTCTGGAGAAACTGGCGCATGGCAACTGGTTGGCGCTTCTGGACCGGACGTTTTAGCCGATGTCTCGCCCCCGAGTTGTGCGCCCGGAACCAGCCCCCGGTCGATCGGACCGACGGCGGCCACGGTTGGCCATTGACTCCTGTCCGTCGCCTGCGTCCAATCGCGACGGGAGCAAGCCCGGACCCTGTGACCGGCCGGCCAGGTTTGCGGCATCGCCGGACATGGACTGTCACAGAACCTTCTCAAACCCGCGATAAGCGCGGTCGGACAATGGAAGAGGATACCAAAATGAACATGAGAACTGCGCTTGGAGCGACTGCGAGCCTGGTGGCCCTGCTGTCGGCCACGACGGTTTCCGCCCAGTCGCTTGCCGAGATCGAGGCCGCTGCGAAGGCCGAAGGGATGCTGACCACCATCGCCCTGCCGCATGACTGGTGCGGCTATGGCGACGTGATCGCCGGTTTCAAGGCCAAGTATCCCGAGATCAGCGTCAACGAGCTGAACCCCGATGCGGGCTCGGCCGACGAGATCGAGGCGATCAAGGCCAACAAGGACAACAAGGGCCCGCAGGCGCCCGACGTGATCGACGTGGGGCTGGCCTTCGGGCCGCAGGCCAAGGCCGAAGGTCTGACGCAGGCGTACAAGGTCGCCACCTGGGACGAGATCCCCGAGGGCATCAAGGACGCCGATGGCCATTGGTATGGCGACTATTACGGCGTGATGTCCTTCCTGGTGAACAAGGACCTGGTGCAGAACGTCCCGCAGGACTGGGCTGACCTGCTGAAGCCGGAATATGCCGGGCAGGTCGCCCTGGCCGGCGATCCGCGCGCCTCGAACCAGGCGATTCTGGCGGTTCTGGCTGCCGGCATGTCGACCGGTGCCGCGCCGGGCGAGGCTGCGGGCAAGGCGGGGCTCGAGTTCTTCAAGCAGCTGAACGATGCGGGCAACTTCGTGCCCGTGATCGGCAAGGCGGGCACGCTGGCGCAGGGCACCACGCCCATCGTCATCATGTGGGACTACAACGCGCTGGCCGCCCGCGACACGCTGGCCGGCAACCCCCCGGTCGAGGTCGTGGTGCCGAAGTCGGGCGTTCTGGCCGGTGTCTACGTCCAGGCGATCAGCGCCTATGCGCCGCAGCCCAATGCCGCGAAACTGTGGATGGAATATCTCTACAGCGACGAGGGACAGCTCGGCTGGCTGAAGGGCTACTGCCACCCCGCGCGCTTCAACGCGATGGTCGCCGCCGGCAAGGTTCCGCAGGACCTGCTGGACGCGCTGCCCCCGGCTGCCGCCTACGAGGCCGCCTATTTCCCGACGCTGGAAGAAGTGGACGCGAACAAGGCCGCCGTCACCGGGGGCTGGGATGCCGTGGTCGGCGCCAACGTCCAGTGATCTGACCTGATCCTCACCCGCGCGCCCCGGTTGATCCCGGGGCGCGCGGGACGTTTTCACCGGGGCCGCCAGACGCCCCGGGAGCCTTGCAGACGGGGAACCGATGTCCGAACCAGCAATGCGCCGCCCGGTCCGATGGCGCCTGCCTCTCGAATGGCTGGGCATCCTGCCCTTCGTGGCGTTCGCGCTTCTGTTCCTGATCCTGCCGACGATGAAGATCGTGATCGGCGCGTTCCAGACCTCGGACGGCAGCTTCACGCTGCAGAACCTGATCGACCTCAACACCGATTCGATCCGCAACGCCTACTGGACCTCGATCAAGCTGTCGCTGATCACGGCCTTCCTGGGCTGCGCGGTCGGCTTTGCCATGGCCGCTTCGGTGGTGTTCGGCGGCCTGCCCAGGCGCCTGCGCGGCCCTCTGCTGACCTTTTCCGGTGTGGCGTCCAACTTCGCGGGGGTGCCGCTGGCCTTCGCCTTCATCGCCACCCTTGGCCCGGCCGGTCTGGTGACGCTGTGGCTGAAGACCGAATTCGGCATCAACCTGCGCGCCTATGGCTTCAACCTGTTGTCCTTCTGGGGCCTGGTCGTCACTTACCTCTTCTTCCAGATCCCGCTGATGATCCTGATCATCATCCCCGCGCTGGACGGGCTGAAACGCGAATGGCGCGAGGCCGCCGCAGTCCTGGGCGCCACGGGCGCGCAATACTGGCGGATGGTGGCCCTGCCGATCCTGTTCCCCTCGCTTCTGGGGACTTTCGCGCTTCTCTTCGCCAATGCGTTCGGGGCGGTCGCCACCGCCTTTGCCCTGACCGGACCGCAGCTGAACATCGTGCCCATCAAGCTGTTCGCCCAGATCCGGGGCGATGTGCTGGGCAACCCGAACCTCGGCTATGCGCTGGCCTTCGGGATGATCGTCATCACCGGGCTGGCCAACGTGACCTACATCGTCCTGCGGACCCGGTCGGAAAGGTGGCTCAAATGACCCGCGTCCTGGCCTGGGGCGCCTTTCTTGGCGGCTGCCTGTTCTTCCTGTTGCCGCTGATCGGCATGACCGAGTTCAGCCTGAAGATGCGCCGGGGAGAATATTCCTTCGACGCCTACCGCCGCGTGTTCGAGGATCAGCGCTTCTGGGACACCTTCGGCTATTCGCTGATCCTCGCGGGGGCGACCATCGTCGTCGGCGTGCTTCTGGTGGTGCCCACCGCCTACTGGGTGCGGCTGAAACTGCCGCAGGCCCGCCCGGTGATCGAGTTCATCACCCTGCTGCCGCTGGTCATCCCGGCCATCGTGATCGTCTTCGGCTATATCCGGCTCTACAACACCTCGTCGGTGCTGCCGCTGACCGGCTCGGCCCTCGGCACCGACATCCTGCTGACCATGGGCTATGTCACGCTGGCCCTGCCCTACATGTACCGCGCCGTGGATACCGGCCTGCGGACCATCGACGTTGCCACCCTGACCGAGGCGGCGCAAAGCCTTGGCGCGGGCTGGATCACCATCCTCGCGCGGATCATCCTGCCGAACGTGCTGGTCGCGGTCCTGTCCGGGGCCTTCCTGACCCTTGCCATCGTGATCGGCGAATTCACCATGGCGGCGCTGTTGAACCGCCCCGCCTTCGGCCCCTTCATGCAGCTTCTGGGCGCCAATCGCGCCTATGAGCCGCCCGCGCTGGCCGTGATCGCCTTTGCCATCACCTGGGGCTGCATGGGGCTGATCCAGCTGGTCACCCGCTTCTCGAAACACGAAAGGGCGAAAGCCTGATGGCCTTTCTTGACCTGAACAACCTGGAAAAGACCTTCGGCACGAACCGGGTCGTCAAGGACTTCACCCTCGGCATCGAAAAGGGCGAGTTCGTGTCCCTGCTTGGCCCCTCGGGCTGCGGCAAGACCACGGTGCTGCGCATGGTCGCGGGGTTCGAGACGCCGACTTCGGGTTCCATTCGGATCGACGGGCAGGATGTCACCGGCCAGCGCACCAACCAGCGCGCCATCGGCATGATGTTCCAGGCCTATGCGCTGTTTCCCAACATGACCGTGGCCGACAACGTGGCCTTCGGGCTGAAGGTCAAGGGCGTGCCGCGCGACGAGCGCGAGGCCCGCGTGACCGAGATGCTGCGCCTGATCGGCCTGCCCGACAAGGGCGGGTCCTACCCGTTCCAGCTCTCGGGCGGCCAGCAGCAGCGCGTCGCCCTGGCCCGCGCCCTTGCCCCCCGCCCCCGGGTCCTTCTGCTGGACGAGCCGCTGTCGGCGCTGGACGCCAAGGTGCGGGTTTCCCTGCGCAACGAGATCCGGGCGATCCAGCGCGAGCTGGGGATCACCACGATCTTCGTCACGCATGACCAGGAAGAGGCGATGTCGATTTCCGACCGCATCGTGGTGATGAACGGCGGCATCGCCGAACAGGCCGGCGCGCCGTTCGAGATCTACAACAACCCGCGCACCCGGTTCGTGGCGGGCTTCGTCGGCACTCTGAGCACGTTCTCGGCCACTGTCGAGGACGCCGAGCAGGGTCTTCTGGCCATTGCGGGACAAAGGCTTGCCGTCGCCAAGGGCGCGATTGCGGCGCAGAACGGGGCCACGGTCACGGTGGCGCTGCGCCCCGAGGCGATCCACCTTGGCCACGCCGAGGGCCGCGAAGTGGTGCTGCCCGCCACGATCGAAGAGGTCCATTTCCTGGGCTCGGTGATCCGCGTCCGCGCGCGCGTGGCAGACACGGTTGTCGCGCTGGACACGTTCAACCGGCCCGACCAGCCCCCGCCCCCTCAGGGCAGCGCGGCGGACATCAGCTTTGCCGCGCGCGATCTGATCCTGTTGCCGCAGTAGGGTCGGCAGGTCACGACCCTGATCGGTCCCACAAACCCCGCCCGTCCTGCATCCGGTCCGCCAAGGACGGCAAGACGGGGTCCTGGCAAGCTGGCACGCCTGCCGCAGTGAACAGACTTGAGGAAAATCACCGGAATGCCCCGGCTTTTCGGTCTGCCCGTCAGTCAGGGGGATGGATGGTGCTGCAAGAGAGGATTGAACTCTCGACCTCTCCCTTACCAAGGGAGTGCTCTACCACTGAGCTACTGCAGCGCCGTTGGTGGGCGGGTGATTAGACGCAATCGATACGACGCGCAAGAGGGTAAGGGCAGGAAATCCCGCACCGACCTGCCCCGTCACTGGACCCCTGCCGGACCTTGCGCTAGAAGGGCCGCCATGCGTGAGCCATCGGACCCCTCGCCTGGCGAAAAGTCCCGGACCCTCAAGCGACCGGCCAGCCGGGAAGACCGGCTGAAGGCGGCGCTCAAGGCCAACATGGCGCGGCGGAAGGCACAGGCAAGGGCACGCGACGCCGAAGATGCGTCCGGCGACAGTGAAAAGGATTAGGGCAGATGGATTCGATTCTGGTGCGCGGCAACGGGGCCCTGTCCGGCGCCATCCCGATCGCGGGGGCGAAGAACGCCTGCCTGACGTTGATGCCCGCGACCCTGCTCAGCGATGAGCCGCTGACGCTGACCAACGCGCCGCGCCTGTCGGACATCCGCACGATGACGCAGCTTCTCCAGTCGCTCGGCGCGGAAGTGGCCAGCCTGCAGGACGGGCTGGTGCTGGCGCTGTCCAGCCATTCGATCACCAATTTCAAGGCCGACTACGACATCGTCCGCAAGATGCGCGCCTCGATCCTGGTGCTCGGCCCGATGCTGGCCCGCTATGGCCATGCCGAGGTGTCGCTGCCCGGCGGCTGTGCCATCGGCGCGCGGCCGGTGGACCTGCACCTCAAGGCGCTGGAGGCGATGGGGGCGACGCTGGACCTGCGTGACGGCTATGTCCATGCCAAGGCTCCCGGCGGCCGGCTGAAAGGCGCGGTGGTGGAGTTCCCCTTCGTCTCGGTCGGGGCCACGGAAAACGCGCTGATGGCTGCGACTCTGGCCCACGGCACCACGGTCCTGAAGAACGCCGCCAAGGAACCCGAGATCGTCGATCTGGCGCGCTGCCTGAAGAAGATGGGCGCCAGGATCGAGGGCGAGGGGACCGCGACCATCACCATCGAGGGCACCGACCGCCTTGGCGGGGCCACGCATCAGGTGGTGACCGACCGGATCGAGCTTGGCACCTACATGCTTGTCCCCGCGATCTGCGGCGGCGAGGTGGAATGCATCGGCGGCACCCTGGATCTGGTCGGGGCATTCGCCGAGAAACTGGAGGCGGCGGGGGTCAGCGTGACCCAGACCAACCGGGGCCTCAAGGTCAGCCGCAAGAACGGCCGGGTGACGGCGGTGAACGTGACGACGGAACCCTTCCCCGGCTTTCCAACGGACCTGCAAGCGCAGATGATGGCGCTGCTCTGCACCGCCGATGGTGTTTCGGTTCTGGAAGAGAAGATCTTCGAGAACCGCTTCATGCATGCCCCGGAACTGATCCGCATGGGCGCGAAGATCGACGTCCACGGCGGCACGGCCACGGTGACGGGGGTCGAAAAGCTGCGCGGCGCGCCGGTGATGGCGACCGACCTGCGCGCCTCGGTCTCGCTGATCCTGGCGGGGCTGGCGGCGGAAGGCGAGACGGTCGTCTCTCGCGTCTATCACCTCGATCGCGGCTATGAGCGGGTGGAAGAGAAACTCCGGGCCTGCGGCGCGCATATCGAGCGGATCCGGGCATGACGGATGCCCGGTTCGAAGAGGGCGGCGAAGCCCCGCTGCGGCTGATCGCGCAGGATGCCGAGGACCTGAAGGTCATCTCGGCGCTGGTGCAGGATGCCGTGCTTCCCGTGACGGAACTGAAATATGACGCCAGGCGCCGCCGCTTTGGCCTCATGCTGAACCGGTTCCGCTGGGAGGACCGGGCCGAGGCCGAACGGGTCGGCCGCGCCTATGAACGGGTGCGGTCGGTCATGGTGGTCGAGGATGTGCTGCGGGTGCAGACGCAAGGGTTCGACCGGGCCGACAAGGACCTGATCCTGTCGCTGCTGTCCATCGACTTCACCCCCGGCGCGGATGGCGCGGGGCGCCTGACGCTGGTGCTGGCGGGCGACGGCGCGATCGCGCTGGAGGTCGAGGCGCTGGACGTGCGGCTGGACGACGTGACCCGGCCCTACCGCGCGCCCTCGGGCAAGGTGCCGCGCCACGACTAGGCGGCCTCAGGCCGCGGCGGTTCTGGCCCAGCGGCAGCTGCCCGGGCAGACCGCCTGCCCCCGTTCGATCGCCGCCGCGATGATCGCGGGCACCCTGTCGTCCAGCCCGACAGGCGGCAGGATGCGGCCCGTGAACCCCGCTTCGGCCAGCGCGGCGGGGATGTCGTCGCTGACATGCCCACCTTCGGCGGCAAAGAACGGCAGGCAGACCCCTGCCCCGCCGGGCAAGGACGACAGCTGCGGCTCCTGGTCGATGAAGCCCGCCTCGGCGGCAATCCCCGTCTCGGCTGCGATCCGCCCCGCCACATGCCGGGCGATGTCGGACGGCACCGGCGACTTGAACGACCCATGCGCGGCCAGGATCACTCGGCCCGCCCCCGCCTCCCGCGCCAGGGTCACGCAGAGGTCATGCACTGCGGGATCGCAGCCGAAAGGCTCGAGCACCGTCCAGCCCCCCGGGCCCACCACCGCGCCCGCCTCGGCCAGCCGCTTCGGGATCTGGACCCTGGTGAACCAGCCCCCGGCCATGAACATCGGGAAGACCACGCCCCCTGGCCGCCCGGCCACCGCCTGCGCCACCCCGCCCGCCTCGGCCAGGGTCGCGGCGCGCACCTCCCAGCCCGCAAGCAGCGCCTGAACTCCGGCCGCCAGCGTCTCCAGCGCGGCCGCCGCAGGGCGCGGGTCAGAGGGTTGGCCATGGGCCAGGATCAGGGCGGTCCGTGTCATGCCGGCCAAGGTGACGCGGGCGGGGCGAAGGTCAAGCCCCGGTGCCGGCTCCGGGCATCCGCCCCGCGACATAGCGCGCGAAATCGTAGTTCGGGCGTTCCAGATGGCTTAACGCGCCGGGGCTGGACAGCCCCGCATTCAGGCCCTTCCACACCCGCTCCACGCAGCCCTTGTCCTCGGCGTTCACGTCATCCAGCAGCGCCCGCAGCGCGGCGAAATGCCGATCGGCCTCGGGGTCGGCACACCAGTCCGCGCTCATGCCCCCGCCGAACAGCACCTTGACCCAGCCCGGCCCGTCCGGCGTCAGCGAGAGATACCAGAAATACCCCGGCGTCAGGGTGATGAGCAGCGAGGGGTAGATCGCCAGCAGCCAGGTCACCCGCCGCTGGTCGCCCGCAAGCCGGGTGTTCGACGGATGGGCCAGCGCCAGCGGCACGGTGTCGTTCTTCACGATCCAGTGGTAATTGAACGCCTCTTCCCCGGCCGGACATTCCATCAGGTTCAGATCGCAGGACCCGCCGATGGTGCCCGCATGGCAGACCGGCAGGTGATAGCTTTCCATGAAATTCTCGGCCAGGACCTTCCAGTTGGTGTTCCAGCGGAACTCCTCGCGGAAGCCCTCGCGGTAGGTCGCCATGTCCAGATGCCCGACCAGCCGTTCCACCCCCGCCAGCCGCCTTGCCACCGGCGGCGCCTCGGGGTTCAGCGTGACCATGATCCAGCCCAGCCAGTCCTCGACCCGGACCCGGGGCAGCGTCACGTCCTCCTTGCAGAACCCCTCGTTGCGCGCCATCGCCGGGGCACCGCGGAGAGAGCCGTCAAGGTTGTAGGTCCAGGCGTGATAGGGGCAGACGATCGACCGCACATTGCCCCGGCCTTCCAGCAGGGTGCTCATCCGGTGGCGGCAGACGTTCGACATCCCCCGCAACGCGCCGTCGCGGTCGCGCAGGATGATGACCGGCTCGCCGGCGATCTCCATCGTCAGATAGTCGCCGGGGTTCGGCAGCGCATCCGCCCGCCCCGCACACAGCCAGTCCCGCGCAAAGATGTGGCGCCGTTCCGCCTCGGCAAAGTCGGGCGAGGTGTAGACCGATTTCGGCATCGCCCGCGCGCGCTCGAACGGGACCGAGACATTGGCGCGCAACTCGGCGATGGCAAGCGCTGGGTCGTGCTGGGTCATGTCGTCCTCATCTCGTCTGGCGGATCGTCCGTGCTGCCCGGGCAAAGGGCCAATGCCCGGCCGCGTCAGGGGAAATGCGCCCGGATCGCGGCGGCGACGGCCTCGGCCAGTGCCGGGTTCGCCTCGGCATCATAGTGGATCCCGTCGATCGGCGATACCGTCACCACCTCGCCCGCGTCCAGAAACGGCACGCCCACCCGCGCGGCGGCCTTGCGCAGCTCGGCCGCGAGGCCTTGCGACTTGGCCGCCCCGCCCGCGAACATCTGCGCCAGACAGCCCACCTCGACAATCGGCGGCGGGCAGATCAGAAGCACCCCCGGCGCCCCCTGCCCCGGCCCTGCACCCGACCCCAGGATCACCCGCACCAGCCGTTCCAGCGACAGCGCGATGTCCGCGGCATTGACGGAAAACCGTTCCTTCAGGTCATTGGTGCCCAGCATCACCGCCACCACATCCAGCGGCCGGTGGCTTTCCAGAAGTGCGGGCAGCACCGTCAGCCCGTTGCGATGCGCGCCCTCCACCGGGTCGTCATGCACCGTGGTGCGCCCGGGATGGCCCTCCTCGATCACCTCCCAGTCCGGCAAGAGCTTGCGCAACCGCCCCGGCCAGCGTTCGTCGCGGCCAAAGCGGCCCGCCGCGCCAAGATCCGGCAAGGGCATCGTGCCATGGGTGTTGCTGTCGCCGAAAAGCAGCAGGCTGCGCATCGTGGTCCCTCCCCCTCGCGTGGGAAGACCGAACCGCAACTGGCCCGCGCCGTCAACCGGATCGCCGCGCCGGTCGGCCATGGGCGCGCGTGACCGGACGGCCAGTCCGCCGCATCGACAGCGGGGAGTGAACCAAACCGATTGACGTACCTCAGAGCACTGTCGATAGTTGGGACCACTCTTCCGGGGTCTGCCGTGCGGCCAACCGTCAACGACATCGCGCGCGAGGCAGGGGTCAGCCTTGCCACCGTCGACCGGGTCCTGAACGCGCGCCCTGGCGTGCGGGAAAAGACCATCAAGGCGGTGAACGATGCGATCGCGCGGCTGGGCTATGTCCGCGACTTGAGCGCCGCGAACCTTGCCCGCAGCCGCACCTACCGCATGGCCGTTGTCCTTCCCGACACGGAAAGCCAGTTCGTTCAGACACTTGCCGACACTTTCCGCGAAGCGGGCCATCTGGCCGCCACCACGCGGATCGACCTGACGCTGCATCGCTTTCCCTCCGAGGACCCGCATGCGCTGGCGGCAATGCTGCTGGAGCTTCCCGCCCGGGGCCATGCGGGCGTGGCGCTGATGGCGCCGGAAACGCCGGTGCTGCGCGATGCCGTCCGCGCGCTGCGGTCCCGGGGCTTGCCCGTCGTCGCCCTTGTCTCGGACCTGCCGAACACGGCACGCGATCATTTCATCGGCACCGACAACCGCGCGGCCGGGCGAACGGCCGGCGTGCTGATGGGCCGTTTCCTCGGCGGCGGGCCGGGGCAGGTTCTGGTCCTCGGCTCGTCGCTGCTTGCGCGGGACATGATCGAACGCCGTCGCGGCTTTGACGAGGTGATGCTGCGCGACTTTCCGGGGATCGAGGTGCTGCAATCGCTGGAAACCCATGGTTCGGGCCGCACCCTGCGCCAGGTCGTGACCGAGATGCTGGCCAATGCCCCCGATGTCCGCGGCATCTACGCGATGGGCGACGGGCACCGCGCCTTGACGCAAGCCCTTCAAGAGATGGGGCTTTCCGGCAAGCTGACCGTGATCTGCCACGAGTTGACGCCCCACACCCGCAAGGCGCTTCTGGCCGGAGAGATCACCGCCGTCATCGCCCAGAACCCCGGCCATCTGGCCCGTTCGACCCTGCGCGTCCTGCGCGCCAAGGTCGACAACCTGCCTCTGGACGAAGGCCAGGAGCAGATTCGAATCGAGATCGTCCTGCGCGAAAATCTGCCGCCCGGCCCGGATGACAGCCGCGATTCGGCGACCGGCCTGCCCGCCGCTGCCCCCTGACCGCCGACCTCAAATCGCTTTGAGCGGGACATGCACCACGAAATGAGGTACGCACCTCAAAATTGCTTGCCAGCCGCCCGCCCCCGCGCCTATCGTGATCGCAGTCCAAGAAGGCCCGGCATCCGCACGGGTCCGCCATCACACCAATCGGGAGGATTGCATGTCACGGAAGACGCTCGTCGCGACTGCGGCGCTGGGGCTTGTCTGGGCCGCTCAGGCCCATGCGCAGGCCAATGAACTCACGCTGTGCTGGGCCGCCTGGGACCCGGCCAACGCGCTGGTCGAACTGTCGAAGGATTTCGAGGCGCAGTCGGGCACCAAGATGAAGTTCGAATTCGTGCCCTGGCCCAATTTCGCCGACCGGATGCTGAACGAACTGAACTCGGGCGGGCAGCTTTGCGACCTTCTGATCGGCGACAGCCAGTGGATCGGCGGCGCGGCCGAGAACGGCTGGTATCTGAAGCTGAACGACTTCTTCGACAAGGAAGGCATCAGCATGGACGATTTCGCCCCGGCGACCGTCTATGCCTATTCCACCTGGCCGAAGGGCACGCCCAACTACTACGCGCTGCCCGCCATGGGCGATGCGAACGGCTGGTTCTACCGCAAGGACTGGTTCTCCCGCCCGGAAATCCAGGCCGCCTTCAAGGAGAAATACGGCCGCGACCTGGCGGAACCCAAGACGCAGAAGGAGCTGCTGGAAATCGCCCAGTTCTTCCAGGGCCGCGAGATCGACGGCAAGACGGTCTACGGCGCCTCGATCTTCACCGAACGCGGATCGGAAGGCATCACCATGGGCGCGACGGGTGCCCTGTATGCCTGGGGCTTCAAGTATGAAAACACCCCCGGCAAGTATGACATGGAAGGCGCGGTGAACAGCCCGGCCGCGGTCGAGGCCCTTGAATTCTACAAGGAGCTTTACAAGACCGCGACGCCCCCCGGCTATGACAACGCCTACATGGAACAGTCGCTCGACGCCTTCAAGTCGGGCCAGGTCGCCATGGCGATGAACTGGTTCGCCTTCTTCCCCGGCCTCTATGCCGACCCGAACGTGGGCGGCGACAAGATCGACTTCTTCGTCAACCCGCCGCAGAACGTCGCGGGCTCGACTCTCGGCGGCCAGGGCATCAGCGTCGTCGCCAACACCGACAACATGGACGGCGCGCTGGCCTACATCAAATGGTTCGCCCAGCCCGACGTGCAGAAGAAATGGTGGTCGATGGGCGGCTATTCCTGCCACAACGCGGTGCTGAACGACCCCGGCTTCAAGGACAGCGCCCCCTTCGCCGGCGACTTCCTCGAGGCGATGGCGAGCGTCCAGGATTTCTGGCAGGAGCCAGCCTATGCCTCGCTGCTGCTGGCCATGCAGGAACGCCTGCACAACTACGTCGTGGCCGACCAGGGCACCGCGAAAGAGGCGCTGGATGGCCTGATCGCGGACTGGACCGAAATCTTCCAGGACGAAGGCAAGCTCTGACCCGCCTTTGCGGCGCGCCGGACCCCCGGCGCGCCCACCCCGCGCAGGATCCCCGCCATGACCCAGACTCCCATCGACCGACTGGCGCGGGCCACCCCGCCAACCCTGTCGCGCAAGGTGCGCGGCCTGTCCGACCGGGCGATCGCCTGGATCTTCGTCGCCCCCACCATCTTCCTTCTCCTGGCGATCAACATCTTTCCGCTGATCTGGACGGTCCGCCTGTCCTTCACCAACTTCGCGGCCAACAAGCCGAACGCCGAGGTGAAATGGGTCGGCCTGCGCAACTATGAACGCGTGCTGACCGACGAAGGCATCTGGGCCAGCATGACGACCACGGCCCATTTCCTGATCTGGACGCTGTTCTTCCAGGTCGTCATCGGCTTCACCCTCGCCTGGCTCATCAACCGGAAATTCAGGGGCAACGATCTGCTGACCACGCTGATCGTGCTGCCGATGATGCTGTCTCCGGCGGTGGTGGGCAACTTCTGGACCTTCCTCTACCAGCCGCAGATCGGCCTGGTGAACTATGTCGTTGAACTCTTCACCGGCACCCCGGCCAGCAGCTTCTCGATGCTCGGCCCCGGTGGTCTGGCGCCCTGGGCGATCGTCATCGTCGATACCTGGATGTGGACGCCCTTCGTGATGCTGATCTGCCTGGCCGGTCTGCGGTCGATCCCCGACTACATCTATGAGGCGGCCGAGATCGACCGCGCCTCGAAATGGCGGCAGTTCTGGACGATCACCGTGCCCATGGTGCTGCCCTTCCTGATGCTGGCGGTGCTGTTCCGGGGGATCGAGAACTTCAAGATGTTCGACATGGTCGCGCTGCTGACCGGCGGCGGCCCGGGCAACGAAACGCTGCTGACCTCGATCGACCTCAAGCGCGAGGCCTTCGAGAAATGGCGCACCGGCTATTCCTCGGCCTACGCGATCATCCTCTTCGTCACGGTCTTCGGCCTGGCCTCGATCTACGTCAAGGCCCTGAACAAGGTGAAGGAAAGATGAGCAACCTGTCCTCCAGCTGGTCCGTGACCGAGCCCTCCCGGCTGTCCAAATGGGTCGCGGGCGTGGTGGTCGTCCTCTACACCTTCATCACCCTGCTGCCGCTGGTCTGGATCATCTCGACCGGGTTCAAGTCGGGGCAGGATTCCATCTCCTATCCGCCGAAAGTGGTGTTCGAGCCCAGTCTTGAAGGCTACGTCAACCTTTTCACCACCCGCACCCGCGTTGCGGCGGAAGAGTTCCAGAAACTGCCGCCGGCGGAAACCTGGTATGATCAGATCGTGCGCGATCAGGGCATGGTGATCGCCGGCCCCTCCCGGTTCGGCGAACGCTTCATGAACTCGGTCATCATCGGCTTCGGCTCGACAGCCCTGTCGATCTTGCTTGGCACGCTGGCCGCCTATGCCTTCAGCCGCTTCAAGGTGCCCTTGAAGGACGACCTGCTGTTCTTCATCCTCTCCACCCGGATGATGCCCCCCATCGCCGTCGCCATCCCGATCTACCTGATGTATCGCGAGCTCGGGCTTTCCGACACGCATCTGGGCATGATCCTGCTCTATACGGCGGTGAACATCTCCCTCGCCGTCTGGCTGCTGAAAGGTTTCATCGACGAGATCCCGCGCGAATACGAAGAGGCCGCGCTGATCGACGGCTACACCCGCTTTCAGGCGTTCCGCAAAGTGGTGCTGCCCCAGGCCGCAACCGGCATCGCCAGTACCGCGATCTTCTGCCTGATCTTCGCCTGGAACGAATATGCCTTCGCGGTCCTTCTCACCTCCGGCAATGCCCAGACCGCGCCGCCCTTCATCCCCACGATCATCGGCGTCGGCGGCCAGGACTGGCCCGCCGTGGCGGCCGGGGCGACCCTGTTCCTTCTTCCCGTGATGATCTTCACCATCCTTCTGCGCAAGCACCTGTTGCGCGGGATCACCTTCGGAGCGGTGCGCAAATGACCGCGATCCTCATCCCGTTCATCTGTCCCCAAATATCCCCGCCGGAGGCACCCGCCCGCAGCCCGAAGCGCACCGCTGACAGGAGAGCGCCATGACCGGCTTCCTCACCGGCCTCCTCCGCCTCCGCCGCGGCCCCTGGGAGATGCTGGCCACGATCCTGATCGCGCTGGGCGTGGTGATGCTGATGCAGCCCTTCTTCCTCTGGGCCTACACCTGGTCCTTCCTCGTGACGCTGGTCGGCACGGTGATGTTCATCGTCGTCTCGCATTTCCCGGAATAACATGGCCGAAATCGTCATCCGCAACCTTCGCAAGGACTTCGGCGCCTTCACCGCCGTGAAGGGCTCTTCCTTCACCATCCGGGACGGCGAGTTCTTCATGCTGCTCGGCCCCTCGGGCTGCGGCAAGACCACCACCCTGCGCATGATCGCGGGGCTGGAGCTTCCCACCTCCGGCGAGATCCTGATCGACGGCGAGGACGTGTCCATGCGCCCCGCCAGCCAGCGCGACATTGCGATGGTGTTCCAGATGTTCGCGCTCTACCCGCACATGAACGTGCGCAAGAACATCGCCTATCCCCTTGTCTCGCAAGGCGTCCCCAAAGCCGAAGTCCGGCGCAAGGTCGCCGAGGTCGCAAAGATCCTGCGCATCGACCATCTCCTGGACAAGGGCGTCGGCGGCCTGTCGGGGGGCGACCGTCAGCGCGTGGCGCTGGGGCGCGCGATCGTGCGCAACCCCAAGGCCTTCATGATGGACGAACCGCTCGGCGCGCTGGACGCCGAATTCCGCGAGATCATGGCCGAGGAGCTGCGCGCGCTGCACGACCGGATGCACGCGACCACCGTCTACGTCACCCACGACCAGCTGGAGGCGATGCAGATGGGCGACAAGATCGTGGTGATGAACCACGGCGTCGTCGAACAGTTCGGCACCCCGCAGGACATCTACGACCACCCCGCGACGCTCTTCGTCGCCGATTTCATCGGCAGCCCCGCGATGAACTTCCTGCGCTTCGAAGGCCAGGCCCCCGCCGGGGCCGGGACGATCACCCTCGGCGATCACGCCCAGCCCCTCCCCCGACTTCAGGAACCCGCCGCCGGAGCCCTCGTCCTCGGCGTCCGTCCCGAACATGTCGCGCTCTCCGACACCGCCCCCCTCAAGGGCCGGATCGAGGCCGTCGAATATCTCGGCACCACCCAGATCGTCACCCTCTCCACCCCCTTCGGCATGGTGAAGGCCCGCACGCCCTCGACCCTGCCCGCGCGCGTGGGGGACCTGACCGGCCTTGCCCTGAACGCACCCCGCCTGTCGCTCTTCGATGCCACCACCGGCCGCGCCTTCCGCACCGCCGCCAATGCCGGGGTCCATCATGGCTGAGGTCACGCTCTCGAACCTGTCCAAGTCCTATGGCGCGACGCAAGCCCTAAGCGACGTCACCCTCACCATCCCCGACGGCGCCTTCGTCGTCCTCCTCGGCCCGACGGGCGCGGGCAAGACCACCACGCTGCGCCTCATCGCCGGCCTCGACAGGCCCGACGCGGGCGACATCCGCATCGGCGGGGCATCCGTCCTGGCCGACACCCCCGCCCAGCGCGACGTGGCGATGGTCTTCCAGCAATATTCGCTCTATCCCCACCTGACCGTGCGCGAGAACCTGGCCTTTCCGCTGCGGTCCCCCATGATCGCGATGCCGGAACCGCAGATCGCGCAAAGGGTGAAGGAAGTCGCCGAAGTCCTTCGCATCCCCCACAAACTCGACAACAAGGCCACCGCGCTTTCGGGGGGCGAGATGCAGCGCGTCTCCATCGGCCGCGCCCTCGTCCGCAACCCGCGCATCTACCTGATGGACGAACCGCTCTCCTCGCTCGACGCGAAACTCCGCGCCGACCTGCGGATCGAGCTGAAACGCATCCACGCCGACATGGGCGCGACCTTCCTCTACGTCACCCACGACCAGATCGAGGCGATGACCATGGCCACCCATGTCGGCGTCCTCGACCAGGGCCGCCTCGCCCAGTTCGGCACCCCCCGCCAGATCTACGAGGAACCCGTCACGGCTTACGTCGCCTCGCGCCTCGGCCAGCCGCACATCAACCTGCTGCCCGCCGATGCCTTCGGGGCCGCGCCCCCGAACGCAGCGCAGATCGGCCTGCGCCCCGAACACATCCATGTCGGCGAAGGGCAGGAGGCCACGATCACCCGTGTCGAACACCTCGGCGACCAGACCCGCCTGCACCTCGCTCTCGGCCCCCACAGCCTCATCACCCTGACCGAGCCGCACACCCCCCTGAAACCCGGGCAGACCCTGCACATCCGCCCGATGAACCCCCTCTGGTTCGATGCCTCCGGCACCCGCATCTGAAAGGCCGTTCCCCATGAAACAGTTCATGAATTCCCGCGAGAGCCTCGTCACCGAAGCCATCGACGGCCTGCTCAGAACCGGCGCGGGCAAGCTGGCCCGGCTTGACGGTTATCCCCATATCCGCGTCGTGATCCGCACCGACTGGGACCGCTCCAAGGTCGCCCTCGTCTCCGGCGGCGGGTCCGGCCATGAACCCTCGCACGCCGGTTTCGTCGGGCAGGGGATGCTGACAGCGGCCGTCTGCGGCGACGTGTTCGCCTCGCCTTCGGTGGATGCGGTGCTGGCCGGCATCCTTGCCGTCACCGGCAAGGCGGGCTGCCTTCTGATCGTCAAGAACTACACCGGCGACAGGCTGAACTTCGGCCTCGCCGCCGAGCGCGCCCGCGCCTTCGGGCTCAAGGTCTCCATGGTCATCGTCGATGACGACATCGCCCTTCCCGACCTGCCCCAGGCCCGCGGCGTGGCCGGAACCCTCTTCGTCCACAAGATCGCCGGAGCGATGGCCGAATCCGGCGCCGACCTCGACACCATCACCGCCGCCGCCCAGACCGTCATCAAGGGCGCCGTCTCCATCGGCATGTCGCTGGACACCTGCACCGTCCCCGGCTCTCCCAAGGAGGACCGCATCGGCGCGGGCAAGGCGGAACTCGGCCTCGGCATCCATGGCGAGGCCGGGATCGAGCAGGTCGATTTCTCCGGCGCGCGGTCGGCCATGCAGATGGTGGCCGGGAAACTCCTGCCCCACACCGGGCCGGGAGACCACGTCGCCCTTCTCAACAACCTCGGCTCCACCACGCCCCTGGAGATGTCGGTCCTGGCCGAGGAACTCGCCCGCTCGCCTCTCGGGGCCAAGGTCAAGTGGATGATCGGCCCCGCGCCGCTGATGACTTCGCTCGACATGCACGGCTTTTCCGTCTCGCTGCTGCCGGTGGACCACGCCCAGGTCACCAGCCTCGCCGCCCCCGTGGCCCCCCACGCCTGGCCCGGCCTTTCGCCCTTCGGCCAGGTCGCCGTGCGCCCCCTGCCCGATGGCCTCGCGCCGATCCAGCCCGTGCCATCCGCCCACCCCGCCCGCCGCGCGCTGATCGAACGCTGCTGCAAGGCCCTGATCGCCGTAGAATCCGACCTGAACGCGCTGGACGCCAAGTCCGGCGACGGCGACACCGGCAGCACGCTGGCCGGGGCGGCCCGGGCGCTGCTGGCGGCGCTGGACCGTCTGCCGCTGGCCGACCCGACGCAGCTTTACCGCGCCATCGGCATGGAACTGTCGCAGACCATGGGCGGTTCGTCGGGAGTCCTCCTCGCCATCTTCTTCGCCGCCGCCGGCGACGCCTCCGCGTCCGGAAAAACCTGGATCGGAGCCCTTACCGCAGGCCTCGACCGCGTGATGCAGGTGGGCGGAGCCGCCCCCGGCCACCGCACCATGATCGACGCGCTTGCCCCCGCGCTGGCCGCCCTCCCACAGGGACTGGCCGCCGCAGCCAGGGCCGCCCGCGAGGGCGCCAACGCCACCGCCCAGATGACCCGCGCCAAGGCCGGCCGGGCGAGCTACCTCGCCGCCGACAAGCTCAAGGGCCACAACGATCCGGGGGCTGAAGGGGTGGCGCGGTTGTTCGAGGATCTCGCCAAAGGCTGACGCCTTTCCCCACCGGGTATCCCCGCCTCACCTGTCATCCCCGCCCCACCTGTCATCCCCGCGAAAGCGGGGATCCACGTCTGCGACCAGCGTCACTATCGTAGGGTGCGCTACATCGTAGGGTGCGCTACAGCGCACCTCCCCCCATCAGAATATCGTACTGAAACACTGAACTAGATCGTCTGCTATAGTATTTGCGGCACGACCGACGACAGCATAGTGTATTGTAGAATGTCGTCGCAAGGTGATGGAATGAATAGACTATTCGCAGCCCTGATGCTCTGTTCCTATGGCATGGCGGTTTCGGCGCAGGTCAACTCTCTCGTGACCGACGGTAGCCGCCCGTTCGCCGAAGGCATCCTAACCGGATACATTGTGCAGGACCGCGGCCGAACGGTATGCACCGACCCGTATGTCATCGGGCGATACATCTCTTGCACCGATACCATTCGAATGGATGGGAACGAGTGGCGTGCTGAAAGCACAACACAAGTATGGGTCAATACAAATGGGGTCCTTGGTGCAATGATCGTGATTGATGCCAAAGGCCGCGTCGTTTGCACCGATCCGACGGTTAGCATCAAGTTTCGCGGCCCAGAAAGCTACGTCGTTGATGCTGTCCCTGAGCTTGGTGTAGGTTCTGGCTGAGGTGGTCACCGGCGATGTTCCGGTAGGGTCTGGTTGCTGACACCA
>NZ_QMJY01000071.1 GCF_003574395.1 Tabrizicola thermarum
CCATCCAGATGCAACCCCCGCCGATCCATCCCAAACCCCATCCCAACCTCAGCTGTTGCGCTCCATTCTAGAGGTGAAGTTGTGTTAGGGTTTCTGGGAGCGGCCCCCCACCCCCGGCCCCTCCCCACGGAGGGGGAGGGGAGGTGCCTGGGAGGGCGGTGACGCGGATGAGGTCCGCCGCCCCGCCCGGTGCGGAGGGCGGTTGCCTCTGGCGGCGATATTCGGAGAAGGGAAAGCGCGAGGCGTGAGATTGGCTTGCGGGCCTGCGTGCGCTGGATCGGGTTCCGAGGTCCTGAATGGCGCTGCAAGTGGTTCGTCCGGGGGCGCTGCCGACCTTGATCCGGTTCGACCCCTGTCTTGCGCAGGGTCTTTGCGGCAGGGCCCGCGACATCACGGAATCGGGGGCGGTGTTCTCGACCGGATCGGCACGCTGCGGCAAGAGGTCAGGTCCCGTTCCGGGGCGCTGTCGGATGTCGGTCGCGTTTCCGATCGGGCATCTGGCGGATCGGTGCTGTCGGCAATCCGTATCCTGTCGGGACCGATCCTCCCCGGGCTTGGGATCGCGGCACGTCCGGTGGCGCGGCTGATGCTTCGGCTTCGGGCCATGAAAGACGGCAGGGGGCAGGCGTTCGACAGGCAGTCCAGGTCGAGTGTGGATCGGTCATGGTGCGCTGTAGCGCACCCTACGATACAGCCGGGATTTCGGGGGCGAGGAGGTCGGCCAGGTCAAGGAGGATGTCCTCGCGGCCGCGGTCGGCGAGGGCCTGGATGCCGAGGGGGTGGGTGGCCGTGCGGCCCGTGGTCACGGCAAGGCCGGGGAGGCCCATGAACGGGGGCGCGATCTGGGGCATCTGCGCCTCGATCACCTGGGCGAAGGCTTCGGGGCTGGAGGTGTCGTGGTGGTCGGGGAAGGGGAGTCGCCCCGAGACCGGGGTCAGAAGGACCGGCCAGTCGGCGAAGAAGCCGCGCCAGAGGCGGGCGAGGCGGGCGCGGGACTGGAGCGCGCGCATGAAGCTTTCCAGCGTGGGCGCGGGGGCGAGTTTGGTCAGTTCGCGGTGGACGAAGCTGGCGTCGGGGTCGGCTTCGCGGGCGATGGCCTCTGCCCCGCCCAAGCCGAATTCGGAGAGCCAGAGGGTGAGTTGCAGCTCCATCGCCTCGCGGAAGGGGGGCAGGGTGGGGGTGCCGATCTCCCAGCCTTGGGCCTGAAGGGTGTTGGCGGCTTCGGTGAGAGCGGTCTGGATCGCGGGGTCAGTCGGCAGGCCGTCGGGGCAAAGGGCGAGGGCGGCGCGTCTGGGGTAGGGCGCGGGGGTGTAGCGCGTGTGCCAGGGATCGCGCGGGTCGGGCTGCGCGAGGGCCCGCAGGCCGAGGCGCAGGTCGGCGGCAGAGCGTGCGAGCGGGCCGGAGGTGGCCATCAGTTGCCCGCCGATCAGCCGGTCGCCGGCGGTGGCGTTGAAGGCCGGGACGGTCCCCAGGCCGGGGCGCAGGCCGTGGATGCCGCAGGCGTAGGCGGGATAGCGGATGGAGCCTGCGATGTCGGTGCCGTGGGCGAGAGGGCCGAGGCCTGCGGCAACGGCAGCGGCGGCGCCACCGGAGGAGCCGCCGGGGGTGAGGGCGGGGAAGGCGGGGTTCTTCGTGGCTCCGTGCAGCGAGTTGCGGGTGAACCAGCGCAAGGAGAAGGCGGGGGTGTTGGTGCGGCCGACGATAACGGCCCCGGCGCGGCGGAGATTGGCGACGGGCGGGCTGTCCTGTGTGGCGATGAGGCCGGACTGGATGCGCAGGCCGTTGGTGGTGGCCTGGCCTGCCTGGTCGATGTTGACCTTCACGGTGACAGGGATCCCGGCGAGGGGGCCGGGATCTTCGCCACGGGCAAGCCTGGCGTCGATGGCGCGGGCCTCGGCCAGGGCCTCATCGTCCATCCGCTGGACGATGGCATTGAGGCCGGGGTTCAGCCGGTCGATGCGGGCGAGGGTGGCTTTCGTCGCCTCTTCTGCGGAAAGCTGGCGGCTGCGGATGAGGTGGCAGAGGGCAGTGGCGGCAAGGGTCGCGGGGTCCATCCGGGGCTCCTTTTCCGGGCAGGGTGGACCGGATCCTGTGGCTTGGGAAGGGGGTTGGGCGGATCGCCCCATGCCAGTGCTGTTCGGATGCGGGGTTTCCTGCCGGAGGCGTTGGAGCGAGGGGTTTCACACCCCTCGCGCTCCCCGTGGAGTATTTGCCGAAAAGAGCAAGGGAGGATCGGGGGCGCGGGGCCGATGGGGCCGCTGACGGGACCTGACGGCCGAGGCGGCGGTCCCACGCTGGCGGCAAGGAGAGGACCGCCCCTGCAGAACAGCAACCGGATTTCCCATCACAGGGCGCATTGCCTGATGTCCGGATAGGGTATTCGCGATCCGGAGGGCGTCACGGACGTTCTCAAGGCACTTCGCCCGGTTTCCGACGAGGGTGACAGGATCTACCGGGCGCGGCGCGATCTGCGCTTGCTCAAGGGATTTCCATTGAGGTTAAGCCCGGCCTTCGGCGGACGCCCGGGCAACCGGGAACGGGAGGCGGGCCATGACTTGCGGTCAGCCGATCCGGTAGCTGGACGCCGTCACCCCGCCGAAGAGGCCGGTGTCATGGTAGACCCTTTGCGCGGGTTCGTCCTCGGCGGCACCGAGAGCGACGAAGAGCGGGACGAAATGGTCTTCCTTTCGGTGGCAGACCCGCGCGTAGGGGGCCTGTTCCCAGTGGATCAGGCGGTTCGTGCGATCCTGCGGGGATGCGGCCATCGTCTCGGCCAGCCAGGCGTCGAAGGCTTCGGAGGGGACCTTCGCGCCGGGGCCGAAAAGGCGCAGGTTGTGGTAGGACAGGCCGGAGCCGATGATCAGCACGCCTTCGTCGCGCAAGGGCGCCAAAGCCCGGCCAAGGGCGAAGTGGTCGTGCGGAGAATAGCCCTTGCGCAGCGAGACCTGGAACAGGGGCACGTCCGCCCTGGGATACATGATGTAGGCAGGAACGAAGGTGCCGTGGTCATAGCCCCGTTCCGGGTCGAGCCGCACGGGAAGGCCGGCGGCGGCGATCAGATCGGCGGCGCGTCGCGCGAGGGAGGGGGCACCGGGGGCCTTGTACTGGATCTGGAAGGTCTCGGGCGGGAAGCCGCTGTAATCGTAGACCATGGGCGGGTTCGGCGAGGACATGACGGCGAAGCTGTCGTCCTCCCAGTGGCCCGAGATCATCAGGATGGCCTCGGGGCGTTCGGGCAGGTCCTTGACCATCTGGACGAAGCTGGCTTCGAGCCTGTGGAACATCGCGCGCCAGTCGGGCATCCAGGGCCAGGGGCCGCCGCCGTGGCTGATGAAAAAGGTGGGCATCCGGGGCATGACGGGCTCCATCGTCGGGTGTGTCAAGGATGGGCGATCGGCGGCCATCGCGCAATTCTGCCGGGGTGGCGGCGGCAAGTGCGCTGGCGCACAGATGCGGCGGCGCTTGCATCGGCTTGGGACAATGGCATAGTCGTTCCCTGACCCATGAGCCCCGGAGACTGACCGATGAAACTGACTGCTGCTGCCCTGCTTGGCCTTGCTGCCCTGACCCTGCCTGCCCTGGCCCAGGATCTGCCGGACCTCGGGGGCCGCGAGGTCGTGGTGGTGACCGAGAACGCCTATCCGCCGCTGCAGTTCCTGGACAAGTCGGGCGCGGCGGTGGGCTGGGAATACGACGCGATGGCCGAGATCGCCAAGCGGCTGAACATCAAGGTGAAATACGAGAACACCTCGTGGGACGCGATGATTCCGGCGGTGTCGGAGGGCCAGTACGACATCGGCATGACCGGGATCACCATCAAGGACGAGCGCAAGGAGAAGGTGGATTTCAGCGACCCCTACATGCGGTCGGAGATGCTGATGATCGTGCGGGGTGACGAGGAGCGGTTCACCGATGCGGCGTCCTTCGCGGCGAACCCGGAACTGCTGGTTTCGGCGCAGCCCGGGACCTCGCCCTTCTATGCGGCGGTCTATGACATCCTGGACGGCAACGAGGAGAATCCCCGGATCATCAAGTTCGAGACCTTCGGCGCGGGGCTCGAGGCGCTGAAGGCGGGCGACGTGGACCTGACGCTGTCGGATTCGACGGCGGCGAATGGATATGTGGCGGCGTCGAACGGGGGGCTGAAGATCATCGGCGAGCCGCTGGCGTCCGAGGATTTCGGCTTCATCTTCCCGAAAGGGTCGGACCTGGTGGCGCCGATCAACGCGGCGATTGCCTCGATGAAGGCGGACGGGACGCTGGACGGCCTGAACCAGAAGTGGTTCGTCGAGTACAAGATGGGCGAGTGAAAGGCGGCCCCCGGGGCGACCCGGGGGCGACCGGATGACCCCCAACGCCGAACCTGACCGTGACTTTCCCTGGTGGCTGGTGATCCTTGCGGTCGCCGGCCTTTGGCTTTTGTACAAGATGCTGGCCGACCCGTTCTATGCCGGGGCGCTGGCGGTGCTGTCCAAGGGGCTGGTGGTCACGCTGGCGGTGGCGGTGGTCGCCTATCTGGGCGCCTGCGCCATCGGGCTGGGGCTGGCGGTGATGGGGATGTCGAAGCATGTCGTCCTGCGGCAGATCGCACGGCTTTACATCGAGGTGATGCGCGGAGTGCCGATCATCGTGCTGCTGCTTTACGTCGCCTTCGTGCTGGTGCCGGGCGTGGTGGCGGGGGTCAATGCGCTGGTCGGCGAGGACGTGCTGCGGACCCGGGATGTGCCCCTGTTGTGGCGGGCCGTGCTGGCGCTGATGCTGGCCTATTCGGCCTTTCTGGCCGAGATCTTCCGCGCCGGGCTGCAAGCGGTGGACAAGGGCCAGATCGAGGCGGCGCAGGCCCTGGGGCTGAGCGGCTGGCAGCGGTTCCGCCATGTTCGATTTCCGCAAGCCTTTCGGTTGATCCTGCCGCCGTTGGGCAATGATTTTGTGGCAATGGTGAAAGATTCGAGCCTGGTGGCGGTGCTGGGAATCTCGGACGTGGCGCAGCTGGCCAAGGTTACAGCGGCGGGGAACTTCCGCTATTTCGAGACCTACAACGTGGCGGCCTTCCTTTATCTGGTCATGACGATCGGCCTGTCGCTTCTGTTGCGGCGGTTCGAGCATCGGATGCGTCAGCGCGGGCGGGACGGCAGTTGAGCGGAGCGGCATGCGCCGCAAGTCCCTTGTCTCGTCGTCGGGCTTCGCCTCCTCCTCGGTCGTCGGGGGCGCTTCGCCCCCCGAACCCCCCGAGAGTATTCGGGGAAAGGGCAAGGCTGGACCTTTGTCGGAGGCGCGCCTAGCTTCGGGGCAAAGGAGATCTGCGATGAACGTCCTGCTTGAGACCTGGGATACGCCATTCGGTCTGCCGCCCTTTGCGGCGATCCGGGACGAGGACTTCGGGCCGGCCTTCGACGAAGCGCTTGCCCGGGCGCGGGCGGCGATCCTGGCGATTGCCGAAGGGCCGGGGACGTCCTTTGCCGAGGTGATCGAGGCGCTGGAACTGGCGGAGGGCGATCTCGACCGGGTGGCGGGGGTGTTCTACAATCTGGCCGGGGCCGACTCGACCTCTGCGCGCGAGGCCCTGATGCGGGAGCTGGCGCCGAAGATGTCGGCGTTTTCCAGCGAAGTCACCAACAACAAGGCGCTTTGGGCCAAGATCGAGGGCCTGTGGCAGGGGCGCGAGGGCCTTGGGCTGTCGCCGGAGCAGGCCCGCGTGCTGGAGCTTTATCGGCAGATGTTCGTGCGGTCCGGCGCGGCGCTGGAGGGGGCGGCGGCCGAGCGGCTGACCGACGTGAAGGCGCGGCTGGCGGTGCTGGGGACGCAGTTTTCGCAGAACCTGCTGGCGGACGAGAGGTCCTGGCACATGGAGTTGTCGCAGGCCGATCTGGCCGCGCTGCCGGGGTTCGTGCAGGAGGCCGCAAGGGCCGCGGGCGCGGAAAAGGGGCTGGGGCCGGTCATCACGCTGAACCGCAGCCTGATCGTGCCCTTCCTGCAATTCTCGCCCAACCGGGACCTGCGCGCGCGGGCCTACGAGGCCTGGGTCGCGCGGGGCGCCAACGGGGGCCAGACCGACAACCGGGCGATTGCTGCGGAGATACTCGCGCTGCGGCACGAGCGGGCAACGCTGCTGGGCTACCCCGATTTCGCCGCCTACAAGCTGGAGCCGGAGATGGCGAAGACGCCGGCGGCGGTGCGCGATCTCTTGATGCGGGTGTGGGAGCCGGCGCGGGCCAAGGCGCTGGCGGATGCGGCCGTGCTGGAGGCGCTGCTGAGGGCGGACGGGTTCCCCGGGCCGCTGGAGCCCTGGGACTGGCGCTATTACAGCGAGAAGCGGCGGAAGGCGGAGCATGACCTGGATGAGGCGGCGCTGAAGCCCTACCTGTCGCTGGACGCGATGCTGGGGGCGATGTTCGACTGCGCGACGCGGCTTTTCGGGCTTGAGTTCCGCGAGATCGCGGGGCCGTTCTATCACCCGGACGTGCGGGGGTGGGAGGTCACTCGGAACGGCGCGCATGTGGCGGTCTTTCTGGGCGACTACTTTGCCCGGGGGTCGAAACGGTCGGGCGCCTGGTGTTCGGCGATGCGGTCGCAGCGCAAGCTGGGCGGGGAGCAGCGGCCGATCGTCGTGAACGTCTGCAATTTCGCCAAGGGGGAGCCGTGTCTTCTGTCCTGGGACGATGCGCGGACGTTGTTCCACGAATTCGGCCATGCGCTGCACCAGATGCTGTCGGATGTGACTTACGGGTTCATCAGCGGGACAAGCGTTGCGCGGGATTTCGTGGAGCTTCCGAGCCAGTTGTACGAGCATTGGCTGGAGGTGCCCTCGGTGCTGGAGGCTCATGCGCGGCACCATGAGACCGGCGAGCCGATGCCTGCCGACATGTTGCGGCGGCTGCTGGCGGCGGGAACCCATGACCAGGGCTTTGCCACGGTGGAGTTCGTGGCAAGCGCGCTGGTGGACCTGGAGTTCCATACCGGCACGCCCCCTGCGGATCCGATGCAGAAGCAGGCCGAGGTGCTGGAGGCGCTGGGGATGCCCCGGGCGATCCGCATGCGGCACGCCACGCCGCATTTCGCGCATGTGTTCAGTGGCGACGGCTATTCCAGCGGCTATTACAGCTATATGTGGTCGGAAGTGATGGATGCCGACGCTTTCGCGGCTTTCGAGGAGGCAGGCGATCCGTTCGATCCGGCAACGGCGGCCCGGCTGGAGCGGTTCATCCTGTCCGCCGGCGGGTCCGAGGAGGCCGAGGCGCTGTATATCAGGTTCCGGGGCAGGATGCCGGGGGTCGAGGCGTTGTTGAAGGGGCGGGGACTTCTGGACGCGGCATAGGAGCCGAATGTGGAGCAGTATCTGACCTGGAACTCCGAGCAGGCGCTGGGTCATCTGGTCGCGCTGGCTGTGGCATATCTGCTGGCCCTGCCAATCGGCTGGAATCGCGAACGAGAAGAGCGCAGCGCCGGTGTGCGGACCTTTCCCCTGGTGGCGATGGCGGCTTGCGGCTTCGTGATGATCGCCATCGGGGTATTAGGGGCGGGTTCCGAGCAGCACTCGCGGATCATCGAGGGGCTGATGACCGGGATCGGTTTCATTGGTGGCGGCGCAATCCTGAAGCAGGGAGACCGGGCCAAGGGAACGGCAACGGCGGCTAGTCTTTGGGCCACCGGAGCGATCGGCGCGGCGGTGGGCTATGGGCAACTGGACATCGCGGTGATCCTGAGCCTGGTCACCGTGCTGACGCTGGTCGTCATGGCCCCCTTGCGCAAAGTGGTGCAGGAGAGGGCTCCGCTGGACCGCGAAGAGGTTTAGCGCCGCAAGCTTCCGGGCGGCTGGCCGAAGCGGGCGCGGAAGGCCCGGGACAGGGTCGAGGGGCTGGAAAAGCCGGTGCGGAGGGCGACCTCGGCGATGGGGTGACGGGTGTCGGTCAGCATCCGGCGCGCGGCCTGGAGGCGCAGGTCGAGCGCGTGGGCGGCGGGGGTGGTGTTCAGCGCCTGGCGGAAGAGCGACTCCAGGCGGCGGGGGGAGAGGCCGACGGCCCTTGCGGTGGCGGCGGCGGGTTCGGGGGCGTCGATCCGCGCCTCCATCCTTGACAGGGCTGCGGCCACGCGGGGGTCGAGGGCGGGGTCCTGCGGGGCGATCTGGGGCTCGTGACCCGGGCGGTGGGTGGCCAGGAAGCTGGCGGCGACCTGGCGGGCCAGCGCGGCGCCGTGGCGGCTGCGGATCAGGTGCAGCATGAAGTCCTGCGCGGGGGCGGCGCCCGAGATCGTCACGCGGTTGCGGTCGATCACGAAGCGGTCGGGGACCACGTCGATATGGGGGTGCGCGGCGGCGAGGTCCTCCAGGTCCTCCCAATGCACGGTGGCGCGGTGGCCGTCGAGGAGGCCCGCACGGGCAAGGACCCAGGGGGCGGCGTCGATGCCTCCGACAAGCTGAAAGCGCGGGGCGATGCGGCGGAGGTCGCGGATCAGCGGGCGGGTCGCGACCTCGGCCAGGCGGTAGCCTGCGATGACGATGAGGGCGTCGGCGCCGCTGGCGTGGGCGAGGGGGCCGGAGGACGGAAGCTCGATGCCGCAGGTGAGGGGGACGGGGGCGCCGTCGGGGGAGACGACGCGCCAGCGGTAGGCCTCTGACCCAAGCTGGCGGTTGGCGTTGCGCAGGGGGTCGAGGGCGGAGGCGACCTCGAGGATCGAGGCCTGCGGCAGGACGAGGAGCGCGATGGTCAGCGGGTCGTCAGAGGGGTGGAAGATGGCACTTTCCGTCATCGGAATTTCGTAATGTGCAAAGCTCGGGCTGGCAAGCCGGCTATTGTGACGATCAAAGTCCGGGGAGGTCTGCGATGCCGCTGAACATGAACAAGGAAGTCTTCATCACCTGCGCCGTGACGGGGGCGGGGGGAACGCAGGACCGCAGCCCGCATGTGCCGCGGTCCCCCAAGCAGATCGCCGACAGCGCGATTGCGGCGGCGAAGGCAGGGGCGGCGGTGGTGCATTGCCATGTGCGCGACCCCGAGACGGGCAAGCCCAGCCGCAAGCTGGAGTATTACCGCGAGGTGACGGAGCGCATCCGCGACAGCGATACTGATGTGGTGCTGAACCTGACCGCCGGCATGGGCGGCGACATGTATTTCGACGGCACCGAGAAGATGACCGAGATGGCCGCGATTTCCGATATGTGCGGGGCCGAGGAGCGGGTGGCGCATATCGTCGAATGCCGCCCGGAGATCTGCACGCTGGACTGCGGCACGATGAATTTTGCCGAGGCCGATTATGTGATGGTGAACACTCCGGGGATGCTGCGCGACATGGCGCGGCGGATGACGGCGGCAGGGGTGCGGATCGAGATCGAGGCCTTCGACACGGGGCATCTGTGGCTGGCCAAGCAGCTGGTGTCCGAGGGCGTGATCCCCGAGCCGGTGCTGGTGCAGCTGTGCATGGGGGTGCCCTGGGGCGCGCCGGATGACCTGAACACCTTCATGGCGATGGTGAACAACGTGCCGCAGGGCTGGCATTTCAGCGCCTTCGGGCTGGGCCGCAACGAGATGGCCTATGTCGCGGCGGCGACACTTGCGGGCGGCAATGTCCGGGTCGGGCTGGAGGACAACCTCTGGCTGGAGAAGGGGGTGCTGGCGACCAACGCGCAACTGGTGGAGCGCGCGGCGACCATTGTCGAGAACCTGGGCGCGCGGGTGATTACCCCGGCCGAAGTGCGGGCGCGGCTGAAGCTGGAGAAGCGGGCTCCGGTGGCGAAGTAGGCCGATGCGGCGGCTTGGCGCGGCGGCGCGGCCCATCTTGGCGGGGACCTGCCTTCTGCTTTTCGTGGCCTGCGTCGCGGATGGGCAATGGTACACGCCGGCGGGTGTGCCGCTGGGCGAGGTCGATTGCACCAGTCCGGCCCCGCTGGAAGGACCGGCGGGGCGGGAGATCTGCCTCGCGCGGGTGATCGACGAAAGTCCCCAGGCAGTTGCGCGCTGTCGCAGGGACGGCGGTCGGACGGGGCCGGTCTCGATCGTCGACCGGCGCTTTGCCTGCAACTACCGCAAGCGGGACGATGGGTCCGTCAGCGGGTCGGATGACGGAAAGAAACAGGGAACGGGGGCGCGGCCATGAACCGGAAGGCGGCAATCATCGGGGGCGGAGTGATCGGCGGCGGCTGGGCGGCGCGGTTCCTGCTGAACGGCTGGGATGTGGGGGTGTTTGACCCCGACCCGGAGGCGGAGCGGAAGATTGCGGCGGTGCTGGCGAATGCCAGGGCAGCACTTCCGGCGCTGTCCGACGTGCCGATGCCTGCGGAGGGGAAGCTGATCTTTCACGGCACCATCGGCGAGGCGGTGGAGGGCGCGGACTATGTGCAGGAAAGCGTTTCGGAGCGGATCGAGCTGAAGCACAAGGTCTATGCCCAGTTGCAACAATCGAACCCCGGAGTGCTGATCGGGTCGTCCACAAGCGGGTTCAAGGCCAGTGATTTGCAGAAATCTGCGGTTGCGCCGGAGAACATCATCGTCGCGCATCCGTTCAACCCGGTCTATCTGCTGCCCCTGTCCGAGATCAGCGGCAGCCCGGCCAACCCGCCTGCGGTGGTGGAAAGGACCGTGCAGATCATGAAGGACATCGGGATGTTTCCGCTGGTGATCCGGCACGAGATCGACGCCTTCATCGGCAACCGGTTCCTGGAGGCGGTCTGGCGCGAGGCCTTGTGGATGCTGAAGGACGGCATCGCCACGACCGAGGAGATAGACGAGGCGATCCGCATGGGATTTGGCCTGCGCTGGGGGCAGATGGGGCTGTTCGAGACCTACCGCATTGCGGGCGGCGAGGCCGGGATGCGGCATTTCATGGCGCAGTTCGGCCCGGCGCTGAAATGGCCCTGGACCAGGCTGATGGACGTGCCCGAGTTCAACGACGAGCTGGTGGACCTGGTCGCCAGCCAGTCCGACGCGCAGTCGGGGATGTATGGCATCCGTGAACTTGAGCGGATCCGCGACCGCAACCTCGTGGGCTTCCTGCGGGCCTTGAAGGAACGCAACTGGGGCGCGGGGAAGGTGCTGCGCGAGCACGACGAACGCCGCGCGGCGGCCTTCCATGCCGAGATGGCGAAGGGGCTGGACACAGGGGCGAAGGCGGCCCCTCTTGTCATGTGGCAGGGGCAGGTCCTGCCGGGCTGGATCGACTACAACGGCCACATGACGGAAAGCCGCTATTACTTCTGCAACTCGGAGACGGTGGACAACTTCCTGCGGATGATCGGCGCGGGGATGGATTATGTGGCGGCGGGGCATTCGTACTACTCGGCCGAGACGCATATCCGCCACCTGGGCGAGGCGAAGCTGGGGGATCAGTTGCGCGGCGAGTTGCAGATCATCAACGCGGACGAGAAGCGGTTCCGGTCTTTCGTGCGGATCCTGAAGGGCGAGGCCTGCGTGGCGACGGTGGAGCAGTTGTGCCTGCATGTGGACATGAAGGCGGGCAAGACGGTGCCGGCCGCGCCCGAGGTCTGGGCGAAGCTGAAGGCTATCGCCGACGCCCATGCCGGGCTGCCGATGCCGGAGGGCGCGGGCCGGGCGGTCGGCCAGAAGAAGGAGTAGGGCGATGGATTTCGGGCTGACCGAAGAACAGCGGATGATCGTCGAGACGACGCGGGCCTTCGTCGAGGCGGAGCTTTACCCGCATGAGCAACAGGTGGAGCGGACCGGGGTCCTGCCGCTGGAGCTGATCCGCGAGATCCAGGCAAAGGCCATCGCGGCGGGGCTTTACGCGGCCAACATGCCGGTAGAGGTCGGGGGAGCGGGGCTGGATACCCTGTCCTGGCTGCTTTACGAGAAAGAGTTGGGCCGGGCGAATTATGCGCTGCACTGGACCTGCGTGGCGCGGCCGTCGAACATCCTTCTGGCGGGGAATGCCGACCAGCGCGAACGCTATCTGATGCCCTGCATCCGCGGCGAGACCTGGGATTGCCTGGCGATGACCGAACCCGGCGCGGGGTCGGACTTGCGGGGGATGAAGGCCAGCGCGCGACAGGATGGCGGCGACTGGGTGCTGAACGGGACCAAGCATTTCATCAGCCACGCCGACCTTGCGGGCTTTGCCATCGTCTTCATGGCGACGGGAGAGGAAGAGACTCCACGCGGCCCGAAGAAGCTGATCACGGCGTTTTTCGTGGACAAGGGCACCCCGGGGTTCACGGTGCGTGAGGGATACCGGAACGTGAGCCACCGGGGCTATACGAATTCGGTGCTGGAGTTCGACGACTGCCGGGTGCCCGCCGCCAACGTGCTGGGCGAAGTGCACAGGGGGTTCGAGGTGGCGAATTCCTGGCTGGGGGCGACGCGGTTGCAGGTGGCCTCGACCTGTCTGGGGCGGGCCGAGCGGGCGCTGGCGCTTGCCGTGGCCTATGCGGCGGAACGCAGGCAGTTCGGGCAGAAGATCGGCAAGTTCCAGGGGGTGTCCTTCAAGCTGGCCGACATGGCGATGGAGTTGAAGGCGGCGGAACTGCTGACGCGCGAGGCGGCCTGGAAATACGACCAGGGCACGGTGACGGACGGCGACATGGCGATGGCCAAGCTGAAGGCGACCGAGGTGCTGGCGATGGTCGCGGACGAAGCGATCCAGATCCATGGCGGGATGGGGCTGATGGACGAATTGCCGCTGGAGCGGATCTGGCGCGATGCCCGCGTGGAGCGGATCTGGGAGGGCACGTCCGAGATCCAGCGGCACATCATCAGCCGCGAATTGCTGAGGGCGGTCGGGGGGTGAGATGTCGGACCGGGGGCGCTTCGCCCCCCGGACCCCCCGAGGATATTTGTGGACAGATGAAAGGGTTTGTTAACCTTGGCCTGCAAGAGTGATCGGGCGGTACAGGCGGGGACGCCGATGACCGCGACAGGTGAAACCCTGCCTCGGTTCGCCGGGGCAGGGCGCCTTTCTTCCAATTTCATCTGTCTGCAAATATCCCGGGGGTCCGGGGGCAGCGCCCCCGGGGCTTGTGCCGCAGAGCGGGGCCGCGCATGAGCCGTCTCGACCGCCTTCTCCGCCCGCGCCACATTGCCGTCCTGGGGGCCGGCTGGGCGCTGAACGTGATCGAGCAGTGCCGCAAGATGGGCTTCAAGGGCCCGGTCTGGCCGGTGCATCCGACCAAGGCCGAGATCGGGGGGCTGAAGGCTTATCCAAGCCTCGCCGATCTGCCCGTGGCGCCGGATGCGACCTTCATCGGCGTGAACCGCTTTGCCACCGTCGAGGTCGTGGCCGAGCTTGCGGCGATGGGCGCGGGCGGGGCGATCTGCTTTGCCTCCGGCTGGACCGAGGCGGGCGAGCCGGGGTTGCAGGACAGGCTGGTCGCGGCGGCGGGGGAGATGCCGATTCTGGGGCCGAACTGCTATGGCATCATCAACTACCTGGACGGCGCTCTTCTGTGGCCGGACCAGCACGGTGGGGTTCCGGTGCAGACCGGCGTGGCGCTGGTCAGCCAGTCGTCGAACATCGTCATCAATCTGGGGATGCAGCAGCGGGGGCTGCCGGTGGCCTATGTCGCCTGTCTGGGCAATGCCGCCGTCGTCGGGCTGGCCGAACTGACCGGGGCGCTGCTGGATGACCCTCGCGTGACGGCGGTGGGCCTGTACATCGAGGGGATCGACGATGCCCCGGCCTTTGCTGCGCTGGCGGAGAAGGCGCGGGCGATGGGCAAGGGGGTGGTGGCGATCAAGTCGGGCAAGACCGAAGCCTCGCGCACGGCGGCGGCCTCGCATACTGCCTCGCTGGCGGGTGGGGGGGCGGCGTCTTCGGCCTTCCTGCGCCAGATCGGGGTGGCGGAGGTCAACACGCCCAGCGAGCTGATCGAGACGCTGAAGATCTTCCACGTCCACGGGCCGCAGATCGGGACGCGGCTGTGCAGCCTGTCCTGTTCGGGGGGCGAGGCGGGGCTGGTGGCGGATCTGGCGGCGCCCCATGGGCTGGAGTTCCCTCCGGTGCCTGCCGCCACGCACGACCGGCTGTTCGCGGTGCTGGGCGAGATCCCCACGATCTCCAACCCCTTGGATTACCACACCTTCATCTGGGGCGACGGGCCGAAGACGACCGAGGTGTTCAGCGCGATGCTGGAGGCCTATGACGCGGGGCTCTACATCATCGACACGCCCCGGGCCGACCGCTGCGATCCGTCCAGCTATCAGCCCGCGCTGGAGGCGATCGTGGAGGCGCAAAGGGCGACGGGCAAGCCCGCCTTTCCCGTCGCCTCGATGGCCGAGAACTTCGGCGAGGGCCGGGTGCGGGACATGATGGAACAGGGTGTGTGTGCTCTGCTTGGGCTGGAAACCGCACTGGCGGCGATCCGGGCGGCTCAGACCCCCGCCGGAGTGCCGGGCTGGCGGCCCGTCGTGGCGCTGCCCGCGCGCGAGACGGTGATGCTGAGCGAGGCCGAGGGGAAGGCGCTGCTGGCCGGGGCCGGGGTGCCGGTGCCGGGGGCGGTGACAGGGGCGACGATTGCCGAGGTGGCGGGGAAGGTGCGCTTTGGCGGGCCTTACGTCCTGAAGGGTCTGGGCTTTGCCCACAAGACCGAGGCGGGGGCGGTGCGGCTGGGGCTGACCTCGCTGGAGGATCAGGCCGAGATGCCGGGGGCGACCGGCTATCTGGTCGAGGAGATGGTGACGGGCGCGGTGGCCGAGGTGCTCCTGGGTCTGCGCCGCGATCCGGTCTATGGGGTGACGCTGACACTGGGCATGGGCGGGGTGACGGCGGAGGTGCTGGCCGATACGGTGACGCTGGTGCTGCCGGTGACGGAAGCGCAGGTGCTGGCGGCGGCGCGGGGCCTGCGGCTCTGGCCCCTGCTGGACGGCTATCGCGGGCGGCCGAAGGCGGACATGGGCGCCGTGGCGGCGATGGCGGTGCGGCTGGGGGCGCTGATGCTGGCCGACGACAGCCTTGAGGAAATCGAGATCAATCCGGTCATGGTGCGCGAGACGGGCGCCGTGGCGGTGGATGCACTGGTCAGGAGGGTATGATGCCAGAGATGCAGATGCGAACCGAGGGTCCGATCCTGACCCGGCGCGAGGGGGCGATCCTGGAGGTCACGCTCGACCGGCCCAAGGCCAATGCGATCGACCTTAAGACCAGCCGGATCATGGGGCTGGTGTTCCGCGACTTCCGCGACGACGACTCGCTTCGCGTCTGCATCCTGCGGGCGGCGGGGGAGAAGTTCTTCTGCCCCGGCTGGGACCTGAAGGCGGCGGCCGAGGGCGATGCGGTGGACGGGGATTACGGGGTGGGCGGCTTCGGGGGATTGCAGGAACTGCCGAACCTCAACAAGCCGGTCATCGCGGCGGTGCAGGGCATCTGCTGCGGCGGAGGGCTGGAACTGGCCTTGAGTGCCGACCTGATCCTGTGTTCCAGCAATGCGACCTTCGCCCTGCCGGAAATCCGGTCGGGCACGGTAGCCGATGCCGCCAGCATCAAGCTGCCGAAGCGCATTCCCTGGCATGTGGCGATGGACCTCTTGCTGACCGGGCGCTGGTTCGATGCCGAAGAGGCGTTCCGCTGGGGCCTCATCAAGGAAATCTGCGCGCCGGAGGAGTTGCTGGGGAAGGCCTGGGATCTGGCGCGTCTGCTGGAAAGCGGCCCGCCGCTGGTCTATGCCGCGATCAAGGAGATCGTGCGCGAGGCGGAGAACATGCGCTTTCAGGACGCGCTGAACCGGATCACCAAGCGGCAGTTGCCGACGGTGGACCGGCTGTATTCCAGCGAGGACCAGCTGGAAGGCGCGCGGGCCTTTGCCGAAAAGCGCGATCCGGTCTGGAAGGGGCGGTAGCTCCGCCCCGGCGCACCGGCGGATGGTGCGCTGTCGCGCGTCCTGCGAAAGCTGTCAGCGAGGTTCTCATGCCCACCCACGACTACACCACCCGCATTCTCTGGACCGGCAACCGGGGCGAGGGGACGGCGCATTACAAGGCCTATGACCGGACCTGGGATATCGCCGTGCCGGGAAAGGCCGTGGTGCACTGTTCGAACGATCCGCTTCTGGGCGGGGACCCCGCGAAGATGAACCCCGAGGACCTTTTGCTGTCGGCGCTCTCGGCCTGCCACATGCTGTGGTATCTGCACTATGCCTCGGACGCCGGGATCGTGGTCATGGGCTATTCCGATATCCCGGTCGGCGTGGGCGAGGTCGGGCGCGGCGGGGCGGGGCGGTTCGTCAAGGTGACCTTGCGGCCGCATGTCGTGGTGGCGGCGGGGACCGATCTTGCAAGGGCCGAGGCGATCCACCACCGCATCCACGAGGTCTGTTTCATCGCCCGGTCGGTGAACTTTCCGGTGGACCATGCGCCGACCTTCGAGGTCATTGACTGACCGCGCGTCGATGACTGCGTCACTCCGCGCCGGGCGCCCCGCGAGGCGGAGGCGAAGTCGAACGACGTGCAGCCGGCCGCGACATCCGGTGTCGCAAACCGGACGGTTCCGGGGCGTCGCCGCCGCTAGGGTCGCGACGGTTCCCCGGGGGGTGGCATGGACGAGACCGATTACATCATCGTGGGCGCGGGTTCGGCGGGTTGCGTGCTGGCCGACCGGCTGACGGCTTCGGGCAGGCACCGGGTCACGGTGCTGGAGGCGGGCGGATCGGACCGGCGGTTCTATGTCCAGCTGCCCCTGGGTTATGGCAAGTTGTTCTACGATCCGGCGGTGAACTGGCTTTACCGGACCGAGCCCGACCCCGGTCTGGCAGGCGCGCGGGACCACTGGCCGCGCGGCAAGATTCTGGGCGGGTCCTCCAGCATCAACGCGATGGTCTGGATCCGGGGGCATCGCGCGGATTACGAGGACTGGGGGCGAGAAAACCCCGGCTGGGGCTGGGACGACTGCCTGGCGGCCTACCGGGCGCTGGAGGATACCGAGGCAGGAGCCGATGCCTGGCGCGGCAAGGGCGGGCCCCTGTTCATTTCCGCCAACCGCTCGGGGCTGCATCCCCTGGTGCCGTCCTATATCGCGGCCTGCAGGCAGGCGGGGCTGGCAGAGACGGCGGATTTCAACGGCGCAGAGCAGGAAGGCGCCGGGGTCTACCAGATGACGATCAAGGGCGCGCGGCGGAACTCGGCCGCGCGGGCCTTCCTGCGGCCGGCGATGAAGCGGGCGAACCTGCGCGTGGTGACGCGGGCGCTGGTCACGCGAGTGCTGATCGAGGGCGGGCGGGCCGTTGGGGTGGAGTATCGCCGGGGCGGCGAGACACGGATTCTGCGCGCGCGGGCCGAGGTGATCCTCGCGGGGGGCGCGATCAACTCGCCGCAGCTGTTGCAGCTGTCGGGGATCGGGCCGGGCGGGCTGTTGCAGGGCCTGGGGATTCCCGTTGTGCGGGACAACCCGAACGTGGGCGATCACCTCAGCGATCATCAGGGGCTCAACTACACCTGGTCGATGAAGGTGCCGACCTACAATGACGAGCTGCGCCCCTGGTGGGGCAAGCTGCGCGCGGGCTTGCAGTATTTCATCGGCGGGGGCGGGCCGCTGGCCAAGTCGATCAACCACGGGGGCGGGTTCTTCCGGACGCGACCGGACCTCGACCGGCCGAACATGCAGCTGTATTTCCAGGCGTTCTCGACCCTTATCCCGCGTGAGGGCGAGCGGCCGCTGTTGACGCCGGATCCCTGGTCGGGGATGTCGATCGGGCTGTCGAACTGCCGACCGACCAGCCGGGGGCACATCCGGCTGCGCACGGCGCGGCCCGAGGATCATCCGGTCATCACCGCGAATGCGTTTTCGACCGACAACGACGTCGAAGAGATGCTGGCGGCGGTGAAGTTCCTGCGCCACATCGCCGCGCAACCGGCGCTGGCCCGGCTGATCAAGGAAGAGCTGCGTCCGGGGCCGCAGGTGGTGACGGACGATCAGCTTGTCGCCGATTTCCGCGCGCGGTCGGGGACGGTGTACCACCCGAGCTGCACCTGCCGGATGGGCCCCGATCCCGCCTCCTCGGTGGTGGACGCGGGGCTGCGGGTGCATGGGGTGGGGGCGCTGCGGGTGATCGACGCGAGCGCTTTTCCCAACATCATCGCGGGAAACACCAATGCGCCTGCGATCCTGATGGGCTGGAAGGGCGCCGAGCGGGTCCTGGCCGACGCGCGGTGATCTGCGACGGGAGAGCCGTCCTTGGGGCATCGAGCCCCGCGGACGGCGCTGCCGCGGAGGGAATGCCGGCCGGTCGTCCCTGAGGCGGCGGTGGAGCCTCCGGCGGGAGTATTTCAGGAAAAGAGCAAATCATGCCGGCTTGCTCTTTTCACAAATACTCATCTTGCGACCCCGGGAGAGAAGGTCATTCCCCGCGTGGGAAGCGCTTCTGGTCTTCCAGCACGTTCAGGTCCATGTGGTTGCGCATGTAGCGTTCGCTGGCCGCGCGAAGCGGCTGGTAGTCCCAGGGGTAATAGCCGCCCTGGCGCAGCGCCTGATAGACCACCCGGCGCCGGGCCTGGCTTTCGCGGACCTGGGCGTCATAGGCGGCGAGGTCCCAGCGGTCGTCGGCAAGCCTGCGGAAATGGGCGAGGATTTCGGCGGCACGGCGGTCCTGCGCGAGGTTCACCGTCTCGCCCGGGTCGTTGGCCACGTCGAACAGGAGTTCCGGGTCCGCCGGACAGCGGATGTATTTCCAGGCGCCTTCCCGCAGGGCGACCATGGGCGTGATGCTGCCCTCGGCGGCGTATTCCATCGCCACGGGGCCGCGCGGGGCGCCGTTTGCGACGGGGATCAGGTTCACGCCCTCGGTCCAGGGCATGACCTCGTCCATCGAGATGCCCGCCAGCGCCGCAAGCGTGGGGGCGAGGTCGATGGAGCTGACCGGTGTATCGATCCGTCCCGCGGGCATTTCCGGCGCGGCGATCATCAAGGGCACCCGCGCCGAGCCTTCGAAGAAGGTCATCTTGAACCACAGGCCCTTGTCGCCCAGCATCTCGCCGTGGTCCGACAGGAAGACGATGTGCGCCTTCTGGCGGGTGGCCTCGAGGACTGCGAGAATCTCGCCGATCTTTTCGTCGATGTAGGAAATGTTGGCGAAATAGGCGCGGCGGGCGCGGCGGATGTGGTCGGGCGTGATGGTGAAGTTGCGCCAGTCGCAGGCGTCCATCAGGCGTCGGGAATGGGGGTCCATGTCGTCGTAGGCGACGGGCTTTGGCGGTTCGCATTCGGGGGCGCGTTCGTAGAGGTCCCAGTACTTGCGGCGGGCGACGAAGGGGTCGTGCGGATGGGTGAAGCTGACGGTCAGCGCCCAGGGGCGGGGGTCGGCCCCGCGCGAGAGGTCGTAGAGTTTCTGCACCGCCTGGAAGGCCACGTCGTCGTCGTATTCGTACTGGTTGGTGATCTCGGCCACCCCGGCGCCTGTCACCGAGCCGAGGTTGTGATACCACCAGTCGATCCTCTCGCCCGGCTTGCGGTAGTCGGGCGTCCAGCCGAAATCGGCGGGGTAGATGTCGGTTGTCAGGCGTTGTTCAAAGCCGTGCAGCTGGTCGGGGCCGACGAAGTGCATCTTGCCGCTGAGCGTGGTCTGATAGCCCGCGCGGCGCAGGTGGTGGGCGTAGGTGGGGATGTCGGACGCAAACTCGGCGGCGTTGTCGTAGACGCGGGTGCGGCTGGGCAGCTGGCCCGACATGAAGCTGGCCCGCGCCGGGGCGCAGAGGGGAGAGGCGGTGTAGCAGTTCGCGAACCGGGTGGAGCGCGCGGCGAGGCGTTTCAGGTTCGGGGTATGCAGGAAGTCGGCGGGTCCGTCGGGGAAGAGCGTGCCGTTCAGCTGATCGACCATGAAGATCAGGAGGTTGGGCTTGGTCATCGGGGCTCTCCTTCCCTGCGTTTTCCTGCCTGTCTAGCCGGACGGAGGGCCGGGTCTGGCCCCCGACCGACAGGCCCCTGTCGAAAGCGTCACGCGGGTTGGGTGCCTCCGGTGGCTTCCGTCACCTGATCCGCCGCCGCCCGGACCAGAGCGCCGATCCGGGTTGCGTCCGACAGCCCCATGCGGAAGGCGGGGCCGGAGACGGAGAGGCCTGCCACCGGCTCGCCATGCGCGTTGAAGATGGGCGCGGCGACGCAGCGCATCCCCTCGGCGCGTTCCTGATCGTCGATGGCAAAGCCCCGGTCGCGGGTGCGGCTGAGGTCGCGCAGAAGGGCGCTTTCGCTGGTGAGCGTCAGGGAGGTGAACTTCTCCAGCCCCTTGCGGGCGAGGATTCCGCGTGTCTTTTCCTCGGGATACCAGGCCAGAAGCGCCTTGCCGATGCCGCTGGAGTGCATGGGCGCGCGGGTGCCGGGGGGGAAGAAGGCGCGGATCGCCTCGTAGGTTTCGACCTGGGCGACGAAGAAGACCTCGTCCTTGACCTCGATCCCGAGGTTCGCAGTTTCGCCGGTTTCGCGCATGAGCTGGTCCATCGGCTGGCGCGCGCGTTCCACGACCTTGGTGCGGCGCAGGAAGGCGGAGCCGACGCGGAAGGCGCCGGGGCCGATGTGCCAGAACTGGCCGGGCTCGTCGACCTCGACCATGCCGTGGCCTTGCAGGGTGACAAGGGCGCGGAAGACGGTGGCGATGGCTTCGCCCGTCTCCTCGGCGATTTCCGAGAGTGTGCGGCCGGGGTTCTGCGCGACATGAGTCAGGATGTCGAGCCCCCGGTCGAGGGCCTGCACCGTGTTCTGGTCGGTCTTGTCGTTGAACGCCTTCGGCCGGCCGCGGGGTTTCTGGGCCATCAGGGGCCTCCTGTTCGTGAAAAATCGCAAGGCATTGACCGGATTGAGGAATAGCATGGAACTGTGACAATGAAAAATCTTTTCGAAAAAATTGTGCGGATTGGTCGCAGGGCGTAGCCTTTGTGGGCGATCTTTCAGGGAGTTGCCCGATGTCGATGCAGAACCCGGTTTTCATTCCCGGCCCGACGAACATCCCCGATTCGGTGCGGAAGGCCTGCGACATGGCCACTCTGGACCACCGCTCGCCCGCCTTTGCGAGGCTGTTCAAGCCTGCGGTGGAGGGGGTGCGGCGGGTTCTGCGGATGGATCGGGGCGAGGTCATCCTGATCCCCTCGACCGGGACCGGGGGCTGGGAGGCAGCGGTGACGAACACCCTCTCGCCGGGGGATACGGTGCTGGCGGCCCGGTTCGGCATGTTCAGCCACCGCTGGATCGACCTGTGTCAGCGGCACAAGCTGGATGTCGAGATCGTCGAGGCCCCCTGGGGCGAGGGCGCGCCGCTGGCGGCGATCGAAAAGGCGCTGCGGGCCGACACGGGGCATCGCATCAAGGCGGTGCTGGCCACCCACAACGAGACGGCGACGGGCGTGAAGTCGAACATCGCGGGCATCCGGGCCGCGATGGATGCGGCGGGGCATCCGGCGATGCTGTTCGTCGATGGCGTGTCGTCGATTGCCTCGATGCCCTTCGATTTCGCGGGCTGGGGCGTGGATATCGCGGTCGCCGGGAGCCAGAAGGGCTTCATGCTGCCGGCGGGGCTGGCGATCCTGGGGGTGTCACCGAAAGCGATTGCAGCGATGGAAACAGCGCGGTTGCCGCGAACCTTCTTCGATTTCAAGGACATGCTGACCTCATACGCGCGGGGCGGCTATCCCTACACGCCGGCGGTCGGTCTGATCGCGGGTCTGGCGCATTCCATCGATTTGCTGGAGAGCGAGGGGCTGGACAATGTCCATGCCCGACACCATCGGCTGGCCGAAGGAGTGCGCCGGGCGGTCTTTGCCTGGGGGATGACGCCCTTTGCGGCCTCTCCCGACCTTTATTCCGATACGGTGACAGCGGTGAGAGTGCCGCAGGGCTGCGACGGGACGGCCTTGGTCCAATTGGCCGCGTCGAAATACGGCATGGCCTTCGGCGTGGGTCTTGGCGAGGTTGCAGGCAAGGTGTTCCGCATCGGGCATCTGGGGATGCTGACCGAGGCGATGGTGCTGTCCGGGCTGGCCGTGGCCGAGATGTGCATGGCCGATCTGGGCTGGCCGGTGACGCTGGGGTCCGGCGTGGCGGCGGCGCAGGAGTATTATCGCGGCACGGTTCCGGCCCTGGCGCTGGCGGCGGAATAAGAGGCCAAGACTTTTCGAAAAGTCTTGCAAAATCCTTCGAAGGATTTTGGTGCCAAACGGAAAGGTCAGGAAAATGAAGGACATGAACGGACTTGTGATCCCCACCTACGACGACATGCTGGCCGCGCATGAGCGCATCCGCCCGCATGTCCGGCTGACCCCGGTGCGGACCTCGGACTATCTGAACGAGCTTGCCGGCTGCGAGCTGTTCTTCAAATGCGAGAACTTTCAGGAGCCGGGCGCCTTCAAGGTGCGGGGGGCGACGAATGCCGTCTTCGGCCTCAGCGACGAGCAGGCGAAACGGGGCGTCGCCACCCATTCCTCGGGCAACCACGCCTCTTGCCTGTCCTATGCGGCCATGTTGCGCGGCATTCCCTGCAACGTGGTGATGCCGCGCACCGCGCCGCAGGCGAAGAAGGACACGGTGCGGCGCTATGGCGGAGTCATCACCGAATGCGACCCCTCGACCACCAGCCGCGAGGCGACCTTTGCCGAGGTGCAGGCGCGCACGGGCGGCGATTTCGTGCATCCCTACAACGACCCCCGCGTGATCGCCGGACAAGGCACCTGTTCGCGCGAGTTCATGGAACAGACCGGGGGTCTTGACATTGTGGTGGCCCCCATTGGCGGGGGCGGCATGATCTCGGGCACCTGTCTCACGCTGGCGACGCTGGCGCCCGAGACCAGAGTGATCGCGGCGGAACCGGAGCAGGCCGATGACGCCTATCGCAGCTTCAAGGCCGGGCATATCATCGCCGACGACGCGCCGAAAACCATCGCCGACGGGTTGCTGGTGCCGCTGAAGGACCTGACCTGGCACTTCGTGTCGAACCATGTGAGCGAGATCTACACGGCCTCGGAAGCCGAGATCATCGATGCGATGAAGCTGACCTGGAAACACCTGCGGGTGGTGATGGAGCCTTCGAGCGCGGTGCCCCTGGCGGTGGTCCTGAAGAACCGCGCGGCCTTCCGGGGCAAGCGGGTGGGCATCATCATCACCGGCGGCAACGTCGATCTGGACAAACTTCCCTGGATGAAAGGCTGAGGCCATGAACAAGCATGCGGAATTCGAAGGCTACGAGGTCGGCTATGACATACCGGCGGTGCCGGGGATGGACGAGAAGGACATCCAGACGCCCTGCCTGATCCTCGACCTCGACGCGCTGGAGCGCAATATCGTCAAGATGGGCAACTATGCGAAGGCGCACGGGATGCGGCACCGGGTGCACGGCAAGATGCACAAGTCGGTCGATGTGGCCAGACTGCAAGAGAGGCTCGGCGGCGCGGTCGGCGTCTGCTGTCAGAAGGTGTCAGAGGCCGAGGTCTTTGCCCGCGGTGGCATCAGGGACGTGCTGGTGTCGAACCAGGTTCGCGATCCGGCCAAGATCGACCGTCTGGCGCGGCTGCCCAGGCTGGGGGCGCGGACCATCGTCTGCGTGGACGATGTCGCGAACGTGGCGGACCTGTCGGCGGCGGCGGTGCGGCATGGCACCGAGATCGAGGTCTTTGTCGAGATCGACTGCGGCGCGGGACGCTGCGGTGTCCGGACGCCCGAGGAGGTGGTGACCATCGCCAAGGCCGTCGCGGCGGCGCCGGGGCTGAAGTTCACCGGCATCCAGGCCTATCAGGGTGCCATGCAGCACATGGACAAGTACGAGGACCGGAAGGCCAAGCTGGACGCGGCGATTGCTCAGGTGAAGGGCTGCGTGGACGCGCTGACGGCCGCGGGGCTGAAGCCGGAGCTGGTGTCGGGCGGGGGGACCGGGTCTTACTATTTCGAAAGCAATTCAGGGGTTTACAACGAACTTCAGTGCGGCAGCTACGCTTTCATGGACGCGGACTATGGCCGCATCCTGGACAAGGACGGCAACCGGATCGACCGCGGCGAATGGGAGAATGCACTGTTCATCCTGACATCCGTGATGAGCCATGTGAAGGCCGACAAGGCGATCTGCGATGCGGGGCTGAAGGCGCAGTCGGTGGACAGCGGGTTGCCGGTGATCTTCGGGCGCGAGGACGTGAAATACGTCAAGTGCAGCGACGAACACGGGGTGATCGACGATCCCCTGGGCGTGCTCAAGGTCGGCGACAAGCTGAAGCTGGTGCCCGGTCACTGCGACCCGACCTGCAACGTGCACGACTGGTATGTCGGGGTGCGGAAAGGAAAGGTCGAAACTGTCTGGCCGGTCTCGGCGCGGGGCAAGGCGTACTAGCTCTTTCCCTTCCCCGATATCCCACGGGGGTCCGGGGGTGTGAAACCCCCGGTCCGACGCCTGCCGCAAAGGACCGTCCCATGCTCATCGTTCCCGAGACCCTGATCGCCTCGCTGGTCACCGCCGAAGACGCCTTCCGCGCGGTCGAGGCCTGTTTTGCCGCGATGGCGCGGGGGGAGGCCTGCAATTTCCCCGTCGTGCGCGAGGCGCTGGGCGAGGGACGGCAGTATGGTTTCAAGTCGGGTCTGGACCGGGCCGCAGGGCAGTTGGGGGTGAAGGCCGGGGGCTATTTCCCCGGCAATGCCGCGAAGGGGATGATCAACCACCAGTCGTCGGTGTTTCTCTTCGATCCCGAGACAGGGCGGCCGGTGGCGATGGTGGGCGGCAACCTGCTGACCGCGTTGCGCACTGCGGCCGCCTCGGCCATCGCGATAGACCGGTTGGCGCGCCCCGACGCGCGGGTGCTGGGCATTGTCGGTGCCGGGCATCAGGCGGGGTTCCAGCTGCGGGCGGCGGCGCGGGTGCGGCGGTTCGAGAGGGTGATCGCCTGGAACCTGCACCCCGAGATGCTGCCCAACGTCGGGGCCGTCGCGGCAGACCTTGGCCTGCCGTTCGAGGCCGTGGACCTGCCCCGGATGCGCGAGGCCGAGGTGATCGTGACCATCACCTCCTCGCCTGTGGCCAGCCTGATGGCCGCGCATGTCGCGCCGGGCACGCATCTGTCCTGCATGGGGACCGATACCAGGGGCAAGCAGGAGGCAGACCCGGCGCTGGTGGCGGGGGCTTCGGTCTTCACTGACGAGGTGGCACAATCGGTGACCATCGGCGAAGCGCAACATGCCGTGGCAGCGGGAACGCTGGACGCTTCGGCCATCGTGCCCCTGGGCGAGGTTCTGATCGGCAGACATCCGGGGCGGCAGACGGCGACGGAGATCACGCTGTTCGACGGGACCGGCGTCGGGTTGCAGGACCTGGCCGTGGCGGCGGTCGCCGTGCAGCGGGCGCGCGAGCGCGGGTTGGGCATCGAGGTCGGGGTATAGGGCGTCCGGACCGTCATGATGCTTGTCCCGTGACGTGCCTTGGTGCATGTCCGCAGGATGACCGACCTTTCCGATCTGGCCCGCGAGGGGGCTACCATTGCCGTGCGGGTGACGCCGAATGCCCGTCAGCCGGGGATCGATCGCCGGGATGGACAGATCCTGATCCGCGTCAGTGAACCCCCCGAGGCGGGCCGCGCCACCGAAGCGGCCCGTGTGGCGCTGGCCAGAGCGATGGGCGTGGCCAAGTCGCGACTGACCCTGGTGCGCGGTGCGACCTCGCGGGAAAAGCTGTTCCGACTGGATTGACCGGCCCGGATCATGCCGATCCCGATCAGGCCGAGGCAAAGCGAAGCGAGGCGGGGCAGGGCGATGAGACCGGGCAGGCGGGTTGGCCAGATGGGGGAGCTGCCCTGTGCCCCTGCCGGGCCGTCGTCTATCGCGCCCGCACGCCGATCCGAAGCGCCTCGGCGTGCTTTTCGCGGTGCGCGGCAAGCCAGGTGGCAAGATCCTCGGCCGGCATCGGCTTTGCGATGACATAGCCCTGGACATGGCCGCAGCCAAGCTGGGCGAGGAGCGCATGTTCCCCGGGGGTCTCTACCCCTTCGGCCAGGGTCTCGAGCCCCAGGCGTTCGGCCAGCGACAGGATGGCGGTAATCAGGTTCTGCTGGTCGCGGTTCTGGTCGACATTCTGGACAAAACTGCGGTCGATCTTCAGCCGGTTCAGCGCAAAGCGCCGGATCGTGGTGATCGAGGCATGTCCGGTGCCGAAATCGTCCAGATCCACCCCGCAGCCCATGGCGGCAATCCGGCCGATGTTCGAGGCGATGATGTCTTCACCCTCTCCGGCGACGACCGATTCCAGCACTTCGACAGTCAGCCGCGAGGGGGCCAGGCCAAAACGATCCAGCGTCCAGCCCAGCCGTTCCGGCAGATAGGGGTCGCGCAGTTCCCGGGCCGAGAAATTCACCGCGACTGTCGGGATTCTCAGGCCCGTGCGGTCGAACTCTGCCAGGACGGCCAGCGACTGGGTCAACATGGTCTGGCCCAGAAGCTCCATCAGGTCAGAGCCTTCGATGGCAGGCAGGAAGGCCCCCGGCATCAGACAGCCGCGTTCGGGATGCATCCAGCGGGCCAGAGCCTCGATCCCGGTCACCTCGCCGCTGTCGGTCGACACCTGGGGCTGGAACCAGGCCCGCACCTCGCCCCGGTCGACGGCACCGGCAAAGTCGGCGCGCAGGGCGTCGCGGTCGGCCCGGGCCTGTGCCAGGTCCGCAGAATAGCCACGGATCGCGCCCGGGCGGCAGGACGCTGCCTCATCCCCGGCGACCTGTGCGGCGTCGAGGAGCGCGCGGCCACTGGGCTGGGCCAGTTGCATGGACGTGCAGAAGCCGACGGAACACGTCACCTGCACCGGCCCCGAAGCCAGCGTGACCGGCTGCTGCGCCACAAGCTGCAGCCGCGCCGCGATGCGGACCATGATTTCCAGGTCAAGCCGGGGCGCGGCAGCCAGGACCACGGCAAGGCTGCCGTCTTCCAGTGTGTAAAGCAGATCGCCCGGGCGAAGTGCCCCGCGCAGGCGGGCAACGCAGGCCGCAAGCACCTCGCTTTGCCGGGCGCGACCCAGCCGGTCGCACAGATGGGCGGCATCGTCGAACTGGATGACAAGGCAGCCGGTCGATCCGCCCCGGGCCCGGGTTTCGGCAAGAATCGCGTCCAGCCGGGCGATGACCTGATCGCTGACGGCGCCGGGATCGACCACACCCGGTTTGCGAGCCAGGGCCAGCACGGCCAGAGGCAGCGCGGCGGCCAGCACGGCAAGCGCGGCTTCGCCCCCCACCCGGTAGGCGCCGAAGGCAATCAGCGGCAACAGCGCCAGGATCTGCCAGGTGTGATGAGCCAGCCGTTGCAGCGCGAAAGTCATGCCAAGTGCCCCCGGAGAGGCGGGCCGGTTGCCCGCGTTTCGGAGGTCAGGCTAGGCGGATGTTCCTGATCAGTTCCTTAACGCTCATCCGAAAGTTGCGAAGAATTTTCGCTATCTTCCGGCGCGGGTCCGGCGCCAGCGGCCGCCAGCGCGGCAAAGTCGAAGAGGTCCGGGTCGGCCAGATGCGAGGGCCGCACGTTCATCAGCGCGCGGAACATGATCTGCCTGCGGCCCGGGGTGCGGGTCTCCCACTCGTCCAGAAGCCGCTTGACCTGCGCGCGCTGCAAGCCTTCCTGGCTGCCGCAAAGGTCGCAAGGGATGATCGGATAGCCCATCGCGCGGGCGAAATGGTCGCAATCGGCCTCGGAGACAAAGGCGAGCGGGCGGGCGACGAAAAGATCGCCGTCCTCGTTCAGAAGCCGCGGCGGCATCGAGGCGAGCCGGCCGCCGTGGAAGAGGTTCATGAAGAAGGTCTCGAGGATGTCGTCGCGGTGGTGGCCGAGGACCACGGTCGAACAGCCTTCTTCCCGGGCGATCCGGTAAAGATTTCCGCGCCTCAGGCGGGAGCAGAGCGAACACATCGTGCCGCCCGGCTTGATCTTGTCGATGACCACGGAATAGGTGTCCTGGTATTCGATCCGATGCGGCACGCCCATCTTCGTGAGGAACTCGGGCAGGACGGTCGCCGGAAAATTCGGCTGGCCCTGGTCGAGGTTGCAGGCCAGAAGGTCCACCGGCAGCAGGCCGCGCCATTTCAGCTCGTGCAGGATGGCGAGCAGCGTGTAGCTGTCCTTGCCGCCCGAGAGGCAGACGAGCCAGCGTTCCCCGGCCCGCGCCATGCCGTAGGTGTCGATCGCCTCGCGCACCTGTTGCACAAGGCGTTTGCGCAGCTTGCGGAACTCCAACCCCTTGGGGGCGCCGTGGAACAGCGGGTGGATGTCGTCGGTATCGTCAAGCATCTTGGGCCTCGCCGGGATGCGCCCTTATGCCAGAGCGGCGCGGGGCGTGCAAAGGCCGAGCCGCCCGGTCAGACGTGCTGGGCGCCGTTTACCTCGATCTCGGCGCCGGAGATGTAGCTCGACTGGTCGGAACAGAGGAACCAGATCACATCGGCCACCTCCTTCGGCTGGCCCAGGCGGCGCAGCGGCAGTTGTTCCACGATCTTCTCGGTGCCGGGCGAGAGGATTGCGGTCTCGACCTCTCCTGGAGCGATGGCGTTGACGCGGACGCCCAGGGGCCCGAAATCATGGGCCATTTCCCGCGTCAGGGCGGCCAGCGCGGCCTTGGACGTGGCATAGGCGGCACCCGCGAAGGGGTGGACGCGGACCCCGGCGATGGAGGTGACGTTGACGATGCTGCCCTTCGCGGCGGTCAATTCGTCCTTCAACCCCCGGGCCAGGATGACGGGGGCGAAGAAGTTGACGTGGAAGACATGGCCCCAGGTGCGCAGGTCGGTCGTCATGGTGTTCAGCCGCGCGCCGCCGGGGCCCTTGGGGCTGATTCCGGCGTTGTTCACGAGGGCATGGATTCGCCCGTCGACCTTGGCCTTGATCGTCTCGATCGCCGCGATGGTCTTGTTCGGGTCGGCCAGGTCGATCTCGATATGGTTCTCCTCGCCCCCCGGCCAGGGGCAACGGGGGTCGAAGGGCTGGCGCGAGCAGGTGAGGACCCGCCAACCCTCGGCCGAAAAGCGCTTGACGGTGGCATGGCCGATCCCGCGACTGGCGCCGGTCAGGACAAGCGTCTTCTGTTCGGGGGGCGTATGCTCGGACATCGGGGTCTCCTTTCGCGCACAGGCTACGCGAGGCTGCGGGGAAGGCAAGGCTTGGCCGATAAGGCTTGGCGGGGGGGCGGAAAAGGCTTATGCGGCGCGAAAGCATGGAGGTCCCGATGAAGCAGCAGACCCTGACCGCCGAGGATGCCAGGACGACCGCGAAGATGCTGTCCGAGGCGCTGCCCTATCTGCAACGGTTCGAGGATGCGGTGGTGGTCGTCAAGTTCGGCGGCAATGCCATGGGCGACGATGCGGCGATGGCCGAGTTCGCCCGCGACATCGTGCTGATGAAGCAGGTCGGCGTGCATCCCGTCGTGGTGCACGGCGGCGGGCCGATGATCAACGAAATGCTTGAAAAACTTGGGATCAAGTCCGAGTTCGTCCGTGGCAAGCGGGTGACGGACAAGGCCACGGTTCAGGTGGTGGAGATGATCCTGTCGGGCCTCGTGAACAAGCGGATCGTGCAGGCGATCATGGATGCGGGCGGCCGCGCAGTGGGCATTTCCGGCAAGGACGACGACCTGATGGTCTGCGAGGCGGACGACCCGGAACTGGGCTATGTCGGCCGCCCGGTCGAGATGAACGTGCAGGTGCTGCGCGACCTTTACAAGGCAGGCATCATTCCCGTCGTTGCCCCCGTGGCGACGGGGATGAAGGACAACGAGACCTTCAACGTGAACGGCGACACCGCGGCAGGCGCGATCGCGGGGGCCTTGAAGGCGGACCGGCTGCTGCTTCTGACCGATGTGCCGGGGGTGAAGGATGCGAACGGGCAGGTGATGACCCAGATCACCCCGGACGAGATCCGCCGGATGATCGCCGAGGGGGTGATCTCGGGGGGCATGATCCCCAAGACCGAGACCGCGCTGATGGCCATCGAGCAGGGGACGCGGGCGGTGACGATCCTGGACGGCAAGGTGCCGAACGCCTGCCTTCTGGAGCTGTTCACCGACCATGGCGCGGGCAGCCAGATCCGAAGCACGGAGCCGCGGATCAAGCCGCATGTGCGGCGGTAGGCGTCCGCCGGGTTAACCAGCCGAGACGGCTGGGTTTTGGGCGTATTCCCTGCGTCCGCACCGCGTATTCGTTCCATGAATACGCGCGCGCGCGGCCCAGGTTCTTTGCCATTCGCCGCGAATCGCGTCTATAGCTTCGGGATGGAGACCGAACTTCTTTGGCGTGGCGGGGTGTTCCTGACGCTTCTTGCCCTGTTCGCGGGGCTGGAGGCTGTCGCTCCACGCCGCGTCCGAAGCCTGTCCCGTTGGCGGCGCTGGACGACGAACCTTGCGATCACCATGCTGAACGCGGTCGCGCTGCGCGGGCTGGCGGTGCTGCTGCCGCTGCTGGCCATCGGGGCCGCGCTGGACGCCGAGGCGCAGGGCTGGGGCCTGTTCAACCGGCTGGACTGGCCGGCCTGGGTCGAGATCGTGCTGGCGGTCCTTGTCCTTGACCTTGCCATCTGGGCGCAGCATCTGGTGACGCACAAGGTGCCCCTGTTCTGGCGGTTCCACCGGGTTCACCATGCCGACCGCGACATGGACGTGACCACGGGATTCCGGTTTCACCCGGTGGAGATCCTGGCCTCGATGGGGCTGAAGATCGGGTTGGTCTATCTGCTGGGGCCGTCGGCGCTGGCGGTGCTGGTGTTCGAGATCCTGCTCAGCGGGACGGCGTTGTTCAACCATTCCAACCTCGCGATGCCGGGGTGGCTGGACCGGGTGCTGCGGCAGGTGCTGGTGACGCCCGACATGCACCGGGTGCACCATTCGGTCCACCGCGCCGAGCATGACAGCAATTACGGCTTCTGCCTGTCGCTCTGGGACCGGATTTTCCGCACCTATGTGCCAGAACCGAAGGCAGGGCATGACGCGATGACCGTGGGGCTGGAATGGCAGGACGAGAGACCGGCAAGGCTGGGTTGGGCGCTGGGCCTGCCCTTCCGGCGCTAGAGGCGCGGTTGGCCGAGGAACGGCTGGAGGTTCTGGGTGGCTTCGCGGTGGCCGAGGGCGAAGAGGGGTTTCCGGCGGGGACGCGGACGCTCTTGATGCTGGGGCCGAAGGAGCCGGGGTTCTGGTCGCATCTGACGGCGCAGCCGGAATGGGATGGCGGACCGGACCCGGTGGATCGCTGGTCGCGCCGGGTGATCGGGCGGATCGCCTGCGATCTGGGGGCAAAGGCGCTGTTTCCCTTCGGCGGGCCGCCGTATCACCCCTTCTACCGCTGGGCGCTGCGCACGGGGCGGGTCTGGGAAAGCCCGGTCAGGCTGCTGGTGCATTCCGGGCAGGGGCTGATGGTCAGCTTTCGCGGCGCGCTGGCGCTGCGGGAGGCGGTCGAGGTGCCGCCCCCGGTGGAGAAGCCCTGCGAGGGCTGCACGGCACCCTGCCTGAGCGCCTGCCCGACGGGGGCGCTGACCGAGGCAGGCTATGACCTGCCCTCCTGCCATGCCTGGCTGGACCGGGCAGAGGGGGCGGAGTGCATGGGCGGCGGCTGCCTTGTGCGCCGCGCTTGCCCGGTGTCGCAGTCCTATGCAAGACTGCCCGAACAGTCGGCCTATCACATGAGGCAGTTCCACAGATGAAGCGGTTGATCCTGACGCGGCACGCGAAATCCTCGTGGGACGATCCGCTGACCCCCGACCATGACCGCCCGCTGAACGAGCGCGGCAAGGCGGCGGCGGCGGACCTGGGGCAATGGCTGGCCAGCCGCGACTATGTGCCGGGGGAGGTTCTGTGTTCCGACGCGCTGCGGACGCGCAAGACCTTTTCCGGGATCGCGCCTGCGCTGCCGGGCGCGCCGGTGCTGGAATTGAAACCCGCGCTCTATCACGCGGGGCCGGATGTGATGATGGCGGTGCTGCGCCATGCGAAGGCCGATGTGGTGATGATGATCGGCCACAACCCCGGCATCGCCGAGTTCGCCGCGCGTCTGGTGGCGCATCCGCCCGCGAACCCGGAGTTCGCCCGCTATCCGACGGGGGCGACGCTGGTCGCGGATTTCGATGTGGCGGACTGGGGGCAGGTGACGTTCGGATCGGGCGTCACGGTGGATTTCATCGTCCCGCGCGAGATCGTCGTCTGAAAGGACCGACTGACGGGGGAGCCGCCTCGGGGGGCATCGAGCCCCCGCTCGGCGGCGCATCCGCGGAAGGATGTCGGGCCTTGCATGGGGTGATGCGGCAGAGCCTCCGGCGGGAGTATTTGCGAAAAGAGCAAGCCATGGTCGCGCGCGGGCGGGGCGCTATCTTATGCCTCTGATCTGGAGGTGCGATGCGGGCATTGGTGATAGGGGCGTCGGGCGGCATCGGCCGGGCGCTGGTAGTGGCGCTGCGGGCGCGGGGCGAGGTTGTCGGGCTGTCGCGGTCGGGCGACGGGCTGGAGGTGACGGACGAGGGATCGGTTGCGGCGGCGCTGGGGGCCTTGGAGCCGGGGTTCGATCTGGTGGTGGTGGCGACGGGGGCGCTGGTCATCGGCGGGGTCGGGCCGGAGAAGACGCTGCGTGCGGTGACGGCCGAGGGGCTGGCGGCGCAGTTCGCGGTGAACGCGGTGGGGCCTGCGCTGGTGATGAAGCATGCGCTGCGGCTGATGCCCCGGGACCGGGTGGCGCGGCTGGCGGTGCTGTCGGCGCGGGTGGGGTCGATCGGGGATAATGCTCTGGGCGGCTGGTATGGCTATCGGGCGGCGAAGGCGGCGTTGAACCAGTTGCTGCGGACGGCGGCGGTGGAGGCGAAGCGGACGCATCCGCAGTCGGTCTTGGTGGCCCTGCATCCGGGCACGGTGGAAACGGGCCTGGCCCCTGCCTTGCGGGCGGGGCATCCGGCCGTGGCGCCCGAGGTGGCGGCGGGCAACCTGTTGCGGGTGCTGGAGGGGTTGGGGCCGGAGCAATCGGGCGGGTTCTACGACTGGAAGGGCGAGGTCGTGCCGTGGTGAGGCTGGTCCTGGTCCTTGGGGATCAGCTGACGCGGGACGTGGCGGCCCTGCGGGCGGCGGACCCGGCGCGCGACGTGGTGGTGATGGCGGAGGTGATGGCGGAGGGGACGAGCGTGCCCCACCATCCGCAGAAGATCGTGCTGATCCTGGCGGCGATGCGGAAGTTCGCGGCGGCGCTTGCGGTCGAGGGCTGGCGGGTTGCCTATTCGCGGCTGGATGATCCGGTGAACAGCCAGTCGATTTCGGGGGAGCTTCTGCGGCGGGCGGCGGAGTTCGGGGCGGCGGAAGTGCTGGCGACGAAGCCGGGGGAGTGGCGGGTGCTGCGGGATTTGCAGGAGCTGCCGGTGCGGGTGCTGGAGGATGACCGGTTCCTCTGTTCCGAGGCGGAGTTCTTCGCCTGGGCCGAGGGCCGCAAGCAGCTGCGGATGGAGTGGTTCTACCGCGAGATGCGGCGGAAGACCGGGCTCATGATGGAGGGGGACCAGCCTGCGGGCGGTCAGTGGAATTTCGACCACGAGAACCGGAAGGCGGCGAAGGCGGGCCTCTTGCGGCCCCGGCCCCGGGATTTCGCACCGGATCCGGTGGTGGAGGAGGTGCTTTCGCTGGTGGAGGCGCGGTTTTCCCATTTCGGGAAGGCGCGGCCGTTCCGCTGGGCGACGGACCGGGCGGGGGCCTTGGCGGCGCTGCGCGAGTTCGTCGCGGAGCGCTTGCCCCGGTTCGGCGAGGAGCAGGATGCGATGCTGGAAGGGGAGGCGTTCCTCTCTCACGCGGTGATCTCGCCCTACCTCAACATCGGGCTTCTGGGGCCGATGGAGGTGTGCCGGGCCGTCGAGGCGGCGTGGCAGGCGGGCCGCGTGCCGATCGCGGCGGCGGAGGGGTTCATCCGGCAGGTGATCGGCTGGCGGGAATATGTGCGGGGGATCTGGGCGCTGAAGGGACCTGCCTATCTGGAGGGGAACGCCCTGGGGCATGTCCGGGCGCTGCCGGGGGCCTACTGGGGCGGAGAGACGCGGATGGCCTGCATGAAGGCGGCAGTCGGGCAGACGCGGGACCTGGGCTATGCCCACCATATCCAGCGGCTGATGGTGACGGGGAATTTCGCCTTGCTGGCGGGGGTGGACCCGGCGGCGGTGCATCGGTGGTATCTGTCGGTCTATGTCGATGCCTTCGAATGGGTGGAGGCTCCGAATACCCTGGGGATGAGCCAGTTCGCGGATGGGGGGGTGCTGGGGTCGAAGCCTTACGTTTCGTCGGGGGCCTATATCGACCGGATGTCGGACTACTGCGGGGGCTGTGCCTATCGGGTGAAGGAGAAGGTGGGGGAGAGGGCGTGCCCGTTCAACCTGCTCTACTGGCACTTCCTGGACCGGCATCGGCAGCGGTTCAGGGGCAACCGCCGGATGGGGCAGATGTACCGGGTCTGGGATGGGATGGAGGCAGGCCACAGGGAGGCGGTGCTGGCGGGGGCGGAGGGGGTGCTGGCGCGGCTGGACCGGGGGGAGGTCGTGTGAGTTCGCCGCGCGCGGCGCGGTTTTCGGGGTGAGGGATTTCAAGGGGTTGGCTGCGGGCGTTTACGGATGGTTAACTCAAGTTCCAAGTGCAACGGTTGTTGGTGTTTTTTCGAGTTCCTCGGCGAGGGCCTGTGCTGGTGTTTTCCAG
>NZ_QMJY01000072.1 GCF_003574395.1 Tabrizicola thermarum
TTTGGTTGCGGGGGCAGGATTTGAACCTGCGGCCTTCAGGTTATGAGCCAAAGGTGAGCGATTCCAATATCTTAGCCAGTCCAGCCACTTAGGCGGCAAGCTTTTGTTTAGGCGGGGTTTTCGCCTCCGCACTCAGCCGCGTTCGCAGGCATTGACATGCAAAACAAGTGTGCAGCCCGCAGTCGCAGGTTGATGTGGTGTTGATGTAGCCCACGCGCCCGCCCCGCAGATCATAATCGCAGGCCGTCTTGTCGGCCTTCATTTCCGATGCTCCCGCAGCCCAAGCTCGACCCACATCCAGCCGAAATCGTATTCGGCAATCGGACCCTCGCCATGTCCGGCGCTGCGGTTCTCCAGCATCTTCAGCCACTCGATGACCTTCTCACGCCCCGCGACGGTCCGGACCGCCTGGCGCGGTGACTTGCCGCCCAATGCCGGGATCGGAGCGTCCAGCGTTTCGCGGTAATGCTTGTCCAGGTGATCCCGCATGAGCTGTCGCGCGATCTCGGGCGGGATTTCATCGGCCGCCTCGCTTGGCTCGTCACGCCGTTGGTCGGCCCGCATCTGCTCGACCGTCCGGATCGTGGTCAAGGGTGCCCTCAGCAGATCCCCGGCGGCGGCGCCGATCAAGGTCTGGACCTTGGCCGCGCGCTCGGCCGAGTTGACAGTCACGAGCAGCGTCTTGCCCGTCAGTTCCAGCGAGCCCAGAACGGTTGCGCCTTCCATCTGCGTGTCGAGCATGATGCCGCCGCCCGCCTTGCCACCACGCCCCTTGCGCGTGGCCAGCCAGTTCCAGAACTTCGGCCCCTCGGGCAGGAAGCCCTTTACGCGGTCCAACCGCTCCGCCACCGCTTTCTGCGTGACGCCGGTGGCAAACGGATACCGCAGATCGTGAAACAGCACATCATCGCCGTCCGAGTTGGTGAACTGCGGCTGCACCGGGGTGAGAGCACGGTCGATCTCGATGAACAGCCAGGCGGAGGTGAAGATCGGTGCGCAGCCCATCAGTTGATCGTGCGAAAGCCGCAGCGCATCCCGCTTCTTCAGCTTCAGGGCATCGCGAAGCCCGGCGAAAAGAAAATCCACCGCCTCGGCCCGGAAGGGCAACAGCGCCCCGGAGATGACATGGTGATCGCGCTCGGGCACCACCCGCACAGCGATCCGGTCCCATTGCTTCAGCGTGCGCGTGGCGGATTTCTCTTTCACCGTGACGGGTGCGGCATCCGACAGCAGGTCGCGCAGCACCATCGACGTGCCGGGCTGGACATCGCTGACTTCGTACAGACTGACCGGCGCATCCCGCAGCGCCGCGAAATAGGCCCGGTTCAGCGCCGTTTCCTTCCAGCCGCGCCGTTTCAGATAGAGATCGACGATGTTGCCGTCCTCGTAGTGCTGGCCAAGGAAATCCTCGAACCCGCAGCCCCAAAGGACGCCTGACCACTGCTCGCCCAGCAGGTCGGCCAAGCTGTCCTGATCGATCTCGAATTCCTCCAGCGCGGGCATCAGGTGTTCGGCGACAACATCCTGCAGCCGGTCGCGCCAGTCCCCTTCCCGGCCGATGAAGGCCAGAAGGCCGGAAATGTCGTTTCGTTCAGCCATTGCCCCTCACTTGTCTGATCGCGCGAAACGAAGCCGAGAGTTTCTGCCCTGGGCCAGAAACCCGCAGCTTGGCATCCATTTCTAGGTAAGGCGCCGCTGGAGCGCCACACGATAGCTGTACGGTGCCACTTCCTCGACCGTCACCATGTCCCCGGCACAAACGCCATGCCGTTCGAAGAACTCCCGGATCCAGCCGCGCTTGCGGAAGAACTTCTTCTGACCATCGAGGTCTGTCATGACAACGGTCGCTCCGCCCCAGTCGACGGCAATTTCGCGCTGGGCGACCGAGGCACGGTTTGATCCGCCGATCGCATCCGCCGGGAACTTCTCAAAGAAGCTCCTGAGATAGATGTGACTGTTGTCGATGTTGCCCTGTTTGATTTCGGTCGTGCCGATGTGGCGCCGCGAGTGCTGGCGCGGGATTGTGTCTGGTGACAGCAACGGTGCGGCCGGAGCCTCCCGCATAACCATCACGGTGTTGTCGTCGTCCTCGATCAGGTCGAAATCCTCGTCGTCCACAATCACAATCTGGCCCGTCGGAACCGGAGGCTGCGTGCGAACAGGCTGAACGCCTTCGGCGCGAAGGACTACCTCCGCCGCTGCGCGGGCATCCTCGCCTGCGTCATGATGCTCGAACATGAGGCCAAGATGCTGCTTCAGGCTTGCAAGGCCATGGCCGCCATTGCCCCGCAATTCGGGCCAGGCAGCCCGGGCAACGTGAACACTGTCGCGCCAGTCCCACTGCGGGACCGTCAGGCCGCAGTTGCCACAGGCCGCGGCGACGGCGCTGCGGTCAAAGCCAGAGTGCTGATAGACCGTAGCGCCGTTCAGCGCATCCCGCAGGACCGGCAGCACCTCGGCAAAGGTCGGAGCGGCCTGCACCGTGCGGGCGCTGATCCCGTGAAGGTAGGTGAACATCCAGCGATCCACCCGCGGATCGACATAGGTCACCCAAGTCTCAATTGAATTGTTGGGGCGCACGCAGGCGACGCCGATCTGGCAGATGCTGCCACGGTCGTTGTTCGCCGTCTCGACGTCCAAAGCAAAGAAGCGGAACGGGCCCTTCGGAAACGGTGTGACATTTGCCTGCCGCATGGATGCACGCTTCGGCGCTGGCGCCGCGACGGGACCAACCATCGCGGAAAGGAAGCGCAGGCGCTGCCGTTCGATAGCCGCCTTTTCGCGAACACCCCAGCCAAGGCGGCGCAGAGTGGCCTCGACCAGATCAACCGGTTCGTCATAGGCCTGCATCCGGCGCCGGTTCCAGGCGATGGCATGATCGGGCGCGAGGGAGAGCACCTCGGCCTCCAGCCGCGCGATGTCGGCGGTGTCGGGCAAGGGAAGCCAGACAGCGCGGCAGTGATCGACGACGAATTCGTTGCGCAGTGCCTTGGCGATGTCGCCATCGGCCTTGGTCAAAGCATCCGTCCGGTCGCGCCACATCCGGCCGGTGTTGTACATGGCAGAGAAATAGTGGCTCGTGTTCTCGGACCCGGTGCGATGGCGCTGGTGGATCCGTTCATAAAGGGTCTGTTCCCTCGAACTGGTCGAGCCGATGTAGCGAAGATCACCATGGTGATCGACGAGGCCGTAAAGGCCACGTGCATCGCGCGGCGCCTGAACGGTCGGGCGGGGCGCCACTTCGAGCAGCGCGGAAAGCAGGTCTTCGGCAGAGAAGCGCATCATCAGACTCCGGATCACATCGACATCAGCTGGCGACGTTCGATGCGCTTCCAGTCGCGCCCCGAGACAATGCCCCAGTTGCCCGCCTCGTTCGGACGGCGCCAGCGCGGCGTGGCCATCTTCTGCAGGGCAGCGAGCGCCTCGTTGAAGGAGGGATACGAGACCTCCTCGCCCTTCGCACCGATCATGAACTTGCCGCCGCGCGCGAGACCGGGATGGAAATGGCTGCCGTCAGCGGCGACGGGGACGAAGACCACCTCGCCCGAGAAATCCGGGCTCGGCGCCTCGGGGGCAGCTTCATCCGGCTGCTGCCAGATCGAGGCAAAGAATTCCTTCCGACCCTTCAGCCACGCGGCCGCGCTGACAGCCGTCACCCGCTGGCCGACCTTTTCCAGACCACCGTCACCGCTGGACAGGATGTTCCGAATCCGGCCTTCCGTGACGCCGCCGAACAATGCAAGCGACTGCAGGTCGACCTCGCCCGCGCCGGTGTCGATGGCGTGGCGCGAAAGAGCAAGATTGATGATCCGGGCAATCACGCCCTGCGGCTCCGGATTCGCAAGCTGCCGGAACTGGTCAAGCTGCTGCGCCAGCGCATCAATCCAAGCCTTGCGGGCATCGAACGGAACTTCCGCAGGAAGCACACCGTAAAGGCCGTAGATGCCCGCGTTGTCGATCAGCTTCGTGCCGCTCCAGTGCGGGGTCAGAACCGGGTCATAAGTCTCGAACGCCTCGCGCCAGTTCGTACCTTCCACATCGGGACCATGCAGCATCGCGAACAGATGCGGCGCCACTTCCTCTGCGCCGAGGATCATCTCGATCACGCGGAAACGGCTGGCGAGAAGTTCGAGAAGCTCGGGTCCATAGTCATAGTTCTGCCGGTAGTCGATGTTGTCAGCGCTGAAGTATCCAGCCAGTTCGCGGTGGAACCAGGTCTCGCGGCGCTGTTCGGCCGTCATGGTTTCGGGGGTCAGGGCGGGCATGTTCATGGTTTTGTCCTTCAAGCGTGCAGGCGGCGGATCATGGCGCGGAGGTTGTGGCGCGCGCGGTGATCGGAGGGGGTGGATGCCGCGATGAGGAACCCTCTCTCGAAATGAAGAGCGTAGTGACGACCGCGCGGCTCGATGCCGAGCAAGTCAACACCTTCAGCACGACACAGCTGCTGATACTCTCTGACGACCTTGCGCATGAGGCACTATCCGTGAAATCATATTTGTTGCATCATGTATATCCGCCGCTCCGCGCCTTCGTCAATCACATTATTTCACGATTCACGCATTTTACCTCAGCAACATGATGGCGCCCAAGCGAGGCCTATGGCGAACTGTTTTTCCACGCATTTTCATGCACAAAGCCTTGCCGCCCTCAGCGGCAGAAAGCGGTGATGCGCGGCTTCACGCACCAGCCAGCCTTATCCACAGCGTCATTCGGACCACCCCCTTGCTCCGAATCGAAGCCCACGGCAGGTTGCATCCTTGAGGAGAGCAGCCCTCAACCATAAGCATAACAGGTCTATCAGAACGGCATTCTGGCAGGGTCGAGGCGCTTTGGCGCCCTCAACGACCTTGCTACCGATCATGTTTTCCCCCGCACCGTCGTGCTGCGGGCTGCGGGTGGTTTGAGCCAAGCCGATCCTCTGTCTGAAGGAGGATGTATCGTTCATGGGCTTGCCGCCACGCGTCTATTTCACCGTTCACGAAGTCACTGCCCGCTGGGGCTGCAACATCGCCGATGTCGCCGGATGGGCCGATGCAGGCCGGTTCCGGATCCTGACGGGCATCCCCGCCGTCCGCTGCGGCGACGATGTCGTCGCGGGAAAGGTGGTGCTGTCCCCGATGGACCTTCTGCCGCTCTTCCGCCGCTGCGGCACCGGCCCGACCGAAGGAATGATGCGCCGTATCCAGCCGATCGGGCGACAGGACTGGCTGCTCATCACGGATCCTGCTTGCGGCATACCCGTCGCCGTTGCCGACATGCTGGTTCTGGCCGAAGAGGTTCATGCCTTCGAGGAAGAGAACGAGATGGTGCGCCGCGTGACGAGCGGGCCGGGTGCTGCCACGCCCTACGACTGGGAGGGCATGACGGTCGCCCTGATCCATCGCATCCATGAGCGGGGCCTCCCCGCCACGCAGGCCGAGCTGGTCGCCGAGATGCAGGACTGGTTTGCGGATCAGACGGACGGCCGGAAGATCCCCGACAGCCGCAGCATCCGGCGCAGGGTAACCCCGGTCTGGAAGAAGCTGCGGGGAGATGGGGCGTAAAGTTGCGGCGCGACTATCTGGGTCACGCGGACTGGCGTCCCCCCTGCTCGTCGGCGTCATGGACCAGCCGGGGCTTCGGCCGGAAGGCGCTGGCCACGGCGTCCACACCGGCGCGCAGAGGCGAGTCCATCAGGTGGGCATAGCGCAGGGTCGTCTGCATCTGGCTGTGGCCCAGAAGCTTGCCAATCATTTCCAGCGAAGCCCCGCCGCTGACCAGAAGCGACGCAAAGGTGTGGCGCAGGTCATGGATCCGGACGTCGTGCAGCCCGCACTGCTTCTGGACCTGCGCCCAGAAGCGGCGCACCTCCTGAACCGGCTGGCCGGGCGTGTCGCCGGGAAAGAGCCACGGCGATCCCTTCGGCACCAACAGCTGCCGCTGGCGTACGATGGCGGCCGTCTCGTCCGAGATCGGCACGCGGTGGGCGCGGCGCTGTTTCGTCATGGTGGGCGGCTTCGACCAGCTCATGTGTTCGAGGTTGAACTGCTCGAACCGGGCCTGCCGCACCTCGCCCAGCCGGGCGCCGGTCAGCATGCACATGCGGATGATGTCGGCCGCGCGCCGGTCCTCGGCCGCATCCAGCGCGGCGGCAAGCTTGGCGATCTCTTCCTTGGAGAGAAAGCGTTCGCGCGGCGTCTCGGTGCGGCGATGGAAGCGCTGGGCGGGGTTGTCTTCGCACCAGCCCCACTGGACCGCCAGCGTGAACATCTTGCGCAACACCTCGCCGATCCGGTTGGCACGCACCGGCGTGGGCTTGGCACCCTGCAGCTTGCGCGCCCGGTTGTTGGGCTTTTCCTTGTGGGGCCGCGCCCTGCCCTCGGCGATCTTCGCCAGCAGCTTGTCGACGTCGGTCGGCGTGATTTCCGTCACCAGCTTCCGGCCCCAGACCGGTTCCACCATCTTGGCCAGCGCCGACCGCTGATCGGCCGCGCTGCGTTCGGCCAGTTTCGGCAGATGCTCGGCGCAGTAGCGGTCGATCAGGTCGGTCACGCGCGGGGCTTCGCGCTTTGCTTCGCGCTGGCCTAAGGGATCGGCCCCGGCGTCGATCTCGCGCCGCAGTTCCTTGGCCCGCTCCCGCGCCGCCGACACCGACCATTCCGGCCAGCGCCCGAAGGTCATCCGGCGCTGGCGCCCGGCATGGCGGTAATCCAGCGTGAAGGCCCGCCCGCCGCCGCGATAGATGCAGACGGCAAAGCCCCGGACGTCGGTGTCGAAAATCTGGTAGTCCCGCCCCGGCACCGGCTCGGCGTCGCGCAGCACCTTCTCGGTCAGCTTGATGCGTTCGGGCATGGCTTCGGTCCTTCTTGCATCCGACATGAGGCGTGGTTTCGCCTGGTTATCAAGGCAAGCATGGCGCCTCGGATGGCGGGGAGGCAGAGGGTGGCAGGAAGGACGCCCGAGCCGTGCCACCCCTTGTTTTCATGGGATTTCGGCGCTGGGCGGATCGATGCGCGACTGGCGACGACAGGCGCAATGTGACGTGTGAAAGGGCAAGCACGGTCGTCGCGCTGCAGATCCGGCATTCAACGAACCGCAGAGCGACAAATCCTCAAGGAATTCAATGGGTGGCAGGGGTGCCGTGTCGGGTGCCACCCCCTCTTTGCCCATCAATGCCGGACAAACACGGTCAATCCGGCTGTTCGCTGGTGGTTGCGGCCTTGGTGTCCGTTTCGTCCATCTGGCAGGACTGGCCGTAATTTCCCCACGCCATCCGACCACCATCGCAAATCCCAACAAAACAAGGGGTGGCACAAAGGCGGCATCCTTTCCGCCACCCTCCGCCTCGCCGCCACCCCGCGGGCTCTGCGCTCACTGGTCCCTGCAAGACGTCCCCGATCTTCGGGGCCAGGACCAGGAGACCCCGATGCCGCATCTCGGATCGATGCCAGACCCGAAGGACAAACCCCGCAGCCTGCTGGTCGGCTGGATCAGCCGCCTCGACCTTGCGCTGGAACTCGGCCTTTCGGTCGACACGCTGCGCCGCTGGGAGGCGATGCGGACGGGCCCACCCTGTGTTCGGGCCGGACGCAAGGTCTACTACCGTCGCGCAGCTGTCGAGGAATGGCTGGAGGAGCAGGAGCAGGCCGCCCCGCGCCGCCGTCGTGCCGGAGGGCGCCGGTAATGACGATCCAGTCCCGCACATCCGCCTGGCCCGCCGACCGCGTGGCCGAGGCGCGCGCCGTGATCGCCGACGTTGCGCATCACAGCGATCTCCTGATCCGGCTCGCCTGCAATGTGCTCGCCCAGCATGGCGAGACCCCGGGCGAGTGCGCCGATGCCCAGCGCCTGCTGGTAGTCGTCGACGCTCGACGCCCCGTTCGGCGCGCCCAGCGCGAGGATCAGGGGAGGGCCGCACGATGATGCGCCGTGGTACCCCCGAGGCTGATTTGCAGCGCACGGTCGTACAGGCGCTCCGCATCGCCCTGCCCCGCACTGCCATCATCCACCACTGCGCCAACGAGGTCACCGAGGCCGGGCCCCGCGGGGCAAAGCGCCAGGCAATCCTCGTCGGCATGGGCGTCCATGCCGGGTTCGCTGACCTGATGGTGATTTGCGACGGCCGGGTCCTGTTCCTCGAGCTAAAGGCACCGAAGGGGCGGCTGCGGCCGGAGCAGGAGGCGTTCCGCGATGCGGTGCAGGCGCAGGGGTTCGGCTGGGCGCTGGTGCGCAGTCTCGACGACGCGCTGGGCGCGCTGGCGGATCACGGCTTCACCACGCGCATCGCGCCCGGCCCGCGGAGGCCCGAGCCATGAGCCACGAGGCCACCAACTGGGCCATCAAGCAGCGCGGGTTGAAGCCCACGACCAAGATCGTGCTCTGGCACCTCTGCGACCGGTTCAACCCGGATTATGGCTGCTTTCCCTCGCAGGATCGGCTTGCGCATGACTGCGAGATCAGCCGGTCGACGCTGAACGATCACCTTGGCCAGCTCGAGGCCGTGGGCCTGCTGCGGCGCGTGCCGCGGCTCGATCCAGTGACCAGGCGCCAACTGCCCACCCGCTACATCCTGGGGTTCGAGCCCGGCTTCACACCTGTGGCTGTAGTGCCGTGTCCGGAAATCGGACACGGGGACGACCGCGGCGCAGAAAACGTCGACGATGCCTATGGTTGTGCTGGTGACGGCATGGCCGATACGCTGCCGTGTCCGGATTTCGGACACGGGGATGAGGCGGGAGCCGTGTCCGAATTTCCAGCCGAGCCGTGTCCGGAAAATGCCGAAAGCCGTGTCCGGATTTCGGACACTAACCCTGTAAGGGAACCTCTAAGTAAACCAGTAAAGGAGGAGGAGGGCGCGCAAGCGCGCGAGGGCGTTTCCGATGAGGTTTTTGGGGATCTGCTCGACGCGCTGGGCCTCGATCCCGCCGCCCTGCCCGGCTGGTGGCAAGGCTGGCCACCCCGGCTGCACGTCCAGCGCTGGCGCGACGAGCTCGGGCTGACCGAGGCGGAGATCGTCGGTGCGGCCGAGGCCTCCCGCCAGGAACATCCCGAACCGCCCGATGGACCGAAAGCGCTGGACCGGGCCATGCAGCGCGCCGCCCAGCGCAAAGCCGAAGATGCAACGCGGAAGCGCCGGAAGGCGAAGACGGCCCCGGCCCCGGCCGCGAAGCCGATCACCGACCTCCCCGCCTTCTACGCTGATCTGGTCAACTCCGACCGCTATCTGCCGGTCAGCGCGATCAGCAACACGATGCGCGATGCCATGCTGGCCCGGGGGCTGGTCACGGCCGAACGCCTGCGCGAGCGCGGGGTGCGGTGAATGGCATGGTGTCACGTCCCCGGCACGGACTCTCCCTCTGCGCAGGCGGCGGAGGCCTTGATCTGGGCCTCATGCTCGCCGAACCCGGCTATCACACCCGCGCCTTCGTCGAATGGGGGGACTGGCCAAGGGCGGTCCTCATCGCCGCCCAGCGCCCGGGTTACTTCGCCCCAGCCCCGATCTGGACCGATCTGCGCAGCTTCGACGCCCGTCCCTTTCGCGGCGCATTCGATGCTGTCCTCGCCGGATACCCCTGCCAGCCCTTCAGCGCGGCGGGAAAGCGCGGTGGCGCTGACGACCCTCGCCACCTCTGGCCCGACGTCGCCCGCGTCATCGGAGAATGCCGTCCCGAATGGGTCTTCCTCGAAAACGTCGCCGGGCATGTCACCCTCGGACTCGAGACCGTCCTGCGAGAGCTTTGGGGATTGGGCTACACGCCTGCGGCGGGCCTGTTCTCGGCGGCAGAGGTCGGCGCGCCGCATGAGCGGTTGCGCATCTTCATCCTGGCCCACACCGATGAGCCTGCATCCCGGCACCGGCCGCTACAACCCGGCCGGGAACAGCGACTTCACCCGCAAGGCCGAGGCGCTGGCGCTGGGCATCGCGAAGGCTCTGCCGAACCACTGGCCGAGCCCGGCCGCCCAGAACTGGAAGGGCAGTTCCGAGGCCAGCATCACCCGCACCGACGGCAAGTCCCGGATGGACCTGCTGCACTACCGGGCCGAACAGGGCTTCACCCGCCCGGCCCCGGCGATCACGCCGGATGGGCTGCGGTTCTCGCATCACGCCCCGATCTCGCGCCCGCTCTGGGCTTCAATGATTGCCTCGCATGGGCGCGTCGTCTCGCGGCGGATCCTGAAGGGCCGGTCGCGGCGGCGGCTGAACCCGCTCTTCGTCGGATGGCTGATGGGCTGGCCCATCGGGCACGCGCTCTGCGCCTGCTCGGAAACGGAGTTCACCCTCTGGCAGCGGCACATGCGTGGCGCTCTCTCGCAGCTGCCCATGGCCTCGGGCCCGTGGATCTGGCGGCCGACGGATGCAGCCCAGCGCCCGGCGCAGATGGATTTCCTTGAAGGATTGCAGCCATGAGTTTCCACGGCCGCGTCAGCGGTACCAGGATCAAACGCGCGCTGGGCGTGCAGGCCGCGCTGGAATGGGCGTTCCGGATCGAACAGGCGCAGCTTGAACTGCCTCTGCCCCCCGACGTCACCGAGGAAGGTTTCGGCTTTGGCCTGGAATACGTCCTGCTCCAGCGCGCCGTGCTGGGCTGCAAGATCGACGGCGGCCAGCACAAGATCGGCGGCTACACCCACGAGGATGCCGAGGTCATCGCCGCCAGCGTCGCCGGGATCCCCGACAGTCTCGGCGGCAAGCGCATGGCGATCCGCGTCGCAGAACTGGCCCGCGCCGGGCTGACACCGGACTGGATGCCCGGCGCCATCCCGCGCTGCGTGCCGACCATCGTCAAGCAGAACCAGCACGGCACGCATGCGGGCGCCATCGTCGTCGGCACCGAACGCATCCGGGTGCGTGGAGCGGGCGCGCGCGCCACATGGAAGACCATCGACATCCTGGCCTGCCCGGTCACGTTCTCCCCCCACCCACAGCAGATCGAAGCCGCCCGGCGTGGCTACGACGACTGGTGGCAGGCGCTGGGCTGGGTTCGGGCCGGGCTGATCGAAGGCGGGATGCTGCGAGAGGTCGAGGTGACGGCGGCGATGCCGAAGGAGCGGCCTTGGGAAAGACCGCCCTGAAATGGTGCCGATGAGACGAGGCTGCGCGCACAGCCGATAACGCCGTCCGCACAGCTTTGGGATGCAAAACGATCGAAACCTCTTTAGGTTAGCCGCAATCGTCGCCAACCCGAAGGTTTCCGTTTGTCCATGTCCGATTCCCTGCGTGATCTTGTCCTTGCCCATATTCCCGAAGACGGCTCTGCCATCGGCAATGGCGCCCTGCTCGCGCGGCTGCGGGAAACCCTGCCCGATCTGACGGACGAGGACTATGCCGCAGCCAAGGACGCGCTGGTGGACGAAGGCATCATTGGCAAGGGCAAGGGGCGCGGCGGGTCGGTGTTTCTGATCACCGACGACGCTGACGAGGACGAAGATCAGGACGACGATTTCGAACTGACACCCACCGAGGAACCCGCCCCAAGGGCCAGGCGCGCGGCGGCCAAGACCAAGGCCGCGCCGCGCAAGTCGGGGGAACCCGCGCAGGTCATCAGCTATCGCCACACCGACACGCGGGTGAACAACCCCGAGGTCGGCATGGTCCACCCCGACAACGACCCCGACCAGCCGAAAACCGTCTGGGCCTATGACCCGCACCTTGACCCGGCGCTGATGTTCGACAGCCGGCGCGCCCGGGTGGAGAGATTGATCGACGATGCGCTGGCCTCGGGTGATGCCGTCACCATGCGCGACACGCTGGAAGAACTGAAGCGGCTGCAGGCGCCCTATCTGAACTGGGCGGGCAAGGCGGAACGGACGAGTTTCGAGGTCGATACGGTATCCCTGCATGTCCACGAGCGGGTGGATCCGGCGACGATCCTGGCCAATGCGAGGAAGCGGCTGAAGGGCGAGGCGAAGGCGGCCGAGGTCTGGCGCCAGGCCGATCTGTTCGCCGCCCCGTTCGAGAACCTGCCGCTGCGGCAGGCGCTGGATTTCTACCACCACGAAAAGGGCTGGTCGAACCGGCTGATCGCGGGCGACAGCCTGCTGGTGATGAACTCGCTGTTGCAGAAAGAGGCGATGGCGGGACGGGTGCAGATGATCTACATCGACCCGCCCTATGGCATCAAATACGGGTCGAACTTTCAGCCCTTCACCAACAAGCGCGACGTGAAGGACGGCGCGGATGACGACCTGACCCAGGAACCCGAGATGATCAAGGCGTTCCGGGATACCTGGGAACTGGGCATCCATTCCTACCTGACCTATCTGCGCGACCGGCTGTGGCTGGCCAAGGACCTGCTGCATGAGAGCGGGTCGGTGTTCGTGCAGATTTCGGATGAGAACCTGCACCATGTGCGGGAGCTGCTTGATGAGGTCTATGGCCCTAGCAATTTAGTCAGCGTGATTACGTTCAAGAAAACGACGGGCGCAGGCAGCCCAACTGGCGGCACAAATGTGCTGGCAGCAACGAACGATTATATCATCTGGTATGCGAAAGACCTTTCACGGGTCAAATATCGTCAGCTTTACCTTTCGCGGGGTGGAGAAGGCTGGGTCAATTACAACTATATCCGGGCCATAAACGGCGAATTTCGAAGGATGAGTAAAGACGAAGCCTCGGATTGGTCGGCATTGCCGAAGGAAGCTGAGGTCTATCGACGGGACAATCTCACTTCGACTTCTTCTGCCGGGGAAGCTGCAAACCCCTTCGCCTTTCAGGGAGTGAGCTACTCTCCTCATCCTGGAGGCTGGAAAACATCGGCCAACCCCGGGCTTCAACGCTTGCTGCGCTCCGAGAGAATGGAGGCGTATGGCAAAACGCTTGCGTACAGACGCTTTGCTACAGATTTCCCGTGGTTCAAGATAACGAACCTATGGGACGACACAGTTACAGGAGGCTTTGCAGAAGATCGCCACTATGTCGTCCAGACCGGCGCGAAAGTCGTTGAACGTTGCATGCTCATGACCACGGACCCCGGCGATCTGGTGCTTGATCCGACCTGCGGCTCGGGCACCACCGCTTTCGTGGCCGAGAAGTGGGGCCGTCGCTGGATCACCTGCGACACCAGCCGCGTGGCGATCACGCTGGCGAAGCAGCGCCTGATGACCGCAAGTTTCGATTACTTCCGCCTCGCCTATCCGCATGAGGGGCTGAAGGGCGGCTTCGTCTATCAGACGGCGCCGCACATCATGCTGCAGTCGATCGCCAACAACCCTGACATCGACACGATCTACGACGCCAAACACCCCGCCATCGTCACAGCGCTAACGGCGCTGAACGCCACCCTTTCCACCGCCCCGCCCTTCCGCCCCACCCAAGGCGCGCGCAAGGGCAAGCCCGTCACCTTCACCAAAGGCGAGCGGCTGGAGGAATGGGAGGTGCCGTTTGACCTGCCCGACGACTGGCCCGCCGCCGCCGCCGAACCCTTCGCCGCCTTCCACGCCGCGCGTCAGGCCATGCAGGCCGCGATGGATGCCTCGATCCGCGCCCATGCCGATCAGGAAACCCTCTATGACAAGCCCGAGGTGGACAAGACCCGCCTGCGCATCACCGGCCCGTTTAGCGTCGAGGCCGTGCCCGCGCCATCGGTCCTGTCGCTTGACGATGTGACCGCCCCCGACCAGGCCGATGCGACAGTCGCGCGGTCGGGCGAAACCTCGCGCCAGACGCAATGGCGCGACGAACTCGTGCGCACCGGCCTGCGCGCCAAGGGTGGCGCCGTTCTGAGGATCACCGATCTGCAGGTCGCCCCCGGCCTGTCGCATATCCATGCCACAGGATCGGTCGCCGAGACGGGCGAGACGATTGCGGTCAGCTTTGGCCCTGAACATGCCGCGCTGGAGCAACGCCAAGTCGAGCGCGCCATCGAAGATGCGCAGAAGCTGGTCCCGAAGCCGAAGTTCGTGGTGTTCTGCGCCTTCACCTTCGACCCCGAGGCCGCCAAGGACATCGACGAGATGCAATGGCCGGGCGTGACCCTGCTGAAGGCGCAGATGAACACCGACCTGCTGACCGAGGATCTGAAGAAAGCGAGATCGTCGAACCAGAGCTTCTGGCTGATGGGCCAGCCCGAGGTGGAATGCCGCAAGCGCGCCGACGGGATGTTCGAGGTCGAAGTGCTGGGTTTCGACTATTTCGACCCGCGAACGGGCAAGCTTGAGGGCGGCTCGACGAAGAACATCGCCATGTGGTCGCTGGACACCGACTATGACGGGCGCAGCCTGATGCCGCATCAGGTATTCTTCCCCATGGCCGGGGCCAAGGACGGCTGGAACCGCCTGAAGAAGACGATCCGCGCCGAGCTGGACGAAGATCTGCTGGAGCAGTTCCACGGCACGGTGTCGCTGCCCTTCGAGGCGGGCGACCAGCGCCGCGTGGCGGTGAAGATCGTCGATGACCGGGGGATCGAAAGCCTCAAGATCATCGCGCTGGGGGCGTGAGGGATGGAAAGGCCGAAGTCCCTGATCATCAACTCGCCCTTCGTCTGCCCGGCCCAGCATTGGGTCGAGGGTCAGGGCGGGAAGCTGGAAATCAAGCCCGAACGCCGCCCCGCGAGTTACGAGGTGATCGACTCGCGCAACAACACCAAGCGGGTGGAAACGCTCGACCTGGTGAACACGATCCGCGGCCGGGTGGATGCCTGGCGCGCGGCAGGCTGGCCCGGCATCACCATCGTCACGCGCAGGCTGCTGGAACACTGGCACGACCGGACCGAGGGCATCCGGCCCTATCCGTTCTACTTTTGCCAATTGGAAGCGATCGAGACCCTGATCTGGTGGGTCGAAGGGGCGCAGGAATTCAAGCAGGGGATCGTCATTCCGGGCGATGGCGGCCAGTGGGAACGGCTCTGCAACAAGATGGCGACCGGGTCGGGCAAGACCACGGTCATGTCCATGATCATCACCTGGCAGGTGCTGAACGCGCTGACCTATCCGAAGCGGAACAAGGATTTCTCGCGCGCGATCTTCATCGTGGCACCGGGGCTGACGGTGAAGGAGCGGCTGCAGGTGCTGATGCCCAGCGAGGGCAGTTATTACGACGAGTTCAATCTGTGCCCGTCTGAGGCGATGCGCCAGAAGCTGAACCAGGCCGAGGTGCGGATCGAGAACTGGCACACGCTGATGCCCGCGGCCGAGCCGAAACGGTCGGTCGTGAAGAAGGGCGCTGAGTCCGACGAGGCCTTTACCCGGCGCGTGCTGGGCAAGCTGGCGGCGCACAAGGACATCGTGGTGATCAACGACGAAGCGCACCACGCCTATCGCAAACCCGCCGAGGTGAAGATCAGCAAGAAAGTGGCCGCGGAACAGGGGATCGACCTGGACGAGGCGACGCGCTGGATCGAGGGGCTGGATCGACTGCACAAGACCCGCCGCATCCAGCGATGCTTCGACCTGTCCGCCACCCCCTTTGCTCCGACAGGCAAGGCCAGCACCGACACCGCGCTGTTCGACTGGATCGTCTCGGATTTCGGGCTGAACGACGCGATCGAGGCCGGGCTGGTAAAGACGCCACGCGTCGTCGTCAGGGATGACGCGATGCCCGACAGCGCGACCCTCAGGTCAAAGCTCTACCACATCTACCGCGATCCCTCGGTGTCCGAGGACCTGAACCGCGCCAAGGCCGAGCCGCACGAGCCTCTGCCAAAGCTGGTGCAGGACGCCTATACCCTGCTGGGCGCCGACTGGCGAGAAACCCGGCGCCAGTGGGCCGAGGCAGGACACCACTCACCGCCCGTGATGCTGACTGTCTGCAACCGGACGGAGACCGCTGCCAGGATCGAGCACTACTTCAATCAGGGCGACGTGCATTGGCAGGAACTGTCCTCGCCCACGCAGACCCTTCGCGTCGATTCACGGGTGCTCGAGAAGGCCGAGGTCGGGGAGACCGCCACGGCCGACAAGGGCTATGAGGAGCGGTTGCAAGGGATCGTGGACGCGGCGCGGATCCCGGAGACCCGGAAGGATCGGCTGAAGGCTCTCAAAAAAGAGGAGCTTCTGCGCGAGATTGTCGACAACGTCGGCAAGCGCGGCAGCGCCGGGCAGGACCTGCAAAAGGTGATCTCTGTCGCCATGCTTTCCGAGGGATGGGACGCGAAGAACGTCACCCACATCATGGGGCTCAGGGCGTTCACCTCACAGCTGCTCTGCGAACAGGTCATCGGGCGCGGCCTTCGGCGTGTGACCTATGACACCGACGAAAATGGTTTGTTCTGCCCTGAATACGTCAACGTCTTCGGCGTACCGCTGTCGATTTACGAACCGGCCGAGGGGGGCGAGGCACCGCCGCCACCGAAGCCATCGACCCAGATCGATGTGATCCCGGAACGGGCGGAATTCGAACTGCGATGGCCGAACGTGCTGCGGATCGAAACCGTGGTGAAGCCAGTTCTGACAGTCGACTGGAGTACCGTCGATCTGCTGACCCTCGACCCGGCAGCCACAGCAATCTCAACAGAACTTGCGCCCGCGCTAGGCGGCGCAACGGACATTAGCAAGGTCCGAAACATCGACCTCGCTTCGCTGCCCGAGGGATTCCGGCTGCAACGGCTGACTTTCGTTGCTGCGCGAAAAGCCTTCTCGACGTTGAAGGGCAGCTTCAAGGGTAACGAGGAATACCTCCTGCTGCAGCTGATCCGTCTGGTCGAAACCTTCCTCGCCAGTGGCAAGGTAGATATCCCATCGCTGTTCCACACAGACCCGATCCGCCGCCGCGTGCTGATCGCGCTGAACATCGACAACGTGGTTCAACACCTGATGCGATTCGTCACCATCCAGAACACCACGGAACTGACACCCGTCTTCGACGAGGAAAACCCCATCGGCAGCACCGGCCAGATGCGCCCGTGGTACACGACGAAGCCCAACTTCCCGACCATCAAGTCCCATATCAGCCACGTCGTCGGGGACTCGGCCTGGGAAGGCTATGCCGCCAACGTCTTCGAGACACGGGACGAAGTGGTTTCCTTCGCCAAGAACGATCACCTTGGCTTCCAGATCCACTACCTCTGGCAAGGGTCGCGGCGGCGCTACGTACCGGATTTCATCCTGCGCCTCAGGAACGGCGTTACGCTCGCGCTCGAGATCAAGGGGGTCGACAGCCCACAGAACAAGGCCAAACGCGCTGCACTGGCGGAGTGGGTGAGTGCAATCAACGCTGCCAGCGGCTTCGGCACCTGGGCCTGGGACGTCGCCTTCGAGGCGGCGCAGGTGCATGATATCGTTTCGAAGCACACATCAGGGACAGGCCCGGCTGCAAAACACGAGGCATTCGCTTGAGCCTGGAAGGTCAAATCAGGGATCAGAAGTCGCTGCGGGCCGTCGTCGGCAAGACCGCCGACTGGAAAGAACTGGCCAAGGACTGCGTTGCTTTTGCGAATTCCGTCGGTGGAAAGCTGATCATTGGCATCGAGGATGGCGCGGATCAACCGCCCGAAGGACAGACGATACCGGCTGGCCTCACGGATGCAATCCGGAAGCGAATTGCCGAACTGACGGTCGGCGTCACCGCCTTGCCCGAGGTGTTGGTGTCGGACACGGGGGCTGAGTTCATCGAGTTGACCATCCCACGATCGACTGGCGTCGCCTCAACCAGCGATGGCAGATATTTCATTCGGGTCGGGGACGAAAGCAGACCGGTCACTGGCGATGATGTCATGCGCCTCGCCAGCGAGCGGTCAGCAGTGCCATGGGAAACGCAGACCACCCTCAGAATTGGGCGCTCTTCGGTGGACGTCCAAAAGCTCGACCGCCTTTTGGCTGATTTGCGTGCATCAGATCGTGTGAAGCCTTCGGTCAAGGAGAAGACGTCTGACGAGTTGCTCGACCATTATCTTCTGGCCGACGGCGATTTCCTTTCGAACCTTGGGATCCTCTGCATTGGTGCGCAGTCCGCGCGTGCCAAGCTCGGCAGTGCACCAGTCGTCCAGTTCATCAAGTACGATGAAACTGGGCAGAAGGTGAACAAGATCGTATGGGACGATCATACCCTCAGCCCTATGGAGCTCGTCAGTGCCGTATGGCACGAGGTTCCTGATTTTCGGGAACGGTATGAACTGCCTGACGGGTTATTCCGTCAGCACGTTCCAGCATTCGACGAAGTCGTTGTGCGGGAACTTCTGGTTAACGCACTGGTTCATCGCCCTTATACTCAACGGGGCGACATTTTCCTGAATCTTCACCCTGATCGGCTGGAAATCACCAATCCTGGCCAGCTGCCGTTGGGCGTGACTCCCCAGAATGTCCTTCACACCACAGTACGTCGCAACGAGCACCTGGCGCGGCTGTTCCATGACCTGAAGCTGATGGAGCGCGAAGGCAGCGGGTTCGACCGCGTCTACGAGGTGCTTCTCTCGCAGGGGCGCCCTGCACCGATCATTAGCGAAGGTGCGGACAGTGTCACCGTCGTCGTCCGTCGACGAATTCTCAAGCCTGAGGTCATAGACTTCATTGCCAAAGCAGATGAGACCTTCCAGCTGACCCAGCGAGAACGGATCGCACTCGGCTTGCTCGCACAAAGCGATGCCCTTACAGCCCGGGAACTTTGCGCCACCCTCGAACTGAAGTCTCTCGACGCTCTTCAGCCATGGATCAAGCGCATCGTCGATTGGGGCCTGGTCAAGACTTCTGGCAAGACCCAAGCCACCAAGTACTTCGTCGACCCGATGTTGCTGCAAACCCTGAACTTCGCCGGTACCACGACGACCCTCAAGCGCATCGAGCCCCATCGCCTCGCGGCATTGATCGAGGAGGATGTACGGCGCTACCCTCGTTCACAGATCAGTGATATCCATGCACGTGTGGGGGCGGAGATACCTCGCACCCAGATCAAGCGCAGCATTGCGGAGTTGGTCAGATCAGGCAGGTTGCTGTCTGAAGGTATCCGGCGCGGAACGCGCTACAGCACTCCGTGATTTGGTTCGGTTTCGCGCCTATCCACAAGCAGCGATCCAAACGGCCGGTCCAAACCTCCCTTGAAGGCTCTGCAATTCTTTGAAGACGCAAGAGATTTGATTTGGTTCACGACTTCGGATTGCTCGATCTGTGAGCCAAATGCCCGAACGCAGAAAGAGAACATATTGAAAACATTTATATTTCATCGAGCCAGACCGCGGCTTGCAACGCCGCCCCCCTCCCAATGGTTCCTCCCCGGCCCTGAACGTATGCGGGGGGGCGCAGCGCGGCGGTTCGCTAGCGTGAGGCGTTTTCACCGGGGAAGCCAGGCGGAAGCCACCTTGCGACCTGATGCCGGAATTCGTGAGTCAGATCAGCGACTTGCGGAATCACGATCTGGCCGGGGTGGATTCCCGGCGGGAAGCCAGGGAAGCCACCTTCGGGGAAGCCAGGTGGCCAGAAGCCACCACAAAAAGCCAATTCGTCAGAAGCCGTTGAATCCGCTTCACTTTTCGGGTTGACAGACCTGCCCCCATTGACCTACCCCTTGATCATCGAAGAATTGCGCCCGGAGGAAACCCCTCGCGGGCGCTTTTCATTTCCCCTCCCCCACATCCCGAGCCCCATCCCATGGACCTCGTCTTCGCGCCGAGCCAGATTGAAACTTGGCCGATTGCCCGGCTGCGCCCCTATGCCCGCAATGCCAAGATGCATGGCGACGACCAAGTGGCTAAGATCGCCGCCAGTATGGCCAAGTTCGGCTGGACCGTGCCCTGCATGGTGGCCGACGATGGCGACCTGATCGCGGGCCATGGCCGGGTGCTGGCGGCCACCATGCTCGGGCTGACCGAGGTGCCGGTGATCCGGCTCAGCCATCTCGATGAGGCGGAACGCCGGGCCTACCGGATCGCCGACAACAAGCTGACCGAACTGGGCGAATGGGATGAGGCGATCTTGCGTGACGAGATCGCAGGGCTGCTGGCCGAGGATTTCGACCTGACGCTCTTGGGCATCAGCGACGATGACCTTGACGCCCTGCTGCAGGATCCCGAGGCGCTGGGCGGGGATGGCCCGGTCGAGGGCGAGGACGAGGTTCCGGAGCTTCCGGTCACGCCGGTGTCGGTGCCGGGCGATCTGTGGCAACTGGGCGCGCATCGGCTGATCTGCGGCGACAGCACTGCGGCCGATGTCGTGGGGCGGCTGCTCGGCGACGTGAAGCCGCTGTTGATGGTGACGGACCCGCCCTATGGCGTGGAATATGACCCCTCTTGGCGCAACCAGGCGGGGGCGGCCAAAACCAAGCGCACCGGCAAGGTGCTGAACGATGACCGGGCCGACTGGCGCGAAGTATGGGCACTGTTCCCCGGCGACGTGGCCTATGTCTGGCACGGCGCGCTGCACTCCTCGACCGTGGCCGAGAGCCTGGTGGCCGCAGGCTTCGCGATCCGGTCGCAGATCATCTGGGCCAAGGAGCGGCTGGTGCTCAGCCGGGGCGATTATCACTGGCAGCACGAACCCTGCTGGTATGCGGTGCGCGCCAAGGGAAAGGGTCACTGGGCGGGGGACCGCAAGCAGACGACGCTGTGGCAGATCGCCAACCGGGATCAGGACGCCGACACCGTGCATGGCACGCAGAAGCCGGTCGAATGCATGCGGCGGCCGATCCTGAACAACTCGAGCCCCGGCCAGGCGATCTATGAACCGTTCATGGGATCCGGAACCACGCTGATCGCGGCCGAGACGACGGGCCGGGTCTGCTTCGGCATCGAGTTGAACCCGGCCTATGTCGATGTCGCCATCGAGCGATGGCAGTCCTTCACCGGTCAGGAGGCGGTGCTGGCGGAAACCGGCGAGACCTTCGCCGCCCTGAAGGCAAAGCGGCGCGCGGCATGAACGCGCCCCTCCTGCCCGGCCGGATCGAACACTGGCCGCTGGCCCGCCTCCGGCCCTACGCCCGCAACGCCAAGACCCACGATGCCGAGCAGGTGGCGAAGATTGCTGCCAGCATGGCCGAGTTCGGCTGGACGGTTCCCTGCCTCGTCGCCGCCGACGGCGAGTTGATTGCGGGGCACGGCCGCATCCTGGCCGCGGCCCAGCTCGGGATTGCCGAGGCGCCGGTCATCATATTGGGCCATCTGACCGAGGCGCAGCGCCGGGCCTACCGGATTGCCGACAACAAGCTGACCGAACTGGGCGGGTGGGACGAGGCGCTCCTCCTCGAGGAACTGCGCGGGCTGATGGCCGAGGACTTCGACCTCGGGCTGATCGGGATCCCCGAGGATGAACTGGACACGCTGCTGAACGATACCGTTGACCGCGCGCCCATCGACGATGACGCGGCCGACACGATCCCCGAGGCCCCGGCCGAGCCGATCACGCGCTCCGGCGACATCTGGCGGCTCGGGCATCACCGGCTGATCTGCGGCGATGCCACTGACCCGTCCGTAGTGGCGCGGCTGATGGATGGCGCGCAGGCGGCGCTGATGTTCACCTCCCCGCCCTATGCCCAGCAGCGCGACTATGGCGCGGCGAAGGAAAAGGTCGGCGATTGGGACGCGCTCATGCACGGCGTCTTCGCCGCGGCGCCCGTCACCGCCGATGCCCAGCTGCTGGTGAACCTCGGCCTCGTGCACCGCGACAGCGAATGGATCCCGTATTGGGAAAACTGGACCCTTTGGATGCGCGCGCAGGGCTGGCGGCGGTTTGGCTGGTATGTCTGGGACCAGGGGCCCGGCCTGCCCGGCGACTGGAACGGGCGGCTGGCGCCGTCGCACGAGTTCATCTTCCACTTCAACCGCCAGCCGCGGAAGCCGAACAAGACAGTCGAGAGCAAGCACGCGGGCGAAACCCTCGGCGGTGGTGGTCTGCGCGGTGCGGACGGCACCGTCCATCGCAAGACCGGCTTCGGCAACGCGATCCAGAGCCACCGCATTCCGGACAGCGTGTTTCGCATCATGCGCCACAAGGGCGGGCTGGGTGCCGCCGGATCGCACCCAGCCGTATTCCCCGTGGCGCTGGTGGAGGCTGTGCTGGAAGCATTCACAAGCGCGGGCGACGTGGTTTTCGAGCCGTTCTGCGGCTCCGGCACCCAACTGATCGCGGCTGAACGCACCGGACGGCACTGCTGCGCGGTCGAACTGGATCCGGTCTACTGCGATGTGGCGGTGCGGCGGTGGGAAATGGCGACGGGGCGGACGGCCTACAGCAAATCCACCTAGCAGGTGGGCACACTCTTCCTTAACATCTGGCATGCAAATGCCTTTGCGAGAGTGCCATGCCCAACCTGATCTGCAATGTCGTCTGGATGCCTCATTACCGCGGAGAAGCAGACGTTCATGCAGGCGGCTTCGACTATGTGTCGATCAATGGCTACGGGCATGAATTGCTTAATTTTGATGCTCTGAACGGCAAGGTATACGGCTTCGTTCAAACAAGGAACTCGACCGTCAACATAAACAGGCTGGGTGCAAAGCCTGAAGACGACTTCATGGACGGCGTTCGCGTGATCTTCATTTCGACCCATGAAGAGCTAGGGCCCGTCGTAATCGGCTGGTACGAAAACGCCCGTGTTTGGCGCCGAAAGCAACCAGGTCTTCGGTCCGTTCCAACACACCCAGACGTCAAGATCGACTTTCAGTTCGAAGCATCTGCAGATAACGCAATGCTGCTACCTTTGTCCCAGAGGTTGCTCACCGTTCCCAATCGGAAAAAGGGCTTCCCCGGTCAAAGCCCTGTCTTCTTCCCGGACGAAAGCGACGAAATGCGCACATGGATGCGCAAGTTCGAAAAGTACTTCGACGAGAAGAAGTCCGGACAGACTTCAGGTACCAATAAGTCAAACGGGTCGGGGCGCAGCACTGACGCAGAGCATAACGCGCTGGTAGAGATCTCGGCTATTGAAGCTGTCATTGCAGCACTGGGCCCCGACTATCGTGACCGTCAGGCAGACAACTGCGGATGGGACCTAGAGTTTGAGCGAGGCGGAAAGAAACTCTGCGTTGAGGTAAAGGGGAACTCCGGATTGACCCCTCGTGCAGAAGTATCCCCCAACGAATATCGGATCATCAAGGAAGTAATGGCGGGGCGCTTCACGGACGGCGACTATAGATTGGCGATTGTTACCGACGCCTTCGGCGGCCGAAACGTCCACTTGTTCGCATTCACAGTGAACAAGGGTTGGGTATGCGAACGCACTGGCGCGTCCGTGAATGCGACGGAGCGCATAGCGGCGGTGTTCGGCTAGACGCGATACACGGTGCCCCTGCCCTCGACCTTCTCGGCCTTGATGGGCAGGCCCAGCTTCTTCTTGAGGGCCCCCGAGATGCAGCCGCGAACGGTATGGGCCAGCCATCCGGTGGCATCGGCCATCTCGGCGACCGTCGCCCCCTCGGGCAGCTGGAGCATGGCGATGATCTGGGCCTGCTTGGTGCCAGCGCGGATAGCGACGGGTTTTGCGGTGTCTGTCACCACCGACGTCGACGCAACCTCTGGCTTCGGCTTGGTCTTTCGCACGCTGGCGACGGCGCTGGCCACCACCGGCTCGATCCCGATGGCTTCCAGACCGGCCTCGGTGGCGATCAGCGTGGTGCCGTGGCCGTCGCCGGTCTCGCGCCACATCGGCTCATTGCGGCGCAGGTTCGCCTCGACCTCCTCGAGCCAGCCGCGGGCGATCATCTTGCCGACGACCATCCTGGCGGCGGCGCCGACCAGCCCCTCAGGCAGCGGCAGGGCAAGGTTCCCCGGCCGGGTCGAAGCGCGGGACAGGATCAGGGACTGGGTGTCGGACGGGGTGGTCATCGGGGCCTCCGGGCGCTGTGGCGCGCGACGTGCGCGCCTTCTACGGACGTTCGCCCGGCTTACGCGGCCCCACCGGGGCCACGGTCCGGGCTCACCCCCGTCGTCGGACGGGGCGGCCGTCGCGCCGTGTGGGCGCGTCAGGCGGCGTGTTCGCCTTCCTTGAAGGCGCTGTCGGTGATCTGGCGCAGCAGGCCCGCGTAGTGCTGCAGCGTCCCGACATGCCCCCAGTGGATCTCGTCGGGGTGGGTCTCGAAATGGTCGTCGCTGAGGGCTTTCAGGCGCTCCAGCATGGTGTCGATCTCGGCCTTGGCGGCGATGAAGGCGTCGAGGGCTTTGTTCGACCGCTCCCTCGAACCGGTGGCGGGAGCGGTCTCACTGTCGGCGGCGCGGCGGGTCGTCATGGCGGGGCATCCTTCGGTGAGTTGCATCGTTTCCTTCCGATCAGATTCGCTCTGTCGCGTCCTCTAATCAACTGAATACCAAGCAATATCATCAGCTTGATCGGATTGTCCTCGCCATGAAGGGCATGAGCGAACGCGAGTATGCGGCCCATTCCGGCCTCTCCCGCGGCGGGGTGCAGAAGGCTCGGAAGAACGGGCGGCTGGTGGTCCATGACGACGGGTCGATCAACGCCGCGGCCTCGGACGTGCGGCGGGCCGAGATGACGGACCCCGACCAGCAGCGCCGGTCGTTGGGCGGTGACGGGCTGGCCAGCGGCCCCGGCGACACGACATCGTATATCAAGGCGCGCACGGCGCTGACGGTCTACGCGGCGCAGGAACGTCAGCTGGCCGTCCAGAAAAAGAAGAGCACGCTGGTCGACCGCGCGCGGGCGGAAACACTGGTGTTTCGTCTCGCACGGCAGGAACGGGATGTCTGGGTGACCTGGCCCGGACGGGTGGCCGCGCTGATGGCGGCGCAGATCATGGCGGAGGTGGAACGGCATTCCGGGGCATCGGTGACGATCGAGACCGCGATCATGCAGAGGGTGCTGGAAGCCCATGTCCGCGAACAGCTCGACGCCCTCGCCGACCTCCGGGTTTCCCTCGGATGACGACAACGACCTGACCGCCGGTCTCGACCTCGGCTTCGATGGCGCCGAGGATCTGCTACGGGTCTGGCGGCAGGGGCTGCGGCCTGATCCGAACCTGACGGTGTCGGAATGGGCGGATCAGCATCGCTGGCTGTCGTCGCGCGGCGCGGCCGAGCCGGGGCGGTATCGCACCGCCCGCGCGCCCTACCTGCGCGAGATCATGGATGCGCTGTCCCCAGGCCATCCGGCGCAGCGCATCACCTTCATGAAGGCCGCGCAGGTGGGCGCGACCGAGGCCGGGAACAACTGGATCGGCTTCGTCATCCACCACGCGCCGGGGCCGATGCTGGCGGTGCTGCCGAGCCTCGAACTGGCAAAGCGCACCTCGCGGGGCCGTCTAGATCCCCTGATAGCGGACAGCCCGGCGCTGCGCGAGCGGGTCAACCCGGCCCGGTCGCGGGATGCCGGGAATTCGATGCTGTCGAAGGAGTTTCCCGGCGGCATCCTCGTGCTGACCGGCGCGAACTCGGCCACCGGCCTGCGATCGATGCCCGCGCGCTATGTCTTCCTCGACGAGGTCGACGCCTATCCAGCCTCGGCCGACGAGGAAGGCGATCCGGTCACGCTGGCCGAGGCGCGGACCACCACCTTCTCGCACCGGCGTAAGGTCTTCATGGTCTCGACGCCCACGATCCGGGGGCTGAGCCGAATCGAGCGCGAGTTCGAGGCATCGGACCAGCGACGTTACTTCGTGCCCTGCCCGCACTGCGGGGCGATGCAGTGGCTGCAGTTCGACCGACTGCGCTGGGCGAAGGGGAAGCCGGAGACCGCCGTCTACCATTGCGAGGGTTGCGAACGCCCCATCGCCGAGCACCACAAGACCGAGATGCTGGCCAAGGGTGAGTGGCGGGCGACAGCGGTTTCCAGGGATCCGAAGGCCATCGGCTTCCACCTCTCGGCGCTCTATTCACCGCTCGGGTGGAAAAGCTGGTCAGACGTGGCGCGGGAATGGCTGGCGGCCCAGGGGTCGGACGAAACGCTGCGCGTCGCGCGCAACACGCTTCTGGGCGAGACATGGGTCGAAAGCGGCGACGCGCCGGAATGGCAACGGCTGGCAGATCGGCGGGAAGCCTGGAAGCCGGGCACGGTGCCCATGGCCGGGTTGTTCCTGACCGCCGGGGCCGACGTGCAGAGGGACCGGATCGAAGTCGATATCTGGGCCTGGGGCCGGGGGCTCGAGTCCTGGCTCGTCGATCACATCGTGATCCCGGGCGGCCCTGACGATCCGGCCGCATGGGACAAGCTGACCGCCCTGCTCGGCCGGTCGTGGCAGCATGCCAACGGTGCCTTCATGACCGTGGCGCGGCTGGGCATCGACACCGGCTATGAAGCAGCGGCCGTTTATGCCTGGTCGCGCAAGGTCGGGTTTGAGCAAGTCGCGCCGCTGAAGGGCCTCGAAGGGTTCAACCGTTCGGCCCCCGTTTCTGGACCGACCTATGTCGATGCCACCATCCGCGGGAAACGGCTGCGCCGCGGCGCGCGGCTCTGGTCGGTGGCGACCGCGACGTTCAAGGCCGAGACCTACCGCTTCCTGCGGATCGAACGCCCCTCAGACGAAGACCGCGCCACCGCGCTGCTCGACGCTCCGGGCACGATCCACCTTCCCTGCTGGGCCGACACCGAATGGCTGAAGCAGCTGGTGGCGGAACAGCTGGTCACGATCCGCAACAAGCGCGGCTATGCCCATCAGGAATGGCAGAAGATGCGCGAGCGGAACGAGGCGCTGGACTGCCGGGTATATGCCCGCGCCGCGGCTTGGATCCTCGGTGCCGACCGATGGGACGAGGCCACGTGGCGGCGGCTCGAGGCCCAGGCGGGCGTGGAAACGCGCATGACCGCGGCCGTGGCGGCCGAAACCACAAACGACCCGGCCCAGCCCAAGGCCGGAACACTGACCACGCCACGCCGGAAACGGCGGGCCTACACCCCGAACTTCATGAGGGACTGATGGACCTGGAACGCATGCAGGCCCTGCTCACGGCACTGCAGGAAGCCCGCTTCGCCGGGCTGCGCAGCGTCAGCTATGACGGCAAGACGGTGACCTATGGCTCGGACGCCGAACTGGCGACGGCGATCAGGGATCTGGAAGGCCGGATCGCGACCGCCTCTGCCACGCCGCGTCGCCGCCGCTGGGGTACTGTGGCCACGAAGGGTCTGTGACCATGGTCTTCGACGCCTTCCGCGCGCGGCTCGGGTCCATCATCGGCGGGTTCGACGCCGCGCAGTCGCACCGCCGCATGCGCGGCTTCCGCGCCACCCGGGCGCATGTGAACACGCTGATCGCCGCCTCCGGCGAGACCATCACGGCCCGCGCCCGCTGGCTGGTCAGGAACAACGGCTATGCGGCGAACGCTGTCGATGCCTTTGCGAATCATGTCGTCGGCGACGGCATCAAGCCCTCGTCGAAGATCGTGGATGGAGCAAAGAAGGAGGAATTGCAGAAGCTCTGGCTTGCCTGGACCGACGAAGCCGATGCCGAGGGGCTGACCGACTTCTTCGGCCTGCAGCGCCGGGCTGCGCGGGAGGTGTTTCTGGCGGGTGAGGTCTTCCTGCGCATCCGCGCACGGCGTGCCGAAGATGGTCTGACGGTGCCGATGCAGCTGCAGATGCTGCCCTCGGAAATGCTGCCAAAGGACATGACCCGCGTCCTGCCCGGCGCGGGATCGATCCGGCAGGGCATCGAGTTCGACGGGATCGGCCGCCGCGTGGCCTATCACTTCCTGCGCCGCCATCCGGGCGACATGACCGATCCGGGGATGGCCGGGGAAACCGTCCGGGTTCCGGCCTCGGAGGTGATCCACATCCTTGACCCGGTCGAGGCGGGCCAGCTGCGCGGCGTGTCGCGCTTTGCCGCGGCCGTGGTGAAGCTGTTCACGCTGGACCTCTACGACGACGCCGAACTGGAGCGGAAAAAGACAGCGGCGATGTTCGCCATGTTCATCACCTCGCCCGCCCCGGAAACCGCCCTCGATCCGGCCGAAGAGGATCTGGAGGTCGAACCCGGCCAGGTGGTGCGGCTGGATCCCGGCGAAGACGTGACCACGCCTTCGACGCCGGACTCTGGCAGCACCTACGAGCCGTTCCAGTACCGGACTCTCTTGCAGATCGGCGCGGCGCTGGGCGTGCCCTATGGCTATCTGACGGGCGATACCGCGAAGGGGAACTTCTCGAACACCCGGATCGCCCTCGTCGACTTCCGCCGCCGCATCTCGGCCTTCCAGTATTCCGTGATGGTCTATCAGCTCTGCCGCGCCGTCTGGGCGCGCTGGATGGACATGGCGGTGCTGGCGGATGCAATGGACTTGCCGGGCTATGCCACCGACCGGCGCCAATACCTCGCCTGCGACTGGCTCCCCACGAAATGGGACTGGATCGACCCGGCCAAGGATGCCGCGGCCGAGATCCTGCAGATCGAGGCGGGCCTGAAATCCCGCACGCAAGCCATCGCCGAACGCGGCTACGACGCCGAGCAGGTCGACCGCGAAATCGCCGCAGAACGCAGACGCGAGGCCGAACTGGGTCTCGACTTCCGGCGGCCGGGATCGCCCGCGCAGGCGGCAGGCCGCGGCAGCGAGGATCAGGGCGGCGAAACGGACCCTGACGATGAGGACCAGCGCGAGAATGACGATGTCGAGGACCGGGAACCCCGGCCTGCGGAGGAAGGATGATGCACCACACCCAGATCGCCCAGCGCGTCTTCAACACGCCCCTGATGGTCGATCCCGCCAAAGCGCTGGCCTTCCTGACCGGGCTTGGCCCTCGGATCGTTGGGCGGGAAGTCAGCATCGAAGGTTTGGAAATCTCGGCCGAAGATCGGGATGCCGCCAACCTCCCTTCCCGCGGCTCTCTCTTCGGCGACGACCTGACCAAACGCCAGGCGCGAAACGGTGGCCTGCCCTTCGCCGTCGTGGACGGCATCGCTGTCATCGAGATCGCGGGCACGCTCGTCCATCGCGGGGCGTGGATCGGGCAATCCTCCGGCCTGACCTCCTATGAGAGGATCGCGGCGCAGTTGCAGGCGGCGCTGGCCGACCCCGCCATCCGCGGCATCGCGCTCGACATCGACAGCTTCGGTGGCGAGGTGGCCGGTGCCTTCGACCTGGCTGACCGCATCCGCGCGGCGCGTCAGGTCAAACCCGTGCAGGCTTTCGTCGCCGATCACGCCCTCTCGGCCGCCTATGCGCTGGCCTCCCAGGCCGACCGGATCATCCTGCCCCGCACCGGCGCCGTTGGCAGCATCGGCGTCGTGGCCATGCACAGCGACATGAGCGGGGCGCTCGACCAGAAGGGCATCGCAGTGACGCTGATCCACGCAGGCGCCCGCAAGGTCGATGCGAACCCTTACCAGCCCCTGCCCGAGGCGGTCCGCGACCGGATCGAGGGCGAATTGGAAGACCTGCGCCAGCTCTTCGCCGAGACCGTCGCCGAAGGGCGCGGCCGCCGCCTCGACACAAGCCAGGCACTGGGCACCGAGGCCGCCGTGTTCCGCGGGGAGGCGGCGGTCTTCGCCGGTCTTGCCGACGAGGTGGCCGATCCGGTCACCGCCTTCCGCGCTTTCGCCGCCGCACCCCGCGGCACATCCACCCCCAGAGGAAAGGGCCCGATGATGACCACCGCCCCCGAAGATCATGCGCAGCCCTCGGCCGCGCCTGCCATCAGTCCTGCGCCGGAACCGGCCGCGCCCACGGCAATCGCACCGCCGCAAACCACGGCGGCCGCCATGTCGCCCGAAGCGATCCGGGCCGAGGCGGCTGAGGTCGCGCAGGTCTGCGCGCAGGCCGCGCGCCTCGGCATCCAGATCGACGCCGCCGATGCGGTCGCCAAGGGCGTGAAGCCGGAAGCGCTGCGCGCCAAGGTCCTGGCCGATCTAGCTGCCCGAAGCGACGCCGCGGGCATCATCGCCACCGCCCCGGCCGTGGGCGCGAAGGAAAGCCACATCGTGGCAGCCGCGAAGAAATCGGCCGCCGCCTCGCGCTGATCCCGGCACCGATCACTGCCGCGCGCGCCATCGAACAGCGCACCCCATCCCCCGAACACCGTGGAGACTGAACCATGCCCGTCCTGACGGAACCGCCCAGCATGGGCGATGTCCTCAAATATGAGGTCAACCCGAACTACACCCGCGAGGTGGTGACGCTGCTCGCGGGCACGCCCTATCCCGTCGGCGCCGTCCTTGGCCGCATCACGGCCAGCGGCAAATACAAGCTCGCGACCAGCAGCGGCACCGATGGCGCACAGATCGCCTCGGCCGTCCTGCTCTATGCCGTCGATGCGACGTTGGCCGATGCCACCGGCATCGTCGTGGCCCGCGGCCCGGTCATCGTCTCGCGCGCGGGTCTCGCCTACGACGCCACTGTCGATGACGGGGCAAAGATCACCACCAAGATCGGCCAGCTGGCCGCCGCAGGCATCGTCGCGCGCGACAGCGTCTGATCCCCCTCATTCCCCCGGAGCATCCCCCATGACCCTCGTCCGCAATCCCTTCGACGCTGGCGGCTATTCGCTGGCCGAGATGACGCAGGCCATCAACATCCTGCCCAACCTCTACACCCGCCTCGCCCAGATCGGCCTCTTCCGCTTCGAAGGGGTCAGCCAGCGCTCGGTCATCATCGAGCAATACGAGGGCGTCCTCAGCCTCCTGCCCTCCGTCCCCCTCGGCGGCCCCGCCACCGTCGGCACCCGTGAAGGCCGGTCCATGCGCAGCTTCGCCCTGCCGTGGATCCCGCATGACGACGTGGTCCTGCCTGCCGACATCCAGGGACAGCCCGCGCTGGGCGGCGCGTTCGATGCGGCCGATCCCCTCGTCGAGGTGATGAACCGCAAGCTCCTCCTCATGCGGCGCAAACATGCCCAGACCCGGGAATACATGGAGATGAACGCGCTCCGCGGCATCGTGAAGGATGGCGCGGGCACGACGCTCTACAACTACTTCACCGAGTTCGGCCTGGCGCAAATCTCCGTCGACTTCGTCCTCGGCACCGCAGGCACGAACGTGCAGGGCAAGGTCCGTGAGGTGCTGCGCGCCATCGAGGACAACCTGCTGGGCGAGGCCATGACCAGCGTCCATGCCCTCGTCAGCCGCGAGTTCTTCGACAAGCTGATCGCCCATCCCAAGACGGAAGAGGCCTACAAGTTCTATGCCTCTACCGGCGCCCAGCCCCTGCGCGAGGATGTGCGGCGGAACTTCCCCTTCGGCGGGATCCTGTTCGAGGAATACTCCGGTACCGTCACCCTCTCGACCAAGGCCACCGAACGGCTGGTTCCGGCGAACGAGGGCATCGCCTTCCCGCTCGGCACGATGGACACCTTCACAACCTATGGCGGCCCGGCGAACCTGCTGGAAACCGCCAACACCATCGGCCTGCCTCTCTACGCCCGCCAGCATCTGGACGAGAAAGGCCGCTGGATCGACGTCATGACCGAGGCCTCGATCCTGCCGGTGAACAAGCGGCCGCGGCTGGCGATCCGCCTGCACACGTCGAACTGACGGACGCACCCATGTCCGTCTTTGCTGCCGCCATGGACCGCATCTTCACCGATGCCTCCATGGCGGCCCCGGCCCTCTGGATCTCGGCCACCACATCCGAGGAACGCCCGATCCGCATCATCCGCCACGCCCCGGATCGCGTGACCGACTTCGACGCGGGGCGCTTCGTTAGCGACACGACGGTGGTGGATGTGCGCGTCGCCGACCTGCCCACCCCGCGCCCGGGCGACGTGATCGTCATCGGCGCGGACAGCCATGTCATCCAGGGGGAACCGCTGCGCGACCGGGAACGGCTGATCTGGACGCTGGACCTGAGGCCCGCATGAGGCTGAAGCTGGAAATCAGCCCCGACCTTGCAGCCCTGCTGCAGGCCGAAATCGCCGCGGGCGAGAAGGCCGTCACCACCGCCATGCGCGAGGCGGGCATGGGCCTCAAATCTGCCTGGCGCGGCCAGATCACCGGCGCGAGCCTTGGCACCCGGCTTGGAAACTCGATCCGCCTCGCAACCTATCCCAAGGGCAGTGAGAGCCTGAACGCCGCGGCGCTGGTCTGGTCGAACGCCCCGGTGATCGTCGGCGCGCATGACGCGGGGCCGATGATCCGGTCGCGCAACGGGTTCTGGCTGGCCATCCCCACCCCGGCCGCGGGCAAATCCACCCGCGGCGGGCGTATCACCCCCGGCGACTGGGAACGCCGTACAGGGCTGCGGCTGCGCTTCATCTACCGCCGCCGCGGTCCGAGCTTGCTGGTGGCCGAGGGGCGGCTGAACAGCAAGGGACATGCGGTTGCGTCACGAGCTAAAACCGGTCGCGGGCTGACCACAGCGCCGATCTTCCTGCTGGTACCGCAGGTCAAGCTGCGCAAGCGGCTCGATCTTGCGCGGGATGCGGAGCGGGCCATCGACGGCGTGCCGGGGCGGATCGTGGCGGGGTGGGTAGAGGAGAAAGGAAGCGGACTTCTGCGATAGGGACGGATACAACATCGATATCGCGGCGGCAGCACGAGCCAGACAACCAAGTTACAGCGGTAGTTCGGGGGCGTATCAGTCCCAACGATCAACCCAACTGTATTGCGGAGGGATAGTTGCGTTCTGGATCAGATCAGGATTGACGATCTCCTGCCCATCGCAGATCAGCACGGCTGGGCCAACGCAACGATGCTGATACCTTGAGGCTATTTGGTCGGAGAAACTCATCACCTTCTTAGACAATTGCATCGGCGACGTGCTGGACGGATATGGCAGCTTTGGAGACGGGAACACAACCAGATGATCATAGATCAGCGCAATAGGAAAATAATCGGTCCTAAAGCGCATTAACCCAATGCAAGGATTGGCAATCTCTCTTGTCGGCACCTCAATAAGATAATTCCAATACATGAGCTCAGTATCTGGGGAAAGTCTGATCAACGCGGTGGGCTGCGCCGAGATTGTTGCTTGATCGCTTCGGAGACCCGGGCACGGGTCGTTGGCGGTCCATTTCGCGGTTTCTCGGCCACCGTATCGGCGGTTTGGCAAATTCCGGACAGACTCGTCCTCATGCCAGCAGCCGCCTTCGGACCAGGAACAGGTTGCCGAGGGCGAACAGCGTGAAGAGCTGGGCGCGGTTCTTGGCCAGTCCCCGGTAGCGGGTCTTCACGTAGCCGAACTGCCGCTTGAGGATGCGGAACGGGTGCTCGACGCGGGCTCTGACCATGGCGATGATGCGGTTGATCTTCTCGTCCTCGGGGTGGAGCTTGCCGCCCTTCGGCGCCTTGCGCATCACGCCCCAGACCTTGCCATCGTCGCTGAACGCGGCCTCCCGCTCGGCGTTGACATAGCCCTTGTCGGCCCAGACCGAGGTCTCCTCTCCATGCAGCAGCTCGTCCCAAATCCGACTGTCATGGACCCTGGCGGTCGAGGTCTCGAGACTGTGGGTCACGCCGCTTTCGGCATCGACGCCGACATGCGCCTTCATGCCGAAGTACCACGTGTTGCCCTTCTTCGTGGACGACATCTCCGGATCGCGGGCGCCCGCCTTGTTCTTGGTCGACGACGGCGCGTCGATGATCTTGCGCGGGCTCTCTCGGACCGATGGCGTTCGCCCGCTCACATCCACCAGGGTGCCCGAGCGCAGGGTGATGCCCTTGTCGGCCAGATGCGCGTTCACGTCCGCAAAGATCGCCTCGGTCAGCCCGTGCCGCTCCAGCAGGTGGCGGAAGTTCAGGATGGTGGTCTCGTCCGGGATCCGGTCATCGCCCAACTCGATCCCGGCAAAGCGGCGCATTGCTTCGCTGTCATACAGGGTCTCTTCTGCCATCGGGTCGCTCAGCGCATACCAGTTCTGCAGGAAGTAGACCCGCAGCATCGTCTCCAGCGGCATCGGCGGGCGGCCACCCTTCGGCCCAGCCTTGGGATAATGCGGCGCGATCAGCGCCAGAAGCCGACCCCAGGGAACCACCGCATCCATCTCCGACAGGAACAGCTCGCGCCGCGTCTGCTTCTTCTTCATCGCGTCCCGAAGACCGGGAAAGGCGGGCTGTTTCGGCATCTGGTGGGGCTCCTTGAAAGGATGCCCAAGTCTATCAGATCAGGCGGAAACAGGGAGGTTTTTCAGACGCTCCCTAAGTCTTGCATCCCTTCCTTGCAACGTGGCCTTCACGCGGCGAGCGTAAACGGACTTCTTGTCCGCAAAGACCTCAATCCACCAAACGCCCATTGGACATCAAATGCCCACCACCCGCGAAACCGTCCTCGCCGCGCTGCACGCGCGGCTGCAGCCGCTTGCCGCCCTCACCCTGCGTGACGAGGTGCTGCCAGAGCGGATCCCGGCGGCCGGGCTGATCATCCTGCGCGATGGCCAGCCGGGCGAGCCGGAGGTGACGCTGTCGCCGCTGCGCTATCATTTCCAGCACCGGGCCGAACTGGAGGTCGTCGTCCAGGCGGGTACCGGCCGGGCAAGCGCCTTCGATGACCTGGTCGCCGCCATCGGCACGGCGCTGGAAACCGACCGGACGCTGGGCGGCCTCTGCGACTGGGTCGAAGCCGAGGCCCCGGCCTCGGTCGACCTGCCCGTCGAGGGCGGGGCGGCCTTGAAGGCAGCGGTGATCACCGTCGCCCTGCACTACACCACCACCGGCCCCTTGGCCTGACAACCCCATATAGGAGACCCCCATGGCACGCGCACACGGCGCGCGGGCGCAGATGGCGCTTGCGTTCGAGACGGTTTACGGAATCCCGCCCGCCAGCGGCTATCGGCTGATGCCCTTCGCCCGGACCACGCTCGGCGCGGAACAGCCGCTGCTGAATTCGGAGCTTCTCGGTTACGGCCGCGATCCCCTGGTACCCATCAAGGACGCTGTCACCGCCGATGGCGAGGTGGTGGTGCCGATCGACGTCGAGGCCTTCGGTTTTTGGCTCAAGGCCGCCTTCGGTGCCCCCACAACGACAGGCACCACGCCCAAGACCCATACCTTCCAATCGGGGAACTGGACCCTGCCCTCGATGGCCATCGAAGTGGCCATGCCCGAGGTGCCGCGGTTCGCGATGTATGCAGGCTGCGTGATGGACCAACTGTCCTGGCAGATGAACCGCTCCGGCCTGCTGACCGCCACCGCCCGGCTGATCGCGCAAGGTGAGGCCATCGCTGCCACCACGGCCGCGGGCACGCCGACCGCGCTGGGCCTGCAGCGCTTCGGCCATTTCAACGGGGTGGTCAAACGCAACGGCACGGCCTTGGGGAACGTCGTCTCGGCCGAGATCACCTATGCCAACGGCCTCGACCGGATCGAGACCATCCGCAATGACGGCAAGATCGAGGGTGCCGATCCCGGCATGGCGGCGCTGACCGGCCGGATCGAAGTCCGTTTCGCGGACTCTGCCCTCGTCACCCAAGCCATCGACGGTACGCCCTGCGAGCTTGAGTTCGCCTACAGCCTCGGGGCGAATGCCAGCTTCACCTTCACCGCCCATGCCGTCTACCTGCCCGTCCCGCGGATCGAGATCCCCGGGCCCCAAGGCATTCAGGCTACCTTCGACTGGCAGGCCGCCAAGGCCACCAGCCCCGCCCGCATGTGCACCGCCGTCCTCGTCAACACTGTCACGGGATACTGATCATGATCCGACTGAACCTGTCGAACCGGCCCGAATGGCTGGACCTGCTGCCCGGCCTGCGCGTTCTGGTGGCCCCTCTGACCACCGCCCTGATGGTCTCGGCCCGCGCCGACCCGGCCATCGACGGCCTGTCGGAAACCTCCAGCCAGGAGGACATGGCCCTCGCGATGGCCAAGGCAGTCGCGCGCCGCGCGGTGCTGGAATGGGAGGGGGTCGGTGACGAGGCAGGCAACCTCGTGCCGGTCAGCCCGGCCGGGATCGATGCCCTCCTCGAAATCTGGCCCGTCTTCGAAGCCTTCCAGGCACAATACGTCGCCCGCGGCCTGATGCTGGACGCGGAAAAAAACGCCTCCGCGCCCTTGCCGACTGGTCCTTCGGCGGGGGCGACGGCTACTGCGCGGCCTGCACGGGCCCCTGCCCCGACTGCCCCGCAAGACTGAACCGGCCGCAGACAGTCGAAGGCTGGCAGGTCTGGGACCTCACCCAGCGTCTTGGCGGCCAACTGCGCATCGCGCCGGGGGCGGTGATCGGATGGGACATGGGGGCCGCCCTCGCGCTGGCGCAGGCGCTGGGCATTGCGCCGTTGATCGCCGCCGAACTGCTGCCCGAGATCGAGGAAGTGATGGTGCGCAAACTGAACGAGCAGATGGAAGGACGCCGGAATGGGTGAGAAGAAGGTCTCCGTCCGCCTCGTGGCGGAGGGCGGACGTCGCGTGCGCGCTGAACTGGAGGGGGTAGGTGATGCCGGGGCCCGTGGCTTCGGCCGCCTGTCCTCGGAGATGGAACTGGCCAACACGCGCCTCGCCAGTTTCGCGCACCGGGCCGGGATCGCGCTGGCGGCGGTCTCGGCGGCTGCGGCGGCGGCCGGGGTGACGATGGTGCGCTCGGGCCTCGCGAACATCGACGCGCAGGCGAAGCTCGCGCAGTCGATGCGCACCACTGTCGAGAGCATCCAGACCCTGACCTGGGCTGGAGAGCTTGCGGGCGTTTCGATGGGCGAGATCGAGCAGGCGACGAAGAAGCTGACGACACGCCTGTCGGAGGCCGCCAGCGGTTCGGGCGCGGCGGTCGGCGCGCTCCGGCGGCTGAACCTGACGGCGGCGGAACTGCAGGCGCTGCCGCTCGACCAGCGCATCGTCGCGATCCAGGACGCGCTGAACCGCCTCGTGCCCGAGGCGGAACGTGCCGCAGTTGCCTCCGACCTCTTCGGCGACCGCGCGGCGCTGGCCTTCCTGCGGATCGACAGCGCCACGCTGCGCGATGCTGCCCGCGATGTGCAGGACTTCGGGGTGGCGGTCAGCGCTGCGGATGCGGCGCAGATCGAGCGGACGGGCGACGCCATCGCGAGGCTCAGCCTGATCTGGACCGGCCTCGTGAACCGCCTGACCGTGGCCGTCGCCCCGGCGCTGGAAACCATCGCCACGAAGCTCGCCGACATGGCACGCGCGACCGGCCCCATCGGGCAGGCGATCACCGCGCTCTTCGACAACCTCGGGCGGATGGCCACCTATGCCGCAACCTTCGCCACCGTCATGGTCGGGCGCTGGGTGGCGGGAATGGCGGCCGCAGCCTTGTCGGTGCGCGGCCTCGCGACGGCGCTGGTCTTCCTCCGCGGTGCCCTGATCCGCACCGGCATCGGCGCGCTGATCGTCGGGGCGGGCGAGCTGGTCTATCAGTTCTCGCAACTCGTCACCCGGGTCGGCGGGGTGGGCGAGGCCTTCCGCCTGCTGGGCGATCTGGCCCGCGAGGTCTGGTCCCGCATCGGTCTTGCGCTTGACGCGGCCCTCGCCCGCATGGCGGCCGGATGGGAGGGGCTGAAGGCGGCCGGTCTCTCGGCTCTCGAGGGCACCATCGCGGGGGTGGTCAGCTTCGGTGATCGGACGGCGGCGATCTTCCAGGGGGCGTATGACGCGGCGGTCGCAATCTGGGGCAGCCTGCCCGGTGCCATCGGCAATTTCGCCTTCCAGGCCGCGAACGGTCTGATCTCCGGCGTCGAGGCGATGCTGAACGGCGTCGTCACCCGGATCAACAGCTTCATCGAGACGCTGAACGCCGCCCTCGCGCTGCTGCCCGAATGGGCGACCGGCGAAGGCGGGGTGCGGATCGGTATCCTCGACCCGGTGGAACTCGGCCGCATCGGCAACCCCTTCGAGGGTGCCGCGACCGCTGCCGGTGCTGCCGCGGCGAATGCCTTTTCGGCTGCGCTGTCCCGCACCTACCTCGACCCGCCCGATCTCGGTCTCGGCGCGATGGCCGATGACGCCCTCGCTCGGGCCGACGGGTACCGCGGAGCGGCAGGCATGCTCGCAGATGCGGCCGGTCGGCCACTCGCCAGCTGGCAGGCCCTGAAGGATGCCGTCACCGGCACGGGGACCGAGGCAGAGACCGCGCTGGCAGATGCCGCCGCCTCGGCCGATGCCTTGACCACGGGGCTGAACGACACCGCCACCGCCGCCGAGGGCGCAGGCGGTGCCGCGCGCGACGCCGGGGCGGCTGCCGCCGAAGGCGCGGACACGGCCCTCTCCGGCTGGCAAGCCGTCACCGCCGCACTCGCCGACTACGCCGCGAAGGCGCGCGACATCGGCGGGGACATTGGCAGCGCACTCGTGGGCGCCTTCCAGAGCGCCGAGAACGCCATCGGTGACTTCGTGAAGACCGGCAAACTCGACTTCCGCGACCTGGTCACGTCGATGATCGCCGATCTGGCGAAGCTCGCCGCCCGTCGTTTCATCCTTGGCCCCATCGCCAATGCCCTTTCCGGCGCGCTGGGCGGCGCGGGTGGGATTCTCGCCAACATCCTGCACTCGGGCGGGATGGTTGGCGCCCCTGGTCCCGGCCGGATGGTCCCGGCGCTGGCCTTCGCCAATGCCCCGCTCATGCATTCCGGAGGGACCGTGGCCCCAGTGGGGCCGCGTAAGCCCGGAGGAAGCGGCTGGGCCGGGCTGCGCCCGGACGAGGTGCCCGCGATCCTCCAGCGCGGCGAGCGGGTCCTCTCCCGGCGCGAGGCAGCAGGGTACGGCCAGGCGGGCGCCTCGACCGTCAATGTCACGATCAACGCCCGCGACGCCGAAAGCTTTCGCCAGTCGCGGACGCAGGTCGCGAGCGACATCGCCCGCGCTGTCTCGCTGGGTCAAAGGGGCATGTAATGGCCTTCCACGAGGTCCGGTTTCCGGACAACATCAGCCGCGGAGCGCGGGGCGGCCCCGAGCGGCGCACCCAGATCGTCGAACTGGCAAGCGGGGCCGAAGAACGCAACGCCAGCTGGGCCAACTCCCGCCGCCGCTACGAAGTCGCCTACGGCATCCGCCGCGCCGACGATCTGGCGGCGGTCGTGGCGTTCTTCGAGGCGAGGAACGGCCGCCTGCATGGCTTCCGCTTCAAGGACTGGGCAGACTTCAAGTCCTGCCTGCCATCGCAGACGCCGGGCCCGACCGATCAGCCCATCGGCACCGGCAACGGCTCGGCCACCCTGTTCCAGCTGACCAAGCGCTACACCTCGAGTGCGCAGTCCTGGACGCGAACCATCACCAAGCCCGTCGCCGGTTCCGTCACCATCGCCCTGAACGGCGCGCCGCAGCCCTCCGGCTGGTCCGTTGCCGCCACTACCGGCCTCGTCACCTTCGCCACGGCCCCGGCCGCTGGCGTGGCCATCACCGCAGGCTTCGAATTCGACGTCCCTGTCCGCTTCGACACTGACACCCTCGACGTCACCCTCGATCTCGAACGACTCGGGTCAATCACCTCGATCCCCCTCCTGGAAATCCGCACATGAAGTCCCTGAACCCCGCGCTGCAGGCGCACCTCGACGAGGGCACGACGACCCTCGCATGGTGCTGGCGGATCGCCCGCGCCGATGGGGTCAGTTTCGGCTTCACCGACCACGACCGGACACTCACCTTCGATGGCACCGAGTTCGAGCCGGAAAGCGGGCTGACAGCGTCCGAGGTGCGCTCGGGCTCCGACCTGTCCGTCGACGCGCAGGACGCGCAAGGCGTGCTGTCATCAGACCGGATCACCGAGACAGACATCCTCGATGGTCGCTGGGACAACGCGGCGGTCGAGGTCTGGCGGGTGAACTGGGCGAGCCCGTCACAACGCGTTCTCCTGCGCCGCGGGGCCATCGGCCAGATCCGGCGCGGGCGGCAGGCCTTCGTGGCGGAGGTCCGGTCGTTGGCCCATGTCCTTGGCCAGACGGTCGGGCGCACGTTCCAGGCCAGTTGCGATGCTGCGCTGGGCGATCCGCGCTGCGGGGTGAACCTCGAGGCCCCGGCATTCAAGGGCACCGGCGCGGTGGTCGATGTACTGCGCGACCGGGCCTTCACGGCCTCCGGACTCGCCAGCTTCGCGGCGGGCTGGTTCGCCTTCGGCCTCGTCGAATGGTCGACCGGTGCGAACGCCGGGCGGCGTGTCGAGGTGCTGTCGCATGACCTCGTCGACGGCGTCGCCATCCTGACCCTGCTGGAGGCGCCAGTACGACCAATCACGGCGGCGGATGCTTTCGTGGTCCGGGCGGGCTGCGACAAGCGGATCGCGACTTGCGGTGCGAAGTTCGCCAATGTCGCCAACTTCCGGGGCTTCCCGCACATCCCTGGTCAGGATGCGGTGCTGCGCTATGCCACCAGAGATGGCGGCCACGAGGGGGCGGTGCTGTGAAGACCGCGGATCCCGCGCGCGTCATCGCCGTTGCGCGGTCCTGGCTAGGCACGCCCTACCACGACCAGGCGAGCCTGCGCGGGGGCGGCTGCGATTGCCTCGGTCTCGCGCGAGGCGTCTGGCGCGAGGTCGTGGGCCCGGAACTATTCCCGATCCCGCCCTACAGCCGGGACTGGGGTGAGACCGGCCCGCGCGAAGTTCTGGCTGACGGGGCGCGGGCGGTGATGCCGGAAATCGCACCCGCCGATGCCCGACCCGGCGCGCTGGTCCTCTTCCGCATGATGCCGCGCGCCATCGCGAAGCATGTGGGCATCCTCACCGGACCTGACACCTTCCTCCATGCCTATGAACGCCTCGGCGTGATCGAGGAACCGCTGACGACCGCATGGCGACGCCGCATCGCCTTCGCCTTCCTGTTCCCCGCACGCTGAGATTTTCCCATGATGGTGTGGATGGCTCCTCCCCCCAACGGCATCGCAATGTGCCATGCTGGTAGTGTCATCGACCAACAAAGGAACGGGAGCCATCCACATGGAGATTACAACACTCGGGATTGATCTGGCCAAGTCGGTATTTCAGCTGCATGGCACCGATGCTGGCGGCAGGGTCGTCCTGCGCAAGCGGCTGCGGCGCAACCAGGTGCTGGAGTTCATGGCCAGTTTGCCGCGCTGCCTGGTAGGCATGGAAGCCTGCGGCACCTCGCATTACTGGGCGCGGGAAATCCTGGCGCTCGGGCATGATGTGCGGCTCATCCCTCCCGCCTATGTGAAGCCCTACGTGAAACGCCAGAAGAACGACATGGCCGATGCGGCGGCGATTTGCGAGGCGGTCACGCGGCCCAGCATGCATTTCGTGCCGGTGAAATCCGCCGAACAACAAGGCGTGCTGGTGCTTCATCGAACCCGCAAGCTGTTGTCGCGTCAACGCACGATGATGCTGAACGCGCTTCGCAGCCATCTGGCGGAATTCGGCATCATCGCCCCCAAGGGGCCATTCCACCTGGCCCAACTTGCCATTGCGCTGCGGAACGGAGAGCATGATCTGCCCGAGGTGGCGCGCGTTGCCCTTCTGGGCTTTGCCGATCAGCTGGCCGCGCTGAGCGAGGAGATCAAGTCGCTGGAAGCCCAGCTTCTGGCCTGGCACCGCCAGAGCGCGCTGAGCCAGCGGCTGCAGACCATTCCCGGTGTCGGGGTGCTGACCGCCACGGCCATGGCGGCGTCGATCCCCGATGCAACGCTGTTCCGCTCGGGTCGGCAGTTTGCAGCTTTCCTCGGGCTCGTGCCGAAACAGAACTCGTCGGGCGGCAAGGAGCGGCTGGGCCGCATCTCGAAGATGGGCGATCCCTACCTGCGAACGCTGCTGGTGAACGGGGCGACCTCCGTGATCCGGCGCATCACGAATGCCGCGGGGCCGACCGCGATCTGGATCCGCAGATTGCTGGAGAAAAAGCCGACCCGCCTTGTCACGGTGGCGATCGCCAACAAGACCGCCCGCATCGCCTGGGCCGTCATGGCGCGCGGCGAAGACTATCGCAGGCCCGCTATGGGCTGAGCCGGTTTGCGGCCTGAAGACGGGCCGCTTGATTTGCGAGGGCAATGAAGGTGATGATGATCCAGAGGACCCGCCGCAAGGACACCCCGCAGTCGTAGCCCGGGCGTTACAGCTCGATTCCATGATTGGGACCTTCGCGTCGCGGACTTCATCAGGGCCAGCGGTCATGCAGCACCGCGCCAACAGGCCGAACACATGACCGCAATCCGCAGCGATCACGGTCACCCGAAAATCACCCTTGCAAAAACGGAGCCATCCACACATGGCCACCCTTGTCCTCGGCGCCGTCGGTTCTGCCATCGGCGGGGCCTTTGGCGGCGCGATCCTCGGCTACTCCGGGGCCGCCATCGGTGGCTTCATCGGCTCGACCGTGGGGTCGGTCGTCGACAGCTGGATCGTCTCCTCGCTGGCCCCCGCGCAGAAGATCGAGGGCCAGCGTCTCGACAGTCTTCGGATCACGTCAGCGACGGAGGGAGCGATCATTCCGCGCCTCTTTGGTCGCATGCGGATCGGCGGCAACATCGTCTGGGCCACCGACTTCCGTGAACAGACCAGGACCACCACGCAGGGTGGCGGCAAGGGCGGTGGCGGACCCAAGGTCCGGACGACCGAGTATCTCTACTATGCCAGCTTCGCCGTGGCGCTGTGCGAAGGCCCGATCACCGGGATCGGGCGCATCTGGGCCGACGGCAAGCCGCTCGACATGACCGGCATCACATGGCGCTGGTATCCGGGGAACGAGGCGCAGGCGGCTGATCCGTTCATCTCCGCGAAGATGGGGGCGGCGAACACGCCGGCCTATCGCGGGACGGCCTATGTCGTCTTTGAGGAATTGCCGCTGGCAACCTACGGCAACCGCCTGCCGCAGCTGTCTTTTGAAGTCTTCCGGCCGCTCGCGGATCCCGACACCGCTGAAGGGCTGGTCAAGGCCGTCACCATGATCCCCGCCTCTGGCGAGTTCACCTATGCGACGGAGACGATCCGCAAGAGCGCGGGCGGCTTCGGCGGCTCGACCTCTGTCGAGAACCTGAACGCGCTGCCGGATGAGGCCGATATCGTCGTGGCCCTCGACCGGCTGCAAGCCATGGCCCCGGCCGTCGAGAGCGTCAGCCTGGTCGTCGCCTGGTTCGGCAATGACCTGCGCGCGGGGAACTGCACGATCAAGCCCGGCGTCGAGGTGGCGACGAAGGTCACGAGCCCCAAGACCTGGACGGTCAACGGGGTTGCTCGGGCCAATGCGCATCTCGTCAGCCGTGACGCCGAGGACCGCCCGGTCTACGGCGGCACGCCTGCCGACTTCGCGGTGGTGCAGGCCATCCGCGAGATGAAGGCGCGCGGCCTGCGGGTGACCTTCTATCCCTTTCTGCTGATGGACGTGCCGCCCGGCAACACGCTGCCGAACCCCTATTCGAACAACGCCGCTACTCCCGGCCAGCCCAGCTTCCCCTGGCGCGGGCGGATCACCTGTTCGCCTGCGCCGTGTTATACCGGGACAACGGAAAAGACCGCCGCAGCGGCGACGCAGGTCTCCAGCTTCTTCGGCGCGGCCACTCCGGCGCAGTTCTCGGTGTCGGGCGACAGCGTCAGCTGGACCGGCCCCTCGGGCGACTGGGGCCTGCGCCGGATGATCCTGCACTACGCCCATCTCTGCGCGGTGGCGGGCGGGGTCGATGCCTTCCTGATCGGGACCGAGATGCGCGGGCTGACCACGATCCGCTCCAGCGCCAGTTCCTATCCGGCCGTGACCGCGTTCAAGGCGCTGGCGGCGGATGTGAAGTCGATCCTCGGGCCGGGCACCAAGGTCGGTTACGCCTCGGACTGGTCGGAATATTTCGGCCACCAGCCCGGCGACGGCAGTGGCGACGTGTTCTTTCACCTCGACCCGCTCTGGTCGGACGCCAACTTCGACTTCATCGGCATCGACAATTACATGCCGCTGTCGGACTGGCGCGACGGTTTCGACCATGCCGATGCCCTCGAGGGCTGGCCCGGCATCCATGACCGGGCCTACCTGCAGGCCAACATCGCAGGCGGCGAGGGCTTCGATTGGTTCTATGCCAGCGCTGCCGACCGGTCGGCGCAACTGCGCACCCCGATCACCGATGGCAGCGCGGGTAAACCATGGGTCTTCCGCTACAAGGATCTGCGGGCTTGGTGGTCGAACCCGCATTTCAACCGGCCGGGCGGGGTCGAGAGCGGCACGCCCACCGCATGGGTGCCGCAGTCGAAGCCGGTCTGGTTCACGGAACTCGGCTGCCCCGCCATCGATAGGGGCACGAACCAGCCGAACGTCTTCTTCGACCCGAAGTCGTCCGAAAGCTTCACGCCCTGGTTCTCCCGCGGCTGGCGCGATGACGCGATCCAGCGTGCCTACCTCGAGGCCAGCTATCTCTGGTGGGGCGATGCCGCGAACAACCCGACGTCGTCCGTCTACGGCGGCCGGATGGTCCACGTCCCCGAATGCGCCGCCTGGACCTGGGATGCTCGGCCCTATCCGTTCTTTCCCGAACTGACCGGGGTCTGGACGGATGGTCCGAACTGGCGGCTCGGGCACTGGCTGACCGGACGGCTGGGTGCGGTATCGCTCGCCGCGCTGGTGCGTCACCTCTGCCTGCGCGCCGGGCTGGCGGAAAGCCTGATCGACGTCTCAGGCCTCTGGGGCGCGGTCGAGGGCTATGTGATCGGCGCGCTGGAAAGCCCCCGCGCGTCGATTTCCACGCTGGCACGGCATTTCGGGTTCGATGCCATAGAGACCGAGGGCATGATCCGCTTCGTCATGCGCGGGCGGGCATCGAGCCTCACACTTACGGTGGATGATCTGGTCTCCAGCCGGGAAGGCGAGGCGTTCGAGCTGACCCGGGCGCAGGAGACCGAGCTGCCGCAGGCGCTGAAGTGGCAGGTCGCGCGGGCGGATGAGGATTACGACGCGGCCCTCGTCGAAGCCCGCCGCATCACCGTCGACGCGACGCGCATCGCCTCGGAAAGCTTCCCGATGGCGATCCCACCCGAGGAAGCCGAACGCCGGTGCCGCCGCGCGCTGATGGAGGCGTGGATCGGACGCGAGAGCGCGACCTTCCGTCTGCCGCCCTCGCGCCTTGCCCTCGATCCAGCCGACGTGATCCGGCTGGCGCATGACAGCCGCGAGGTAGAATTCCGTCTCGTCTCGGTGGCCGATGCAGAAGCGCGCGGGATCGAGGCGGTGCGTCAGGACCGCGCCGCCTACGACCTGCCGCCTGGCGATCCTCGACCGGCCTCGCTCGCGAGCCCCGTCGTCTTCGGCACCCCCGAGGTGGTGATGCTGGACCTGCCGCAGATCAGCGAGGACCAGCCCGCCCATCGCCCCCTGATCGCCGCCCATGCCAGCCCCTGGCCGGGCGAGATCGCCGTCTTCCGCAGCGCGTCCACGGATGGGTTCAGCCTTCTGACCACCTTCGGCAGTCGGGCGCGGATCGGCACGCTGACGTTCGACTTCTTTCCGGGGCCGACCTCGCGCTTCGATCTGGGTAACGCGCTGGTGGTCGATCTGCTGTCCGGAACGATGGAAAGCGTGACGGACGTCGCGCTGTTCAGCGGGGCCAATGCACTGGCTGTCGAGTCCGGGGCCGGGGTCTGGGAGATCGTCCAGGCGGGCGCGGCCGAACTGATCGGACCCGGCCGATACCGGCTGACCCGCCTCCTGCGCGGCCAGCGCGGAACGGAACATGCCATGGGCAATCCGGCCCCTGCTGGTGCGCGGGTCGTTGTACTGGATACGACGTTGGCCTCACTGCCAATCGCCGAGGCCGACCTCGGCCTGCCGTGGAACTGGCGGGTCGGCCCGGCCGCGCGGGCGGTCAGTGACGCAAGCTATGCCGCGCTGGGCTTCGTCCCGACCGGGCGGGGCCTTGTCCCCTTCGCGCCGGTCCATGTCGAACAGCCATGGCGAACGGCACGCAGTCCCGGCGATCTCGCCATCCGCTGGACGCGGCGTTCCCGCGCGCTGGTCGCGGATGCCTGGGAGCAGGTCGAGGTGCCGCTGGCAGAAGATGTCGAGGCCTACGAGGTGCGGATCCTCGACGGCGCTGCGATCAAGCGCACACTGACCAGCAGCACGACCTCCGTTCTCTACACCGCCGCACAGCAGACCGCTGATTGGGGCGCTCTGCTCGGACCCGCCCAGACGCTGGCCATCCGCATCTACCAGCTTTCGAACCGCCTCGGCCGCGGCACGCCCGCTTCCGTGACCCTCCAGTTCTGACGGGATTTCCGATGTCCGACACCACGACCCACCTGGGCCTGCCTTACCTCCTGGCTGCCCAAGCCCAGAAGCATGTCACGCACAACGAGGCGCTGCGCCTGCTCGATGCCATGGTGCAGCTCTCGGTCCTGGACCGCACGCGCACCGCGCCCCCGGCCAGCCCCACCGACGGCAACCGCCTTCTTGTGGCCACCGGCGCGAGCGGACTCTGGGCCGGGTGGGATCTGAACATCGCCTTCTGGGTCGACGGCGCGTGGATCCGGCTGGTTCCCCGGACCGGCTGGCTGGTGTGGGTCGCGGCGGAGGGCATCTTCCTCGTCTGGACCGGTTCGGCCTGGGAGGTCGTGGGCGAGCCGCGCGACGTCTCGGACGCCGTGTTCAGCCTGGTGAACGATGCAGACCCGACGAAGAAGGCCACTTTCTCGCTGGCAGGCATCAGCGCCGGGACCACGCGCAGCTTCACCCTGCCCAATACCTCCTCCGAACTGGCAATCCTCGCAGGCACCCAGACCTTCACCGGCAACAAGACCTTCTCCGGCACGCTAACCGCCTCGGGAACGGTGACGACGTCCGGGGCCACAGCGACCATCGGGACGGCAACCGGGACCGCCACCTATGGCATGGGGACCGGGGCCACGACGACGGGCGTGACCAAGACGGTGAACATCGGCACCGGCGGCGCGTCCGGATCGACCACCGTCGTGAACATCGGCTCGGCCACCGCCGGGGCGGGCGGCACGACCGTCATCAATACGCCCACCGTCACCTTCGCCAATGCCGTCACACAGGTCGGCATGCCGCAGGCGAACCTGACGGCGCAACTCCTGGGCCTCGGCGGGGCCACGGCCGACAGCTACAACCGTCTGTCGGTGAACACACCGGCAGTTCTGCTGAACAACGCCGGGGCCGGGATCGAAGCCACAGTAAACAAGGCCGCTGCCGGGAACGACGCGGCCTTCGCCTTCAAGACCGGCTTCTCGGCCCGCGCCCTTATCGGGTTGCTCGGGAATGACGATTTCAGCTTCAAGGTCAGCCCGGATGGCTCGGCCTTTTTCGACGCGATCAGGATCGACCGCACCAGCGGTCAGGTAGAACTGCCGCAGCCCACGGTCTTGCCAGGTCTGGCCGCAGCGCCATCGCCGCCGCCCGCAGGCAAGGCCGCCCTCTATGCGCGCAACCGCGCAGGCGCACCGTGGATCGACGTCATGCGCCCCTCTGGACGGGATTTCCCGCTCCAACCCCATTTCGGGGTGAACCGCATCGCCAACTGGTCTCCCTCCGTCAGCACCACGATCACGACCGAGGGCCTGCCGATCACTTCGGTCGGGACCGTGTCGCACCCCACCCTGGCCGCGACGAACCTTGCCGCCTCGATGCGCCGCTGGCGCCTGACCTCGGCGGCCGTCGTGGACTCGGTCGCCGACCAGCGATCCGCAGGCTGGGCCTGTTGGCGCGGCAACGCGGCGAGCCTCGGCGGCTGGACCTTCGTCACGCGGATTTCGCTGACAACGCTGCAGGCGACCGGGATGGGGTTCTTCGGCCTCTATGGCTCGACCGCCGCGCTGGCCACCACCCTGACGCTGGCCGCAGCCATCAACTGCATCGGCATCGGTTTCCAGCGCGGGACGCACACCCGCTGGCAACTGGTCGCGAACGACGGGACCGGCGCACCGACCCTGACCGACATGGGGGCGAGCTTTGCCATCGCGACGGGCGGCGTGCTGACCCTGTTCATCGCCGCCCCACCGAACGGCAGTTCCGTCTGGGTGCGCGTCGTTGACGAGGTGTCTGCCGCGGTCTTCGAGCAGGAGATCACCGCAGACCTGCCCGCCGCGACGCAATTCCTGTCGCCGCGGCTGTTCCTGAACACCGGCGCGACCGCCGCCGCCGTCGCCTACGACTGCGCCGGTGTCTACCTCGAAACTGATTTCTGACCAACCGCAGCCTGCGGCAATGAAAGGACCGTCATGAACGACCAGACCACTCTTGCCGGGGAGGTCGCGCGGGCCTTTCGGGACCACGGGATCACCGCCGCGCTGACCGCCCTGATCGGCGGCACCATGACCCTGATCGCGGCGATCACGAGGAAGGCCTTCACCAACGAGGCCCTGCTGGATCGCCTCGACCGGGAACTGATCGCCGACCGGGACCGGATCGACCGTCAGCGCAGCGAGGATCGCAAGGCCGATGGCGACCGCCTCGACCGGATCGAGACGGACATCCGCTCGATGCGCGACATGCTCTTCGACGCCTTCCAGCGCGGCCGATCCGACTGAATTTCCTGACCCTTGGCAACCGACACCCTACCCGCCCCAGAGGCGGGTTTTTTCATCTGGAGGATCCACCATGCCGACCCTGTCCTACCCCCACTGGCGCGATGTGCCCGCCAACACATGGCGCTGGCCGAACTTCTCGGCCGCCGAGATCGCTTGCCGCGGCACCGGCGCGATAAAGATCAACACGGAAGCCATGGACAAGCTGCAAGCCCTGCGCGACCGGCTGGGCAAGCCGCTGATCATCCGCTCAGCCTACCGCAGCCCGGAACACAACCGTGCCGTGGGCGGGGCCCCTGCCTCGAAACACATGCAGGCCACCGCTTTCGACATAGCCATGGCGAACCACGATCCAGCGGCCTTCGAGGCGGCGGCGCGGGCAGTCGGGTTCCTCGGCTTCGGCTATTACACCCGGTCGGGCTTCATGCACATCGACCTCGGGCCTGCCCGATCCTGGGGCGATCCCTTCCCGGCGCGGGCCGTACCCTTCGCGCCGGAACTGCCGCCCGCGCGCGAAGTCCTGTCGGAAAGCCGCACCCTGCGCGGTGGCGGCGCGGCTGGGGCAGCCACCGTGGGCGCGGCCGGGGTGGAAGTGCTGCGGGACGTTCTTGCGGAAACCCAGTCCACGATCCAGCCGCTGGTGCCATACCTCGACAGCCTGCGCTGGGTTCTGATCGCCATCGCGCTGATCGGCATCGCGGTCACCATCCACGCCCGGCTCGATGACTGGGAACGGGGCCAGCGGTGATCAGCTGGCTTCTGACCCATGGCCCGGCGCGAAAAGCGCTGGGCCTCATCCTCACCGCAGCAGCGATCCTGCTGTTCCTGATGAACCTGCGCTGTGCCGGTGAACGCGCTGGGCGCGCGGCCGAACGGCTTGATGCCAGTGAGAGAAATGATGCCATCCACCGCCAGATGCTCGACGCCGCCGCCCGCCGCCCTCATGATCGCCATGCTCTGGCTGAGCGGCTGCGCGATGGACGCTTCTGAGACCCGCGCACCTTGCCCGTCTGTGGTGGAGTACTCCAGCGCCGAGCAGGCCCGCGCGGCCGACGAGGTCGAGGCGTTACCGGAAGGGGCCGTCGTCGTCCGGATGCTCAGCGACTACGCCGTGTTGCGCGATCAAGCGCGGGCGTGCAGTTGAAATCCGGGCCGGACAAGGCCCCCCACGCGACAAGCGCCAGACGCCTCGACCGCAGCGCATTGCCCGGCCCGGACGATAAATTCACGGTGTCAACGAGCGGCAGGGGGGCGCTGCTGGTCGATGATGGCAGATGCGGTCATTCCAGTCCGGTGCCGCGATGGGCACAATTGTGCACCTGCGAGGGTGTGCCATTCGCCGTTACGGCAGTGCGGGGGACATTTCTCCGATGGCAGTCAGGATCCGGCCACGAATGCGGTCCATCAGGTCGGTACCGGTGGAGATGTCAAAGCTCGCCGTTTCCAGCAGCGTTTCCTGACCCGTCACCCGGAACCGCGCACGGATCCCTTCCTCGTCGCCGAGGCCAGCGTGGTGGGGATAAAGCAGCGTCAGCCGCGGGGCCTTGTAGAGGTGGGCATAGGCCATCATCTGATAGACATCCGCCTGGGAGACCCCTTGCTTCGGATCGTCGATCCGGTCGGAAATCCGTTTCCACTTGGTGTCGATCACATGGGCGACCTGACCAGCGCGCCAGATCAGGATGTCGGGCTTGGTCTGGAACACCGCCCGATCATCCTCAATCGACGTCAGACAGAACAGGCGGCCACCCTGCAGCGTCACTCGGAATTCGGACCCTGCAAGTGCTCGCGTCACCAGACGGCCGATGTACTCCTCGAACAGGGCGTTCATCTCGAACAGCAGTGCCGATCCCTGCCCCGATCCGGCGCTGGTGGTCTGGTATCGGTTGCGCAGGAACAGCTGAGCCATTCCAAAGAGTTCCTGCCACGCGCTGTTCGTGCGGTCGATGACGACGTCGTCCCACCGCAGGGCGGGCACCTGCACCTCCGCCACATCGGCATAGACGAAGGCCAGCTCCCGCAACCGCTGCACGTTCGCCGCGTTGCGCGACATGCCCGCCAGATGCGAGATGGTCGCCTTCATGATGCGGTTAAGGGCGATATCCTCGGACAGCTCGTCATAGCGGCACGCGAGGCGGCCCGGGTTTGCGAGATGGCGGGTGAACTGGCGCGGGATATCCAGCGATCCGCGCAAGGTTGGCAGATCGTCGTCGTGGAGGGTATAGCGCCGCGGCATGCCCCGGCGAACCGCCTCGGTCAGCTTGTCGCAAAAAATGCGGATCAGGATTTCCAGCAGCGTTTCGCGCTGCCAGTCGAGATCGGTCATGCGCCCGGTCTGGATTTTCAGGTCCAGGGCCACCGCGAGCATGTGGACAAGACGCTTGCGGATCTCGCGCGTCTCTTGCGCTGAGCCCTCTTTTTCACCTACGTCGATCTTCGGCAGGATTTCCAGCGTGCAGCCCGGCACCGCCAACACGCCAACCACGCCACGCGCTCGCAGGTCATGGCGCCGATCCTCCAGCACGCCACCGCCGCCACGCCCGGCGAAAGGGGAAGCCTTGGCAAGTGCCACAAGGCGCTGGGCAAGATGCGGCGGAATGCATCCTTCCCCATCGCCGTGCGGCACAGCCTCCCATTCGCGGACAGAGTAGGCGGGCATCAGGCCACGAACTCGGAAAAGTCGAACTGGTCCTTCACCCGCCAGCGCAGTTTTTCGTCGAGGACATGTTCGGCAGCAAGCCCAGGGGGCGCGTTCAGGCGGCGTGCCTCCAGAAACCGGGACGGGCCTTGCGGGCCATCGCCCAAAACGGCGGCGACCTTGGACCAATCCTCGTAGAAATACTCGGACAGGAGCGGAATGACCTTGTGCCGCATGACATCCTCGACGGCCTCGGGCGATGCGCAGCCGGTGAAATAGGCGTGCCCGATCTGGTGTTCGCGGTCGAAGAGATACTCGATGCGGTCGTTGATCGTCGCCAGCAGCTTTTGCAGATTGATCCCACCAATATTTGGAGGCAGGAGATCGGGGTTCGGCATCAGTTCCTTGAAGGTGAAGCGGCGGCGCAGGGCGGTGTCCAGAAGCGCAATCGAGCGGTCGGCCGTGTTCATGGTGCCGATGATGTGAAGGTTGGGCGGCACCCCGAAGCGCTTTTTCGAATAGGGCAAGGTCAGCTGGATTTCGTCGCGCCGCCCGAGGCGCTTGTCCGGCTCAAGGAGCGTGATCAGTTCACCGAAGACTTTCGAGATGTTGGCGCGGTTGATTTCGTCGATGATCAGGACGAAGGGCCGCGCCACGTCAAGTTGCGGTACAGCCTTCGGGCCGAAAATCACCACGTCCAGCGCTTCCCAGTCCAGTTGATCTTCAAGCAATGGATAGGCGGTATGGAACGAGGTGAAGTCCTTGCCGTAGATCCCGGCCCGGTTCACGCCTTCGATGCTGTGCCAAAGCCAATCCACCTTGCGCAGATGTCGCGTCGGCTGGTCAGAAGCGCGTGGCATGAACTCGTAGTCGCCCTTTAATTTTCCGACGGCGACGATCTTGCCCTTTCCAACGGTGAGCGCCACGTAATCACCTACTTCTGCCCCACGAAACAACCAGGTCCCGTAGACAGTCGGATGGGCGCCGAATATCGCGGGCTCCTCTTCCTGGCGCTTCGCCTTGATCGCGTCCCAACTGTCGAACTCTGGCGGCGACCAGTCTACGTCGCCGCCATGCGGCCATTCGACGGCTTCTTCGCGAATGGCGCGTTCGAATTTTTCGCGCCAATTTGCTCCGGTAAGCCCAAGTCGTATGATCCGGTGCGACCGATCAAGCCGGTTGGCGTCAGATGTCTCTCCGGAGTCGCGTTCCGCCCGAGCACAGATGGTCCTGAATATCCCGGGCTCGTCTTTCAAACGAAAACCATTTGCGTGGGCTATGTCGTCTGGCGGAGCGTCCGGCTGCCGAGAGCCGGTCTCCGGCCTCAATCCCTCGACAAATTCCTCATACGACATCGACTGGTGGAAGGTCACGAACTCGATCCGGCCCTCGGACATCAAGCGCCGGTATTCCGCCATCAACCGATCACGTTTGCTATCGCCGGAGAGATCAGCGGCGACGTCCTCGCCCAGACAGAGGCGAACCGCCTCCCACGCCGTCTGGTAAGTCTTGCCGGTGCCGGGAGGTCCGTAGAGGATCAGGTTGGTCGTCTTGACCGCCGTCGAGGCAAGCTGGTCCTGCGAGCCGGTTTCTGAGTCTGCCATCGCGTTACCCTCTTTGTTCCCGGTATCGAGGGTGAATGTGAAAGTCGTCGTGCTGGACGGATTGGGCGTGGTCGACTGAAGCGTTGAGTAGCCCGCCATGTCTTTGAACTTCTTGCCACCCAAGGCGCTGCAAATTGTCGGAAAGGCATCTTGCTCGGAAATGTCGCGAGCTACGTCCCGCGCACGGATGGCCACTGAAGACATGTCAGCTTCGCGGGCCGGTGCGATGTAGTAATTGAGTGCGACCAAACGCACGCGGTCTGCCCCGCGCATCAGGTGGGTGTATTGTTCCGGCAGCGGCAAAGGCTCGTCGTCTTGATCGACAATAATGTAGCCTGCCGCGTGGAGACGTGCGGCCGCATCATGTGGCTGACTCCATCCGCCAGTGAGTGCATTTGACGCTTTGGCCAGCAGGTATCCGACAATCGGCTTTGTCGGAAAGCGCCTGTCCTGGCGTGGGCGGGTCGACCGCACCCAATACTCGGATGGCGTGCCGAAGCTTGAGATCGCATCGGCATGGGCACCAGACGTGCGGAACTGGTCGTAGGCGTCCATCGCACCCTCGATCCGGTCGCGAGAGAAGGCGTCATCTCCGCCATTGGCACCCTTGCGAAGGATCTCATACCCAAGAGCCTCGAGTTTGGCGAAGGATTGCGCCTCTCCGAAGCCGTTGAAAAACTCCTTCGCTGCGAGGGCGCGGCCATCGGGAAGATGCCCCAAGGCTGCTGCGACCGTCGCTTTCGCCGGATAGGACTGCTCTTTGGCATCATCGCTGACCCAGACCTGTGGGCTGGCAAAGCCACCGCGGGCGAGGAAGGCCTTCAGGCCCAACCGATCGCACTCCTGCATCGCCGCGTCGATTTCCTTGCGGGTGAGGCGGTCGACCAATGCCTTGTGTTCTGACTTGTCGGGCACATTGCATTGTTCGGTCAGGAAGGAATGGTACAGTTTCAGGGCTTGTTGGAGGCTGGCAAGACCCGTGCGCAAGACACCGTCGATGGGAACAGGCGAGGGATTGGGGCGTTCCGCGCGTTCATCCTCGGCCGTATAGGCAAACCGGTTGAGGATGCTGTCCCGATCCTCCTGCGCGAACAACTCATCCAGATCGCCCAGATACTGCTCCACGCGCTTGGCACTGCTCACGCGCGACGAAGCGGTCGCATCCGTTTGCCCCTGCGCAACCAACCACTTCCGGAACTCGTCCTGCTTCATCGTATGCCCGTCCATCTGCCTGAGAGGTGCTGATCCGAGGTCAGGAAGCCGAGGGCAAAATCCTTCGTCGTCAATTCACCGTCCAGAGAACCACGGGTGGATGATGGCGGGAACCGGAATCGCGCGCAACTGCGAGTTGCCCGCCGTTGCCTGCCAATGCGGGCTTATGCGCGCCGCTGCGGTTTTTCTGGTGCGGTGTTGATGTGGCGTTGATGTCGACTGCAAACGACGAAAGCCGAGCGTTATGCTCGGCTTTGAAGTCTTTGATAGGACTGGTATTTTTGGTTGCGGGGGCAGGATTTGAACCTGCGGCCTTCAGGTTATGAGCC
>NZ_QMJY01000073.1 GCF_003574395.1 Tabrizicola thermarum
CACCATCCAGATGCAACCCCCGCCGATCCATCCCAAACCCCATCCCAACCTCAGCTGTTGCGCTCCATTCTAGAGGTGAAGGGGTGTTAAGGGTCGGGTGGCTATGGCTAAGTACGAGAACGTTATGAACAGGAAGGATTCTCCCGTGCGGAATTTTGTCGTTATGTGTTCCCTGGTGGTTCTGGCCGGTTGTGTCGAAACGAGTGTCCAGCCGCTGACGCAGTCGTCGTTCAAGATTTCAACGCAAGCCGAGGACATGTGCGGTGCCAAGGGTACGCGGGAGATTGCCTTCCGTGAGGCAGCTATCCAAGTCATCAAGCGTGGCGCTGACCGCTTCATCGTCGTGGGGGATCAGTCCAGGGCGGAGATTACTGGCGGGATGTTCACCACGTACGGTGGCTTCCAGACCTACGGGACGAACACTCAGGACATGGTTATCCAAATCATACAGAAGGGCGATCCGCGGATGAAGGATGCCCTGTCGGCGCGCCAGGTCCTTGGCCCGGATTGGCAGGCGATTGTGGCGAAAGGGTCGGCGGGCAGCTGCCTTTGAGGCCGCGCGGTTCGTAACCGAAAGCGGTGGTGAAAGCAGCGTTTCCGGACGTTGGCGCCGTGGGTCCCGGGGACGTCCAATGTTGGGTCGTGTGCAGCTTTGGCCAGACCTGTCCGGGTGCTCTGCAGCCAATTGCCACCTGACGGGCGCGCAGAGTTGCGCGCCCCTCTGACGTTCAGAACGCTTCACTGGAGCTTTCCGAGCCCGGCAAGCCGGGGTCGCGGTCACCCCTGCAACGTCCGCACCCCATATCCCTCGCCGCGCGCCTTCATCGCGGCCACGGCGGCCACTGACGCCGCAGCGGTGGTGAAATACGGGATCTTGTCCATCAGCGCGACCCGCCGGATGTCGCGGCTGTCGGACACAGCCTGCGTTCCCTCGGTCGTGTTCATCACCAGGGCGATCTCGTTGTTCTTCAGCCGGTCCACGATGTTCGGGCGGCCTTCGTAGACCTTGGCGACCGGTTCGGCCTTCACTCCGTTCGCAGCCAGCCAGGAGGCCGTGCCCTTGGTCGCGACGATCTGGAACCCCATCGCCACGAGGTCGCGGGCGGCATCCGCTAGTGCCGAAGTCTTGTCCATGTCCTTGACCGACAGGAAGACGCGGCCCTCGGTCGGAAGGATCGTGCCTGCGCCCATCTGCGCCTTGAGGAAGGCCAAGGCGAAGGTGCGGTCCCAGCCCATGACCTCTCCGGTCGAGCGCATTTCGGGGCCGAGGACGGGGTCGACGCCGGGGAAGCGGGCGAAGGGGAGGACGGCCTCCTTGACGCTGAACCAGGGGGTTTGCGGGTCGGCGAGGGTGAGGGGGTCGGCGAGCGGCAGCGGGCTGTCGGGGCCGACGCCGGCGGGGTAGGGGGCGCGCATCGGGAAGTTCGACAGCGGCTCGCCGGCCATCAGGCGGGCGGCGATGGAGGCGATGGCGCTGTCGGTGGCCTTGGCGACGAAGGGCACGGTGCGGCTGGCGCGGGGGTTCACTTCCAGGACGTAGATCGTGCCGTCCTTGATCGCGAATTGCACGTTCATCAGGCCGACGACGTTGAGGGCAAGCGCCATCTGCACGGTCTGGCGTTTCAGTTCCTCGACGGTTTCCGGGGAGAGTTGATGCGGCGGCAGGCAGCAGGCCGAATCGCCGGAGTGGACGCCCGCTTCCTCGATATGTTCCATGATTCCAGCGACATGCACGGATTTACCGTCGCTTAACGCATCCACGTCAACCTCGACCGCACCGGAGAGGTATGAGTCGAGGAGGACGGGCGAGGCGCCGGAAACCTGGACGGCGGTGGTGATGTAGCGTTCCAGCTGGGCGTCGTCGCGGATGATCTCCATCGCGCGGCCGCCGAGGACGAAGGAGGGGCGGATGACAAGCGGGTAGCCGACCTGTTGCGCGACGGCGAAGGCTTCGTCACGGGAGCGGGCGGTGCCGTTCTGCGGCTGTTTCAGGCCGAGTCTGTGGAGGAGCTGCTGGAACCGCTCGCGGTCCTCGGCAAGGTCGATGGCGTCGGGCGTGGTGCCGAGGATCGGGATGCCTTCGGCGTGCAACGCGTTGGCGAGTTTCAGCGGCGTCTGGCCGCCGAACTGGACGATCACGCCGTGAAGGGTGCCGTTCTCCTGCTCGACCCGCAGGATTTCGAGGACGTGTTCCAGGGTCAGAGGTTCGAAATACAGGCGGTCGGAGGTGTCGTAGTCGGTCGAGACGGTCTCGGGGTTGCAGTTGACCATGATGGTTTCATAGCCCGCGGCGGTGAGCGCGTAGCAGGCGTGGACGCAGCAATAGTCGAACTCGATGCCCTGACCGATCCGGTTCGGGCCGCCGCCGAGGATGACGACTTTCCGGGCTGCCGTGGGCCGGGATTCGCATTCCACCTCGCCCATAGCGGGGGCTTCGTAGGTGGAATACATGTAGGGGGTCTGGGCCTCGAACTCGGCGGCGCAGGTGTCGATGCGCTTGAAGACGGCGGTGACGCCGAGGCGCTGGCGCGCGCGGCGGACCTGGGCCTCGTCGCGGCCGGTAAGTCTGGCGAGGCGGGCGTCGGTGAAGCCCATCATCTTCAGCTTGCGCAGGGCTTCGGCGGTGACGGGCAGACCGTCCTTGCGGATCTGCGCCTCGGTGTCGATGATTTCGCGGATGCGGGCAAGGAACCAGGGGTCGAAGGCGGTGACGGCCTGGATTTCGTCGTTCGAAAGCCCGTGACGCATGGCCTGGGCGATGACGCGAAGGCGGTCGGGGGTGGCCTGGCCGAGGGCCTTGACGATCGCGGCGCGCGAGGCGGCGTCGAGGTCCCGGGTCGAGCCCGGGACGGGTGTTCCGGGAACGCCGGGGATGGCGATCTCGTCAAAGCCGGAGAGGCCGGTCTCCAGGCTGGCCAGCGCCTTTTGCAGCGACTCGTGGATCGTGCGGCCGATGGCCATGGCCTCGCCCACGGACTTCATCGCGGTCGTCAGGTTGGGCTCGGCGCCGGGGAATTTCTCGAAGGCGAAGCGGGGGATCTTGGTGACGACGTAGTCGATCGAGGGCTCGAAGGACGCGGGCGTGACCTTGGTGATGTCGTTGTCAAGTTCGTCCAGCGTGTAGCCGACGGCGAGCTTGGCGGCGATCTTGGCGATGGGGAAGCCTGTGGCCTTGGACGCCAGCGCGGACGACCGCGACACGCGGGGGTTCATCTCGATCACCACCATGCGGCCGTCCTTCGGGTTGATCGCCCACTGGACGTTCGAGCCGCCGGTTTCCACCCCGATCTCGCGCAGCACGGCGATGCTGCCATTGCGCATGATCTGGTATTCCTTGTCGGTCAGCGTCAGGGCGGGGGCCACGGTGATGCTGTCGCCGGTGTGGACGCCCATCGGATCGACGTTTTCGATGGAGCAGACGATGATGGCGTTGTCCTTGCTGTCGCGGACCACCTCCATCTCGTATTCCTTCCAGCCGAGGAGGGATTCGTCCACCAGCACCTGGGCCACGGGTGAGGCCTCGAGGCCCGAACGCACGATGGCCTCATAGTCGTCGCGGTTGTAGGCCACGCCGCCGCCGGTGCCGCCAAGCGTGAAGGCGGGGCGGATGATGGCGGGGAGGCCGACATATTCGATGGCGGCGACGGCCTCGCGCACACCGGCGGCGATGTCGTATTTGCCGTCCGCCATCTTCGGCGCGGCGATGATCGTGGCCTTGGGGTTTTCCAGACCGATCCGGTCCATCGCCTCGCGGAACAGTTTGCGGTCCTCGGCCATCTCGATGGCCTCGCGCTTGGCCCCGATCAGCTCCACGCCGAACCTGTCCAGCACCCCCATGTCGGCCAGCGCCAGCGCGGTGTTGAGGCCGGTCTGCCCGCCCATCGTCGGCAGCAGCGCGTCGGGGCGTTCCTTTTCGATGATCTTGGCGACGACCTCGGGGGTGATCGGCTCGATGTAGGTGGCGTCGGCCAGACCGGGGTCGGTCATGATCGTCGCGGGGTTGGAGTTCACCAGGATGACCCGGTAGCCTTCCTCGCGCAGCGCCTTGCAGGCCTGGGCGCCGGAGTAGTCGAACTCGCAGGCCTGGCCGATGACGATGGGACCCGCGCCGATGATCATGATCGACTTGATATCGGTCCGCTTCGGCATGACAGCCCCCATCCATAGCGCAAAATTGTGCGGGTTATAGACAGAAGCAACTGGGGCGCAAGGGGCAAACGGCGCAGTCGGGCGGGACAAAATCCTTCGAAGGATTTTGCAAATCTTTTCGAAAAGATTTGCCGCGCGCCGCAGGGACCGGGGGTCGCAAAGTCGGCTGGTTGCGTCGGGAAAGCCACTGGCGCGAGGCGCGCGATCGGCCTATCCCGGACACCGGAAGACGGGGGGCGCGGGTGATCCTACTTGAACACGGGCCAGGCGGGACACCGGCGTTGTTCGATGCGCCGCGCGAGGTCATTGCCGCGATGCGCCCGGCCGAGGTTGCGCCCGCGCTGGCCCGGGCCGAGGCGCTGCGGCGGGCAGGAGCCTGGCTTGCGGGCTATGTCGCCTATGAGGCGGGCTATGCCTTCGAGCCGCGCCTGCGGCACCTGATGCCCCGCAGGCGGCCCGGCCCCCTGGTCGCCCTCGGGGTCCATGACGCCCCCCGACCGGCCGAGGCGGCCTTGGCCGAAGCCGCCGCTGCGGGGGCCGGAACGCGGATGACGGCGCCGGAGCCGCTGGTCGGTCGCCGGGCCTATGGCACTGCGGCGCGCAAGGTGTTCGACTATATCGCGGCAGGCGACTGCTATCAGGTCAACCTGACCTTTCCGATGCGGGCGCGGCTGGTTTCGGGCTCTGCGCTGGGGTTGTACGGCGCGTTCCGCCGCACCGGGGCGGTGGGGCATGGCGCCTATGTCGATCTGGGGGTGGGGCCGGTTGTGGTGTCACGCTCGCCCGAGCTGTTCTTCCGGGTCGAGGGCGGGAAGATCGTCACCCGCCCGATGAAGGGCACGCGGCCAAGGGGCAGGGACGCGACCGAGGATGCGGCGATTGTCGCCGAGTTGCAGGGGGCCGAAAAGGACCGGGCCGAGAACCTGATGATCGTGGACCTTCTGCGCAACGACATCTCGCGGCTGTCGCGGGTGGGGACGGTGAAGGTGCCGGCGCTGTTTGCGATCGAGAGCTATTCCACGGTGCATCAGATGACCTCGACGGTCGAGGGCGTGCTGGACGGCGCGCCGAGCCTGCCTGGGCTGATGGCGGCGCTGTTTCCCTGCGGATCGGTGACGGGGGCGCCGAAGATCCGCGCGATGGAGATCATCCGCGAGGTGGAGCCTCTTGCGCGCGGCGTCTATTGCGGCGCGGTGGGGTGGATGTCGCCCGAGGGGGATGCCGATTTCAGTGTGGCGATCCGGACGCTGTCGGTTTCCGGGCAGGACATCGTCATGAACGTGGGCGGCGGGCTGACGCATGGGTCCACCGTCGAGGGCGAATGGGAGGAGGCGCTGTGGAAGGCGCGCTTCGTGAAGGCGGCGGTGAGCCGGGACTGAGGCTGATCGAGACCGTGCTGTGGGATGGCCGGGCCGCCCCGCGCTGGCCGCTGCATCAGGCGCGGCTGCGGCGGTCGGCGGAGCTTCTGGGCTGGTCCTGTCCCGACCTGGTGCCTGCCGGGCCGGATCATCCGGCGCGTGTGCGGCTGACGCTGGACCGCAACGGCGCGGTGGACTGGACGGTTGCCCCGCTGCCCCCGGCCAGGGCCGAGTGGCGCGTTGGACTGGCGAAAGAGCGTCTCGCCTCGGGCGATCCCTGGCTGCGGGTCAAATCGACGCGGCGCGAGGTTTACGACCGGGCGCGGGCGGCCTTGCCCGAAGGGTTGGACGAAGTCCTGTTCCTGAACGAACGCGGCGAGGTCTGCGAGGGGACGATCACGACGGTGTTCTTCGACAGGGGGCAGGGGTTGCGGACACCCCCCCTGTCGAGCGGGGTGTTGCCGGGGGTCCTGCGGGCGGAGCTGGGGTGCCCGGAGGAGGTGCTTCTGGCCGCGGACCTGCCGAAGGTGCGTCTCTGGGTCGGGAACGCGTTGCGGGGACTGTTCCCAGCCGTCTGGGTTGGCTGAACCCGCCGGGGGTTTCACACCCCCGGACCCCCGTGGAGTATTTCCGAAAAGAGCAAGCACAGGCGGGTGCCGCGGGGTTGACTCGGGGGCCGGGGCAAGGTGTATCGGCGCGATGGAATTCAAGGCCCTCCGAAAGGGGAATGACGATGCACGCCTATCGCAGCCATACCTGTGCCGCGCTGAACAAGGATCATGTGGGGCAGACGGTCCGCCTGTCGGGCTGGGTCCATCGGGTGCGGGACCATGGCGGGGTGCTGTTCATCGACCTGCGCGACCATTACGGGATCACCCAGATCCTGTGCGACGGCGACAGCCCGGCCTTTGCCGCGCTGGAGAAGGTGCGCGCCGAATGGGTGATCCGGGTCGATGGCCGGGTGAAGGCGCGGGATGCCGCACTGGTCAATCCGAAGATCCCCACGGGCGAGATCGAGGTTTACGCGACAGAGGTCGAGGTGCTGGGCGCGGCGGAGGAGCTGCCGCTGCCGGTCTTCGGTGACACCGAATACCCCGAGGAGACGCGGCTGACCTACCGTTTCCTCGACCTGCGCCGCGAGACGATGCACCAGAACATGATGCTGCGTTCGAACGTGGTGCGCTGGCTGCGCAACGCGATGTGGGATCAGGGGTTCACCGAGTTCCAGACGCCGATCATCACGGCGTCCAGCCCCGAAGGCGCGCGGGACTTCCTGGTGCCGTCGCGCCTGCATCCGGGCAAGTTCTACGCCCTGCCGCAGGCGCCGCAGCAGTTCAAGCAGCTGATCCAGGTCGCGGGCTTCGACCGCTATTTCCAGATCGCCCCCTGTTTCCGCGACGAGGACCCGCGCGCGGACCGTTCCCCGACCGACTTCTACCAGCTGGACATCGAGATGTCCTTTGTCACGCAGGAGGACGTGTTCGCCGCCGTCCAGCCGGTGTTGCAGGGGCTGTTCGAAACCTTCGGCAAGGGGCGGAAGGTCCATGCCGACTGGCCGCGCATCGCCTACCGGGACGCGCTGAAATGGTATGGCAGCGACAAGCCCGACCTGCGCAACCCGATCAGGATGCAGGACGTGAGCGAGCATTTCCGCGGCTCGGGCTTCGCAATCTTCGCGAAGCTTCTGGAGCAGGAGGGCAACGAGGTCCGCGCCATTCCGGCGCCCAAGGGGCCGTCGGGCGAACCCGTTGGCCGCAAGTTCTGCGACCGTATGAATGCCTTCGCCCAACAGCAGGGGCTGCCGGGGATGGGCTACATCTTCTGGCGCGAGGCCGAGGACGGCTCGGGGATGGAGGCCGCGGGGCCCCTGGCCAAGAACATCGGGCCGGAGCGGACCGAGGCGATCCGGCTGCAACTGGGCCTGGAAAAGGGCGACGCCGCCTTCTTCCTGGGCGGCAGGCCGGAGGCCTTCGAGGGCATCGCCGGCAAGGCGCGGAACGTGATCGGCGAGGAACTGGGGCTGACCGAGAAGGACTGCTTCCGCTTTGCCTGGATCGTCGATTTCCCGATGTACGAAAGGACCGACGAGGGGAAGATCGACTTTTCCCACAACCCGTTCTCGATGCCGCAGGGGGGGCTTGAGGCGCTGAACGGCGACCCGCTGAAGGTGCTGGCCTATCAGTATGACCTTGCCTGCAACGGCTATGAGGTGATCTCGGGCGGCATCCGCAACCACAAGCCGGAGATCATGTACAAGGCCTTCGAACTGGCGGGCTATCCGGCGTCGGAGGTGGACAAGCGGTTCGGCGGCATGGTCAAGGCGTTCAAATACGGCGCGCCGCCGCACGGCGGTTGCGCGGCGGGGATCGACCGGCTGGTGATGCTTCTGGCCGATACCCAGAACATCCGCGAGGTCATCATGTTCCCGATGAACCAGCGCGCCGAGGATCTTCTGATGGGCGCGCCCAGCGAGCCGACCTTGCAGCAGTTGCGCGAATTGCACCTGCGCGTGGTGCCGAAGGACAGCTGATGTATCAGGCCTCCGTCCCCGTCTTCCGCCACTACCTGTCGCGCGTCAGCGACATCGTGGCGGTCGCGGGGCCGGATGCGCTGGACGCCCGGATCGCCGATGCCTTCCCCGCCCGCCAGCAGTTCGCCACGGCTGCCGGCTTTGCCTTGCGTATCGCCTGCCCGCTGGCCGGGCGCGAGGTGCCGGACCTGCCACAGGGCCTCGGGCCGCGCCTGGCGGTGGCTCGCGCGCTTCTGGGGTCGATGACGCCCGCCGATTTCGAAGGGGCGGAGACACGGGTGATCCGCCACCGCGCGGGCTTTGCCGATCTGGAGCAGAGCGGCAGCGAGTTCCTCTATCTCTTCGGCCTGCCGAATTTCTTCTTTCACCTGACGATGGGATACGCTGCCCTGCGCGCTGCCGGGGTGCCGCTGGGCAAGGCGGACTTCGACGGCTTGCATGCCTATCCGGCCGATTTCCGGTTCTGACGGACGCCTTGCGCCCGCAGGACCGGGGGCCTAGCCTGACATCAGGGCTGGGGAGGTCAGGATGGCGGAGGCAAGGCTGGGAGAGGTGGTTGCCGACTGGACCCCGCCACCGCGCCCGGACCGCGCGGCGATGACGGGGCGCTTCGTCCGGCTGGAGCCGCTGGAGGCCGACCGGCATGCCTTTGAATTGCACGACGCCTTTCAGGGGCACGACGCGCTTTGGGACTACATGCCCTATGGCCCCTTCGCCTCGGGCTCGGCCTATCACCGCTGGGCGCGCGAACGCGAGGGCGGCGAGGACCCCCGGTTCTTCATGATGCGCGACCTGGGCAGCGGGACATGCGGCGGCATCGCCAGCTACCTGCGCATCGCGCCCGAAGTCGGGTCGATCGAGGTCGGGCATATCTGCATCTCACCGTCGATGCAGCGCGGGGCGGCGGCGACCGAGGCGATGTTCCTGATGATGGACTGGGCCTTTCGCGCGGGTTATCGGCGCTATGAGTGGAAATGCAATGCGCTGAACCTCGCCTCGCGCCGGGCGGCGCAGCGGCTGGGGTTCAGTTTCGAGGGCGTCTTCCGCAACCATCTGATCGTCAAGGGGCGCAACCGGGACACGGCCTGGTTTTCCGTCATCGACAGCGAATGGCCGGCCCTGGCCGAGGCTTACGCCCTGTGGCTGTCGCCGGCGAATTTCGACGCCCTGGGCCGGCAGCGCGAACGCCTGTCGGACCTGACCCGGCTGGTGCGGGCCGGGAGCGACCCTGCGCTGGAAGGCTGAGCTGCGCCCCGGGCGCGGCGCGGCTCAGGCCATGGAGCGCAGGGCGGCGATCCGATCCTCGATCATGCGGGACAGGAGCGCCCGGTCGAACGGAGTGCGGCTGCTGCGCGCGGCCTCTTCCAGCGCGCGGTCGCCCGAGGCGCGGGCCAGGCTTTGCAGGAAGGCCCGCGCATAGCTCGGGTCGCCCGGAGCGGCAATCAGGGTCGCGGCGCGGGCCAGATCGTCGCGCAGCGCCATCGGATCGCCGAAGGGGGTGGGCGTGTCCTCTCCCTTGTCGATCGGGCCGACGCCGGTGGTCAGCTGCCGAATCAGCCGCACGAATCCGGCCACCGATGCGATCGGCTTGTCCAGAAACCCCGCCGCCCCGGCATCCAGCGCCGCATCGCGCCCGTTCGGATCGCCCGAAAGGCCGAGGACCGGGAAGCCTTGCGCCGACAGTTCGGCAATCAGGTCCTCCCCCCGTCCGTCGGGCAGGCCGAGATCGACGATGGCCAGATCGGGGCGGTAGCAGTTCAGGTGAAGTCGTGCGATTTCAAGGCTTTCCGCCCGACGCAGCCGCGCCCCCGCCCGCTGGAGGATCAGCCGCAGCGCATCGCAGGTGAAGCGGCTGTCATCGACGATCATCAGCGTCAGCCCCTGCAGGGGCAGATCGCCTGCCCCCGGCGGAATATCGGGCAGGCTGGGATAGGCGCTATAGGGCATGACGGACCTCTTTCGTGACGCGCAGAGTGTCGTCCCGGCCCGTTAACCGGCGGTAAATGGAACTGCGACCATCGCGCCGCTTGCAGCCCGAAGGCCCGGGTCGCATAACCGCGGGGCAGACGCCATGCGAGGAGCCCATGATCGGACGCCTGAACCATGTTGCCATCGCCGTGCCCGACCTCGAGGCCGCCGCCGCGCAGTATCGCGTGACGCTGGGGGCCAAGGTGGGCGCGCCTCAGGCCGAGCCGGACCATGGCGTGACGGTGGTCTTCATCGACCTGCCGAACACCAAGATCGAGCTTCTGCATCCGCTGGGCGAGGCATCCCCCATCGCGGGGTTCCTGGAGAAGAACCCCTCGGGCGGCATCCACCACATCTGTTACGAGGTCGACGATATTCTTGCGGCGCGGGATCACCTGAAGGCTCAGGGCGCGCGGGTGCTGGGATCGGGCGAGCCGAAGATCGGCGCGCATGGCAAGCCGGTGCTGTTCCTGCATCCCAAGGATTTCAACGGCTGTCTGGTGGAGCTGGAACAGGCATGAGCATCACGGGCGCCATCGTCCTTTACGCCGTCACCTGGTTCATGACGCTGTTCTGCGTGCTGCCCTACCGCACCCAGTCGCAGGACGAGGCCAACCACATCGTGCCCGGAACGCCTCCCGGGGCGCCGGCGGGAGAGGTGATGCAGCGCAAGGCCTGGGTGACGACGCTGATCGCAACGCCGATCTGGGCGGTGATCTGCGGGATCATCCTGTCGGGCTGGATCACGGTCGAGGACCTGGACTGGTTCGGCCGGATGAAGCCGTAAGGGCGCGGCTGGGGCAAAATCCTTCGAAGGATTTTGCAAGACTTTTCGAAAAGTCTTGCGCCCGGTCCTAGCGGCCCGCGCTGGCCAGCCGGTGGTAGAGATGGGTGAAGGTCGCTACGCCCAGCACCGGGATCACGAGGTTCAGAAGCGGGATGGACAGGGGCGCGGCCATCAGCGTTCCGGCGGCCCAGAGCGTCCAGCGGTTGCGGCGGCGCATGGCCTTGACCTCTCCCGGCGGCAGTCGGCGCAGCGCGACGAGGCTGAAATATTCGCGCCCGAGGAGGAAGCCGTTGATCGCCCAGAAGACCAGCGGGATGCCCGGTCCGACGAAGGGATAAAGCAACAGCGCGCCGACGTTCACCGCGAGGACGAGGCCCAGGAAGTTGACCGACTGGCGCAGGCCCTCGGCCAGCGTAAGCGGCGTGGCGGGGGGCAGGCCGGGGTAGTGCCGGTCCTCGACCGCGTCGGCCACATCTTCCAGGAAGAACCCGGTGAAAGCCGAGGCGACGGGGATCATCAGGAAGACTGAGAGCCCCAGCATCAGGAACAGCGAAGCCCAGCCGAGGAAGGTCTCGATCCCCGAGATGGGGCCGATCACCGGCAGGTCGACTGTATCGGGTGACAGCCACCAGATCAGTTGCAGGAACAGGATGTAGGCGGCGAACAGCAGCGCCAGGGCCAGCAGCACCCCCAGACCCACCACGCGGCGGAAGCGGCGGTCGCCCAGCTGGCCGAGGGCGGCGAAGAAGGCGGTGAAGATCACGCCTCGACCCAGGTCACGATGCGGGCGAGATCGGGGCGGGGGCGGTCGGGGCCGTCCTCGGGCGGGGTGGCGATGTGGACGATCCCGGCCACCGTTTCCTCAGCAGAGCAGCCGAAGGCGCGGGCGGCGAAGGTGGCGTCATGCGCGGGCCAGCCGGTCAGCCAGCAGGCGCCCCAGCCTGCGGCCTCGGCGGCGTTCACGATGCCGAAGCAGAGCGCCGCCGCCGAGGCCTGCTGCTCGGCCAGCGGGATCTTGGGCGAGGGTCTGGGCGAGGCGATCACCACCACGGCGAGCTTGCCCAGATCGTACTGCCCGCGCCCCTTGGCGATCATCTCGGCGTCGCCGCCCAGTTCCCGCGCCCGCGCCTCGGCCAGATCGGCCAGCCGGGCGAAGGCCGCGCCCTGCACCACGATCAGCCGCCAGGGCTCCAGCTTGCCGTGATCCGGCACGCGGGTTGCGGCGGTAAGGATTTCCTCCAGTTCCGGCCGGGTGGGGACGGGAAAGGTGAAGAGCTTGGCCGGGCGCGAGCGGCGGGCTTTCAGGAAGGCGAGGGCGGCATCGTTGCGGGCGGGCATGGGGGTCCTTCGGGTCGTGGTCGGTGGGCAGTCTAGGGCCGCTGCCGGTCAACCGCCAGAGCGGGCGCCAGTGCGAGCAGGCGGGCCGGGTGCCGGAGTTCTCGAAACCTCCGGACCGATTTCTTCGAAGAAATCGGGGCGATCACAGGCCGAGGCCCTGTGCCATCTCCTCGATCCAGCCGGCCGCGAAGGCGTCGAACCGGGCGTCGGGCTGGCGGCGGGCAAGCGTCGCGGCCAGAGGGTCGGGGGCCGAGACCGGGGCGGCGGACAGCTCCTCCAGCACGGCATGGCCGCAGAAGGGGACATAGACCTCGGAATAGCCGCCTTCATGGACCAGCGTCAGGCGGCCGTCGCACAAGGCATCGGCGGCCTGCATCATCTGGCGGGTCATCGCGCGGAAGGTTTCGGCGGTGCAGAGCATCCTGCCCAGGGGATCGACGGCGGCGGCGTCGAAGCCGCAGGCGACGATGATCGCCTCGGGGCGGAAACGGTTGAGTGCGGGCAGGACCACCCTTTCCATCGCGTGCAGATAGGTCGCATGGCCGCAGCCGGGGGGTAGCGGCAGGTTGATGTTCGATCCCGGAGCCTCCGGCCCGCCCGTCGCCTCGACCCCGCCGGTGTCCAGCGGATAGTTGCGGTCCTGATGCAGGCTGATCGTCAGCACATCGGGATCGTTCCAGAAGATCGCCTCGGTCCCGTTGCCGTGGTGCACGTCCCAGTCCACCACCGCCACGCGGCGCAGCAGACCCTCGGCCCGGGCGGCGCGGATCGCCACGGCGATGTTGTTCAAGAGGCAGAAGCCGTTCGGGAAATCGGCGGTGCAATGGTGCCCCGGCGGGCGCGACAGTGCGTAGGCGTTGCGGACCGCACCCGTCAGCACCGCCCGCAGGGCCGCCTTGGCCAGACCGGCGGACAGCGCCGCGATCTCGTAGCCGCCCGCGCCGAAGGGGGTGCGCAGGCCCAACTCGCCCCCGCCCGCGTCCGAGGCGGATTTGAAGGCGGCAAGGTAGCTGTCGGGGTGAACGCGCAGGAGGTCCTCGCGGCTGGCGGGCTCGGCGCCCCGCATCGAGAGGTGACGGGTCAGTCCCGTCACCTCGATCAGGTTGCGCAGGCGCCGCTTGGTTTCCGGGTTTTCGGGCAGCCCCCCCGACGTGGGTTGCACAAGACCAGCCACCGGCAGGGTGAAGGCGTAATTGCCGCCGCCGTGCCAGAAACACAGTTCGTCGGAAAAGAAGGCGGTGGTCATGGCGGGTCTCCGTTTCGGGGAAGCCTACTCAGCCGGTGCAGGATTGGCCAGCGGCGGGCGACAGTGCCGGGCCGGGCGCGCCTCTCACGATCATTTGTGTCAAGTCGCCTTTTGCCATTTGTGCCCGGCGGGATAGTTCGCTTTACTGACAGGGACAGACCCCGAAGGGAGCATGAGGCATGGCCGACACCAAGGCGCTGGTCGCGGAAATCGAAGCACTGGGCGCAACGCTGGGGCAAGCGAAAGCCTCGATCAACCGGCGCTTCATCGGGCAGGAGAAGGTGGTGGACCTGGTTCTGGCCTCGATGCTGTGCGGGGGACATGCGCTGCTGGTCGGCCTGCCGGGGCTGGGCAAGACGCGGCTGGTGGATACCTTGGGCACGGTGATGGGGCTGAAGGCCAACCGCATCCAGTTCACCCCCGATCTGATGCCCGCCGACATCCTGGGGTCGGAAGTGCTGGAGACCGCCGCCGACGGCAGTCGCGCCTTCCGGTTCGTGGAAGGCCCGATCTTCTGCCAGCTTCTGATGGCGGACGAGATCAACCGGGCCTCGCCCCGCACGCAGTCGGCCCTGTTGCAGGCGATGCAGGAGAAAGAGGTCACCATCGCGGGCCAACATCGGGCGCTGGGCAAGCCGTTCCATGTGCTGGCCACCCAGAACCCGATCGAGCAGGAGGGCACCTATCCCCTGCCCGAGGCGCAACTTGACCGCTTTCTCGTGCAGGTCGATGTGGAATACCCCACGCGCCAGACCGAACGCGACATCCTGATCGCCACCACTGGCGCCGAAGAGGCCGAGTCGCATCAGGTCTTCACCGCCGAGGACCTGATCCGCGCGCAGGGTGTGCTGCGGCGGATGCCGGTGGGCGATCAGGTGGTCGAGGCGATCCTGGACCTCGTCCGCGCCTGCCGTCCGGGGGAGCCCGAGGGGCGCGATCTGGCCGACAGCCTGTCATGGGGTCCGGGGCCGCGCGCGGCGCAGGCCCTGATGCTGATGGTCCGGGCGCGCGCGCTGCTGGACGGCCGCCTTGCGCCTTCGGTGTCGGATGTGGCCGATCTGGCGCAGGCGGTGCTGATCCACCGGATGGCGCTGTCCTTCGCTGCCCGTGCGCGGGGCGAGACGCTGGCGGGCATCATCGCGCGCGTCACGGGGCGCGTCCTGCGGCTTGAGGCGGCGGCGTGACCATAGCCCCCGACCTGCGGTCCCGCGCCGAGGCGCTGGGGCAGACCCTGCCGCCCTTGCTGGCCGAGGCCGAGATGCTGGCCTCGACGGTGATGATGGGCGAGCATGGCCGCCGCCGGGCGGGGCTGGGGGATGAGTTCTGGCAGTACCGGCCCGCGCATCAGGGCGATTCGGCGCGGATGATCGACTGGCGGCGGTCGGCCCGGTCGGATGCGCATTTCGTGCGCGAACGGGAATGGCAGGCGGCGCAATCGGTGACGATCTGGGTCGATCCGGCGAAGTCGATGAGCTTCTCCGGCGACAGGTCCCGCGCGCCGAAGGCGGACCGGGCGAGGCTTCTGGGGCTGGCGCTGGCGGTCCTGCTGCTGCGCGGCGGGGAACGGGTGGGGCTGGCGGGCCTGGCCTCCCCTCGCGCGGGGCGGGCGCAGCTTCTGCGGCTGGCGGCGCGGTTGGCCGACGACGCGGCGGATCAGGATTACGGCGCGCCGGAAACCGAAGGCATGGTCAGCCATGGCCGGGCGGTGTTCCTGTCGGATTTCCTGGGCGATCTTGGCGGCATCGAGGCGGGGCTCGCGCGGGCCGCCGACCGGGGGGTGAAGGGCGTGCTGATCCAGGTGTTGGACCCGGCCGAGGAGGAGTTTCCCTTCGACGGCCGCACGATCTTTGAATCCATGGGCGGCACGATGCGGCATGAAACCCAGCAGGCGGGCGAGTTGCGCGCGCGCTATCTGGCGCGGCTGGCCGAGCGCAAGGACCGGCTGGCGCAGTTGGCCCGCGCGGTGGGCTGGCATTTCACCACGCATCACACCGGGTCCCCGGCGCAATCGGCGCTGCTCTGGGCCTATCTCGCGCTGGAGGGCGGGCGCTAGATGTTCACCCTTGGCCCCCTTGGCTTTGCCGCCCCCTGGCTTCTGGTCGCGCTGGTGGCGCTGCCGATCCTCTGGCTGCTTCTCCGCGCCGTGCCGCCCGCGCCGATCCGGCGGCGGTTTCCCGGCGTGGCGCTGCTTCTGGGCCTGAAGGACGAAGAGGCCGAGACCGACAAGACGCCCTGGTGGCTTCTGCTGCTGCGCACCATTGCCGTGGGCGCGCTGATCCTGGGCTTTGCCGGGCCGGTCCTGAACCCCGAGGAGCGCACGGCGGGCTCTGGTCCCTTGCTGATCGCGGTCGATGGCGGCTGGGCGGATGCGCGGGACTGGCCCGAGCGGCAGGCCAAGGTCGAGGCGCTGATCGCCGAGGCGGGGGTGCGGGGGCGGACGGTGGCTCTGATCCGGCTGAGCGATCCGCCCGACCGGGTCGCGTTCCAGACTGCCGAGGCCTGGGCCGGCCGGGCCGCCGGGTTGCAACCGCAGGCCTGGGCACCGGGCGATTTCGCCGGTTGGGCCGATGCCCTGCCCGATGGCGCGTTCGAGACGGTCTGGCTGTCGGACGGTCTGGCCCATGACGGGCGCGATCAGCTTTTGTCGGCACTCCGGTCGCGGGGCGAAGTGCGGGTGGTGGAGAATGTCCGCCCGGTGCTGGCCCTGCATCCGGCTGGCTATGCCGAGGGCAAGGTCACCGTCGCCGCCAGCCGGGTGCCTGCGGGGGCCGCCGTTTCGGTGGACGTGATCGCCCAGGGCCCCGACCCCTCGGGCGTCGAGCGCGACCTCGGCCGGGTGACGCTGACCTTCGATGCGGGCGCCGAGCGGGCCGAGGCCGCCATCGACCTGCCGCCGGAACTGCGCAACCGGATCACCCGCTTCGTGCTGGAAGGCGCGCGGACGGCGGGGGCGGTCAGCCTTGCCGACGACAGCCTGAAACGCCGCAAGATCGCGCTGATCCGCATGGGTGCGGATCAGGAGACGCTGCAACTTCTTTCGCCCTTGCACTACCTGCGGCAGGCGCTGGCGCCGACGGCGGACCTGATCGAGGGCAACCTGACCGATACGCTCATGGCCAATCCCGACGTGGTGATCCTGGCCGATGTCGCCGATGTCTCGGCCTCGGAACGGGCCGCGCTGACCGAATGGCTGGAGAAGGGCGGGCTGCTCTTGCGCTTTGCCGGGCCGGTGCTGGCGGCCAGCGATGTCAGCCGTCTGGAAGAGGACCCGCTCTTGCCGGTGCGCCTGCGCGAAGGCGGCCGGACAGTGGGCGGCGCGATGAGCTGGGGGGAACCGAAGGCGCTGGCGCCGTTCCCGGAGGGCTCGCCGTTCTTCGGCCTGGTGCCGCCCGCCGATGTGGTGGTGCGCCAGCAGGTGCTGGCCCAGCCCGACCCGGACCTGGCCGAACGCACCATTGCCGCGCTGGACGACGGGACGCCCCTGATGACCCGCAAGGCGGTGGGCGCGGGGCAGGTGGTGCTGGTCCATGTGACGGCGAACGCCGAATGGTCCTCGCTGCCCCTGTCGGGGCTGTTCGTGCAGATGCTGGAGCGGCTGGCGGTCTCGACCAGGCCTGCCACGCCCGGGGCGACGGACCTTGCGGGCCAGACCTGGGTGCCCGAGGTGGTGCTGGATGCCTATGGCCAGACCTCGGACGCGGGCGAGTTGCCGGGGGTCGATGGCGAGACCCTGGCCAGAACCATCGCCCAAGGCCCCACGGCCAGCATCCCGCCCGGGCTTTATGCCGGGGCCGACCGGCGCGTGGCGCTGAACGTGATCGGGGCCGGGACGGAGCTGAAGCCTGCGGTCTGGCCCTCGGGCGTGCCGGTGGACCGGCTGGAGACCAATGCCGCGCGACCGCTGAAGGGCGAATTCCTGACGCTGGCGACCGGGCTTCTGCTTCTGGACGTGCTGGCGGCGCTGTGGCTGGCGGGTCGTCTGCGCGGGCTGCTGCGCGGGGCGGCAACCGGGGTCGTCCTGGTGCTCATGGCCGCGACGCCGCGCGGGGCCGAGGCGCAGGACGCGACCGGGGCTGACGACTTCGCGATCCGGGCGACCAGCTCGGTCGTGCTGGCCCATGTGCTGACCGGCGATCCGAAGGTGGACGACATGGCGCAGGCCGGGCTTCTGGGCCTGTCGGACAAGTTGTGGCAGCGCACCTCGATCGAGCCGGCGATGCCGATGGGTGTCGATATCGAAAAGGACGAACTGGCCTTCTTCCCCTTCCTCTACTGGCCCGTCGTGGCCGGGGCCGCTCAGCCCTCGGACGCGGCCTATGCCAAGCTGAACCAGTATCTGCGCACCGGGGGCATGATCCTGTTCGATACCCGCGATGCCGATGTCGCGGGCTTCGGCGGCGGGACCACGCCGGAAGGTCAGGCCTTGCAGGTCATCGCCTCGGGTCTTGACATCCCGCCCCTGGAGCCGATGCCGCCCGACCATGTGCTGACCCGGACCTTCTATCTGCTGCAGGACTTTCCGGGCCGCCATCAGGGCGGTCAGGTCTGGGTCGAGGCCTCGCCCGATGCCGAGGCGCAGGCGGCGGAGGGGATGCCGTTCCGCAACCTGAACGACGGTGTGACGCCGGTGGTGATCGGCGGCAATGACTGGGCCTCGGCCTGGGCCACCGATGACATCGGCGTGCCGCTGGTGCAGGTCGGACGCGGCTATGCCGGGGAACAGCAGCGCGAGATCGCCTATCGCTTCGGCATCAACCTCATCATGCATGTGCTGACCGGCAACTACAAATCCGACCAGGTCCATGTGCCCGCACTTCTGGAAAGGCTGGGGCAATGAGCGCATCCGTCGTCTTTGCCCCGCTGGTGGCCTGGGTCCTGATCTATGTCCTTGCCGGGCTGGCGGCGGTGCTGGTGGCCTTCGCGCTGTGGCGGGGCCTGTCGGGCTGGTGGCTGCGCGGGCTGGCGCTGGGCGCGCTGGTGCTGGCGCTGGCCAACCCGGCCCTGCAAGAGGAGGAACGCCAGAACCTGTCCGACATCGTGATCCTTGTCGTCGATGACAGCGCCAGCCAGGGCCTGGGCGACCGCCGCGCCCAGACCGAGGCCGCGGTGGCCGCCGTTCAGGCCGAGGTGGCGGCAATGCCCGACACCGAGCTGCGCATCCACCGGGTCGGCGACGGGGCCGAGGACTCGGGCAGCCTGGTGATGACCGCGCTGGCCGAGGCCCTGGCCGAGGAACCCCGCGCGCGGGTCGCGGGCGCGATCCTGATCACCGATGGCCGGGTGCATGACGCGGGCCTGGTGCCGAACCTGCCCGCGCCCTTGCAGGTGCTTCTGACCGGGCGGCAGGCGGACTGGGACCGGCGGATCGTGGTGAAGAACGCCCCCGCCTTCGCCATCATCGGCGAGGAGTTCAAGCTGGAGCTGCGGGTCGAGGACATCGGCGCCCCGCCGAACCTTGGCGCCACGGTCGATCTGACCATCGCCATCGACACCGAGGACCCCGTCACCTACAGCGTGCCCCTGAACGAGGACCTGGAACTGCCCGTCACCCTGCCGCATGGCGGGGCGAACGTGCTGCAATTCTCCGTTGCCCCCGTCGCGGGCGAGATCACCGACCGCAACAATGCCTCGGCCGTGCAGATCAACGGGGTCCGCGACCGGCTGCGGGTGCTGCTCATCTCGGGCGAGCCGCATGCGGGCGAAAGGGTCTGGCGCAACCTCTTGAAATCCGACGCGGCGGTGGACCTGGTCCACTTCACCATCCTGCGCCCGCCGGAAAAGCAGGACGGGGTGCCGGTGGACGAGCTGAGCCTGATCGCCTTCCCCACGCGCGAGCTGTTCGTCGAGAAGATCGAGGAATTCGACCTCATCATCTTCGACCGCTACCGGATGCGGGGCATCCTGCCGATGTCCTATATCGACAACATCGTCAGCTATGTCCGCAAGGGCGGCACGGTGCTGGTCGCCGCCGGGCCGGAATTCGGGGCGGTGGACAGCCTCTACCGCTCTCCCCTGGCGGAAATCCTGCCGGTCGCACCCACGGCGCAGGTGATCGAACAGGGCTATCGGCCCAGGCTGACCGATCTGGGCCGCCGCCACCCGGTCACCGAAGGGCTGGAAGCCGAGGCGCCCGAAGGCGGCTGGGGCCGCTGGTTCCGGCTGATCGAAGTGCGCCAGACCGCCGGTCAGGTGCTGATGTCGGGTCCGAACGACCTGCCGCTTCTGGTCTTGAACCGGGTCGATCAGGGCCGGGTCGCGGTGCTGGCCTCGGATCAGGCCTGGCTCTGGGGCCGGGGCTATGAGGGCGGCGGGCCGCAGCTGGAACTGTTGCGCAGGCTGGCGCACTGGATGCTGAAAGAGCCGGAACTGGAGGAAGAGACCCTGACGGCCGAAGTGCGGGGCGAGGCGATGACCATCACCCGCCGCTCGCTGGCCGAGGCAGAGCCGGGGCCGGTCACCGTCACCGGGCCGGATGGCGCGACGGTCGAACTGGCGATGCCCATGGTCGCGCCGGGCCGGTACGAGACCGTCTGGCAGGCGCCCGCGCTGGGGCTTTACCGGCTGGAACAGGGGGATCTGACCCGCGTGATCGCCGTCGGCCCCGCCACCCCGCGCGAATTCGCCGAGACCATCGCCTCGGGCGAGGCGCTGCGGCCGGTGGCCGAGGCGACGCGGGGCGGCGTGACCCGGCTGGAGCCGGGGACCCCCGATATCCGCACTGTCGCCGAAGGCCGCGTGGCCCTGGGGCGCGGCTGGATCGGCATCACTCCGCGCGAGGCCTATCTGACGACTGCGGTCAATGTCGTGCCGGTCCTGCCCGCCTGGGCCTGGCTTCTGATCGCGGCAGGGCTGGCGGTCGTCGCCTGGCTGATCGAGGGCCGCAAGGGCGCGAAGGCGGCCTGAGGCTTCTGCCGTCGGACCGGGGGCCAGCCCCCGGACCCCCGGAGTATTTCACGAAAAGAGCAAGACCAGCGGACAGGGCCGGCCCCTGCATCCGTGCCGGGTGTTCCGGCATCCGTTCCGCATGTCGAAGCGGGGGGCTTTCGGGTTGCGCGATGTCGTTCGGGTGATCGCCGGGGCAGGCGGCCCTACGGTTCGCGTCTCTGGATGATCCGGCGCGAGGCAGAGGCGAACTCGCGCCGCAGCAGCACGCCGGTCGCCAGCACGGTGCCCGCCAGCAGACCCCAGGGCCCGAGGAGCCAGCCGAGCGCTGCCAGCGCGAAATAGATCGCCCGCAGACCCCGGTTGAAGCTGCGGGCGGCGGTGATGTTGATCTCGGCCGCCTGGCCCGCGCGGTGGAAGGCGAGGGGGTCCTGAGGGTCGTTGGGGACGGCGGCCATCAGGATCGAGCAATAGCCGAACAGCCGATGCGCCCAGACGAACTTGAGCAGACCGTTGGCCAGGAAGCCGATCACCGGCAGCATCTTCAGCGCCACATCCGGGCCTGCGCCGATGGGCAGATCCTCGGTCAGCCGTTGCACCGTCGCCGCATTGCCGATCACCGCCACCCCGCCGCCGATGGCGATCATGCAGGCGCTGGCAAAGAAGGCCGTCCCCTGGCGCAGGGAGTCGATCAGCGTCGCATCGAAGATGCGCGGCTGGCGGGTGACGAAGGTGCGCATCCAGTCGCGCCGGTAGTCCTCCATCAGCCAGGAGACCGAGGGCAGCGCCCCGGGCGGATGCTCGCTGATCCAACCCGAGGCCAACCACGCCAGGACCAGCCATGCCAGCAGCACAAGGTCAAGCGTCGGAAGGGTGCCCATGTCAATTGTCATCCCCGAAGACTAGGGGCGGGGTTTTTCCTTGTCAGCAGGTGAAATTGGTTATATTTCCTTACCAGTCAGCGGAGGATTGCCATGGACATGCCAGCGCCCGACCTTGGTGTGATTGCCCGCAAGGCCCGCATTCTGGCCCGGCTGCGCGGCATTCTGCCCGCCGATGCGGTGATCGACGCGCCTGAAGAGCTGCGCGTCTACGAATGCGACGCGCTGACCGCCTACCGCTGCCCGCCTTTGGCTGCCGTGCTGCCACGCACGACCGATGAGGTCAGCCGTGTCCTGCGGCTGTGCCGGGAGGAAGGCGTCCCCGTGGTGCCGCGCGGGTCGGGGACCAGCCTTGCCGGGGGGGCGATGCCGACGGCGGACAGCGTGATCCTTGGGGTCGCGCGGATGAATGCCGTGCTGGAGACGGATTACGAGAACCGCTTCATCCGGGTGCAGGCGGGGCGGACGAACCTGAGCGTCTCGGGCGCGGTCGAGGCGGAAGGGTTCTTCTACGCCCCCGACCCCTCGAGCCAGCTGGCCTGCGCCATTGCCGGGAACATCGCGATGAACTCCGGGGGCGCGCATTGCCTGAAATACGGGGTGACGACGAACAACCTGCTGGGCGTGACGCTGGTGCAGATGGATGGCACTGTCGTCACGCTGGGCGGTCCCTGGGGAGAGCCGGCGGGGCTGGACCTTCTGGGCGTGGTCTGCGGGTCGGAAGGCCAGCTGGGCGTGGTGACCGAGGCCTGGTTGCGCATCCTGCCGAAGCCCGAGGGCGCGCGGCCGGTGCTGGTGGGGTTCGACAGCAACGAAGTCGCGGGGGCCTGCGTCAGCGACATCATCAAGGCGGGCATCCTGCCGGTCGCCATCGAGTTCATGGATCGCCCCTGCATCCGCGCGACCGAGGCCTTCGCCAGGGCGGGCTACCCGGACTGCGAGGCGCTGCTGATCATCGAGGTCGAAGGGTCCGAGGCCGAGATCAGCGAGCAGCTTGCCCGTATCCGCCAGATCGCGCTGGCGCATGACCCGGTGGAGTTCCGCGAGGCGGCGGACGAGGATCAGGCGAAACGCATCTGGCTGGGGCGGAAGTCGGCCTTCGGGGCGATGGGGCAGATCAACGACTACATGTGTCTGGACGGGACGATCCCGGTGTCCAGCCTGCCGCATGTGCTGAAGCGGATCGGCGAGATGAGCCGGGAGTTCGGCCTCGACGTCGGCAACGTCTTTCACGCGGGCGACGGCAACATGCATCCCCTGATCCTGTTCAACGCCAACAAGCCCGGCGATCTGGAGAAGTGCGAGGCCTTCGGGGCGGAGATCCTGAAGCTCTGCGTCGAGGTGGGCGGCTGCCTGACGGGCGAACATGGCGTGGGGATCGAGAAGCGCGACCTGATGGGGGTGCAGTTCTCGGCTGCTGACATGGAGGCGCAGATGTGGGTGAAGGATGTGTTCGATCCGAAGTGGCTGTTGAACCCGGCGAAGGTGTTTCCGCTGGGCGTGAGTGCCGGGCGGCGCGCGGGGTGACGCACCCCGGGGGCCAGCCCCCGGACCCCCGGAGTATTTTGGAAAAGAGCAAGTCATGCGACCTTCGAGTGAAGCGGAACTGGCGGAGGCTGTTGCGGGGGCCAGGGGGCCCTTGCTGGTGCGGGGCGGCGGCACGCGGACGCTGGGTCATGCGGTGGGCGAGGTGCTGGAGACCGGCGGTCTGTCCGGGGTGGAACTGTATGAACCCGGTGCGCTGACGCTGGTGGTCCGGGCGGGAACGCCGCTGGCCGAGGTCGAGGCGGTGCTGGCGGGCGAACGGCAGCGGCTGGCCTTCGAGGTGCCGGACCTGCGCGGGCTTCTGGGGCGCGAGGGGGTATCGACCATCGGTGGCGTGGTGGCCGCCAATGCCAGCGGCCCGCGCCGGGTGCAGGTGGGCGCGGCCCGTGACGCCTGTCTGGGGGCGCGGTTCGTCGATGGGGCCGGGATGGTGGTCAAGAACGGCGGGCGGGTGATGAAGAACGTCACCGGCTATGACCTGGTGAAGCTCATGGCCGGAAGTCGGGGCACGCTGGGCGTTCTGACCGAGGTCAGCTTCAAGGTGCAGGCGATCCCCGAGGCCGAGGCGACGCTGGTCATCGAGGGGTTGGGGGATGCGGCGGGGCTGGCGGCCTTGCGCGCGGCGCTGGGGTCGCCCTTCGACGTCTCGGGCGCGGCGCGGCATTCGGGGCGGTCGCTGGTGCGGGTCGAGGGGATGGCGGGCTCGGTCGCCTATCGCGTGACGCAGCTGCGCGCGCGCCTGGGCGGCGATGTGACGGTGGCCGAAGGCGAGGAAAGTGCTGCGCTCTGGCGCGAGGTGCGGGACGTGGTGCCCGTGCGAGACAAGCCGGGCGAGATCTGGCGGATCGTGACCCTGCCGACCGCGGCGGCCGAGATCGTCGCGCAGCTGGAGGGCGAGGCGCTGTGGGACTGGGGCGGCGGTCTCATCTGGCTGGTTCTGCCGCATGGCAAGGGCGCCGACCTGGCGGCGGCCGTCGCGGGGCGGGGCCATGCGACGCGGATCACGGGGCAGGGCGGGCCGGTCTTTCCGCCCGAGGCGCCCGAGGTGGCGGCACTGGTCGCGGGGCTGAAGGCGAAATTCGATCCCCGGGGTATTCTCAATCGGGGGATGATGGGCTGATGCAGACGAATTTCTCACCCGAACAGCTGAAAGACCCCGGCATCGCCCGTGCCAACCAGATCCTGCGCTCCTGCGTGCATTGCGGGTTCTGCACCGCGACCTGCCCGACCTATCAGGTGCTGGGCGACGAACTGGATTCTCCGCGCGGGCGCATCTACCTCATCAAGGACATGCTGGAGAAGGGCCGCCCGGCGGATGAGAAGACCGTCAAGCATATCGACCGCTGCCTCTCGTGCCTTGCCTGCATGACGACCTGCCCCTCGGGCGTGCATTACATGCATCTGGTCGATCACGCCCGCGCGCATATCGAGAAGACCTACAAGCGGCCCTTCATGGACCGGGTCATCCGCGCGGTGCTGGCGCGGGTGATCCCCTATCCGGGGCGGTTCCGGCTGGCGCTGCTGGCGGCGAAGATCGGAAAGCCCTTCGCCTGGGCGATCCCCGACGCGCGGCTGCGCGCGATGCTGGCGATGGCGCCGAAGACCATCCCCCCCGTCAGCCGCAACGACGATCCGCAGGTCTTTCCGGCGCAGGGCGAGCGGCGGATGCGGGTCGCGCTGATGACCGGCTGCGCGCAGAAGGCGCTGAACACCGACATCAACGATGCGACGATCCGGCTTCTCCGCCGTCTGGGCTGCGAGGTCGTGGTGGCAAGGGGTCAGGGCTGCTGCGGGGCGCTGACGCATCACATGGGCAAGGAGGACCTGGCCCATGCCAGCGCCGCCGCCAATATCCGCGCCTGGATGGCCGAGCATCGCGCGGGGGGGCTGGATGCCATCGTCATCAACACTTCCGGCTGCGGGACGACGGTAAAGGACTACGGCCACATGTTCCGCACCGATCCCGCCCTGGCCGAGGATGCGGCCACGGTGGCCGGCCTCGCCCGGGACATCAGCGAAGTGCTGGTGAAGATCGGCCTGCCGCAGGGCGCGCCGAAGGGTCTGCGGGTGGCCTATCATGCCGCGTGCAGCCTGCAGCACGGCCAGCAGATCAAGGCCGCTCCGAAGGACCTTCTGAAGCGCGCGGGCTTCGAGGTGGTGGAGCCCGCCGACAGCCATCTCTGCTGCGGCAGTGCCGGGACCTACAACCTGCTCCAGCCCGAAATCAGCGCCGAACTCAAGCGCCGCAAGGTCGCGACGCTGGAGGCGAAGGCCCCTCAGGTCATCGCGGCGGGCAACATCGGCTGCATGATGCAGATCGGGTCCGGCACCGCAATTCCGGTCGTCCACACGGTCGAGCTTCTGGACTGGGCGACCGGCGGGCCACAGCCGCGCGCCCTGATCGGGTGACCGCAACGCCGCCCTTGCGCGACCGGCCCCAATTCCGCCAGACTGCGGGCCTATACGGATGGCCGCGCGGATGGGAGGGTTCCATGCGTCACCTGTTCGCCCGCCTTGCAAGCCTGGGGGCGATCCTTCTGGCCCCGGCCCTCGGGCCTGCCCCGGCAGCGGCGCAGGACGCCGCCATGGTCCGGCTGGAGACGGCCGACGATTCGCGCGGCTGGGATGCGGTGGGCAAGCTGGTGATTGGCAAGCGCGGCTTCTGCACCGGGTCGCTGATCGGGCCGCAACTGGTGCTGACCGCGGCGCATTGCCTTTACGACAAGAAGACCGGAGTGCAGCTGCGCCCCGAAGAGATGGAGTTCATGGCCGGGTTCCGCAATGGCCGCGCGGTGGCCTATCGCCGGGTCAGCCGGGCGATTGCCCATCCCGGCTACCGCTATTCCGCCGCCGACAAGCTGGACCGCGTCACCGATGACCTGGCCCTTCTGGAGCTGAGCCAGCCGATCCGCCTGCCCTCGCTGGTGCCGTTCGAAACCGGGGCCGCCCCGGTCCAGGGCGATGCCGTCGATGTGGTCTCCTACGCGCAGTACCGCGAGGAGGCGCCCTCGATCCAGGAGGCCTGCCAGGTGCTGGCCGACAGCCGCGATGCGCTGATCCTGACCTGCAACGTCGATTTCGGCTCTTCGGGGGCGCCGGTGTTTTCGGTCCGCGACGGCGTGGCGCGTGTGGTGTCGGTGATCTCGGCCAAGGCCGAAGTGGACGGGAGGAAGGTCGCCCTGGCGGTTCCGCTGGCCGAACCATTGGCTGCGCTGATGGAGGCGCTCGACTCCAGCCGGGCCGGGTCGGGTGCCAGGTCCGGTGCCAGTTCGGGCGGGGTCAGGCTCTTGTCCGGGGGCAATGGCAACGGGGCGAAGTTCGTCAAACCATGAAGGCGCTGGCGGCGGTCCTGGTCCTGATGGCACATGGGGCCCTGGCGCAAGAGAACTCGGGCCTGGCCGAACTGACCACGCGCGAGGCGCTGCGCGGCTGGGAAGCGGTCGGTCGTCTGGATGTCAGGGACGGCGGCTTCTGCACCGGCGCCCTGATCGCCGCCGATCTTGTGCTGACCGCAGCGCATTGCGTCATCAACCCGGACGGGACCCCGGTCGCTGCGGGCGACATCACCTTTCGGGCCGGGTTCTCCCATGGCACGTCCATCGCGGACTCCGCGGTGCTGCGCACGGTGGTCGACCCCGCGTTCCGCTTCGTCCAGCCGTCCCCGCACGAGATGATCCGCATCGACGTGGCGCTGTTGCAACTGGCGACGCCGATCCCAAGCTCGGTGATCTCCCCCTTTTCGATCGGCGTTCCGGGCACGGGCGACAAGGTGAGCGTGGTCTCTTACGCCGCAGGGCGCGAAGAGGCGCCGTCCTGGCAGCGCGTCTGCGGGATCGTGGCCCGGCAGGATGTGCTGATCGGCGTGGATTGCGATGTGTCCTTCGGCTCCTCGGGCGCGCCGGTGCTGGATCGGTCGGGCTATCGCGCAAGGATCGTGTCGATCATCTCGGCCGGCTACGAAGAAGAGGGCAAGTGGATCTCGATCGGGATGCAGCTGCCGAAACTGGTGGATCGGCTGAAGGCCGCGCTGCGGCGCGGGGACGCCACCAGCGTGGCCCGGGTCGAGGCCGTGCCGACCGGGCCGGGCAGCGGCCTGCCGGGCAAGCCGGGCAAGCGGATCACGCTGGGCGGTGGGTCGGGTGACAGCGGCGCGCGGTTCCTGAAGCCCTGAGGTCCGAAGCCCGGATCGGCCTCTTGAAAGCCGATTTCCCGCTTCCTACCTCTGGCGCATCCGGGTGCCATGACGGGCCCGGGGTTCCCTACCTTGCCCCGGAGGGGGAAGGCCCCTGACATCGCTTCCAGGAGGATGACAATGCGCAACCTTGATTTCGCGCCCCTTTACCGCGCCACCGTCGGCTTTGACCGGATCGCCGATCTGATGGACCGGGTGCTGTCCACCGACGTCGCCCAGCCGACCTATCCGCCCTACAACATCGAAAAGACCGCCGAGGATGCCTATCGCATCTCGATCGCCGTTGCCGGGTTCACGCCCGATGAACTCAGCGTCGAGGTGAAGGACGGCTCGCTGTTCGTCACCGCCCGCAAGGCGCCCGAGGAAACCGAGCGCACCTATCTGCACCGCGGCATCGCGACCCGCGCCTTCGAGCGCCGCTTTGCCTTGGCCGACCATGTCCGCGTCGTCGGCGCCGTGCATGAACACGGGATGCTGCACATCGACCTCGTCCGCGAAGTGCCCGAAGCGATGAAGCCCCGCCGGATCGAGATCCGGCGCGCCGATGCCGCCAGCCCGGCAATCGAGGCCAGGCCCGAAACGGTCAACTGAGTCCCGTCCAGCCGGACCAGAGGGCGCGACGGGGATCCGGCGCGCCCTTTTTCATGCCTCGGTCAGCCCGTGGTAGGCGGCAATCGCCAGCCTGCGCAGGGTCTCGCGCGGCAGGTCGCCCGCCAGCGCGCAGCCCAGCCCGTCCTCGACCCACCAGAAGGCCTGGCTGCCCGGGGCCTCGGCAAAGGCCAGGTCGCGCTGCCCGGTCTCGCTGCGGGTGATGTAAAGCGCAAGCCTGCGGCCAAGGTCGTCCTCGTACATCAGCAGGGCCGCCGGAGAAGTCTCGCCGGGCAAGAGCCTGCCGCCGATCAGCGTGAAGCCCTCGGCCCCGAGATCGGGGGGCCGGATCGGCGTGCCCAGCCGCTTTGACAGCCATTGCACCAGATGCGCTTCCTCCTCGGCCGCGACTTCCACCGGGTGCTTCGCTTCGACCGCATAGGTCGCATAGCTGGCCATCGCCGCCTGGGCGAGCATCGGCCGGGACGCGCCGGGCATGAGCCGAGCCCCGCCCCAGCCTGCCGCGAAGCCCAGGGCGACCAGTGCCGCGGCCGCCGCGATGCGCCACAGCCCGGACGGCGGCGTCGGGCGCAGGCGCGCGGCCCGGACCGGGTCCAGAAGACGGTCAGGCAGGGGCTCTTCGGCCACCGGCGCGTAAAGCGCCCGCAAGGCGGCATCCTGCCGGTCCCAGTCCGCCAGATCGGCCGCCAGCGCCGGATCGGCCGCCGCCAGCGCCGCCAGCCGCGACCGTTCCTCGGGCGAGCCGTGACGCAGGCGCATCGCCTCGTCGGTGGTGATCTTCGGGCCCTCCGGCATCATTCTCCTGCCTTTCCGGGACGCTGCCCCAGCGTCTCGCGTCCCGTCAACTGTCTCAGCGTGACCCGCGCCCGCGCCAGGCGTGACGCGAGCGTGCCCTCGGCGCAGCCCAACGCGCGGGCGGCTTCGGCCAGGCTCATCCCCTCCAGCGCCACCAGCAGAAGCGCGGCGCGCTGGTCCTCGGGCAGTCGGCCCATCGCGGCATGGACCTCGGTCAGCGCCAGCCGATCCTCGGCCCGGCGTTCCGCAGGCGGGTCAGAGGGGTCCGGCACCAGCGCCAGCACCGCCGCAGGTCGGCGGCGGCGCAGATCATCGCGGAACCGGTTCAACAGGATCCGGCACAGCCAGCCGCGCAGCGCCCCTTCGCCCCGCCACTGGCCCTGCCGTGCGATCGCCGTCTCAAGCGTGTCCTGGACAAGGTCATCCGCCGCCTCCCGGTCGCGCAACAGCGCGCGGGCATAGGCCCGCAGGCCCGGGATGGCGGCTTCGATCTCGTCCAGGAAGGGCATGGGCTGCCTTCAGTACTTGGCGACGTGCCAGACGCCCTTGATGCCGTCGCCGGTCATGTCGCCGGGCTTCTGGTCCTTGACCCAGAGGTACAGCGGCATGTTCTTGTAGGTCCACTGTTTCGTGCCATCGGTGCGGTCGGTCAGGCCATATTCGCCATCCGCCTTCGCGCCCGCCTCGGCCAGAAGCGGCGGCCAGTTCGCGGCACAGGCGTCATAGCAGGTGGACTTGCCGTCCTTGTCCTGGTCGAAGACATACAGCGTCATGCCCTTGGCGTCGGTCAGGATGCCATTCTTTTCCACGATCGACATGGTGTCGGCGAAGGCCGGGGCCGCCAGCAGAGCAAAGACCAGCGGCAGGGTGTAACGGGTCATCGGGAACCTCCCATTCGGCTTCACGGGCCGGAAGCCATGGCGGGCGGCCATCAGGGCCACTTGCAGGGAATGACGCAGCCGGGACAGGTTTCATCCCGCCCCGGCTGCCGGATCACGCGCATGTGATCGAAACCGTCGCTCATCCCCGCGACGAGAAGGCGAAGCCGCACGAGGAGCCGTCAGTTTGACAGGCTTTTCGCCAGCCGCATCAGGTTCACCGCCTCGATCCGGTAACCGAACGGGTCCTCGCCCCGGTTCGCCAGCGCCAGGTCGATGGCCTGATCCCAGCCCCAGTCGCCCAGATAGACCGAGCCCCTGAGCAGCTGCCCGAAGCCCGCGATGGCGGCGGCAAAGCGGGTCTCGGTCGTGGCCGGTTCCCGCCCGGTGATCGGCGTCTCGACCAGGGTCGAGGCCGTGGCTCCCGGCGCCTTCCAGCGCAGGCGCAGATAGCCGAGCTCGCCCTCCGCCGCTTCGGTCGCCGGGGCCGCACCATAGCGCAAGGGATCGTTCAGCAGGGCCTCCGACCCCGGCGCCGTGACCTCGTAGATCGCCGTGACCTGGGTCCCCGCGCCGATTTCACCAGCGTCCACCCGGTCGTTGTTGAAATCCTCACGCCGCAGCGCGCGGGTCTCATAGCCGATCAGCCGGTATTCCGCGACCGTGGCCGGGTTCCATTCGACCTGGATCTTCACATCGTCCGCGATGGGGAACAGCGCGCCCGTCAACTGGTCCACCAGCACCTTCCGCGCCTCGCTCAGCGTGTCGATATAGGCGGCCTGGCCGTTCCCGTTCTGCGCCAGCGCCTGCATCACCGCATCGTCCAGATTGCCGCGCCCGAAGCCCAGCACCGACAGATAGGTCCCCGTCTCGCGCTTCTTCGCGACATAGGCCTCCAGCCCCTCCGGATCGCTGACCCCGACATTGAAGTCCCCATCCGTCGCCAGAAGAATGCGCGTGACCTCGCCCTCGGCTTTCATCCCTTCGGCCACCTGATAGGCCAGTTCCAGCCCCTCGGCCCCGGCGGTCGCGCCCCCGGCGGAAAGGATGTCCAGCGCGCTCACGATGGCGGCGCGGTCGGCGGCCTGCGTCGGCGGCAGGACAAGCCCCGCCGATCCGGCATAGGTGACGATGGCCACCTGATCCTCGGGCCGCAGTTCCGGCAGCATCAGCATCAGCGACTGCTTCAGCAGCGGCAGGCGGTTCGGTTCGTCCATCGACCCCGAGGTGTCGATCAGGAACACCAGGTTCAGCGGCGGGCGGTCGGCCACCGCGGGGAGGGCTCCCTGGATGCCGATGGTGACAAGCCGCGTGCCGGGGTTCCAGGGGGTGGGCATCACGGCGATGGTCGAGGCGAAGGCCGCGCCGTTTTCGGGCGCGGGATAGGCATAGGGGAAGTAGTTCACCATCTCCTCCACCCGCACCTGTTCGGGCGCGGGAAGGATGCCCGAGGTCAGCGAGGACCGCACCACGGCGTAAGAGGCCGTATCCACGTCGATCGAGAAGGTCGAGACGGGCTCTTCTGCCGTCACCTTCACCGGGTTCGGGGCGGCATTGGCGAAGGCTTCGGTATTCTCTGCCGGGGCGGACCCGGCCTCGGGCGCAAGGCCGGACGGGGCCGCGACATAGCCCATCGCGCCGTCCGGCATCGGGGCTTCGCTGCGCAGGCGCATCTCGGTCTCGGCCATCCCGACGACGGGCGCGGCGGGCGGGGCCGCGTCCAGTTCGGCCATCGGCTCGGGCACAGGCTCGGCCAGCGCGACCGAGGCGGAGGCATCGCCTTCCGCCGTCAGTGCCAGATCGTCGGTCGCGGTCGGTTCGGGGACCGCCTCGTCCCGCGGCGCGACGGGCCCGGCCTTGCGGGCGACGGGGGCGTCCTTCGGCGCCACGACAGCGGTGGGCTTGCCGATCCGCAGATCGGCGACCGGCAGGATCACGGCCACCCCGATCAGCAGGGCGGCGGCCGAAGTGGTCAGTGCAAGGGCGGGGCGCGAGGTCAGATAGTGGAACATGCGACGTACTCCGTTCGGGGGGGCCGCCTGGTGGCGGTCCTCACTGGAACGCGACGCCTGCGCGGTTCCTTGGAGCCGGTCGAAATTTTCCATCGCAAGCGCCATCGCCCGCGCCTTCGCCTGCCCATCCGGGGCCGGGGCCGCCTGCAACGCAGACCGGAGGTCGTCGAGATCGTCGCTCATTCCGCCTCCTCCCGTGCCATGGCCCGCAGGCGTTTCTTCACTTCGCTCATCCGCCAGGCGATTGTGCCCTCGCTGACGCCCAGCACAACCCCGGCCTCGGCCTGGGTCATCTCTTCCCCCAGCACCAGCGCCACGGTGTCGCGCAATTCCGGCGAAAGCCGCGTCATCGCCTGAGCCAGCCAATCCGCCGCCTCGGCCTGGGCGGCAATCTCGTCCTGCCGCGCGATCTCCCAGTCGCCCCAACCCTGCGCGGCGCGGGCGCGCGTCGCCTGCCGCCGCCGCAGATCATGCGCCGCGTTCACCACCACGCGGTAAAGCCAGGTGGTGAACTTGGCCTCGCCGCGCCAGTTGCGCAGCTTGGACGGAAGCGCGGCGCAGATGTCCTGCGCCAGATCCTCCGCCTCGGCCTGCGACCCGGTCAGCCGCCACGCCAGCCCGTGGATGCGGTCATAGTGCCGCCCGACCAGCGTCGCAAAGGCCGCCCGGTCGCCCTGGGCGGCATGGGTCGCAAGCGTCTCGTCGGGCGTGTCCATCAGCATCACGTTAGCTGTGACGCGCGCGGCCCCGCAATCCTTGGTCCCGCCCGGAACAGGCCGCGCCCGGAAATCCTTACCCCGGACGAAAAGACCCCCGGCGCGAGGATCGCTCGCGCCGGGGGCTGGATCAGAGGTCGGACCCCGGGTTACGATGGCCGGATCGGATCAGTAGATCATGCCGTCGTACAGGCCATAGGCGCCCGCCGTGCTGCGCAGGTTGGCCGAGGCGCCCTCGTCGCGGGCATAGGCCACGATCGCATTGTAGGTGCCCGGCCCGAAGGCCCCGTCGATCCCGCCGCGATAATAGCCCCAGGCGCGCAGGTTGCGCTGGATCGCCTTGCGTTCGGCCAGCGAATAGCTCTGGAAGGCGCGGGCGGCCGGGGTGGCGTAGATCGAGGTCGTGGCGCGCGGCTCGACATGGCGCGGCTCGACATAGACGGTGCGCGGCGCGACATAGGTCGGACCAGCGGCCGTATAGCCCCGGTCGTAAAGCCGGGCCTTGCGGTGGTTCTTCAGCAGTTCGTCAACGATGATCGCGGTGGCGGCCCCGGCGACGAAGCCCTGTTCCTTGTCGCCCCAGGCCAGCGCCGGGGTGGCAGGGATGGCGGCGACGGAAAGCGCGGTCAGACCGGCGACAAGCGTGGTCCTGGCAGAAGCGAACGAGAGCAGCATGAGCATTTCCTTTCGTGACGGGCCCGAGGCAGCCGGGCCGATGCCATGGGTTATGGGGACCCGGGCCACGCTAGGCAAAATCAGGCCGGCGTTAGGGGGAAACAGCCCGCTGTTATCGGATAACGCCTGTGATTTCAGACGGTTGCCTGCTCAGCCGATGGTGCGCAGCGCAGCCGACAACCGCTCTAAACCTTCGTTGATCCGCGCTTCCGGCCCGCCGCCCGCCCCGATGCGGATGTGATGCGGCAGGCCATAGGCCGATCCGGGCAACAGGAACGTCCGGTAGGGCGGCTTCAGCAGCGCCCGGGCCAGCGATTCGCCGTCGATCCCCGCGACCCGAGCCAGGCCGATCAGCCCCGCCTCGGGCCGGTGCCAGGACAGGCGCGGTTCTGCCGCGACAAAGCTGTCCAGGAGGTCCAGCGTCTCGGCCCCTTCGGCCCGCGCCTGCGCCAGCGCCGAGGCCAGCCTTTCGGGCCGCAGCGCGACTTCGGCGATATGCTCGCCCAGCGTGTTCATGATCTCGGACCCGTTCTCGCGCAGGATCATCGCGTCGCGGATGACCTCCGGCGACTGGCAGATCATCCAGCCGGTGCGCAGCCCCTGCAGCCCCAGGGCTTTCGATACCGACCCCGTGGTGATCCCGAAGCGCGTCATCCCGGCGATGGCGGGGGGGCGAGGCCCCGCCCATTCGAGCCCCGCATAGACCTCGTCCACCACCAGCCAGATGCCGCGCCGTTCCGCCAGATCGGCCAGCGCGCGCAGGTCAGCTTCGGGGATCAGCCGCCCGGTCGGGTTGTTGGGGTTGGTCAGGAAGATCATCCGCGTCCGGGGCGTGACCGCGCGGGCCACCGCCTGTGGGTCCAGCCACCAGCCCCGTGCCTCGTCCCGCGGCACCTCGACCAGCCGCGCGCCGATGGCCCTGGCCATCACTCCGGCCTGGGGCCAGCCGGGGGCTTCGGTGATGATCTCGTCGCCTGCGGTCAGAAGCTGCCGGAACAGGAGATAGTTCGCCTCGGCCGCCCCCGCCGTGACAAGGACGCTGTCCACCGGCAGCGAAAGCCCCGCCTGATCCAGCACCCGCTGCCGCAAGCCCGGCAGGCCGAGGAAGCTCTTGCCGTTCCAGTCCAGCGAGAGGTCAGGGTCGAGGTCCGGCAGGAAGTCCTTCAGCCTTGGCGAGCGGGCCAGCGAGAATCCGATGAAACACTCCGGCGGGTCCTGGGCCGTCGTCTCCAGCAGGTAATCGAACAGCTTGTGAATGGCGACCTTCATCCGCCCCCTCGCGCGCAAAAGTTTTCGAAAACTTTTGCAAAATCCTTCGAAGGATTTTGTCCCCTCACCGCACGTCGCGCCCCTGGTTCAGGATGATGACGTTCCCCGAAGACACATCCCCTGCGGGCGAGATCAGGAACCCCACCCAGGCCGCGATCTCCTCCGGCTGCATCGCCCGCCCATGCGGCATCGCCGAAATCGCCTTCGCCAGCACTTCCTCGGTCAGCACATTGAACAGGGGCGTCTCGGTCATCGCCGGCGCGATGGAGTTCACCGCGATCCTCTCTCTCGCATAGCGCCGCGCGAGGTCCTTGGTCAGCGTGTCCATCGCCGCCTTCGAGGCCCGGTAATGCGGCGGGTCGAAGACGTCGAAGTTGTAGGCGCCATTGGATGAGATGTTGACGATCTTGCGCACCCCCGGCCGGCCCGCCATCGCCTTCACCGCGCCCTGACAGCAATGGAAGGCCGAGGAGAAATTGATCGCCATCTGCCGGTCGAGTTCCGCCGCCGGAATGTCGGGGAAGTCCGACATGAAGCAGGTCCCGGCGTTGTTCACCAGCGCATCCACCCCGCCGAAGCGGGCGGTCAGCCGGTCGAACAGGTCGGCAATCGCTTCGGCGTCGGTCAGGTCCACCGCCTCGGCCACGAACCCCTCGCGGTCCGCCGCCATCGCCACCAGCGCCGCGCCGTCGATGTCCACCCCCACCACCGTCAGACCATCGGCCAGGAGCCGGTCAACGAAGGCACGACCCAGGCCCCCGGCGGCACCGGTGACGACGGCAACCCGGCTCATGCCGGGGCCTTCGGCAGCGCGTCGAAATCGGCCGAGGAATGCCGCTCGGGCAGTTGCTCCCACGGTTCGCCCCAGGAGCGGTTGACCTTCCGTCCCCGGATCACCGCGGGCCGGGCGTCGATGCGCTTCGCCCAGGCCAGCACATTCCGGTAGCTCTCCACATCCAGGAACTCGGCCGCATTGTAGGCGCGGCCCAGGACCAGATTGCCATACCAGGCATAGATCGCCATGTCGGCCAGCGAATATTCCCCCGCCATCCACTCATGCATCGCCAGATGCCGGTCCAGCACGTCAAGCTGGCGCTTCGTCTCCATGGCGTAACGGTTGATCGCATATTCGATCTTGACCGGCGCATAGGCGTAGAAATGCCCGAAGCCGCCGCCGACGAAGGGCGCGGAGCCCATCTGCCAGAAGAGCCAGCTGAACATCTCGGTCCGCATCGTGGGGTCCTTCGGGATGAAGGCCCCGCCGAACTTCTCGGCCAGATACAGCATGATCGAGGCGCTCTCGAACACCCGCTGGCCGTTGGAATGATCCTTCAGCGCCGGGATCTTGGAATTCGGGTTGATCTCGACGAAGCCCGAGCCGAACTGGTCGCCCTTGCCGATGTCGATCAGCCAGGCGTCGTATTCGGCGTCGTGACCCGCCTCCAGAAGCTCCTCCAGCAGGATCGTCACCTTGATCCCGTTCGACGTGGCCAGCGAGTAAAGCTGCAAGGGGTGGCTTCCCACCGGCAGCGCCTTGTCATGTGTCGGCCCGGCGATGGGGCGGTTGATGTTGGCAAAGGTGCCGCCCGAGGGCTGCTCCCATTTCCAGACCTTCGGCGGGGTGTAGTCGTTCGGCATGCGGCATACCCTTCGATTGCGGATCGAGGGAAAGCTAGTGCGTCAGGCCCGCCTGCACCAGAGGCCCGAAACGGCGGGACCGCCCTGCCGAAATGCACAAGAGGCGGCCCGAAGACCGCCCCTTGCCCGGATGTCCGCCCCGTCAGATCGACAGGCAGACGTATTTCAGCTCCATGTAGTCGTCGATGCCGTGGCGGCTGCCTTCGCGCCCCAGACCCGACTGCTTGACCCCGCCGAAGGGCGCCATCTCGTTGGAGATGAGGCCGGTGTTCACCCCCACCATCCCGTATTCCAGCGCCTCCTGCACCCGAGTGATGCGGCCGATGTCGCGGGCATAGAAATAGGAGGCGAGGCCGAAGATGGTGTTGTTCGCCATCGCGATCGCCTCTTCCTCGGTCTCGAACCGGAACAGCGGCGCGAGCGGCCCGAAGGTTTCTTCCTGCGCCACCTTCATGTCGGGCTTCACGCCGGTGACGACCGTCGGCTCGAAGAAAGTGCCGCCCAGCTCGTGCCGCTTGCCCCCCGTCACGACCTTGCCGCCGCCGGCCAGCACGTCCTGGATATGCTCCTCGACCTTCTCGACCGCCGCTTCGTTGATCAGCGGGCCGGTCGTGACGCCGGGCTTCAACCCGTCGCCGATGGCCAGCTTCTCGACCGCCGCCGCCAGTTTGGCGGCAAAGGCGTCATAGACCCCGGCCTGGACATAGATCCGGTTGGCGCAGACGCAGGTCTGGCCGTTGTTGCGGAACTTCGAGATCATCGCGCCTTCCACCGCCGCGTCCAGATCGGCGTCGTCGAAGACGATGAAGGGCGCGTTGCCGCCCAGCTCCATGCTGCACTTCAGCACCTGGTCGGCGGCCTGACGCAGCAGGATCCGGCCCACTTCGGTGGACCCGGTGAAGGTCAGCTTTCGGATCAGCGGGTTCTCGCAGAACTCCTTGCCGATGTCCGAGGACCGTTTCGAGGTGATGACCGAGAACAGCCCCTTCGGCACCCCGGCGCGTTCCGCCAGCACCGCCAGCGCCAGCGCCGACAGAGGGGTCTCCGCCGCCGGACGCGCGACGAAACCGCAGCCCGCCGCAAGCGCCGGGGCCACCTTGCGCGCGATCATCGCGTTGGGGAAGTTCCACGGCGTGATCGAGGCGGCCACGCCGATCGGCTGTTTCAGCACCTGGATGCGCTTGTCGCGCTGATGGCCGGGGATGATCTCGCCATAGGTGCGCTTGGCTTCCTCGCCGTAGAACTCGATGTAGCTGGCGCCATAGGCGATCTCGCCCTTGGCCTCGGCCAGGGGCTTGCCCATTTCGGCGGTCAGGATCGTCGCCAGGTCATCCTGGTTCGCCATGCACAGGTCGAACCAGCGGCGCAGCACCTGGGCGCGCTCTTTCGCGGTCCGCCCCGCCCATTCGCGGTGTGCGGTGTGCGCAGCCTTGATCGCGCGGGCGGTTTCGGCCCGGCCGAGGTTGGGGAGTTCGCAGATCACATCGCCCCGCGCGGGGTTGGTCACGGGGAAGGTTGTGCCATCGTCCGCCATGACCCATTCGCCGGCGACGTAGGATTTCGTCACCAGAAGCGAGGGGTCTTTCAGAAGCGACGCGAGGTCGGTCACGGAATCGAGCATGGGTGGGCCCTCCTTATGCTGGTGTGACAGGTGCCACGCAGGGCGCGTTCTGTCCAGTTGCAAGGCTGCGTTCAGGCCAAGGTTTGATCAAATCCCCGGCAAGCTGGACCTGTTCCAGCGGGCAGCGCAAATCTTTTCGAAAAGATTTGCAAATTCCTTCGAAGGAATTTGGCCCCCGCCCGACCATGGCGCATCACCCGTTCGCGTGCATCCGTTCGATATAGCTGCGCATTTCCTCGGCCTCGTGCCGGGCGTCGCGCAGGCCTTCCATCGCGGCCTTCAACTCGGCCTCGGTCTGGCTGATCTGGTTCATCAGTTCCGCCTCGCGCTGCTCCAGATAGGCCAGAGCCTGGTCGCGCAGCTCCTCGGCCTCGTGCAGCGATTGCGCCAGCTTGTCCAGCTCGGCCATGTCGCCGCCCTGGACGCGCGTGAAGCGGTGCAGAAGCCAGTGCGCGAACCAGCCCATCGCGAAGGCGATCATGAGGATGATGGCGGTGGCGACGACGAATTCGGTGCGGTTCATGGGCTTTCCTTGGCCGTCAGGCCCTCGGGGCGGGGCTTCGGGGCGATGGTCTTTTCGGTCGGCGCGACCGAGGGGCTGGTGTCGGACGAAAAGTCCGGGCCCGTCGCGGCGGCCACGGCTGGGCTGTCCGCTGGCGGGGCATCGGCCCTTGCCGCAGGAGCCGTCGCAACCCCGCTGTCGCCGGGCGGCGTCCTGTCCCCCGCAGCCTCGACCGGCGCATCGCCCGGCCCAGCCGCCTCTTGCGCCCCTTTCAGCACGAATTCGATCCGTCGGTTCGCCTCGCGGCCTGCCTCGCTGCCGTTGTCGGCAATGGGTTGCGCCTCGCCATAGCCCACCGCCGTCATGCCCGAGACATCGACCCGCCGCCCCTGCAAGGCCAGCAGCACCGCCTCGGCCCGCGCCTGGGACAGGGCCAGGTTGCCGCCTTCCGAGCCCTGGCTGTCGGTATGCCCGGCGATTTCCATCTGCATGGCCGGACAATTGGTCAGGATCTTCGCCAGCTCGTCCAGCACCGGCCGCGCGGTCGCGGCGATCTCGGCCGAGGACGGGGTGAAGGTGATCTTGGTCCGTGCGATCACCCCGTTCACATCCGCCGCGCATTCCTCGGGCGTGGGCAGGGCGGCCAGCGGGTCCAGCGCCTCGTCATAGCGGACGTTGACCTTGAAGGTCTGGCCCTGACCCAGCGCCTCGGACAGGATCTGCGTGATCCGCCCCCGCGTCTCGGTCGATCCGGTGACACCCGTCACCTCGACCAGGTCCGCGCGCACCAGCAACCGGCCGTTGTTCACCTGTGCCAGCGCCTTCAGCCCCGCCAGCACCCGGACCGCCCAGCCGTCCGGCAGGCCCGGATCCACCCGCGTCGCGGTCAGGACCTCGGCCCCGGCAAAGGCCGACCGCGCAAAGGCATCCACCGCCTGGCGTTGCATCTCGTCGGTCAGCCGCCCGCGCAGCTCGACCCGCCCCGCGTCGGAAAAGACCGCGGTGAACTCTGCCGGACCCTGGGCCGACGTCTCCTTCTTCTCCAGCGTCGAGGTCAGCGAAAAGACGTCCGGCAACCCGGTCTCCAGATCGCCCACCACCTTGTCGAAGGTCGCCTGCGGCACATCGCTGCCCGCCAGCAGCGTCACGTCGGCATCCGAAAAGGTGATCGACCCCGAACCCAGCTCGGCCACCGCGCGGATCCCCAGGCTTACCGCCTCGGCCCAGCGCGGCGTCGGCGTGCCCAGACCCACCTGGCAGACCGTGGAGCCCGTCACCCCGACCGAGGTCGCCACCCGCAGGATCTGGCTCCGCGCGCGGTCGGTATCGGCCGAGCAGCTGTCGAACCGCGGCCCTTCGGCATCGACCACGAAGCGCAGCGTGAAGGGCGTGATGACCGGACGCGGGGCCGAGATGTCCAGCACCAGCTGCACCCCCTCGGGCGCCATCCGGCGCAGGTCCGCCTCGGCCCGGCGCTTTGCCTCGGCGCTGTCGGTGATCGCCTTGACCTCGACCCGCTCGGCGGTGACCGAGACCTTGGACAGGTCCAGCCGCTCCAGCGCCTTCAGCCCGAAGGCCAGCGCGGCGTCCCAGCCCTCGGGCGCGGGGTAATCCGCCGTCTCCAGCATGTCGGGCAGTTCCGTGCCCTGCGCCAGCGCGGCCGCCGCTGCGGCAAGGGTCGCCTCGTCCATTCCGCCCTCGCCGGGCTTTTCCGGGATCAGACCGCTCAGCTGCACCTCGTCCTCGGTCCGCAGCATCTCGACCGAGAATTTCGGCGCCTCGATGGCCGAGGTCGGGGTCACGTCCAGCCCGTCGCGGATGCGGCTGGCGTCGATCAGCGTGCCAACCCTGTTCACGACGCGAAACCGCGCGGCCTCGTTCGGCGCGGTGCCGGTCAGCCGCACCTGCAAGCCGTCGGTCGTGACCGTTACCCAGTCGATACCGGCCTCGGCCAGGTTCGCGCTGACCACCTTCAGCGTGCGCGCCTCGATGATCTTCGCGGCCCCGAAGGCCACCGAAACCATCAGCGCAGCCGCAAGGATGAACGCCAGCAGCGCAAGGGTGGTCGAGGACAGCTTGGCAATTCGGGGCAGCAACGGGGGACTTCCGCAAGACTCAGGGCGCGCGTCGCGCCTGACGCTTCCTAGGGGTTCGGGGCCGAAGGTTCAACCAAGCCATGCGGCGGCGGCAAGAAACGGCACGGGGATCAGCCCGGCATCCCGGTTGGCGCGGAAGATCCTCAGGCACGAGGCCGGATCGTCCAGGTCCAGATGCCGCATCTGCCAGCCCAGATGCAGCCCCATCGCCCAGACCCCGACAAGCGCCACCACGAACCCCAGGGGACGCCCCGCGCCCGCATGGGCCAGCAAAACCGCCAGCGCGAACAGCACCAGCGTCGCCGCGAAGAACCCCCACAGCCAGGCCCGGCTTTGCGCGCCGAACAGCCGGGCGGTGGACTTCACCCCGATCAGAGCATCATCCTCGCGGTCCTGATGGGCATAGATCGTGTCGTAATACAGCGTCCAGGCGATCCCCGCCGCATACAGCGCAACCGCCGCCGGGGACACCTCGCCCGCATGGGCGGCCCAGGCCAGCAGGGCTCCCCAGTTGAAGGCCAGACCAAGGAAGACCTGCGGCCACCAGGTGAACCGCTTGGCGAAGGGATAGATCGCCACCAGCGCCAGCGACGCGACCCCCAGACCCACCGCCAGCCAGTTGTAGGTGAACAGGATGCAGGCCGCGAGAGCCGCCTGGACCACCATCCACACCAGCGCAGCCTTCACTGTCACCTGACCGCTGGGCAGGGGCCGCGACCGCGTCCGCGTCACCTGCGCGTCGATGTCGCGGTCGGTGATGTCGTTCCAGGTGCAGCCCGCGCCCCGCATCAGGAACGCGCCCACGCCGCAAGAGACCACCAGCCACAGGTCCCACCCCCGGAACCCGCCCGCGCCCCCCGCCAGCGCGATCGCCCAGAGGCAGGGGATCAGCAAGAGCCAGGTCCCGATCGGCCGGTCGGCGCGGGACAGCCGCAGGTAGGGCCGCGTCGCGGGCGGGGCATAGAGGTCCACCCAGTTCGCCTTCGGCGCATCCGCGACCCGTCCGGGGACAGCCTCTGGCAATTCGGGCGCCTGGGTCATAGGGTCCTGCTCATGGATGCGAAGATCAGGCTCTTTGTAGATCAGCCGCTCGGGGCGGGGCAAGCCGTGGCCCTGTCGCAGGATCAGGCGCATTACCTGACCGGCGTCATGCGGCTGGGCGAGGGGGCGGCGATCCTTCTGTTCAACGGCCGCGATGGCGAATGGCGCGCCACGCTGGCTCAGGCCGGCAGGCGCAACGCCATTGCGGTCTGCGACGCCCGGACCCGGCCGCTGCGCCTGCCGCCCGACCTCTGGCTTCTCTTCGCGCCGATCAAGAAGGCCCGCACCGATTTCATCGTCGAGAAGGCGGTAGAGCTTGGTGCGGCCCGCATCCTGCCCGTCCAGACCCGCCACACCAACTCCGACCGCATCCGGCAGGACCGCCTGCAAGCCCATGCCGTCGAGGCCGCCGAACAATGCGGCGCGACTCATGTGCCCGAGGTGGCCGACCTTCAGCCGCTCGACAGGCTTCTGGCGCACTGGCCCGAGGATCGCCGCCTCTACTGGTGCGACGAAAAAGCCCTCGGCCAGCCCGCGACCATCGCGCCCGCCGCAGGCCCCGCCGCGATCCTCATCGGCCCCGAAGGCGGCTTTTCCGCCGACGAGGCCGCGAAACTCCGCGCCCGGCCCAACGTCACGCCCCTGTCGCTCGGCCCGAGGATCCTGCGCGCCGACACCGCCGCCGTCGCTGCCCTGACGCTGTGGCAGGCCGCCTGCGGGGACTGGCGATGATCGTCGCGGCCGGCCCCGATGCCCGCGCGCTGGCAGCACGCGCCAGAGGCAGCGCAGCAGCGCCTCCCTCCCCCCGCCGTGGGGGAGGGATGGGGTGGGGGGGCGACCCGCTTCCGAACGTCGCGACCTGCGGGGACTGGCGATGATCGTCGCGGCCGGACCTGACGACCGCGCGGCGCTCGAGACGCTCCTTTCCGCGCGGATCGACCGGGCGATGTTCCCGCTTGCCAACCTGCGGGCACATGGGCTGGGGCAGGGCGGCTTTGCCTCCGACCACCCCAACGCGACACGCTTCTGGCTGGTCGATCGCCACAGCCTCGTCGCGCTGACGCAGGAGGGGATGCTGATGGCCCTTCTCGACGGCACGCCCGACCTCACTGCCCTGCGCCCGGCTCTCGACGGCCTTGCCGTGACCGGAGCCGTCGGCCCCGCCGCCGCGATCCGCCCGGTGCTGGCCGCGCTGGGCCTGGCCGGCCTGCCCACCACCAGCGACCGCGACGAGCCGGGATTTTCCCTTGACCTCGACCGCCTGCTTGTCCCCGACCTTCCCGGCACCAGCCTGCGCCCGCTGACCCCGGACGACCTGCCGCGCGTCCTTCAGTGGCGCGAGACCTACATCGGCGAAGTGCTTGGCGTCACCGGTCCCGATGCCCGCGCCAAGGCAGAGGCCGACCTGAATGCCTGGCTCGCCCGCGACAGCCACCGCCTGCTGGTCCACAGGGGCAAACCCGTCGCCCTGACCGGCTTCAACGCCATCCTGCCCGAGATCGTTCAGGTCGGCGCGGTCTACACCCCGGCCCCACTGCGCGGCAAAGGCTACGCCCGCCGCGCGGTCGCCCTGCACCTTGCCGAGGCCCGCGCCACGGGCACCCGGCGCGCCGTCCTCTTCGCCGCCTCGGATGCCGCCGCCCGGGCCTACCGCGCCCTCGGCTTCCAACCCACCGCCGCCTTCACCCTCTTTCTCCTCGCCACCCCCGCCCGGATCGCCGCATGAGCTTCATCCGCCCCGAACTCATCGCCGCCGCCCACCGCTGGCGCGAGATCATCGCAGCCTTGGCCCTGGCCATCCTCGGCCTGTGGGCCGTTGCAGGGGGCGGCTACCTGCTCACCCCCCTCGGCCTTGCCATCCTTGCCCTCGGCGCGGGCTGGGCGGTGCTGGCCTTCCGCCGCCTCCGCTTCCGGCAGGACGGCGAGGCCCCCGGCATCGTCCGCGTGACCGAAGCGCAGATCGCCTACTACGGCCCCCGCATCGGCGGCTTCGTCGGCCTGCCCGACCTTGCGGAACTGCGCCTCCTCACCCTGCGCGGCCGCCGGATCTGGAAGCTGAAACAGGCCGACGGGCGGCTGCTCCACATCCCGGTCGAGGCGCAGGGGGCCGAGGCCCTGTTCGACGCCTTCGCCGCCCTGCCGGGGATGGACACCGCAGCCCTTGTCGCCGCACTCGGCCCGGATGCCCCCGCCTCGGACGCAAGGGTCATCGCGCTGGCCGAGGTCGACCGCCTGATCTGGGTCCGCAAGGGCGCGGGCATCGTCGCGACCTGATCCGCGCGGGGCCCCCGCGCCGACCTCTCGGAATCCACAGGAATTCTGTGCATATCCCAACAGAACTTCAACCCGCCCGGCCAAGCCCTTGATTTCCCGTCAGGCCTGACTTCGTCCTCACCGGACGGCCCCGCACTGGCCTCCTGACCCCCCCTTGACTTGCCCCCCGCGCCAAGACACCTCTTGGCCTCCCGGCGCCCCTGTCGGGAAGGCCGAAGCAGCGCAGTCCCGGAGCCCCTCCCCATGTCCATCCCACAATCCGGCGGCGGCCCGATCGAAAGCTTCGACCAGCTTGCCGCCTACATGGAAGCCGGCTGCAAACCCAAGGCCGACTGGCGCATCGGCGCCGAGCACGAGAAATTCGGCTGGCTCACCGACAGCCGCCTGCCGCTGCCCTATGCGGGCGACCGCTCGATCTCGGCCATCTTCGCCCAGCTTCAGGCCCGCTTCGGCTGGACCCCGGTCCACGAGGGCGAAAACGTCATCGGCCTCACCCGCAACGGGGCCAACATCAGCCTCGAGCCCGGCGGCCAGTTCGAACTGTCCGGCGCGCCCCTGGCCTCGACGCTCGAGGTCGGGGCCGAACTGCAGAACCACCTCGACGAGGTCCGCGCCATCGCCGACCCGATGGGCGTCCGCTTCCTGGGGATCGGCGCCGCCCCGGAATGGACCCACGAGCAGATGCCGGTGATGCCCAAGGGCCGCTACCGGCTGATGACCGACTACATGGGCCGCGTGGGCACCCACGGCACACAGATGATGTATCGGACCTGCACCGTGCAGGTGAACCTCGACTACGCCTCGGAAGCCGACTTCGTGCAGAAGCTGCGCGTGGCGCTTGCCCTGCAACCGGTCGCCACCGCGCTTTTCGCCTCTTCGCCCTTCTTCGAGGGCAAACCCAACGGCCACCGATCGTGGCGCAGCCGGATCTGGCGCGGCCTCGACGACAGCCGAACCGGAATGCTGCCCTTCGCGTTTCAGGACGGGATGGGCTTTCAGCGATACGTCGACTGGGTGCTCGACGTGCCGATGTATTTCGTCTACCGCGACGGCAAGTATATCGACGCCCTCGGCCAGTCATTCCGCGATTTCCTCAAGGGCCGGCTTCCCGCGCTGCCCGGCGAAAAGCCCACGCTGTCGGACTGGGCCGATCACCTGACCACCGTCTTCCCCGAGGCCCGCGCCAAGAAGTTCATCGAGATGCGCGGTGCCGATTGCGGCGATCAGGCGCATATCGCCGCCCTTCCGGCCTTCTGGGTCGGCCTCATGTATGACCAGACCGCGCTTGATGCCGCCTGGGACCTGGTCAAGGGCCTTGATGCGGAAACCCGCGAAGGCCTGCGCGTTGCGGCCTCGGTCTCGGCCCTGCAGGGCGAAGCGGGGGGCGTCAGGCTGCTCGACCTCGCCCGCGCGGCGGTGGGCCTGTCCCATGCGGGCCTAGTGGCGCGGGGCCTGGGCGAGGAGGTGCAGCTTCTTCCCCTCGTCGAAAGCGTCAAGACCGGCCGCGTTCAGGCCGACAGATGGCTTGACCTCTACAACGGCCCCTGGGGCCATGATCTCGCGCCGCTTTATCCGGCCGCCTCATTGTAAGGACCTGCCCCCATGCGCACCCATTTCGATGCCGAGCTGGAAGAGCGTCTGATCCGCTACTGTTCCATCGACAGCCAGAGCGACGAGGACAGCACAAGCCAGCCCAGCACGGCGCGGCAGTTCGACATGCTGAACCTTCTGGTCGAGGAGTTGCGCGGGATCGGTGCGCAGGATGTGCATCTCACCGACTACGGCACCGTCCTTGCCACCGTCCCCGCCACCGCCGAGGGCCCGACCATCGGCTTTCTCGCCCATGTCGACACCGCCCCCGCCTTCAACGCCACCGGCGTCAAGCCGCGGGTGATCCGGGGCTACAACGGCGGGCCGATCCGCTTTCCCGACGCGCCGGAACTCGAGCTTTCGCCCGAGGTCTCGCCCTATCTCGGCACGCGCCTCGGCCATGACATCGTCACCGCCTCGGGCACCACGCTCCTGGGCGCCGACGACAAGTCCGGTGTCGCCGTCATCATGACCGCCGCGCGGCACCTGATCGCGAACCCTCAGATCGCGCATGGGCCCATCCGCATCGCCTTCACCCCCGACGAGGAAATCGGTCGCGGCGTCGATCCGCGGCTTGCCGGCGACCTCAAGGCCGATTTCGCCTACACGCTCGACGGCGGGGCGGCGGGCGAGATCGAATATGAAAGTTTCTCGGCCGACGGGGCGGTGGTGAAGATCGAGGGCATCTCGGTCCACCCCGGCACCGCCAGGGACAAGCTGGTGAACGCCTTGCACCTCGGCGCGAAGATCATCGCCACCCTGCCGCAGGCCCGCATGACGCCCGAGACGACCGAAGGCCGCGAGGGCTTTCTCATGATCTACGAAATGCGCGGCACGGCGGCGGAATGCGAGCTGCGCTTCATCCTGCGCGACTTCGAACTGGACGGCCTTGCGGCCAAGGGCGCGCTGTTGCGTCAGGTCTGCGAGGCCGTGGCCGCGACCGAGCCCCGCGCCAGGATCACCTGCGAGATCCGGCCGCAATATCGCAACATGCGCTATTGGCTGGAAAAGGACATGGCGCCGGTGGAACTGGCGCAAGGCGCCTGCCGGGACCTCGGGATCGAGCCGGTGTCCGTCCCGATCCGTGGCGGCACCGATGGGTCACGCCTGACGGAAATGGGCGTGCCCTGTCCGAACCTGTTCACGGGGATGCAGGAACTGCACGGGCCGCGCGAATGGATTTCCGTGCAGGACATGGCGCTGTCGACGCGCGTAGTGCTGCGGCTGGTGGAACGCGCCGCGCAGGGCTGAGGGCCAAAGGTTGCGAAAGCGTAAACGCCCACAGCCAAGCCATTGATTTCATTAGGTTCGAAAAATGCGCCGCGCGCGGCGCATCAGGCTTTCTTCGCCCCGATCTTCGGCTCGGTCCCCGCCTTCAGCCGTTTCAGGTTCTCCCCGTGCCGGACATAGACCAGCACGGTCAGGATCAGGGCCAGGATCAGCAGGCTCCCGTCGGTCAGAAGCAGGATCCACAGCCCCGACGAGGCCGCCGCCACCAACGCCGCGATCGACGAGGTCCGGGTCACAAGGGCCGTCAGAAGCCAGGTCAGGCAGACCGCGATCCCGACCGGCCAGCTCAGCGCCAGAAGGACGCCGAGGAAGGTCGCCACCCCCTTGCCGCCCCGGAAGCCCAGCCAGACCGGAAAGAGATGCCCCAGAAAGGCTGCCAGCCCCGCGACCTGCGCGGCATCCTCGGCGCCCACCAGCCACCGCGCCAGCAGCACCGCCCCCGCCCCCTTGCCGCCGTCCAGAAGCAGGGTTGCCAGCGCGGCCCCCTTGTTCCCGGTCCGCAGGACATTGGTCGCCCCGATGTTCCCCGACCCGATGGCCCGCAGGTCCCCCAGCCCCATCGCCCGGGTGACCAGGATCCCGAAGGGGATCGCGCCCAGCAGGTAGCCCAGTAGCGCCGTCAACAGCAGGATCCCCTGCGCAGTCACGAATTCAGGCATCTCTCACTCATCCGCCGCAAAGACCTGGCGCCCGCCGACCCAGGTCGCCAGCACCTTACCCTCCATCCGGGCCCCGTCAAACGGGGTGTTCTTGGATTTGGACAAGAGCTTGAAGCGGTCCATCAGGAAGGGCGCGTCAGGGTCGAACAGGATCAGGTCGGCCGGCGCGCCCAGGGACAGGCGGCCCTGCGGCAGCCCCAGCCGGTTGGCCGGGTTCAGAGCCATCGCGCGGAAGAGCGCGGGCAGGTCGATGTGCCCGGCATGATGCAGCCGCATCGCGGCGGGCAGCAGGGTCTGCAAGGCAACCGCCCCGGCGGCGGCCTCTTCGAAGGGCAGGCGCTTCGATTCCTCGTCTGCCGGGGTGTGGAACGACGAGATCACGTCGATCGTCCCGTCCGCCACCGCAGCCACGATGGCCAGCCGGTCCTGTTCCGACCGCAGGGGGGGCGTGACCTTGAAGAAGGTCCGGTAGTCGCCCACGTCGAATTCGTTCAGCGTGAGGTGATGGATCGAGGTCCCTGCCGTCACGTCCAGCCCCGCCGCCTTGGCGCGCTGCAAGGCGGGCAGGGCCGTGGCCGTGGTGATCTGGTCGGCGTGGTAGCGCACGCCGGTCATCTCGACCAGCGCGAGGTCGCGCTCCAGCCCCATCCGTTCCGCCATGGGCGAGACGGCGGGGATGCCGCGCAGCGAGGCGAACTTGCCCGAGGTCGCCGACGCGCCCGAGGACAGACCGGGGTCCTGCGGATGGCCCACGACCAGCGCGCCCAGCGACCGGGCATAGGTCATCGCCCGGGCCAGGGCCTTGGGCTCGGTCGAGACGCGGAAGACATCGGTGAAGGCAATGGCCCCGGCATCGCGCAGGAAACCGATCTCGACCATCTCGCGCCCCTCGCGGCCCTTGGTCAGCGCGGCCATGTGGCGGATGCGGACCGGGGCCTCGGCGGCGCGGCGGGTCACGAACTCCAGCGTCTCGGGCGTGTCGATGGCGGGATGCGTGTCGGGCCGGGCAATGATCGTCGTCACCCCGCCCGCCGCCGCCGCCGCCCCGGCCGAGCCGAAGCTTTCGCGGTGCCTCTCGCCCGGCTCGCCGATCTTGACGCCCAGATCGACGATGCCGGGGGCAAGGCACTTGCCGCCGCAGTCGATGACCGCCGCAGCCTTCGGCGCCTTCTCGTCGCGGGCCAGGATCACGCCGTCCTTGACCGTCAGGCTGCCCGGGGCATCGGTTCCGGCCTCGGGGTCGATCAGGCGGGCATTGGCGAAATGGATCGTGGTCATGCGAGGTCCGTCCGAGGCTCGGGCAGGGTATGCGACGACGCGGGCGGCTTGTCCACTGGAACTCATCCCAGGGCCAGCCAGAGCGCCACCACGGCCATCAGGACCAGCGCCAGAGCCATGAGAACGAAGACCGCCGTCGGGCGTTGCGCTGGCGGGGCGGGCTGGGGGGGCGGGGCAAGGACGCCCGTCGCGGCGGCGGTCGGCAGGGGCTCGAAATGCACCGGCGGGCGGTCCTCCCGGTAGGTGCCGACCAGCGTCAGGCGCGGATCGAGGCTCAGCGTCACCTCGCGCCCGTGCAGCGCCCTGGACAGAAGGATCACCACCGGACCCTTCAGCGCGTCCAGCGGGGGCCGGTCCGCCTGAAGCGCGGCCTCGGGTATCCCCAGCCCCTCGGCCAGATAGCCCGCAAGGCCGAGGTCGGAAAGATCGGCCACATCGAACAGCTCGACATGGGCCGGGTCGATGTCGGGGTCGCCAAACAGCGCCTGAAGCAGCTGTGCCTTGTCGCGCTGCATCTCGTCCGCGCTCAGCGCCGCCTGAAAGACGCGGACGCCCAGCCGGTCCTGCGCCGGAACGGTCAGCGTGATCACGCCCGCCCCCCCATGATGCGGGCGGCGGTGGCGGCAGGGTCGGCCTGGTACTTGATGAGATGCCGGTCGCCCGAGGCCGTGGTGACCTGCACCGCCCCCAGGAAGGCCCGGGCCGAGACGATCTGACCCCGCTGGATCGCCCGGCCGCCGGGGCCCAGCAGGCGGCGGTCGGTCAGCCGCCAGACCTCGGCCAGCGCCTCGGAGGCGAGGTAGGCGGCCCGCACCCCGATGGCGAGGACGGCGCCAAAGGGACCGGCGACCGGGTAGGGGTTGCCCTGCCACATCAGGAACAGCCCCGCCGCGGCACCCAGGACGACGGCCAGGATCAGATGCCCGCGCCAATAGGCGGTGCGGTCGGCGCGGAACTCGGCCAGAACCGTCTCGCCGTCCTGCAAGGGGGTCACGGTGCCAAGGATCGGGTCGGGCTCGATCCGGGCCATCAGGCGATCCAGACGATGACGATGGTGAAAATGGCGATGAAGACGAGGACGGCAGTGGCGACCATGCCGCCCTGGCGCATCTCGGCTTTCGTAGGCTTGCGGTCGGGGTCGGGGGTCATCGGCTTTCCTTGGATTGCAGGCCCCGGATCAGGGCAAACACTTCGCGTCCCTCGGCGATGTTCTCGAAACCCTTCTTCTCGGTCGTCGTTCCGCCATCGCCGTCATCTTCCCGCCGGGTGTGCAGCCAGACGGTACAGGCCCCGCGGCCCTCCACCAGTTCGACCGCGGTCTGCGGACGGATCGGCAGCGCTTCCAGCGAGCGTCTCCAGTAGTGCCGGGCAATATAGGCCGCACGATCCGTCAGCGCATAGCGGACCCGGCGATGGGCCTGCATCGCCTCGATCCATTGCAGAACGACCAGATAAAGGCCCACTGCCAGAAAGGGGGTCGCGAAGATGGCAAGAAAGATGCCCAGACCCAGCAACGCGATCCCGTCAGCCTTGCCCATGAAGGACAGACCGAACCCGAAGCAGGCCACACCGCCGACCAGAAAGGGTGTGCCGAAAGCGGCCAGGAACAGCCGCTTGGGAAGGTCGAAGATGCCGGGCAACGGGGCGCCCTGCCACAGCAGCCGTTCGCCGGGGGCAAGGTAATCCTGCCAGGCCTCGCCGGTCACGCCATCATCCCCACGATCTTCCGCCCCCGCTCGGCCCGCAGGTTCCGCGCCAGAAGGTCCATGCAGGCCATCCGCACCGCGACGCCCATCTCCACCTGGTCCTGGATCACGCTGCGGTTGATGTCGTCGGCCAGATCGCCGTCGATCTCCACCCCCCGGTTCATGGGCCCGGGGTGCATCACGATGGCGTCGGGCGCGGCATGGGACAGCTTCTCGGCGTCCAGACCGTAGCGGTGGTAGTATTCGCGTTCCGAGGGGATGAAGCCGCCGTCCATCCGTTCCTTCTGGAGCCGCAGCATCATCACCACGTCGGCGCCCTTCAGACCCGCTGCCATGTCGTCGAAAAGCTCGCAGCCGAAGTCCTCCACCCCCGAGGGCATCAGGGTGGGCGGCGCGATCAGGCGCAGGCGGTTTTCCATTTTCCCCAGCAGGATAAGGTTCGACCGCGCCACGCGGCTGTGGGCGATGTCGCCGCAAATGGCGATGGTCAGCCGCTGGAGGCGGCCCTTGGCGCGGCGGATGGTGAGGGCGTCCAGCAAAGCCTGCGTCGGATGTTCATGCCGCCCGTCGCCGGCGTTCAGGACGGCGCAGTCCACCTTCTGCGCCAGCAGGTTCACCGCTCCGCTGGACCCGTGGCGGACCACCAGCAGGTCCGGGTGCATCGCGTTCAGCGTCATCGCGGTGTCGATCAGCGTCTCGCCCTTCTTCACGGACGAGTTCGCCACCGACATGTTCATCACGTCGGCCCCAAGCCGTTTTCCGGCCAGTTCGAAGGACGACTGCGTGCGGGTCGAGTTCTCGAAGAAGAGGTTGATCTGCGTCATCCCCGCCAGCACGTCGGACTGCTTGACCGTGCGGCGGTTCAGATCGACATAACGCTCGGCCAGGTCGAGGACGGTGGTGATCTCCAGCGGCGAAAGGTGCTCGATCCCCAGCAGATGGCGGGCGCGGAAGGCCATGGTCGTCCCCTCTCCGGTCTGATGTCCGGTTTCCCCCTCTATCGCAAAGGCCGGGGGGCGCGGCAAGGGAAAGGCTCGTCGTGGACTTCGTCGCTCCTCGCGCCCTCCCGACGAGAAGCCGAAGGCGAACGAGGAGGAGTTACTTGCGCTTCAGGTGCTCTTCCAGCCGTGGCATGATCTCGACGAAGTTGCAGGGGCGGTGGCGGCTGTCGAGTTGCAGCTTCAGGATCTCGTCCCAGGCATCGCGGCAGGCGCCGGGCGAACCGGGCAGGGCGAAAAGATAGGTGCCCCCCGCCACGCCCCCCGTCGCGCGGCTTTGCACGGCGCTGGTGCCGATCTTCTGCATCGAGACGAGGGTGAAGACGGTGCCGAAGGCCTCGATCTCTTTCTCGTAGACCTCGCGGTGGGCTTCCACGGTGACATCGCGGCCGGTCAACCCGGTGCCGCCGGTGGTCAGGATCACGTCAACCTGCGGGTCGGCGATCCAGTCGCGCAGGCGCTGAACGATGGCCGGGCGGTCGTCGGGGACGATGCCGCGATCCGCCAGCACATGGCCTGCTTGGGTCAGCCGATCGACCAGCGTGTCCCCGGACTTGTCCGTTCCGGGCGTGCGGGTGTCGCTGACGGTCAGGACGGCGATCCGTACCGGGTGGAAGGGCAGGGTTTCGTCGATACGGGACATGAGGTCAGCTCCTTGGCAAAAGTGCAAGCCGCAGCGCCAGCGCGCCGAAGATCGTGGCACTGATCCGCGACAGCCATGCCGCCAGACCCGCCGAACGGGCGATGCGCTGGCCGATCGTGCCCGCGAAAAGCCCGACGGCGCCGTTCACGATCAGCCCGCCGGCGCAGAACACCAGCCCAAGGGTCAGGAACTGCGGCAGGATCGGCCGGGCCGGGTTCACGAACTGCGGCAGGAAGGCAAGGATGAACAGGATCACCTTGGGATTCATGAGGTTGACCATCAGCCCCTGCCGGAAGGCGCGCGCGGTCGTGATGGGGGCCACTTGCGATCCGGCCGCGAAGGGCGAGGACCGCAGCGCCCCTGCGGCCAGCCACAAGAGGTAGCCGACCCCCAGCCAGCGGATCGCCTCGAAGGCGGCCGGATGGGCTGCAAGCAGCGCCCCCAGACCCAGCGCCGCAAGCGTGGTGTGCACAAGGCCGCCGACCGCAATCCCGACATTCGCCGCCATCGCCGCCCGCCGACCGGATTTCAGGCCCTGGCCAAGGCAGAACATCATGTCCGCCCCCGGCGTCAGGTTCAGCGCCAGCCCGGCGGGGATGAAGGCGAGAAGCGCAAGAGGCTCGACCGGAAGCATCAGCGCAGCCTTGCCTGAAGCGAGAGAAGGTCCGCCCAGGCCTCGCGCTTGGCGGCCGGATTGCGCAGCAGATGGGTCGGATGGGTCATCGGCAGAAGCGGTTTGCCAAGGGCCCGGGACCAGTTGCCCCGCGCCCGCAGGATGCCCTTCGTCCCGGTCAGCGCGAACAGCGGCGTGTTGCCGACAGCCACGATCACATCCGGGTTCACCAGCGCGATGTGGCGTTCGACAAAGGGCAGCATCATCGCGATCTCGGCCGGTTCGGGGTCGCGGTTGCCGGGCGGACGCCAGGGCATGACATTGGTGATGTAAAGCGCCGTTGCCGCGTCGGGCGAGGTCCGCGACAGGCCTATGGCCGCGAACATCCGGTCCAGCAGCTGCCCGGCACGGCCCACGAAGGGGCGGCCTTCGCGGTCCTCGTCGGCGTCCGGTGCCTCGCCCAGGATCAGGACGCGGGCCTTCGGATTGCCATCGGCAAAGACCGTGTTGCGCGCGCCCTTCTTCAACTCGCAGAGGTCAAAGCCGACGAGAGCCGCGCGCAAGGCGTCAAGTGACTGCGCCCGTCCCGCCAGATACCGGGCAATCTCGACCGGGTCGGCGGCAGGGATTTCCGGCGCGGGTGCGACCGAAGACGCCTTGCCGACCAAGGGTTTGGGGGCCCCGACGGGCAGTTCGTACCGATTGACCGGCGCGTCGCCGATCACCTCGTCCGCGCCGGATTCGATCTGCCAGGCCAGAGCCGCCAATGCAGCATCCCAATCCTCAGCGATCTCGGCGGCGATTCCCATGGGCCGAGACTAGGGCCCGGTCTCCGTGGCGACAACCCGCCTCGGCCGGACGGGGCGCATCGCCGCAGCCACGGTTCACGGCGCGGGGCAGCCCTTGACCTCGACCGCTCCGGTGGGGATGAGGATCGTCATCGTGACCTTGGAGCGATCCAGCGCGAAAGGCGCGCCGTTGGGCGGCACCAGTTCGGTCATGGCCACCAGCTCTCCGCCCTGCCGTTCGGTGATCGCCTCGGCGACCCAGACCGTGCGGTCGGCGGTCTCGAAGGCGACGACCTCGGGCAGTCCGGGGTCGGGCAGACCCAGCCGCGCGGTCAGGCGCAGGCCGTCCTTGATCGGGTCGATGCTGCAGGAAACCTTTGTGACACCAGCCTCTTGCGCGGTGGCGGCCCGGTGCGACAGGGCCGCCCGGATGCCAGCGTCCGGGGCGCCCGGAGCGGCAAGGTCGGTCGAAAGCTCCAGTGTCGCGGGCAGGCAGACGTCGTCGCAGACGCCGAGGTCCATCCGCAGGTTGAGCCGGATCGGACGACCGGGGGTCTCGGGCGTGACCTCCAGCGGCAGGATGACCCGGTCGTGGTAGCCGATCGACTGCATGCCGTTGGTGTGGAACACGGCCGGGACCGGCCAGTGGATACGGACCGATTTCACGTTCCGGGACCCCGACCAGTCAAAGCTCGGCGGGATGCCCGCATCGCCGGGACTGCGCCAATAGGTCTTCCAGCCGGGGGCCAGGTTCAGCTCGATCGCTGCCATGTGTCCGCCATTTTCCATTTGCCATCCGGGCCTTAGCTGACCCGACAGGACATCGTCCTGCGTGGTCGCGAGGGCGGGAGAGGCGGCGAGAAGCAAGGCGACGACGGTTTTCAACATGGGGCGAACATAGGCAAGGCGAGAGCCATGGGAAATCACTTTCGGGCGAAGCGGCGTGATCGTGGCGGTCTGGCCATGATCCGGGGCTTGTTCGCCGCGGTCTCCGGGGCCATGTTTCGCACAAGGGGAGGGCGGTGCCGATGGACCTTGCCGGACAGATCCTGATCGCGATGCCGGGGATGACGGACCCTCGGTTCGAACGCAGCGTGGTGCTGCTTTGTGCCCATTCGGCCGAGGGCGCGATGGGGTTGATTGTCAACAAGCCCTTGGAAGATCTGAGCTTTTCCGGGCTGCTGGAGCATCTTGGCATCCCCCTTGGCCCCCTGGGCCGCGACATCCGGGTGCATTTTGGCGGGCCGGTGGAGCGGGGGCGGGGGTTCGTGCTGCACTCGGCCGACTGGCGGCCTGCGGGCGAGGGCACGATGCAGGTGCCGGGGGGCCTGGAGATGACCGCGACGATCAATGTGCTGGAGGCTTTGGCTTCCGGGGGCGGGCCGGGTAAGGCCTTGCTTGCGCTGGGGTATTCCGGCTGGGGGCCGGGGCAGCTGGAGGCCGAGATCGCGCGGAACGACTGGCTGACTTGTGACGCCCCCGAGGGGTTGGTGTTCGCGCCCGACGACGGCGGGAAGTGGTCGGCGGCGCTGCGGGGGATGGGGATTGATCCCTTGACCCTGAGCGCGGCGGCGGGGCGGGCGTAGAGGCCGCAAGGCACTCCGGGTAAGGGGTTGGGAACGCTGGGTTAATCCGGGGGATTTCCGGGAGGTTAACGGTATGGCATCCGTCTGGCATGCGTCTGGCATCTGTACGGACGCTCGGCGGGTGGGGTAGGCGTTAACCTTTGGGGGCGAATCGGGGGTGGCCGGGGCGGTGCGCTGTAGCGTACCCTTCATTTCTCAGATCAGTTCTTCTCGATCCATCCGAGCAAAAGAAAGGTCAATGAGAGAATAATCACAGGCCAAAGACCATACTCATGCCCCGTCGATTTGCGACGCCGCATTGTGACATCCCTGATTGCCTTGGGTTTTGGTGGTCGTTTCGGCTTGGCAGGTGAAGGGTTTGTCTGCTTCAGTTTTGGAAACTTCGGTGGCTTGTACTTTGGCGTTTTGACCGCCTTAGGTGCGGACTGAAGGGTCTTAACTTGTCTTGTAATGAATCCGTCGGCCGATTTCTTCGGATGCTGTCCCGTCGAGTGGTGTAGCTGGCGCTGATCGTCACCGTGATGTTCGGCGCGGGCCTGCTTGATCAGGATGCCA
>NZ_QMJY01000074.1 GCF_003574395.1 Tabrizicola thermarum
CAGAAAAGGTTGCTCATCGGTCAGTCTCCTTGCGGAGCTTGAATCAGGCCGAGCCCACAAAATCAATGGGTCCTGACCCTAGATGCCAAGCTCAGACCAGAGATATTCAGACACAATTGGATACAGGTCAAATTCCTTGATCGAGGTTGCGCCCGATACGAGAGTGGCATCAGCTCCCTCTTTTTCAGCCTCGTCAACTTCCGCTTGATCCGTCTTTGCGGTCCAGTAGTAGTGGAGAGCTCCACCGGGTCGCCCTCGGCCGAGGAATAGGCGGCGATACCGAAGATGCTGCCCACGATCAGCGCGTCGCCAGAGGCGATGCCGCCCGCGGGCGTGGTGACGCGGACGATGTGGCCGTTCTGGAGGTAGTTCTTCATCTCAGAGCCCTTTCGAGGATTGGATGCGGACGACCGAGATGCGCTCGGTCGCCCCAGCGATCTGCCGATTGAGGTCCGCGAGCGCCGCGGCCATCTCGCCGTCGCTCGCGTAGGTGACGCGCTTGCCGTCGTATTCGACGGTTCGGACGCCCTGATAGCGCGCAGCCATCAGGGCGTCCCGCCAGGCGGTGAGCTGGGCGAGGTCGGTCATGCTCACGCCCCGGCATTCATGAACCAGCCCCGATGGTCGATGAACCCGGCCCCGAAATCGAGGATCACCCGGATCTCCACGCCGTCCACGTCCCAGCCCGAACGGCTCTCGACCTGCGGGCCTTCGGCGCCCGAGAGATAGGCGAACTCCAGTCCGTCGATCTCGCCGGGTTCGGCGGTGACATACCAGCGCGTGGCCGAGGACAGGCGCGGTTCCACCACCAGCGAGAGCGACCCCGAGAACGGGTTCACGTCGGCCGCCGTCGCGGGCGCGATGCTCGCCAGCCACTTCTCGGCCGTGGTCTCCAGCGCGGGCGGGACCAGCAGCCCGAGCGGCTCTCGACCCGCACCTGACCGGACCGGATCATCAACATCCGGCCCAATAGGTCCTGTGCGACCGTACCCGCGTGATACTCAATCCCGTCCATTTCGATGACGATCGGCAGGCCGCTGCTGCGGCCAACCGGGGTGAGCAGGAAGTCGACATGCTTGCAGGGCAAGCCCCGGAACCGCGCGTCAATCTGCACCTGCGGCTCGATCGTCCAGAGGCGCGGAGCGTCCGGTCGACCCGCGCGCAGCACGAACCCACGCCGTCCGCCGGGCAGCACCTGCGGGATCAGCGCCCCGTCTGCGTAGAAGCCGGAGAGGGGGCGCAGAAGCCGCTTCTCCAGCACGATCTCGACCAGCGCCCCCCGGATTGATGCGTCGATCCCGGTCTCAGTCTGGGTCACGCTGTCCCATTTCTGAAGGATCGCCTCCATCATCTGGCGCGCGCGATCCCGATCAGGCTCGCCTGGCCCGAACTGTGACCCATAGGGCTTGACGCCGCGGAAACACCCGTTCCGGTCCGGCTCCTGGTTGCAGGGGCAGTCCCGGAGCGCCTCCGCCGCGCGGCTGCCAACCTCGCGCATCGTGCTCGGGTGCTCCGCTATCTGGCGAAGACAGCCAGACACGCCTGGGACGGAATCGTAGAGGTAAAGGCTGCGAACGGTGGTCATCCCGTTCAGCTGCACCTGGAAAATGGTGGACCGGATATGGTCGACCTTCCCCGCGAAATGACACCGCATCCCGAAATTGATTGCTGCGACGAAGCTTTTCAGATCATCGTCATCCGCGTCCCGTATCGCCGCCGCAACAGGATCGAGATCGTGTTCGGCAGGCTGAAGGACTGGCGGCGTATCGCCACCCGCAACGACAGATGCGCCGGAACCTTCCCCTCAGCCGTCGCACGCGCCGCAGCCGTCATGGTCTGGCCATGAGGCGAGAACGAGGCCTGACCTTGGAGCGCAGGGCCAGGTCCGGCTTCAGGCCACCCGGCGGCCCCGGACCCAGACGCCCCGGACGGCGCCCGCGGTGCCGATGCGGGTGACGCGGATCAGGTCGGCCCGGGCGCCGGGGGTCAGGCGGCCGCGGTCGGTCAGGCCTGCCGCATCCGCCGGTGCCGCGGTCACCGTGCCGATGCCGCGCGCGGTGTCGCCCCAGAGATCGCCCAGCCGCAGCGCCGCCGACAACAGCGACGAGGGCACATAATCCGACGAGACGATGTCCAGAAGGCCCGCCTCGGCCAGGTCCTGAGCCGCGACATTGCCGGAATGGCTGCCGCCGCGGATCAGGTTCGGCGCCCCCATCATCACCAGGATCCCATGGTCCTGACAGGCACGGGCGGCCTCGATCGTGGTCGGAAACTCGGCGAAATGCGCGCCGTGCTCGGCCGAGCGCTGCACATGGTCGGGCTCGGTATCGTCATGGCTGGCCAGCACCGCGCCATAGCGGCGGGCGGCGGCGACGGCGGCGGCTTCGTGCGCGGCGCCGAAGCGGTCCTTCAGGTCCAGTTGCCGGGCCACATGGGCGTCCCAGTCGGCGTCCGAGATGCCGTGCTTGCCGACGTAGTATTCCTTCAGCTTGGACATGTCGCGGAACTGCCGCGCACCCGGGGTGTGGTCCATCAGGCTGACGATGCCGATGCGGTCCTCGGGGCCGAACTTGTCCAGCTCCTCGATCAGCGTTTCGGAACAGACCTCGGCGCGCAGGTGCAGGAAATGGCTGATCTTCAGCGCCTCCTGATCGCGCAGGCCCAGAATCTCGTCCGCCAGCGCCCGGGCATATTCGCCGTAATTCATCTTCGCGTTCGACACCACCGACCCCACGCGCAGCGCGTCGAAGACCGTGGTGATCCCGACCGAGGCAAGCTCGGCATCGTGGGCGATGATCGCGGCGGCGTGGGGCCAGTTCACCTTCGGGCGGGGCTCGATATGGCGTTCCAGGTTGTCGGTATGCAGCTCGATCAGGCCCGGCAGCACCAGATCGCCCTCGCAGTCCACCGCGCCCGGCGGGACCGTCGTTCCTTCGGCGATGTCGCTGATCTGCCCGTCCAGAAGCCGGACCTGACCGCGCAGGGTCTCGGTCGGCAGGACCAGCATGGCGTTTGCAAGGATCGTTTCGGTCGTCATCTCAGCTTCTCTTGTCTTGCGGCCCGGGCGCGGCTGGCGTCTGCTGACACGGGACCGTCACATGCATGTGACAGAACCCCGCTAGGCCGCGCGCATGGACCGGATGAAACGCTTTGCCGTCTACTACGCGCCCCGACCGGGCGCATTTGCCGACCGCACCGCCCGCTGGCTGGGCTGGGACCCGGTGCTTGGCCAGACCCTGCCGCAGCCGGAGCTGCCAGGCATCGCCGATCCGGCGGCGATCACTGTCGAGCCGCGCCGCTACGGTTTTCACGGCACGATCCGCGCGCCGTTCCGGCTGGCCGAGGGGCTGGACGCCGATCAGCTTCGGGACGGCGTCGCCCGCCTTGCCGCCCGTCTGGCACCCGTCTCCTGCACCGGGCTTGCGCTTGAGACCCTGCACGGCTTTCTGGCCCTGACCCCCCAGGGCTGCGAGGCAGCACTTCTGGAGCTGGGCGCCCAGGTGGTAGAGGGGACGAACCCGCTCCGCGCGCCCCTGACCGAGGCCGAGATCGCCCGCCGTCGCCCCGAGACCCTCACTTCCCGCCAGCGCGAGTTGCTGGACCGCTGGGGCTATCCCTTCGTGATGGAAGAGTTCCGCTTTCACCTGACCCTGACCGACCGGCTGCCCGCTGACCAGGTTGGCCCTGTCGCGACGGCTCTGAAAGCGCATTTCACGCCCGTGCTGCCGCAGCCCTTCGTCATCGAGGACCTTTGCCTGTTCGGCGAGGATGCGTCGGGTCGGTTCCATCTGCTGCACCGCTACGCGCTGACCGGCTGAAGCGCGGCCAGAAGGCGCGCGGTGCCGAGTTCGGGACTGTCGTCGTTGACCACGGTCTGGAAGGCGATCCCCGGCGGCATATCGAACGCTGCGCGCGACAGCCGGGCGCGGATGTCCTCGGCGGTTTCGCGGCCCCGGGCGGAAAGGCGGGCGGCCAGCACGATGTCGGGGGCGGTGACCAGAATGACGCGCAGGTCGGAGAAGATTTGCGCGGCCCGGGGCAGGGCGGCGCGGCTGCCGTTGAACAGGACCGGGCCGGGTCCCGTGACCTGATCCCGGGGGATGCCATAGGACAGGCCATGCGCCTGCCAGGTCAGCGCGAAGTCGCCCCGCGCCTCGCGGCAGGCGAAGTCGGCGGGGGTGACGCCCTCGAAGTCCTCGCCCCCCGCCTCGGTCGGGCGGGTGATGACGCGCCGGACCAGCCGCAGGTCGGGTCGTGCCAGCAGCGCGCCCCGGATCAGCGTGTCCTTGCCCGCGCCTGAAGGCCCGACGATCGCGACGATCATGCTGCGAGCCGTGGGGTGAAGCCGGTCACATCGACCAGCCGGTCGCAGACGCGCGCCCGGGCGGCCTCGTCGTGGAAGATTCCCAGGATCGCCGCCCCGCGCGCCTTGGCCTCCTCGATCAGGGTCAGCACCACCTCGCGGTTGGCGGCGTCAAGGCTGGCGGTGGGCTCGTCCAATAGAAGCGCGGGATAGGCATGGGCAAAGCCGCGGGCGATGTTGACGCGCTGCTGCTCGCCGCCGGAGAAGGTGGTGGGCGAAAGGGTCCAGAGCCGCTCGGGGATGTTGAGGCGTCTCAGCAAGTCTGCCGCGCGGTTGCGCGCCTCGTCGGCGGGCGTGCCGAGGGCGAGCAGGGGTTCCGCCACCACCTCCAGCGTGGGGACGCGGGGGACGACGCGCAGGAACTGACTGACATAGCCAAGGGTATGGCGGCGCAGCGCAATGATCTCGCGCGGAGAGGCAGTTGCCACATCGACCCCGGCGACGATCAGGCTGCCCGAGCCTGCCAGGTAATTGCCATAGACCATCCGCATCAGCGTGGACTTGCCCGCACCGGACCGGCCGACAAGGCCGACACATTCCCCGGGCGCCACGGTCAGCGCAGCACCCGCCATCACCGGGATCACCGCGCCGCCCTGGTTGTGCAGGGTAAAGCTCTTGGCCAGATCATGCACCTCGATCATCGGACGTTCCTTCATCTGTCCAGAAATATCCCGGGGGGTGCGGGGGGCTGGCCCCCCGCTGTGCCATCTCACACCTGAAGGACGGACGACACGAGAAGCTGGGTATAGGCGTGCTGCGGGTCGTCCAGCACCTGATCGGTCAGGCCCTGTTCCACCACGCGGCCCGACTTCATCACCATCAGCCGATGCGCCAGCAGGCGGACCACGGCAAGATCGTGGGTGACGATGATGACCGACAGGCCGAGGTCGCGGACAAGCCCACGCAACAGGTCCAGAAGCCGCGCCTGCACGCTGACGTCGAGGCCGCCCGTGGGTTCGTCCATGAACACGAGGCGGGGCGAGGTGACGAGGTTCCGCGCGATCTGCAACCGCTGCTGCATCCCGCCCGAGAAGGCCGAGGGCCGGTCGTCGATCCGGTCGGCGGCGATCTCCACCCGGCCCAGCCAGTCGGTGGCCTTGCCCCGGATCTCGCCATAATGCCGGGCGCCCACGGCCATCAGGCGTTCGCCCACATTGCCGCCCGCCGAAACGCCCATGCGCAACCCGTCGCGCGGGTTCTGGTGGACGTAGGCCCAGTCGGTGCGCGACAGCCGCCGCCGGTCGGTCTCGCTCATCGCCAGCACATCGCGCCCGTCATAGCTGATGCGGCCAAGGTCGGGGCGCTGATGGCCGGCAAGGCAGGACAGTAGCGTCGACTTGCCCGAGCCGCTTTCGCCGACGATGCCCAGCACCTCGCCGGGGTAGAGGTCGAAACTGACGTCGGCACATCCGATCCGGGGGCCGTAGCGTTTCGTCAGGCCCTCGACCCGCAAGAGCGGCTGATCGGTCACGGCCATGCGCTCCAGCATCGTCATCGCGCGCCCTCCGTCCCGGGCCAAATTCCTTCGAAGGAATTTGCAAAAGTCTTCGAAGACTTTTGATCCCCGCCCAGCCGTCCCGCATGACCCTTCGCCCGCCGCCCTTCGCAGAAATCGGTGTCCGAGCAGACGAACATCCGCCCGCCCTGATCGTCGGTGATGACCTCGTCCAGATAGCTGTCCTGCGCGCCGCAGAGGTCGCAGTCATGCGGGGCCTTGGAGGTCTGGAACGGATGGTCGTCAAAATCGAGGCTGACCACCTCGGTCCAGGGCGGCAGGGCATAGATCCGCTGCTCGCGCCCCGCGCCGAACAGCTGTATCGCCGGATTGCCCGAGAGCTTCGGATTGTCGAACCTGGGGATCGGCGAGGGGTCCATCACATAGCGCCCCTCGACCTTGACCGGATAGGCGTAAGAGGTCGCGATCTGGCCGTGGCGGGCGATGTCCTCATACAGCTTCACATGCATCAGCCCGTATTCCTCCAGCTCGTGCATCTTCCGCGTTTCGGTCTCGCGCGGCTCCAGAAAGCGCAGGGGTTCGGGGATCGGAACCTGATAGACGAGGATCTGGCCCGCCTTCAGCGGCGTCTCGGGGATGCGGTGGCGGGTCTGGATCACGGTCGCCTCGGTGGTGGCTTCGGTGGTGGCCACCCCGGCGGTGCGCTGGAAGAAACGGCGGATGCTGACCGCGTTCGTCGTGTCGTCCGCGCCCTGGTCGATGACCTTCAGCCGGTCCTCGGGCACAAGGCAGGCCGCCGTCACCTGCACCCCCCCCGTGCCCCAGCCGTAAGGCATCGGCATCTCGCGGCTGGCGAAGGGCACCTGATAGCCCGGCACCGCGATCCCCTTCAGGATCGCGCGGCGGATCATCCGCTTGGTCTGTTCGTCGAGATAGGCGAAGGTGTAGGCCCCGGCTTCAATATGTTCGGTCATTCCGCCGCCTCCCGCATTGCCGCCGCCTCGGCCCGCAGCCTGCGCACCAGCTCCAGCTCCGCCTGGAAGTCGACGTAGTGCGGCAGCTTGATGTGTTCGAGGAACCCGGTGGCCTGGATGTTGTCGCAGTGCATCAGGACGAATTCCTCATCCTGAGCCGGGGCGCCGGTGAAGTCCTCGCCCAGTTCCTGCCAGCGCAAGCTGCGGTCCACGAGGCTCATCGCGATGGCCTTGCGTTCCGACTGGCCCATGACAAGGCCATAGCCGCGCGTGAACTGCGGCGGCTCGGTGCGGCTGCCCTTGAACTGGTTCACCGTCTCGCATTCGGTCAGCTCGATCTCGCCGATCTCGACCGCGAAGCCCAGTTCCGGGATCTCGACCTCGACCGCAACCGTGCCGATGCGCAATTCGCCGACGAAGGCATGGGTCCGGCCATAGCCGCGCTGGGTGGAATAGGCCAGCGACAGGACAAACCCCTCATCCCCCCGGGTCAGCGCCTGCAACCGCAAGGCGCGGTCGGCGGGAAGCTCCATCGGCTCGCGCGTCAGGTCGGGGGGGGTGGCATCCGAAGGGGTGGCGGTTTCGATCAACCCGTCGCGGTTGAGGAAGCTGGTGACATGGGGGACCCGCGCGGCAGGGGCCTCGGGGGGAAGCTCGCGCGCCACAGGGGCCTCGCCCTCGGCCATCAGCGCGAAGTCCAGCAGGCGGTGCGTGTAATCGAAGGTCGGCCCCAGCACCTGCCCGCCGGGCAGGTCCTTGAAGGTCGCGCTAATGCGCCGGTCCACGGCCATCGCGCCGGTATCCACGGGGCGCGACCCGGCAAGGCGCGGCAGCGTGGTGCGGTAGGCGCGGATCAGGAACACCGCCTCGATCAGGTCGCCGCGCGCCTGCTTGATCGCCAGCGCGGCCAGATCGGGGTCGTAAAGCGAGCCCTCGGCCATCACCCGGTTGACCGCCAAAGCCATCTGCTCGCGGATCTGCGGGATGGTCAGTTCGGGCACCGCAGGATCGCCCCGGCGTTCCTCGGCCAGCCACTGGTGCGCATTGTCGATGGCGCGTTCGCCACCCTTGACGGCCACATACATCAGATCGCCTCCACGCGGGTGGACCGGGGCAGACCGGCGATGCGGTCGCCGGCGGTGAAAAGCGTGTCGAAGCCCAGCGGGAACAGCGCCCGGTTGGCGCGGAAGGCGGCCGTTTCGGGCAGGTTCAGCCAGGTCGCCGTCTCGATCCCCGGCCCGGTGAGGGCGGGCCCGTGGTTCACCAGCCGGTCGACTTCGACGATCAGCGTGGCCGAGCGGTCGGGATAATCGGGCTGGCCGATCCTGAAGCGGCTGACGGGGTGCAGCGCCTCCCAGGTGCCGACCGCAAAGTCGGCCTCCTCGGCCCGGGTCAAAGGCGCGCCGATGTGGAAGGCGACCCAGTCGCGCACCTCCGCGCAGTCGGCGCGCCCGGCCAGGTGCAGGCGCGTCGTCGGGTCGGTCAGGACGAGAAGCGCGACCCCGGCGGCGACGGACAGGGGCTCGGGCGGGCGGGCGCCCTGGACGCGGCGGATGGTGCCGGGGCGGGCCATCGCCTCGAGGATTTCGCGGAAGGCGCGGGCGGACTGGATGGGGGCTTCGGTGAAGCCGCCTTCAAGGGCATCGGCGGTGTCGGCAGGGCGGGTGGCGATCATTTGTCCTCTCCCCGGACCATGGTGAAGAAATCGACCTTGGTTGCGGCGGCCTTGGCGGCGCGGGCGGCGCGGGCGGCCTCGGCCTCGGCGGCCAGCGGCTTCAGGACCCGCATTGCAAGGTCCGCCGCCGCCCCGGTCTGCATCAGCGCATCCACCGCCGCCGCGCGCAGCGCATGGGCCCTGTCGCGGCCCTGCACCCAGGCATGGCCAACCTCGCCCGTCGCCAGCCGGATCGAGGCGCGGGTGACCGTCATCTCGCCCAGGTTGAAGGCCGCCCCGGTGCCGCCGACCCGGCCCCGGACCATCACCGCGCCGATCTCGGGCTGGCGGAGGACGTGGTGCGGCGGCAGGTCGGGGAAAAGGGCCGCGAGGCGGGCAGGCGGCGCCTTGGCCAGCGTGGCCATCCAGGACTTGCGCGCCAGAGGGGAGGCGTCGGTCATCGGCATCTCGACAGGTTGAGGGGGTTGTATAGTTTACTAGACAACTATACAAATCATACCTGATCCGCGGCGTGGGGCCAACCGGAGTGTTGTGAATTTTTCATGACGGGAGGCAGGTTTGGCAAAGCAGGCGATCTGGGCGGCGATTGCGGAAGGCCTTTCGGGGGACATCGCGGCGGGGCATTACCGCCCCGGTGATCGGCTCCCGACCGAGGCGGCGCTGGCCGCGCGCTTCGGGGTGAACCGGCACACGGTCCGGCATGCGCTGGCCGCGCTGGCCGAACGGGGGGTGGTCCATTCCCGGCAGGGCGCGGGGGTCTTCGTGGCGCAGAGGCCGACCGATTATCCCCTGGGCCGGAGGGTGCGGTTCCACCAGAACGTGCTGGCGGCGGGGCAGACGCCCTCGCGCCGGATCAGCCGGAGCGAGACGCGGGCAAGCGATGCCGAGGAGGCGCGGACGTTGCGGCTGAAGGCTGGCGACCCGGTGCTGGTTGTCGAGGGGGTGTCGCTTGCGGATGGACAGCCGATCGCGGCCTTCCGGTCGATCTTTCCGGCGGCGCGGTTCCCGGGGCTTTCCGAGGCGGTGCAGGAGACGGGGTCGATCACGCAGGCGCTCGCGGCCCTGGGGCTGACCGACTACACGCGGGCCGAGACGCGGCTGACGGCGCAGCTGGCCGACCCGGTGCTGGCGCTGGCGCTGGCGGTAAGGACGGGTGCGCCGGTGATGCGGTCGGTGGCGGTGAACGTGGACCCGAAGGGTGTGCCGGTGGAACTGGGCACGACCTGGTTCGCGGGCGAGAGGGTGACGCTGACGGTGGCCGATCAGCCCTGATACTTGTCGAGGAAGGCCTCGGCCTGCAGCGAGCGGAAGTCGGTCAGCGCAGCGCGGAGGCGGGCGTGATCCCAGTCCCACCACGACAGGGCCATCAGGCGGTCGATGGTCCGGGCATCGAAACGGGCGCGGAGCGGCCGGGCCGGGGAGCCCGCGACGATCGTGAAGGGGGCGACGTCCTTCGTGACCACAGCCCCCGAGGCGACGATCGCCCCGGCGCCGATGGTGACTTCGGGCTTGATGATGGCGCCATGGCCGATCCAGCAGTCGGGGCCGAGCGTGGTGCGCCGCGCGGCGCGGGCGGCGAAGAAGTCCGGGTCGTCCTCGACGTCGTCCCAGTAGTAGGAAGAGCGGTAGAGGAAATGGTGCTGGGCGGCGTGGGTGAAGGGGTGGTCGGTCGGACCGATCCGGGTCATCGCCGCGATGTTGGAGAAGCGGCCGACGGTGGTGTTGGCGATGTCGGCAAGGCGGTCGCAGTAGGAATAGGCTTCGAAGGTGGAATTGAGGATGCGGGCGCCTTCGCCGACCTCGGTCCAGGGCTCGAACGTGGAGTTGTGGACCTGGGCGGTGGGGTGGATCACCGCGCCGTCGGGGGACAGGCGCTGCCCACGCGTGGGCAGGGAGTCGGGGCCAGTGTTTTCAAGGGCTTCCGTGTGGGCGTTCATCTTTTCTTGACCTGTGGCGGTCTGCCGTGCCGCGGCGGTTTCCTGAATGGAGCGCCTGCGGCGCAAGGCTTTTGTCTCGTCGTCGGGCTTCGCCTCCTCCTCGGTGGATGAGGGGCGCTGCCCCTCAAACTCCCCGGAGTATTTCCGAAAAGAGCAAGGAGGGGCGGGGGCTTGACCTAGCTGCCCTTGATGAGCTTCTTCCGCAGCCAGCCAGAGAGGCTGTCCATCAGCATCACCATCAGGACGATGAGGACCATGTAATAGGCGACCTCCTCCCAGTCCTTCTGGGTGATGATCGCCTGGGTCAGAAGCAGCCCGATCCCGCCGCCGACGATGGCGCCGATCACGGTGGCGCTGCGGGTATTGGATTCAAGGTAGTAGAGGACCTGGCTGAGCAGGACCGGGGTGATCTGGGGAATGACGCCGAACCGGGCGCGTTGCAGGGAGTTGGCGCCGGTGGACTGGATGCCTTCGACCTGCTTTTCGTCGATGTTTTCCAGGGCTTCCGAGAACATCTTGCCGAAGCTGCCGCTGTCGGTCAGCGCGATGGCGATGGCGCCGGTCATCGGGCCGGGGCCGAAGGCGCGGGAGAGGACGATGGTCCAGATCAGGCCATCCACGCCGCGGACGAAGTCGAAGACGCGGCGGGCGGCAAAGCGCAGGGGGCCGAGCGGGTTGAAGTTGCGCGCGGCGAGGAACGACAGCGGCAGGGCGATGAGCGCGGCGGTCATCGTGCCGAGGAAGGCCATCAGGATCGTCTCGAAGATCGCCCAGGCCACGTCGCCATGCCGCCACATCTTGTTGGTCCAGAATTCCGACAGCATGTAGCCGAGGTTCGAGCGGCTGGGGTCGATCCGGTCGCCCGACAGGGCGAGGCGCGCAAGCTCGGCGAAGGACTTGCCGTGGAAGGGGCTGTCGAGGGTGAAGAACCACAGCTCCCAGCCGGGCTCGTACTTGAAGGTCTCGACCTTGGCGCGACTGTAGTTGAAGCGGCCCGCATCGGTGGTCACGGCGACCTTGTTGTCCGAGATGCTGATCCAGTCCGGGATCGGTTCCGGCGCGGTCACGACGGGCTTGCCGCCTTCGGGGCGGATGTCGATGGTGCCGTAGCCGGGCACGACATAGCGTGCGCCGTCGCCGTCATAGGTGACGATGTGGCCACGGCCGAGGTCGATCGTGGTCACGTCGCCGTCGATGCGCACCCAGTCGGGCAGGAGGCCCGGCGGATAGGTGCCCTTGGTCTCGCCCTCGATGGCGACGGTCACCGTGTCGGTGCGGTTGTCGCGGGTGACATGCGTCTTGTGCATCCAGAAGTCGGACAGAAGGATCGCGGCGTTGTCGAAGCGGGCGCGCTGGGCGAGCCCGGCAAGGTCGAAGCTGATCGCGGCGTAGATGAGGTAGGCCAGGATCGCCGCCGGGATGGCAAAGGCCATGCGGCGTTTGCGGGCGAAGCTGGCGGTGACGGTCTCGGCCAGCGAGGGGGCGGTTGCGGTCATCGTCATGGTCTAGTGCCCCTTCACCAGCTTGTGGCGGAAATGGTCCGACACATGGTCGATCACCACGATGGCCAGGAACAGAAGCGCGAAGATCGCCACCACCTCGTCATAGCGGCCCTGGCCCCATTGCATCGCGAGTTTCAGGTCGTGGCCGATGCCGCCCTCACCCACGAAGCCGAGGATCGCAGAGGCACGCACGTTGATCTCGAACCGCAGAAGCGCGTAGGACAGCCAGTTGGGGGCCACCTGCGGGATGACGCCCAGCCACATGCGCTGCGACCAGTTGGCGCCCACCGATTGCAGACCCTCGACGGGTTTGAGGTCGGCGTTCTCGGCGACTTCCGAGAAGAGCTTGCCAAGCGCGCCGCCGGTATGCAGCGCGATGGCGATGACGGCGGGCACCGGGCCGCCGCCGAGGATGTAGATCAGCACCAGCGCGATGACGATTTCGGGAATGGCGCGCAGGCCGTCCATCGTGCGGCGGAAGACCGGGATCAGGGCGGGCCAGCGGGCGAGGCCACGCGTGGCCAGAAGCGACAGCGACATCGCGGCCAGCGCGCCGATCAGCGTGGCGACGGCGGCGATGTTCACCGTCTCGATCAGGGCGGGGACGTGGTCCCAGAACAGACCGGGCAGGTTCGCGCGGTTGGTCCAGGCTTCGGACAGCACCTCGGAGGGGAAGTCGAAGACCTGGTGCAGGCCGTTCAGGAAGCCGCCCGCGTTGCGGTGTTCGGCAAGTTTCCAGCCCGAGGCCATGAGCGCGACGAACACGACCAGAAGAATGCCGCCATACATCCGCTTGCGGCGGACCATGTCGAGATAGGCTTCATTGCGGTTGGACAGATCGGGGCGTTGGCCCTGACCTGGTCCGAAGGCGACATCGACCATGGGATCATCCGGGTATGAAAAAGCCGGACCCCGGGGAGCGGCGGGGTCCGGCCGGGGGGCTTACATGCCTTCCTGAAGTTTCCGTGCGGCGATGACGCCGAGATAGTCCTCGTGCTTGACCGGGACGAAGTCCTTGGCCTCGCCGGCAGCGACGTTGTAGGCGCAGGTCGGATCGTCGGCCCACATCGTGTCGAGCATGGCGACCATCTTGTCCTTGACCTCCTGCGGCAGGGCGCGGCGCAGCACCATCGGGCCTTCGGGGATCAGCTTGGAACGCCAGATTTCCTTGATCGTGGACATGTCGATCAGGCCCGCATCGGCGGCCTTGCGGAAGGCGCCCGAGTTGTAGCCGTCTTCCCAGTTGCCCAGGCCGTCCGACCAGCTGACGCCCGCGTCGAAATCGCCATTGGCGACGCCGACGATGGTCTGCTCGTGCCCGCCCGACATCTTCACCTGGCCGAAATAGTCTTCCAGCTTGCCGTATTTCTCGGTCAGTTCGGCGGCGGGGATCAGATAGCCCGAAGCCGAGTTCGGGTCGGCGAAGGCGAAGACCTTGCCCTTGGCGTCGTCCATCGAGTTGATGCCCGAATCGACCTTGGCGAAGCCGATGGAATAGTAGCCGGTCGAGCCGTCCACGTTCTGCTTGGTCAGCACGACATCGACGGCTTCGGGGTTGGTCAGATAGACCTTGGCATAGGCTGACGGCCCGAGCCAGGCGAAGTCGAGCGTGCCGCCGAGGAGGCCTTGGATCACGCCGTCATAGTCGGCAGGGGTGAAGAGCTTGACCGGAACGCCGAGGAGTTCCTCGGTCTTGACGCGCAGGCATTCGGTCGAGGCCAGACGGTCCTGGGCGTTCTCGCCGCCCAGGATGCCGATGTTGAATTCCTTGATCTCTTGCGCGAAGGCCGAGGTGGCCATCAGCGAGACAAGGGCAGTTGCAGTCAGCAGCTTTTGCATGGGAGCTCCATGAAGGTTGTGGCCGTTGGGCCGGGGGTCACGACAGCATCAGGTCGGCGTAGGACCGGTCGGCTGCGGTGTCGGTGGGGATCGAGGTCGAGGTGGCGGCCTCGTTGAAGCTGTCGTCGGCGCCGTAGATCTCGCGTGCGACACTGGTGGACAGCTGGTCGGGGGTGCCGTCAAAGACGATGCGGCCGTCGCGCATGCCGATCACCCGGTCACAGTAGCGCCGCGCGGTGTCCAGCGTGTGGAGGTTGGCGATGACCATGCGCCCGTCCTCGACGTTGATCTGCCTCAGCGCGTCCATGACGATCTGGGCGTTCATCGGGTCGAGGCTGGCGATGGGTTCGTCGGCCAGGATGATCTTGGGGTCCTGCATGAGCGCCCGGGCGATGGCGACGCGCTGCTGCTGGCCGCCCGACAGCGCCTCGGCGCGTTTGGGGGCCTGTTCGGCGATGCCGAGGCGGTCGAGGATGGCAAGCGCGCGCAGGATGTCGGCGCGGGGCCAGAGGTTGAACATGGTCTGAAGGGTGGAGCGGCGGTTCAGGATGCCGTGGAGGACGTTGGAGGCCACGTCCATCCGGGGCACCAGGTTGAACTGCTGGAAGATCATCGCGCATTGCGACTGCCAGGCCCGCGCCTCGGCGCCCTTCAGCGCCAGCACGTTGCGGCCCTCGACCAGAATCTCGCCCGAGGTCGCGTCCAGAAGCCGGTTCATCATCCGCAGGAAGGTGGATTTCCCCGCGCCGGACCGGCCGATGATCCCGACAAAGGCCGGGCGGTCGATGGCAAAGCTGATGTTGTCCACGGCGGCCTTCTGGCCGAACATCCGCGTCACGCCCCGCACATCCAGCATCGGTGGTCCCTTCCCCTTGGTCTGGACGCGTCGTAGCGGGCGGATGTGACAGGCCGTAAAAGGCTGGGTGAAGGTTATGTGACGCCTCGGGCTACCATTTGACGTGGGCGGGCCAGATGTAGGTCTCGTCCGGGTCGGCCAGCGCGGGGGCAGCCAGCGCCATGCAGCGGCGGCGCAGATGGAGGGCGATCTCGTCGCGCTCGAGCAAGGCGAGATCGGCCGCCGAAATCGGGGCGCCGATGCGCAGCTCCACCGCACGGCCGATCAGGCGGCGGGTCTCGCGGAAGATCAGCGCCACGCGCAGCGGGTAGGAGCTGTGGCTGGCCAGCTGGAACAGGCGCGAGTTCTGGCCGGAGAAATGCACCGGCAGCGTCGTCACCCCGGGAAGGGTGGCCAGGCGGCCGACAAAGGGATGCCAGGGTGCATCCACCGCGCGGCCCTTCAGCGGGCGGTTGGCGGTGGCGACCCCTCCGGCCGGAAAGACCGCGACGACCTTGCCCGCCATCAGAAGCGACGCCGCCCGGCGCCGGGTCTCGGCGGTCAGCCGCCGCGCTTCGGGCGTGCCCGAGAAATCGACCGGCAGCAGGTAGGGATCGACTTCCGGCACCCGGCACAGAAGGCTGTTGGTCAGGATCTGCACATTGCCGCGCAGGTCCATCCCCAGATGGCCCAGCGCCAGCCCGTCCACCACGCCGAAGGGATGGTTGGCGACCAGAAGCACTCCGCCCGTGCGGGGCAGGCGGTCCAGATGCTGCGCGCCCTCGGTGATCCGCAGCGCGATCCGCAGCTTGCGCAGCGCGGCGGCAAAGACGGGTTCTCCGGCCCAGCGGTCGAAGTTGACCCAGTCGAGATAAAGCCGGCGCAGGTAGGGCTGGCCGGTCAGCGCCTCGACCGCGCGGATCAGACCCTGACGAAACCAGGACTGGCCGGAATGGGCATAGCTGAAATCGACGACAGGGGCAGGGGGCGGCAGGGGCGCGTCGCTCAGAAGGTCGGTGAACATTGGGTCCTCATCGCGGGATGTGAGTGCAGGGTCCGGCCGGAACGCCGGGGCGACCGTTGCTGGCCAGAGCGTTCCGGTCGCGGGTCTTGGGCGCGGTGCTGGCAGCAAGGATGGTCGGGCGCGGCGATGATCCGGGAAGGGGCCTGAACCGGCCCTGTCACGCGCCATGGCGCGGCCATCCTGTCGAGGTCGCTCACGACAGGGCGGCTCCCGTCTGCGGACCGCGCTTTGCCGGAGAGGGCACGATTCGACCGAAGGCTTGCAGGTTTTGCACGACGGGACCCGAGTGAACCGAAGATTGCGACAGGCATACCATCGCCGGATGACGCCGAGGCGGCCGTGGCGTTACAGATTCATGACCGAAGCATGGACCCCGTCCATCAGCTGTCGTCAGTCCGCTGCCGCGCGTCTGACCCGCGCGCAGGCCCGCGCGGCATCAGGACGGCAGCGGGACACCGGCATCGACTTGCCAGACCGACCGGTCGTGTCAACAAAGGGCTTGAAACCTCCGGCGTTCCGCGCAACCTGTGCCCGACCGCCGGAAGGGCGACGATCGGGAACCATGGACAACTTGGCTGGCTTTGGCGCAGGTGGCTTGCTGTGGCTTGGCTCGTTCGGGGTCGGTTCGGCCCTGAGCGTCGTCGGGGCAGGGCTGTCCGCTTGCCATGATGGCGTCACGGCGATCCGGCAGGATCCGACCGGGACGTGGCGATCCGGGCGGGGGTTCCCTGCGGTGCGGATGTCAGGGCCAGGGTCCGACGGATTTCGGGACATCCGGTCCTGATGCTGCGGTCGTGGAAACCTTCGGTCGTGGCCGGGCGCGCCGTCGATGAGCAGGCGGTCGACCGCGTCTGGGACGCGATCGTCATCGGCACGGGCATCGGCGGCGGGCTTGCCGGGCGCAGGCTGGCCGAAAGCGGGCTGTCGGTGCTGTTCGTGGAAAAGGGACCGCTGGGCTATCGCACGGAAAACCAGGAACTGCGCAGTGACGTGAATGACTACCACACCCGGCAGATGCGGGGGTTCTGGCCGACCAGGATCGAGGTGCGGCTGGATGGCGGGCGGCCGCAGCAGTTCTTTGCCCCGATCGGCAGCGGCGTCGGCGGCACCTCGGTCTTCTACGCCGCGGCGGTGGAACGGCCCGAACGCCATGACATGGAAACCGTCGGCGAGATGCAGCACCCCACCGGGGGCTGGCCGGTCGGCTATGACGCCTTTGCCCCCTATTTCGACCAGGCGGCCGAGCTGCTGTCGATCCGGGGCGAGGGCGACCCGGCCTCGGGACTGCCTGCGCCCTGTCTGGCCGCTCCGCCGCTGACCGGGGCCGAGGCGGCGCTGTTCGACGACCTGCGCAGTCTGGGTCTTCACCCCTACCGCGCGCATGAGGCCCTGCGCCGGGTGCCGGGCTGCACGGATTGTCTGGGCCGCAAATGCCCGCTGCCCTGCAAGATGGACGGGCGCTCGGCCGGGGTGGAACCGGCGATGGAGACGGGCCGGGTGATGCTGCTGGCGGATACCTCGGTCGAGGAACTGATCGAGTCCGGCGGGCGGATCACGCAGGTCAGGGTGCGCCGGGGCGGGCGCGACATGGTCCTGACCGGGCAGGTGGTGGTTCTGGCTGCGGGCGCGCTGCATTCGCCGCGCATCCTGCTGGCTTCCACCGGGACCCATGCCGAGGGCTGCGCCAATTCCAGCGGCTGGGTCGGGCGGGGGCTGATGTTCCACCTCAGCGAGATGCTGGCGCTATGGCCGCGCCGGGGTTCGCCGGCCGCAGGCGCGACGCGGTCGGTGGCGTTCCGCGACCTTTATGCGCATGAGGGCCGGCGGCTGGGGCTGGTGCAGTCGATGGGTGTCGCCGCCGATGCCGGTCAGATCGCAAGTCATCTGAAGGAGAGGATCTCCCGGACCGGGCTGCGGCGGGTGCCGGGCATCGGGCGGATGGCGACGCTGGCGGCGCGGCTGGCCGCGGTGGTCTTCGGCAAGGCGACGGTCTTCGTGGGCATCCTGGAAGACCTGCCCTATCCCGAGAACCGCGTGCTCTGCCATCCCGACGACCCGGAGATGCCCCTGATCGACTACCGTCTGAACCCCGAGCTTCTGGAGCGTCGCGCCATTTTCCGCCGTGTGATCCGCAACCGGCTTGGCCGCTGGCGCACGCTGCTGCTAGGCTTCGGCCCGGCGCTGAACTACGGCCATTCCTGCGGGACGCTGCGGTTCGGGGCTGACCCCAGGACCTCGGTGCTGGATGCCAACTGCAAGGCGCATGATCTTGACAACCTCTATGTCGCCGACGCGTCCTTCCTGCCCACGTCGATGGGGGTGAACCCCAGTCTGACGATCGCAGCCAATGCCTTGCGGGTCGCCGACGTGATCGTGGCCCGCCACCGGGCCGAAAGGCGGAAAGCCGTATGATGCAGGACAGCCCGATCAGGCCGGACGCCCCCGACGGGGTCGCCGTGGTCACCGGCGCGGGCAGCGATCTGGGCCGCGCGCTGACCGCAGCCCTTGCCCTGCGCGGGCTGGCGGTCGCGGGCATCTCGGCCACGCCCTTCGAGCCCGGGCATGAGGGCGTGATCCCCGTCCTCGCCGATGTCCGCGACCCGGTGGCCGTGACGGAGGCCTTCAACAGGATCCGCGAGATCCTGGGCGCTCCGACAATCCTGATAAACGGCGCCGAGACCTATCCGCACCGCGACATCCTCGAGGAAACGCCGTCCAGTTTCATGGACACGGTGCAACTGAACCTGGGCGGGGCGTTCAACTGCTGCCACGCCGTCCTGCCCGAAATGGTGGCGCGGGGGCAGGGCCGCATCATCAACATCGTGACCTTCGCCGATGTGATGCCCGCACCCCTGGCGGCGGGCTATTCGGTGTCGAAAGGCGCGCTGCGCATCCTGACCCGCGCGCTGGTGGCCGATCTGGGCGACCGATTCCCCGGCATCGTCATCACCGACTGGGTCCCCGGCACCCACACCCCGCGCAAGGGCATCCCGGATGGCGTCGATCCGCGTGTCGCCGCCGAATGGGGCGCGAACCTTGCGCTGATCCGCGACCGCGCGATCAATGGCCTTGTGTTCCTGCAGGACCGCGAGCATCTGCCGCCCCGGTCGCTGCGCGGGCGCGTCAAGGACCGCGTTCTGGGCCGTGGCCGGGTGCGGGTCCGGCTGCGCTGACCTTCGGCCCGGAATGTGGGGGTGATTGCATGACCCGCCCTGCCGCGCTATCCCCGACAAAACGCATGGGGGATACATGAGCCGCGCATTCGTCTTTCCGGGGCAGGGCGCCCAGACCATCGGCATGGGCAAGGCGCTCGCCGAGGCCTATCCGGCCGCCAGGGCCGTCTTCGACGAGGTCGATGCCGCGCTGGGCGAGAAACTCTCTGCGCTGATCTGGGAGGGCGACATCGCCGAGCTGACCCTGACGCAGAACGCCCAGCCGGCCCTGATGGCCACCTCGATCGCCGCGCTCCGGGCGCTGGAGGCCGAGGGCTTCGGCCTCGATCAGGCCAGCTTCGTCGCCGGGCATTCCTTAGGCGAATATTCCGCCCTCTGCGCCGCCGGTTCGCTGACCCTGTCCGACACCGCCCGCCTTCTGCGCATCCGCGGCCGCGCGATGCAGGAGGCCGTGCCCGTGGGCGTGGGCGCGATGGCCGCGCTTCTGGGCCTGGACTTCGAAACCGCGACCGCCGTTGCGCAAGAGGCCGCCCAGGGCGAGGTCTGCCAGGCCGCCAACGACAACGACCCCGCGCAGGTCGTCGTGTCAGGCCACAAGGGCGCCGTCGAACGCGCGGTCGAGATCGCCAGGGCCAGGGGCGCGAAACGCGCGCTGCTGCTCCCCGTCTCCGCCCCCTTCCACTGCGCCCTGATGCAGCCCGCCGCCCGGGTGATGACCGAGGCGCTGGCCGCCGTCCCGATCCTGAAGCCCGCCGTCCCGGTGGTGGTCAACGTCCGCGCCGAAGCGGTGATGGAGCCCGACCGGATCAAGGATCTGCTCATCGCCCAGGTCACCGGCTCGGTCCGCTGGCGCGAATCCGTCCTCTGGATGGAAAAGGCGGGTGTCACCGAGTTCTGGGAGATCGGCGCCGGCAAGGCGCTGTCGGGCATGATCAAGCGCATCGCCCAGGGTGCCGCCACGCGCGCCATCGGCACGCCCGAAGACATTGCCGCCCTGAAGGGCTGAAAGGACATCCCATGTTTGACTTGACCGGCAAATCTGCCCTTGTCACCGGCGCAAGCGGCGGGATCGGCGCCGAGATCGCCCGCACGCTGCACGCCGCCGGGGCCACCGTCGGCCTTTCGGGCACCCGCGTCGAACCGCTGGAGGCGCTGGCGGCCGATCTGGGCTCCCGCGCCCATGTCCTGCCCTGCAACCTGTCGAACCCCGAAGAGGTCGAGGGCCTGGTGAAACGCGCGGCCGAGGCGATGGGGGCGGTGGATATCCTTGTCAACAACGCAGGCATCACCCGCGACGGGCTGGCCATGCGGATGTCGGACGAGGACTGGCAAGCGGTGATCGACGTGAACCTGACCGCACCCTTCCGCCTCTGCCGCGCGGCGATCCGGGGCATGATGAAGGCGCGCTGGGGGCGGATCGTCAACATCTCCTCGGTCGTGGGGCGCGCGGGCAATGCGGGACAGGCGAACTATGCCGCCTCGAAAGGCGGCCTCGTCGCCATGTCCAAGTCGCTGGCCGAGGAAGTCGCCAGCCGCGGCATCACGGTGAACTGCGTGGCGCCCGGCTTCATCGAAACCGCGATGACCGAAAAGCTGAACGACCAGCAGCGCGCCACGATTCTCGCCTCGGTGCCCGCAGGCCGGATGGGCACGCCGCAGGAAATCGCCGCTGCCGTGCTGTATCTCGCCTCGATGGAAGCGGCCTATGTGACCGGCGCCACGTTGCATGTGAACGGCGGGATGGACATGGTCTGACACGCGCCCCGCGCAAGTCGGGTTAAAGCGTTTGCCATGCGCGCCGACCCTTGCTATAGGCGCGCAGGATTGAGGCCCGGGAAGCCGGGAAGAACGGTAAAGGCCGGGAGTGAGCCCGCGCCAAGATAGAGGAACGGACATGAGCGACATCGCTGATCGCGTGAAGAAGATCGTCGTCGAGCATCTGGGCGTCGAAGCCGACAAGGTGACGGAATCGGCCTCGTTCATCGACGACCTGGGTGCGGATTCGCTCGACACGGTCGAGCTGGTCATGGCTTTCGAGGAAGAATTCGGGATCGAGATCCCCGATGACGCCGCCGAGACCATCCAGACCTTCGGCGACGCGGTGAAGTTCATCTCGGAAGCCGCCTAAGGCGCTTTCGTCCGGTTTCGGACCGCAGGGCACCCTTCGGGGTGCCTTTTGCGTTCAGGGTCGGGCAGCGCGGTGCAAATCTTTTCGAAAAGATTTGCAAAATCCTTCGAAGGATTTTGGCCCGGCCGCGCCGTATCGGCGAAGGTGCGCCGCTGCGCCCGTCTATGGCCTTGCCAGCCTGTCAGCCGACCCGCAGATTGAGGTCGGGATGAGGAGGCGCGCATGACCGGCAACAGCGCACTTGGCACCATGTTCGGCGCGTCCGGCGTCGAAACCTTCATGGGCATCCCGCGCACCCGCGACCTGTCGCGGATGACCGCCGGGATGGCGCTGATCGGGGCGGACGGCTGCACGCCTTACCCCTCGGTCGGTTTCTACTGTGCGGGCGGCCCGGCGGCGATCCGGGCGGCGGGGGCGGCTTATGCGGCGAACCTCGGGCACATGAATTTCGATCTGGGCGGGCCGGTCTTTCCCGGTGGCGTCTCTGCCGTGGATGCGGGCGACCTGCCGCAGGACATCGCGGACCCGGCGGGAAACCGGGCGCGGATCTTCGGGGCGGTCAGCCAGGTGCTGGACCGGGGCGGGGTGCCGATGCTGATCGGTGGCGACGACAGCCTGCCGATCCCGATGATCGAGGCTTATGGCGCGCGGGGGCGGGGCTGCACGATCCTCCAGATCGACGCGCATATCGACTGGCGCGACGAGGTGCAGGGCGAACGGCTGGGCCTGTCCTCGACCATGCGGCGGGCGTCAGAGATGGAGCATGTCGAGGCGATCATCCAGGTCGGCCAGCGCGGCATCGGCTCGGCCCGGGTGCAGGATGTGGCGGATGCAGAGGCCTGGGGGGTGGGCCTTGTTCCCGCCGGAGAAGTCGCGCGTTACGGGATCGTCCGGGCGCTGGACCTGATCTCGGACGGGGCCGAGGTGATCGTCTGCCTCGACCTCGATGCGCTTGACCCTTCCGTGATGCCTGCCGTGATCGGGCGGACGGCGGGAGGGCTTGGCTACTGGCAGGTGCTGGAGCTGATCGCGGGCGTGGCAGAAAAGGCGCGGATCGTGGGGTTCGACATGGTGGAGTTCATGCCCGACCGCGATATCGACGGGCAGGGTGCGGCGGTGGCGGCGCAGCTTCTGGCCGCCGTCATGGGCATCGTGGCGCGGCAGGGGTAAGAGTTAACCGATCCTGAACGCCCACAGGCAAGCCTTTGATTTCGCTGCATCCCAAAAAGGCGCCGCGCGCGGCGCGCCCCTCGCCCCGCCGATCCGCCCGCCCCAAGGTTGCGCGGGGCAGGGGGGCCGTGTATCACCCGGGGCAAAGCCTGATCCGTGAGGGAGAAGAGAATGCGGCGTGTCGTCGTCACCGGTCTTGGAATGGTCACCCCTCTGGCCTGCGGGGTGGAAGAGACCTGGAGCCGCCTTCTGGCCGGTCAGTCCGGGGCCGGGACGATCACCAGGTTCGATACCTCGAACGTCGTCACCCAATATGCCTGCGAGATCCCGAAGGGCGACGGCAGCGACGGCACCTTCAACCCCGACGACTGGATGGAGCCGAAGGAACAGCGCAAGGTCGACGACTTCATCATCTACGGGATGGCGGCGGCCGTGCAGGCGGTGCGGGATGCGGGATGGGAGAACCCGTCCGAAGAGGAAAAGCTGCGCACCGGAGTGATGATCGGCTCGGGCATCGGCGGGCTGAGCTCGATCGCCGAGACGGCGCTTCTCATCAAGGAGAAGGGCCCGAAGCGGGTCTCGCCCTTCTTCATTCCGGGCGCTCTCATCAATCTGGCGTCGGGGCAGGTCTCGATCCGGTTCGGCTTCAAGGGGCCGAACCATGCGGTGGTGACGGCCTGCTCGACCGGCGCCCATGCCATCGGCGATGCGGCGCGGCTGATCCAGTGGGGCGATGCCGACGTGATGATCGCGGGCGGGACGGAAAGCCCGATCAGCGAGATCGGGATCGCCGGGTTCAACGCCTGCAAGGCCCTGTCGACGAAGCGGGCTGATGAGCCGGAAAAGGCCTCCCGTCCCTATGACGCCGACCGCGACGGCTTCGTGATGGGCGAAGGCGCCGGCGTGGTGGTGCTGGAGGAGCTGGAACACGCCAGGGCCCGCGGCGCGAAGATCTATGCCGAGGTGCTGGGCTATGGCCTGTCGGGCGATGCCTACCACATCACCGCGCCCAGCGAGGACGGCGATGGCGGGTTCCGGTCCATGTCGGCGGCGCTGAAGCGGGCGGGGCTCGCGCCCTCGGCCATCGACTACATCAACGCGCATGGCACCTCGACCATGGCCGACACGATCGAACTGGGCGCGGTGGAGCGGCTGTTGGGCGACCACGCGCCGAACGCGACCATGTCTTCGACCAAGTCGTCGATCGGGCATCTGCTGGGGGCGGCGGGCGCGGTGGAGGCGATCTTCTGCGTGCTGGCGTTGCGGGATCAGGTCGCTCCGCCGACGATCAACCTGGACAACCCGGCCGTCCAGCCGAAGCTGGATCTGGCGCCCAACAGGGCGGTGAAGCGCAGGATCGACGTGGCGCTGTCCAACAGCTTCGGCTTCGGCGGGACGAACGCAAGCCTTGTCCTGGGCAAGGTGCGCTAGGGATGTGGCGGTCCATCGCCTCGAACGCGCTGACGCTGTTCATCGTGATCCTTGTCGCGGTGGCGGCGCTGGTGGCCTGGGGGCGGAACGAGTTTGTCGCGCCCGGACCGCTTGCCGCGCCGATCTGTCTGGAAGTCGAGCGCGGGGCGAGTCTGTCAGCGGTCAGCCGGAACCTGGAGGAGCGCGGCGTCATCACCGATGCGCGCATCTTCCGCATCGGGGCGGAATATGCCGATCTGGCGGATGACCTGAAATTCGGCAGCTATACGGTTCCGGCCCAGGCCAGCATGTCGCAGGTGCTGGAGGCGATCACCGCGACCGGACGGTCCACCTGCGGGCGCGACTTGAATTTCCGCATCGGCGTCACGACGGCCGAAGTGGTGCTGAGCGAGCTGGACCTGACGACGAATTCCTATGCCGAGGTCGTGCGCTTTGTTCCCGGTGCCGATCCCCTGCCGCCGGAGTATCTGGAGGTCTCGGACGACCCGGCGCTGGTCTTCCGCATCACGGTGGCCGAGGGCGTGACCAGCTGGCAGATCGTCGATGCGCTGAAAAAGGCGGATTTCCTGCGCGGCTCTTTGGAAACCGTGCCGCCGGAGGGCTCGCTGGCGCCGGGCGGATACGAAGTCGAACGCGGGACGGAGCGTGCCTCGATCATCGCAAAGATGACCGAGAAGCAGGCGGCGATCCTGGCCGAGGCCTGGGCCAACCGGGCCGAGGGCCTGCCCTATGACACACCGGAAGAGGCGCTGATCATGGCCTCGATCATCGAGAAGGAGACCGGGGTGCCCGAGGAGCGCGGCAGGGTGGCCAGCGTCTTCATCAACCGCTTGCGGAAGGGGATGCGGTTGCAGACCGACCCGGCGGTGATCTACGGCATCACCAAGGGCGAGGGCGTGCTGGGGCGCGGTTTGCGCCAAAGCGAACTGCGCCGCGAGACGCCCTACAACACCTATGTCATCTCTGGCCTGCCCCCGACCCCGATCGCCAATCCCGGTGTCGAGGCGATCAAGGCGGCGGTCAATCCCGACAAGACCGACTATCTGTTCTTCGTGGCCGATGGCACCGGGGGACATGCCTTTGCCGCAACCCTGGAAGAGCACAACCGCAACGTGGCCGCCTGGCGCAAGATCGAAGCGGCGCAGGGAGCGGCGGAAGAAGGCGGCGTGCAGGGCGAGTGAAGGTTAACCGAAGGTTAAGCCTGCGCCCTTCAAGCCATTGATAATAAAGTATTTATCTTGACTTTCCGCGCGGTCTGATGTAGACATCGTGGCATGCTGGAAGAAGTGTCGAAGCGGCCCGGGGTGGCTCCCCGCAGGCCGCTTTTCCATTTCCTTCGTGCGGGGGCAGCATGAGGGGTGAACGGATCTGGAATGACAGTGAGGTTTTCGGGGGAAGGCCCCACGCCTGAAGAGGTGCTGGCGGCCACGGAAAAGTTTTACGGCCTTGCGGTGATGGAGCTGGAGCGCACCATCGAAGCCCTGCGGGCCGGGGAATTCGCAGAAGTCAGGGCAGCGCAGACAGCGATCCGCGATCTTCGCGCGACCGCCGTCCAGGTGCTGGAGGAAAGGGGCAAAGTTGACAAACTCCGCAAGCAGATTGCCGGCCACGTCGGAGCCGGGGGGGCACTCGACCTTGACAGTGCCCGAGCTGAAATCGGGCGCCGCCTGGCTTGCCTCCGCAACGCCGGAGGAGGTGGATGAGTTTCTGGGTGGCCTGAGCCAGAACGCGCTGCTGGCGCTGCCCTGGGTGTTCGAGTTCTGGGCGCTGCCGCATCAGTTGCCGCCACGGGGGGCCTGGAAGACCTGGGTCATCATGGGCGGGCGCGGCGCGGGCAAGACGCGGGCCGGGTCGGAATGGGTGCGCGCGCAGGTCGAGGGTGCAGGGCCGGGCGACCCGGGCAAGTGCAAGCGGGTGGCGCTGGTGGGTGAGACGATCGACCAGGTGCGCGACGTGATGGTGCTGGGGGAAAGCGGGATCGTCGCCTGCTCTCCGCCCGACCGCAAGCCGGAGTGGCAGGCGTCGAAGAACCAGCTTCTGTGGCCGAACGGGGCGGTGGCGCAGGTGTTCTCGGCGCATGAGCCCGAGGCGCTGCGGGGGCCGCAGTTCGATGCGGCCTGGGCGGATGAGCTGGGCAAGTGGAAGAAGGGGGCGGAGGCCTGGGATCAGCTGCAGTTCGCGCTGCGGCTGGGGCGGAACCCGCAGCAGGTGGTGACGACGACGCCGCGCAATGTGGCGGTGCTGAAGGCGATCCTGAAGAACCCCTCGACAGTCATCACCCATGCGCCGACCGAGGCGAACCGGGCCTATCTGGCGGAAAGTTTCCTTGCGGAGGTGCAGGCGCGCTATGGCGGGACGAAGTTCGGCCGGCAGGAGCTGGAGGGCGTGCTGATCGAGGAGGCGGACGGGGCGCTGTGGACGCACCAGATGCTGGAGGCGGCGCGGGTGGACGAGGTGCCGGTGTTCAACCGGGTTGTGGTGGCGGTGGACCCTCCGGTCACGTCGATGAAGTCGAGCGACGAGTGCGGGATCATCGTGGTCGGCGCCGATACGCGGGGCGAGCCGAAGGACTGGCGCGCGGTGGTGCTGGAGGATGCCTCGGTCAAGGGCGCGACGCCGGAGGGCTGGGCGCGGGCGGCGCTGGCGGCGATGGAGCGGCACGGGGCGGACCGGCTGGTGGCCGAGGTGAACCAGGGCGGCGATCTGGTGGAGCAGATGGTGCGGATGATCGACCCGCTGGTGCCGTTCCGGGCGGTCCATGCGACACGGGCGAAATGGCTGCGCGCCGAGCCGGTGGCGGCCTTGTACGAGCAGGGCCGGGTTCGCCATGTCCGAGGCCTGGGCGCGCTGGAAGAGCAGATGGGCAATATGACGGCGGTGGGCTGGCAGGGGGCGGGGTCGCCGGACCGGCTGGACGCGCTGGTCTGGGCGCTGACGGACCTGATGCTGATGCCGTTGCACGGCGGCCGACCCAGCGTTCGGTCGCTTTAGCGGATCCAGAGGAATTGCGGGTCATATGGCCGGGCGCATCAGGCAGCCCGGACGGTCGGGCACGGCCCGGGGCATGAAGGAGTGCGAGGATGGTCTTCGATTTTCTGCGGAAGGCGCCGGTGGCGGCGGTTCCGGAACGCAAGGCTTCGGCCGTGGGTCGGGTGATCGCCTGGGGAGCCGCGGGCCGCGTGGCCTGGAGCCCTCGGGACACGGTCAGCCTGACGCGGACGGGGTTTCAGGGCAATCCGGTGGGGTTCCGCGTCGTGCGGCTGATCGCCGAGGCGGCGGCGGCGCTGCCTCTGGTGTGCCAGACACATGAGCAAAGGTTCGAAAGCCATCCAGTGATGGACCTGATCTCGCGTCCCAATGGCGCGCAGGGGCGGGCGGAGTTTCTGGAGGCGGTCTATGGCTATCTGCTGTTGTCCGGGAACGCCTATGTCGAGGCGGTGCCGGGCGTCGGCGCGATGCCGGGCGAGCTGCATGTGCTGCGGTCGGACCGGATGAACCTGGTCCCCGGAGCGGATGGTTGGCCGGTGGCCTATGACTACACGGTCAGCGGACGGACGCATCGCTATGACGTGACGGGGGAGATGAGCCCGATCTGTCACCTCAAGACCTTCCATCCGCAGGACGACCACTACGGCTTTTCGCCGATGCAGGCGGCGGCGGTGGCGGTGGATGTGCACAACAGCGCTTCCAGCTGGTCGAAGGCGCTGCTGGACAACGCCGCGCGGCCTTCGGGGGCGATCGTCTACAAGGGCGCGGACGGGGCGGCGAGCCTGTCGTCGGACCAGTACGAGCGGCTGGTAGCCGAGATGGAGGCGCATCATCAGGGGGCCCGCAACGCTGGCCGTCCGATGCTGCTGGAAGGGGGCTTGGACTGGAAGCCGATGGGGTTCAGCCCCAGCGACATGGAGTTCCAGAAGACCAAGGAAGCCGCCGCGCGGGAGATCGCCATTGCCTTCGGCGTGCCGCCGATGCTTCTGGGCATCCCGGGCGACGCGACCTATGCCAATTATCAGGAGGCCAACCGGGCCTTCTTCCGGCTGACCGTGTTGCCGCTGGCGACCAAGGTCCTGGCGGACCTCGCGCATTGGCTGTCGCGGTTCGCCGGCGAGGAGGTGGACCTGAAACCCGATCTGGATCAGGTGCCCGCGCTGGCAAGCGAGCGGGACCAGCAATGGGCGCGGGTGGCGGCGGCCGATTTTCTGACGGTGGCGGAAAAGCGGATGCTGCTGGGTCTGCCGAAGCTGACGGAGGCGGAATGACCGCGCGACGGAGCGAGGGCGGATCGCGCTTTGTCTACGACAGTTTCGATGCGGCTGCGGCGCGGATCGAGGCGAACGAGCGCGTGGCGAACGAGCGCTGGGCGGCGCTGGAGTATCGGCTGGGGCTGATCGAGGCCACGCTGGAGCGGTTGGAAAAACGGATCTGGGTCGGCGTCTACGGTGTGGCGGCGTTCCTGTTGGCGCAGATGGCCGAGACGGTCATCAGGGCAGCGATGAGGTGAGGCGATGAGCGAATACGGAGCGCCGGAGCGGAAGTTCCAGCAGAGTGACGCGGGCCTGGTGGTGACAGAGGGCCATGTGGTGGAGGGCTATGCGTCCCTTTTCGGCAAGACCGACCAGGGTGGCGACATCGTGCAGAAGGGCGCCTATGCCTCGAGCCTGAAGCGGCTGGCTGCGCGGGGCGGGCGGGTCAAGATGCTGTGGCAGCACGATCCGGGCCAGCCCATCGGCGTCTGGGACGAGGTGCGCGAGGATGCCACCGGCCTCTGGGTCAAGGGGCGCATCCTGACCGAGGTGGAGCGGGGCCGCGAAGTGGCGGCGCTGGTTCAGGCCGGGGCGATCGACGGGCTCTCCATCGGCTATCGCACGGTCAAGGCGGAACGCGACGGCAAGGGCAAGCGCCTGTTGTCGGAGCTGGAGCTTTGGGAAGTGTCGCTGGTGACCTTCCCGATGCTTCCCGAGGCGCGGGTCGCGGCCAAGGCGGATGCCCTGGACGACGACTGGCGCGACATGGCGGCGGTCTTCGAGGACGCGCGCCGCAGTCTGGCCGGGCGATAGCGCGGCGTCCCAAGTGACAGAAGAAGGATGAAGAGATGACCGAGACGAAGGCTCGGGCCGGGGAAGGTTTGCCCCGTGCCCAGACTCTGACCAACCCGTCTCCGGCCGCCGAGGCGAAGGCGGCCATGACCGGGTTCCTGAACGAATTCAAACGCTTTCAGGACGAAGTGAAATCCACGCTGAAACATCAGGAAGAGCGACTGACCATGCTGAACGCAAAGACGATGGCCTATGGCCGCCCCGCACTTTCGGCCCGCGCGGAAACCGAGGCGCCGCATCAGAAGGCGTTCAACGCCTATCTGCGGACCGGGGACGATGACGGCCTGCGCGGCCTGACCCTGGAAGGCAAGGCGATGTCCACCGCCGTGGCCGCCGATGGTGGCTATCTGGTCGATCCGCAGACGGCCGACCGCATCCAGTCGCTGCTTCTGTCCACCTCCAGCCTGCGGTCGGTGGCGAATGTGGTGCAGGTCGAGGCGACCAGCTTCGACGTGATCGTGGACCGGTCGGAAGTTGGCTCGGGCTGGGCCACCGAAACGGCGGCCACGACCGAGACCGCGACCCCGATCATCGAGCGCATCTCGATCAAGCTGCACGAGCTGGCGGCGATGCCCAAGGCCAGCCAGCGCCTGCTGGACGACAGCGCCTTCGACGTCGAGGGCTGGCTGGCCGAAAAGATCGCCACCCGTTTCACCCGTGCCGAGGCTGCGGCTTTCATCAACGGCGACGGCGTGGACAAGCCGCGCGGCATCCTCTTGCCGACCAAGGTGGCGGATGCGACCTGGACCTGGGGCAACATCGGCTATGTGCCCACGGGGGCGGCCTCGGACTTTGCCACCACCAACCCGGCCGATTGCATCGTCAACCTGGTCTATGCGCTTGGCGCGGACTACCGGGCCAACGGCACCTTCCTGATGAACTCGAAGACCGTGGGCGCGGTGCGCAAGATGAAGGACGCGGACGGCCGCTTCCTGTGGTCGGATGGCCTGGCGGCGGGCGAGCCGTCGCGTCTGATGGGCTATCCGGTCGTGGTCAGCGAGGACATGCCGGATGTGGCGGCCAACGCCTATCCCATCGCCTTCGGCGACTTCCGCGCCGGCTACACCATCGCGGAACGCCCTGACCTGCGGATCCTGCGTGACCCGTTCAGCGCCAAGCCCAATGTCCTGTTCTACGCCAACAAGCGCGTGGGCGGCGACATCACCGACTTTGCGGCGATCAAGCTGCTGAAGGTCGCGGTGTCGTGACCTGCTGGCCCGGTCCCTTGAGGGGCCGGGCCGACCCTGTGCCCCAATCAGACGCGGCCGCTGGCGGAGAGTGACCCATGATGTTGACCGAAGAGACCCAGGTGCCCTTGGTGGCGCTGCCGGTGGAGGAGATGAAGGACCATCTGCGGATGGGGTCCGGCTTTGCCGATGACGGTCTGCAGGACGGGCTGATAGAGACCTATCTTCGCGCCGCGATGGCGGCGATCGAGGGGCGGATCGGCAAGATGCTGTTCCAGCGCCGGTTTCTGTGGGTGCTGGACTGCTGGCGCGACGACGAGCAGGCGCTGCCGGTGTCGCCGGTGTCGGGGATCGTGAGCGTCACGCTGGTCGACGCGGCGGGCGGTGAGGTCGTGGTGCCTGCCACGGCGTATCGGCTTGTCCCCGACCTGCATCGCCCGCGTCTTGCGGGAAAGGGCACGGGACTGCCGACGATCCCGAGCGAAGGTCTGGTGAAAATCGTTTTCGACGCCGGGTTCGGTGCGGCCTGGACGGATGTTCCGGTGGACCTGCGGCAGGCGGTGCTGCTGCTGGCGGGCGAATACTATGAGCACCGGCATGACGACGGCGCGCAGGCTGCCGGGCTGCCTTTCGGCGTCGTCACCCTGATCGAGCGCGGGCGGACGGTCCGCATCCTGGGCGGGGGCAAGAAATGAACGCCCCCCATCTGAACCGGTCGCTGGTGCTGGAGGGGGTTGTCCGGACCCCGGACGGCGCAGGCGGCTTCACGCTGTCCTGGACGCCGCTGGGCACGCTTTGGGCCGAGGTCCTGCCGGGGTCGGGCGGCGACACCCCGGGCGAAGAGCGGCTTCTTTCGGCCGTCCCCTACCGGATCACGGTCCGCGGGGCTCCGGTCGGGTCGGGGTCGCGCCCGGTGGCGGGGCAGCGGTTCCGTGAGGGGACGCGGCTGTTCCTGATCCAGGCGGTCACCGAGCGCGACCCGTTTGGCCGTTTCCTGACCTGTTTTGCCCGCGAGGAGGTGCCGAAATGAGCTATGGTGCAGCGCCCGCCCTGCAAACGGCGGTGTTCCAGCGGCTGTCGACCTGGCCTGCCCTGGCCGGGGTGGCGATCTACGATGCGGTGCCGCCGAACGTGACCGGGACCTTCGTCCTGCTGGGGCCGGAAGAGGCGCGCGACCAGTCCGACAAGTCGGGCGCGGGCGCCGAGCATCAGATGGTCATCAGTGTCATCACCGATGCCACGGGTTTTCTGTCGATCAAGACCATCGCTGCCGACATTTCGGACGCGCTGATCGGAGCGCCGTTGACCCTGAGCCGGGGCGCCCTGGTCAGCATGTTCTTCCTGCGGGCCATCGCCCGTCGGATCGAAGAGGGCGAAACCCGACGCATCGACCTGACGTTCCGGGCGCGGGTTCAGTTGTAGCGCCCATTATCCCCATCCTCTCTCCCCCTGCGGGAGAGGGGGGCGCCAGGCGCCACCTATCCCATCATGACGGAGAGCGAAGATGGCTGTGCAAAGCGGCAAGGATCTGCTGATCAAGATCGACCAGACGGGGGACGGCCAGTTCGTCACCATCGCGGGCCTGCGGGCAACGCGGATCAGCTTCAACACGGAATCGGTGGACGTCACCAGTCTGGAAAGCCAGGGCGGCTGGCGTGAGCTTCTGGCCGGGGCGGGAGTCAAGTCCGCCGCGATCTCGGGGTCGGGCGTGTTCCGCGACGAGGCGACCGACGAACGCGCGCGGCAGGTGTTCTTCAACGGCGAGATCCCGGATTTTCAGGTGGTGATCCCGAGTTTCGGAGTGATCGAGGGCCCGTTCCAGATCACCTCGATCGAATATTCGGGCAGCCACAACGACGAGGCCAGCTACGAGATGGCAATGGCCTCGGCCGGGGCGCTGACCTTCACGGCGCTTTGACATGGCGAACCCCTGGGCAGGTGAGGTCGCCATCGTCCTCGATGGACAGCGTCATGTGGCGAAGCTGACGCTGGGCGCGCTGGCCGAGCTGGAGGAGGCGCTGGAGACGGGGTCGCTTCTGGACCTGGTGCAGCGGTTCGAGGAGCGACGGTTTTCGACGCGGGACGTGCTGGCGCTGATCGTCGCGGGGCTGCGAGGCGGTGGCTGGCAGGGCACGGCGGCGGACCTGTTGCGCGTCGAAATCGGCGGCGGGCCGGTCGAGGCGGCGCGGGCGGCAGCCGAACTCCTGGCCCGGGCCTTCTCGCTGCCCGGCGAGCCATGAGCGGGATCGACTGGCGCGGTCTCATGCAGGCGGGCCTGCATGGGTTGAGGCTGGAGCCTGCGGTTTTCTGGCGGCTCACGCCGGTCGAACTGAAGATCATGCTGGGGCGGGAAGGTCTGGTCCCGCCCCTGACACGCGCGCGGTTGGCCGAGCTGGCGGCAGCGTTCCCGGATGTGAGGAAGGAACAGGGCGATGGCGGATATCGGAACGATGCAGGAGCAGCTGAGGGCGCTTGAAGCGCAGTTGGGGTCTTCGGTGTCGATGGTGGCGGCGTTCGACGGCGAACTGGCCCGGATGAAGGAGACGATGGTCTTCACCGGGCGCGAAGTGAACACGTTGTCGAACGGGATCAGCGGGGGCCTGCGAAAGGCCTTCGACGGGCTGGTCTTCGACGGGATGAAGCTGAACGACGCCCTGAAGACCGTGGCCAACACCATCGTTGACACGGTCTACTCGATCGCGCTGAAGCCGGTGACGAACGCGCTTGGCGGTTTTCTGGCGCAGGGCGTGGCCGGGCTGATGGGCGGGGGCATGCCCTTTGCCAAGGGTGGCACGTTCAGTCAGGGCAAGGTGATGCCCTTTGCCAAAGGCGGGATCGTCGGCTCTCCGACAACGTTTCCCATGCGGGGCGGGATGGGCCTGATGGGCGAGGCGGGCCCCGAGGCGATCATGCCGCTGGCACGCGGGCCGGACGGCCGGCTAGGCGTTCAGACGGCGGGAGGCCGGGCGGTGAACGTGGTGATGAACATCACCACCCCGGATGTCCAGGGCTTTCAACGCAGTCAAAGCCAGGTGGCTGCCCAGGTCAGTCGCGCGCTGTCGCGCGGCCAGCGGAACAGGTGAGGACGAGACATGGCCTTTCATGAAGTACGCTTTCCCGCAAACCTGAGCTTTGGCTCGGTCGGCGGGCCCGAGCGCCGGACCGAGATCGTCACCCTTGCCAACGGTTTCGAGGAGAGGAACACGCCCTGGCAGCACTCGCGCCGCCGGTATGATGCGGGTGTGGGTTTGCGGTCATTGAACGATATCGAGACGCTGATCGCTTTCTTCGAGGCGCGGGCCGGGCAGATGCACGGATTTCGCTGGAAGGACTGGTCCGACTACAAGTCATGCCTGCCTCTTGCGACGCCCACGCCAGAGGATCAGCTGATCGGGATCGGTGACGGCGTCACGACCGTCTTCCAGTTGCAGAAGACCTATGTTTCGGGCCTGCAAAGCTATACCCGGCCGATCCGGAAACCGGTCGCGGGCACGGTCCTTGTCGCCGTGGCCGGGGACCAGAAGATCGAAAGCCTTGAGTTCTCGGTCGATGTGGCGACTGGGGAAGTGGCATTCGTGCTGCCCCCGGACCTGGGGACCCGGGTCACCGCCGGTTTCGAGTTCGACGTTCCGGTGCGATTTGACGCCGACGCGATCCAGACTTCGGTCGCGTCGTTCCAGGCGGGCGACGTGCCGACCGTTCCGGTGGTGGAGATCAGGCTATGACGCGAGACGCGCTTCTTGACCATCTGGCAAGCGGAGTGACCACGGTCTGCCGTGCCTGGACCATCACGCGCCGCGACGGTCTGGTGCTGGGATTCACCGATCACGACCGCGAAATCGAGGTCGATGGCATCCTCTGTCGCGCGGACACCGGGATGACGGCGCGGGTTCTGAACCAGACCACAGGTCTGTCAGTGGACAATACCGAGGCCTTCGGTGCACTGAGTGCAAGTTCGATCACCGAAGCCGACCTTTTGGCGGGTCGGTTCGACGGGGCAGAAGTGAGGGCCTTTCTGGTCAACTGGCAGTCGCCGGGCGACTATATCGAGCAGTTCCGCGGGTATCTGGGTGAGGTGTCGCGGTCTGGCGGCGCGTTCAAGGCCGAGTTGCGGGGCCTGAGCGAGCGGCTGAACCGCCCCCACGGCTTGGCCTACACCCCGGGCTGTTCGGCAGTTCTGGGGGACGCGCGCTGTCGCTTCGATCTGGGGCAACCCGGCTTTTCCGTCGTTGCCACGGTGGACGTTGTCGACGAGGAGCGCGGATTTGTCCTGACCGGGGTGAGCGGTTTTGATGATCGCTGGTTCGAGGGCGGTCGGTTTGAAGTCCTGACCGGCGCCGCAGCTGGTCTGTTCGGTGTGGTCAAGAATGATCGGCAAGAGGGAAGCAGGCGCCTGATCGACCTGTGGCAGTCGATTGGGGCAGCGATGGTTGCCGGTGACACGGTCAGGCTCCAGGCGGGCTGCGACAAGACGACGACCACTTGTCGGACGAAGTTTGCCAACTTCCTCAACTTCCGGGGTTTTCCGCACATTCCGGGTGAGGACTGGCTGGCGTCGTATCCGGTGCCGGACCGTGCCGCCAGCGGAGCGACGCGGGTGGGCGGGAGTGTTCCATGACCGTGGCAGAGCGTGCGCTGGCCGAGGCGCGGGCCTGGATCGGCACGCCGTATCAGCACCAGGCCAGCGTCAAGGGGGTTGGGACCGATTGCCTTGGCCTGTTGCGAGGTGTCTGGCGGGCACTTTACGGAACGGAACCGGAAGAGGTTCCCGCCTACACCGAGGATTGGGCAGAGCCGACCCATTGCGAGGTGCTTCTGGCAGCGGCCTCGCGGTGGTTGATTGCCAAGGAATTGGCCCGGCAGGCGCCCGGCGACGTTCTGGTCTTCCGCATGAGGGACGGCAGTATCGCCAAGCATCTGGGTTTGCAGTCCCGGATCGGGGCGCATCCGCGGTTCATCCACTCTTACACAGGCCACGGCGTGATCGAGAGTTCGTTGTCAGCCCCCTGGCAGCGCCGGATCGCGGCGCGGTTTTGCTTTCCAGAAGGAGCCAGATGAATGGCGACATTGCTTCTTTCTGCCGCAGGCGCGGCGCTTGGCGCCGGTTTCGGCGGTTCGGTGCTTGGGCTTTCGGGGGCGGTCATCGGCCGGGCGATCGGTGCGACGATCGGTCGGGCAATCGACCAGCGCGTTCTTGGCGCAGGGTCCGAGCCGGTTGACATCGGCCGCATCGAGCGCCTGCGCCTGACCGGCGCCGGGGAAGGTGCGGCAATCGGGCAGATCTGGGGACGGATGCGCGTGTCCGGGCAGGTCATCTGGGCAACCAATTTCGTCGAAACGATCCGTCGCCGCAGGACCGGCAAGGGCGCCCCAAAGCCGAAGGTGAACGAGTACAGCTACTCTGTCAGCCTCGCGATCGCGCTTTGCGAGGGGGAGATCCTACGGGTTGGCCGGATCTGGGCGGACGGCAACGAGATCTCGGCCCGTGACCTTAACATGCGTGTTTATACCGGGAGTGAGACCCAGCTTCCCGACCCGTTGCTGGAGGCAATCGAGGGGAGCGGAAAGGCACCCGCCTATCGCGGTGTAGCTTACGTTGTGATCGAGGACCTGGAGTTGTCGTCCTATGGCAATCGGGTGCCGCAGTTCAGCTTTGAAGTCGTTCGCGCCGCGCAGGGGCCGGCGGTCCAGTCCTCGCAGACACTGGATCAGGTGGTCAGAGGTGTGGCGCTTATTCCCGGAACCGGCGAATACGGGCTGGCAACGACGCCGGTGCACTATGCCGAGGGGCTTGGCCGAAATCGGACGGCGAATGTCCATTCTCCGTCCGGAATGACGGATTTTGCGACCAGTCTGAGCCAGCTGACCGAAGAACTGCCGAACGTCGGGGCGGTCTCGCTGGTCGTATCGTGGTTCGGGGACGACCTGCGCTGCTCATCCTGCACGATCCGTCCGAAAGTCGAGCAGACGCTTCGAGACGGTGTCGGAATGCCGTGGCGGTCGGGCGGCATCACGCGCGCCCATGCGCAGGAGGTGCCGAAGGTCGATGGTGTCTCTGTCTATGGGGGAACCCCATCGGACGCATCGGTGATCGAGGCCATCAGGGCCTTGAGGGACAGCGGCAAGGAGGTGATGTTCTACCCGTTCATCCTGATGGACCAGGTTCCAGGCAATGTTCTGCCCGATCCGTGGTCGGGCGCGGTGACGCAACCTGCCTTGCCATGGCGCGGACGCGTGACGCTTTCGACGGCTCCTGGTCGTCCGGGCTCGCCCGATCGCACTGCGGCTGCTGCTGCAGAGGTTGCGGCTTTCTTCGGCGCGGCGCAGCCTGGTGACTTCGTCGTCAGCGGCGAAAGCGTCACCTATGCCGGACCGAACGACTGGGGGTTCCGGCGGTTCATTCTGCACTACGCTCATCTCTGTGCCGCTGCGGGAGGTGTGGAATCCTTCTGCATCGGATCGGAAATGCGGTCTCTGACGCAGATCCGGGGGGCGGGCGATGTCTTTCCGGCGGTGGTGGCGCTGAGGTCTCTGGCGGCGGATGTCCGGTCGATCCTTGGGCCGAACGTGAAGATCAGCTACGCGGCGGATTGGTCCGAATATTTCGGATACCACGTGGACGGGGACATCTATTTCCACCTTGATCCGCTATGGGCAGACCCGAACATCGATTTTGTCGGCATCGACAATTACATGCCCCTGTCGGACTGGCGTGACGGCGAGGATCATGCCGATGCCGGTTTCGGCTCGATCTACAACCCGGCTTACCTGATGTCCAACATCGCGGGCGGCGAGGGCTACGACTGGTACTATGACGGCACGGAAGGGGCGCTTGCCCAGCGGCGCCTACCGATCACGGATGGCGAATACGGCGAGCCCTGGGTCTTTCGCTACAAGGATATCCGGTCGTGGTGGTCAAACCTGCACTACGAACGGCGGAATGGCGAGCGCCTGTCAGAGCCTACGGCCTGGAGTCCTGCGTCCAAACCGATCCGTTTCACCGAATATGGCTGTGCTGCGGTGGACAAGGGCACAAACCAGCCGAACAAGTTCGTGGACGTGAAGTCTTCGGAATCCGGTCTGCCTGCCTGGTCGAACGGTCGGCGGGACGATCTCATCCAGATGCAGTATCTGTTGGCGATGGGGTCTTTCTGGTCAAAGGCCGAAAACAACCCGGTCTCGCCAGTCTATGCTGGGCAAATGGTCGACACGAGTCATGCCTATGCCTGGGCCTGGGATGCGCGGCCTTTCCCGGAATTCCCCGGGCAGTCCGACATCTGGAATGACGGAGACAATTACGCGCGCGGTCATTGGCTGAATGGTCGGGCCTCGAACCAGCCGCTCGCGTCCGTCGTGAGCGAAATCTGTCACCGATCCGGCGCAGACCAGATCGATGTGCAATTCCTGTTCGGACTGGTCCGGGGCTACCAGCAGGCCGATCTGGCAACTGCCCGCTCCAGTCTGCAGCCATTGATGCTGGCCTTCGGCTTTGATGCCTTCGAACGGGAGGGGAAAATTGTCTTCCGGACCAGGGATGCACGGCTTCAGGCCAGCCTTGGCCCGGATGACCTTGCCCTGTCGCCTGACATCGACGGCAGCATCGAAGCGACGCGCCTGGCCGAGTCCGAAACGGCCGGCACGATCCGCCTGGGTTTTGTCGATGCCCAGTCGAGTTACGAGGTCCGCGCAGTCGAAACCCGGTTCCCGGATGAAGAGGCACTTACCGTTTCGCAGACTGACTTGCCACTGGCCCTGACGCGCATCGAAGGGCTGACGGCTGTCGAGCGCTGGTTGGCCGAAGCGCGCGTCGCCCGTGACACGATCAGGTTCTCCTTGCCGAAGTCTCGGCTTTCCATCGGGGCCGGCGACGTCGTCGGCTATGACGGTCGGCGTTTCCGGGTGGACCGTGTCGAGCAGGCCGAGGGCCAGATACTGGAAGCCGTTCGGGTCGAACCGGGCGTCTATCTGCCCTCGGACCGCATCGACGAGACGATCTCGGTTCGCGCGTTCTCGGCGCCGGTCCCGGTTGTTCCGGTGTTCCTGGATCTTCCGCTTCTGACGGGAACCGAGGTCCCCCATGCGCCACATGTCGCCGTGGCCGCGCAACCCTGGCCCGGCACGGTGGCCATCTGGTCGTCTGCGGAAGATGCAGGGTATGAGATCAACCGCCTTGTCGCGGCCTCGGCCGTGATTGGCGTCACCGAGTCACCGATGACAGCACACCGGCCTGGGCTCTGGGACCGTGGGCCGCCGCTCCGGGTCAGGCTTGTCGGAGGAGAGTTGACGTCTGCCAGTGCGGTGTCGGTGCTGAATGGTGCCAATGCGATGGCCATCGGCGATGGCAGCGGCGCCAACTGGGAAGTTTTCCAGTTCCGAACGGCAGATCTCGTCGGGCCGGATACTTATGAGTTGTCCGAAAGGCTGCGTGGGCAGCTTGGCACGGACGGCGTGATGCCGTCCATCTGGCCCACTGGAAGTACGGTGGTCCTGCTGGACCTTGCCCTTTCGCAGCTTGACCTTGCCGCTTCTGCCCGCGGGCTTGCCCGCTACTATCGCGTGGGGGCGGCGTCGCGCGGCTACGATGATGTCAACACCGTCCTGAGGGTCGAGGCCTTCGACGGGATCGGGTTGCGGCCCTATCCGGTGGCCCATCTCCGCCCGACGGTCCTTGCCGGTGACGTGACCTTGACATGGAAACGCAGGACACGGATCGACGGTGACAGTTGGCAATCCTCGGAAGTGCCCTTGGGCGAGGAGACCGAAGGCTATCTGGTGCGGGTTCTGCAAGGGACGACCACCATGGCAGAATATTCGGTCAGTCAGCCGTCCTTCACCTATACTGCCGCGATGCGGGCAGCTGACATGGTTGCCGGGCCGTTCCAGCTGTCGGTCGCCCAGCTGTCGTCAAGTTTCGGGCCGGGGCCTTTCAGACAGGTCAACGTCGTCGTGTAGTGCCGCAGCCAGGACCTGGGAAATGCAAGGCGGCAGGCTGTTTTGAAAAGGCCTGCCGCCGCCGCGCAGCGTGAACGACCTTGGCTGACGGATGTCGTCCGGCCTCCATCACCGGCTGTGATGACTGGGGTCACGGAAATGCATCTCGAATGTCGCAACCGATGTGGTATGACTATGCCACAATCGGAGACGTCGCCATGCTTGAGACCAGACCAAGAGTTGCCGCGGTAGATCCGGTATGGCGGCGCGTCTGCGAAGAGGCGGTCGAAGCCATCCGCAATGAACCGCTGCTTGGCGGGCTCATCCATTCCGGGCTTCTCCACCATTCGTCGCTGGAACGCGCCTTGGCCTACCGTTTTTCGCTGAAACTCGCCTCGGGCGAGATGAGCGAGCAGATCCTCCGCGAAATCGCCGATCAGGCCTATGATGCCGACCCCGGGATCGGCGCAGCCGCACGCTCCGACCTGATGGCCGTGTACGAGCGTGACCCGGCTTGCCACCGCTTCCTGCAACCGCTGCTTTTCTTCAAGGGCTACCAGGCCGTCCAGGCTTACCGGATCGGCCATTGGCTTTGGCAGACTGGCCGCATCGATCTCGCCTACTTCGTGCAGATGCGGGTGTCCGAGGTCTTCGGCGTCGACATTCACCCCGCTGCCCGTATCGGCAAGGGGATCATGATCGACCACGCCCATTCCATCGTCATCGGGGAAACCGCCGTGGTCGGCGACAACGTGTCCATGCTGCATTCCGTCACCCTTGGTGGAACCGGCAAGGAGGACGGCGATCGGCACCCGAAGATCGGCGACGGTGTCCTGATCGGGGCAGGGGCCAAGGTGCTGGGCAATATCCGGGTCGGGCAGTGCTCGCGGATCGCAGCCGGGTCGGTGGTTCTGGAAGACGTGCCGTGCAATACCACCGTGGCCGGGGTTCCGGCTCGCGTGGTCGGCAAGGCCGGATGCGCGCAGCCGGCACTCAACATGGATCAGATCCTGAAGGCCGAATGACCGTCCAGGCATGATCGCGTCCCTACGCTCCTTCGCGGCAAGACTGACCGGTCTGGCGATCTCGACCTTTGCCCGTTTCATGACGGCGCCCCGGGCCATCTGGCACGGGATCGAACCCGTGCCGCGCCAGCGCGTCTACTTCGCCAATCACGCGTCGAACGGCGATTTCGTCCTGCTCTGGACCGCACTTCCCAGCCCCCTTCGCCGCCAGACCCGGCCGGTCGCCGCGCTTGACTACTGGTTGACCTCGCCCCTTCGCGCCTTCATCGGGCGCGATGTCTTCAACGCGGTCCTCATCGACCGCCGACCCGAGGCCCGGACCGAGGACCCGGTCGCCCAGATGGTCGCCGCCCTCGACCAGGGCTCCTCGCTCATCATCTTTCCCGAAGGCCAGCGCAACAGTTCCGACGCGCCGCTTCTGCCCTTCAAGTCAGGCCTTTATCACCTTGCCAGGGCGCGGCCCCAGGTGGACCTTGTCCCTGTCTGGATCGCGAACCTCAACCGCGTCATGCCAAAGGGTGAAATCATTCCCGTCCCCCTGATCTGCACCCTCACCTTCGGCGCTCCGATCCATGTCGAGCCCGAGGAGACCAGGGACGCCTTCCTCGCCCGCGCCACCCGGGCGCTTCTCGCCCTGACCCCCCCGGCGGCGGCATGACCTCCCCTCATCTCCTCTGGCTTCTGGCCGGCGTCGGCACGATCCTCGTCCTCGCCTCGGTGATCGGAGAGATCCTCCGCCTCCGTCTTTCCCCCGCCGGCGAAAACCCGGTGATCGAGAACCTGAACGCCCGCATCAATGCCTGGTGGGTGATGGTGATCTGCCTGGCACTTGCCTTCATTGCAGGCAAGCCGGGCGTCGTCCTCCTCTTCGCGCTCTGCTCCTTCGCCGCGCTGCGAGAGTTCATGACGCTGACCACCCACAACCGCGCCGACCACTGGTCGCTCGTCGCCTGCTTCTTCCTGATCCTGCCGCTGCAGTACTGGTTCATCGCCACGGACTGGTACGGGATGTATTCGATCTTCATCCCGGTCTACGCCTTCCTGCTTCTGCCGGTCGCCTCTGCCCTGCGCGGCTCCACCCGGGATTTCCTGATCCGCGTCTCGGAAACCCAGTGGGCGCTGATGATCTGCGTCTACTGCGCCAGCCACGTCCCCGCGCTCCTCTACCTGCAGATCCCGGGGTTCGAGGGCCGCAACGTCATCCTCATCGCCTACCTCATTTTCGTCGTGCAGCTTTCGGACGTGCTGCAATATGTCTGGGGCAAGCTCCTCGGCCGCACCAGTGTCGCCCCGACCCTCTCGCCCTCCAAGACCTGGGAGGGCCTGATCGGCGGCACCCTCTCGGCCACCGCCATCGGCACCGCGCTCTACTGGATGACCCCGTTCTCGCCCCTTGAAGCCGCAGGCATGTGCCTCCTCATCACGCTCATGGGCTTCTTCGGCGGCCTCGTCATGTCGGCGATCAAGCGCGACCGGGGGATCAAGGACTGGGGCCACCTCATCGCAGGCCACGGCGGCTTCCTTGACCGGCTCGACTCTGTGATCTTCGCCGCCCCCATCTTCTTCCACGTCACCCGCTGGGTCTGGTCCACGACATGAGCGACCAGAACCGCCGCCCGCTCACCTCGCGCAACTCCGCCTGGGCCGCCCGCCTCGCCTCCCGGGCCGTGGCAAGGGGGATCGCGCCGAACCGGATCTCCCAGGCCTCGATGGGCTTCGCCGCTGCGGGTTTCTTCCTTTATGCACTGTCCACGCAGGTCGCCGGGCTGACACAGTCCGTCTTCCTGATCGTCGCCGCCGCCACGATCCAGGCCCGCCTCGTCTGCAACCTGATCGACGGCATGGTCGCCATCGAGGGCGGCCGCGGCGCCAGGGACGGCCCCTTCTGGAACGAGGCCCCGGACCGCGTCTCCGATTTCCTCTTCTTCGCCGGCGCGGGCCTCGCCGCCGGGCACCCCTCCCTCGGCCTCCTTGTCGCCAGCCTCGCCATCGCCACCGCCTACATCCGCGAGCTTGGCCGCGCCGAGGGCTTCCCGCCCGACTTCTCCGGCCCCCTCGCCAAGCCGCAGCGCATGGCCATCCTCACCGCAGGCACTGTCCTCGCAGCACTTTTCGCCAGCGAGCGGATCCTGACCGTCACGCTCTGGATCGTCGCCCTTGGCACCGCAGCAACGATCCTCCGCAGGTCCTCGACCCTCATCGAAAAGCTGAAGTCGCGGTAAGAAAAAGGGGACCTTCCGGCCCCCATTTGCTCTTTTCGGAAATACTCCACGGGGGTGCGGGGGTGTGAAACCCCCGCTCCGCCGGTTCAGGCCAGCATCACCATCGGGTTTTCCAGCGCCTCGATCACGGCCTTCAGGAACTCGGCCCCCAAGGCCCCGTCGATCACCCGGTGATCCACCGACAGCGTCATCGACATGACCGTCGCCACCCCGATGGTCCCGTCCGCCATGACGACTGGCTTCTTCACGCCCGCGCCCACGGCGAGAATCGAGCCATGCGGCGGGTTGATGACCGCGTCGAAATTCTCGATCCCCATCATGCCAAGGTTCGAAATCGCAAAGGACCCGCCCTGATACTCGTGCGGCGCCAGCTTCTTCGACTTCGCGCGGGCGGCCAGGTCCTTCATCTCTGCCGACAGAGCACTCAGTGACTTCTTCTCCGCATCGCGCAGGACGGGGGTGAACAGGCCCCCGTCCACCGCGACCGCCACCGCCACATCCGAGGGCTTCAGCCGCAGGATCCGGTCGCCCGCCCAGACGGCATTGGCATTCGGCACCGCCTGCAAGGCCATCGCGCAGGCCTTGATGATGAAGTCGTTGACCGACAGCTTCACCCCGCGCCCTTCCAGCTGCCTGTTCAGCTGCTCGCGGAACGCCATCAGCGCATCCAGCCGCACCTCGCGGCGCAGGTAGAAATGCGGGATGGTCTGCTTGGCCTCGGTCAGCCGCGCCGCGATGGTCCGGCGCATCCCGTCCAGCGGCACTTCCTCGAAAGGACGATCCGCATACATCTTCAGCACGGTCTCCGCCGCCATGCCCGCAGGCATCGCCGTCGCCGCCGCTGCCGGAGCCGCCGCCGGGGCAGGGGCCGCCTTCGGAGCCTCGGCAACCGCCGCCGCCGCCGCAGGCTGCACCGCCGCCGGGACCGCGCCCTCGACGTCCGCCCGCACGATCCGCCCATGCGGGCCCGAGCCTTTCACCGTCGTCAGGTCCAGCCCCTTCTCCCGGGCAATCCGCCGCGCCAGGGGCGAGGCGAAGACGCGCGCAGCACCCGCAACCGGGGCAGGGGCCGCGACCGGCGCAGCCACCGGGGCCGGTGCCGACGCGCCGCCCGACGAGGCCCCGGCCGAAACGGCGGACGAGGGGGCTTTGGGCGCCGCGACCGCAGCCGAAGCATCCTCTCCCTCATCCAGCAGCACAGCGATGGGCGTGTTCACCTTCACCCCCGCAGTCCCCTCGGCCACCAGGATCTTGCCGACGACCCCCTCGTCGACCGCCTCGAACTCCATCGTCGCCTTGTCGGTCTCGATCTCGGCCAGGATCTGGCCCGACTTGACCACATCCCCCTCCTTGACCAGCCACTTGGCCAGCGTCCCCTCTTCCATCGTCGGGGACAGCGCAGGCATCAGAATTTCGGTCGCCATGGCTTCACCTCACCGGTAGCAGACGGATTTGACGGCGGTCACGACTTCCGCCGGGGTGATCAGCGCGAACTTCTCCAGGTTCGCCGCATAGGGCATCGGCACATCCTTGCCCGTGCAGGTCACGACCGGAGCGTCCAGATGATCGAACGCCCGCTGCATGATCGTCGACGCCAGATGGTCGCCGATCGACCCCACGGGGAAGCCCTCCTCGACCGTCACACAGCGGTTGGTCTTCATCACGCTGGCCAGCACCGTGTCATAGTCGATGGGCCGCAGCGTCCGCAGGTTGATGACCTCGGCGCTGATCCCCTCCTTCGCCAGCTCTTCCGCCGCCGCCATGGCATGCGAACAGCCGATCCCGAAGGACACCACCGTCACATCCGTCCCTGGCCGCAGGATGCTTGCCTTGCCGAAGGGAATGGTGAAATCGCCGTCCACCGGCACCTCGAAGGACCGCCCGTAGAGGATCTCGTTCTCCAGGAACACGACCGGGTTCGGGTCCCGGATCGCGGTCTTGAGCAGGCCCTTCGCATCCGCCGCCGTATAGGGCATGCAGACCTTCAGCCCCGGGATCGCCGCATACCAGGCTGCGAAGTCCTGGCTGTGCTGCGCACCCACCCGCGCTGCCGCCCCGTTCGGGCCGCGGAACACCATCGGGCTGCCCATCTGGCCCCCCGACATGTACAGCGTCTTGGCCGCCGAGTTGATGATGTGGTCGATTGCCTGCATCGAGAAGTTGAAGGTCATGAACTCGACGATCGGCTTGAGGCCGCCCCACGAGGCCCCGACCCCGATCCCGGCAAAGCCCATCTCGGTGATCGGCGTGTCCACCACCCGGCGCGGCCCGAACTCGTCCAGCAACCCTTGGGAAATCTTGTAGGCCCCCTGATACTCGCCGACCTCTTCCCCCATCAGGAAGACCGTCGGATCGGCGCGCATCTCCTCGGCCATCGCCTCGCGCAGGGCCTCGCGCACCGTCATCGTCTTCGTCGGACCCTCGGGCAGGTCGGTGTGCGGCCATCCAGCCGCCGCCACCGGGGCAGGTGCCGCCGCAACCGGGGCCGCCGCAACCGTCGCCGGGGCCGCCGCCGCCACCGCCACAGCGGCTGCCGCCGCAGGCTTCGGTGCATCCGACACCGACTCGCCCTCCTCGACCAGCACCGCGATCGGCGTGTTCACCTTCACCCCCGCCGTGCCCTCGGCCACGAGGAGCTTGCCGACGACACCCTCATCGACCGCCTCGAACTCCATCGTCGCCTTGTCGGTCTCGATCTCTGCCAGGATCTGCCCCGACTTGACCTTGTCGCCTTCCTTCACCAGCCATTTGGCCAGCGTGCCTTCCTCCATCGTGGGGGACAGCGCGGGCATCAGAACTTCGGTTGCCATGTCTCTCTCCCCCCTTACACCGTGATATCCGTCCAAAGCTCGGACAGGTCCGGCTCCGGGCTTTCCTTGGCGAATTCCGCACTTTCGTTCACGATCGCCTTGATCTCCTTGTCGATGGCCTTCAGCTCCTCATCCGAGGCGAGGCCCCCCTGCGTCAGCAGGTCCCGGACATGCTCGATGCAGTCCTTCTCGGTCTTGATCTTCTCGACCTCCTCGCGCGTGCGGTATTTCGCCGGGTCCGACATCGAGTGTCCACGATAGCGATAGGTCATCATTTCCAGGATATAGGGGCCCTTGCCGGCCCGGCAGTGCGCCACGGCCTTCTCGCCCGCCGCCTTCACCGCCAGCACGTCCATCCCGTCCACCTGCTCGCCCGGGATGCCATAGGCAAGGCCCCGGCCATACAGCGTCGTCGATTTCGTGGACCGCTTCACGCTGGTCCCCATCGCATACTGGTTGTTCTCGATGACGAAGATCACCGGCAGGTCCCACAGCTCCGCCATGTTGTAGGTCTCGTAGACCTGGCCCTGGTTGGCCGCGCCGTCGCCGAAATAGGTGAAGGTCACGTTGTCGTTGCCCAGATACTTGTCCGCAAAGGCGAGCCCGGCCCCCAGCGGCACCTGAGCGCCAACAATCCCGTGCCCGCCGTAGAAATGTTTCTCTTTCGAGAACATGTGCATCGAACCGCCCTTGCCCTTGGAATAGCCCCCGATGCGGCCGGTCAGTTCTGCCATCACCCCCTTCGGGTCCATGCCGCAGGCCAGCATATGTCCGTGGTCGCGGTAGCTCGTGATGCGCTTGTCGCCCGCTTTCGCGGCGGCCTCCAGGCCGACGACCACCGCTTCCTGCCCGATATAAAGGTGGCAGAATCCGCCGATCAGGCCCATGCCGTAAAGCTGCCCCGCCTTCTCCTCGAACCGCCGGATGAGAAGCATCTCGCGGTAATATTTCAGCAGGTCGTCCTTCGAGACATTCGGTCTCGCGTCGGGCTTCTTGGCCATCGGGCTCCTCCCTGGGGCTTTGCAGGTGCAGAAAATAGTTTAGCGTTAAACCATCCATACAGCATCGGTGTTTATTGGGTCAAAAGAAATCTCGCGGCCAGGTTGGCAGCGCGCGACATGGCACCCATGCACGGCGGGCAGGGCTTGGGGATGCGATCCGCCTCACAAAGTCAACACCGGATCGCGCCTGCGCGCGCATGAATGGACCTCATGGGCCTTGCAGACGCCGGAAATTCGCCGAAGTCCGCGCCGGTTCCGATGATTATGGCAGCGTTCGCAGGGGCTTAGCGGATGGCGATCTCATCCGCTCGCATGTAGCCCAGCACGTCGCGGGCCTGCTGGTCCAGCAGATCGAGGTCCAGATAGGTGTCCGACAGCCGGTGCGTCAGGTTCTGCATCTCGGCCAGTTCCGCCGTCAGCCGGTCCCGCTCCGCTTCCAGAGAAGCCGCCTCGGCCTTGATCGCGACGCGGGCGAACATGCCGTAATCGCCCTGCACTGCGGCAAAGGTGAAATAGACCCCAAGAACCATGGCGAAGGCCAGATAGACCAGCCCGCCATAACCGCGTTGCGTGTGTGCTGCCGACATGCGCCCTACTCCGGCCCCTCTGCCGGGGACCTGCGTCGAATCATGGCACAGACCGAATCGCTTGTGAATCCCGAAAATGCACAGCCTTCAAAGGCTTGATCGAACAGGGGGCCTAGGGCCCCCGATGCCGTCCGCCCGAAGCCGTCAGGTAATCGAGGCCGCGTAGATCCCGTCCACCGCGCCTTGCAGCACGCGGTCGAACTCGGCATCCGACTGCCGGGCCGACAGCCCCTCGGTCAAGGCCCGGCTGAAGCTGGCGATGATCCCGTGGTTCTGCGCCAGGATCTCGTTCGCCTTGTCGCGGGAATAGCCGCCCGACAGCGCCACGACCTTCAGCACCTTCGGATGCCTTACCAGCGGCTGGTAGAAATCCGGCACCGTGGGCAGCGACAGCTTCAGCATCACCTGGCCGTCAAGCCCTTCCAGATGCTTCAGGATTTCCTCCTGCAACATCGCCTCGGCCTCGGCCTTGTCGGGAATCGAGATCGTGACCTCCGGCTCGAGGATCGGCATCAGCCCATGCGCCGCCACCTGCCGGCCGATCTCGAACTGCTGCGCCACGATGGCGGCGATCCCCTTGCGGTTCGCCGCATTGATGACCGACCGTTCCTTGGTGCCGAAAATCCCCGCCTTCACCGCGCGGTCCAAAAGCGCGTCGAGCCCCGGGATCGGCTTCATCAGCTGAACCCCGTCCGCTTCCGGCTCCAGCCCCTTGTCGATCTTCAGGAACGGCACCACGCCGCGCTTTTCCCACAGGTAGGTCGCCGTGGGGATGCCGTCGATGGTGCGGTCCATCGTCTGCTCGAACAGGATCGCCCCCACCACCTTGTCGCCGGTGAAGGCGGGGGACTTGATGATCCGCGCCCGCATCGCATGGATCAGGTCGAACATCTCGTTTTCGCCGGAATATTCGCTTTCCGAAATCCCATAAAGTTTCAAGGCCTTGGGGGTCGATCCGCCCGACTGGTCCAGCGCGGCGATGAAGCCCCGCCCGTTGCGCACCTGTTCGGTCATCTTCGCGTTGGTCATGTCCGTCTCCCGACTGTCCGTGCTGGCATAGACCCTGCGGCCTAGCCCATCAAGGCCTTCACGCCCGGCAATTCCTTGCCTTCCATCCATTCCAGGAAGGCCCCGCCAGCCGTCGAGATGAAGGTGAAATCTTCAGCCACCCCCGCCGCGTTCAGCGCGGCTACCGTATCGCCCCCGCCCGCCACCGAGATCAGCTTGCCCTCGCGCGTCAACCGCGCCGCAGCCTGCGCCGCCGCATTGGTCGCGGCATCGAACGGCTTGATCTCGAAGGCGCCGAGGGGCCCGTTCCAGATCAGCGTCCGCGCCTCGGCAAAGACTGCCTCCAGCCGCGCCACCGTCTCGGGCCCGGCATCCAGGATCATCGCATCCGGCGGGCATTTGTGCACGCTGACGGTCTGGCTTTCGGCCCCCGCCTTGAACTCGCGCGCGACGACCACATCCACCGGCAGGTGGATCTGGCAGCCCGCCTTCTGCGCCCGGTGCCGGATCTCGCGCGCGGTTTCCGCCATCTCGCGTTCCGCCAGGGACCGGCCCACCTCGATCCCCTCGGCCACAAGGAAGGTGTTCGCCATCCCCCCGCCGATCACAAGATGATCGACTTTGGTCACGAGGTTCGCCAGAAGCTCGATCTTGGTCGAAACCTTCGCGCCGCCCACCACCGCCACCACCGGCCGCTGCGGATTGCCCAAAGCCGCCTCCAGCGCGCGCAGCTCGGCCTCCATCAACCGGCCCGCCGCCGCAGGCAGCAACCGAGCCAGCCCCTCCGTCGAGGCATGCGCCCGGTGCGCCGCCGAAAACGCGTCGTTCACATAGACATCGCCCAGCTTGGCCATCTGTGCGGCCAGGTCGGGGTCGTTCTTCTCCTCGCCCGGATGAAAGCGGGTGTTTTCCAGCAGCACGACCTCGCCCGGCCCCGCCTTGGCAATGGCCGCGGCCGCCACATCCCCCACGCAATCCGCCGCAAAGACGACCTTCCGCCCCAGCGAGCCCGCCAAGGCGTCCACCACATGCGAAAGGCTCATCTCCGGCACCACCTTGCCCTTCGGCCGGTCGAAATGCGCCAGAAGCACGACCTTTCCGCCCTTCGCCACGATGTCGTCGACCGTCGGCCTGATCTTGTCGATCCGGGTCATGTCGGTGACACGGCCCGCCTCCATCGGCACGTTGATATCCACACGCACCAGAACGGTCTTGCCGCCAAGCTCCATGTCGTCCAGCGTTTTCCAGGCCATCCGCGTCTCTCCATCCTTTGGGGTGCACATCGCTTTTGGCGCGGGGATCACGCCCACGTCAACCGCTTCTCGCGCTTTGCGCTTCCCTTGGCCGGATGCCGCCGCTACGGTCGCGCCCGACGAAAACCAAGGAGACCCCGATGCCCGACATCAAGGACCCGGAGAACACGATCATCCTCACGCTGAAGGACGGCGAAGTGGTGATCGAGCTTCTCGCCGACGTGGCCCCGAAGCACACCGAACGGATGAAGCAGCTTGCCCGCGACAAGGCCTATGACAATGTGGCCTTCCACCGGGTGATCGACGGCTTCATGGCCCAGACCGGCGATGTGGAGAACGCAAACATGGCCTCTCCCAACTACAACCCGCGCCGGGCGGGGACGGGCGGGTCGCAGTACCCGGACCTTCCGGCCGAGTTTTCCAAGCTGCCGCATGACCGGGGCACGCTGGGCGCGGCGCGGTCGCAGAACCCGAACTCGGCCAACAGCCAGTTCTTCATCAACTTCCGCGACAACCATTTCCTGAACGGCCAGTACACCGTCTACGGCCGGGTCATCAGCGGGATGGAGCACGTGGACAAGATCGCCCGGGGCGAGCCGCCGGCCAACCCCGACCGCATGATCTCTGTCAGGGTGGCCGCCGATGTCCAGGCTTGATCGCATCCTTGCAGGCGGCCTCTTCGCCGCCGGTCTCGCCGTCGTCGTCGGCTACGGCATCAGCCAGACCGGCCCGGCCCAGGCCCAGGCCGCAGATGGCCCCGGCCCGAACCTCGTGATAGAGATTGCGGGACAGGCCAATGGCACCGTGGTCATCGACCTGCTGCCCGAGGTCGCGCCGAAGCACGTCGCGCAGATCGTCGCTCTGGCCAGGCAGGGCGCCTACGACAACGTGGTCTTTCACCGGGTGATCGACGGCTTCATGGCCCAGACCGGTGACGTGCAATACGGCAAGGCCGGCGGGGACCTGTCGATGGCCGGCATGGGCGGCTCGGCGATGCCCGATATTCCGGCCGAGTTCACCAACGCGCTGTCGTTCCAGCGCGGCGTCGTCGGCATGGCCCGCGCCCAGGATCCGAACAGCGCCAACAGCCAGTTCTTCATCACCTTCGGCGATGCGAGCTTCCTCGACGGTCAGTACACCATCGTCGGCAACGTCGTCTCGGGGATGGAGGTCGTCGATGCGATCAAGCGCGGCGACGGCCGGAATGGCGAAGTGTCCGGTGCCCCCGACGTGATGACCAGGGTCACCGTCCAGGAGTGACATGCGTAGGGTGGGCAATCTGCCCACCCTACCTACCCGATCACCACCAGCGCGTGGCGCTTCTTGCCCGCCGTCAGCTTCATCGGCTCGAGCAGATGGCTTGCCCCGAAGCGCAGGCCCGCGTCGGTGACGATCTCGTCGTTCACCTTCGCCCCGCCCTCGGCGATCAGCCGTTTCGCGTCCTTGCCGCTGGCCGCCAGCCCCGCCCGCACGAACAGCTGCACGATCCCCACCCCCTCGGCCAGTTCCGACACATCCAGCCTGACCGTAGGCAGGTCCTCGCCGATCCCGCCCTTCTCGAACACCTCCCGCGCCGTGGCTTCCGCCGCCGCCGCCGCCTCGGCCCCGTGCAGAAGCGTCGTGACCGCATTGGCCAGCACGATCTTCGCGCTGTTGATCTCCGACCCGCCAAGGCTGCCCAGCCGATCACACTCATCCACCGGCAGCTCGGTGTAGAGTTTCAGGAACCGCCCCACATCCGCATCCGTCGTGTTGCGCCAGAACTGCCAGAATTCGTAGGGCGAATACAGGTCCCCATTCAGCCAGACCGCGCCGGACTGGCTTTTCCCCATCTTCTTCCCGTCGCTCGTGGTCAGAAGCGGAGACGTCAGCCCGTAAACCTCGCCGTCTATCACCCGCCGCGTCAGATCCACCCCGTTGACGATGTTGCCCCACTGGTCCGACCCGCCCATCTGCAACAGACAGCCATGGCGCCGGTACAGCTCCAGGAAGTCGTAGGCCTGCAGGATCATGTAGTTGAATTCCAGGAAGGACAGCGACTGTTCCCGATCCAGCCGAGACTTCACGCTCTCGAAGCTCAGCATCCGGTTCACGCTGAAATGCCGCCCGATGTCGCGCAGGAAGCCGATGTAGTTCAGCCCGTCCAGCCATTCGGCGTTGTCGACCATGATCGCGTCGGTCGCGCCCTCGCCAAACCGCACATAGGGCGAGAACGCCCGCTTGATGCCCTCGATGTTCGCCGCAATCTGCGCATCCGTCAGCAGGGGCCGCTCCTCGGCCCGGAAGGACGGATCGCCGATCTTGGTTGTGCCCCCGCCCATCAGCACGATGGGTTTTCCGCCTGACTTCTGCAGCCAGCGCAGCATCATGATCTGGATCAGGCTGCCGACATGCAAGGAGGTGGCCGTCGCGTCGAAGCCGATATAGCCCGGCACCACACCCTTCAACAATGCTTCGTCAAGCGCCTGATAATCCGTGCAATCGGCAACAAAGCCGCGCTCGAACATCACGCGCATGAAGTCAGATTTCGGATGGTAGTGCATGGCCGCCTCGGTCTAGGATGCGCGCGGGTATAGCTTCGCTAGGGGCGCAAGGGAAGATGCGGAAGGACGGGGCCTTGTGGGCGCTGGGGGCGATGTCGGGCACGTCGCTCGATGGCGTCGACGCCGCGATGATAAAGACCGACGGTCACGCGGTCTTTGCCTTCGGCCCCTCGGCCTATCGCCCCTACACGCCCGAGGAACAGGCGATCCTTCGCGCAGCCCTCGGCCACTGGCCGGGCGATCCGGAAACCCTGGCCGCCGCCGAGGTGGTCGAAACCGCCCATGCCGAAGTTCTCGCCCGCTTCACCGGGGCCGAGGTGCTGGGCTTTCATGGCCAGACCCTGGCGCATGACCCCGCGGGCCGGGGCACGCACCAATGCGGCAACGGAGGGGTCCTGGCCCAGCTTCTCGGCCTGCCCACGGTCTGGGATTTCCGTTCGGCCGACGTGACCATAGGCGGGCAGGGGGCGCCGCTGGCACCCTTCTACCATTTCGCGCTTGCCCGCCGGATCGGCGCAACACAGCCGCTGGCCTTTCTCAACCTCGGCGGGGTCGGCAACCTGACCTGGATCGACCCGACCGCCCCCGGCCCGGAGAACCCCGGTGCGCTTCTGGCCTTCGACACCGGCCCCGCAAACGCGCCGATCAACGACCTGATGCGGGACCGCCTCGGTCTCGATCACGACGAAGGCGGCCGGCTGGCCGCCCAGGGCGAGGTGGACGAGGATTTCGTCGCCTCGGTCCTCAAGGCCCCCTGGTTCGATGCCCCGCCTCCGAAGTCGCTGGACCGCAACGATTTTCACGGCCTGATCGACCGGCTGGAAATGCTGTCCGACGCCGATGCCGCAGCAACCCTCACCGCCATCGCCGCCGCCTCGGTTGCCGCCGCCCCGATCCATTTCCCCGCGCCGGTGACGCGCATCCTCGTCACCGGCGGCGGGCGGCACAACCCGGTGCTGATGGCCGAGCTGCGCCGCCGCATTTCGGTGCGGATCGACCCGGTCGAGGCCGAGGGCCTCGACGGCGACATGCTGGAGGCGCAGGCCTTCGCCTTCCTTGCGGTCCGCGTCCTGCGCAAGATGGCGACCTCGGGCCCCGATACCACCGGGGCACCCGCGCTGGTCGGCGGGGGGCAGATCAGCCGGCCCGACTGAACCGCGCCATCAGGATCGGCAGCGAATAGATCACCAGCGCGGCCCAGATCAGGCTGAAGGCCGCCAGTTTCACCCCGCTGAACGGCTCGCCGAAGACAAAGACCGCGGTCAGGAAAATCATCGTCGGTGCGATGTATTGCATGATCGCGATGGTCGACAGGGTCAGCCGCTTGGCCCCGTTGGCGTAGATCATCAAGGGCACCGCCGTGACGATCCCGCAGCCCAGCAGAAGCGCATTGTCCCAGGCAACGCCTTGCAGGAAGTGCCCGGTTCCCTGCGCCTGCAACCAGCCGATATACCCCAGCGCCGGGATCAAGAGGATCAGCACCTCCAGCGTGAAGCCCTGGTTCGGCCCGATCGGCAGCCGCCGCTTGAGGTAGGCATAGACCCCCCAGGTCAGCGTCAGTCCCAGCGCCACCACCGGCAACCGCCCCGCCTCCCAGGTCAGGATGCCCACCGCCACCACCGCCAGCGCGATCGCCGCCCCCTGCATCCGCCCCATCCGCTCGCCCAAGAGAACCGCGCCCAGGAAGATCGAAAACAAGGGGTTGATGTAATACCCGAGTGCGGCATCCAGCGCATGCCCCGACCCGATGGCCCAGACATAGATCCCCCAGTTGACGCTGATCAGCGCCGCCGTCAGCGCGCCCATCGCCAGCATCCTCGGGGATTGCAAAGCCGCCTTCAGATCCGCCGTCCGCCCCAGCCATGCGATCACCGCCACGGCAATCGGCACCGACCAGACCACCCGGTGCGCGATCACCTCGACCGGAGGGATATGCGCCAGCGCCTTCATGTAGATCGGCAGAAAGCCCCACATGAGGTAAGCCGTCAGGGCATAAAGAAAGCCGGACAGGCTGTCACCGGTCGTCGCCCCCGGGACAGCATCTGGGCGGGGCAGGGCAGGGGTATCGCTCATGCCCTCTGCCTATCCAAAGCCCCCGCCGACAACCACCCCGATCTTGTGCCCCGCACAATCCCGGCCCCGCGCCCCAAGGCATCTTGCTCTTTTCCGAAATACTCCCGCCGGAGGCATCCGACCGCGTCACCCAGGCGGTCCTGAGGGCCTCACGCGCGCCCGTCGCTTGCCCCGCCCGGACGCAGACCTGTCACCCGGCACCCGCACCTCCCGCGCCGCCGTCTCTCCCAGCGACAGCACCAGGGGCGCGCCCGCGTGCCACAGCCGGATCTCGTCGGCATCCACCCGGTGCCAATGCGACTGCTCGCCCGCGCGCAGCAGGAACAGGATCGCCGTGCCCGAGGCCCGGCCCGCGACCTCCGGCCCGACCCATGTCTCCCGGTACCACCCACCCTCGGGATGCGGCCGCAAGCCCAGCTGCGCGATGATCGCTTCTGCGCTCATGCTTCCCTCCACTGCCCCGGGGCCAGCCCCTCCAGCGTCCAGTCCCCCACGCGCCACCTGATCAGCCGCAGACAGGGCAGCCCCACCGCCGCACACATGCGCCGCACCTGCCGGTTCCGCCCCTCGCGGATGGTGAGTTCGATCCACCCGTCCGGCACCGACTTGCGCACCCGGATGGGCGGCGTCCGGGGCCAGAGCCACCCCGGCTCCGCCACAGCCTTCGCCTTCGCGGGCAAGGTCGGCCCGTCGTTCAGCAGCAGCCCCAGGCGCAACCTCTCCAGCGCATCCTCGCCGACCACCCCCTCGACCTGCGCGAAATAGGTCTTCTCCTGCTTGAACTTCGGATCCGCAATCCGCGCCTGCAAGCGCCCGTCATCGGTCAGCACCACCAGCCCCTCGGAATCCCGGTCCAGCCGCCCCGCCGGATAGACCCCCTTCCGGGCTACGTAATCCGCCAGCACCGCCCTATCCCCGTCGCGCGAGAACTGGCACAGGACATCATAGGGTTTGTTCAGCAGGATCAGCATATCCCCTTGCTGCCATGACCGGGCACAAAAGCAAACGGGCACCCGAAGGCGCCCGCCGATTTCTTCCAGGAAACCGGACCGGAATTTTCGAAAATTCCGGCCCTGACCCTCAGCCCTTCAGCACCGACCGCCCGGCATATTCCGCCGTCTCGCCCAGCATTTCCTCGATACGGATCAGCTGGTTGTATTTGGCCAGCCGATCCGACCGCGACAGCGAGCCGGTCTTGATCTGCCCGCAGTTCGTCGCGACCGCCAGATCCGCAATCGTCGAATCCTCGGTCTCGCCCGATCGATGGCTCATCACATTGGTATAGCGTGCGCGATGCGCCATCTCGACCGCCTGCAAGGTCTCGGTCAGGGTGCCGATCTGGTTCACTTTCACCAGCATGGAGTTCGCCACGCCCTCCGCGATCCCGCGCGACAGGCGCTTCGGGTTGGTCACGAACAGATCGTCGCCCACGATCTGCAGCTTGCCCCCCAGACGGTCGGTCAGAAGCTTCCAGCCCTCCCAGTCATCCTCGGAACAGCCGTCCTCGATCGAGATGATCGGGTAGTCGGCGGCCAGCTTTGCCAGCCACTCGACATTCTCCTCGGGCGACAGCGACAGGCCCTCGCCCTTCATCTCATAGCGACCGCCCTTGAAGTATTCCGTCGCCGCGCAGTCGAGCGCGAGGTAGATGTCCTCGCCCGGCCTGTAACCCGCCTTCTCGATGGATTTCAGAATGAAATCAAGCGCGTCACGGGCAGAGCTCAAGTTCGGTGCGAAGCCGCCCTCGTCGCCGACATTGGTGTTGTGACCCGCCGCCGAGAGTTCCTTCTTCAGCGTGTGGAACACTTCCGACCCCATCCGCACCGCCTCGCGGATGTCCTGGGCGCCCACCGGCATGATCATGAATTCCTGGATGTCGATCGGGTTGTCGGCATGTTCGCCGCCGTTGATGATGTTCATCATCGGCACCGGCAGCACCCGGGCCGAGGTTCCGCCGACATAGCGATACAGCGGCTGCGCCGTGAACTCCGCCGCCGCCTTGGCCACCGCCAGCGACACGCCCAGAATGGCATTCGCGCCAAGCCGCGACTTGTTCGGCGTCCCGTCCATCTCGATCATCGTGCGGTCGATGCCGACCTGCTCGGTCGCATCGAACCCGACGATCTCCTCGGCGATCTCGCCGTTCACCGCCGCCACGGCCTCCAGCACGCCCTTGCCCTTGTAGCGCGCCTTGTCGCCATCGCGCCGCTCGTTCGCCTCATGCGCCCCGGTGGATGCGCCCGAGGGCACCGCCGCGCGGCCCATGCTGCCGTCTTCCAGCGTGACGTCGACCTCGACGGTCGGGTTGCCCCGGCTGTCCAGGATTTCGCGGGCGTGAATGTCGATGATCGTGCTCATGGGTGTCCCCTTTGGCCGAATGGGTGCTCTCGTCTGCCCCTTTACCCCGGCTCACGGCACAGAGGAAGCGCGTTTCCTCGCCCGTTCCCGGGCGAAGGCGTATAGTCCCGATCCGACGACCAGACCCGCGCCCAGCAGGGTCGAGGCCTCGGGCCGTTCGCCCAGAAATACCATCGCGATCACCATCGCGAATACCAGCCGGGTGTAACGGAACGGTGCCACGACCGAGACCTCGCCCAGCCGCATCGCCGCGACCACCGCGTAATAGCCGAACAGGCCCGAGACCAGCGCGCCCCCCAGCCCCGCCCATTGCCCCGGCGTCGGCGGCACGAAACTCTGCCCCATCCCCGCCATCAGCAGCGCCCCCGAGGGCACCAGCCCCAGATAGGCCCAGGTCGCCACCTGAAACGTCCCGATCCGTGCGGGCATCACCCGCGTCGCCAGGTCCCGCGCTGCCAGCACCACCACGCAGGCCACCGTCAACAGCCCCGTCGGATCGAACGCCGCATCCCAGGGCTTCAGGATCACCAGGACGCCCGCGAACCCCACCAGGATCGAGACCCACCGCCGCCAGCCGACCTTTTCGCCCAGAAACAGCGCCGCCCCCGCCACGACCACAAGGGGCGAGGCCTGCAACAGCGCCGAGGTCATCGTCAGCGGCGCCAGCGCCAGCGCCAGGATATACAGAACCGCCGCCGCCGCCTCGGCCAGCGTCCGCACCAGCGCCATGCCCCGCAAAGCCTCCAGCGACAGCACCCGCTGCCGCTGCCCCGCCGCCAGCGCCCAGAAGACGCAGGCCCCCGCCGCCCCGGTCAGCGCCAGAACCTGCCCCGGCGGCAGGGCCTCGGCCGACCATTTCAGGAACAGATCCTCGACGGCAAAGAACGCCATCGAGCCCACCATCAGCCCAGCTGCCCGGGTGTTGTCGGCGGCGTCAGTGGGGCGGGGGGGCATGGCGGTCTCCGGTCAGGCCCACAGGCCTACACCGGCCCCCGGCGGAAGGAAACCGTCAGCGATACAGCCGCAGCACCCCCGACAGGTCGTGCCAGCGGTTGCCCCCGACGACCCCTGCGCCAGGCTCGGGACGCCCCTGGCGCTTACCACCGCGATTGCGATCTTCACCAATGTCCTGCCGAAGCTCATTGCCACACTCCTTCACCCGAAGGTGGCTGCCTTCCTTGCCGCCGCCCGCCGGTCAATGCAAAAGGGGCGCAGGGCAGGGGGGAAAGATGCGCAAGACGAAACTCGACGGGGCCGGGGTGGCGATGCTCCTTGGCGTGCAGGGCCTCCTCGCCGTCAACCAGATCATCATCAAGCTGGTGAACGCGGGCCTCCAACCCGTGTTCTTTGCGGGCCTCCGCTCGCTTCTTGCCATCGGCTTCGTCTGGGCCTGGCTGGTCTGGAAAGGCCGCCCGCCGCGCCTGCATCGCGCGGCCTGGGGCACCGGCCTTCTCATCGGCAGCCTCTTTGCCGCCGAATTCCTGTTCCTCTTCCTTGCCATCGACCTGACGACCGTCGGCCGCTCGGCCATCATCATGTATTCGATGCCGGTCTGGTTCGCGATCCTTGCCCATTTCGGCCTGGGCGAACGGATCACCGGCCCCCGCGCCGCCGGTCTTGCCCTTGCCTTCACCGGCTGCGCCGCCGCGATCCTGTCGCGCCCCGACACCGGAGAGGCGAGCCTGGCGGGCGATCTCTGCGCGCTTGGCGCCGCCTGGGGCTGGGCGCTGACCGCCTATGTCGCCCGCCGCCCGGTGATGCGCGAGGAAGGCGCCGAGATGCAGCTTTTCTGGATGGTCCTCGTCTCGGCCCCGATCCTGCTCGGTGCCTCGCTCTTCTTCGGCCCCCTGATCCGCGACCTCCACGCCCTGCATATCGCAGGTCTGGTCTTCCAGTCCTCGGTCGTCGTCGCGGGCGGCTTCATCGCCTGGCTCTGGCTGCTGTCGGTCTATCCCTCGTCCACCGTGGCCTCGTTTTCCTTCCTCACGCCGATCCTCGCGCTTCTCCTCGGCGCACTCCTCTTTGGCGAAACCATCGGCCTGCCGATTCTCCTTGCGGCTGCACTGGTGGCAGCCGGGATCGTCCTGATGAATCGGCCTGTTGCCGCGAAGCCATAGCCCGCTGGCGCGGGGAATCGCGCAAGTCGACCGACGCCCCGGACCGAGGGCCGCAGAAGGCCGCCCCGCAACCGCGCCGAGAGCTTGGGAAATCCGGCACTCTTCACAAATTGCGCGAACTCTGTCCCCAGCTCTGTCCACATCCCCGGCTCACAACCCGTCGCGGCCGCGTGATGTGCCCGGCAAATCGTCAAGCCGGAAAATTCGCATCAGCGCGAAATTTTTCCGTTGATAGGACGGGAAGATTACGACACTTTGACAAAGCGGCGGGGACAACCACTAAATCTAGTGCCGCAGCGAACAGGCAGATCGACCCACACAAAGGGCATCCAAATCGGATGCGGCCCTCTTGGCGGACTGTGACCGTCAGGACCGGACCTCTGTTGCCTGATCGCTGTCGCGCAAGGTCGGACGTCCCCGCGATCGGACACAAGCAAGGGCCGTTGGGCCCACAAAAAGGAGATCAGGGGCATGAAGATCGAGCGGAAGTTCACGACCGAAGCGACCGGCGCCTATGGCGCGATGGCCTTCACCACCACCGTTTCCGAAATCCGCAACCCGGACGGCAAGGTCGTCTTCCGCAACGACGCCGTCGAGATCCCCGAGGGCTGGAGCCAGGTCGCCTCCGACGTGCTCGCCCAGAAATATTTCCGCAAGGCGGGCGTTCCGGCCGTTCTGAAGAAGGTCAAGGAAAAGGGCGTGCCCGAATTCCTGTGGCGGTCGGTCCCCGATGAGGAAGCTCTGGCCAAACTGCCCGAAGATCAACGCTTTGTCGGCGAAACCTCAGCCAAGCAGGTCTTTGACCGCCTTGCCGGGGCCTGGGCCTATTGGGGCTGGAAGGGCGGCTATTTCACCACCGAATCCGACGCTCGCGCCTATTATGACGAGATGCGCTTCATGCTCGCGCGCCAGATGGCCGCGCCGAACTCGCCGCAGTGGTTCAACACCGGCCTGCACTGGGCCTATGGCATCGACGGGCCGAGCCAGGGCCACTTCTACGTCGACCACGCCACGGGCAAGCTGACCAAATCCACCAGCGCCTACGAACACCCCCAGCCGCACGCCTGCTTCATCCAGTCGGTCAAGGATGACCTCGTCGGCGACGGCGGCATCATGGACCTCTGGGTGCGCGAGGCGCGGCTGTTCAAATACGGCTCGGGCACCGGCACCAACTTCTCCTCCTTGCGCGGGGAAGGGGAAAAGCTGTCCGGCGGCGGCAAGTCCTCGGGCCTGATGGGCTTTCTCAAGATCGGCGACCGCGCGGCGGGGGCGATCAAGTCGGGCGGCACCACGCGGCGCGCGGCGAAGATGGTGATCTGCGACATGGATCACCCCGATATCGAGCAGTTCATCAACTGGAAGGTCATCGAGGAACAGAAGGTCGCCAGCCTCGTCGCCGGGTCCAAGATGCATGAGGCCCGCCTCAACGACATCTTCGCCGCGATCCGCCAGTGGGACGGGGCTGAGGCCGACGCCACCGACCCGGCGAAGAACGCCGCGCTGAAAGCCGCGATCAAGGCGGCCAAGAAGGCGATGATCCCCGACACCTACACCAACCGGGTGCTGCAATACGCGCGTCAGGGCTTCACCTCGATCGAATTCCCGACCTACGACACCGACTGGGATTCCGAGGCCTACATCTCGGTCTCCGGCCAGAACTCCAACAACTCGGTCCGCGTGACCGACGCCTTCCTGCGCGCGGTGAAGGAGGACAAGCCGTGGGAGCTGATCCGCCGCACCGACGGCAAGGTCGCCAAGACCGTCTCGGCGCGCGAGCTCTGGGACCAGATCGGCCACGCCGCCTGGGCCTGCGCCGACCCCGGCATCCAGTTCCACGACACGGTGAACGCCTGGCACACCTGCCCCGAGGACGGCCCGATCCGCGGCTCGAACCCCTGCTCGGAATACATGTTCCTTGACGACACGGCCTGCAACCTGGCGTCGATGAACCTCTTGACCTTCCACAGGAACGGCAAATTCGACGCCGATGCCTATGTCCACGCGTCCCGGCTCTGGACCGTGACGCTGGAAATCAGCGTGATGATGGCGCAGTTCCCCTCGAAGGAAATCGCGCAACTCAGCTACGACTTCCGCACCCTCGGCCTCGGCTACGCCAACATCGGCGGGCTCCTCATGAACATGGGCCTCGGCTACGACAGCGACGAAGGCCGCGCCCTTTGCGGCGCGCTCACGGCGATCATGACCGGCGTCGCCTATGCGACCTCGGCCGAGATGGCCAGGGAACTCGGCCCCTTCGCGGGCTATGAGCGCAACAAGCAGCACATGCTCCGCGTCATCCGCAACCACCGCGCCGCCGCGCACGGGCTGCCCTACGAGGGCCTGAACGTCCCCGTCGTCGCCCTTGACCAGGCGAACTGCCCCGACCAGACCCTTGTCGCCCTGGCCAAATCCGCCTGGGACGAGGCCCTGCGCCTGGGCGAGGCCCACGGCTACCGCAACGCCCAGACCACCGTGATCGCCCCCACCGGCACCATCGGCCTTGTGATGGACTGCGATACCACCGGCATCGAACCCGACTTCGCGCTGGTCAAGTTCAAGAAACTGGCCGGCGGCGGCTACTTCAAGATCATCAACCAGTCGGTCCCCGCGGCGCTGGAAACCCTCGGCTACTCCACCAGCCAAGCGGCGGAAATCGTCGCCTACGCCGTCGGCCACGGCTCGCTCGGCCAGGCGCCCGGCATCAACCACACCGCCCTCATCGGCCACGGCTTCGGCCCCCGCGAGATCGAAAAGATCGAAGCCGCCCTGCCGTCCGCCTTCGACATCCGCTTCGTCTTCAACCAGTGGACCCTGGGCGAGGACTTCTGCAAGGGCACCCTCGGCATCCCGGCCGAACGCCTTGCCGACCCCACCTTCGACCTCCTGCGTCACCTCGGCTTCACCAAGGCCCAGATCGACGCCGCCAACGACCATGTCTGCGGCACCATGACCCTGGAAGGCGCCCCCTTCCTCAAGCCCGAACACTACCACGTCTTTGACTGCGCCAACCCCTGCGGCAAGACCGGCAAGCGCTTCCTCAGCGTGGAGTCGCACATCAAGATGATGGCCGCCGCCCAGTCCTTCATCTCGGGCGCGATCTCCAAGACCATCAACATGCCGAACAACGCCACCATCGCCGAAGTGCTGGCGGCCTATGAACTGTCGCACTCGCTCGGCATCAAGGCTAACGCGCTCTACCGCGACGGCTCCAAGCTCAGCCAACCCCTCGCCTCGGCGCTGATCGAGGACGACGACGAGGCCGAGGAGACCCTCGCCAACGGCTCGATCACAGAGAAGGCCCAGGTCGTCGCCGAAAAGATCGTCGAGAAGGTGATCGTCAAGGAAATCGTCCGCAGCCACCGCGAGAAGCTGCCCGAACGCCGCAAGGGCTATACCCAGAAGGCCATCGTGGGCGGCCACAAGGTCTATCTGCGCACGGGCGAATATGCCGACGGCTCGCTGGGCGAGATCTTCATCGACATGCACAAGGAAGGCGCGGGCTTCCGGGCGATGATGAACAACTTCGCCATCGCGGTTTCCGTGGGCCTGCAATACGGCGTGCCGCTGGAGGAATTCGTCGAGGCCTTCACCTTCACCCGGTTCGAACCGGCCGGCATGGTGCAGGGCAACGACTCGATCAAGAACGCGACCTCGATCCTCGACTACATCTTCCGCGAACTGGCGGTTTCCTACCTCGACCGCACCGACCTCGCCCATGTCGCACCGAAGGGGGCCGCCTTCGACGACCTCGGCCGGGGCGACGAGGAAGGCAAGCGCAACATCGCCGAACCTTCGGACGTCGCTGCCTCGAAATCGCTGGAGGTCCTGAAACAGGTCGCCTCGACCGGCTACATGAGGAAACGCCTGCCGCAGGAATTCACCGTCCTGCAAGGCGGGGTAGGGGCCACCGCGCTCGCCACCGGCACCGACGCCCTGTCGATGCTGATGCCCGAGACGCGCGTGACCGGCTTCTCGGAGACGACCTCGACCTTCGCAATCGGCTCGGTCACCTCCGACGCCCGGTCCAAGGCCAAGCTGCAGGGCTACACCGGGGATTCGTGCCCGGAGTGCGGGAACTACACGATGGTGCGGAACGGGTCGTGCCTGAAGTGCAACAGCTGCGGCGCGACGACCGGGTGCAGCTGAGCCTTTGATCTGCGGACCAAACATGACGGCGGGCCATGTGCCCGCCGTTTTCTGTTTCCTTCTTGGGGTTGAGCCATGAGAACTATCGTTGAGCGAATGCTGCCGCAGCAGTTCCTGCTTGATCTGGGAACCTACATGCAGACCGCTGCTCATATCGAACTGGCCGTGTGGCAGACCACCATGCATGCAGAAGGGATCGACCCACACTCCGTTGAAGAGTATCGCAGCTACGTCAGTCTCAAGCTCAAGACTCAGGGATGCTGTCCCGTCGAGTGGTGTAGCTGGCGCTGATCGTCACCGTGATGTTCGGCGCGGGCCTGCTTGATCAGGATGCCA
>NZ_QMJY01000075.1 GCF_003574395.1 Tabrizicola thermarum
CTGGAAAACACCAGCACAGGCCCTCGCCGAGGAACTCGAAAAAACACCAACAACCGTTGCACTTGGAACTTGAGTTAACCAATCCCTAACGCCCACAGACAACCCCTTGATTTCCCTGACCCCAAAACCCGCGCCGCGCGCGGCGCTACCCCGTCAGATGGCGCAGCCCCTGGGTCACGTCGGTCCGCACGGCCAGCCGCAGCCCCGGCTCGTCCCCCGCCTTCAGCGCGGCCAGGATCACCCGATGATGGGTCGGCGGCTCCCGCCGCTTGACCCTTGCATAGACCGCCCGCATCGTCGGCCCCAGCTGCAACCAGACCGTCTCGCACATCGCCAGCATCGCCGGGGTCTGGGCGCGCAGGTAGAGCGTCCGGTGGAACTCCAGGTTGGTGCGGACATAGGTGACCGCATCCCCCCGCACCGCCGCCTCGCCGTTCATCAGATTGATCGCGGTCAGCCTCTCGATCAGCGCGAAATGGGCCCTCGGCAGCGCCCGCGCCGCCATCTCCGGCTCCAGCAAAGCCCGGATCGCCGCCAGCTCCTCGATCCGTTCCGGGGTCAGCTCCGGTGTGGAGATCCGCCCCGAAGAAGACAGGGTCAGCGCCCCCTCGGCCACCAGCCGCCGCACAGCCTCGCGCGCGGGGGTCATCGAGACGCCGAACTGCTTGCCCAATCCCCGCAGGGTCAGCGACTGGCCGGGGTCCAGCTCGCCATGCATGACCTGCTGGCGCAGCGTCCGGTACAGCCGTTCATGGGCGGCGGCGTTGGGGTCGGTGGGGCGGGGTGTGAGCATGGGCCGAAGGGGAACACCCCCCGGGCCGAACGGTCAATCCTGAAAGCGCAGCCGGTGCAGGGTCTGGCCGTGCTGGTGCAGCCAGGCCCGCTGCACCTTCCAGCCCGGATGGATCCGGTCCACCACCGCCCAATAGGCCGGCGAATGGTTCAGCTCAACCAGATGCGCGACTTCATGCGCGGCGACGTAGTCCAGCACCGCAGGCGGCGCCATGACCAGCCGCCAGGAATACATCAGCCGCCCCTCCGGCGAGCACGACCCCCAGCGCGACCGCGTGTCCCGCAGCGCCAGCGAGGAGTAGCTCCGCCCGACCAGCCCGGCATAACGGGTCGAGGCCGCCGCAAGCCGGTCGCGGGCCAGAACCTTCAGCCAGGCAGCCACCCGCACCCCCGCCCTTGCCGGATCGCCCGGGACCAGCAGGCGGTCGCCCTCGACCCGGACCCCGCGTCCCGATCCGGCGGTCAGCACCAGATCACGTCCCTCGACCGGGATCACCGACCCAAGACCGACCGGCCGCACCCGGGAGTCCGGCATCGCCTGCAACGTCTCGCGGAGCCACCCCTCATGGCCGCGCAGGAAGGCCAGCGCATCGCCGTCGCGGGCGCGAAGCGGCATCGACAGTGTCACCTTGCCGTCCAGCCGCGACACCCGCAGCGAGAACCGCCGCGCGCGGGCCGACCGTTTCAGATGCACCTCGACGGGTGGAGAGCCGGGCAGGACGGCCATGCAGAACCCCTTGAAACCTACGCGGACCATAGCCAGTTCCGCAGGCACATGAAAAGGCTTTGACAGTCGCGCAGCCTTGTGGCAAGCGACCATTTTCGCGTTACCCACCACCCGAAGGGACGACCATGCCCAAAGCAGAATGGGGCACGAAGCGCATCTGCCCGACGACCGGCAAACGCTTCTACGACCTGAACAAGAACCCGATCGTCAGCCCCTACACGGGCGAGATCGTGGACATCGAATCCGTCCGTCGCAAGATGGCCGCCTCGGTCATTTCCCGCGCGGTGCCCGAGAAGGACGACGACGTTCTGGTCGAGGATCTGGAAACCGAAGACGTCCTGCTGGACGGCGCCGTCGCCGATGACGCCGAGCTGGACGACGATCTTCTGGAAGACGATGCCGACGACAACGTCTCGCTTGACGACCTGGCCGATGTGCCGGGCGACGAAGAGGAAGTCTGAGGACAACTGTCTTGGGGGCGCGGGCGATTTTCCCCCTTGCAGCCCCCGGTGACCTGTCCTAGATAGCGCGCATCGCAACGGTAACGGAGCGATGCTTCTCTCCGGTGGGGTCATAGCTCAGATGGGAGAGCGCTTGAATGGCATTCAAGAGGTCGGGAGTTCGATCCTCCCTGGCTCCACCAAAGAGAGACTGAAAGCGGGGCGGTTCTGACCGCCCCTTTTCATTTTCCGGGCGTCGGAACCACACGGCAGGCCGACCCGGTGACGGGGTCGGGCAAACGTGAAGCGCAGCTGCGCAACAGCCGGGTGAGCGACCGACCAATGCGCCGCAAGCCCTTGGAAACGCCCGGGCAATGTCCCGCATTCGGCGATGCGGCGCTGTCCGATTTCCGTCTGGAAAGTGTCTGGCATCCCGGCCTGCGCACGGACATGGGCCGTGGCGTTGACCACGGGGTGCGACTCGGCGTGGCGGGGAAGGTGCGCTGTAGCGCAGCCAACGGTTACTCTGCCGGCGCCGCCCTGCCCCGCCCGCGCGCCTGTTCGGGCTGAAAGCGGGCATACCATTCCCGCCGCTTCTGACGCTGCCAGAACCAGGGCTTCGGATTGTCGGCCCGCGTCACCAGCATCAGCAACGACGGGATGATGACAAGCGTCAGGACGGTCGAGAAGGCGAGGCCGTAGACGATGGCCGAGGACAAGGCGATCCACCATTGGGTCGAGGGCGCGCCGATGGTGACCTCATGGCTCAGAAGCTCGAGGTTCAGGCCGAAGGCGATGGGCAGCACCCCCAGGATCGCGGTCATCGCGGTCAGGACCACCGGGCGCGCGCGTTCGCGGCAGGTCTGGAGGATCGCCTCGATCTTGGGCCGCCCCTCGCGGCGCAGGGTGTCGTAGGTGTCGATCAGCACGATGTTGTTGTTCACGACAACCCCGGCCAAGGCGATGATCCCGATGCCGGTCATCACCATGGTGAAGGGCTGGCCCATGATCATCAGGCCCAGAAGCACACCGATCGTCGACATGACGACCGCCGACAGCACCAGCCAGACCGAGGTGAAGTTGTTGAACTGCGCCAGCAGCACGATGAAGATCAGGAAGATCGCCGCGGCAAAGGCCTTGGACAGGAAGGCCCCGGCCTCGGCCTGTTCGGCATCCTCGCCGGCCAGTTTCCAGCGGATGCCGTACTGGTCAAGGTTGGCCGCCTCCAGCGCGGCGGTGACCTGGGCATAGATCGCGTCGGGCTGCACGCCTTCGCGGATGCCGGCCTGCACCGTCACGGTGCGCGCCCCGTCAAGCCGCGTCAGCGTGCCGGTGGTGGGCGCGGCCTTGCGGGTGACGAAGTTCGAGATCGGCACCGAGCCGTCCGCCGTCTGGATGCGCAGCTGGTCCAGCGCCGAGATGGTGCGCTGTTCCACCGGCAGGCGCAGGACGATGTCAACCGCGTCGTCGGCCCCCGCCGGGCGGTAGTCCGACAGTTTCAGCCCGCCGGTCACCAGCTGCACCATGGCCCCCACCGTCGAGGGCGCGATTCCATAGCGCGAGGCGGCGGCGCGGTCGACCTGAAGCTCCCAGTCCACTCCCGGCGGCGGCAGGCCGTTCGAGATGTCGATGACATCGGGCACCTGCGCCAGACGCTCGGCCACCTGGGCGGCGACCTCGTTCAGGTGGGTCGGATCATCGGCCGACAGCTGGATCTGGATCGCCTTGCCGGTCGGCGGCCCGGCCTCAGGGACCGAGACCTGGATGTCAACGCCGGGGATGCCCACCATCGCCTGCCGCAGGTCGGCAAGGATCGCATTCGCATTCTTGCGCATCCGCCAGTCGACGAATTCGTACTGGATCACCCCGATCACGTCGGCATCGACCTCTTGCCCCATCCCGCCCGCCGCGCCGGTGCGGGTATAGACCGTCTCGACCCCCGGCCAGCCCAGGATGCGCGCTTCGGCCTGGGCCACCAGCGCGTCCTTTTCCGCGATCGACAGGTTGCCGCGCGCCTTGACGTAGAGAAGCCCGAACTCCGGTTCCACGTCGGGGAAGAAGATGACGCCCTTGCCGTACTTGGCATAGGCGAAGGGGACCGAGACCAGCAGGCCGATGGCCAGCAACAGCACGATGACCGGATGCCGCACGGCCTTGCCCACCACCCACATATAGGCCCCGTCCCTGTGTTCGGGCGGGTGCTTGAAGGGCTTGGCAATGATCGCGCCCAGCGTCGGCACGAAGATCAGCGCATACAGCATCGAGGCCGACAGCGTGACGATCAGCGTGATCGGCAGGTATTTCATGAACTCGCCGACGATCCCCGGCCAGAAGAGAAGCGGAGAGAAGGCCGCGACCCGCGTCATCGTCGCGGCGACAACCGGGCCGGTCATCTTGTGCGAGGCCATGGCAAAGGCCTCGCGCTTCTCCATCCCTTCGGACATCCGGCGCTCGGCGTATTCGGTGACGATGATCGCATCGTCGACCAGCATCCCCACCGCAAGGATCAGGCTGAACAGCACCACGATGTTGACCGTATAGCCCCAGAGCGACAGCGCCAGCATCCCCATCAGGAACGAGGCCGGGATCGCCAGGCCGATCAAAAGCGAGGCGCGGACCGACAGCGCGTACAGGATGACGATGAAGACCAGGATCACCGCCGACAGGACCGAGTTCTGCAGGTCGAACAAGAGCTGCCGGATGTCCTTGGACTTGTCCTGGCTGAAGGTGACTTCGGTGCCTTCGGGCAGCAGCTTGCGGAATTCTTCCGTGACCTTCTTCACCTCGTCCACCGTCTCGATCAGGTTCGCGCCGGTGCGCTTTGACACCTCGATGGCGATGGCAGGCGCGCCGTTCAGACGGGTAATCGTCTCTGGCTCTTTCAGGGTCGGCAGGATCTGGGCGATGTCGCGGACCCGCACCGTGGCCGTGCCGGTCGAGACGACGGGCAGGTTCGCCACATCCTCGATGGTTTCCAGAAGCGACGGCACCTTGATCGCATAGCGCCCCTCGGCGCCTTGCAGCGCGCCCGCGGCGACAAGCTGGTTTCCGGCCGCAAAGCCTGCGATCAGGATGTCGGGGCGCAGGCCATAGGTGGCCAGCTTGCCGGGGTCGATCACCACCTCGACCAGATCATCGCGCACGCCTTGCAGCTCCGCGTTCAGGACCGGGGGCAATTCCTCGATCCGGTCGCGCAGCTCACGCCCCGCCTTGGCCAGCGCGCGTTCCGGCACGTCGCCCGACAGGGTGATGACCAGGATCGGGAATTCCGACAGGTTGACCTCGTTCACCGTCGGCTCGTCTGCCCCCGAAGGCAGTTCGGGCTTGGCCATGTCGACCTTGTTGCGCACATCGTCCAGCGCCTTCTTCAGGTCGGCCCCGGCCTGAAACTCGATCAGCACGTTGCCGCCGTTCTGATAGGCGGTGGACGTCATCTTCTTGATGCCGGTGATCGACTTCAGCGCCGTTTCCATCGGGCGCAGAAGCAGCCGCTCGCTGTCCTCGGGCGAGATGCCGTCATAATGCATGCTGACATAGAGGATCGGGATCTGGATATCCGGCTCGGCCTCTTTCGGGATCGAGACATAGGCCATCGTCCCGGCCAGCATCAGGAACAAGAGGACCGAGATCGTCAGCCGGGCATTGGCAATGGCGGTTTCGACAAGTTTCATTGGCCGACCCCGGGCGCAACCTCGACCGTGTCACCGTCGCGGACAAGATCCTGTCCGGCGGTGATGATGCGCACACCCTCCGGCACGCCGGTGACCACCAGGCCATCGGGCGTATCGTCGATGATCTGGACGGCGGCGAACTGCGCGACATTTTCCGCGTTGACCACCCGCACACCGATCTCGCCCTTGTCGGACAAGGTGATGATCGACCGCGGCACCACGACGGCACGCACGGGGGCGGCAAAAAGCAGAACCTGCGCCGTCATTCCCGAGGGCAGGGTCAGCTGCGGATTTGGCAGGGCGATCTCGACCGGGAAGGTCCGAGTCTGGGCCGAGGCCTCGCGCGCCACCAGCCGCACGGTCCCGTCCATCTCGGTTCCGTTGACCAGCTGCACCTTGGCGGTCGAGCCGACATTGATCGCGGACAGATCGACCTCGCTGACTTCGGCCTTCACCAGGATCGGGTCCAGCGACAGGATCGTCGCCACCGGCGTGCCGGTCTGGACCCATTCGCCAAGCTCTACCGACAGGCTGTCGACGATGCCGGTGAACGGCACCTTCAGGCGCAGACGATCCGCCGCCGCCTGGGCGCGGGCAAGTTCCGCCGCCGCCGCGTCGCGGGCCGACCGGGCATTGGTCAGCGCGCTTTCGGTCGTGCTGCCGGCATCGAACAGCCGCTGCGCCACCTCCAGATCGCGTTCCTTCTGCGCCAGCGCGATGTTGGCGATCTTTTCCTGCGCCACGGCCTCGGGGCCCTCAAGCTCCATCACGATGGCCCCGGCCTCGACCGTACCGCCCTTCTCCATCGCCAGGGTGGCGATCACGCCATCCGCACGGGCGGCCAGATCGACCCGCTTGTCGGCCTGGGTGATCCCCGACAGCCGAATGGCGCGGGCATGGTTCACGAAGGTCGGCGTGACCGCCGAGACGGTCCGCACCAGAGGCGCCTTCGCCCCCGGGGCAGCAGCGGACGTAGGGGATTCCTGACCCGCAACCTCCTGCGCGCTGCCCACCGAGGAAAACTCTCCGGTGGCAATCCACGCCGTCGCAGCGACCGTCACGCAAAGGGCGGCAATTCGATGGAACTTCGGCATGATCGTCGGCATCCAGTGTAAGCTGTTGATAGGAATATGTTTTCTGATTGGCCTTGCGGCAGGCCGATCGCACTGGAAAGGCAGGCGGGGACGGCATCTTTGACGCGGCAAGTGATACGCCGCGACGAAATGAAGGTCCAGCCCCCTGCGTACCGGACGGTTTGTCTTGACTTGTGCCGGGAAACCCTTCATCTGCGCCCAGTCCGATACCCGTGCCGCGTGAGCACCGAAAGGTCCGGGCAGTCTGGTTCCCACAGTCACGCAGGGGCGCCGCTTGCGGCACGGTCACGGGCAATGGTCCGGGGCGAGGGTCGCAGGCCCTCTGAACGATTGGGATTCCCATGACCACTTTTGCCGACCTCGGCCTTTCGCCGAAAATCCTGAAAGCGCTGGAAAAGACCACGCTGAAGACGCCCACGCCGATCCAGGCGCAGGCCATTCCCCACATCATGCAGGGCCGCGACCTGATGGGCCTGGCCCAGACCGGCACCGGCAAGACCGCGGCCTTCGGGCTGCCGCTGCTGCACCGCCTTCTGGACATCGGCCACCCGCCGGGGCCGAAACATGTCCGCGCGCTGATCCTGGCCCCGACACGCGAGCTGATCGCCCAGATCAAGGACAATTTCGAAGTCTTCACCAAGGGCACCGCCGTCAAGGTGACCATGGTCGTCGGCGGCGCGTCGCTGTTCAAGCAGGCCCAGGCCCTGTCGCGCGGCACCGACGTGCTGGTCGCCACTCCGGGTCGTCTGATCGACCTTCTGGAACGCGGCGACGTAAGCCTGGAGAAATGCGGCTACCTCGTCCTGGACGAAGCCGACCACATGCTGGACATGGGCTTCATCCACAGCTTGCGGAAGATCGCCAAGCACATTCCGCTGAAGCGCCAGACGCTGCTGTTCAGCGCCACCATGCCCAAGGACATCTCCGAGATTGCCGACACCTATCTGCGCGATCCGATCAAGGTGCAGGTGGCCCCCCCCGGCAAGCCGGTCGAACGGATCAGCCAGGGCGTCCACTATATCCCGAACGGCGACAAGGCGAAGCTTCTGGAAGAGTATCTGAAGAAGCACCCCGGAGAGCAGGCGCTGGTCTTCGGCCGCACCAAGCACGGGTCGGAAAAGCTGATGAAGCTCTTGGCCAGCTGGGGCTTCAAGGTCGGCTCGATCCACGGCAACAAGAGCCAGAACCAGCGCGACCGCACCCTGACCGAGTTCCGGAACGGAGAGCTGGACGTGCTGGTCGCCACCGACGTCGCCGCACGGGGGATCGACATCCCGACCGTGCGCCACGTCTACAACTTCGACATGCCGAACGTGCCGGAAAACTATGTCCACCGTATCGGTCGCACCGCGCGGGCGGGGGCCAATGGCTCGTCGATCAGCTTCTGCGCCCCGGCCGAAATGGGCGAGTTGCAGGCGATCGAAAAGCTCTTGAAGGCGCCGTTGCCCGTGGTTGGCGGCGCGCCCTGGGCGGCTGACATCGTCGCTGCCGCCCCTAAGCCCGGCCAGAACCGGGGCCAGCGTCCCGGCAATGGCGGACGGCAGAGCCAGAAGCTGACCGCCAAGCCGCAGGGCCAGAGGTCGGGGGCGGGCGGCCAGGGGCGCCCGCAGGGCCAGGGCAAACCCGGCGGCCAGCGTGCCGCAAAACCGCAGGGCGGCAGTTTCGCCCCGCGCCGCGACGCGCGCTAGACCCGGCGGGCGGGCCGATCCTTCAGCCCGCCTCCTCTTCCAGGTTCAGCTTCATCTCCAGCAGCACCTGCTGGATCGCCAGCGTCTCGCGCAGCAGGCGTTTGGCCTCGTTGACGGAAATCTTCCCGTCGCCGATGGCCTGGTTGTATTCGGCCATCAGGATCCCGAACCGCTGCGCCAGGGCCACGACATCGTGGTTGACCCCCGCACTGGAGGAATTGCGCCGTTCGTTGTCGTAGGACAGGGTGATGCCGCGCAGGTCGGCCAGCGCCGCCGTCACATGCGGGAAACGGCTGGCACTTTCCAGCCGGGCCACCACATCCACCGGCATGAAACGGTCGTCGTGCTCACCGTTGTCCGAGTAATAGCGCCCGAGGGTCGCCTTGGACTTGCCGGTGATCTCGCAGGCAGCCTCGATGCCGACATCCTTCACCAGCGCCTCGGTGTGCTTCTTGAGGTAGGATTCGACCGCCATGCACGTTCTCCACTCGTCTTACCCGGAGTTAAGTCCGGGGAAACCCCACGATTTTTTCCCATTAATCGGCTGGGAACCCTTTGTCATTTATAAAGATGTTCCGGCCATGCCGGAATGTGTAGCGAGTGGCCGGCATCCCCAGAGCCGGCAGGGGTGGGGCCCGCCGCATCAGCCTGTTTCAGGCTGTCGGCGGTGCCGATGAAATGCGGCGGGCCCGTGTTTGCCAGTAGGCGGATCTGATCCGCAATTGTGTGTGTGCCTGTGGCGTTGTGTGTTGTTCCGGGCCTGTTCTTCTGCCCCGTAAGTGGTTCCCGTCGGTAAACCGGGTCGCGCCTGCCGTCTTGCAGCGCGGCCCGGTGATCGGCTAGGGCTTTACCGCCATGGCCAAACTCTATTTCCACTATTCGACGATGAACGCGGGGAAATCGACCTCGCTTCTGCAAGCCTCGCACAACTATCGCGAAGGCGGGATGCAGACCTATCTTGTCACAGCGCAGTTCGACAACCGGGCCGGTCAGGGCCGGATCGCCAGCCGCATCGGCATCGGCGAGGATGCCGACACCTTCGGCCCGGACGAAGACATGTTCGAAAAGCTGAAGTCGCGCTTTTCAAAGGGCCCCGTTGCCTGCGTCTTCATCGACGAAGCGCAGTTTCTGTCCAAGTCGCAGGTCTGGCAGCTGGCCCGGGCCGTGGACGATCTGGGCGTGCCCGTCATGTGCTACGGCCTGCGGGTGGATTTCCAGGGCAACCTCTTTCCTGGCTCGGCAGCCCTTCTGGCCTGGGCCGACGAGATGCGCGAGGTCCGCACCATCTGCCACTGCGGCAAGAAGGCCACCATGGTCATCCGCCGCGGCCCGGACGGTCGCGCCCTGACGGACGGCGACCAGGTGGTCATCGGCGGGAACGAGACCTACGTCAGCCTCTGCCGCCGTCACTGGCGCGAGGCGGTGGGCGACTGATCCGGCGTCGGCTCGCGCACCGGGCGGGCGATCAGCGCTCCGGCCACGAAGATCAGCCCCATCCCCGCGATGGCGATCCAGGTCAACCTTTCGCCCCAGAGGATCAGACCCCAGGCGGCCGAGGCGGGCAGGATGACGTATTCGAAGACCGACACGCGTGAGGCTTCGGCGATCTGGTAGGCCCTCACGATCATCCCCACCCCCAGAAGCGAGCCTGCCGCCTGCACGAAGGTCCACCACAGGAATTCGCCCGTGGGCCAGACCGGCCCGCGCTGAAGAAAGCCCCCGGGCCCGTCCGGCACCGGCAGCGGAAAGACCCACAGCACGGCCATCCCGACCAGCCCGATGACGCCGAGCATCCCGAAGAACCCGGCCACCACCGTCTCGGCGCTTTCGCCCTCGCACCAGCGCCGGGTGGCGATGTTGCCCATCGCGTACAGCGCCCCCGCGATCACCGGCAGCAGGGCAGCCAGTGAGGCCCCCGCCATCGCCTCGGGTCCAAGCACCATCACGACCCCGGCAAAGCCGATAAAGACCGCCACGATCTGCAGGCCGCTGATCGACTGGGCGTAGAGAAACCTTTGGATGAGCAGCACGAAGATCGGCGCGGTGAACAGGCCGGCCGCGACCTGCGCCACCGGCAGAAAGGCCAGCGCGCCGAAATAGATCACCATCGCCGCGCCGTGGATTGCGGAACGCGCCAGCACCGCCCCGGGCCGCTTTGGCCGCAGGTGCAGGCCCAGCGGCAGCGCCACCAGCGCCAGGATCGCAAAGGCCATCGCCGTCCGCGTGGCATGGAACTGCCAAAGCCCCCCGTCCCGCGCGATCACCCGCACATAATTGTCGGTGAAGGCGATGACGAAAGCGTAGATCAGCACCGCGCCAAAGGCGGCCAGAGTTCGGTTCTGCGGTGCGCTCATCTGCCGGTCCGGGTTGTTCCTCGCCCTCAATGCCGGGCTTGACGCGCCATCGCCTGCCCGAACGCGACGCAACGCGGCAGTTCCCGGTCGCGGATGCGCCTTCGCTGCCGTCTTCGGCCCGGGGGTCATTGTCGACGCCCGACGGGCCGGATAGACTTGGGCACAAACAGGCAGAGACCCTCCGGCCAATGACGGCGTTGAAGAAGTATCAGAGGCTGGAATGCGGCGGCCTGTGGCGCGAGACGCCGCAGGATCAGCGGCGCGAGGTCCTGGTCCGGTTCGGCGATGCGACGCTGGTCCTGTCCGATCCGAAAAGCGGCACCGCCATCAGCCACTGGTCGCTTCCGGCCATCGAACGGATCAACAAGGGCGAAGAGCCGCCGGTCTTTGCGCCGGGCACGGATGCCAGCGAAAGCCTGGAACTGACCGACCCCGACATGATCGCCGCCCTCGGGGCGGTGCGCCATGCCGTGCAGGCGGCTGCCTCCCGCCCAGGCCGTTTGCGCGGCGTGCTTCTGGGCGGGGCGACGCTGGCGGTGCTTGCGGTCGCGGTGATCTGGCTGCCGGGGGCGCTGGTGCGCCACACCGCCTCGGTCGTCCCACCCGCGCAGCGCGCCGATCTGGGCCAGCGCGCGCTGGACGATCTGGCCCGGGTGACCGGCGCGAACTGCCAGAACCGGCTTGGCCTGCAAGCCCTTGCCCGCCTGTCCGAGCGGGTGTTCGGACCGCTCGACACGCCGATCCTTTACGTCATGCCCGAAGGTGTCGAACAGCCGCTGCACTTGCCGGGCGACGTGATCGTCCTGCCGCGCCGGATGATCGAACAGGCGAACGGTCCCGAAGCCGTGGCCGGCGCGGCGCTGGTCGAACGGCTGCGCGCCCGGGCCGAGGACCCGATCATCCCGATGTTGCAATATGCCGGGTTGCGGGCGACGCTCCAGCTTCTGACCACTGCGGACCTGCCCGACGAGGCCATCGCCGGCTATGGCGAGGCGCTGTTGCGCAGCCCGCCCCTTGCCCTGCCCGACGCCCATGTGCTGGCCGCCTTCGAGGCCGCGCAGATCCCGGCAACCCCCTATGCGCTGGCCATCGACCCGCAGGGGACCACCACCTCGGGCCTGCTTGCGAACGATCCCTACAAGGGCCTTGCCCCCTCGCCCCTGATCCCGGACGACTCCTGGATCGCGCTGCAGGGCATCTGCGGAAACTGACCGGACGGCCCCGTCGGCCTCAAGGCCCCATCACGGCGGCATCGGGAAAACCGTTGCCCCGCAGGGCAGTCTGCGCCGCAGTCGCCGCTGTCGCATCGGCAAAGGGACCGGCAAACACCGTGACCAGCGTGGCGCCGCCCTGCAGCCGACCGCGCACCACCGGGTAGCCCAGCGCGCGCAGCCTTTCTTCGGCCTTGTCCGACGACTCGGCAAGGTCATAGCTGCCGACGACCACGAAATACCCGCCCACGGCTGCCGAAGGTGCTGGCGCGGCGACCGGCGCAGCATCTCCGGGGGCATAGGGCTTTGCACCGATCTCTTCGGCCACCGGCACCCGCCGGCCCGAGGGCGGATTGTCGCAGACCGGCGTGCCTCCGCGCGACACCCGCGGCACCCAGACGACTTCGCCTGCGCTTCCGGCGCGGACAAACATGCAGCCCCGGGAATCGACGTATTGCTGGCCGGCATAGTCGGCCGGAGGCAGTTCCGCCGGACGCAGGATGTCCCGCGCAAGGCCCGGCCCGGCCTGGCCAAGGACCAGAGCCGCGACCAGCGCGCCCCGCATCACTTGGTCCCGAACATCCGGTCCCCGGCATCGCCAAGGCCCGGCACGATGTAGCCGTGGTCGTTCAGATGGCTGTCCACCGCCGCCGTGACGATCGGCACGTCGGGATGCGCCTCTTTCATCCGCGCGATGCCTTCGGGGGCCGCCAGCAGGCACAGGAAGCGGATCTGCCTTGCCCCGGCCTGTTTCAGCAGCGACACCGCCGCCGCCGAGGAATTGCCCGTGGCCAGCATCGGATCGACGACGATCGCAATCCGGTCCTCCATGTGATCGGGCAGCTTGCAGTAGTATTGCACGGGTTGCAGCGTCTCGGGGTCGCGGTAAAGCCCGATGAAGCCCACCCGCGCCGCCGGGATCAGTTCCAGGATGCCATCCAGAAGCCCGTTCCCCGCCCGCAGGATCGACACCAGCGCCAGCTTCTTGCCCTCGATGGCGGGCGCGTCCATCTCATCCAGCGGGGTTTCGATCCGCTTCGTCGTCATCGGCAGCTCCCGCGTGACCTCATAGGCCAGCAGAAGGCTGATCTCGCGCAAGAGCTTGCGGAAGCTGGCGGTCGAGGTGTCCTTCTCGCGCATCAGGGTCAGCTTGTGCTGGACCAGGGGGTGCGACACGACGGTCAGGTGATCCAGCATTCCTCAGGCCTCCAGCAGCTTTCCGATCCTTGCCCTGGTATCGGCATCGCAGAATGCCGCGTCAAGCGACTGCCGCGCGATGCGCCGGAATTGCGCCTCGTCCCAGTCGAAAGCCCGGTGCAGTTCCTCGTATTCCCGCACCATCGTGGTGTGGAAGAAGGGCGGATCGTCGGTGCTGACCGTCACCTTCACCCCCCGCCGGTCCAGTTCGTTGATCGGATGCGCCTTGAAGCCCGGATAGATGCCCAGCGTCACATTCGACCCCGGACAGACCTCCAGCACGATCCCCCTTTCGGCCAGCTCGTCGACCAGCGCAAGGTCCTCGATCGCCCGCACCCCATGTCCGATCCGCTCCACCGCCAGATCGCGCACCGCGTCCCGCACGCTATCCGGCCCGCCCCATTCCCCGGCATGGGCCGTAAGCCGCAGCCCCGCCTCTCGCGCGCAATCGAAGGCCCAGCGGAAATCCCTGGGCGCGCCGATCTTCTCGTCCCCCGCGATCCCGAACCCGACGATCCAGTCCCCGGCCGTCTCGGCCGCACAGATCGCCGTCTCCCGCGCCTTTTCAGACCCGAAATGCCGGATGCAGGTGATGATACCCCGCAGGGTGATCCCATGGTCCCGCTCAGCCTGATCTGCCGCCTCCCGCATCGCATGCAGGTATTCGCGCCAGGCCCCCGGATCGCGCCCTCCGCAGAAATCGGGCGACAGGAAGGTCTCGGAATAGACGACCCCCGACTTCGCCGATTCCTCCAGGACCGCCAGCACCAGCCGCTGGTAATCGCGCGGAGACTGCAAGGCCGAGGTCGCCGCCTCATAGACCTTCAGGAAATCCCGGAAGTCCCTGTAGCGGTAATTCCCGCGTTCGTCGAAGACACCCGATATGTCCAGATGCTTCTCTCTCGCCAGCCCCGCGATGAAGGCCGGCGGCGCCGCGCCTTCCAGATGCAGATGCAGTTCGACCTTCGGCAATCCGTCCACGAAACGCTCCCTGATTTCATCTGTCCACAAATATCCCGGGGGTCCGGGGGCTGGCCCCCGGTCCGACAGCGGTCACAGGAAACTCCGCCCCGGACCTTGCGCGCCCACCCCCAGATGCGCCGCGACGCTCGCCCCCACATCCACGAATCCGCACAGGCCCACCTCGCGCAGACCGGCGCCCCAGCCTGCCACCGGCACGCGTTCGCGGGTATGCTCCGTCCCGCGCCAGGTCGGGTCATTGCCATGATCCGCCGTGAAGATCGCAAGATCCCCCGGTCGCAGCCGGGCGAAGAACCGGGGAAGGCCCGCATCGAACCACTCCAGAGCCCGGGCATACCCGGCGACGTCGCGCGGATGACCATACAGCGTGTCGAACTCCACGAAGTTCGCAAAGGTCAAGCTGCCGTCTTCCGCCTCGGCCCCAAGCCGGACCAGATGTTCGAAAAGGTCAGCATCGGACTTGCCCTTCCACAGCTTGCCGATCCCCCGCATCGAGAAGATGTCGCCGATCTTGCCGATCGCATGCGTCGCCCGCCCCGCGCCCGCCACCCAGTCCAGCAGCGTCGGCGCGGGCGGTTCGATGGCAAAGTCCCTGCGGTTCGAGGTCCGCCGGAAATCGCCGCAGGTCCCGATGAAAGGCCGCGCGATGACCCGCCCGACCTTCCGCGCGTGCAGCATCGGCGCCAGATAGGCGCAGAGCTTCAACAGCCGATCCAGCCCGAAGGCCTCTTCATGCGCGGCGATCTGAAACACGCTGTCCGCGCTGGTGTAGCAGATCGGCCAGCCGGTCCGCAGATGTTCCTCGCAATGCTCCGCGATGATCGGCACGCCCGAGGCATGGCAGTTGCCGAGGATCCCTTCGGTCCCCGCCAGCCGGCAGACTTCGGCCACGATGTCAGGCGGGAAGGCCGGCACCGTGTCGGGGAAATAGGTCCAGTCCCAGGGGACCGGAACGCCCGCCAGTTCCCAGTGCCCGGACGGCGTATCCTTGCCGCGCGACACCTCTTCTGCCGCGCCCCACAGCCCCTCGGGCCGCGCGTCCAGCCCCGGCGTCGCGGCCCCCGAGGCCAGCCGGATTGCCGCCCCGAGGCCCAGCCGGTCAAGGTTCGGCAGCTTCAGCGGACCGGTGCGCCCCACCTCGGCCCGGCCCTCGGCACAAGCCGCCGCGATGTGACCCAGCGTGTTCGCCCCCTCGTCGCCAAAGGACGACGCATCCGGCGCGCCGCCGCAGCCTACCGAGTCCATCACGATCAGGAACGCACGCGCCATCTCAGCCGATCCTCTTCTGCACCAGGTCCGGCTCCTCGGGCGGGGTGGGCCCGACCACATAGGCCGCCTGCACCGCCTTGACCGCCGCCTTTGCCGCCTCTTCGGTCACCGCATGGACCATGGCCAGCGGCACGCCTGCCCCGGTTTCCTCGCCGATCCCCGCGAGGTCCGACAACCCGACCGAGGGGTTGACCCGGTCGCCCTCGCGCAACCGCCCGCCGCCCAGATGCACCACCGCCAGCCCCAGCGCCTCGCCGTCGATCGCCGTGACGAACCCGTCCTCAAGGGCCGGGACTTCCATCATCACCGGGGCCGAGGGCAGCCGGTCCGGCCAGCGTTCCACGAAATCCGCAGGCCCCCCCTGCGCCACGACCATGCGCCCGAAACACTCGGCCGCGGCGCCCGATTCCAGCGCCTCGGCGATGCGCCCCTCGCCATCCGCCGCGTCGCTGGCAAGCCCCGCCAGCGCCAGCAGCTCGCCGCCCAGCGCCACCGTCACGTCCCACAACGCCACATTGACCGAGGTCCCGGTGAGCGTCTCCATCACCTCGATCACCTCCAGCGCATTGCCCGCGGCCGTGGCCAGGGGTTGCGACATGTCGGTGATGAGGGCGCTGGTCATGCACCCCGCCCCCTGCGCCGTCCTGACCAGCGACCGCGCCAGCGCTTCGGCCTGTTCCGTCGTCTTCATGAAGGCGCCCGAGCCGCATTTCACATCCAGCACCAGCGCCTCGAGCCCCGCCGCCAGCTTCTTCGACAGGATCGAGGCGGTGATGAGGTCGATGCTCTCCACCGTCGCCGAGACATCGCGGATCGCATAAAGCCGCCGGTCCGCCGGGGCGAGGTCGGCGCTGGCCGCCACGATGGCGCAATGCACCTCGGCCATCTGCTTGCGCAGCGCCGCCTCTGTCAGTCCGGTGCGGAACCCCGGGATCGCCTCCAGCTTGTCCAGCGTCCCCCCGGTATGGCCAAGGCCCCGACCCGAGATCATCGGCACATAGGCCCCGCAGACCGCCAGCGCAGGCGCCAGAAGCAGCGAGGTGCAATCGCCGATCCCCCCCGTGGAATGCTTGTCCACCACCGGACCCGGCAGGTCCCAGTCCAGCACCTTCCCGCTGTCGCGCATCCCCCGTGTCAGCGCGACCCGGCCTTCCTCGGACAGACCCTTCAGCAGCACCGCCATCGCGAAGGCCCCCGCCTGCGCATCCGTGACCTCGCCCGAGGCCAGCCCCGCCGCGAACCAGCGCAGATCGTCGGTGGATGGCTGTCTCCCGTCCCGGATCTTCGCAATCACCCCGCGCGCGTCGGTCATGTGCGCTCCATATGCGCGGCGCTGAACACCCCCGGGAGCAGTTCTGCCACCGTCATCACCTTCTGCTTGCCGTCCGTGGTGCAAAGCGTGACCCTGACGTCCTGGCCCGCAAACTCGGCGATCTTCTGACGGCAGCCGCCGCAGGGGGGCACCGGTTCGGGGCTGTCGGCGATCACGCAGACCTCGGCGATCCGCGTGTCGCCCGCCGCGATCATCGCCGCGATCGCACCCGCCTCGGCGCAGGTGCCTTCCGGGTAGGCCACGTTCTCGACGTTGCAGCCGACATGCACCGCCCCGGTCGTGGACCGCAGCGCAGCCCCCACCTTGAACCGCGAATAGGGCGCATAGGCCCGGTCCCGCACCGCCGTTGCAGCCTCAAGCAGCGTCATCGCCACCCCCTGTTTGACCATTTGGTCAGAGTGTGGGCCGAAGGCGCGCGTTCCGCAAGCCGCTCAGAGAAGCCTGGTCGCGGGATTGCCAGGCAAGGTCACTTCCAGCAGCTCCAGGTCCGGCGTCGGATCGCCGTAGCGCGTGGCCATGCCGGGCGGGATCACGAAGGCATCCCCCGGTGACAGGCGGAACGGGTCCTTCCCCTCGCCTTCCAGGGTCATCCCGCCCCGCATCACGAAGGTGAACAGGATGTCGCCCTCATGCACCGTCCAGGGCGCCTCACCCACCGGCCGGGCCACCATGACCGAGGCCACACCCTTCGTCGCCGCGTTGATCCCCGTATCCCGCGCCTCGAAGCCGGGGATGCGGAAGGGCCGGAACACCCCTTTCGCGCCGATGTCATGCACGAACCGCTGCCCCTCCCATTCGCGGTCGGGGCGGTAGTGCGGGGTGGGCAGGGTCATCTCGTGGTCGATCTCGGTGATGTGCTCGGCGGGCACCCCGATCTCCACCACCTGCACCCCTTCGGAATGCACGACCCTGTGGCGGATGCCCGGCGGCTGGATGAAGCAGTCGCCGGCATGGATGCGCCGCACATCCCCTTGATCTTCATACAGAACATCCACCCAGCCCGCGACGCAGAAGATCAGCTGGAAACCGACCTTGTGGAAATGCACCATGTCCGGCACCGGCCCGTCGGGCACGCGGATGTGGCTGGCGATCATTGCCCCGCCCAGTCGGCTGGGGATCAGGTCGCGATACTCCATCCCCGCCCGCCCGATGACCCATGGCGCCTGATCGGCCAGCCGCCGCACCACGAAGGCATGTTCGGTCGCGGGCGTGACGACCGGCGGGTTCAACTCGTCGATCTCCACCCGCGTCCCGTTCGGGGCCATCAGCTCCTTCGCGCCCCCGGCAAAACCCGGATCGTCGGTCAGGATGCGGATCGTCCCCGGCGCCTCGGGCGCGCCTTTCTGGAGGCGCAGCCGCAGCCCGTGGCCCGACAGGACCGCCACCTCCGGGTTGTCGGCAGGAAAGATCATGTCCAGCCGCATCCCCAGCGTTTTCGTGTAGAAAGGCAGATCCTCCCGCAGCTCCTGCGTCGGCAGGCGGATTTCGGCGCGTATTTCCGTCATTGTGGTCCCCGTGCTATGGCGGCATCGTGTCCGGCGCGCCGGTGATTTGCAAGCCGGGCCGGAAACGGCTTCAGGCAAAGCCGCATTGGCGGGGCGGGAAAGATGGTTTAACGCTGAACCATCTTCGCGGGAGGAACGGATGGACGAGGCTCGGCACGACAACGCGCGACAGGCGGCACTGGATTACCACGAATTTCCCAAGCCCGGAAAACTGGAAATCCGCGCCACGAAGCCCTTGGCCAACGGCCGCGACCTGGCCCGCGCCTATTCCCCCGGCGTGGCCGAGGCCTGCCTCGAGATCAAGGCCGATCCCGCGACGGCAAGCCGCTACACCTCCAAGGGCAATCTCGTCGCCGTGATCTCGAACGGCACTGCGGTTCTCGGCCTGGGCAACATCGGCGCACTGGCCTCCAAGCCGGTGATGGAGGGCAAGGCGGTCCTGTTCAAGAAATTCGCCAACATCGACTGTTTCGACATCGAGGTGAACGAGCCCGACCCGGTGAAACTCGCCGAAATCGTCTGCGCGCTGGAGCCCAGTTTCGGCGCGGTGAACCTTGAGGACATCAAGGCCCCCGACTGCTTCATCGTCGAAAAGCTGTGCCGGGAACGGATGAACATCCCCGTCTTCCACGACGACCAGCACGGCACCGCGATCGTCGTGGGGGCGGCGGCCACCAACGCGATGATCGTCTCGGGCAAGCGGTTTCAGGATATCAAGGTCGTCTCCACCGGCGGCGGGGCGGCGGGGATCGCCTGCCTCGAGATGCTGGTGAAACTGGGGGTCCGGCGCGAGAACATCTGGCTCTGCGACCTTGAAGGGCTGGTCTACAAGGGCCGCGAGGCGCAGATGACCCCGCAGAAGGCGGGCTTCGCCCAGGGGAACACCCCCGCCACCCTTTCCGATGTCATCGCGGGCGCGGACCTGTTCCTCGGCCTCTCCGGCCCCGGCGTGCTGACGCCCGAGATGGTGGCGAAGATGGCTCCGAACCCGATCATCTTCGCGCTGGCCAATCCGATGCCGGAAATCCTGCCCGACGAGGCCCGCAAGGTCGCCCCCGGCGCGATCATCGCCACCGGGCGATCGGACTTTCCGAACCAGGTCAACAACGTCCTCTGCTTTCCCTTCATCTTCCGGGGGGCGCTGGACGTGGGCGCCACCACGATCAACGATGCGATGAAACTGGCCTGCATCGAAGGCATCGCGGCCCTTGCCCGCGCCACCACCAGCGCCGAGGCCGCCGCCGCCTACCGGGGCGAGACCATGGCCTTCGGCCCCGACTACCTGATCCCGAAGCCCTTCGACCCCCGCCTGATCGGCACCGTCGCCAGTGCCGTGGCCCGGGCCGCGATGGAAACCGGGGTCGCCACCCGGCCCATTGCCGACCTCGACGCCTACAAGCGCAAGCTGGACGGCTCGGTCTTCAAGTCCGCGCTCCTCATGCGCCCGGTGTTCGAGGCCGCCCGCACAGCCTCGCGCCGCATCGTCTTTGCCGAAGGCGAGGACGAGCGCGTCCTGCGCGCGGCCAATGCGATCCTGGAAGAGACGACCGAGGTCCCGATCCTGATCGGCCGCCCCGAAGTGGTCGAGGCGCGCTGCGAACGCTTCGGCCTGCCGATCCGTCCGGGCCGCGACTTCCATCTGGTGAACCCGGAGAACGACCACCGCTACCGCGATTACTGGGGCACCTATCACGAACTGATGGCCCGGCGCGGCGTCACGCCCGACATCGCCCGGGCCGTTATGCGGACGAACTCGACCGCCATCGCCGCGATCATGGTGCATCGCGAGGAAGCCGACAGCATGATCTGCGGCACCTTCGGGCAGTACAACTGGCATCTCGGCTATGTCCGTCAGATCCTGGCGCGTGGGGGGCTGCACCCGGTCGCGGCGCTGTCGCTGATGATCCTCGAGGATGGCCCGCTGTTCATCGCCGATACCCATGTCCATTCCGAGCCGACCCCGGCCCAGATCATGGAAACGGTGATCGGCGCCGCCCGCCATGTCCGCCGCTTCGGCATCACGCCCAAGATCGCGCTGTGCACCCAGTCGCAGTTCGGCAACATGGACAATGCCAGCGCCCGCCGGATGCGCGAGGCGCTGGAGCTGCTGGACCTGCGCGAGCCCGACTTCGCCTATGAGGGCGAGATGAACCTCGACGCCGCACTCGACCAGTCGATCCGCGACCGCCTGCTGCCGGGCTCGCGCTACGAAGGGGCGGCGAACGTGCTGGTGTTTGCGTCCAGCGAAGTCGCCTCGGGCGTGCGCAACATCCTGAAGGTCAAGGCCGGGGGGCTGGAGGTCGGGCCGATCCTGATGGGCATGGGCAACAAGGCGCATGTGGTCACGCCCGCGATCACCGCGCGGGGCCTTCTGAACATGTCCGCCATCGCCGGGACGCCCGTGGCGCATTACGGGTGACTCATGAACGACGATGTGCCTCGAAAATCTTCTCAGGAAGTGGAACTCGATCACCTTCTGGCCGAAGAGTTTGCCTGCGATCCGCATTTCATTTCTCGGTTCATCTTGGCTTGCGGACTTGAATGCGACGCTGGGTCCGTGACGAACGTCGTTGCAGAGCCAAGCCTAGGCGGAAGTGGCTACGGGGACCTGCTGGTCGAATGTAACAGCAATGATCGGCGCATCGCTTTTCTGATTGAAGACAAGGTCACGGCTTCTCCGGCAGCACGACAGGCGCAACGGTATCAAACCTATGCGTCGCAACTGAGAAGTCGCGGCTGGAGCGATGTGTTCTGCATTGTTGTGGCACCGGAGGCATGGAAGGGTGACAAGGAGTCCTATGACGCGCATCTCCCCCTAGAGAAGCTTCGCGACCTCCTGCGATCTTCAAGTCCAACGCGCTTGAGGTGGCGAAGAGCGATCATCGAGCGCGCGCTGCACAAATACCGAACAACTGGAGTGAAGGTGCCGGACCCTGGGGTAATGGAGTTCAAGGCCGCGTACTTGACTAAGGCAGGCGAATGGGCGCGAGAGAACAGCGTCCCTCTCAGCTTTCCTGAGCTGCGGTCGGCCTATTACGATGGGGATTCTTGGGTCGAGCCGATCCGCCACGGGCACCTTCCAGACCATTGCAGCCTCAGACACCGGTGCTGGACGTCCGTTCGCAAGAGTCAGGGTCTTATTGACCTGATTGTGCGAGACCTTGATCTGATGATCTCTCCCTTGTTGGAGCAAAGCCTCCCCTACGGTGCTACCATATCATTGTTTTCCAAGGGCAAGGGCGTTGTAGTGTCACTATCTACAGACGAGATGCGTCCCGCTTCGACCTTCTGTCACGATAGCCTTGTAAACGTACTCAAAAAGATGTGCCTTCTGGCCGACTGGTATGGCTCTAGATTCAAAAGCGGCTGAAAATCGAATCGCTCGGGCAAAAGTCCTCTCTCGGATTTGCAAACTCTCCTAGCTCGGAAAGAAAGCGCTTAGCGGTTGGACATCTTTGCAAAACAACCGCCGCAAAAGACGCAAATTCTGCAAATCTGTCGCAGCCTGCTACCGGTAACACCGTTGCAAGGGCCGCATCCCATCGCATACGAACCCCTCAGTGCATCAGCGGGGGGAGATCGCGATGAGCTACGCACAGGTCTATGGTCAGTGGCGGCAGGACCCGGAAGGCTTCTGGCTTGCCGCCGCCGGTGGAATCGACTGGATCAAACCACCCACCCGCGCGCTGGATGACAGCCGTGCCCCCCTGTACGAATGGTTCACAGATGCGGAAGTGAACACCTGCTGGAACGCCGTGGACCGCCACGTGATCGCGGGCAGGGGCAAACAGCCCGCCATCATCCACGACAGCCCGGTCACCGGCACCAAGCACGTCATCACCTATGCCGAGTTGCAGGACCGCGTCTCCCGCCTCGCCGGTGCGCTGAAGGCCAGAGGCATCCAGAAGGGCGACCGCGTCATCATCTACATGCCGATGGTCCCCGAGGCGCTGGAGGCGATGCTCGCCTGCGCCCGGCTTGGCGCGATCCACTCCGTCGTCTTCGGCGGGTTTGCGGCCCACGAACTGGCCGTCCGCATCGACGACTGCACCCCGAAGGCGATCATCGCGGCAAGCTGCGGGATCGAGCCCAACCGCACCGTCCACTACAAACCCCTTCTCGACGCCGCCATCGACCAGGCCAGCCACAAGCCCGACTTCTGCGTGATCTTCCAGCGCGAGCAGGAAGTGGCGAAACTGACCCCCGGCCGTGATCTCGACTGGCATGCCTTCCAGCACGGCGTCGCCCCCGCCGACTGCACCCCGGTGCCGGGCAACCACCCGGCCTACATCCTCTACACCTCGGGCACCACCGGCGCGCCCAAGGGCGTTGTCCGCCCCACCGCGGGGCATCTGGTCGCGCTGAACTGGACCATGCGCGCGATCTACAACGTGGGCGCGGGCGACGTGTTCTGGGCCGCCTCCGACGTCGGCTGGGTCGTCGGCCACAGCTACATCTGCTATGGCCCCCTGATCGCGGGCTGCACCACCGTGGTCTATGAAGGCAAACCCGTCGGCACCCCCGACGCCGCCACCTTCTGGCGCGTCATCAACGAACACAAGGTGCGCAGCTTCTTCACCGCGCCCACCGCCCTTCGCGCCATCAAGCGCGACGACCCGGACGGCAAACTGGTCCCGCCGCTCCCCACGCTCCAGGCCCTGTTCCTTGCCGGCGAACGTGCCGACCCCGACACGATCCACTGGGCGCAGACCCATCTGAAGGTCCCGGTGATCGACCATTGGTGGCAGACCGAAACCGGCTATGCCATCGCCGCGAACCCCCTCGGCATCGAACACCTGCCGGTCAAGATCGGCTCGCCGTCCGTGCCCATGCCCGGCTTCGACGTGCAGGTGCTGGACGAAGGCGGCCACCCGGTTTCCCCCGGCACCCTTGGCGCCATCGCGATCAGGCTGCCGCTGCCCCCCGGGACGCTCCCCACCCTCTGGAACGCCGAGGACCGCTTCCGCAAATCCTACCTGACTCACTTCCCCGGCTACTACGAGACGGGCGATGCCGGCTATGTGGACGCCGACGGCTATCTCTACATCATGGCCCGCACCGATGACGTCATCAACGTCGCCGGCCACCGCCTGTCCACCGGCGCGATGGAGGAGGTTCTGGCCAGCCACAAGGACGTGGCCGAATGTGCCGTGATCGGGGTCGCCGACGAGTTGAAGGGCCAGTCGCCGCTGGGCTTCCTGTGCCTGAACAAGGGGTGCAACCGCCCGCATGACGAGGTGGTGAAGGAATGCGTGCAGCTGGTGCGCGACCAGATCGGCCCCGTCGCCGATTTCAAGCGCGCCGTGGTGGTGGACCGCCTGCCCAAGACGCGCTCCGGCAAGATCCTGCGTGGCACGATGGTCAAGATCGCCGACGGCCAGCCGTGGAAGATGCCCGCCACCATCGACGACCCGGCGATCCTGGACGAGATCGCTCAGGCGTTGCAGTCCCTTGGGCTTGCGCGCGGCTAGCGTGAAGAAAACTGGACAGACGACGCAATTTGCGGCACTTGTTGCATTATGCAAACGGCATTTTCGCATTTCGGGACGATTCTGCCGTGATGGCGGCGGATGGAAGATCGCAGGCGCTGGCGAACCTGCGCCAGGCGATTCAGGCGCTGCGCCCGCATCTCTCTTCGCCTGACGAACAGGCGTCGCTGTTCCTGATCGAACAGACCGCAGCCGGACTTGCCCAGGACCCGCAGCCAGGTTCCACCGGGCTGAAGGACTTTGACCCGTCCCGCCTCAGCCACCTTCTGGAAATCACCGGCCCCGACCTTGCGGTCGAACTGCTTGCCCGACTGACCGAGGATCTGACGGCCACCCGGTCGAAGTTGATCGCCGGGGCTGATGCGCAGGACTGGAAGGCGCTTCGGGAAGGCAGTCATGTGCTGATCTCTCTCTCCGGGTCCGTCGGGGCGCTGTCCCTGCAGGCCATGGCGGAAAACCTGAACGCCATCGCGCATGGTCAGGACGCGGGCGCGGTGGATGACCTGATGCCCGCGCTTGGCGCCGAACTTGCCAGCCTGATCCAGCTCATCCGCAACACGCGGGCCTCGACCGGAGGCGTCCGATGAAAACCGCAGCCCCCATCTCGCGGCCGTCGGTTCTTCTGGTCGAAGACACGCTGTCGCTGCAAATGGTCTATCGGTCGATCCTGGCCACGGCTGGCCACCGCGTCGTCGTGGCCGGAAGCGCCGAGGATGGCTTGAAGCAGTTCCGCGCGCACCGGCCGATGGTGGTGCTGCTGGACCTGATCCTTCCCGACCGCGACGGGCTGGACCTCATGCGCGACATCCAGGCGCTCCAGCCAGAGACCCGGGTCATCGCGATCACCGCCAACGGCTCGGTCAACCGCGCGGTCGAGGCGATGCGGGCCGGGGCGCATGACTTTCTGGTCAAGCCCTTCGAGGAAGGTCGCTTCCTGTCGGCCGTCCAGAACGCGCTGGCCGAGGCAACACCCCGCGACACGGGAAAGTCCGACGCCAGCCCGGCCACCCAGGCCAGGGACGCGGGCGAGGTTTCCGAAAATTCGGGTTTCATCGGATCCTCCGATGCCATGCAGCGCATCCATTCGACCATCGGTTCGGTTGCGCGATCCATGGCCACCGTCTTCATCACCGGCGAAAGCGGCACCGGGAAAGAGCTTTGCGCGCTGGCCGTCCATGCCAAGTCCAACCGCGCCTCGGGCCCCTTCATCGCGCTGAACTGCGGGGCCATCCCGCAGGACCTGCTCGAATCGGAAGTCTTCGGCCACATGAAGGGCAGCTTCACCGGCGCGATTTCCGACAAGCAGGGCGCGGCCACCGCCGCCGATGGCGGGACCCTCTTCCTGGACGAAATCTGCGAGATGGCCCCGGCCCTACAGACCAAACTTCTGCGCTTCCTGCAGACCTCGACGGTCCAGCCGGTCGGCGCGACCCGCCCCCGCAAGGTCAACGTCCGTATCGTCTGCGCCACGAACCGCGATCCCCTGGACGCCGTCCGCCGGGGTCACTTCCGCGAAGACCTGTACTACCGGCTGTATGTCGTCCCGATCCACATGCCGCCCTTGCGTGAGCGTGGTGAGGACGTGATCGAAATCGCCGAGGCGGCCCTGGCCCGCTTTGCCCGGGAAGAGGGCAAAGAGTTCCACGGCCTCGCCCCCGCGACCCGGTCGCTCATGCTGTCCCTGCCCTGGCCCGGCAACGTCCGCCAGCTGCTGAACGTCATGCGCAACGTCGTCGTTCTGAACCCCGGCGGCTGGGTCACGCCCGAGATGCTGCCCCCCGGCCTTGCAGATGAGCGCGCCCCGGCCGAGCCGGCGCCCGCCGCGCTCGTCTCTCCCCAGGGGCTGACCGCCGACAGCCTGCTGGGCCTGCCCCTGGCCGAGGCCGAACGCCGCCTGATCGAAGCCACGCTTGCCCTCCACGGCGGCTCGATCCCCAAGGCCGCCCGGGTGCTCGACGTCTCGCCCTCGACCCTCTACCGCAAGATCGAAGCCTGGAACGCCAAGGCCTCATGACCGCTCCGCGATGACGCCGTCACGTGTCGCTGCGCCTGCGACGAGACGCCGAAGGCGAACGAAGAGCCCACCCTCAGGTGAACTGCTCTCCGATCAGCCGTTCCTCCAGCCCGTGCCCGGGATCGAACAGCAGCCGGTGCCGCACCGCAGGCTCGGACCGGACCTCGACCGCAATCACGTCGCACACCGAAGACCGGCTGTCCGCATCCGCCATCACCGGCCGTTTGTCCGCCTCGATCACCTCGATGCGCACCACCGCGCTTGAGGGCAGCAAGGCCCCCCGCCACCGCCGCGGCCGGAAGGCCGACATCGCGGTCAGCGCCAGCACATCGGACCCGATCGGCAGGATCGGCCCATGCGCCGAATAGTTGTAGGCGGTCGACCCCGCAGGAGTCGCCACCAGCGCCCCGTCGCAGACCAGCTCCTCCATCCGCACCCGGCCGTCGATGGACACCCGCAGCTTCGCCGCCTGTGGCCCCTGCCGCAACAGGGACACCTCGTTGATCGCCAGCGCCTCCGTCACGCGGCCGCGCGCATTCTCGGCCCGCATCGCCAGCGGATGGATCACCGTTTCCTCCGCCGCCGCCAACCGCTCGGGCAGGTCGTCCACCGCATAGGCGTTCATCAGGAACCCGATCGTCCCGCAGTTCATCCCGTAGACCGGCAGCCGCTGCCCATGCGCCGCGTGCAGCGTCTGCAACATGAACCCGTCGCCCCCCAGCGCCACGATCACCTCGGCCACCCGGCCATCCGCCTGACCATAGCGCGCCGTCAGCGCCGCCAGCGCCGCCACCGCTGCCGGGGCCTTCGATGCCGTGAACCTGATCCGCACGCCTGACCTCCACCCGCCTGCGCCGCAGTCTTGCCCCCCGCGTCCCGGAACTCAAGCCGATACTCAACCCCGCTTCCGATGGCCACGCCCGGTTTCCCCGCGCAAGAATATTTCGCCTCCACCCCCGGACATGTCGCTTTCCTGCCTTTCCCGCCTGCGGCCGATGCTCTAAATAGCCCGGCACAGTCACCCCGAAAGGATCAGGACGATGAACGCTTCCCACCGCGATACCGGCTTTTTCACCGAGCCCCTGTCCTCCCGCGACCCCGAGCTTTTCGGCGCGGTGACGCAGGAACTTGGCCGCCAGCGGCACGAGATCGAGCTGATCGCCTCGGAAAACATCGTCTCCCGCGCCGTGATGGAGGCGCAGGGCTCGGTGATGACCAACAAATATGCCGAAGGCTACCCCGGCAAGCGCTACTACGGCGGCTGCCAATACGTCGACATCGCCGAGAACCTGGCCATCGACCGCGCCTGCAAGCTCTTCGGCTGTTCCTTCGCCAACGTTCAGCCGAACTCGGGCTCCCAGGCCAACCAGGGCGTGTTCCAGGCGCTTCTGAAGCCCGGCGACACCATCCTTGGCATGTCGCTGGACGCGGGCGGCCATCTGACCCACGGCGCCGCGCCGAACCAGTCCGGCAAGTGGTTCCATGCCGTGCAGTATGGCGTCCGCAAGCAGGATCTGACGCTGAACTACGATCAGGTCCAGGAACTGGCCACGGAACACAGGCCCAAGCTCATCATCGCCGGTGGCTCGGCCATTCCGCGCATCATCGACTTCGCCCGCATGCGCGAGATCGCGGATTCGGTCGGCGCCTACCTCCTGGTGGACATGGCGCATTTCGCGGGCCTCGTGGCCGCGGGCCTCTACCCCAGCCCCTTCCCGCATGCCCATGTCGCCACCACCACCACGCACAAGACCCTGCGCGGCCCCCGTGGCGGCATGATCCTGACCAATGACGAAGACATCGCCAGGAAGGTCAATTCCGCGATCTTCCCCGGCATCCAGGGCGGCCCCCTGATGCATGTCATCGCGGCGAAAGCCGTGGCCTTCGGCGAGGCGCTGCGGCCCGAGTTCAGGATCTACCAGCAGCAGGTGGTGAAAAACGCCCAGGCGCTGGCGGACGAGCTGATGAAGGGTGGCCTCGACATCGTCACCGGCGGCACCGACACCCACCTGATGCTCGTGGACCTGCGCCCCAAGGGCGTGAAGGGCAACGCGACGGAAAAGGCGCTCGGCCGAGCCCACATCACCTGCAACAAGAACGGCATCCCCTTCGACACCGAAAAGCCGACGATCACCTCCGGCGTCCGCCTCGGCACCCCCGCAGGCACCACGCGCGGCTTCGGTGAACCCGAGTTCCGCCAGATCGCCCGCTGGATCATCGAAGTGGTGGACGGGCTGGCCGCCAATGGCGAGGACGGCAACGGCGCGGTCGAGGCAAAGGTGAAGGCCGAAGTCGAAGCCCTCTGCCAGCGTTTCCCGATCTACCCGGGGCTTTGAACGCGGTAGGGTGCGCTCCTGCGCACCTTCACGTGCATTTCCTGGGCTGATCGTGGGGTGGGCAATCTGCCCACCGCCTTTTCAAGATGAACGGTCTCGCAGGCGGTAGCTGCGCCGACGCATACCGTCCATTTCCACACGGCAAAGGTCAAACTCCCCGGATTCATGCAAGACTTGGGCAAGGGTCGTACACCCGTATTTCTCCGGCGTCTGATGCGGATAACGCTCCGCAATCCATCTCGCCGCCATCGCAACTTCCGTCCATCCATTTACGGCCAGTGTCTTCGATGCCTCACGAAGCGCCGCCACGATACCGGCACTTGGCCAGAACACTGAGCCGTCAGGGTTGATGCCGTTTACAACCGCATCGTGGAACGCCTCCGACCGCGCGCGCTGTCTCGCCGCATCCATGACACTTTCAATATCTGCCGCCCACTCGCGAAGCCGCGCGAGATGATCGCCGATCCGGTCGCAAGAAGCGGTCAGATCTTGCTGCGCGGCCCGGCATCCTTCCAAAGTCCAAAGATCATGCCTTTCCATGAAATGATGGATGAGATCGTTCCGCACCCGCACCAAGTCACGCAACTCCGCTTCCGTGGTCGCCAAGCCCTTTTCCCCGACGCCCAGCCGCACTCTCAATCGAAAGCTGGGTGGGTCGCCTGCACGATCCTCATCGTCGTCTTCCAGCGTGGCAGGCTCTCCACCCACAAGAACCGAGCCAACGAATGTCCTGACCAGCATTCCCAGGGTCTGCTGTGAAGTGTCGACACCACGGTCGACACCAGCTGCCTCAAGGCCCTGCATCGCGCCCCTCATATCGCTGTGGGCAAGAATGGATTTCAACTGCCGCTCGTACTGCTGCAGGCGCAGGACGCACCGTCCCATCAGCCGGCTCACCTCCTGCTGCTGCGCGGCCAGATCGCCCTCAACCATGAAGCCTCTCCATTTCGTCCCACGTACACCAGCATGATCCCGCCCGGGTCGGCAATCTCGGAATTGCCCCCTCAGCAATCCCCCACCTTGACGCAGAGTCCTGTGCCCGGTCACATCCCCCGAAACGCCAAGGACCCGCATGACGACGCCTGACACCCGCTCGCTCGAACACCGCATGGGCGACTGGGTCCGCGCCCGCCTGCCCTTCGCCGCCGCAGAATTCGCCCTTTTCGTCCTGAAACAGGGCTGGGCCTGCCTCTTCGGTGGCCTTCTCCTTGCCGCGATCATCGCCACCAAGCTGATCTGGCAGCCCGACTGGCCGGTCCACCGCTATGACGCGCTCTTCCTCTTCGCCATCGCCACGCAGGTCGTCTTCCTGTGGACCAAACTCGAAACCTGGGAGGAAGCCCGCGTCATCCTCCTCTTCCACCTCACCGGCACGGCGATGGAATGGTTCAAGGTCCATGCCGGGTCCTGGGCCTACCCCGAGCCGGGGATCTTCAAGCTGATCGGCGTGCCACTGTTCTCGGGCTTCATGTATGCCGCCGTCGGCAGCTACATGGCGCGCGTGATCCGGGTCTTCGACATGCGCTTCGCCCCTTACCCCAGCTTTCCGCTAACCGTGCTTCTGGCCGTGGGCATCTACGTCAACTTCTTCGCCCACCACTTCCTGCCCGACGTCCGCATCGCGCTTTTCGTGGCAACCGTGGCCGTCTACGGACGCACCCGCATCTGGTTCCGCATCCACGACCGGCACTGGTGGATGCCGCTTCCCGTCGCGGCGCTCCTCTCCTCCGTCGCGCTCTGGGTGGCCGAGAATGTGGGCACCGCCACCGGCACCTGGATCTACTCCGGCCAGATCAGAGGAGAGATGGTCAGCCTCGCCAAGCTCGGATCCTGGTATCTGCTTCTGTATGTGGCCTTCGTGACCGTGACGCTCGTCACCCGCCGCGCGCTGTCCACCCGATCGCTTGACGCCGAGGCTGGCGGCACCATGGTTGCCAGACGGTGAACGCCCGCAGCCAAGCCCTTGTTTTCATAAGGACCAAAAGTCGCACCGCGCGCGGCGGTCAGAAATACCCACGCCAGGCCAGCAACGCCGCGATGGCAATCACCAGGGCAAGGACGCCAAAGCCGACCGACCCGACGATCCCGGCGAAATAGCCCCGCTTGCGGTCTACCGGGTCGATGGCGATCAGATGTTTCAGGCAGATATCATAGGCTTCGGTCACCTCGCCCATGTCGATCTGGCCCAGCAGCTTCGGATTCTGCGCCTTCTGCGCCGCAGAAGCCAAAAGCCTGCCCGCATCCCGCACCTTGCGCGGCAGCGTGCGCCCGGCCCGCTTCAGCTTGGCGGCCAGTCCCTTGCCGCCCAGAGAAAGCCGTTCCTCCAGAAGCTGAGCCACCCGATCCGCCATCTGCTGGATCGTCACCGCACTCATGTTGCCACCCTCCGACACCCGGCCCCAAACCTATTAGCGATTGCAGGCATGTTCAACTGCACGCGCTTGACGGGGTTGGCCTGAAACGCTCGGTTTCGCTAAGAAAACCCATGCTTTCCACGATCCGCCACCCTGCCGCAGCCGCCGCCGACAGGCCGCCCCTTGTCATCGCCCACGGCCTTTACGGCTCGGGCCGGAACTGGGGCGTGATCGCGCGCCGTCTGGCCGACCGCCGCGATGTGGTGGCCGTGGACATGCGCAACCACGGCGACAGCCCCCGGTTCCCGACGCAGGGCTACCCCGACATGGCCGCCGATCTTGCCGAGGTGATCGAAAGCCTCGGGCCGCAGCCGGTGGACCTTCTCGGTCACTCGATGGGCGGCAAGGCGGCGATGCAGCTGGCGCTGACCCGGCCCGACCTGATCCGCCGCCTCGTCGTGGCCGACATCGCCCCGGTGCCCTACAATCACGACCAGACCCGCAACGCCCAGGCCATGGCCGCGCTTGACCTGTCGCAGATCACCAGCCGGGCCGAGGCAGACGCGGCTCTTGCCCGGCACATCGAGGACCCGGCGCTCCGCGCCTTCTTCCTGCAATCGCTGGACCTGCGCCAGAAGCCGCCGCGCTGGAAGCTGAACCTCGCCGTTCTGGAATCCGAGATGCCGAAGATCGTCGGCTGGCCGGGGACGCAAGGTCGCTTCGACCACCCCACCCTGTTCCTGACCGGCGCCGAAAGCCCCTATGTCCGCCCCGAACACCGCGAGACCATCAAGGCGCTGTTCCCCAAGGCACGCTTCGCCAGGATCCCCGAGGCCGGGCACTGGCTCCACGCCGAGAAACCGCGCGAGTTCGAAGAGACTGTCCGGGTCTTTCTCGACGCCTAATCGATCTGCCGCGCCACGGCCCAGGACACGGGCAGGGCCAGGACCGCCCCCGTAGCTGCCGCGATCACGATGGGCCAAAGCGTGCCATAGCCCATGGTCAGCACCACGACCACGCCGGTCCCGGCCATGGCGGTCGCGATCACGGAATAAAGAAGCATCATCAGGCGCATCGGACTACCCCCATCTCTACCTGCGCCAAGTGTCACAGAATTTGGTCCGGTGTGCCTTGATCGGCATCAAGCCTGCGCTCAGGCTTGCCGCAGGATGTCCAGAAGCGCCTCCTGCGGAAGGCCGACGGGGTTGCCCTTCATCGAGGACGCATCCCTTGCCGCCGTGACGATCGCGACATGCTCCTCTTCGCGCACGCCCAGCGCGGCGAGGCCCGGCAGTCCCTCGGCCCGGGCCCAGGCCTGCAAGGCCAAGGGGGCCTCGACAAGGGACGAGCCCAGAGCCTCGGCAAGAACCGCACAGACCGCGTCCAGCCGCGCCCTGGCTTCCCCCGTAGCGGCCTTTCGGTTCGCGTCCAGCACCGGCCCCAGAAGCGTGCCGCAGATTGCGCCATGCGGGGCCCCGGTCATGCCGCCGATCACACCGGCAAGTCCATGCACCGCCCCGAGACCCGCATTGGCCAGCGCAAGCCCGCCGCACAGGCTGACCCAGGCCATGCGGTCGCGGGCCTCGGCCTCATCGCCCTGCATCAGCCGCATCAGCGCAGACAGGCCAAGCGGGATCGCCGGAAGGCTCAGCGCATCGCTATAGGGTGTCGCCTTGCAGGAGACGAAGGGCTCGATCACTTGCGTCACCGCATCCAGACCCGAGGCCAGCGTCACGGCTTTCGGGCAGCCATCGGTCAGGCCCGGATCGACGATGGCCAGCCGGGCGACCATCCTGTCGTCCCGCAAACTGACCTTGCGACCGATGTCGGGCAGGCCGATGACCGCGTTCTTCGTCACCTCCGCCCCGGTCCCCGCCGTGGTCGGGATCGCGATGAAGGGCAAGGGGGCGGCCTTCAGCGGCAGGCCCTTGCCCACCACTTCCAGATGGTCCATCGGCCCATCCGGCGCCGGGATCAGCGCCGCAAGCGCCTTGCCCAGGTCCAGAACCGCGCCGCCGCCAAGGCTGACCACCCAGTCCGGGCGGTGCCCGCGCGCGGCGGCGAGTGCTGCCTCCAGGGCGGACAGGGTCGGCTCGCCCGCGCAAGGCAGCGCCAGCACCTCCGCGCCCAGCCTCTCCAGCAGCCAGGCGGCCCGGGCGGGGTCGGCGCCGTGGACGACCAGCCCGCGCGGCCCGAAGGTGCGGATCAGCGCAGGCGCTTGCGTGGCCTCGCCCCTGCCGAACAGGATGCGCCCCGGCTGGGTGATGCCGAACGGCGTCATACGCTCATGGTGGCTGCGATGGCCTTGCCCCAGCGGGCATACTTCGCGTCGCGGGTGGCGGCGTCCATCTTCGGCTCGAACCGGCGGTCGAGCGCCCAGGACTTCGCGAATTCCTCCGGCCCGCCGACCACCCCGGCCTGCATCGCGGCCAGATAGGCTGCGCCAAGGGCGGTGGTCTCGGTCACCTTCGGGCGATCCACCGGGGCGCCGAGGATGTCGGCCAGGAACTGCATCGTCCAGTCGCTGGCCGTCATGCCGCCATCGACGCGCAGGACACCCTGCGCATCGGTCCCCCAGTCGGCCCGCATCGCCTCCAGCAGGTCGCGGGTCTGGTAGCCCACGCTTTCCAGCGCGGCGCGGGCGAACTCGGCGGGCCCCGAGTTGCGGGTCAGCCCGAACACCGCCCCCCGGCAATCGGGCCGCCAATAGGGCGCGCCAAGGCCGGTGAAGGCGGGGACGAGGATGACTCCCTGCGCTTCTTCGGCGGCTTCGGCCAGAGGCTGGGTCTCGCGGGCCTCACGGATGATCTTGAGACCGTCCCGCAGCCACTGGACGACGGCACCGGCGATGAAGATGGACCCTTCCAGCGCGTAGGTCGGCTGGCCCTTCAGCTGGTAGGCGATGGTGGTCAGCAGGCGGTTCTTCGAGGGCACCATGTCGGCCCCGGTGTTCAGCAGGGCAAAGCAGCCGGTTCCGTAGGTCGATTTCATCATGCCGGGGTGAAAGCAGGCCTGGCCCACGGTGGCGGCCTGCTGGTCGCCCGCGACGCCGAAGATCGGGATCTCGCGGCCGAAGAGGTCGGGGCGCGTGGTGCCGAAGGGGGCGGCGCAATCCTTCACTTCGGGAAGGAGGGACATCGGCACGCCCAGAAGCTTGCAGATATCCTCGTCCCAGGTTCCGGTGGCGATGTTGTAGAGAAGCGTCCGGCTGGCGTTGGTGGCGTCGGTGGCGTGGACCATGCCTCCGGTCAGGTTCCAGATCAGCCAGCTGTCCACCGTGCCGAAAGCCAGCTCGCCACGGTCGGCTTTCTCGTGGGCGCCCTCGACGTGGTCGAGCAGCCACTTGACCTTGGTCCCCGAGAAGTATGGGTCGAGGAGGAGGCCCGTCCTGGCGGTGATGGCAGGCTCGTGGCCGGCAGCCTTCAGGGCGGCGCAGGTGTCGGCGGTGCGGCGGTCCTGCCAGACGATGGCGGGGTGGATCGGCTGGCCGGTCGCGCGGTCCCAGATCAGGGTCGTCTCGCGCTGGTTGGTGATGCCGATGGCGGCGATGTCGGTGGCCTTGATGCCCCCCTTCTCGATCGCGGCCCGCGCCGTGGCGGCGACGGTCGACCAGAGGTCGGCAGGATCATGCTCGACCCAGCCGGGGCGGGGGTAGTGCTGGGGGAACTCTTCCTGGGCGGACGCGACGGGGCGGAGCGCGGCGTCGAACAGGATCGCGCGGGAGGAGGTGGTGCCCTGGTCGATGGCGAGGATGTGGGTCATTGGGTCGGGCCTGTTGATCGGGCGCCGCGCGCGGCGCGAAATCTGGCTGAGCGATTTCAAGGGGTTGGCTGTGGGCATTCAGGAAATATTAACGGTTGGTCGGTGCCGGACGCCAGCCACCGGGCGCAAGACTTTTCGAAAAGTCTTGCAAATTCCTTCGAAGGAATTTGGGTCCGGGCGGCACCGTTCGGCACCGCCCGCACCGTTGTCGCTTACTGCCAGGACTTGATCAGCTCGTCGTAGCTGATGGTCTCGGGCGTCGGATCCTCGTTCTCCAGCTTGGCGACCGGGGCACCCGGCGCGTCAAGCCAGACCTGCGGGTCCTGCGGCTCGTTCAGCTTCGGGCCGATGTCGCCCTGCACGCCCGAACGCTCCAGACGCTCCATCACCTTTTCCTGCTCGGCGCAGAGCGCATCCAGCGCTTCCTGCGGGGTCTTGGCCCCCGACATGGCGTCGCCGATGTTCTGCCACCACAGCTGCGCCAGCTTCGGATAGTCAGGCACGTTGGTCCCCGTCGGCGACCACCGCACGCGGTCGGGCGAGCGGTAGAACTCGATCAGGCCGCCCAGTTTCGGCGCGCGGTCGGTGAAGGACTGATGCTGGATCGTCGATTCACGGATGAAGGTCAGGCCGACGTGGCTCTTCTTCACGTCCACGGTCTTCGAGGTGACGAACTGGGCATAGAGCCAGGCCGCCTGCGCCCGGTCCACCGGGGTGGATTTCAGCAGGGTCCAAGAACCGGCGTCCTGGTAGCCGACCTTCATGCCCTCCTGCCAGTAGGCGCCATGCGGGCTGGGCGCCATGCGCCACTTGGGCGTGCCGTCCTCGTTCATCACCGGCAGGCCTTCCTTGACCATGTCGGCGGTGAAGGCGGTGTACCAGAACATCTGCTGGGCGATCGACCCTTGCGCCGGGACCGGACCGGCCTCGCCGAAGGTCATGCCCTGGGCTTCGGGGGGCGAGTATTTCTGCAGCCACTCGATCGCCTTGGTCACGGCATAGACCGCCGCTGCGTCGTTGGTCGCCCCGCCGCGCGAGGTGCAGGAGCCGACGGGACGCGAGTTTTCATCCACGCGGATGCCCCATTCGTCGACCGGCAGGCCGTTCGGTTCGCCCACGTCGCCCATGCCGGCCATCGACATCCAGGCGTCGGTGTAGCGCCAGCCGAGAGACGGGTCCTTCTTGCCGTAGTCCATGTTGCCATAGACGCCGGTCGCCGGACCGCCGATGTAGGACATGTCGCGGCCGGTGAAGAATTCGGCGATGTCCTCGTAGGCCGACCAGTTGACCGGCACGCCGAGGTCATAGCCATACTTGGCCTTGAAGTCCTCCATCGTCTTGGGGTCGGTGAACCAGTCGTAGCGGAACCAGTAGAGGTTGGCGAACTGCTGGTCGGGCAGCTGGTAGACCTTGCCATCCGGGCCGGTGGTGAACTTCAGCCCGATGAAGTCGTTCAGGTCGAGGTTCGGGTTCGTCACCGCAGCGCCTTCGCCCGCCATCCAGTCGGTCAGGTTGCGCGCCAGCTGATAGCGCCAGTGCGTGCCGATCAGGTCGGAGTCGTTGATGTAGGCGTCATAGATGTTCTCGCCCGACTGCATCTGCGTCTGGAGCTTTTCCACCACGTCGCCTTCGCCGATCAGGTCATGGGTGACCTTGATGCCCGTAATCGCCGTGAAGGCCGGGGCCAGCACCTTGGATTCGTACTCGTGCGTGGTGATGGTTTCCGAGACGACCTTGATCTCCATGCCCGCATAGGGCTTGGCCGCGTCGATGAACCACTGCATTTCCGCTTCCTGTTCGGCGCGGGACAGGGTCGAAAGATCGCCGATTTCGGCATCGAGGAAGGCTTTCGCCGCCTCCATGTCGGCCCAGGCCGGGCCCTGCATCGCCATCAGCGCAAGCGCCATGGCGGTTGCGGTGGAACGTAGTCTCATCGTGATTCCTCCCAGAATTGAGACATTGCCTTTGGTCTTGCCCGGTCCGGTTGCCCGGTCCGGGGTCGTCAGAACCCGCGCCTACACCCAGCGGAACACCGCGAAGGCATAGGCGAGGGAGAGGATCGTCGCGCCCCAGATGGCTTCGGGGCCTGCGAAGTAGAGCCAGCCGAGGTGGATGAAGGCCGAGCCCAGAAGGGTGATGAAGAGGCGATCGCCGCGCGTGGTCTCGATCCGCAGGATGCCGACGCGCGGGGTTTCGGGAAAGCGGATCGCTAGCAGCGTCATGATGATGAGAAGTGCGGCGATGCACCAGAAGAAAAGCGCGACCGGGAAGGTCCAGGCCATCCAGAAGCCGGGGATGAGCTGCCCGGTCCAGTCCTTGGCGCCATCCTTGACCGGCACGGCGGCATAGAGGGCCGCCAGGATCGCCAGCATGATCGCCGCGAGGGTCAGGTAGATCGTGGTCCAGCGGGTCTGGGTCATGGCGTCGGTCCCTGTTTGGTAGCAACCCCGCCCCGGACCTGATCCGGGGCCTCGTGGTCCCGAGCGCGGCGCCCGTGGACAGGGAGGTCCCGGGTCGGGCCCGGGACGGGGTTTGTCTGTGGCAGGCGGTCGGTCATCACACCCTCCCCAGGGCAAAGCCCTTGGCGATGTAGTTGCGGACGAAGTAGATCACCAGCGCCCCCGGCACGATGGTCAGGACCCCGGCGGCGGCCAGCACGCCCCAGTCCATGCCGGATGCGCTGACCGTGCGGGTCATCACGGCGGCGATGGGTTTGGCATCGGTGGTGGTCAGGGTGCGCGAGAGCAGAAGCTCGACCCAGGAGAACATGAAGCAGAAGAAGGCGGCGACGCCGATTCCGCTGGCGATCAGGGGCATGAAGATCCTGATGAAGAAGCGCGGGAAGGAATAGCCGTCGATATAGGCGGTTTCGTCGATTTCCTTGGGCACCCCGCGCATGAAGCCTTCCAGGATCCAGACGGCCAAGGGCACGTTGAACAAGCAATGCGCAAGCGCGACCGCGATGTGGGTGTCGATCAGGTTCATCGCCGAATACAGCTGGAAGAAGGGCAGCGCGAAGACGGCAGGCGGCGCCATGCGGTTCGTCAGCAGCCAGAAGAACAGGTGCTTGTCGCCCATGAAGCTGTAGCGGCTGAAGGCATAGGCCGCAGGCAGGGCCACGGTGATGGTAATGACCACGTTCATCGTGACGTAGATCATCGAGTTGACATAGCCCATGTACCATGACGGGTCGGTCAGGATGACCCTGTAGTTGCGGAAGGTCAGGTCCTGCGGCCAGAGCGTGAAGGCCCCCGTGATCTCGGTGTTGGTCTTCAGGCTCATGCCCACCAGCCAGTAAATCGGGATGAGCAGGAACAAGAGGTAGATCGTCATCACGACAGCGTTCGGGCGGATGCGCATCAGCGGGTCTCCTCGCGGTCGAGGTTGGTCATCACGGTGTAGAAAACCCAGGAGATCAATAGGATGACCAGGAAGTACATGATCGAGAAGGCGGCGGCGGGGCCGAGGTCGAACTGGCCGGTGGCCATCTTCGCCAGGTCGATCGACAGGAAGGTGGTGGAGTTGCCGGGGCCGCCGCCGGTGACGACGAAGGGCTCGGTGTAGATCATGAAGCTGTCCATGAAGCGCAGAAGGACGGCGATGAGGAGGACGCCCTTCATCTTCGGCAGTTCGATGTAGCGGAAGACGGACCAGCGGGTGGCCTGGTCGATCCGGGCGGCCTGGTAATAGGCCTGCGGGATCGACTGGAGGCCCGCGTAGGCAAGAAGCGCCACCAGCGAGGTCCAGTGCCAGACGTCCATCACGATGACGGTGATCCAGGCGTCCAGCGGGTCGTTGGTGTAGTTGTAGTCCACCCCCATCGCGGCCAGCGTATGGCCCAGAAGCCCGATGTCCACCCGGCCGAAGATCTGCCAGATCGTGCCGACGACGTTGAACGGGATGAGCAGCGGCAAGGCCATCAGGACAAGGCAGAAGCTGGCCCAGAAGCCCTTCTTCGGCATGTTCAGCGCAATGAAGATGCCCAGGGGCACCTCGATCGCCAGGATGATGAGCGAGAAGATGACCTGCCGCCCCAGCGCCTGATGCAGGCGGTCGGAGGTGACCATCTCCTCGAACCAGTCGATCCCGGCCCAGAAGAATTCGTTCTGCCCGAAGGTGTCGTTGAAGGCATAGTTGACCACGGTCATCAGCGGCAGGATGGCCGAAAAGGCCACCAGCACGAGAACCGGCAGGACCAGGAACCAGGCCTTGTTGTTCTGGGTCTTTTCCATGGCTCAGGCCCCCATCGGCGCGACGCGCCAGTCGTTTGCGTAGACGTTGATCTTGGCCGGAGCGAAGGTAACGCGGGGCTCGGCCGGGAGGCTCATCCCCTCGGGCAGGATCGCGTTCAGCGGTTGACCCGCGAACTCGGCCCGGACGATGCGGTGGCGGCCCACGTCCTCGACCCGTTTCACGGTCACGGGCAACCCCTCGTCCGAGATCGTCACATAATCCGGGCGGATGCCGATCTGGGTGCGGCCCGTCACTGGCCCATAGGCCGCACCCAGGGCGACCTTCACGCCTTGCAGGCGCGCCTCGGATCCCGCGATCTCGGCATCGAACAGGTTCATCCCCGGCGAGCCGATGAAATAGCCGACGAAAGTATGCGCCGGGGTCTCGAACAGCTCTTCCGGCGTGCCCATCTGCACCACCCGGCCGTCATGCATGACGACGACCTTGTCGGCGAAGGTCAGCGCCTCGGTCTGGTCATGGGTGACGTAGATCATCGTGTGGCCGAACTCGCGGTGCAGCGCCTTCAGCTGGGTGCGAAGCTCCCATTTCATGTGCGGGTCGATCACGGTCAGCGGCTCGTCGAAGAGGATCGCGTTCACGTCCTCGCGCACCATGCCGCGACCCAGCGAAATCTTCTGCTTGGCATCCGCCGTCAGGCCGCGGGCCTTGCGGTTCAGCTCGGACTCCATGCCGATCATCCTGGCGACCTGGTCCACCCGCCGCGCGATATAGGCCGCATCCATCCCCCGGTTGCGCAAGGGGAAGGCCAGATTCTCGCGCACTGTCATCGTGTCGTAGACCACCGGGAACTGGAACACCTGGGCGATGTTGCGTTCTGTCGTCGGCGCGTCGGTCACGTCGCGGTCGCCGAACAGGACCCGGCCCTGGCTGGGCCGCACCAGCCCCGAGATGATGTTCAAGAGCGTGGTCTTGCCGCAGCCCGAGGCACCCAGCAGCGCATAGGCCCCGCCGTCATCCCAGACGTGATCCATCTCCTTCAGCGCATAATCCGCCTCGCTGGTCGGGTTGGCCAGGTAGCTGTGAGCCAGTTTGGAAAGCGTGATCCGGGACATCTCAGGCCGCCATCGCATAAGGAGCAGGCGCGGCAAGGCGGCCCGACTGGTCGAAAAGATAGACGTGGGCGGGATCGACGAAGATCGAGGTCTCGGCCCCCGCCGTCAGCGGATGCACGCCATGGATCAGCCCGACCCAGCGGTCCGGCCCGTGGGTCAGATGGACAAAGGTCTCGGACCCGGTGATCTCGGTCGCGGCAAGGGTGCAGCGGAATTCGACCGCGTCGCCGGAGTGGCGATTCAGCGTGACATGGTTGGCGCGGAAGCCGGCGGTGTAGGTCCCGTCGGGCAGGTCGCGCGTCGGGCCTTCGGCCGGGGCATGGGCTTCCTCGCCGAAAGTCAGGCGATGTGCCTCTTTGCGGCAGGGGACGAAGTTCATCGGCGGATCGCTGAAGACGCGGGCGGTCCGGGCGTCCTCGGGCAGCCGATAGACCTGCGGCGTGGGCCCGAACTGGGTGACGCGGCCTTCCCAGAGCGTCGCGGTATTGCCGCCCAGAAGCAGCGCCTCTTCGGGTTCGGTGGTGGCATAGACGAAGATCGCGCCCGAGGCTTCGAAGATGCGGGGGATTTCCACGCGCAATTCCTCGCGCAGCTTGTAGTCGAGGTTCGCCAGCGGTTCGTCCAGCAGCACCAGCCCCGCGCCCTTGACCAGAGCCCGCGCAAGGGCGCAGCGCTGCTGCTGGCCGCCCGACAGCTCCAGCGGCTTGCGTTGCAGCATTGGCGTCAGGCGCAGCATTTCGGCGGTCTGGCGCACGGCGCGGTCGATCTCGGCCTGCGGCTTGCCCATCAGGCGCAGGGGCGAGGCGATGTTCTCATAGACCGTCAGGCCGGGGTAGTTGATGAACTGCTGGTAGACCATCGCCACCTTGCGGTCCTGCACCCTGACGCCGGTCACGTCCTGACCTTCCCAGAGGATGCGCCCCGTGGTGGGCTTGTCGAGCCCCGCCATCAGCCGCATCAGGCTGGTCTTGCCCGACAGGGTGGGGCCAAGCAGCACGTTCATCGTGCCGTTCTGCAAGGTCAGGCTGGTGGGATGGATATGCATCTTCCCCCCGACTGAGCGCGAGACCCCCTGAAGCTCCAGCGTCATTCCGTCCCCCTATTCCGCCGCCGGGCGCGCGGCCCGGGCCGCGTCCGCCATGAAGCGGTCGAGTGTTTCGATCTGGCTGGCCGTCATCCGCAGCCCCAGCTTGGACCGGCGCCAGACCACATCTGCCGCCGTTCCGGCAAATTCGTGCGTCATCAGCCAGCGCACCTCGGCCTCGGTCAGCGTGGCGCCGAAATCCTGGCCCAAGGCGTCGGGCGAGGTGGCATTGCCCAGAATCCGCGCAGCCTCGGTGCCATAGGCGCGGACCAGGCGGGCGGCCCAGTAATCGGTCAGGAACGGGTGCCTGGCCTTCAGACCGGCGGTCAGCGCCGCCGCACCGTCATGCGGGAAGTCGCCCCCCGGCAAGGGCACACGCGCGGTCCAGGCGGGTTTCGCCTGCGGGAAGAACCGCGTCAGCTTCCCCAGCGCCGATTCGGCAAGGCGGCGGTAGGTGGTGATCTTGCCGCCGAAGACGTTCAGGAGAGGCGCGCCGTTTTCGTCCAGCGACAGGACATAGTCGCGGGTGGCGGCCGTGGCCGACTTGGCCCCGTCGTTATACAGCGGCCGGACGCCGGAATAGGTCCAGACCACATCGTCGCGGGTGACGGGTTTCGCGAAATACTGGCTGGCGAAGGCCAGCAGGTAGTCGCGTTCCTCATCGGTGCAATGGGCCTCGGTGGGGGCGCCGGTGTGGTCCTTGTCGGTGGTGCCGATCAGGGTGAAGTCCTGCTCGTAAGGAATGGCAAAGATGATCCGCCCGTCCGAGCCCTGGAAGAAGTAGCAGCGGTCGTGATCGAAAAGCCTTTTCGTCACGATATGCGACCCGCGCACCAGCCGGACGCCTTCGGACGAATTGATGCGGGCGACATTGCGGATCACGTCCTCGACCCAGGGCCCGCCCGCGTTGACCAGAGCCCGCGCGCGGTGGTGTTCGGTCCCGTGGGGGCCTTCGGTGGTGACATGCCACAGACCGTCGCGGCGTTCGGCGGATGTGACGCGGGTCCGGGTCAGGATGCGCGCGCCCCGCTGCGCCGCGTCGCGGGCGTTCAGCACGACCAGCCGCGAATCCTCGACCCAGCAGTCGGAATATTCGAAGGCCTTGCGGAACTTCGGTTTCAGCGGCTTGCCTGCGGGATCCCGGGTCAGGTCCAGCGTGCGCGTCGCGGGCAGGATCTTCCGGCCGCCCATCGTGTCATACAGGAACAGGCCCAGCCGGATCAGCCAGTCGGGCCGGCGGCCTTTTGCCCAGGGCATCACCCAGGCCAGAAGCCGCGAGGTCGGCGTGTCGCTTTCAAAGCGCATGTCCGGCGACAGCGGCAGGACAAAGCGCATCGGCCACGAGATATGCGGCATGGCGACCAGCAGCGTCTCGCGTTCCTCCAGCGCCTCGCGGACAAGGCGGAACTCGAAATATTCCAGATAGCGCAGCCCGCCGTGGAACAGCTTGGTCGAGGCCGAGGAGGTGCCCTGCGCCAGGTCGCCCTGTTCGGCCAGCGTGACCGTCAGCCCACGGCCCACCGCGTCGCGGGCAATGCCGCAACCGTTGATCCCGCCGCCGATGATGAAAAGGTCGCTTGCGACCCCTGCGCTGCCGTCCGTCACGCCCTGGTTCCTCCCTGTTGCATAGCTGTGCCGATCGTGACGGCTTCGTCAACGAAATTTTTTCGTTTACGCGCGTTTTCCGAAAAAACGAACATCCTCGCGCAATGCGGCACCGTTTTTTCTGCGCACGCATGATGTCTTTGCTGCATACGCAAACAAACGAAACAAGTCGCGCGCGCAGAAAACCGCTGACAGACGCGGACCTTCATGGCAGAAGACGCGCAGAGGCAGGGGCGAAGGGGGCCGATGTGGCGCTGAACTTCCGGCAGACCGAGATCCTGGAACTGGCCCGGGCCGAGGGCCGGGTGATGGTCGAGGACCTGGCGCAGCGGTTCGACGTGACGTTGCAGACGATCCGGCGCGACCTTTCCGATCTGGCCGATGCCGGGCATCTGGACCGGGTGCATGGCGGGGCGATGCTGCGGACCGGCGTCGCCAACATCGGCTACGAGGCGCGGCGCAAGATGAACGAGGGCGCGAAGGCCGCCATCGCCCGGGCCTGCGCGGCGGCGATCCCGGACAATTGCAGCCTGATCCTGAACCTTGGCACCACGACCGAGGCGGTGGCACGCGAGCTGCTGACACATCGCAACATCACCGTCATCACCAACAACATGAACGTGGCCAATATCCTGGTGGCCAACCCGGGCTGCGAGATCGTGGTGGCCGGCGGTGCCTTGCGCCGGACGGACGGCGGCCTGGTGGGAGAGCTGACCACCCAGTTCTTCGAACAGTTCAAGGTCGATTACGCGGTGATCGGGGTCTCGGCGCTGGACCGGGACGGCGACCTGCTGGACTTCGACCTTGCCGAAGTGCGGGTGTCCAAGGCGATCATCCGGCAGTCGCGCAAGGTGCATCTGGTCGCCGACCATTCCAAGATCGACCGCTCGGCCCCGGCCCGGCTGGCCTCGTTGTCCGAGATCACCACGCTGTTCACCGACCGACCCCTGCCCGAGGATCTGATGCAGAAGTGCCGGGACTGGGGGACCGAGGTGCAGGTGGCGGGATAGGCCGGGCGCGCCCTACCCTGCCAGAAGAGGTGCCATCTGGCGGGCGAACCGGTCGCTGCCAAGCCATTTGCGCAGCGTCTCGAAGGCCTGCGTGGCGATCCGGCTGCGCAAGGCCGCGTCGCCCAGAAGGCGGTGCAGGGCATCGGGTAGATCGGACAGGTCCCAGGCCACGGGAACATAGGTTTCCCAGGGGATGAAGATGTCGGGGTCGGTCACGATGTGGCTCATGTCCGGCTTGACCAGCACCGCGCCGGACAGCACGGCCTCGTAGTCGCGCCAGCAGACTTCGCCATAGCCGAACGGGCTGAAACAGACTTTCGAGTGGCGAAGCTCGGCCAGGAACCGCGCCTGATGCACGCCGGTGCCCCGCACCACGCTGACACCCTTCAGGGCGTTTACGGCCGCGTCGGCCTCGGCGCGCATGCCGCGGTACCAGGGTGTGCCGTCCAGTTCAAAGCGCGCGTGGAGGTCATGCTGTCGATGTCCGTTCAGCGGCGGCTTGCCCAACAGCGCCGGCAGGACCGTCGGCGCGGTGATGAAGGACGGGCCGATCACCAGCTTGTCCAGAAAGCCCGGGGGGATGGGGAACAGACGCTCTGGCTCTTCCAAGCGCAGCCGGCGGGCGTAGTAGTCGGTCAGGTTGGTGTCCCCCAAAGTGGGCTTGCCATAACAGTCCCGGTCCCGCAGGACGTGTTTCTTGATGTAAAGGTGGATCCGGTCGTTCAACCGGGCGGCATTGCGCAGGTCGGTGGGCGCGAACCAGTCCAGGCAGGCGATCCGCGCGCCGGGGTGATCCGCGTTGATCCGGGCGAAAAGCCGGTCGAGCTCTGCATCGCTCACGTCGAACGGGGTCTGGAACGCGACCACCGTCGCACCCCGCGCCGCCACGGGACGGCCCGCGACGAAGTCCCACAGATCGGCCTCGCGCAGGTCGGTTCCATACAGGCGGCGCAGGTCGGCGGCATAGTGGTGGAACGGGTAGATCTGGCTTTGCGGCAGGCGTTCGGGCTGGGTGACCAGCAACAGCCGGGACCTGGCGTCGGGCGAAAAGGGCCGCGCCATGGCCTGCGCGCGCAGCCGGTCGGCCTTGCGGCGGTTGAAATACCTGCGAACCCGGACGATCTGCGCCTCAAGCAAGAACGACATCACTCACCACCCCTTTGCCGGTCGGCGCCGCGCGACTTAACCGGTCTTCCATCACAATCAGGCGACGCGCCTCGTCCGCGCTCATCGCCGCGACGAACTGCGCGTGCAGCCGGTAGATATCGGCCGGACCCCGGCGCAAGGGCTGGTCGGTCACCGCCTGCCGCATGGCATGAAGGGCGCGGCCCGGCTCCGCCATGGCCGCCACGCAGAGGTTGTCCAGCAGATTGGCGACCCGCGACCAGCGCAGACGCGGCAAGGGTCGGCTGCGGAAGCCGGCTTCGTAGGGGATGTCGGCAAAATCCGGGTAGGCCTGCGCGATGGCATCGTCGTGCAGCCGCTGGTCGCGGGTGACCGTGAAGGGCAGCGACAGGCCCAGTTCGACGAAGTCGGGCGACAGGAAGGGGCAGGCGACCATGGCAGCGTTGCCGAGGATGCCGTTGGAGACGAACGAAATCTCGCGCCGGGTCCGATTCCAGAACCAGAAGGCCTGATAGGGATCGGGCGCGTCCTGAAAGACCCGGATCGCCCGGGAAATCCGGTCGATGGCTGCCTCTTCCAGGTCGGGCGAGTAGATCGCCCCTGCCCCGCCGGAATGGTGCGGCTGGCTGATGATGCGGCCATGTCCGGCGGCAAGGCTGCGGGCGATGCCGTCGTAATCCCCGGCCCTTGCCCGGTCGAAGAAATCGGCCGCGTCATCGTCGGGGTTGGTCAGGATGTCGCCGCCGATCCCGTCCAGCGCCGCCGCTGCCGGGTTGCCGCGCAGGAAGTCGTGCATCGGCATCATCTGCGCGTGTTCGTCGGCGCAAAGCTGGGTCAGCAAGAGCGCGCGCAAACCATCGCGCAGGCGGGGACGGGCGTGGCCGAGCAGCGTGTGGTCGACGCCCGCCCGGCTGGCCACCACACGCGCCGCCTGCACTTCGCAGTCGTGATGGCGGCCGCCCTGATGGAAGGTGGCGACCGTGTCGGGCTTGCGTCCCTGATGCACCATTTCCAGCAGGATATGCCGCGAATCGCGCCCGCCCGACAGCGGCAGGACCACCGGCCCGTCCCAGGCGTTCAGAAAGCGCCGGATCGCCGCACGCGGCAGCTCGATGAACCCCTCGACCGCCTGCGCCCGGCTGAGGGTCTGCTCTCGCGGGATCGGGGGACCGCCGGTGATGGTCGCAACACCCTCGCGCCAGACCAGCCTGCCACCGGGCGGCAGGACCTTGATGTGCCGGAACGGGGTATCCTCGCCCAGGAAATGGCCGATCCGGTGGAACACGGCCAGCGCCACCCGGTCGGGCTCGGCATCGGCCCCCTGCGCGATAAGCTGCAGGATCGAGGGCGAGACCGCGATCTCGCTGCCCTTGCGATAGACGAACAGGCTGAAATAGCCCAGCGGGTCGACCGTGGCCGTCAGCGTCGTGCCGTCCCAGTCCCAGCCGCCATGCAGGCCAAGCGAGGAATCGGGCAGGTCGCAGCGGTGCCCGACAAAGGCCTGCGCGGCTCCGGCAAGGGTCGTCCGGCCGTGTTGAAAGCGCAGGCAGATGACAGGGCTGTGCGCGGCCCCGGTCCGGGCCGCAGAGTGGTGGAGGACCGCGTCGGGAGAGAGGGCGTTCAAGGTCAAGAAGCTGGCCCCAACCAGGGGGGATGGGCGGTTCTGGCACAGGGGGGCGGTGGCTTCGGCACGAAACTTCCTTGAAAATTCAATTGCAAGAAAGGCCCGCCAGAAAATGGCGGCACGGCAGCTTCCCGAATTTTCCGTCAGCAGGGGTAGGAAAGTGTCACCCGAGATCGCCGGGGTATCAAGCATTTTGTGCACAACCAAACGGTGAAGATCGGCCTCCGCCGCCCGAATCCAGCAACCTTGAGTCGCATATTGCGCGGGCGGGTGCCAGAGGCAGCTTGCTAGGCCTGGGCAAGCCGACGCGCCGCAAGCCAGCTTGCCAGCGCCATCAGGCCCGCAGTCGCAAGACACAGGGGCAAGCCGCCGATCTGGAAGCTGAGGCCCGAAAGCAGCGTTCCGATCAGCCGACCGGCGGCATTGGCCATGTAGTAGAACCCGACATCCCGCGTGATCCGGTCGGCCGCGCCGAAAGCCAGGATCAGGTAGGAATGGACCGAGGAATTGACCGCAAAGACAAAGCCGAACACCAGAAGGCCCCCGATCAGCGCGGCGGTCAGCCAGGGCTGCGGCCCCCCGGCGGCCCAGGCGGCACCGGCCAGCAGGAAGGGGATCGGGACCAGAAGCCCGGCCCAGAAGATCGCCTTGCGGGTCGTCTCGGCCTCGGGCTGGCCCTTCGCGCCCAGAAGACGCGGCGCCATGGCCTGCACCGCGCCATAGGCGATGATCCACAGCGCGAGGAACCCGCCGATCAGGAAGAACGCCGCGCGTCGGCCTTCCGGCGTGCCGTCCGACAGCACCGCCTGGAAATAGACCGGGATGCCCACGACGAACCAGACATCCCGCGCGCCGAACAGGAACAGCCGCGCGAGGCTGAGGCGGTTCACCCGCGCATCCTTCGACCGCCAGCCGCCCCAGGCCTCGTCCGCCTTCATCCGCCCCGGCAGGCCCGCGGGCAGGAACAGGACCACGGCGATCAGGATCACCGCCAGCACCCCGGCCATGCCCCAGACCGCCGCCCTGAACCCCGCCAGCGCCAGCAGCGCCGCGCCAAGGAAGAAGCCCAGCCCCTTCACCGCGTTCTTCGATCCCGTCAGCACCGCGACCCAGCGGAACAGCCCTCCGTCCTCCTTGGGCGCCAGCAGCTTGACGGCGGACTTCGACGACATCTTCGCCAGGTCCTTGGCGACACCCGACACGCCCTGCACCGCCATCACGAAGGCGACCGAGGCGGCAACACGCCACGAAGGGTCAAGCTGCGCCAGCGCCACCAGCGCGCCGATCTGCAAGGCCAGCCCGCCGTAAAGCGTCGCCGCCAGGCCAAAGCGCGCGGCCAGCCACCCGGCGGCCAGGTTGGTCACGATCCCCGCCACCTCATAGAGCAGGAACAGCCAGGCCAGCTGGATCGGCGAGAAGCCAAGCGCGTTGAAATGCAACAGCACCAGCATCCGCAGCGCGCCGTCCGACAGCATGAAGGCCCAATAGGCCGCCGTCACCGCCGCATAGGCCCGCAGGGGATTGACCGTGGTCACAGCGACCCCGCCACCATCCGCGCGATGTCGGCGAGCCGGCAGGCATAACCCCATTCGTTGTCATACCAGGCATAGACCTTCACCTGGGTCCCGTTGATGACCATGGTCGACCGGGCATCCACGATCGAGGACCGCGGATCATTGGTGAAATCGCACGACACGAGCGGGCGCGGCTCATAGCCGAGGATGCCTTGCAACGGCCCCTCGGCGGCGGCCTTGAACAGCGCGTTGACCTCTTCGGCCGTTGTCGCCCGCTCGACCTCGAACACGCAGTCGGTCAGCGAGGCATTCAGCAGCGGCACCCGCACCGCATGGCCGTTCAGGCGGCCCTTCAGTTCGGGGTAGATCAGGGTGATCGCCGTGGCGCTGCCCGTGGTGGTCGGGATCAGGTTCAAAAGCGCCGAGCGCGCCCGCCGCATGTCCTTGGCGGGGCGGTCCACGATGGTCTGGGTATTGGTCACGTCATGGATCGTGGTGATCGACCCGTGCCGGATGCCAAGCGCCTCGTGGATCACCTTCACCACGGGGGCGAGGCAGTTCGTGGTGCAGCTTGCTGCCGTCACCAGCACCTGCGACCCGTCATAGAGGTGATGGTTCACGCCATAGACCAGGTTCAGCGCGCCGCCGTCCTTCACGGGCGCACTGACCACCACCTTCCTCACCCCCGCCGCGTAATAGGGCGCGACCTTCGCCGCCGTCTTGAAGACCCCGGTGCAGTCGATCACCAGATCGACCCCCAGATCGGCCAGCGGCAGGGCCTCGATGGTCTTTTCGTGGGTCAAGCGGATCGACCGACCACCCAGGACCAGCGCCCCCTCGCCCGCCGAAACGGGCGTGCGCCAGCGACCATGCACGCTGTCGAACTCCATCAGCAGGGCGTGCTGCTCTGCGTCGCCCACCGGATCGTTGAGAAGAACGATCTCTCCGCCGGCGCCGGTGTCGATCAGGTCGCGGAGCACGAGTTTTCCGATCCGGCCAAGGCCGTTCAAGGCAATCCGGGTCATGGCAGGTCAGGCCTTTTCCTGCGCGTCGGTGCCGATCCTGTCCACCCGGCTTTGCAGCGACATCCGGCTCAGGCTTTCGAACGGCAGCTCCACGAAGGCCGCGATGCGCCGGCGCAGCGCCGCGTAGGTCTGGGCGAAGACCAGCGCCTTTTCGGCATCGGTGCCGGTGGCCTTCACCGGGTCGGGCAGGCCCCAGTGGCCGGTGATCGGCTGGCCCGGCCAGGGCGGGCATTCCTCGGCCGCCGCCGTGTCGCAGACGGTGAAGACGAAATCCATCACGATCGAATCCGGCTGCTGGAATTCGGAGATATGCTTCGATCGCAGGCCGGAGATGTCGTGCCCGTTGCGGCGCAGCACCTCAAGTGCGAAGGGGTTCAGCTCGGAACTGGGCCGGGTCCCGGCCGAGAAGGCCTGGAACCTGCCCTTGCCCAGATCGCGCAACAGGGCCTCGGCAAAGATCGACCGGGCCGAGTTGCCCGAGCAGATGAAAAGCACGTCGAAATCGGTATCGCGGGGGGGCATCGGTCGGTCCTTCCATGCAGGGATGAGGGGGGCCATCAGGTCCGGGCGGGCGCGGCCCAGGTCAAGCGCGAGATAGCCGATCAGCGCCTCGGTGGCGTCCAGATCGACGGCATAGAACAAGGACCGGCCCTGCCGCGCGGCCCGGATCAGGCCCGCATCCGCCAGGTCGGCCAGATAATGCGACAGGGTGTTCGCTTTCAGCCCCAGCGCCACGGCGATCTCGGTCGGTCGCACGCCCTGCGGCGCAAAGCGCATCAAGAGCCTGAACACGGCCAACCGACCGGGATGGCCAAGCGTCGCGAAGGCATGTGAGGCCGCTGGACTTTCCATATTTCCCGTTTATTGGAAATATGGCGTCCGGTCCAATGAACCTTTCATGACAGCGCCCACTCGACAGCGCACGGCTACCGTGCGCCGGGCCTGGTTCGGACTGTCAGGAAAGGGATGGTGGAGCAGAGGGGGATCGAACCCCTGACCTTATCATTGCGAACGATACGCTCTCCCAACTGAGCTACTGCCCCATCCGCGACGCCGTATTCATCCGAAATCCGCAGGGGAGTCAAGCGGGGTCAGCGGGCGGCGTCAGCGGGCGGCGTCAGCGGGCGTGCTGGCGGACGAAGGCGACGATGTCGGCCGCGGGGCGCGCTCCGGCCAGACGGGCGATCTCGCGGCCGTCCCGGTAGAGGATCAGCGCGGGGATGCCCCGGATCCCGGCGCGGGCCGAGATCTGCGGATGATCCTCGGTGTTCAGCTTCATAAGCCGGGCCTCGGTCGCCAGGGTCTGGGCCGCCTTGGCGAATTCCGGCGCCATCATCCGGCAGGGCCCGCACCAGGGCGCCCAGTAGTCGATCAGGACAGGCAGGCTGTCGCCGCGCGTCACCTTGTCATGGGTGGCGGCGTCAAGTTCGGCGACCTTGCCATCCAGAAGAACGCTGCCGCAGACCCCGCATTTCGGGGCGTCGGACAGCCGGGACGCGGGGACGCGGTTGGTCTGGCCGCAGGCGGCGCAGGTCAGTTTCAGGGCATCGGTAACGGGCATCTGGCACCTCACATATCGTTTGCTTTGAAGATGTGAAGTCGTGGCCGGTTTCGCAAGGGTGTCAGAGAAAATCCTCTTCCTCGCCCGCCACGTCGATCCCCAGCGCGTCCAGACCGGCCTCGAGGTTCTCGGCCAGATGCGGCATCCCCATCAGGTAATCGGCCGTGGGCGTCGTCGCTTCGGCTGTGGCGGTGGCGACGGCCTCGCCGAAATCCTCGGGCTCGAAGGCGCCGCGACCGACCCAGGCGACAGCGGTCAGCTGCGCCTTCTCGTCGTCGTTCAGGGCATCGATGAAGGCATGCAGTTCCGCCGAACCGACATCGGCTTCCCGCGCCAGATAGATCACATGCACGACTTTCCGGGGGCTGATTTCCAGCATGGCGGGCCTTCCTTCCTGCACGCATCGTCGCCCATGCCGCGCACCGGCGCAAGCCTTCCGTCAGCCCGTCAGCCAGACCGCCAGCCCGTGCACCAGCGCCCCCGCCAGCGTTGCCCCCACCACCGAGCGCCGGGCGGCATAGACCCCCAGCACCGCCAGCGTCCCCGCGATCACCGGCAGCAGAGCGCGAAGGTCCGGGGTCAGCGCGGGCAGGATCGCCGCGACGAACAGCGTGGCGATGGCGGCGGGGCCGGTGGCCGACAGGAACCGCTCCAGCCAGCCGCCCGGGGCCATCCGGTCGCTGCGGGTGATGACCGGCAGGGCCCGGAAGACCCAGTTCGCGGCCCCGGCCAGCAGGGCGACGGTCAGAAGGTCCCCGTTCATCGCCGCGCCATCCCGGCCAGCGCCCCGGCCAGCATCCCCAGCAGGATGCCGCTCGTCGCGCTGATCGCCAGTGTCGCGGCCACGGTCACCAGCCCCGCCACCGCGATGACCGGCACCTGCCTGCGGCCGAGGATCGACAAGAGCAGCGCCAGAAACAGCGCGGGCAGCATGAAGCCAAGCCCCGCACTGACGGCAGGCCAGGCCTCCAGCGCGCCGCCCCCCGCCAGCGCCCCGGCGACGGTGCCCAGAACCCAGGCCGCATAGGCGCCCAGGCCCAGGCCGAACATGTAGCCTTCCGAAAACCGCTGCCCCCGCGCCAGCGACCCCAGCGCCTGGCCGAAGACCTCATCCGTCAGGCCCCAGGCCCAGGCCCAGGCGTGGCGGGTGCTGGCCTTGTCCCCCGCCTCACGCATCAGGGCCGGGCCGTATAGGACATGCCGCAGGTTCATCGCGATCAGCGTGAAGGCCGAGATCAGGACCGGCGCACCCGAGGACAGAAGCGCCAGCGCCAGGAACTGCGACGCCCCGGCGTAGATGATCAGCGACAGGGCGAAGGCTTCGGTCGCGCTGAACCCGGCGCGGGTGGCGGCGACACCGAAGGAAAAGGCGATGGGCAGATAGCCCAGCACGATCGGCAGGCTGGCGGTCAGTCCGTCAAGAAACGGGGGGCGGGGCGGAGTCATCGTCCGGCAGGGCTAGCGCGGGCGCGGGACATGGTCAATGTCGGGGTCAATCTCGGGCCGCCATTGCGGAAACCCTGACTTGCGTCGATGCCAAGGCCCCGGCATCCTGCCCGCAAAACCCCATTTCAGGACCAGACATGCGCCTTTCCCGTGTTGCCGCAGCCCTCGTCGTCACCAGCCTGTCCCCGGTCATGGCGCAGGTGGCGGAAATCCCCGGCTCTCGGTTCGAGGCCGGAAACTGGGTCGGCGGCGCCTATGCCGACAATGCCGGGGCGTTTTCCTATTGCTATACCACCGTCAGCTACATGGACGGCCGGATCCTGTGGCTGGGGCTTTATCCGAACGACACCCTGTCGATTCTCATGTCGCAACCGGACGTGAAGTTCACTCCGGGCGACAAGTTCGAGCTTTGGGTGATGATGGAAACCGGCCTGCCTGCCATCGGCAACGGCGAGGCCTGGGACGCGGATTACGCCGGGATCACCTATACCGGGATCGCGCCCACGGTCGATTTCCTGAACAGCGGGCGCTACCTGCGGATGCTGGGCATGGGGATCGACGAAGGGTTCGACGTCGACGGCATCGGCCCGGCGCTGGTGCAGGCGCAGGATTGCGTTGCGCGGCACAGCGGCGCGGGCGGAGGCAAGGTGCTCGACTCGGCCCCGGGGACGAAGTCGCCGCCCAAGGTGCCCGACCTGACGCGGCCCAAGACCAGCGGCATCGGCGCGGGCGGCGGGCTTGGCACCCGTCCGGGCGGGGCGCTCGGGACCCCTGCGCCGAAGCCCCAGCCCTGAAAATGCGGCCCCCGGGGCGAACCGGGGGCCGCATTTCCTTAGCAGGAAATCTGTCAGGATCCTTGCCTGAGGATTTCGGCTCCTACTCCGCCGCTTCGGCATAAGCCTCGACCGGCGGGCAGGTGCAGACAAGGTTCCGGTCGCCATAGACATTGTCCACCCGGCCGACCGGAGGCCAGTACTTGTCCACCCGGAACGAGCCCGGCGGGAAGCAGCCCGTCTCGCGGCTGTATTTCCGGTCCCAGTCGCCGACCAGCGCCGCCACCGTGTGCGGGGCGTGGCGCAAGGGGCTGTCCTCGGCCGCGATCTCGCCCCGTTCCACCGCCCGGATCTCCTCGCGGATCGACAGAAGCGCGGTGATGAAGCGGTCGATCTCGGCCTTGGTCTCGGATTCCGTCGGCTCCACCATCAGCGTCCCCGCCACCGGCCAGCTCATCGTCGGCGCGTGGAACCCGTTGTCGATCAGGCGCTTGGCGATGTCGTCCACCGTGACGCCATGGTCGGCGAAGGGCCGGGTGTCCAGGATGCACTCATGCGCCACGCGCCCCTTGTTGCCCATGAACAGGATCGGATAGTGCCCCGAAAGCCGCGCCGCGATGTAGTTGGCGTTCAGGATCGCCACCCGAGTCGCCTGCGTGAGGCCAGGGCCCCCCATCATCAGGCAATAGGCCCAGGAGATGAGAAGGATCGACGCCGACCCGTAAGGCGCCGCCGAAACCGTCCCCTGATCGGTGCTTTTCAGCCCGCCGCCTTCGGGGTTGTCCGTCTCGGGGTGCCCCGGAAGATAGGGGGCCAGATGCGCCTTCACGCCGATCGGCCCCATGCCGGGACCGCCGCCGCCATGCGGGATGGCAAAGGTCTTGTGCAGGTTCAGGTGGCTGACATCCCCGCCGATCTCGCCCGGCTTCACGAGGCCCACCAGCGCGTTCATGTTCGCCCCGTCGATATAGACCTGCCCGCCATGGTCATGGGTGATCCGGCAGATCTCGCGCACCGTCTCCTCGAACACGCCATGCGTCGAGGGATAGGTGATCATGCAGGCCGCAAGCCTGTCGCCCGCCGCCTCGGCCTTCGCCCGGAAGTCCTCGACATCCACATCGCCGTTCGCCGAGGCCTTGACCACCACGACCTCCATCCCCGCCATCTGCGCCGAGGCCGGGTTGGTGCCATGCGCCGAGGTCGGGATCAGGCAGACCTTGCGCTGATGGTCCCCGCGCGCGCGGTGATAGGCGAGGATGGTCAAGAGCCCCGCATATTCCCCCTGCGCGCCGCTGTTGGGCTGCATCGACATCGCGTCATAGCCGGTGATCTCGCACAGCTTGGCCGACAGGTCGCTGATCGCCTCCATGTAGCCCGCCGCCTGATCGCGCGGGGCAAAGGGATGCAGGCTGCCGAACTCCGGCCAGGTGATCGGCATCATCTCGGCCGCCGCGTTCAGCTTCATCGTGCAGGACCCCAAGGGGATCATCGCCCGGTCCAGCGCCAGGTCGCGGTCGGACAGGCGGCGCATGTAGCGCATCATCTCGGATTCCGCCCGGTTCATGTGAAAGACCGGATGGGTCAGGTAATCGGTCGTCCGCAGCATCTCTTCGGGGAAGCCCAGCGTCGCGCGGTGCGGCGGAACGCCCTCGATGCCGAAGGCCCGCAGGACCTTGATGAGCACACGTTCGTCCGTCGTCTCGTCCAGGCTGATGCCCACGCGGTTGTTGCCGATCTTGCGGAAGTTCAGGCCCTCGTTCCGCGCTGCGGCCAGGATGCCGGCCTGGCCCACGCCCACCTCGACCGTGATCGTGTCGAAGAAGGCGCGCGGCGCAACCACCGCCCCCGCCGCCTTCAGGGCCCGCGCCAGCCGCTGGGTCAGGAAATGCACCCGTTCGGCGATCGCGCGCAGGCCCTTCGGGCCGTGGAACACGGCATACATGGACGCCATGACGGCCAGCAGCGCCTGCGCCGTGCAGACGTTACTGGTGGCCTTCTCGCGCCGGATATGCTGCTCGCGGGTCTGAAGCGACAGCCGATAGGCCTTGTTCCCCTGCGCGTCGATGCTGACACCCACGATCCGCCCCGGCATCTGCCGCTTGTAGGCATCCTTCACCGCCATGAAGGCCGCATGCGGGCCGCCATAGCCCATCGGCACCCCGAACCTCTGCGCCGAACCCACCGCGATATCCGCCCCCATCGCGCCGGGTTCCTTCAACAGGCACAGCGCCAGGAGGTCCGTCGCCATGATCGCGATCGCCCCCGCCGCATGCAGACTGGCAATCCGCTGGGTGAAGTCGATCACATGGCCGTAGCTGGACGGATACTGGAAGATCGCGCCGAACACCTGCGACGGGTCCAGCTTGCGCACGTCATCCTCGATGATCTCGATGCCCAGAGGCAGCGCGCGGGTCTTGATGACGGCAATGGTCTGGGGATGGCAGAACCGGTCCACGAAGAAGGCCCGCGCCTTCGACTTCGCCACGCGTTCGGCCATGGTCATCGCTTCGGCCGCCGCCGTCGCCTCGTCCAGAAGGCTTGCGTTCGCCACGTCCAGCCCCGTCAGGTCGCAGACCATGGTCTGGAAATTCAGCAGCGCCTCCAGCCGCCCCTGCGCGATCTCGGGCTGATAGGGCGTGTAGGCCGTGTACCAGGCCGGGTTCTCCAGGATGTTGCGCTGGATCGCCGGGGGCGTCACTGTGCCGTAGTAACCCTGCCCGATCAGGCTGGTCATCACCCGGTTCTTCGCCGCCACATCCTTCATCTTCGCCAAGAGCTCATGCTCGGCCAGGGGCGCCCAGCTCAGCGGCTGCGACTGGCGGATCGAGGGCGGCACGGTCTGGTCGATCAGCTCGTCCAGGGTCCGCACGCCGACGGCGGCCAGCATCTCCTCCATCTCCACCGGAGAGGGGCCGATGTGGCGGCGGTTGGCGAAGTCGTAGGGGTTGTAGTCGGTGGGCGTGAAGGTCATGGCGCATACCTTTGGCACGGGGCGGACAAATCCCTTCCAGGGGATTTGCAATTTTCTTCGAAGAAAATTGCCCGGAATTTTCGAAAATTCCGGGCGCGAGGGATCAGCCGATCAGCTCCTGATATTCGTCCTCGTCCATGAAATCGTCGAGCACGCTCAGGTCATCGACGCGCATCTTGAAGAACCAGGCGGCCCCGGTCGGGTCCTCGTTCACCAGGCCGGGGTTGTCCACCAGCTTGGTGTTCACCGCGACGATCTCGCCGTCGACGGGCGCCAGGATGTCCGAGGCCGCCTTCACGCTTTCGATCACGCAGACCTCGTCGCCCTCGGTCACCATGGTCTCGGTCTCGGGCAGTTCCACGAAGACCACGTCGCCCAACTGGGTCGCGGCGTGTTCGGTGATGCCGACGACCACGAGGTCCCCCTCGACGCGCAGCCATTCGTGTTCCTTGGTGTATTTCATGATCGTCCTCAGCGCTTGTAGGTTGTCGGTTGGAAGGGCATCGCGGTCACTGTAACGGGCAGACGCTTGCCGCGCACCTCTCCCATCAGTTGCGTGCCGATGCTAGCATGGGCGCGGGCAACGTAACCCATGGAAATCGGTGCGTTGACCGAAGGCCCGAACCCGCCCGAGGTCACCTGTCCGACCGGCGTCCCGTCCGGGGCGAAAAGCTCCACCCCCTCGCGCATCGGCGCTCGACCCTCGGGGCGCAGGCCCACGCGCAGCCGCTCCGGCCCCTCGGCCAGTTCGCGCAGGATCCGCGCGGCACCGGGAAAGCCGCCCGCGCGCGCGCCACCCGCCCGGCGGGCCTTCTGGATCGCCCAGGTCAGGTTCGCCTCGACCGGGCTGGTGGTGGTGTCGATGTCATGGCCGTAAAGGCACAGCCCCGCCTCAAGCCGCAGGCTGTCGCGCGCGCCCAGCCCGATCGGCGCCACGCCGGGCTGCGCCAGCAGACGCCGCGCAAAGCCTTCCGCCTCTGCCTCGGGGACCGAGACCTCGAACCCGTCCTCGCCGGTATAGCCCGACCGGCTGACCCAGATGTCGCCGAAAATGCGATGATCCATGAACCGCAGCGCGGCGACCCCCGGCACCAGGGCCTCCAGCGCCGCCTCGGCCCCCGGCCCCTGCAGCGCCAGCAGCGCACGGTCGGTCACGGGCTCGACAGCTGCCCCCGGCATCCCCGCCACCATATGCGCGATGTCCGCCGCCTTGCAGGCCGCGTTCACCACCACATACAGATGATCGCCCCGGCTGGTGAACATCAGGTCATCCTGGATCCCGCCCGCGTCGTTGGTGAACAACCCATAGCGCTGCCGACCCTCGGCCAGGCCCAGCACATCCACCGGCATCAGCGCCTCGAAGGCACGCTTCAGGTCCTCCATCGACCCCTTGGGCCGCAGGATCACCTGCCCCATGTGGCTGACGTCGAACAGCCCCGCCGCCGCCCGCGTGTGCAGATGTTCCTTCAGCACGCCATCGGGGTATTGCACCGGCATCCGGTAGCCCGCGAAGGGCACCATCTTGCCACCCAGTTCTTCATGCAGGGGCTCCAGCCCCAGGCGCAGAAGTTCCGGCTCCTCCAGATCGGCCATCGCCGCCTCCATCCCTGGCCGGAAAACGCACCGGCACCGTCAGGCGGACCAATCCCCGCCCCTCGATGCCCCCTCTGTCCCTGCACGTCGCGTGCGCCTGAGATCGTTATCCCTTCGGCGTCCCGGATTGTCCGGGAACTCTCCAGAGTCTGTCGTCAGAAACGGTCCTTGCGCCTGAGAGTTTACCGGGGCGGTTGCTCCTTCGGCACCTTTGGGCCTGTGCGGGCCCGCCGGATTCTCCCGAACCTGACGCGGATTGCCTAGCGCAAAGCCACCCTCCCGGGCAAGAGAAATCCGGGATACGACGGTATGCCGCACAGGACACGCGGCGGTCACGACCCAAGCAGGACCCGCGTCTCATGGTGCCGCAGCGTCATCCTTGCGGCGGCGTGGACGCCCGGAACGGCAAGCTCGTGGCAGGGGCGCGAGAGCCCGTTCCGCGGCGGGTCGCGCAGGCCGTCCGGCCCGGGTTCGTCGGGCTGGCAGCTTTCAGACCACAGGCCATGAGTCTGCACGATCTGGTGGCGGTCGAACATCACCTGCACATGGGTCAAAGGCAACGGAAGCTGCCGCGCCCTGCCTTGGCCGACCAGCTGGAGCGCGGGCACCAGAACCTCCTCGGCGCCGAACAGCAGCTCGCAGATCGCGCCCGCGAACAGCACCCGATGCTGCGGCGAGACCCTCACCGCCCTGTCGGGCAGGCCCGGCCCCAGGGCATCGGCGGCGATCTCGACCGGTTGCAGGCCGGGGTCTGCCGTCAGGTCGGCCAGGCAGAGCCGCCGTCGTCCCACCCGCCGCACGGGCTGCGGGCCGTCGTCCAGCGTCAGGACCAGGTCGCCCGGGCGCAGACCGTCCACCGGGCGCGGCCCTGCGGGCGTCTCGATCAGGGTTCCGCAGGCGAACCAGGGGCCGCCCTGGGCGGTCTTGCGGAACTCCGTCGCGCCAGGACCGGTGCCGTTCTCGTCACGACAGACCCCCGTACCGCCGGTCCCGGTGTTCGACGTGGATCGCCAGATGAGGCCAGAGCCCCGCGCACGGGCCTCGTCGGTCCAATGGCCCGGCAGCGGCCCGTCGCCCGGGATCCGGCCATCACCCGCCCCGGCCATCGCGATGCCCCTGCCACCGCCGGCGGTGGCCCCCTCGCGCCCGAAGGTGCCGGGGCTGACTGTGCCCCATCCCGCTTCGGGCGCGGTGCTGCTGGTGTTCGCCATATGGGCCTCCCGACTTTCGACGGGACAGGAATAGCAGCAGAGGGTTCACAAGAACCTAACGCGAACAAACCTGCGGGACTCAGGCTCGACGCTCTCCGGGGCTTGCGACCGGCTCGGTCTCGGGCGCAGCCTCGGGGACCGGGCGCCCCTGCGGTCGCGGCAGAACCGGAGCCCGGATCGCCATCAGCGCCAGCCAGACGGCGGCAAGGCCGAAGATCACACCGCCCACGGCCTGCCCGACCAGCACGCCCTGCGCGCCCCAGATGCTGCCGAACCAGATCGCCAGCGGGATCGTCCCCACGGTATGGCGGCCCCAGTTCACCACCGTGGACCAGAAGGGTCGCCCCAGGTTGTTGCAGACCGCGTTGCCGACAAAGATCATCCCGTTGAAGAACCACAAAAGCGCCAGCGGCCCGCAGAACAGATAGACCAGGTCCCGCGTCAGGCCTTCGGCCCTGAACGCATCGGCAATCGGCGCTCGCAGCGCGAACAGCAACGCCGAAACCAGCAGGATCACCAGCCCGGTGAAGATCAGCCCGTCGAACAGCGTGCGACGCACCCGGTCCATCCGGCCCGCCCCGAAGTTCTGCCCGATGATCGGCCCGATGGCGCCGGACAGGGCAAAGATCACCCCGAAGGCGACCGGCGTCAGGCGACCGGCAATCGCCATCCCGGCCACCGCCGCCTCGCCATAGGCAGAGGTCGCCCGCGTGACGAAGGCCTGCCCCACGGGCGTGGCCACCTGCGTCAGGATCGCGGGCACCGCAATGGCCCAGACCGGCCCCATGTCGGCCACCACCTGCCCGACCGTGGGCCGGTCGAAGCCGCCATGCTTCGCCGTGATCGGCCGCAGCGCCATGACCGCGATCACCACCCGAGCGGCCACACTGGCCAGCGCCGCCCCGGTCAGTTCCCAGCCCAGACCGAAGATCAGGATCGGATCCAGCACCGCCGTCGCCACCGCGCCCCAGACGGTGGCCATCATCGCCGACCGCGCATCGCCATGGCTGCGCAGGATCGCCCCGCCGACCATGCCGACCATCAACAGCGGTTGCGAGGGCACGACGATCTGCAGGAAATGCACCGCCAGCGCCGCCGTCTCTCCGGTCGCGCCCAGAAGTCCGACCAGCGGCCAGAGGAATGCCCAGACCACGGCCGCAAAGATCGCCCCGAACACAAGGCTCAGGACCAGACCCGTGGTCGCCTTCTCGCGCGCCAGCACCGGGTCGCGCCCGCCCAGGGCCTGGGCCACCAGCGCGCCGACGGCAATCGACATCCCGATGCCGAAACTCGTCGTGAAGAACAGGATCGCGCCCGCATAGCCGATGGCCGCCGCCAGTTCCTCGCGCCCCAGCAGCGCGATGTAGACCATGTTTATCAGGTCGACGACAAAGACCGCCATCAGCCCCACAGAAGAGGTCAGCGCCATCACCGACACATGCCGGAAAAGGTTCCCCTCGACGAATTTCGCCTGCGCGCCCGGTCCGGCCATGCTTCTCTCCTGACCCGACCGAAAAGCCTGGGTCGCGGCTTTCATCTGTCCACAAATATCCTCGGGGTAGCACATTGGTTTCGCCATTGGTTCAAGAAACCGATGTGCTGGGGGGCAGACAGCCCCCGGGGCCGACCAAGGGCTCAGACGCTGGGCACCTTGCGCAAAAGCGGCATCACGTCGGCCATCTCCGGCCCCGCATCGCGGCCCGTCAGCGCGCGGCGCAGCGGGCGGAACAGGTCCTTGCCCTTGCGGCCCGTCGCCTGCTTCACCGCTGCCGTCCACTCGCCCCAGGTGGCCTTCGTCCAGGGCTTCGGCGGCAGCATCGCCAGGGCCTGCCGCACGAAGTCGCGGTCGGCCTCGTCCACCACCGGCTCGGCACCGTCGCGGAACAGGGCCCACCAGTCCTTCAGATCGTCCAGAATGGTGATGTTGCCCTTGGCGACCGCCCAGAAGGCCTCGGCCTCATCCTCCGGCACGCCCAGCGCCAGCACCCGGTCCCGCACCGCCGAGAACGGCAGCGACTGGACATGGTGGCGCGTCAGCGGGAACAGGTCCTCGGCATCGAACTTGGTCGGTGCGGCCCCGAAGGACCCCACATCGAACCCCGCCACCAGCTCCTCCATCGACGAGGCGAGCTCCACCGGCCTGGACGACCCCAGCCGCGCCATCAGCGACAGCAGAGCCATCGGCTCCACCCCCCGCGCGCGCAGGTCGCGCAGGCTGAGAACGCCAAGCCGCTTGGACAGTTCCTCGCCCTGCGGCCCGGTCAAGAGGCTGTGGTGCGCAAAGGTCGGGGGCGTTCCGCCCAAGGCCTTCATGATCTGGATCTGCGTCGCGGTGTTCGTCACATGGTCCGCGCCCCGGACAATGTGAGTGACCCCCATGTCCACGTCATCCACGCTGGACGCAAAGGTGTACAGCACCTGCCCGTCCGCCTTGATGAGAACCGGGTCCGACACCGAGGCCGCATCGATCGACACCTTGCCGATGATCCCGTCCTGCCACTCGATCCGCTCCTGATCCAGCTTGAAGCGCCAGTAGCCCTGCCGCCCCTCGGCCCGATAGGCCGCCTTCTGGTCCTCGGTCAGCGCCAGCGCCGCGCGGTCATAGACCGGCGGCTTGCCCATGTTCAGCTGCTTCTTCCGCTTCAGGTCCAGCTCGACCGGGGTCTCGAAACACTCGTAGAACCGCCCCGCCGCCTTCAGCTGTTCCGCCGCCTCGGCATAGCGCGCCAGGCGCTTCGACTGCTGCTCGACCCGGTCATAGGTGATCCCCAGCCAGGCCAGGTCCTCCTTCAGCCCGTCGATGTATTCCTGCTTCGACCGCTCCTGGTCGGTGTCGTCCAGCCGCAGGATGAAGGTCCCGCCGTTCTGGCGCGCGATCAGGTAGTTCATCAGCGCGGTGCGCAGGTTGCCCACATGGATCCAGCCGGTGGGCGAGGGGGCAAAGCGGGTGGTGACAGTCATCAGGGGGCTCCTTCGGAACGTCTTTCCCTGTCACAAGCCCCCGCATTTGTCCAGTTGCCGCCGGTCCCCTTCCGAAGCGCCCGTCGCGCTCCTATCTTGCCAGCATGACCGATCCATCGCCCGACAGCATCGCCCCCTCGCTCGCCCTGATCGAACAGCTGGCGCATGAGGCCGTCTCCACCCTTCCGGCCGAATTTCGCGAGCCCGCCACCCGGATCCGCATCCGGGTCGAGGACTTCCCCGACGACCAGATGCTGGAAGACCTCGGCGTCGACGATGCCTTCGACCTGACCGGCCTTTACGACGGCATTCCCCTGACCGAGAAATCCACCGCCGACCAGATGACCCGCCCCGATGTGGTCTGGCTCTTTCGCCGTCCGATCCTGGACGAATGGGCCGAACGCGGCGATGTCTCGTTGCAGGACCTCGTGACCCATGTCGTGGTGCACGAGATCGCCCATCACTTCGGCTGGTCCGACGACCAGATCGCCGCCATCGACCGCTGGTGGGAATGATCCGGTTCCCGGCCATCCTGCACAGCCGCTGTGCAGGTCGGCAGGGTGCATGACGCGCCCGTGACCGGACGATCCGCGCCCCTGTCCTATCCTTCCCGCATCCAGAAGAAGGAGGACAAGATGACCGGACTTTCCCGCCGCCAGGCCCTGTTCGCCGCAGCCGCCCTGCCCCTCGCCGCCGCGCTTGCCCGGCCTGCCCTGGCCCGCGCCGAGATGCAGGGCGCAGGCTTTGCTCCGTTCCACCGCTTCAAACTCGGCAGCTTCGAGGTGACGACCCTGCTGGCCGGAACCCGTGCCGGCGACAAGCCGCAGGAAACCTTCGGCACCAATGCCAGCCCCGAGGAGTTTGCCGCCCTCTCGACCGCGAACTTCATCCCGGCGGACAAGACGCAGAACTTCTTCACTCCGACCGTGGTCAACACCGGCGCCGAACTGGTGCTGTTCGACACCGGGCTTGCCGCCGAGGCGACCCTTGCCGCGATGACCGCCGCCGGGTTCACCCCGGATCAGGTCGATGTCGTGGTGCTGACCCACATGCACGGCGACCACATCGGCGGGCTGATGGGCGCGGACGGGGTGACGCCCACCTTCGCCAATGCCCGCTATGTGACCGGCTCTGCCGAACACAACCACTGGGCCGGGGCCGCCAACGAAGGCTTCGACAGGAACGTCAAACCGTTGAACGAGAAGATCACCTTCATCGACAACAACGGCAGCGTCGCCTCGGGCATCACCGGACTGGACGCCTTCGGGCACACGCCGGGGCACATGGTCTACATGGTGGAATCCGGCGGGCAGCGGTTGATGATCACCGCCGACACCGCCAACCACTATGTCTGGTCGCTGCAAAGGCCGGACTGGGAGGTCCGCTTCGACGCCGACAAACCCGCCGCCGCCGCCACCCGCAAACGGGTCTTCGGCATGATCGCCGCCGACCGCATCCCCTTCATCGGCTATCACATGCCCTTCCCCGGCGTGGGCTATGTCGAGGCGTCGGGCGAGGGCTTCCGCTATGTCCCGGCCAGCTACCAGCTGATGCTGAACGGCTGACCCCAGGGCCCAAAATCCTTCGAAGGATTTTGCAAAAGTTTTCGAAAACTTTTGCCCCCGGCCTGACCCGTCGGGGGCAGTTCCATTTCCGCTCGAAGGGTCTATGATAGCGGTAACACGAACAGGTGCCGCATGACCCAAGCCCCGATCCTGACCCTCACGCTCAACCCCGCGCTCGACATGGCGACCGAGGTGCACGAGCTGATCCCCGGCCAAAAGCTGCGCTGCACCGAACCGCTGCTCGACCCCGGCGGGGGCGGCCTCAACGTCTCTCGCGCGATCAAGTCGCTTGGCGGCGACAGCCTCGCCCTCGTCGCCATCGGCGGGCTGACCGGCGACCGTCTCGCGGGCCTGATCCGGCAAGAGGGCGTGACCTTCCTCTCCATCCTCGGCCCCGGCGAAACCCGCCAGTCGCTGACGGTGAACGAGGTGACGACCGGCAAGCAATACCGCTTCATGCTCCCCGGCCCCGTCTGGGGCGAGGCGGAACGCGCCCGCGTCTTCACCCTCCTGCGCGCCACCGCCCGGCCCGGCGGGTTCTCGGTCATCTCCGGCAGCCAGCCCCCCGGCGTGCCGGTCGATTTCCCCGCGCAGCTGGCCGCCTCGATGCCCGAAACCCGCGTCGTGCTCGACACCTCCGGCGCGACCCTGACCGAGGCGGTCCGTCACCCGATCCCGGGGCTGGAGGTCCTGCGGATGGACGGCCCCGAGGGCGAGGACCTGGCCGGTCGCCCGCTGCCGCGACTGGAGGACACCGCCGCCTTCGCGCAGGAACTGGTGCAACGCGGCGTGGCCAGAACGGTCATCATCGCCCGCGGCGCCGAAGGCAACGTGCTGGCCGACGCCAACCAGAAGCTCTTCGCCAAGGCCGCCAAGGTCCGCGTCAAATCCACCGTCGGCGCCGGCGACAGCTTCGTCGCCGCCTTCGTCCTGTCGCTGGCCCGCGGCCAGTCCAATGCCGAGGCCCTCGCCCTCGGCTCCGCCGCCGCCTCCGCCGCCGTGACGACGGATGCAACGCAGCTTTGCCGCCCCGAGGACGTGATGCGGCTTCTGCGGGAATGCACGGTCAGCGAGGTCCAGGGGGGTTAGCCCACCCGGCGGCACAAGCGCCCTGAACCCCGGCAAAGACCGCCGCGTGACGGCACGGCCCGGCTCACCCCTGTCATCCCCGCGAAGGCGGGGACCCGGTTCCCGGCGCGCTCCCAAATCCTTAAAATCCCTTCACCTCTAGAATGGAGCGCAACAGTTGAGGTTGGGATGGGGTTTGGGATGGATCGGCGGGGGTTGCATCTGGATGGT
>NZ_QMJY01000076.1 GCF_003574395.1 Tabrizicola thermarum
GCCTTCCAGAAGAATCCGACCCTCGACCCGCGCCGAGGCGACGGTGTCGTTCATCCGGTTCAGGCAGCGCAGGAAGGTCGATTTGCCGCAGCCCGACGGCCCGATGAAGGCCGTGACCGCCCGGTCGAGGATCTCGACCGAGACATCCTTCAGCGCGTGGTTCTGACCGTAGTAGACCTGAACCCCCGTGGCCGAGATCTTGGCGGCGGTCGTCCCGGCTTCCAGTCCGGTGCGGGTCATGTCGTTCATGGCATCCATTTCCTTTACCAGCGGCGTTCGAATTTGCGGCGAAGCCAGATCGCAAGGCCGTTCATCATCACGAGGATCGCCAGAAGCACAAGGATCGCGGCCGAGGTGCGGCTGACGAAGCCGCGTTCGGGGCTGTCGGCCCAGATGAAGATCTGGGTCGGCAGGGTCGTCGCGCTTTCGAACGGTGTCGAGGGCGCGGAGGTCATGAAGGCGTTCATCCCGATCAGGAGGAGCGGCGCGGTCTCGCCGATGGCCTGGGCCATCGCGATGATCGTCCCGGTCATGATCCCGGGCATCGCCAGGGGCAGGACATGATGGAAGACCACTTGCTGGCGCGAGGCACCGACGCCAAGCGCTGCTTCACGGATCGACGGCGGCACGGCCTTCAGAGCCGCGCGGGTGGCGATGATGATCGTGGGCAACGACATCAGGGCCAGCGTCATGCCTCCGACCAGAGGCGAGCCGCGGGTCAGGCCGAACCAGTTCAGGAAGACCGACAGCGCCAAGAGGCCGAAGACGACCGAGGGCACGGCGGCAAGGTTGTTGATGTTGACTTCGATCAGGTCGCTGAAGCGGGTCTTCGGTGCGAATTCCTCAAGGTAGATGGCGGCGCCGATGCCGATGGGCAGGGCGATCGCGAAGCAGACAAGGAGGAGGTAGCCCGAACCGATGAAAGCGCCTTTAAGGCCCGCAAGCTCGGGAAAGCGCGAGTCGGGGCTGGTGAACAGGCCCCAGGAGAAGGGTGTCGAAATCCGACCCTCGGCGACGAGTTTGTCGAACGCCGCGATCTGTGCGTCAGTCACCCGGCGGTTGCCTTCAGGCGTATCGCGGTCGACGAGGCCCTTGTTCAGCTGGTCGAAAGGGTCCGAGGTGGGAACGGTTATGGTCAGCACCCCGCCGATCAGCGAAGGGTCGGCGATGACGGCGTCACGGACCAGGAACTGCGCTCCGTTCGACAGGATGGCGCCCGCCTCCTTGAGCCCGGCCTGGTCGAGATCGGGGAACATGTTGGCGATCGATGCCTGCATCACGCGCCGCCAGTTGCTGCCGAAGATGTCCGCAGAGTCGACGTTGTCAGGCGAGATCGGGACCTCGATGGTCACATGCGTCTGCGTGAACGCCTTGTAGCCGGTTGCCGTCAGCGCGACGAGCATCAGGGCCAGAAACCCCAGCGCGAGGCTGATCGAGACGAGCCCGGCGGTCTTCAGCCAGACCTCGCTTCTGCGGCGCTTGCGGATCAGCGCCTCATAGGCCGGCGCTTTCCAGTCGAACCTGGGGCGCGCTGTCGTGGGGTTGGTCATGTCCGACATGTCCGGCACCTAGTCGTACTGCTCGCGGTATTTCCGCACGATGCGGAGCGCGAGGATGTTGATGCAAAGCGTGATGAGGAAGAGGAGCGAGCCAAGCGCGAAGGCCGCCAGCGTCTTGGGGTTGTCGAATTCCGTGTCGCCGATCAACAGCGTCACGATCTGGACGGTCACGGTGGTCACGCTGTCCAGCGGGTTCAGCGTGAGCGAGGCGATGATGCCTGCGGCCATCACCACGATCATCGTCTCGCCGATGGCGCGGCTGACGGCCAGAAGGATGCCGCCGACGATCCCGGGAACGGCGGCGGGGAAGAGGATCTTCTGCATCGTCTCGCCCCGCGTCGCGCCAAGGGCGAGCGAGCCGTCCGACAGCGCGCGCGGCACGGCCGACAGGGCGTCGTCCGCGAAGGAGGAGATGAAGGGGATCAGCATGATCGCCATGCAGATGCCGGCAGCGAGCGCGGTGTTGGGCGAAATCTCCAGCCCCATGCTTGCGCCGGCGCCCCGCAGGAAAGGTGCGACCACAAGGATGGCGAAGAAGCCGTAGACGATGGTCGGCACCCCGGCCAGGACTTCCAGCGTCGGCTTGATGATGTTTCGGGCACGGGGCGAGGCGAATTCGTTCAGGTAGATCGCCGAGAACAGCCCGATCGGCACGGCGACCACAAGGGCGATCATCATGATGACGACCGAGCCGAGGATCACCGGGACGACCCCGAAGGCGCCCTGACCGGCAACCTGGTCGGCGCGGATGGCGATCTGCGGCTCCCACCGGAGGCCGAAGAGAAACTCGTTCAGCGGCACCATGCGGAAGAACTTGATGCTTTCGAACAGCAGCGACAGCACGATCCCGACGGTGGTGAAGATCGCGACGGTCGAGCAGAAGATCATCAGGCCCATGACGATCTTTTCGACGCCATGCCGGGCCCGGAAATCGGCAGAGACGCGCGACCGTGCGAAGAAGATGATGGCAAGCGACATCACCGCGATCAGGACGACGAGGGCCAGCGAGGCTGCGGCATTGCGCGCCGCCAGCGTCTCGGCGGCGGCCAGTTTCCAGTCCTCTGGCGTGCCGAAGACCTGCCCTCGCGCAATCGACTTGATTTCGGCCAGCACCAGCGAAGCGGCACCCTTGTCCAGCCCGTCCAGCACGCCGTCCGGCAGGCCCGCCATGACGCTGCGGTCAACGATCACGGGCTGAAGGATCAGCCAGCCAAGGATGACGACAAAGCCGGGAACGGCGACAAGCAGGGCAGAGTAAAGGCCATGAAAGCCAGTCAGCGAATGCATCCGGGCGCCCTGGGACTTGATCTGCAATGCGGCCTTGCGGTTCAGGACATAGCCCAGGATCACCGCGGCGAAGAGGATAAGGAAAGCAAGCCCGGTCATGTCGGCCCCTTTGCGAAAGGCTGCTGCCCGGGGCTGTCACGCCCCGGGCAGCGGTGGTCAGGTCTTACTTCTCGGGAGCGGCCATGTTCACGGCGTTGGTCAGCGCGTCCTGCACTTCCTTCAGCTTGGCGTCGTCCAGAGCGACAAGGCCACGCTCGGCCAGATAGCCACCGGCGCCCATCGCTTCTTCCGAGGCGTATTCCGCGATGAACTCGTTCAGGCCCGGAATCACGCCGCGGTGGGCGTTCTTCACGTAGAAGTAAAGCGGGCGAGAGATCGGATATTCGAACGAGGCGATCGTTTCCTGCGTGGCCTCGACGCCGTTGATCTTGACATCCTTCAGCTTGTCGAGGTTCTCGTAGAGGAACGAGTAGCCGAAGATGCCGACGGCGTTCGGGTCAGCTTCCAGGCGCTGGACGATCAGGTTGTCGTTCTCGCCCGCTTCGACGAAGGGACCATCCTGACGCATGCGCGAGCAGTCTTCCTCGACGAACTTGGCATAGTCCTCTTTCGTGGCGGTTTCCTTCAGCGACTTGGCATAGTCGGTCGCCTCGCAGCCCTTGTGCATCGCAAGTTCGACGAAGGCGTCACGGGTGCCCGAGGTGGGCGGCGGGCCGTAGGCGAGGATCGGAGTTGCGGGCAGCGCGGGGTCGACGTCCGACCACATCTTGTAGGGGTTGTCCACCAGCTTGCCGTCGACCGGAACCTTGGCGGCCAGCGCCTTGTAGACCTGCTCCAGGGTGAGGTCCCAGTCGGTGGTGTTGGCACGGCTCACGGCAATGGCCAGCCCGTCATAGCCGATCAGCGCCTCGGTGATGTCGGTCACGCCGTTCTGGACGCACAGCTCGTATTCCGACTTCTTCATCGCGCGCGAGGCGCCGGTGATATCGGGGAAGTCTGCGCCGACGCCGCCGCAGAAGATCTGCATCCCGCCGCCGGTGCCGGTCGATTCCACGATCGGCGCCGTGCCGCCCTGGTTGGCGAATTCTTCGGCAACAGCCTGGGTGTAGGGGAACACGGTCGAGGACCCGACGATGCGGATCTGGTCGCGGGCTTCAGCCATCGTGGCCGAGGCGGCAAGCGCCAGGACCGAAGCGGTGATCTTGAAGGATTTCATTGGTGCACTCCTGCATTGCGTGCGGCCATCGTTGGCAGCGTGCGACAGGCTCTAGCCCTGTGGCGTGACGCTTAGATTGCAAGTTTGTAAAAGCTGTATGACAGTTCTTGCCGCGAGCCGATCTCAGACCAGCATCATCCGCGCGATGTTTTCGGCGATCATCATGGTCGGTGCGTTGGTGTTTCCCGCGATGATCTGCGGCATCAGCGAGGCATCGACCACACGCAGGCCATCGACACCACGAACCCGGCCCTGACCATCGGTCACCGCCTGCGGATCCGTTCCCATCCGGCAGGTTCCGACCGGGTGATAGATCGTCTCGGCCCGGGCGCGGATGTCGGCTTCCAGCTGGGCATCGGTGTCAACGCCTTGTCCCGGAAGGGTTTCCCGCGCGATGTATCGTTGCAGGGCGGGGGCCTTGACGATCCGGCGGGCAATCTTGAGGCCGTTCAGCAGGGTCGGCAGGTCGTCGGGATGATCCAGGTAATTGGCGGCGATCCGGGGGGCAGCCGCCGGGTCGGGCGAGGCCAGGCTGATCCGGCCCCGGCTTTTCGGCAACAGGTCGCAGACATGCAGCGTCAGGCCATAGCCCAGCGACAACCGGCGCCCGTGGTCGTGCAGATAGGCCGGAATGAAGTGGAACTGCAGGTTCGGCCGGTCGCGGGTCAAGTCCGATGTCACAAACCCCCCGGCTTCGGCGATGTTCGAGGTGAACTCGCCGCTGCCCCTGCGCAGATAGGCCCAGCTGGCCCGCAAGGCGCGCGGCAGGAAACTGGGGGCGATGCCGATCGCGTCGCGCGTCTTCAGCGCGGCCTGCACGGTGATGTCCAGATGATCGGCCAGGTTTGCCCCGACCTCCGGCGCGTCGTGGACGACGGGAATCCCCATCGCCTGCAGGTGCGCGCCCGGCCCGATGCCCGACAGCATCAAGAGCTGCGGCGAGTTGATCGCCCCGCCGGCCAGAAGGATCTCGCCCCCCTCGCGCAGGCGGATCTCGCGGGTGGCCAGGGCGACACCAACGGCGCGCCGGTTCTCGATCAGGACGCGGTGCACCTGAGCCCCGGTCAGCAGCGTCAGGTTCGGGCGCGACAGCGCGGGCTCCAGAAAGGCGCGGGCGCTGCTGAAGCGGCGACCGTCGCGTTGGGTCACCTGATACAGCCCGACACCCGCCTGCGTGGCGCCGTTGAAGTCGGGGTTGACGGGGAACTGGCATTCCGCCCCTGCCTGCACGAAGGCAAGGCTCAGCGGATTGGGCTGGCGCAGGTTGCTCACGCTGAGCGGGCCGCCCTGTCCGTGATGGTCGTCGGCGATCGCCTGATTGTCCTCCAGGTCCTTGAAGATTGCGCGGACCCGGGGCCAGTCCCACTCCGGCCCCGCCGCCGCCGCCCAGTCGCGGTAATCCTGCGGATGCCCGCGCATGTAGATCATCGCATTGATCGAGGAGGACCCGCCCAGCACCCGGCCCCTGGGCCAGAAGAGACGACGGTTCTGCAACTGCGGTTCGGGTTCGGTCTCGTAGCCCCAGTTCAGCCAGCGCATATGCGCCAGGGCGGCAAGGCCGAAGGGCATATGGATCATCGGGTTGCGGTCCGGCGGTCCGGCCTCGATCAGGCAGACCCGGACGGCCGGATCGGCCGACAGCCTGTTGGCCAGAACGCAGCCCGCCGATCCCGCGCCGACGATGATATGGTCGAAATCGTTCATCCCAGGAACCGCTTGACCAGGCCGATCAGCCGCAGCACGCGGGGCGTGTAGGGCGGGAACAGGATCGGCAGGAGAAGGAAGCGGTTGCGCAGCACGGCGCGTTCGTGACTGAAGGCCAGGAACCCCGCGTGGCCATGCGCCGCCCCGATGCCCGAGCCGTTGACCCCGCCGAAGGGCAGGTTCAACTGGCTGTAGTGCACCAGCGTGAGGTTCACCCCGACCGCGCCCGAAGTGGTGCGCCGGGTGATCTCGGCAATACGCGCGGCGTCGCGGTCGAAGACATACAGCGCCAGCGGCTTTTCGCGCGCGTTGATCGCGTCGATCACACTGTCGATGCTGTCGAAGGAATGGATCGGCAGGATCGGGCCGAAGATCTCCTCCTGCGCAAGTCGCATGTCGGGGGTGATGCCCTCCATCAGCTGCGGACCGACAGCCTGGCCATCCTGCCCGCCGGACAGCAGCACCCTTGCCCCCTTGTCCAGCCCGTCGGCGATCAGCGCAGCCAGGCGCGCGGCGTGACCGGGCGAGACGATGCGGGTCAGATGCGGACTGGCCTCGCCGTTGCCATAGGCGCGGGCGATGCGGTTACGCAGGGCGGCGACCAGGCCCTCCTTCACCGAGACATGGACGTAAAGGTGGTCGGGCGAGATGCAGTTCTGGCCCGCGTTCAGGAACTTGCCGAAAGTGATCCAGTCGGCCGCCTGTTTCAGGTCGGCGTCCGGCCCGACGATGACCGGCGACTTGCCGCCCAGCTCCAGCGTCACCGAGGCCAGCGTTCGCGCCGCCGCCGCCATCACGATCCTGCCGACCGCAGGTGAGCCGGTGAAGAAGATGTGATCGAAGGGCAGCGCCAGCAGCTCTTCGGCCACAACCTTGTCACCCTCGACCACGGCGACCAGGTCCGGCGGGAAGGTCTCGGCAATCATCCGGGCGATCAGCGCGCTGCTGGCGGGGGTCAGTTCCGAAGGCTTGACGATGGCGGCATTGCCCGCCGCAAGGCAGGAGGCCAGCGGCCCCAGCGCCAGATGGAACGGCAGGTTCCAGGGCGCGATGATGAGACAGGTCCCGCGCGGTTGCACCTCGATCCGGCCGGATGCGCCAAGGGTTGCCAGCGTCGGCCAGACCCGGCGCGGTTTCATCCAGCGGTGCAGATGCGACCGGGCATGGCGGATTTCCTGCAGGGTGTTGAGGTAATCCATCAGGACTGCCTCTGCCTCGGGGCGTCCCAGATCCGCCCGCAGCGCCGCGATGATCGCGGTTTCGTTGCGGCGGACCATGTCGGCCAGCCGGTCCAGCGCTGCCCGACGTTCCGCCAGGCCGAAAGAGGTCCGACGGGCATCATTCCCGGCCTTCATCCGGGCAAAGATCGTCGCGGTGGCCGACTGCGCGCTCGTCATGCGGCGACATTAACTGTCCTGCCGCCAATTCCCAGAGCGACGCAACGTCAGTTCCGGTCAGGCCAGTTCGGGCAGGAAGGCAAGGCAGGCCAGCTCCAGCCCCTCGGCGTAGATCACCTCGTCCTCGTCGAAGCGGAGGGTGAACAGCCGGGCGTTGCGGTGCGGCTCGACGCAGACGAATTCGCCATCGGCCAAGCGGGCCGCCGGTATCGCGGCCACCGGGACGCCATAAAGCGCCCTGGCCCGCCAGTCGCGGATCAGAACCGGCTGGCCGGGGGACAGAAGAAGGTCCTGATCCGGCCGGTCATGGCCCATGGTCGAGGCCTTGACCCGCACGAGGTCAACCTGCTTGCGCACAACGACCGACACCGAGGTCAGCCTGCGGGCACCCGCACGGGTGACGATGCGGTCGCCGGGCGTCAGGAATTCGACCGGGATCAGCCCGTCCAGCGTGCGCACCATGGTTCCGGCCAGCATGCCCGGGGCCTGAGCTGTCCCGGCGCCGTCAGCAGAGCGAGAAAAGGGTGCGTTGGCGTCCACGGATCGTGCCTTTCCCAGTCGGTCGAACGAGTCTTGGACCCGGTTTGTGGTCGACATTCGATGCCAGTCAGGTCATTTCTGGGCAGTTGTGGCCCGATCTCGCTGTGGTTGTGGCGGGAATGGGGCGGCGGTTTTGCCTCTCGCCCCCGGATGAGGGGTTTGCTAGAAGGAACGCCGTGCGGGTGTGGCGAAATTGGCAGACGCACCAGATTTAGGTTCTGGCGCCGCAAGGCGTGGGGGTTCAAGTCCCTTCACCCGCACCAGTCGATCCCGCACCGCGGCGGGCGATTCCCCCTTACATCGGACCGAAGGCTTTGCTAGAAGCCCGCCCAACGCGCGCAAGGTCCTGCCTTGTGCCGGTGGAGTATTGCGCGAATAGCGCCCGAGACAGCTTAGGAAGGACGTCCCCCCATGCAGGTCACCGAGACCCTGAACGAAGGCCTCAAGCGCGGCTACACCATCACGGTGACGGCGGCCGAACTGGACGCGAAGGTCCAGGAAAAGCTGCTCGAGGCGCAGCCCGAGGTCGAGATCAAGGGCTTCCGCAAGGGCAAGGTCCCGCTGGCGATCCTGAAAAAGCAGTTCGGCACCCGCATCCTGGGCGATGCCATGCAGGAAGCCATCGACACCGCCATGAAGGACCATTTCGACAAGACCGGCGACCGCCCGGCGCTCCAGCCCGAGGTCAGGATGGTCGGCGGCGAGACCTGGAAAGAGGGCCAGGATGTCGTGGTCGAGATGACCTATGACGCGCTGCCTCCGATCCCGGATGTCGATGCCTCGAAGATCAAGCTGGAACGCCTGATCGTGAAGGCCGACGACAAGGCCATCGAAGAGGCGCTGGAGAACCTGGCCAAGTCGGCCAAGTCCTTCGAGGACCGCAAGAAGGGCTCGAAGGCCAAGTCGGGCGACCAGGTCGTGATCGACTTCAAGGGCTCGGTCGATGGTGAGCTGTTCGAGGGCGGCTCGGCCGAGGATTACCCGCTGGAACTGGGTTCGGGGTCCTTCATCCCCGGCTTCGAGGACCAGCTGATCGGCGCCAAGGTCGGCGACGAGGTGTCGGTGAACGTCTCCTTCCCGGACAATTACGGTGCCGCGCATCTGGCCGGGAAGTCCGCGGTCTTTGCCTGCACGGTGAAGGCGGTCAAGGAACCGAAGCCGGCCGAGATCGACGACGAGCTGGCCAAGAAGTTCGGCGTCGAGGATCTTGCCACGCTGAAGGCCCAGATCGCCGAGCGGCTTGAGGCAGAGTACAAGGGTGCCGCGCGTGCGGTCCTGAAGCGCTCGCTCCTGGATCAGCTGGACGGCATGGTCAAGTTCGACCTGCCCGCCAACCTGGTCGAGGCCGAGGCCAACCAGATCGCGCACCAGCTCTGGCACGAAGAAAATCCGCACGAGCATGGCCACAACCACGGCGACATCGAAACCACGGACGAGCACAAGAAACTGGCCGAACGCCGCGTGCGTCTGGGCCTGCTTCTCGCCGAGATCGGCCGCAAGGCCGAAGTCACCGTGACCGATGCCGAGATGACGCAGGCCGTGCTGTCCGCTGCCCGCCAGTATCCGGGGCAGGAACGCCAGTTCTTCGAATTCGTGCAGAAGAACCCGCAGATGCAGCAGCAGCTGCGTGCTCCGGTGTTCGAGAACAAGGTGGTCGATCACCTGGTGAGCCTGGCCGATGTGACCGAGAAGGAGGTCTCGAAAGAGGCCCTTCAGAAGGCCGTCGAGGCGCTGGACGAGATGTAAGGACCGGCCAAAGTCCGGCAGGGAGTATCAGGCCGCGCCTTCGGGGGCGGCCTTTTCCCTTTGCGCCTCGGCGCGGATCACCAGAAGGCCTGCGCCGATCAGCAGGGCGATGCCGCCCCAGGCGAGAAGGGTGGGAAGCTGCGCCCAGAACAGCCAGCCCCAGAGCACACCCCAGATGATGAAGCTGTATTCGAAGGGCGCCACCGAGGACGAGGGCGCAACCCGGTAGGCATAGGTCAGCAGCGACAGTCCGACCGAGGCGATGAGCCCGCAGGCCATGAACAGCAACAGGTCGCGCAGCGGCATCTCCTGCCAGCCCCGAGTCAGGAAGGCGAGCGACGGATGCGTCGCGCCCTCATGGGCCCCCGAACCGAAGACCGCCGCCAGGGCCAGGGCGCTGGCAAGGAAGGTCAGGTTCCCCCAGAAGGTCATCGCCCCCGCCGTCTCCGTCCGGCCCAGGACCCGGGTGGCAAGCTGGGTCAACGCATAGCCGAAGGCACCCAGCACCGGCAGCAGCGCGGCAGGGTCGAAGACGCGGGCGCTGGGGTTGAAGATCATCAGCATCCCCGCAAAGCCCGCCAGCAGCGCCAGCAGGTTCATCGGCCCGATGCGTTCCTTGAAGATCAGGGCGGCTGCAAGGGTGATGAACAGGGGGGCGGTGAAGAACAGGGCCACCGTGTCCGCCATCGGCATGGCGGCAAGGCCCAGGTAATAGGCCGTGTAGGCGGTGAAGTTCAGGAACCCGCGCGCCAGCATCCAGCCCCAGTTCGGCGAGGTGATCGTGGTCAGCCGCCCATCCAGCACCCGCACGATGACAAGAAGGAGGGGCACGGCGGTCAGGCTGCGGATGATCATCGCCTGATACAGCGGATAGTCCCCCGACAGCCGTTTCAGGATCACGTCCTGCAACGAAAAGACCGCGATCCCCACGACAAGGGCAAGGATACCGCGCTGGGTGGCTGACAGGTGCATGGGTGCGACGCTAGCCGGGGCAAGGGCCGTGGCTATCCCGCCCCCGACACGCGCGCGTCAAAGCGCGTCAAGCCTTGCACTGGCCGACGCAGCGGCCTTGCCCGCGACAGGGCACACCCCGTCCTGCAAAGACAAACCGCGCCCGGTTGCCCGGACGCGGCTGCCAGTTCCCCGCAGGGGACTGCTTATTCTTCGCTGGCTGCTGCGCCCATTTCGTCGAACAGCTCGGCGATCTCGAATTCGGCCTGGGCCTCCGCTTCGGCCGCCAGTTCGGCAACCGACTTGCCCGAGGCTTGCAGCTCTGCCTCTTCGACCGACCGGGCGACGTTCAGCTTGATCTTCACCGCGACGTCCGGGTGCAGACGCACTGTCACCGTGTGCAGCCCAAGGTCCTTGATCGGCTTGTCCAGCACGATCTGCGTGCGGTTGACGGTAAAGCCCGCCTGCGTCGCAGCCTCGGCCGCGTCGCGCGGCGTGACCGAGCCATAAAGCGCACCCGCGTCCGACGCCGACCGGATCACGATGAAGGTCTGGCCGTCGAGCTTGGCGCCCACGGCTTCGGCCTCTTTCCTCGTTTCCAGGTTCTGCGCTTCCAGCTGGGCCTTCTTCGCCTCGAACGACTTGATGTTGGCCTCGTTCGCGCGCAGCGCCTTGCCCTGCGGCAGCAGGAAGTTGCGGGCGTAACCGTCCTTGACGTTCACGACCTCGCCCATCTGGCCAAGTTTGGCCACGCGTTCCAGAAGGATCACTTGCATGTCCTGTGCTCCTTATTTCACGGCATAGGGCAGCAGGGCCAGGAAGCGGGCGCGCTTGATGGCCTGGGCCAGTTCACGCTGCTTCTTCGCCGAGACTGCGGTGATGCGGCTGGGCACGATCTTGCCGCGCTCGGAGATGTAGCGCTGGAGAAGACGGGTGTCCTTGTAGTCGATTGCCGGTGCGTTGTCGCCCGAGAAGGGGCAAACCTTGCGGCGGCGGAAAAACGGCTTGTTCGCCATGGTCTATTCCTTTCTCGGATCAACGACGCGGAGCGCCGAACGACGGACGCTCGCCACGATCGGCGCCACGGTCCGGGCGGTCGCCGAACGACGGGCGCTCACGGCGTTCGCCGCCGCCAAAGCCACCACGGTCGCCCCGCTCTTCGCGGTCGTCACGCTTCTGCATCTGGACCGACGGGCCTTCGGAATGCTTGTCCACCTTGATGGTCAGCACGCGCATCACGTCGTCATGCAGGCGCATCAGGCGTTCCATCTCCTGCACGGCCGCGGCGGGCGCGTCCGATTTCAGGAAGGCATAATGGCCCTTGCGGTTCTTGTTGATCTTGTAGGCCATCGTCTTGACGCCCCAGTACTCGTTCTCGACGACCTTGCCGCCGTTGTCTGCGAGGACTGTGGAGAAATGTTCGATAAGGCCTTCGGCTTGCGCGTTGGACAGGTCCTGGCGCGCAATAAAGACATGCTCGTAAAGAGGCATGCGGGCTTCCTTCGTTTCGGGGCGGCTTCATAGGACGGGCGAAACCTTTTCCGCAGCCCGTCCACGAGAGGCATCGCCGGTTCATGGATAAGCGGAAAGGATGCGGCCTTATACAGGCAATCCCCCGGGATGCAAGCACCGGCAATCCCGATCATCTCAGGGGTCCCGCACCCCGCCGATCCCGTTCGTCGCCGGCGCGGATTGCGCGTCCAACGGCAGAAGAGCGAAAGCCCCGACCGCGACACCCCACCCGTCCGGCGGGACGGCGGGTGCCCGGACGACCCTTTCACAAATTGATCGTGACCCGACGCCATGTTACGGCCCGGTGCCAGCAGAATCCGGCCAGCGGATTCGCGTCAGGGGACCAGGGTGGGAAATCGGCGGCGTGTACCGGCTTGAAGAAGAGACCGAGGATGACTGGTGGGAGGTGGAGGCCCTCCTTGACCTCTGTTTCGCCCCCGGCCGCACGGCGCTTTCGTCCTATCGCCTGCGCGAAGGCGTGCCGACGGTTGCCCCGCTTTGCCTGACGCTCCGCGACGAAGAGGGCGCGCTCGCCGCCGTGATCCGCTATTGGCCCGCGCTGATCGGCGAACATGACGTGCTGCTTCTCGGCCCGGTGGCCGTGCACCCGACGCATCAGGGCGAAGGCCTGGGGGCGCTTCTCATCAACGAAAGTCTGGCCGAGGCGCGGCGCCTGGGTTGGGAAAGGGTGATGCTGGTCGGCGACGCGCCCTATTACTCCCGGTTCGGGTTCAGAAAACTCGAGGGCGTCGAGATGCCCCCGCCCACCAACCCTGACCGGGTTCTCGGGCTGGAGCTGAAGGCCGGGGCCTGGGAGGGCGTGACCGGAAAGGTCACCAAGGCGACCTGATTGCCCCGACGGGCCTTTGCAGGGGCGGCAGACCGTCCCATATCGGTGGCATGGACCAGATCATTCCTGCCACGTCCGACCTCGCGGCCCAGGTCGCCGAACTTGCCCGCCGCTACAAGCGTGCCAACGGGCCGGTGATCCGGCTGGTCAACCGGCTTGGTTCGACGCTGGAGCACCAGCTGACCGCCTTGCCCGATCCGCTGCGCCTCCAGATCGAGCGGTTGGCCGCCCAGGCGCTTGCGGCCTCCTACGGGATCGCCGCCCGGGCCCCGGACCTGGGTGCGCGCGGGCCGATGGCGGCCGTGATTGCCAGCGGCGCTGCCGGTGGGGCAGGGGGGGTGCCGACTGCCCTGGCCGAACTGCCGGTGACGGTCACCCTGTTCCTGAACGCGATCCGGGCCGAGGCGCGCGCTGCGGGCCTTGATCCTGACGAGGACTGGGTCCGCGCCGAATGTTTGCAGGTCTTTTCGGCGGGCAGTCCGCTGGCGCAGGACGACGGGGTGAACACCTCGTTCATCGGCTCGCGCCTCGCGCTGACGGGCTCGACGGTGCAGAACCTGATCGCCTCCATCGCGCCAAGACTTGCGGCCGTGTTGGGCCAGAAGCTCGCGGCCCAGGCCGTGCCCGTCATCGGCGCAGTCTCGGGTGCTGCGCTGAATGCGGCCTTCCTGTCCTACTACCGCGAAATCGCGCGTGTCCGCTTCGGGCTGGCGCTCTTGGCCAGGGTCCACGGAACCGAAGCCGTCGAGGCCGAATTCCGCATCGCCACCACTCCGCCCAAGGTGATCCAGGCCTGACCCGGTTGCACTCTGCCCCGCCGCCTGGGTAGATGCTTCTGTCCAGGATTGGGGGGCGGCATGAGCACCGATGTCATCACACGGCTAAAGCAGATGGCGGTCGATCCGGGCCGGGTCTGGATTCAGGACGGGACCAGCTATGCTGCCCTTCTGGACGAAACCGGGCGGCTTGCCCACACGCTGCTGTCGCTTGGGCTGGGGAAGGGCGACCGGCTGTTGATGCAGGTCGAGAAGTCCGAAACGGTCCTGTCGCTCTACCTCGCCTGCCTGCGGACCGGAGTGATCTTCCTGCCGGTGAACCCGGGCTACACCGTGACCGAGACCGAACATTTCCTTAGCGATGCCGAGCCTGCGCTGGCCGTGACCGACCCGGATCGGGTCACGGGCCTTTCCGCCCTGGGCGCGCGGGTGCTGGACCTTCCGGCGCTGATCGCCCTGTCGGCCGACCAGCCCGCCGCATTTGTCGATCCCGTCCACGCGCCGGACGACCTTGCGGCGATCCTCTACACTTCGGGCACCACGGGTCGGTCGAAAGGCGTGATGCTGACGCGGGAAAACCTTGCTTCGAATGCCGAGGCGCTGGTCGGCCTGTGGCGGTTCACCGAAGCCGACGTTCTTCTGCATGCGCTGCCGGTCTTCCATACGCACGGGCTTTTCGTGGCGACGAACTGTGTCCTTTACTCCGGTGCCTCGATGATCTTCCAGCGCACATTCCAGCCCGCCTCGGTGCTGGCCGCCTTGCCGCGAGCGACGGTGATGATGGGCGTGCCGACCTTCTACACCCGCCTTCTGTCCGACCCCGGCCTGACCCGGGAGGCGACCGCGCATATGCGGCTCTTCATCTCCGGCTCCGCCCCCCTGTCGCCCGCGACCCATGCCGCGTGGCGCGAGAGGACGGGTCACGCGATCCTGGAACGCTACGGGATGACCGAGACCAACATGATCGCCTCGAACCCCTACGACGGCGCCCGTCGCGCGGGGACCGTGGGGATGCCCTTGCCGGGGGTCGAGGTGCGGATCACCGGGCCGGACGGCGCGGTGCTGCCGCAAGGCGAGGCGGGGGCGATCGAGGTGCGGGGGCCGAATGTGTTCAAGGGCTACTGGCGGCTGCCCGAGAAGACGGCCGAGGAGTTCCGGGATGGCTGGTTCGTCACCGGCGACGTCGGGGCCTTCGATGCGGAGGGCTACCTGTCGATCCTTGGCCGGGCGAAGGACCTGGTCATCACCGGGGGGCTGAATGTCTATCCCGCCGAGGTCGAGGCGGCGCTGGATGACCTTCCGGGCGTCGCAGCCAGCGCGGTGATCGGGGTGCCGCATCCCGATTTCGGCGAGGCGGTGGTGGCCTGTCTGGTGGCTGCGAAGGGGGCGGCTCTGGACGAGGGCTCGGTGCGGGCGGCGCTGCGGGACCGGCTGGCGGCCTTCAAGCTGCCGAAGCGGGTGCTAGTGCTGCCGGACCTGCCGAGGAACGCGATGGGGAAGGTCCAGAAGGCCGAGCTGCGGCGGGTGTATGCGGGACTTTTTGCCGGGACGTGAGCGGACCTGTCCGCGCGCGGTCACTTTTTGAGTCACAATGAAATCAATGGCTTGTCTGTGGGCGTTAGGGTTTCGTTAGGAATTTCCGGGCCCGGCCGCAGGCCTGACGGCAGAGCGGCGACGGTGGGGCCGGGGTATCGGGGGCGGGCACTCCTGGGCTCGTCGCGGCCTTGCAGCTGTCGCGCGCAAGCCTGGCGGCAAGCCCCTGGCCCTCGGCTCGGGACCGGATGGGCAGGGCGCCGCACCCCGAGGGGCAGGCAGACGAACGATGCGCTGGCACGGACCCGGTTCGAGGCCCGTGCCGATCGACGCCGGGCCGCACCGGACAGCCGATCCGCGTTTCGCCCGCGAACGGACAGCCCCGCGCCGGGAGCCTTCGCGTCTAGACGGTCTCTTGCGTCGCCAGCCACTCCATCAGCATCGGACGCGCGCTTTCCTCGCCCGCAGCGCGCGCGCGGTCGATTGCGGCGCGGGCCTCGGCCAGGTTCACGCGGCGCAACAGCGCCTTGACCGGGCCGATCGAGGCGGGGCGCATCGACAGGGACCGGAAGCCGATGGCGGCAAGGGCCAAAGCCTCGATCGGGCGGCCGGCATCCTCGCCGCAGAAGGACAGGGGCGTCGATGTCTCGGCGCAGCGGGCGATGATGAGCTCGAGGAAGGACAGGAACGACAGGTTCAGCGTGTCATAGCGGCGGCGGACCAGTTCGTTCTCGCGGTCGGCGGCGAAGAAGAACTGTTTCAGGTCATTGCCGCCGACGCTGACGAAATCGGTCAGCTCGAAGAAGGCCTTCGGCGCATAGGCGAGGGAGGGGGTCTCCAGCATCGCGCCGATCTCGATCCGTTCGGGGACAGGATGTCCCAGCGACTTTTCGCGGTGCAATTCGCGCAAGGTATGGCTGCGGGCCTGCTGGAACTCGCTCAGCTCGGTGATGAGCGGGAACATGATCGTCAGGGGCCGCCCCTTTGCGGCGCGGATCAGGGCCTGAAGCTGCATCCGCAGCACGCCCGGCTTGTCGAGGCCCACGCGGACCGCGCGCCAGCCCATCGCCGGGTTCGGCTCTTCGGGCGGCTTCATGTAGGGCAGAACCTTGTCCGACCCGATGTCCAGCGTGCGGAAGGCGACGCGCTTGCCCTTGGCGGCATCCATCACCCGGGCATAAAGTGCGGCAAGCTCTGCCCGTTGCGGCATCTTGGAGCGGACGAGGAACTGAAGCTCGGTGCGGAACAGCCCCACGCCTTCGGCGCCCGACCCTTCGAGACTGGGCAGATCGGCCATCAGCCCCGCGTTCATGTGCAAGGCAATGGTGGTGCCGCACAGGGTGGTCGCTGGCAGGTTGCGCAAGCTGGCGTAGCGTTTCTGCGCCTCGGCCTGCATGGCGATCTTGTCACGGAAGGCGCGGGCGACGGTTTCCTCGGGGCGCAGATGGACGATGCCCTGGTCGCCGTCGACAAGGATGTGGTCGCCGTTCAGGGCCTCGGTCACCACGCGGCTGGCGTTGATGACAAGGGGAATGGCCAGCGCCCGGGCGACGATGGCGGCGTGGCTGCCGACCGAGCCTTCCTCGAGCACGACGCCCTTCAGCTTGCGACCATAGTCCAGAAGTTCCGCCGGGCCGATGTTGCGGGCGACGAGGACCGGGTTGTCGGGCATTTCCGCCCCGGTGTCCCTGCCCTGGCCGGTCAGGATGCGCAAGAGCCGGTTCGACAGGTCGTCGAGGTCTTGCAGACGTTCGCGCAGATACTGGTCGGGGACCTGCTCCATCCGGGCGCGGGCGGCGGATTGTTCCTTTTCCACCGCCGCCTCGGCCGAGAGGCCGCGCATGATGTCTTCCTCCATCCGCCGCAGCCAGCCGCGGGAATGGGCGAACATCCGATAGGCTTCGAGAACCTGCTTCTGGTCCTTGTCAAGCTGCTGCGCCTCAAGCAGATCGTCGATGGACACGCGCAACTCGCCCACGGCGGCGCGGATGCGGTCGATCTCGGTCAGGGGGTCGTCGGCGACCGGATTGGTCACGACGACGCGCGGTTCATGCAGCCAGACCCGACCCTCGGCGGCGCCCTCCTGGCCCGAGGTGCCGCGGATCATCACCGGCTGCTTGTGCAGGGCCCGCATTGCCCCGTCGCCCGAGGTGAAGGCGCCGAGTTCGGTCATCTCGGCCAGCACCATCGCCACGACGTCCAGCGCATAGATCTCGTCATCGGAAAACTGCCGGGCGGTCCTGGACTGGACCACGAGCACGCCCAGCTTTTCGCCGACCCGCTGGATCGGCACGCCGAGGAACGAGGAATACAGCTCCTCTCCGGTCTCGGGCATGTAGCGGAAGCCCTTTTCGCTGGGGGCATCCGCGGTGTTGACCGGCTGGCCGGTGCGGGCGACGCGGCCGACCAGGCCCTCGCCCAGTTTCATGCGCGTCTGGTGGACGGCTTCCTTCTTGAGGCCCTCGGTGGCGCAAAGCTCCAGCGTCTCGGGGTCGCGGAAGAGGTAGATCGAGCAGACCTCGGTCCCCATGCTGTCGGCGATCAGATGCGTGATGCGGTCCAGCCGGTCCTGCCCCCCGCCCGAGACCGACAGCACGTCGCGCAGGCGGCGCAGAAGTTTCCGGCTGTCGCTTTCGCTGCGTTCGGGCATCAGGGCGTTCCTTCGGTCATGCCCCCTCTATAGGCGATGCAACCTTGGGTGGGGAAGGGGAATGCCGCGTCGCCCGGCAAACCCCGCTGCGGGCTGCCCGCGATCTGTGCAGATCCGCCGGTGGGGCGTCGAGGCTCAGGCCTTTTCCAGCTCGAACGTGTCGTGGAGCGCCTGGACGGCGAGTTCCATGTACTTGCGGTCGATCAGGACGCTGATCTTGATCTCGGAGGTGGTGATGACCTTGATGTTCACGTTTTCCGCCGCCAGCGCCGCGAACATCCTGGCGGCGACGCCGACCTGGGACCGCATCCCGATGCCCACGACCGAGACCTTGGCGACGTCGCTGTCGGTGACAAGCTCCGAAAAGACGAACTTGCCCGCAGCCGTGGCATCGTCGATGGCCTTCTTCGCGCGGTCCACCTGGTTGGTGGGCAGGCTGAAGGTCATGTCGGTGTAGGCGCGCTTGTCCGCGGGGTCGTCGCGTTCCGAGATGTTCTGGACGATCATGTCCACGTTGACGCCCGCATCGGCCAGCGCGCCGAAGATCGCGGCGGCGACGCCGGGGCGGTCTTCGACCTTCAGAAGCGTCATCTTCGCCTCGTCGCGGCTGTAGGCGACGCCGGACACTACTTTCGATTCCATGATTTCATCCTCGTCGCAGACCAGGGTTCCGGAGGTCTCGTCGACCTCCTCGAAGGAAGACACGACCCGCAGGCGCACCTTGTAGCGCATGGCCAGTTCGACCGACCGGGTCTGGAGGACCTTGGCGCCCAGGCTGGCCAGTTCCAGCATCTCCTCGAAGGCGATCCTGTCGAGCTTGCGCGCCTTGGCGCAGATGCGGGGGTCGGTGGTGTAGACGCCGTCGACATCGGTGTAGATGTCGCAGCGTTCGGCGCCGAAGGCGGCGGCGAAGGCGACTGCGGTGGTGTCGGACCCGCCCCGGCCGAGCGTGGTGATCCGGCCTTCGGGCGACAGGCCCTGGAAGCCCGCGACGACCGCGACCTTGAAGCCCTCGGCGAATTTCTGGTCGATGTTGTCGCGCGGGATCGAGACGAACCGTGCCTGACCGTGCGCCGAGGTGGTGTTGATCGGCACCTGCCAGCCCTGCCAGCTGCGCGCGGGGATGCCCATTTCCTGCAGGCGCAGGGCCATGAGGCCAGCCGTCACGTTCTCGCCCGACGACACCACGGCGTCATATTCGCGGGCGTCGTAGAGTTTCGAGGTCTGCTCGACCCAGCCGACAAGCTCGTTCGTCTTGCCGGACATGGCGCTGACGATGACGATGACGTCATAGCCGCGTTCGACCTCTGCGCGCACCTTCCGGGCGGCGTTCTCGATCCGCGCCAGATCGGCGACCGAGGTCCCGCCGAATTTCATCACCAGAAGCGGCATCCACCCTCTCCGCGCACTGAAGTCGCGCGGTGTTTAGGCGGGAGGCGCGGCTGGCGCAAGGGGGTGGGTAGGGTGGGCAATACTGCCCACCCTGCGTTTCGGTCACGCGCCGATCACACCGCCGTCTTCGCGGGTGATGACCAGCGTGGCCGAACGCGGCGGGGTGCCGTTGTAGTCCGGGAAGCCCGAGCCGTAATCCTTGGCAGCGAACTGTTCGGCCGAGGCATGGCCGCCCGGGTGCTGGACGTTGACGAACATCGTGGTGCCGTCCGGCGTGGTGATGACGCCGGTGATCTCCTGCCCCCAGGGACCGGTGAGGAAGCGGCGGATCTCGCCCGTCGCCGGATCGGCGGCCAGCATCATGTTCACCCCGAACGGCTCCAGCGGGCCCTTCTGGTCGGGGCCGATGTCGCCCATGTCGGTCTGGATCCAGAGCCGCGAATTCTGGTCGCACCAGATCCCGTCCGGGCAGGCGAAGGTGCTGTCATCCCCCAGCGTCTCGCCCTTGAAGGTCAGCGACTGTCGCGGCGTCCCGGCGATGACGAACAGGTCCCAGGCAAAGCCGGTCGCCGCGTGATCGTTGCCTTCGTAGCGCCAGCGCACGATCTGGCCGAAGTTGTTCTCGGCGCGGGGGTTGACCGCGTCGATCTGGGTCATGTCGCGGCGGTTGTTGTTGGTCAGCGTGAAGTAGACCTCGCCGGTCTTCGGGTCGATGGTGCCCCATTCCGGACGGTCCATCTTGGTTGCACCCGCCTTGTCCGCCGCAGCACGGGTGTTGACCAGGATGTCGGCGAGATCGGCAAAGCCGTTTTCCGGCGTCAGGCCGTTCTGGCCCGGCGCCAGCGCCAGCCATTCGCCGGTGCCGTCCTCGTTGAACCTGGCAACGTAGAGCGTGCCCTCGTCCAGCAGCGCGCCCGAGGCCGTGGCCGGGTCGTAAGGCGCCGCCGAGACGAACTTGTAGATGTATTCGAAGCGGCTGTCGTCGCCCGAGTAGCAGACGACCGGCTTGCCCGGGACGGCAGGCGCAAAGACCACGCCTTCATGGGCAAAGCGGCCGAGATGCGTGCGCTTGACCGGCACCGAGGCCGGGTCGAAGGGGTCGAACTCGACCATCCAGCCGAAGGTGTTCGGCTCATTGCGGTAGTCCTCGGCGGCGCTGGCGCCGGTCGCGGCGGCGTTGAAGCGGATGTATTCGTCCGCGCCGGATGCGGCCTTTTCCCAGCCGTAGCGCGAGGCCTTGTCCGAGACGCCGTACCGTTTGTGCTCGCGCGGCATCTCGGCGTCGGCGTTCACGAAATAGCCCGCCCAGTTCTCTTCGGCGGTCAGGTAGGTGTTCCAGGGCGTGACGCCATGGGCGCAGTTGTTCAGCGTGCCGCGGGTCCTGGTCCCATCGGGGCTGAACTTGGTCACGAGATGCGCCGAACCGGCGGCGGGGCCGGAGATCGTCATCTCGGTCAGGCCGGTGATGCGACGGTTCATCGGGTCGCCCTTGACCACCGACCACTGGCCATCGGCGCCACGGGTGATCCGGGCGACCGTGCAGCCATGGGCGTTGATCTCGGCCAGCACCTCGTCATCGTCGCGCATGCCGTTGGCGTCGAAGACCACGGTGTCGCCGTCGATCGCCTGACCGGCCCATTTCACCGCATGCATGAAGCGCGGCTCGATGTATTCGTGGTTCATGACCAGAAGGCCATCGGTCGAGGAGCCGTCGATCGGGAAGAAATGCATCCCGTCATGGTGGCTGCCGACCTGCACGGCCTGTGCGGCCCCGGTCATCGCGCCCGGCGTGTAGTCAGGGGCATCGGCGGTCAGCGGGGTGCCCCAGGGGGCAAGGATCTGCACCTTGTAGCCTTCGGGAACGACGACGGTATCCTCCTTGGACAGCGGCACGGGCTTGAAGCCCAGAAGCCCGGACGCAGCCGTGGTCTGCGCCAGCGCCGCGCGCGGGGTCAGGCCCGATCCGAACAGGCCGGTCGCCAGCGCGGCCAGCCCGCCGACCAGAAAGCCCCGGCGCGAGGTGCGGGCGTCGATCACGTCATACATCGTGGGGTTGGCGGAATGATTCGAGGGAATCTCGTCGCCGTGTTCATGGAACGGAGTGCTGCGGTAATCGGGATAGTCGTGTTCGTATCTGGACATGCCTTGCTCCATCGCGAGGAAGTGGTGGGACAAGGGGCAGCCGCCCGGCAACAGGCGCCTGTTGAAACCCCTGCCGAACGATGCAGGCGGCGGGATTCAGAGAAATTGCAGTTTGCTGACAGATTTGCGAAGGCGAGATGTCAGAGCGCCCGCCAGCCGATGTCGCGGCGGCAGAAGCCACCCGGCCAGTCGATGCGGTCCACCATGGCATAGGCGGCGTCGCGGGCCTCGCGCAGCGTCTTGCCGCGGGCGGTCACGTTCAGGACCCGCCCGCCCGAGGCGATGATCCCGGCGTCGCGGCTGGCGGTTCCGGCATGAAAGACCATGTGGCGGCTGTCCTCGGGCAATTCCTCCAGCCCGCGGATCTGGCTGCCTTTGGCGTAGGCGCCGGGATAGCCCTTCGCGGCCATCACCACGGTCAGGGCGTGATCGTCCGCCCAGTTGACCTGGGCCTCGTTCAGGCGGCCCTCGGCGGTCGCCAGCATCAGGTCCAGCGCCTGCGCGCCAAGGCGCATCATCAGGACCTGCGCCTCGGGGTCGCCGAAGCGGCAGTTGTATTCCACAAGGCGCGCCTGGCCGTCCCTTATCATCAGGCCCGCGTAGAGCACCCCCTGATAGGGCGTGCCGCGACGGGCCATCTCGCGGATCGTGGGCAGGACGATCCGATCCATCGCCTGTTGTTGCAGGCTGTCGGTCAGGACCGGGGCCGGGGAATAGGCGCCCATGCCGCCCGTATTGGGGCCGGTATCGCCATCCCCCACGCGCTTGTGGTCCTGCGCCGTACCGATGGGAAGCGCGTTCGTCCCGTCGGTGAGGATGAAGAAGCTGGCTTCCTCTCCGTCCATGAAGTCCTCGATGACCACCTCGGCCCCGGCCGCGCCGAACTCGCCGCCGAACATGTCGTCGATGGCGGCCAGGGCCTCGGCCTCGGTCATCGCGACGATGACGCCCTTGCCGGCGGCGAGGCCGTCAGCCTTGACGACGATGGGGGCGCCTTGCGCGCGGATGTAGTCGCGGGCGGCGACAGGTTCGGTGAAGCGGGCGTAAGCCGCGGTCGGCGCCCCGCAGGCGTCGCAGATCTCCTTGGTGAAGGCTTTCGATGCCTCCAGTCTGGCGGCGGCTGCCGAGGGGCCGAAGGCCAGAAGGCCCGCAGCGCGGCAGGCGTCGGCGACACCGGCGGCGAGGGGGGCCTCGGGGCCGACGATCACGAAGTCGATGGCGTTCTCCTCGCAGAACGTCACCACCGCCGCGCCGTCGAGGATGTCGATGTCGGCGTTCTCGGCCAGCATCGCGGTGCCCGCGTTGCCGGGGGCGACGATCAGCCGGTCGGTCTTGGGGTTCTGCTTCACCGCCCAGGCCAGCGCATGTTCGCGCCCGCCGGAGCCCAGGATCAGGATGTTCATCGCCGCGCCCCCGCTTGGACTTTCCTTCCGCGCGTCATAGGGTCGGGGGCGACGGAGGGCAAGCGCCATGGACCTGATCGACGACGGCCCCGCGCCGCAGGGCAATCAGCCGGAATATACCGTGTCGGAGCTTTCCGGGGCGGTGAAGCGGGTGATCGAGGGGGAGTTCGGCCTTGTCCGCGTGCGCGGAGAGGTGGGGCGGGTGTCGCGGCCCTCGTCGGGGCATCTCTACTTCGACCTGAAGGATGATCGTGCGGTGATCGCGGCGGTCAGCTGGAAGGGGCAGGTCGCGCGGATGCAGGTGCGCCCCGAGGAGGGGATGGAGGTCGTGGCCACGGGGCGGATGACCACCTTTCCGGGGCAGTCGAAGTATCAGCTGATCGTCGAGGATGTGGCCCCAGCGGGGGCGGGTGCGCTGATGGCGATGCTGGAGAAGCGGAAGGCGGCGCTTCAGGCCGAAGGGCTGTTCGATCCCGCGCGGAAGAAGCCGATTCCCTATCTGCCGCGCGTGATCGGGGTGGTGACATCCCCGAGTGGGGCGGTGATCCGGGACATCCTGCATCGTCTGCGCGACCGGTTTCCCCGGCATGTGCTGATCTGGCCGGTGGCGGTGCAGGGGCAGGACTGTGCGGCGCAGGTGGCGGCGGCGATCCGGGGGTTCAACGCGATCGAGCCCGGCGGGCCGATCCCGCGGCCCGATGTGCTGATCGTCGCGCGCGGCGGCGGGAGTCTGGAGGACCTGTGGGGGTTCAACGAGGAGGTCGTGGTGCGCGCGGCGGCGGAGTCGCGCATCCCGCTGATCTCGGCCGTGGGGCATGAGACCGACGCCACGCTGATCGACCATGCCGCCGACCTGCGGGCGCCCACGCCCACGGCGGCGGCGGAGCTGGCGGTGCCGGTGCGGCTGGAGCTTCTGGCGGCGCTGGACGCTCTGGGGGCGCGGCTGACGCGCGGGATCGGGCAGGGGCTGATCCTGCGGCGGCAGCGGCTGCGGGACCTGTCGCGCGCGCTGCCGAGGGTGGAGACGCTGGTCTCGACACCCCGGCAACGGCTGGACGCGGCGGGGCTGCGGCTGGGGGCGGGGCTGGGGCTGGCGGTGGCGCGGAAGCACCGCGACTACGACCGGGTGGCAGGGCGGCTGCAGCCGGCGGCGCTTCGGGGCCTGGTCGCGCGGCAGGCGGACCAGGTGGCGGTGAAGGGCGAGCGGTTGCGCCGGGCGATCCTGCTGCGGCTGGAGCGGCGGGGAGAGCGTCTGGAGGCGCTGGCGGCGCGGCTGGCCCCGGCCCTTGCGCGGATGCTGGGCGATGCGGGGCGGAAGGTGGCGGACGGGCGGCGGGACCTTGCGCGGCTTGCCGAGCGTCTGGAGGCAGCGCCCCGGCAGCAGCTTGCCCGGCTGGCGGACCGGCTGGAGGCGCTGGACCGGACCCGGGTGACGCTGGGCTACCACGAGACCCTGAAGCGGGGCTATGCGGTGGTGCGGGGGGATGGGGCGGTCGTCACCTCGAAGGCGGGGGCGGAGAAGGCGGCGGCGCTGGAGATCGAGTTCCGGGATGGGCGGCTTTTGGTCGGGGGACGGGCCGGGAAGCGGACGAAGGGCGAAGGCGAGAGCGGGCAAGGCAGCCTGTTCTGACGGGGGCGCCCTGCGCGCGGTGCGGGGCCGTGCGCAGGTTTCTGGCTTGAGAACTCCGGGCAGCGCGCTTCGATACCGGCGGCGCGCGGGATGGATGTGTCTGCCTCCGGCGGGAGTATTTGGAAAAAGAGCAAGCCGGAGCGGTGTCTGTCGCCGTCGCAAGACCAGCGCAGTCGCGTGCCGAAGCAGCCGTCGCAGGTGACGTCTGGCGAGGGGCAAGGCAGGATCGGGGCAGCAGCCGGCTGCCGCGGTCGTGGCAGCTATGGCGCCAAGGGGACGGTTCGCCCTGGTCGTCGAAGCTGATCCGGTCGGCTTCGGCGCGCGAGGCACCCTTGCGGCATTGCGCGGCGTCGCGTCAGATCGCGCCGCCTTTGACGAAGGGTTCGACCTCTTGCTGGGTCATCGGGGGGCCGGACTGCGCCCCCGCGGGCCGCGCGAGGCACGGGATGTCAGAGCGGTCTGGAGCAGGCCCCGCATCAGGTGCCGACCTCGGGGCCGGGGCAGGCGGGCGGATCGGGCGTCTCGGCGACCGCCACGGGCTCGGTCCCGGGCGGGCTGGTGGTGTAGCTTGCGCTGAAGCCCCGTGCGCTGCGCGTGATGATCCAGCAGTCGGGATCCCTGTCGGTTTCGTATTTGAAGCAGATCGCCGGGCCGTCCTCGTACCAGTGGCCAGGCGTGCAGTCCCGGCCCGTGGCGGCCCAGCGGACCTTGCGGTTCGGCAGGTAGTGTTCGACGCCGTAGACCATCCCGAATTCGGACCAGGTCATGCTGCGGCCAAGGGTCAGGGCGTCGAACTCGGCGCCGGTAAGCGGGGGGTCGGCGAGGGCGGGGCCGGTGGCCGACAGAAGGGCGGCGAGCGCGCGCATGGTCAGACCCCCAGGACGGGGCCGGGGCAGGGCAGGGGCCTGTCGTCGGCCGAGACCTCGTGCAGTTCCTCGCCGGGCTGGGCATGGACCGACAGCGCCACCAGCGCGCCGTCCTTCAGCCAGAAGGTCCAGCAGGCCGGGGTGGGGTCGTATTCGTAGACAAAGCAGATGTGGGTGTCCTGCGGATACCAGCTGCCGTATTGGCATTCGTTGGGTGCGGTGCTCCAGCGGACCTTTCGGCCGGGCAGGTATTCCTCGATCCCGAAGACATGGTCGAACTGTCGGTAGGTGAGGGTCTTGCCGGTGACATGGGCCTCGAACGCCTCGGCGGTGATCGGGGGTTCGGCGGCGGCGAGCGCCGGCCAGAGCGCGCAGAGGAGTGCAAGGCGGCGCATCGGGTCAGGCGCCGACATCCGGCCCTGCGCAGGGCAGCGGGCCGCCGTCGCGGGAAGATTCCAGGATCTCCCACCCGCCGCCCTCGCCCATGAAGCGGCCCCGGATCTTGCCGTTGTCCAGGAAGTAGAGCCAGCAGGCGGGCGTCGGGTCGGTTTCGTATTCGAAGCAGATCTGGTCGTTCTTCTGGTACCAGACGCCGTAGATGCAGAGATCGCCCTCGAAGGCCCAGCGGACGCGGCGGTTGGGCAGATATTCCTCGGTGCCGAAGAGGCCGCCGCCGTAGTCGTAGGTAATGGTCTGGTTCACTGTGGCGGCGTCGAATTCCTCGGCGTTCAGCGGGGTTTCGGCCAGGGCCGGGGTGGCAGCAAGGATCAGGGGCAGAAGGAAGGCACGCATCGGGGGCTCCGTTCGGTCTGGGTGCGAGAGTGCCAGAGGCCGGGCAGGTTGACCAGTCACGCGGGCGTGTCCGGCGGGGCGTCGGCGGGTCGGGTATTCCGCCATTGGGCGAGATGGGGGCCGATGGCGCGGCGCCAGGTGCGGGGGGCAAGGGCCAGGGCGCAGGCGAGGGGCAGGGGCCAGGGCAGGCGGGGGGCCTCGGTCGCGGGCGGCAGGTCCAGCGCGGGGAAGGCGCGCGCGGGGTGGACGTGGTGGTCGGAATGGCGCGGGGCGTTCAGCATCATGGCGGAGGTGAACCAATGCGCGGTGTTCCAGCTGTGGGCGGGGCCGACGGGCTCCAGCTTGCCGTCGGCGCGTCGGGCGCGGGTGAGGCCGTAGTGCTGGACGTAGTCGGACAGGAGGATCTGGCTTTGGGCGTGGAGTGCGAGGGCAGTCCAGGTCAGAAGGCCGGGAAGCCCCGCGATCAGGGCGGCGAGGGTCAGGGCCAGCGCGCTGATCCCGAGGTAGAGCGCGTAGGGATGCGGGCCGGAGTGGCCCTTGCGCCGCGCGGTTTCGGCCAGAAGGCCCTCGCGGAAGCTGCCGATCCAGGCACGGGGGGCAAAGCGGTAGAAGCTTTCGCCCGGTCGCGCGGTATTGGGATCGTCGCGGCTGGCGACGCGGGCGTGGTGGACCAGCCGGTGGGCGCTGGCGTGCTGGCCGAAGAGGAGCCAGGCGTAGACAGCCGCACCAAGGCGGAACAGCCAGCGGTTGGGGCGGTGGATCAGCTCATGCGCCGCGGGGTGGGCGACCTGGCCCAGCCAGAAGCCGGTGGCGAGGAAGAGAAGGACCCGTTCCAGGCTAGTGAGTGCCGAGGGACCGGCGATGGCCCAGGTGGCCAGGGGCAGGAGGACAAGCGCCCCGAGGCCCGCAGCCACCAGCAGGGCATTGGCGGCGGGAAACTCGGCATCCTCGGTCCGGCCCGGGGTGAGCGGGATCAGCTGGTCGAGGAGGAGGGTCAGCACTGCCATGTAAAGGAAGGCAGACCAGAGCCAGAGCCCGCCGAAGCCCGCGCCAAGCCCGATCAGCGCCACGGGGCCGAGGGCGGCGGTGGCGAAGGCGGCAAGGGGCAGGGGGCGGGCTTGCAACGGGGCCTGGTCCGGTTGAGGCTGGGGGACGGAGACTGCGGAGGTGGCTATGCCGGACAAGTTGGTCGAAACGCTGGCGCTTGCAACTGCCTTCTTGTCGCTGGCGTCGGCGCTGGCCTACTGGCTGGCCTTTGCCACGCGGGAGGTCAAGGGGATGGCGGGGGCGGTGGTCAAGACCGCCTCGACGGCGCTTATGGCCGGGCTGGCGCTGGCGATGTCGCCGGGCGGCTGGTTCTGGCTGATCCCCCTTGGCCTCGCGCTGGGGGCGCTGGGCGATCTGTTCCTGGCGCTGGGCGGGGTGCGGCGGTTCCTGGCCGGCGTCGCGGCCTTCGGGCTGGGGCATCTGGCCTATGCGGGGGGCTTTCTGTGGCGGTCGGGAGAGATCGGCCCTGACGGGGTGTCGTTGCCCGAGGGGATGGTGCTGGCGGGGCTTCTGGCGCTGCTTGGCTCGACCGAGGTCTGGCTGGCCCCGCGCACGGGCGCCTTGCGCCAGCCGGTGCGCGGCTATGTCGGGCTGATCGGCCTGATGGGGGTGTCGGCCCTTTTCCTGCCGGCGCATCCGGGGCAGGGGGTGCTGCGGCTGGGGGCGGGGCTGTTCATCCTGTCGGATCTGATGCTGGCGTTGCAGCTTTTCGTGGTGACGGCGCCCGCGACGCGGCGGGCTTTGGCCCTGGCGCTCTGGCCCGCCTACTGGGCCGGTCAGGCGCTGATCCTGCGGGGTGCGCTGGACTACGCGGGCCTCGGTCCGGGCTGATGGCCTTCCAAAGACCGGGCAAAGCGACTAGGTGAAGGGAAACAGCCGGGAGAGCCTGCCCATGTCGTTCTTCAAGAAGCTCAAGGAGCGGATGTTCCGGTCTTCGGACAAGATCGGTGAGGGGCTGGAGGCGCTGGTCGCCGAGGGCGCGGACGACCCGAAAGAGCCGCCGCGCGAGGTGCCCGACGCGGTGCCGGAACTGCCCGAGCCCCCGGCCCCCGAACTGCCCGAACCCGATCTGCCGGAAGTGCCGGTGCCGGAGCTGCCCGAGCCCGATCTGCCCGGACCGGAGGAGCCGATGCCTTTCGCACGCGCGGCAACGGTCTCGGTTCCTTCCCCCGACCGCGACCCCGAACCGGCCAGGCCCGGCCTGCTGGGGCGGCTGTTCGGGCGGACGGTGGCGGATGAGCCCCGGCGCGTGCTGGACGACGCGATGCTGGAAAGCCTGGAGGAGCTTCTGATCCGGGCCGACATGGGCGTGGATACCGCCGTTCGGGTCACGGCAAACATCGCCGAGGGACGCTTTGGGCGGAAGGTCTCGACCCGCGAGTTGCGCGCGGCGCTGGCCTCGGAAGTGGCGCGGATCATGGAGCCGGTGGCGCGGCCGATGCCCTTGTATCCGCAGAAGCCGCAGGTCGTGCTGGTGGTGGGGGTGAACGGGTCGGGCAAGACGACCACGATCGGCAAGCTGGCCAGCCAGTTCAAGGCCGCCGGCAAGAAGGTGGTGATCGCGGCGGGCGACACCTTCCGTGCGGCGGCGGTGGAACAGTTGCAGATCTGGGGACAGCGCGCCGGGGTGCCGGTGCTGACCGCGCCGGAAGGGTCGGATCCGGCGAGCCTTGCCTTCGATGCGCTGACCAGGGCGCGGGCCGAGGGGGCGGACCTTCTGCTGATCGACACGGCGGGCAGGCTGCAGAACCGGCAGGACCTGATGGAGGAACTGGCCAAGATCGTGCGCGTCATCCGCAAGGTCGATCCGACCGCGCCGCACAACACGCTGCTGGTGCTGGACGCGACCACGGGCCAGAACGCCGTGACGCAGGTCGAGATCTTCCGCAAGATCGCGGATGTCTCGGGTCTGGTGATGACCAAGCTGGACGGGACGGCCAAGGGCGGTGTGCTGGTGGCGCTGGCCGACAGGTTCGGTCTGCCGATCCATGCCATCGGCGTGGGCGAGCAGATCGACGATCTTGCACCCTTCGACCCCGACGACTTCGCCAGGGCGCTGGTCGGAGCCGAGGGATGATCCGCGCGGGTCTTCTGACTTTGGCGCTGGCCGGTCGGGCGCCGAGCGGGGGGGCGGACAATCTGGCAGAGGCTGCCCCCCTGTTGCAGGGCGTCGTGCTGGATGTGGACTGGACACATTCCGATGCGCCGTGAACTGGGCCTTGTCCTTGCGCTTTTGTGCGGGCCGGTCATGGCCGAACCGGCCGCTTGCCCGCAGCTTCTGGCCGCGCTGGAAAGCGCGACCGGCACCCGCATCACGGCACCGCCATCGGGGACGGAAGACGGCTGGTGCGTCTTCGACCGGGCGGTGCTGAAGGCTGACGGGGCGCCCGATCTGGTGGCCGAACGGCTGAGACTGCGCGGCGACCTGGACGAGGGTGCGCTGGTGAGCCTTGCGGTCAGGGCGGGTGGCGTCCGCGTCTCGCCCGGCCTCGGGCAGCGCGACCTGGACCCGGTGCTGCGCGAGGCTCTGCGCTTGCAGACGGCCGAGGTGGCCCTTGACGCGACGGTCGGGCCGGAGGGAATCGCGCTGCGCGATGGGGTGGTGCGGCTGTCGGGCGGCTCGGAGCTGGCGGTCGCGGCGGATATCGCCGGGGTGGGGATCTCGGCGGGGTCGCTGATGCTGGGGCGGCTGACCTGGGCGAGGCTGGACTGGCGCAACGACGGCAAGCTGCTGCGTCCGGTGCTGCAAGCCTGGGGCGAGGGTCTGGCCGACGGCGCGGCGCGCGGGGCGGCGGCGATCGACGCAAGCCGGGCGACGCTGCGGCAGATCGTCGGCAACCTGCCCGAGGCCCTTGTGCCCGAGGACGGGGCGGGGCAGCTGAAGCGGCTGATCGACGCGCTGCCGCAGGGTCGGGGGCGGCTTGTGCTGGAGCTGTCGCGGCCCGGAGGGATCGGCGCGGCAGAGCTGGGGGTTGCGGCGCTGTCCCGGGACCCGCTTGGCCCCGAAGCGCTGGCGCGGCTGTTCTCTGGCGCGGTGCTGGCGGTGGACTGGCAGCCGGGACTGGCCCCTTGAGCGAGATCCTGCGGTCGGTCCAGGGGACCGCAGCGGGGCATGACCTTGCGCTGGCGCTGGCGCTGCTGGCGGCGGTGCTGCACGCGCTCTTCGGAGCCTTGCAGAAGGGGCGGCACGATCCCTGGCTGAGCCGTGCGGCGATCGACGTGAGCTACGGGGTGATCGCCGCGCCTTTCGCGCTGTTCGTGGTGCCCTGGCCGGAGCCGCACATGTGGCCGATCTTCGCGGGCGCCTTCGCGATCCATGCGGTCTACAAGGTCTTGCAGGCGATGACCTACACGCGGGGGGCCTTCACCGTGGTCTATCCGGTGGTGCGCGGCACGGGGCCGTTCTTTACCGTGATCGGGGCGGGGATCGTCTTCGGCGAGAGTTTCGCCCCCGGCCAGTGGGCGGGGCTGGCGCTGCTGGTCGGCGGCATCCTTGGGCTGGCGGCCTGGAACCTGCGCCATGTCACGGTGGATCGGGCGACGATGGTGCCCGCGCTGGGTCTGGCGGTGGCGACAGGGGCGATGGTGGCGGCCTATACCACCTGTGACGCCTATGGCATCCGCGCGACGGCGGACCCGTTCACCTTTCTCGCCTGGTTCTTCATGCTGGACGGGATATTCATCCCGATCGTCACTCACCGGCGCTGGCGGCAGCTTCCGGCCGCCGAGATCGTTCCCTTGCTCAAGCGGGGTGTATCTGGCGCCTTCGTCGCCTATTTCAGCTTTGGCGCGATCATGCTGGCCACACGGCTGGACAAGGTCGGCGAGGCGGCGGTCTTGCGCGAGACTTCGACCGTCTTTGCCGCCTTGATCGGCTGGCTGGTTCTGGGCGAGAAGGTGGGGCCGGTGCGGACCGGACTGATGGCAGTGATCGCGGCGGGCGCGGTCGTGATGGAATGGGCGGGATAGGCAATGGCGGAACGCAGGATCAACCCGATTCTCAAGCAGGTGCTGGAACTGGGGCCGACCGTGGTCTTCTTCCTGATCTACATGCGGATCAAGGACGAGACCTACACTCTGGGCGGGACCGACTATTCCGGCTTCATTGTGGCAGCCCTGATCCTGATCCCGCTGCTTCTTGCCGCAATTTTCACGCTCTGGTTGTTGACGGGCACGATCAGCCGGATGCAGATATTCGTCGGCGTGATGGTGGTGGTCTTCGGCGGGCTGACGGCCTGGTTCAACGACGAGCGCTTTTTCAAGATGAAGACGACCATTGTCTACGGCGTCTTCGCGCTGATCCTGGGTGCGGGGCTGTTGCGCGGGAAAAGCCTGCTGCAATGGGTGATGGCCGAGGCTTTGCCCATGAAACCAGAGGGTTGGATGATCCTGACCCGCAGGCTGGCGCTGATGTTCGCGGGCCTTGCCATCGCCAACGAGATCATCTGGCGCACGCAGTCGACCGAATTGTGGGTCAAGCTGGAAACCTTTGCCATGCCCGCGGCATTGTTTCTGTTCCTGATGCTGAACCTCATGGCGCTGCAACGCTACATCATGGAAGAGCCCGAGGACAAAACCTGACGCCTTCCACAGGAATGCCCCGTAACGGGCAGGGTTCTGCCCCAGACCTGCCTTGAAGCATCGCTAAACCCAAGGCTGAGCCTGAGGGAGAAGACCGATGCACCGCACCCCGTTCGATCTGGTCCGCCTGTTCCTGAGCCTGTTCCAGGACCTGCCGCCGCTGTCGCGGTCGCTTTACCTGCCGGGTGCGGTTCTTCTGCTGGGTTATCCGCTGCTGTCGGTGGCCTTCGGATCCGATCATTCGGCCAACGCCTTCGCCACGGCCTTTCTGGCCGCGCTGGCCGTGCGGATCGCGATGGGCTTCGAAGGCATGGTGCGGCGGCTGCTGACCCGCTATTCGGTCGGCCGGACCATCGTCTTCGCGCTGGCCTTCGCGGGTGTGCCGCTGGTGGTGCTGGCGCTGGCCAATGATCCGCTGTGGTGCCAGCGGATGCAGAGCCTGTTCTATGTGGTGATCGGCGGCATCTTCCTGCAGGACGTGCTGAACGGCCGCACCGCCACTGCCGCAAGTTTCTGGCCGGACGCAGAGATGCGCGACCACCTGCCGAACCTGACCCGGATCATGGTGGTCTACAACTTCACCTTCCTGCTTCTGAACGAGACCATGATCCGCATCACCGAGCCGTCGCATTGGCTGCTGTTCTGGGCCGTGCTGCCGGTCATCGGGCACATGGTGCTGCGGGCGATGGTGCTGACGGTGATCAACCTGGACGACAATGGTCACAGGGCCTGAGCCGCTCGGCCCCCGGAATTCAGCCGAAGGACTTTAACCCCAAAGACCTTTGCCAAGGGCGCCGCAGGGCGCCCTTTCTTATTGCGGCAGCACGCAGGCGGTCCTTTTCACATCCATGCACCGCCGCAGCGCGGTCAGGACGGCGGCCGGAGTGTTCGACAGGGGCAGGAAGCCCAGTTCGGACAGCTTTCGGGCATAGGTCTTCGACAAGGCCGGATCGAGCCCGAGTGCCGCGTCATAGTTCGCATAGGCATCGTCCATCCGCCCCAGCGCAGCGTCGATCCGGGCAAGGGTGTCGTGGTAGGCCGCCTCCATCCGCCGGCCGTTCGGGTTCCGGCGCAGGCTCTGACTGACCTGATCCGCCTCGGCCGCCTTGCCGTCGGCAAGCAGCGCGCGGGCCTGCACATTGGCTGCGGCAAGGCTGTCGGGATAGCGCTGCAACAGGGCGGCGGCTTCGGCGGCAAGCTGGGCAGGGGGGGCATATTCGCCAAGCGCGAGCAGTCGGCGCGACAGGATGTCTTCCTCGATGGCGGGATTGCTGGCGGTGACCACGCCGGGGCGCAGCGCCTCGTCCGCGACGGCGACCAGGTCCTGCGGGCGCCCCAGGGCCGCCAGCGCCGCAAGCTTGTTGCGATAGGCGTTCTGGTAGCCGGGTGCCAGCGCGATGGCGGTGTCGAAATAGGACAGCGCCTCTTCCGCGCGACCAAGGTCGATCAGGCAGCGGCCCTTGATCTCGTTGGCATAGGCATATTGCGGGTCCAGCCGCAGCGCGTTGTCGGCGTCATCCGAACAGCGCTGCCCCTCGCGCAACTGCCACCAGGCCTCGGCCCGGTTGGCCCAGGCGGAAATGTAGTCCTCGGTCGCCAGCGCGGCCGAGTAATGTGCCAGCGCCCCCGCCACGTCGCCCTGGTCATAGCGGACATTGCCCAGTTCCACCCAGATCCAGGCATTGGCCGCCGAGAGCGCGATGGCCTGTTGCAGCGTGGCCGCGGCCTCGTCCAGCTGGCCGAGCATCCGCTGCGCCTCGCCCTTCAGCGCAAGGGCCATGGCGGCGCTGTCGGAGCTGTCGGCGGCCTGAAAGGCCTGGTCGCACAGCGTGATCTGGGTCTCAAAGTCGGCGCTGCGGTCTTCGCAGGTCTGCGCGACGGCGGGAAGGGTGGGGGACACTGTCGCAAGGACAAGGAGAAGGCGGCGCATGGGGGCTTTCGCGGCTGGGTCCGGGACGGTGGGGCGAGCGTCCTTCAGCCGGTGGGGAAAATCAAGTGCGGCCAGGCGGCGTCAGGCGGCGGGCAGGCCCGGGCCGACACCCATCCCGCGCGCGCCGAGGATCAGCCGCGACCATCGGCGGCCGGGGCGATGGCGCGGCAGGTCCGCCGCCGCCAGCCGCCCCTCGATCAGCGCGCGATAGAGCGCGATGGTGCCGGGGCGCAGGTAGGGCGACCAGTGGCAGATGCGCCGGGGCGGGTCGGCCAGCGGATGGCCAAGGGCCGCCAGCCCGGCCAGCGTGCGGGGCTGGTCGATCCAGAGGTCATGCCAGCGCGCAAGGCCGCGCCCAAGCCCCTGACCGATCGAGGTGCGCAGCCCCAGGTGGATGCCCCATTCGAAACAGGCGTCGAACAGGTCGTTCTCGCGGGTGGTGACGTTGACCACCTCGACCGCGCGACCTGCCGGAGAGGCGAGCGCCGCCAGAGTGCGCCCCCGGGTCTCGGCGGCGGCCAGCAGGATCATCCGGTCGATCTGGCCTGGGTCCACCAGGGGCAGGGCGGCCAAGGCGACGCGGGCACCCATGGAATGGGCGATGATCTGGACCCCGCGGCCCGAGAGGCCGTGGACAGTGCGCGCGATCTCGGCCAGGGCGGCGCCGGTGCGCCAGGCCCGCAGATGCGCGCGCCAGGGGTCGCATTTCGCGTTCCAGCCAAGCGCGATCCCCAGCCCCTGCCGCCCGTCCAGCCCCAGGTGACGCGGCCAGCTCACGGCGCGGCGGTCGGCGGGGGCAGGGTCCAGCGACAGGATCGAGCCATGCGGGCAATCGCGGGCGAAACCGGGGGCATAGCGCCAGCCGTGGATCATGACGACGACCGGGGCTTCCGGGGGCAGGGCCGCGAGCTTCCTCGCCAGCCGGTCCCGGTCAAGGACCAGGCCGCAGTCTGTTGCATCGGCGCGGATCGGACGGGGATCGTCGGTCATGGCCTGTTTCGCCTGTTGCCTGTTTTCCCCGTGCATGCCGCAGCGCGGAAACGGCGGGATGACGGGCGGGTGACGGCTGCATGACAGTCCGGCCCTGTGGCTGCTTGACCACGCCCGGCGGCGGGCGTATGCAGACGTCCGTGGCGCTTTGTTACCGGATTGCGGGCCACGTTAAACAAGCCGCTAAAGAGGTGAAGGGCATGGCCCCGGCACCTTTGGTATGCCGGGGTTTTTTATTGGCCGGAGGGCCGGAACGATGACCAGGGACTGGAAGACACGCACGCGATCGGTGCACGAGGGCAGCCGCCGCAGCCAGTATGGCGAGATGGCCGAGGCGATCTTCCTGACCCAGGGCTTCGTCTATCCCACCGCCGAGGCCGCCGAGGCGCGGTTCGTCAAGGCGGGCGAGGACGAGTTCATCTATGCCCGCTACGGCAACCCCACGACGCGGATGTTCGAGGACCGCATCGCCGCTCTGGAGGGGACCGAGGACGCCTTTGCCACCGCAAGCGGCATGGCGGCGGTCAGTGGCGCGCTGATGTCGCTGGTGCGGGCGGGGGACCATGTTGTCAGCTCTCGTGCGCTGTTCGGGTCCTGCCTTTATGTGCTGGAGGAGGTGCTGCAGAAGTTCGGGGTGCGCGTGACCTTTGTCGATGGTGCCGACCTGGACCAGTGGCGCGCGGCGGTGACACCGGGGACGAAGGCGGTCTTCTTCGAATCCATGTCGAACCCGACGCTGGAGCTGGTGGACATCCGCGCGGTCTCCGAGATCGCCCACAGGGCCGGGGCGCTGGTGATCTGCGACAATGTCTTTGCCACGCCGATCTTTTCCCGCGCGGTCGAGCAGGGTGCGGATGTGGTGGTCTATTCCACGACCAAGCACATCGACGGCCAGGGCCGGGCGCTGGGGGGGGTCGTCTGCGGCACGCGCGATTACGTGCGCAAGGTGCTGGAACCCTACATGAAGCACACCGGCGGCTCGATGAGCCCGTTCACCGCCTGGATGCATCTGAATGGCCTGGCGACGCTGGACCTGCGCTGCCGGGCGATGGCGGCTTCGGCGCTGAAGATCGCCGAGGCGCTGTCGAGCTGGTCGCAGGTGGGCCGGGTGATCTATCCCGGGCTTGCCACGCATCCGCAGCACGCTCTGGCCATGGCGCAGATGGGCAACGGCGGGACGCTGGTGGCCTTCGAGGTGGCGGGCGGCAAGGAGGCGGCGTTCCGCTTCATGAACGCGCTGGAGATCGTCAAGATTTCCAACAACCTGGGCGATGCCAGGACGATCGCGACCCATTCCGCGACGACGACGCACCAGCGGCTGCCGCAAGAGCAGAAGGATGCCCTGGGGATCACTCCGGGGCTGATCCGGCTGTCGGTGGGGCTGGAGGACACGGACGACCTGATCGCCGACCTTGCACAGGCGCTGGGACGCCCCTGACGCAGAAAGTGCCCTTGCGGCAGGGTGAAAAACGGCTCATCATCTGCTTCTGCCCCGGACCAGGGTGATCCGGCGGCGGCTTTCCTGCGTAGAACTCTCCGGAAATTGACGGCCCGGCCACATGGCCCGCCCGAACCGAAAGGACCTGCCCCCATGAATATCCATACCCCCGAGATCGACCGCCTTCCCACGCGCGAAGAGGCCGAGGCGGCCCTGGCCGTCCTGCGGCAATGGGCGGGGAAGGTGTCGGACGAGGAAATCTCGCGGCTGGATTCGGCGGTGGGCTGGCTGGTGCCGGGGCAGGGCTATCCCGCCCTGTCGCGGGAGTATCCGGGCGGGTTCAGGGCCGATGCCGCCTATCGCAGCACGCTGCCCGATCTGCAGAACGGCCCCGCCAGCCTGATCCGGGGCGCGAAGTCGCGGATCCAGCATGTCGGCATCTCGAACTTCCGCCTGCCGATCCGCTATGCGACCCGCGACGGCGGCGCGCAGGTGCTGGAGACCAGCGTGACCGGCACGGTCAGCCTGGAAGCCGAGCAGAAGGGCATCAACATGAGCCGCATCATGCGGTCGTTCTATGCCCATGCCGAGCGCGAGTTTTCCTTCGGCGTGATCGAGGCGGCGCTGGACGACTACAAGGCCGACCTCGGGGCCTTCGACGCGCGCATCCAGCTGCGGCTGTCCTTCCCGATGCAGGTGACGTCGCTGCGTTCGGGCCTGAAGGGATGGCAGTATTACGACATCGCGCTGGAACTGGTCGAGGCGGCGGGGGTGCGCAAGCGGATCGTGCATCTGGACTATGTCTATTCCTCGACCTGCCCGTGCAGCCTGGAGCTGTCCGAACATGCCCGGATGACGCGCGGCCAGCTGGCGACGCCGCATTCGCAGCGGTCCGTCGCGCGGCTGTCGGTGGAACTGACCGGCGAGATGGCCTTTGAGGACCTGATCGACCTGGCCCGTTCGGCGGTCGTCACCGAGACGCAGGTCATGGTCAAGCGCGAGGACGAGCAGGCCTTTGCCGAGCTGAACGCCGCCAACCCGATCTTTGTCGAGGACGCGGCGCGGCTGTTCTGCGAGGCGCTGCGGGCCGACGCGCGTATCGGGGATTTCCGGGTGATCGCCAGCCACCAGGAAAGCCTGCACAGTCACGACGCGATCAGCCTTCTGACCGAGGGCGAGACCTTCGCCGCCGAAAGTCTGGACCCGCGCCTGTTCCAGGGTCTGATCCACGCGGGCTGACTGGTGGATTGACCAAAGGCGCGGGGCCGCGTAGCCATGCCCGACCATGGTTGACTTCCGCCCCGTCGCCTATGTCATCGGCCGCATCCTGATCGTGCTTGCGATCCTGATGCTGGCCCCCGCCATCGTTGACTGGCGCGCGGGGCTGGCCAATGGCTTTGCCTTCCTTGCCTCGGCCGCGCTGACCGGGGTGACAGGGGTGGCTCTGGCGCTGTCCACCGGCAATGCCCTGGGCCGGGCGCTGGATACTCGGCAGGCTTATCTTCTGACGGCGGGCATCTGGTTTGCCGTGCCCTTCTTCGGCGCGCTGCCGTTCTGGATCGGCGCGCCGGGGCTGAGCCTGCAACTGGCCTATTTCGAAGCCGTGTCCGGCATCACGACGACCGGGTCCTCGGTGATCTCGGGGCTGGCCGATCTGCCGCGGGGCATGATCCTGTGGCGGGGGATGCTGAACTGGCTGGGGGGCCTTGGGATCGCTTTCATCGCGATGATCTTCCTGCCGCTGATGCGGATCGGCGGGATGCAGTTCTTCCGCACCGAGGGCTTCGACACCTTCGGCAAGGTCCTGCCAAGGGCTACCGACATCGCCCAGCAGCTTTTGATCGTGTACCTGGTGCTCTCCGTGGCCACGATGACGGTCTATGCGATCCTGGGGATGCCCGCCTTCGATGCCGTGGTGCATGGCATGGCGACGGTGGCCACGGGAGGCTTTTCCAGCAAGGACGATTCCTTCACCGGCTACAGCGCCGCGATCCAGTATGCCTCGGCCCTGTTCATGTTCCTGGCCAGCCTGCCCTACATCCGCTTTGTTCAGCTTCTGAACGGATCCGTCCTGCCGCTGTGGCAGGATTCGCAGATCCGCGCCTACGCCCGCTGGTTGGCCATGGCGGTCGTCTCTGTCGCGCTTTGGCGCATCTGGACCACCAATACCGGGATGGAAGAGGCATTCCGGCAAAGCCTGTTCAACCTGACCTCGATCATGTCCTCGACCGGCTTCGGCACCGCCAGTTTCACGGGCTGGGGCGGGTTCATGCTGGTTGTGGCCTTCGTGATCGGGGTCATCGGGGCCTGTTCGGGGTCATCGGCGGCGGGGCTTTCGGTGTTCCGCGTGCAGCTTGTCATTGCCGTGCTGAAGCGTGAGGTGCGGCGGATCGGCAATCCCTCGACCATCGACCCGATCCGCTATCAGGGCCGCGTCGTGGAAGAGGACGTGCTGAACGCGCTGATCCTTTTCGTGTCCAGCTTCATCCTGATCCTGGGCGTGATGAGCGTGGCGATGACGCTGATGGGAGTCGATACCGTATCGGCTGTGTTCGCGGTCTGGACGTCGCTGGGAAATATCGGCTTCGGCTTCGGCCCCCTCGTCGAACGGACGGGCACCTTCATCGACTTTCCCCCCGGCGCCATCGCCATCATGACGCTGTGCATGATCCTGGGTCGCCTTGGGCTGCTTGCGATCCTCGTCATGGTGCTGCCCAGCTTCTGGCGGCGCTAGGGCCGGGCAGCGGGCGCGAGGCGGTCACTCCCAGCAGGAGACCAGCGCGGTCATGCCGGTGGCCCGATCCGACAGCGCGGCGGGGTCCAGCGGCGCCGTTTCGGTCGTCGGCGTGGTTGCAAGACCCGTCGGTGTCAGCAGCCGGGCGATCTCGGCCGCAGGCAGCGCAAAGGTCACGCCTGCGGGCAGCTGTCTGCCGCCTTGCGGCCGGGTGGCGGACAGAAGCATCCCCAGAACGCTGCCCGAGGCGTCCAGCACCGGGCCGCCGGCATCGCCGGGGAGCGACTGGAGCGCGAGGCGGTTGAGGGTAGTCTCGCCGTTCAGGCCGGTCAGGTCCTCCAGCGTGCCGAAGGTGATGACCGGGGCGGGCAGGCGGTCTTCGTAGGAATAGCCGGGCACGGCGACTTCGCTGCCCGGGCGCGAGGGGGCGGTGGCGAACCCTGCGACCGCGCGCGGGGCAAGCGCGGTCTTCGGGCGCAGGACAGCCAGCCCGCTGGCCCTGTCGGCCAAGGTGACGGTCGCTTCGGTCGCGCGGTCGATGGTGACGCGGGCGCATCCCTCGACCGCCTCGACCGTGGTCAGGACCGCGCCGTCGGGCGTTATGAAGAACCCGGTCCGGCTGAGACGGGGCTTGCGCAGCTCAAGCCCCGCCAGCAGTCCGGCGCGCGTTTCGGCGCCCATCGCCGCCATTCCGGGGTCCAGCACCCCATCGCCATCGGGACGGAAGCTGTCGCCGATCACCTTGAGGATGCGGGCATCGCGGGTCTCGTTGCCGGGGGTCGAGATCAGCATCCAGCCCTTGATCCGGTTGCCCTTGAGTTCGGCAAAGACCGTGGTGTCGACCTTGCCCGAGGTGCCGCGGATGCGGAACGAGCGGTCGCCCCGGTCGCGCGGGCCGTCCAGCGGCACCGAGTCGAGCGTCTGGAGCACGTCGTACAGTCCGTAAAGCGCCGCCTGGTCGCCGGGCTGCGAGATGAGGACGATGCGCGGCGCCGTTTCCGTCCGGGGGCGATAATGGACGAAGGGCGGTTCGTAGTGGTCGAACTCGACCAGGCCCAGCGGCAGGGTGACGGTGATGCCGGACTCCCGATCGGTGATCTCGGTGAAGCCGAAGGCGGAGATCTCGCCCTGCCAGGCGTCCAGAAGCGCGCGGCGCTGGCGGGACGTCAGGATTCCGGTCGGCTCCAGCCCCTGCGCCTCTTGCCAGGCGGCCATCGAATTGCGGGTGCCGGGGCCGAAGGCGCCGTCGATGGCGCTGTTGTAGAAGCCGAACCATTGCAGCGCGGTTTGCAGGTCGCGCCTCTCTTCCGGGGTCAGAAGCGCCTCGCTGTCGCGGGCCTGCTGGCGGTCCTCGTCGGGCGCAGCGACGGGGGCGGGCTCGGGCGTTTCGACCGCGGCGGCGATCTCGGCGGCAAGGTCGGTCGCCGGGGCGGGCCTGGGTGCAAGGGCCGCAGCACCGTCCTCGGGGAAGACCTGCTCGCCATAGCGCGAGCCGTCGTCGATGAAGCTGTCCGGGGGGATCTGCCGGTCGCGCCTCAGGGCGCCAAGGCGCTGGCGCGCCTCATCGGCCGGGTAGGGGCCAAGCGTGATGCCATACCAGCCCGAGCGGAGCCGGAACGCCGCCGTCTCGGGAAACCGCGCGGCATAGGCGCGGGCCCGGTCCAGGGCGGTGGCCATGTCGGGATGCGCCTCGACCTGCAACCAGACCCGGCCCTCCTGCGCGGCCGCCTGTTGCCCGGGGGCAAGGATCACGGCGGCGAACAGAAGGACAATCAACGCAAGCGGTCTGAACATGAACAGGTCCTGAAGGCGGTTTCCGGCTGGCGCCGACATTAGCCATGACGCGCGCGGCGACAAGGGCGAAACTCCCGGCCATCCGGTCACGATTGCGCCGGTCCTTATCGGAATTGACCCTGTGCGCCCCAGTGGATAGGGAAGGCGCGACTTTGCCTTTGTCCGGGTCCCCCCCATGTCCGACGCCACCACCACGCCGAAAAGCTTTCAGGAAATCATCCTGCGGTTGCAGACCTACTGGGCCGCGCAGGGCTGTGCCGTGCTGCAACCCTATGACATGGAAGTGGGCGCGGGCACCTTCCACCCCGCGACCACGCTGCGCAGCCTTGGCACGAAGCCCTGGGCCGCGGCCTATGTGCAGCCCTCGCGCCGCCCCACGGACGGCCGCTATGGCGAGAACCCCAACCGTCTGCAGCACTATTACCAGTATCAGGTCATCATCAAACCCTCGCCGCCGAACCTGCAGGACCTGTATCTGGGGTCGCTGGCGGCCATCGGGATCGACCTGGGCCTGCACGACATCCGCTTTGTCGAGGACGACTGGGAAAGCCCGACGCTGGGCGCCTGGGGCCTGGGCTGGGAGGTCTGGTGCGACGGGATGGAAGTCAGCCAGTTCACCTATTTCCAGCAGGTCGGCGGGCATGACTGCAAGCCGGTCTCTGGCGAGCTGACCTATGGCCTCGAACGGCTGGCGATGTACGTGATGGGCATCGATCATGTGATGGAGATGCCCTTCAACGACCCCGACAGCCCGATCCCGTTGAAATACGGCGACATCTTCCGCCAGACGGAAGAGGAATACAGCCGTCACAACTTCGACGGCGCCTCGACCGGGATGCTTTTGCAGCACTTCAAGGACGCCGAGGCAGAATGCGAACGACTGCTCGCTTTTGAACCGGAGGACCCGAAGTCCGGCAAGCGGATCATCATGGCGCATCCGGCCTATGACCAGACGATCAAGGCCAGCCACCTGTTCAACCTGCTGGACGCGCGGGGGGTGATCTCGGTCACCGAACGGCAGGCCTATATCGGACGGGTGCGGGCGCTGGCGAAGAAATGCGCCGATGCCTTCCGGCTGACCGAAGCGGGGGCGGACCTGTGAATGCGGGCAAGGTCATCGTGGGGGCCATCGTGATTGTCGCCGCCGTCGCGGGTGGTTTGCTGTGGTACACGGCCGAACGCGCCTTCTACCGGGACGTGGCCTTCACGCCGGGGCAGGAAATCCGTCTGGTGCCGCTGACCTCGGACCAGCCCGAGCCGATCGTGGTCGACACCATCCAGGGGATCGACGCGGACAGCTCTCCCATCAAGTTCCGCGCCTGTTTCACCACGCCCCTGTCGCTGGCCATGCTGACCGAGACCTATCGTCCCTATGAGGGCGCCGAGCCGCTGGTTGCGCCGCGCGGGTTCGACTGCTTTGACGCCGCTGCCATCGGCCGCGCGCTGGAAACCGGCGAGGCGCTGGCCTTTCTCTCGGAACGCAACATCCACCCCGGCGTCGACCGGGTGGTTGCCGTTTTCGGCGACGGGCGGGCCTATGCCTGGCAGCAGCTGAACGGGAGCCTTGCGGAATAGATGGCCGAGACCGAGGATCCTCTGCGGAAGCTCAGGCGCCGTCACAAGCGCGACCTGCGCCATGCGCGGGCCGCGGGGATGCTGGCGGGTGTCGCCTCGATGTTGCGGCCTGGGGATGTGGCGGTGGATTGCGGGGCGAACCGGGGGGATGTGACGGCGGTCCTTGCTGTCAGCGGGGCCGAGGTCCATGCCTTCGAGCCGGACCCCTACAACATCGAAAAGCCGACCGACCGCTTTGCCGGAGTGGCGAACGTGCATCTGCATGCCGCTGCCGTGGGGACCGAGGCGGGGACCCTCCGCCTGATGCGGGCCGCGAACTGGGAGGCGAACCCCGAGCTCGCTTCGGTCAAAAGCACCGTTGTCGCTGGCGGGCAGAACATCGCGGAAGGGCAGGGGATCGAGGTGGCGGTCGTCGATTTCCCGGCCTTCCTGCATGGGCTTGTGGCGGCGCATGGCCGGGTGGCCTTCGTCAAGATGGACATCGAGGGGGCCGAGCTGGACCTTCTGGCTGCAATGCTGGACCGGCGGGCATTCGACGACATCCAGCTGACGGTCGCCGAAACGCATGAACGCAAGTTCAAGGACCTGCGCCCCCGCTTTGCCGCGCTGCGCGAGGCCATCGCCGCCGCCTATCCGCCGTCCCGTGTGAACCTCGACTGGATCTAGGACCCCAACATGCCCGACTTGCTGATCGAACTCTTTTCCGAGGAAATCCCGGCCCGGATGCAGGGAAAGGCCCGCGAGGACCTGCGGAAGCTGGTGACCGACGGTCTGGTCGAGGCGGGCCTCACCTATGCCTCGGCGGGGGCCTTTTCCACGCCGCGCCGTCTGGTGCTGTCGGTCGAGGGGCTGACGGCGGAAAGCCGCCCGGTGCGGGAAGAGCGGAAGGGGCCCTCGGTGTCGGCCCCGGCGCAGGCGATCGAGGGGTTCCTGCGGTCGACGGGCCTGACGCTGGACCAGCTGGAACGCCGGGCCGACAGGAAGGGCGAGACCTTCTATGCCGTGGTGGAGCGCCCCGGTCGGGCGGCCTCGGAGATCGTGGCCGAGGTGCTGGAGACCACGATCCGCACTTTCCCCTGGCCGAAGTCGATGCGCTGGGGCTCGGGCAGCTTGCGCTGGGTGCGGCCGTTGCAGTCGATCCTGTGCATCCTGTCCGATGAGGGCGGCGCGCATGTGGTGCCCTTGTCGGTGGACGGGATCGAGGCGGGCAACACGACCGAGGGCCACCGTTTCATGGGGATCGGGCGGTTCACCGTGACGGGCTTCGACGATTATGTGGTGAAGCTGAAGCGCGCGAAAGTGGTGCTGGACAGCGCGGAACGCGAGGCCGCGATCTGGCAGGGCGCGCAGAACCTGGCCTTTGCCGCCGGGATGGAGGTCGTGCCCGACCCGGGCCTTCTGACCGAGGTCGCGGGGCTGGTGGAATGGCCGGTCCCCCTGATGGGCCGGATTTCCGACGATTTCCTCGGCCTGCCGCCGGAGGTGTTGCAGACCTCGATGAAGGAGCATCAGAAGTTCTTTTCCGTGAAGAACCCCCGGACGGGCCGGATCGAGGGCTTCGTGACCGTCGCAAACATCGAGGCGGCGGATGGTGGCGAGGTGATCCTGAAGGGCAACCAGAAGGTGCTGGCCGCCCGGCTGTCGGATGCGAAATTCTTCTGGGAGAACGACTTGCGCGTGGCGAAGGCCGGGATGGGTGAGTGGGCCGAGGGGCTGAAGGCCGTGACCTTCCATGCGAAGCTTGGTAGCCAGGCGGAGCGGGTGGAGCGGATCGCGACGCTCGCGCGCGAGATTGCGCCGCTGGTCGGGGCGGATGCCGATGACGCCGAACGTGCGGCGCGGCTGGCGAAGCTGGACCTGCGGTCGGCGATGGTGGGCGAGTTCCCGGAATTGCAGGGGGTCATGGGGCGGTATTACGCGCTGGAGGCGTTGCAGGCAAACCCCGCCCCGGACTTGATCCGGGGCCTCGGGGAGGCAAGCGGAGGCCCCGGGTCAAGCCCGGGGCGGGTATCCGCGATTGCCGACGCCGCGCGCGACCACTGGCGCCCGAAGGGCGAGAGCGACGCGGTGCCCACTGAGCCGGTCTCGGTTGCCGTGGCGCTGGCCGACAAGATCGACACGCTGACCGGGTTCTGGGCGATCGACGAGAAGCCGACGGGGTCGAAGGACCCGTTTGCGCTGCGGCGGGCGGCGTTGGGGGTGATCCGGTTGGTGCTGGGGAATGGGGTGCGGATGCACCTTGTGCCAGTTGCTTCGGATCAAATGGACCTAGCGATTTTCGACGCAATCCAAGGCAAGTTTGCTGTTGGAGAACAACGAGACGCGCTTAAGAGAGCAAGGATGGCACTTGCTCACGCGCACTCAACTACAAACCTGAATCGAAACGCGATTGCCACGCTGCAAGCCGAAATCAAGAAGTTGGAAGATGCAGCTGCGAAGGCTGAGCTTGAGAGAGAAGTGGCTACAAGGTTTGGGCATCGAGACGACCAAACTTCAGACCTCCTCTCCTTCTTCCACGACCGCCTCAAGGTCTACCTCAGGGACCAGGGCATCCGGCACGACATCATCGATGCCTGCCTCGCCATGCCGGGGAATGACGACCTGACGCTGCTGGTGAAGCGAGCCGAGGCGCTGGCGGCGGTGATGAAGACCGAGGACGGGGCGAACCTGATCCAGGGCTACAAGCGCGCCGCCAATATCCTGGCGCAGGCCGAGGCGAAGGACGGCGTCGAATACTCCTTTGGTGCGGACCCGAAATTCGCCGAGACCGACGAGGAACGCGCGTTGTTCGCCGCCCTCGACCGGGCCGAGGCCGAGATCGCCCCCGCAATGCAGGCCGAGGATTTCCCGCGCGCCATGGCCGCGATGGCCACCCTCCGCGCGCCCATCGACGCCTTCTTCACCGCCGTCCAGGTGAACAGCGACAACGAGATCATCCGCCGCAACCGGCTGAACCTTCTGCACCGCATCCGCAAGGTCTGTTCCGGTGTGGCGGACCTCAGCCGGATCGAGGGCTGATACCGCCCAAAGATTCGTCACAGTGCTGACATGTCACGCTTGCGCGACAGGTCATTCGGGGTATGCTGCGGCCGAACATCAGGTGCTGCAGTGCAGAAACACGACCCCATCGCCGACTTCACGCAGATCTCGCCCTCGGCGCAGATCGCGGCGGCGTCGCATGGGTGGCGGGCAAAATGCCTGCAACGGCTGGTGCGGCTGGACCTGCCGGTGCCGAAATCCGTGGCGCTGCCCGCCTCGACAGTCCGGGCCATCGCCGCAGGCCATGCCGTGGACGCGCGCGGCATCCTGGACCATTTCGGCGACGGCCCCCTCATCAGCGTGCGCCCAAGCCCCGCCAACCCGGACTGGGGTGGCCCGGCGACGATCCTCAACATCGGGCTGAACGCCAAGCGTCACGCCCGCCTGGCCGAAACCCACGGCGAAGCGGCGGCGGATGCGCTGTATCTGCGCTTTGTGCAGGCCTATGCGATCCATGTGGCGCGGCTTGACCCCGAAGTCTTCGACGGGCTGAAGCCGGGGCCGGGCGCGTTGAAGGAGGCGCTGCGCCAATACGAGGTCGAGACCGACGAGCCCTTCCCGCAGGACGCTGCAAGGCAGCTGTCCGAAGTCCTCCGCAGCATGGCGCGGGCCTGGGAGGGGACATCGGCCCGCCTGCTCCGCCAGGCCAAGGGTGCGCCCGAAGAGGCGGCGCTGGGGCTGGTCGTGCAGGAGATGGCGCAAGGCATCGGGCAGGGGATTTCAGGCTCGGGCGTGATCCAGTTCGTCGATCCGGTCACCGGCCAGCCGCAGATCACCGGGCGCTATCTGGGCCAGAGCCAGGGCCGCGATGCGCTGAAGACGACCGAGGCGCTGTATCTGACACGCGACCCGCGCGGCCCGTCGCTGGAGGACGTGGCGCCCGACGTCTTTGCGACCCTGGTCGAATACGGGGCAATCTGCCGCGCCCGCCTGCGCGAGGAGATGCAGATCGAATTCACCGTGGAGGACGGCCGCCTGGCCGTGCTGGATGCGGTCAAGGTGCAACGCTCGGCCCGGGCAGGCCTGCGGATCGCGGTGGCGCTGGCCGAGGACGGGATCATCCGACGCGACGAGGCAGTGCTGCGGGTCGAACCGCGGGCCCTGTCGGAGCTTCTTCACCATCAGGTGGACCCTCGCGGGGACCGCGACGTGATCGCCCGGGGCATCGCGGCCTCGCCCGGGGCGGCGACGGGGATTCTGGTGTTCTCCTCCTCCGAGGCGCAGGCCGCAGCGGCGCGGGGCGAGGCCTGCATCCTGGTGCGCCGCGAGACCGCGCCCGAGGACATTCGCGGGATGCATTCGGCCGCAGCGGTGCTGACCGAACGCGGCGGCATGACCAGCCACGCGGCGGTGATCGCGCGCGGGCTTGGGCTGCCCTGTGTGGTGGGCGCGTCCGAAGTGCGGCTGGATGCCCGCGAAGGAAAGCTGACCACCGCCGATGGCCGCGTCTTCCGCGCGGGCGATGTGGTGACTCTGGACGGGACCAAGGGCGAGGCGCTGGCAGGTGCGGCGGAAATGCTGCCCCCTGCGCTGGACGACAGTTTCCGCCGGCTTCTGTCCTGGGCCGACGAGGTGCGCGACATCGGCGTTCGGGCCAATGCCGACACGCCCGCCGACGCCGAAACCGCGCGGAAGTTCGAGGCCGAGGGGATCGGGCTCTGCCGGACCGAACACATGTTCTTCGACGAGGACCGCCTTGTCGTCATGCGCGAGATGATCTTTGCCGACACGCCCGGCGACCGCGCGGCGGCGCTGGCGCGGCTGTTGCCGATGCAGCGGGCGGATTTCGTGCAGCTTTTTGAAATCATGCAGGGATTGCCGGTCTGCATCCGCCTGTTCGATCCGCCCCTGCACGAATTCCTGCCGTCCGACCGCGAGGGCCTGCGCGGGCTGGCCGAGGCGCTGGACCGGCCCCTGTCCGAAGTCACCCGCCGGGCCGAGGCGCTGACCGAGGTGAACCCGATGCTGGGCATGCGCGGGGTGCGGCTGGGCGTCGTGCTGCCGGAAATCTACGACATGCAGGCCCAGGCGATCTTCGAGGCGACGCTGGAATCCGCCCGCCGCGGTGCCCCCGTGGTGCCCGAGATCATGATCCCCCTCGTCAGCGCCCGGCGCGAGGTGGAGCTGGTCAAGACCCGCATCGACGCCGTGGCCGCGATGGTCCGCACCAAGGCCGGGGCCGGGTTCGACTACAAGCTGGGCGTGATGGTGGAAACCCCGCGCGCGGCGCTGCGGGCCGGAGAGATCGCCCAGCACGCGGCCTTCCTGTCCTTCGGCACCAACGACCTGACCCAGATGACCTACGGCCTGTCGCGCGACGACGCGGGGCGGTTCATGAACACCTATGTCCGGCTGGGTGTCTTCCCCGAGGACCCGTTCCACATCCTGGACATCGACGGGGTGGGCGAACTGCTTCACATCGGGGCGGAACGCGGCCGCAAGACTCGCAGCGACCTCACGCTTTCGATCTGCGGAGAGCATGGCGGCAACCCGGAATCCATCGACTTCTGCCGCCGCGCCGGGTTCGACTATGTCTCGTGTTCGCCCTACCGAGTGCCCATGGCCCGGCTTGCGGCGGCGCACCTGGCCCTGGCGGATCGTGGTAAAAACATTTAAAATCAGTTAATTGCAAGGCTTTCTTCGCGAATTTCCGCCTGTTTTTCGGCGGCATTTCGCTCATGCAGCATTGATTTTCGTTGCAATTCTGCAACAGTGCTGGACCCCCCGGATCGCTTCGCCTACCCCCCCGGCTGCTTGCCAAGGCGGGGAAACTTCCGCCGGGAAACAATGACGGAAGAGCAGAATGAAACGCAACCTGGCGACTCTTGCGCTGGTGACGGTCCTTGCGGCCGGCACCGCGACGGCGGATTCCAGCTGGAATACGGGCATGTTCGGGCTGATGGCCAGCCCGGCCTCCTTTGCCCTGAACCTTCGGCTGCTGCCTGCGCCGGACCTTGACGCGCCGGTGCCCGCCTCGGGGATGACCGAGGGGCTGACCGAGGATTGGCTGATGGCCCAGCCCAAGCCTACAGGCGACGCCGAATGGCAATGCCTGACCGAGGCGCTGTATTTCGAAGCGCGGGGCGAAAGCCTGGAGGGCCAGATTGCCGTGGCCGAAGTGATCCTGAACCGGGTCGACAGCCCGCTTTACCCCCGCACGGTCTGCGGCGTGGTCAGGCAGCGCGTGGGCGGTGACTGCCAGTTCTCCTATGTCTGCGCCGGTCGCAAGAAGATGCGCGAGGCCGACGCCGCCGATCTTGCCGGCCGCATCGCCCGGGCCATGCTGGACGGTGCCCCGCGTGTCCTGACCGCGGGCGCCACGCATTTCCACACTCGGGGCGTCAAGCCCAGCTGGTCCAGGCGCTTTGCCCGCACGGCGCGGATCGGCGACCATCTGTTCTACCGCCAGCCCGGCGCAAGCGGCTGATGTCGCCAATGGCGGCTTCCGTGACGCCTTCTCGCTTGGCCGCCGCGCGCCGCGTGCTATGAGGGGCCGAACGGCGGAGGACCCCAGATGAGCGATATCGACCTGGCATTCGCCCATCCGGAAGCCCGGGCCGAGGCCTCTGCCGGCGCGGCCATGCGGGACCGGATTTCCTTGCGCGACCATGTGGTCGAAGCCGACATCGGCGCCTTCCAGCAAGAGCGCGGCCACAAGCAGCGCCTGCGCTTCAACGTCGTCGTCGAAGTCCGCCCGGTGACCGAGCCGCTGGAGGATGACGTCGACCGCATCCTGTCCTACGACCGGATCACCGAAGCCATCGCGGCGGAACTGGCGGCGGAACGGCTGAACCTGCTTGAAACGCTGGCCGAAAGGGTGGCCGAGCGGATCCTGGCCGAGCCCGCCGCCATGCGGGTCTTCATCCGGATTGAAAAGCTGGATATCGGCCCCTATGCCCTGGGGGTGGAGATCGTGCGGTCCCGCGCCGAACGCCCGGTGCAGAGGACGGGGGAGGAGGGGCTGGAGGCGGTGCACCCGCTGGTCGTCTTCCTTGACAACGCGACGGTCCGGGCTGCCGATCTGTCCGCGCGGCTGGATGCGTTGCAGGCCGAGGGGCTGCCGCTGATCCTGACCGTGGGGCCGCCCGACCTGCCGCGTCCGGTGACCGGCCACAAGCCGACCCAGCGCCGCATCGACCTTCTGGCGATGGAGCAGAACGCCTGGGCGCTCGCCGCGCGGGATGCCCGCTGCGTGGTGGTGGCGACGCGGACCGAGATCGACTGGGCGATCAAGCGCGGCCAGTCGGTGGTCTGGGCGCCGTCGAAGCTGGTGCTGGATGCGGTGGACGGGCCGAAGGGCAGCGACCCGGTCGGCCTTGCGCTGTGGCTTGCGGAAACCATGTCGGCCGCGGCGCTGGTCGTTCACGGCGAGGTTGCAGTCCCGGCAGGAAGCCGCGTTCCGGTGCGGCGGGCCTGACGCTTCCCCCTTGAAAACCGGAGGGCGTTCGGCCACTCCGAACCCCATGGACTATTTCCGACCGATTGCGATGACCGATCCGGCGCGGCCACGGGACGCGTTGCCGCTGGCCGGTGGCTGGTGCTGGTTCGACCGGGTGGAGGTTCTGTCGCGCGCAGCCCCGGCCCGGATCATCGCGGCACATGAAGTGCCCGCGCCGGTCCTGCATAGGCTGACCGCCGCGCGGCCCGCCTTTGCCGGGCTGACCATGGACCGGCCAAGGCTGATGGGCATCCTGAACGTGACCCCGGACAGCTTTTCCGACGGCGGCCGCTTCCTTGGCGCCGAAGCCGCCGTGGCGCAGGCAACGGCCATGGCCATGGGCGCCGAGATCATCGACATCGGCGGCGAAAGCACCCGCCCCGGCGCGGTCGAGGTGCCCGTGGACGAGGAAATCGCCCGCACCGTCCCGGTGATCCGGGCGCTGCGCTCGGGCAGGCTTGCGGCGCCGCTCAGCATCGACACCCGCAAGGCCCCGGTGGCCCAGGCGGCGCTGGAGGCGGGGGCGACCATCGTCAATGACGTCTCGGCCTTCGACTTCGACCCCGCGCTCGGGCCTCTGGTTGCCCGCATGGCGGCGCCTGTCATCCTGATGCATGCCCAGGGCGTCCCGGCCACGATGCAGGACAACCCGCTCTATTCCGACGTGCTTCTGGACGTCTACGATGCGCTGGCCGCGCGGCTGGCCCGGGCCGAGGCCCTGGGCATCGACCGCGCCCGCATCGTGCTTGACCCCGGCATCGGCTTTGGCAAGACGCTGGAGCACAACCTGTCGCTGATCCGTGGCCTGTCGCTGTTCCACGGTCTCGGCTGTCCGATCCTGCTGGGAACCTCGCGCAAGCGGTTCATCGGCAGCATCGGACAGGCCCCCGATCCGCAGGACCGCGCGCCCGGCTCGATCGCCACCGCGCTGGCCGGCATCGCGCAGGGGGTGCAGATTGTCCGGGTGCACGACGTGCCCGAAACCCGCCAGGCCTTGTGGCTGTGGCAGGCGTTGAACACCGATCATCTGGAGACTGACACATGACGCGCAAGCTCTTTGGCACCGACGGCGTCCGGGGACGGGCGAACAGCTGGCCGATGACGGCGGAACTGGCGCTGAAGCTGGGGGCGGCGGCGGGGCGCTATTTCCGCCGCGACGGGTCGGCGGCGCACCGGGTGGTGATCGGCAAGGACACGCGGCTGTCGGGCTACATGCTGGAAAACGCGCTGACGGCGGGGTTCTGTTCGACGGGGATGAACGTGCTGCTGCTGGGCCCCGTGCCGACCCCGGCGGTGGGGTTCCTGACCAAGTCGATGCGGGCGGATGTCGGCGTGATGATCTCGGCCAGCCACAACCCGCATCAGGACAACGGGATCAAGTTCTTCGGGCCGGACGGGTTCAAGCTGTCGGATGCGGCCGAGGCCGAGATCGAGGCGATGATCGAGGGCGAGATCGCGCCCGCCAAACCGGAAACCATCGGTCGCGCCAAGCGGATCGACGACGGGCGCGGGCGGTATGAGGAGTTCGTGAAGACGAGCTTCCCCACGGGTCTGCGGCTGGACGGGCTGAAGGTCGTGGTCGATTGCGCGAACGGCGCGGCCTACCGGACGGCGCCCGAGGTGCTGTGGGAGCTGGGGGCCGAGGTGATCCCGATCGGGACCGCTCCGAACGGGACCAACATCAACGACCGCTGCGGGTCGACCCATACCGAAACGGCGGCGGCGGCGGTGGTGACCCATGGCGCGCATGTCGGGATCGCGCTGGATGGTGACGCTGACCGGATCATGATCATCGACGAGACCGGGCAGGTCGCCGACGGCGATCAGATCATGGCGCTGCTTGCCGCCCGCTGGGCCGAGGAGGGGCGGTTGCAGGGCGGGGCGCTGGTGGCCACGGTGATGTCGAACCTGGGGCTGGAGCGGTTCCTGCAAGAGCGCGGCCTGCGGCTGGAACGGACGGCGGTGGGCGACCGCTATGTGGTGGAACGGATGCGGGAGGGAGGCTTCAATCTGGGAGGCGAGCAGTCGGGGCACATCGTGATGACCGACTATGCGACCACGGGCGACGGGCTGGTGGCCGGCTTGCAGTTCCTGGCCGAGATGGTCCGCACCGGGCGGCCCGCGTCCGAGCTGACCCGCAGCTTCGAGACGGTCCCGCAGATGCTGAAGAACGTCCGCTTCACCGCTGGGGCGCAGCCTTTGGACGTGCCCGCGGTGCAGGCGGTGATCCGGGCCTCGGAGGCGCGGATCGAGGGGCTGGGGCGCATCCTGATCCGGAAATCGGGGACCGAACCGCTGATCCGGGTCATGGCGGAATGCGAGGACGAGGCGCTGCTGGCCGCCGTGGTGGACGAGATCGTGGGGGCGGTGGAAGCCGCGGTCTGATCGCGGCTGTCCACGCGTGGCCAGTTTTTCCATCGTTTGATTTCAAGCACTTGGCCGTGGGCATTTACCGAACGGTAACTTTGCCCCGGCGCAGCCTTCAGCGCGTGTCGGTCCGACTTTGCAAAGGAAAGGTGGTCGGGGCGGAGGGATTCGAACTCTCGACCTACGGTACCCAAAACCGTCGCGCTACCAGGCTGCGCTACGCCCCGACTGCGGACCGTTTAGCGGGATCGGTCGGGAATGAAAAGCCTTCCTGTTCGCCGCCGCATGGCGCCTTCGGGTGGAAAACGGAAGACCAGCGGTCGCGGCGGCAGGCAGGGCCGGACGGGTCGGGCAGGGCCTGGCCATCCCGGCGACCTTGGCCCGCAAGACTGCGCAGGGCCGACGGCTAGGGGTCGCAGGGCCAGGCGGCGGTTGCGGCCGGGATCGCCGGATGGCGCAGGACGGCGCCGGGAGCGATCCCCAGCTTTCCCGCGAGGCCGCCATTGATTTCCAGCACGAACATCACGCCGTCGCCGCCGTCGATCGGGGTCAGGTCGCCGGGGATCGCATTGGCATGGACCCGCGTCACGGTTCCGGTCGCATCGGCAAAGATCATGTCGAGCGGGATCAGCGTGTTCTTCATCCAGAAGCTGGCCTGACGTGGCGACTCGTAGACGAACAGCATCCCCTGCGACAACGGCATCGTCTTGCGGAACATCAGCCCCCGGGCCCGTTCGGCGGTGTCGTCGGCCACTTCGACGACAAAGTTCTCGCGCCCCTCTGGCCAGCGGATGTCGATCCGGCCGGGCGAGCAGGCGGCGTCGGCCCAGGCGCTGCCCGGGACAAGCAGCAGGACCAGCGCAAGGGCACGGCGCAGTCCGGTCACGATTTCGTCCGGTTGGCGGCTTCCCATGACACGACCTGCACCGCCATCCGCCCGCGACGACCTTCGATGATCCGCAGGGCCACGGCCTCGCCCGCGGTCAGGTCGGCAAAGCCCGACACCCGCAGCACCTCGGCATGGACGAAGACATCCTCGGCGCGGCCGAAGACATTGGCAAAGCCGAAGCCCTTGCCCTTGTCGTACCATTTGACCCGGGCAGGCTCGAGCGGCAAGAGAAGGATGTCTTCGCCGACCATCTGGGCCGCATCCTCGCCGAACGCGAGGGCGGTGCCTTCGGGCGGTTCAATGCCAAGCACCTCCACAGCCTGGACACCCCTTTGGGTGCGCTGGATACGCACGTCGATCCCGGCGCCATCGGCGACCGAGCCCTGGCCGAAGTTCCGAAGAACATTGGCGTGCAACAATATGTCCGCATCCGTCTGATCGGAAACGATGAAACCGAAACCCTTGGATGGATCAAACCACTTAACCCGACCATGCACGATCTGCATGACCTCTTCTTTATCCGTCATCGACAGAGCCTTCTCCCCAGAATGAGCCCCCAGCCGCACAGATGGCGGAAATCGTCGGCCGGGATCAAGGGCAATTCAACAACCGGTTAGTAAAAACTGACCCAAAGGTTTGAACTCACGGGTTCAGACGCGTGATCTCCCAGGGTTTCGTCGGGTCAGTTCTGCGCCACCTGAAACGGTCATGCAACCGGAATGCTCCGTCGGCCCAGAACTCGATCTCGACCGGATGGATGCGGAAGCCGCCCCAGTAGGGCGGGCGGGGCGGATTCGGGCCTTTGGCGATGGCCATCTTTGCCGCCTCGGCCAACAGCGCCTCGCGCGAGCTGAGCGGCTGCGACTGCTGGCTGGCCCAGGCGCCAAGGCGCGATTTCAGGCTGCGGCTGGCGAAATAGGCATCCGCCTTTGGGCCATCCTCGCGCGTCACGCTGCCCCGCACCCGGATCTGGCGGCGCAGCGACTTCCAGTGCAGCACGAAAGCCGCCTTGCCCGAGGCTGCGATCTCCTGCCCCTTGGCCGAGCCGTAATTGGTGTAGAAGACGAAGGCGTCCGCCTCGATTTCCTTGAGCAGGACCATGCGGACGTTGGGCATGCCTTCGGGATCGACCGTGGCCAGAGCGATGGCATTGGGGTCGTTCGGCTCTGACGCCTCGGCCTCGGTCAGCCAGGCGCGCGCGATCGCGAACGGGTCGCTGCCTGCGAAAATGCCGGTCCGGTCCATGGATACTCCTTCAGGTGTGCAGTCGGGGGACGCTTGCCGCAGGCGGAGGACCTGCCTTGAAGGAAGGCCGCGCTTCGCCTACACGTCGGTGTCAACGAAAAGTGGGCGAGGGGCCGGGAATGTCAACTGGACTGATGCAGGGCAAACGCGGGCTGATCATGGGCCTTGCCAACGACAAGTCGATTGCCTGGGGCATCGCGCAGGCGGTGGCGGCGCAGGGGGCGGAGCTGGCGTTTTCCTATCAGGGCGAGCAGCTGAAAAAGCGGGTGGAGCCCCTGGCGGAAAGCCTGGGCGTGCCGAAGCTGTTCGAGTGCGACGTGGCCAGCGACGCCAGCATCGACGCGCTGTTTGCGGCGCTGAAGGCCGAGTGGGGGCAGCTGGACTTTCTGGTCCACGCCATCGGGTTCGCCGACAAGAACGAGCTGCGCGGCCGCTATGTGGACACCAGCCGCGCGGGGTTCGCGCTGGCGATGGACATCTCGGTCTATTCCTTCACGGCCGTCTGTCAGCGCGCGGCGGCGATGATGCCCGCCGGGGGCAGCCTGCTGACGCTGACCTATTACGGGGCCGAGAAGGTCATGCCGCATTACAACGTGATGGGCGTGGCGAAGGCGGGGCTGGAGGCCTCGGTCAAGTATCTGGCCGAGGATCTGGGCAAGGATGGTATCCGCGTCAATGCGATCAGCGCCGGGCCGATCAAGACGCTGGCGGCCAGCGGGATCGGCGATTTCCGCTATATCATGAAGTGGAACGAACTGAACTCGCCCCTGCGGCGCAACGTGACGCAGGAAGAGGTCGGCAAGGCGGCGCTGTATCTGTTGTCCGATCTGGGCAGCGGGACCACGGGCGAGAACCTGCATGTCGATGCGGGCTATCATGTGGTCGGCATGAAGGCGATAGAGGCGCCGGACATCGACCTGGTGACGGGCCGGAAGGACGGCGGGCCATGACGCTTGCGGGCTTTTCGGTCTTTGTCGGGCTGGTGCTGTTCGCCGTGATCTCTCCCGGACCGGCGGTGCTGATGTCGGCGCGCACTGGCCTTGGCGAAGGGTTCCGCACCGGGGTGATGCTGGCGCTTGGCATTGCCTGCGGGGCGGTGATCTGGGCCCTGGCGGCGATGTTCGGGCTGCACCTGATCTTCGACGCGGTGCCCTCGCTGCTCTGGGCGCTGAAGATCGGCGGGGCGGCCTATCTGATGTGGATGGCCTGGCACCTGTGGCGCGACGCGAAAGCGCCGTTCATCGCCGAGGACACCCGGCCCGTGCCGCGCTCCTCCCTTGGCGCGTTCCGGCTGGGGCTGTGGACCAACCTGTCGAATCCGAAGGCCGTGGTGATGTATTCCTCGATCTTCCTGGGCACGATCGGCCCCGGCACCCCGGTCTGGGTGCTGGCCTGCCTGATCGCGGTCATCCTGGTCGCCGAGACCGCCTGGAACAGCCTTGTCGCCCGCATCTTCTCGATGGACCGCACGCGGGCGGCCTATATCAGTCTGAAAACCGTGATCGACCGCTGCTTCGGGGCCGCGCTGGCCCTGCTGGGCGTGAAGATCGTCGCCACCTGAGAGGTAAAGTCCGATGCCCGCCGAACGCCTGCCGCACGAAAAGGGGTTTCACGTCAGTTGGGACCAGATCCATCGCGATGCCCGGGCGCTGGCCTGGCGGCTGGACGGCAAGGGACCGGGCGAGGGGGGGACCTGGAAGGCCGTGGTCGGGATCACGCGCGGCGGGCTGGTGCCTGCGATGATCGTCAGCCGCGAGCTGGACATCCGGGTCGTCGATTCCATCAGCGTGAAGTCCTATCATTCCGGCGGCGGCAAGGCCGACCAGCGCCGCGAGGCGCAGGTCATCAAGGCGCCGAACCCGGACGTGATGGGCGATGGCTCGGGCGTGCTGATCGTCGATGACCTGGTCGACAGCGGCAAGACGCTGGAGCTGATCCGCAAGATGTATCCGCGCGCGCATTTCGCCTGCGTCTACGCCAAGCCCGAGGGCGAAAAGCAGGCCGACACCTATATTACCAGCGTCAGCCAGGACACCTGGATCTTCTTCCCCTGGGACATGGCGCTGCAATATGTCCAGCCGATGCGCGGGGCGGACTGACGCCCGATGTTGCGCCAGAGCCGTGACCGGCTGCTGCATTGGCTGTTCGAGATCAGCCTTGCGATCAAGGGGCTGCTGACCTTTTCCGAGGCGCTGGCTGGGCTTGGGCTTTTGCTGACCCCGAACCGGCTGGTTGCCCGTTTCGTCTATTGGGTCACGCATTTCGAGATTGCCGAGGACCCGACCGACACGCTGGCGACCTGGACCCTGCGGGCCATGCAGCAGTTCCCGGTGCCGACGCAGCATTTCTACGCGCTGTACCTTCTGGCGCATGGCGGCTTGAAGCTGACCATGGTGCTTTTGCTGTGGCGCAAGGTGGTCTGGGCCTATCCGGCGTCGATGGGGGTTCTGGCTGGGTTCGTGGCCTACCAGCTTTACGAGTTCGTCCATGCCGGATCGCCCTTCCTTCTTGTGCTGGCAGTATTCGATCTGGTGATGATCGGTCTTGTCTGGCAGGAATGGCGGGCGCTGCGCGTGCGGAGTGCCGCCGCCTGAGATCACCGGAAGGACGCCTGCAATGACCCTGCCCCTGAACCCCGCCTTTGCCGCGACCGAACCCCCCCCGGTGATGGAGGCGCGGCGCTGGATCGCGGGGGTCAGCTTTCCCGCCGACCAGCCGCTCATCAATGTCAGCCAGGCGGCGCCGGTGGACAGCCCGCCTTTGAGCCTGCGTCAGGCGCTGGCCGAGGCGGCGCTGAACGATCCGCAGGCGCATCTTTACGGCCCGGTCCTGGGCCTGACCGCCCTGCGCGAGGAGATCGCTGCCCAATGGTCGGCCAGCTATGGCGGGTCCGTATCGCCGTCTCAGGTGGCGATCACCCAGGGCTGCAACCAGGCCTTCTGCACGGTGATGGCGACGCTGGCAGGCGCGGGCGACGAGGTGATCCTGCCGACGCCGTGGTATTTCAATCACAAGATGTGGCTTGACATGGCCGCGGTCAGGACGGTGCCGCTGGACACCGGGCCGACGCTGATCCCTTCGGCCGAGGCGGCGGCGCGGCTTGTCACCGACCGGACGCGCGCCATCGTGCTGGTCAGCCCGAACAACCCCGGCGGCGTGGAATATCCGGCCGAGACGCTGGCCGCTTTCCGCGACCTCTGCCGCGCGCGGGGCCTTGCGCTGATCGTGGACGAGACCTACCGCGATTTCGACAGCCGGTCGGGGGCGCCGCATGACCTGTTCGCCGACCCGGACTGGGCCGATACGCTGATCCAGCTTTACAGCTTTTCCAAGGCCTACCGGCTGACCGGGCACCGGGTGGGTGCCATCGTCGCCAGCGAGGCACGGCTGGCCGAGGTGGAGAAGTTCCTCGACACCGTGGCGATCTGCCCCAGCCAGCTGGGCCAGATCGGGGCCTTGTGGGGGATGCGCAACCTGGGCCAGTGGGTCGCGGGCGAACGCGACGAAATCCTCGCCCGCCGCGCCGCGATGGTGGAAGGGTTCAAGTCGCTGCCGGATTGGACGCTTCTGGGCTGTGGCGCATACTTCGCCTATGTCGAGCATCCCTTCGCCATGGCCTCGGACGTGCTGTGCAAGCGGCTGGTGACCGAGGCCTCGCTTTTGATGCTGCCGGGGACGATGTTCCAGCCCGAAGGGTCAGAGGCCGGCAAGCGCCAGATCCGCATCGCCTTTGCCAATGTGGACACCAAGGGCATTGCCGAGGTGATCCGCAGGCTGGCGGCGTTCCGGCCCTGACAGAGCCGTGACCCGCCTGCGGGCCGCATGATCTTGACCTTGCCCCCCACGGGCCTTCCCACTATTCACCTGATCGAACCATCCCGAAGGCAGAGCCATGGCCAAGACCCCGACCGAAGAAGGCAAACGTCCCCGCGGCAAGGCGCAGGAAGCGGCGGTCTGGGTGCTGCTGGGCATGCTGGTCCTGGGCCTTGGCGGCTTTGGCGTGACCAGCTTTTCGGGCGGGGTGAAGAAAGTCGGCAGCGTCGGCGAGATCGACATCGGCACGGACGACTATGCCCGGGCCCTGCAACAGCAGATCGCCGCCCTGTCGCAGCAGTTCGGCAAGCAGCTGACGCTGCAAGAGGCGCGCGCGCTGGGGATCGACCAGCAGGTGCTGCAATCGGTCATCGCCCGCGCCGCGCTTGACAACGAAGCGCGCCGGATCGGCATTTCCGTGGGCGACGCGGTCGTGGCGACCGAGTTGATGGGGATGGACAGCTTCAAGGGCGCCTCGGGCAGCTTTGACCGCGAGGCCTACCGCTATACGCTGAACCGCAACAATCTGACCGAGGCCCAGTTCGAGGCCGACCTGCGCCGCGACATGAGCCGCGAGCTGTTGCAGGGCGCGGTGGCCGGTGGCTTTGTCGCGCCGAAGGCGATGATCGACACGATCTATGCCTGGGCCGGCGAACGACGCGGGTTTTCCATGTTGCGGCTGACCGAGGCCGATCTGCCCGCACCGCTGGCCACGCCGACCGAGGCCGAGCTGAAGGCGCATTACGATGCGCATATCGACCGTTTCACCAGGCCCGAAGCCAAGCGGATCAGCTATGCGGCGCTCTTGCCCGAGGCGATTGCCAAGGATCAGCCGGTGGACGAGGCGATGCTGAAGGATCTCTATCAGAAGCGGATCGCCGAATTCGTGATCCCCGAACGCCGGATCGTCGAACGGCTGGTCTATCCCGATCAGGCGGCGGCAGATGCGGCGCGGGCCGAACTGGACGGCGGCAAGGCCTTTGACGCTCTGGTGGCCGAGCGGGGCCTGACGCTGGACGACATCGACCAGGGCGATGTCACCAAGGCCGAACTGGGCAGCGCGGGCGAGGCGGTCTTTGCCGCAGCCGAGGGCGATGTGGTCGGCCCGCTGGCAACCGATCTTGGCCCGGCGCTGTTCCGGGTGGTGTCGGTTCTGGCCGCCGAGGAAACCACCTTCGAGGAAGCCCGCGACACGCTGGCCATCGAGTTCCAGACCGATGCCGCCCGGCGCCTGATCGCGGCCAAGGTCGAAGAGATCGACGATCTTCTGGCCGGTGGGGCGACGCTGGAAGACCTGGCCAAGGAGACCGGGATGCAGCTTGCGACGCTGGACTTCGTCCCCGGTCGGCAGGGCGACGCGGCGATCGAGGGCTACCCCGCCTTCCGCAAGGCGGCCGAGGAGGTGAAGGCCGGGGATTTCTCCGAGGCGATCGTGCTGGAGGACGGCGGGGTCGTCGCGCTGCGGCTGGACGAGATCGTGCCCGCAGCGCCGATCCCGTTCGATGAGGCGCGGGATCAGGTGGCCGAGGACTGGCGCAAGGAGGCGCTGGCCAAGGCGCTGTCGGCCCGCGCGATCGAGGTCAAGGCAGCGGTCGAAGGCGGCGCCTCGCTGGGCAGCTTCGGCATCGTCGATGTGACGCCCGAGATCGCGCGCAACGGCTTTGTCGAGAATGTGCCCGATACGCTTTTGCCGGAGGTCTTCCGGATGGCCGAAGGCGCGGTCCAGGTGGTCGAGGGCCCGGATTTCATTGCGGTCGTGCAGCTTGACCGGATCCTGCCCGCCCCGACCGAGGGCGAGGATGCCCAGGCGATGCAGGAGGCTCTGGCCGAACAGGCGCGGAAGGCCATCGCCAGCGACGCCTTTGCCGCCTTCACGACTGCGCTGACCGCCGAGGCCGGGATCACGCTGGATCAGGCCGCGATCAACGCCGTCCACGCGAGCCTGCCCTGATGCAGCTGTCGCCGGGTTTTGCCGAATTCGAGGCGGGCTGGACCGCCGGGAAGAACCAGATCGTCTGGGCGCGGCTGGCGGCCGATCTGGACACGCCGGTCAGCCTGATGCTGAAGCTGGGCGATGCGCGCGCCGACACGTTCATGCTGGAATCGGTGACCGGCGGCGAGGTGCGCGGGCGCTATTCCATCGTCGGCATGAAGCCCGACCTTGTCTGGCAATGCCGCGGCACGCGGGCCTTCATCAACCGCGAGGCGCGGTTCGACCGGCAGGCCTTCACCGATCTGCCCGACCACCCCTTGCAGACCCTGCGCGACCTTCTGGCCGAATGCCGGATCGAGATGCCCGAAGGCCTGCCCGCCGTCGCGGCGGGGCTGTTCGGCTATCTCGGCTATGACATGATCCGGCTGGTCGAACATCTGCCGGACGTGAACCCCGACCCCCTGGGCCTGCCCGATGCCGAACTGATCCGGCCCTCGGTGGTGGCGGTGCTGGATGGCGTGAAGGGCGAGGTGACGGTGGTCGCGCCTGCCTGGGTCGCCTCGGGCCTCTCTGCCCGCGCGGCCTATGCGCAGGCCGCCGAACGGGTGATGGATGCGCTGCGCGATCTGGACCGCGCCCCTTCGGCCGCGCGCGACCTGGGCGAGAGCGCGCCGGTGGGTCCCGCGACCTCGAACTTCACGCACGAGGGCTACAAGGCCGCGGTCGAGAAGGCCAAGGAGTATATCCGCGCGGGTGATATCTTCCAGGTCGTACCCTCGCAACGCTGGGCGCAGAAGTTCACCCTGCCGCCCTTCGCCCTTTATCGCTCGCTGCGGCGCACCAATCCGTCGCCCTTCATGTTCTTCTTCAACTTCGGCGGCTTTCAGGTGATCGGCGCGAGCCCCGAAATCCTGGTCCGTCTGCGCGACGGCGAAGTCACCGTCCGCCCCATCGCCGGCACCCGCAAGCGCGGCGCCACGCCCGAGGAGGACCGCGCGCTGGAGGCGGACCTTCTGGCCGATCCCAAGGAACGGGCCGAGCATCTGATGCTTCTCGACCTCGGCCGCAACGACGTGGGCCGGGTGGCAAAGGTCGGCACCGTGCGCCCGACCGAAACCTTCGTCATCGAACGCTACAGCCATGTCATGCACATCGTGTCGAATGTGGTGGGCGAGATCGCGGAGGGCGAGGATGCCCTGTCGGCCCTTCTTGCGGGCCTGCCCGCAGGCACCGTCTCGGGCGCGCCGAAGGTCCGCGCGATGGAGATCATCGACGAGCTGGAGCCCGAAAAGCGCGGGGTCTATGGTGGCGGGGTCGGATATTTCGCCGCCAATGGCGAGATGGACTTCTGCATCGCCTTGCGCACGGCGGTGCTGAAGGACGAGACGCTGTATATCCAGGCCGGGGGTGGGGTGGTCTTCGACAGCGACCCCGAGGCCGAGTATCAGGAAACCGTCAACAAATCCAACGCCTTGCGCCGCGCGGCCGAGGATGCGGGACGCTTTGCCGGACGTGGGAACGGCTGACGGGACTCCTCGTCCGCCTTCGGCTCCGCCTCGGCAGGCGGTCAGCGAGGAGGCACGAAGTCCGGCGACGCGCGGGTCTCAGTCGACTTTCATCACCGCCGTCACCGGCGCCAGGGCCACCGTCGCGGCCTTGCCCTCGACCGTCCATTCCAGCAGCGCCGCCACCGTTTCCGGCGTGGCGGTGCCGACGACGCTGACCCGGCCGTCCTGCCCCGCCTTGAACACCGCGCGGTCCAGGAGCCGGCGAAGCGCCACCTTGTCGCCCCCGGCGACGTCCAGATCGCGGAACACCGTGGCGGCCTCCAGATCCTCGCGCCGGGCGATCTGGTCGGCGGCATTCAGCCCTTCGTCGCGGGTCAGCAGCCCCCGACCCTGCGCCTTGAGGATCGGCACCACGGCACTTGCAAGACCGCGGTTGTTCTGGAAGGCGGGATCGGCCAGATCCATCACGGCCACGGCTTCGGGCAGGCCCTGTTCCATCGACTGGAAGGCGACCTCGACATCGGCAGGCTGGGCGCCATCGGCGATGCCGGTGACAAGCATCACCACCTCGTGCCCCGCCGCCCGGTAGATCGCCGCGCGCTCGGGCGTGGCGGGGTCCAGCGGGTCGAGCGCAAAGCTGACCGGGAAGGGCAGGGCGGCAAGCCCGGCGCGGTCAAGGTCGGGAGTGCCCGGGTCGATCAGGACGATGGCCATGGGAGGCTTGGCCTCGGTGTTCTCGAAACTGGCGGCGAACTGGGCAATCGGGCGCGGATCGAGCGGCGCCCGGGCAGGGTCTGCCTCGGGCACGGGGGCCGGTTCTGCGGTGTTGCCACGGCGGATGACCACGCCCTGATCCTTGCCGATCAGGCCCGGCGCAGGCGCGAGGGTAGATCCCTTGCCCGTTTCGATCCTCGCGGCAGGGCTGGTCCCGTCGGCGGTTCCCGGCATCCCCTCGGCCACGGAGCCCGGCAGGTCTGCGCCGTTGCCCATGGCCTCGGGCTCGGGTGTCGCAGGGGCGGGCGTCGCGTCAGCGACGGGCGGCGCGGGTTCGGGGGCCGTTTCGGGGGCCGGTTCGGGCGCGGGTGCAGGTTCTGCGGGGGCCTCGAGGGCGGGCGGAGCCGGCTCTGAACCCGGCGCGGGCGTCGGGTCCGGCGTCACGACCGGAGCAGGTTCGGCTGGCCCGTCTGCCGCCGGTTCGGGAGCCGCGTCCGCCATCGCTTCGGGCGCGACGGGATCGGCCATCGGTTCGGCGGCTGGCTCGGGCGCTGCGGCCGCAGCGGGGGCGGCGGCCGGTGCATCGGCGGCGGTGTCGGCAAGGGGGGCCGGAGCCGCTGCCGCCTCGGGGGCCGGGACTTCGTCCGGGGCGGGGGCCGCGGCTTCGCCGACCTCGGCTGCGGGAGGTTCGGGGACCGGCGGGGCGGTTTCGGCGGCGGCAAGGTCCGGCTGGGGGACGCTGGCCGCTTCGGCAACGGGTTCGGGCCGGGCCTCGGTGAGGGGCGCGGAGGCTTGCGGTTCGGGGTCCGGCTGCGGCGCGGTCCCGGCGGCCGGTTCGACGGCCGGCGTGCCGGTCGTCGTCGCCTCGGCCGGGACGGGTGCCCCGGCATCCGCCGTGGTCGGCTTGGGTGCGGTGATCTGGCCATCGGCCGCGACCCTGACCGGCGCAGGGTCATTGGCGGGCGTCAGCGGGGCGACTGCCGATCCGATCACAAGACCGCCCGCGACCAGAAGGCCGCCTGACGCCATGCCGAGTAGGAACTTGCCGACCACCTGTGCCTCCTGCTCTTGCCCCGATGCGATCCGGACAGTGCCGTCTTGCAGGCGCCTTCCCGGACCGGCCCGCCGGTTCGTCCGGCGTCCTGCTTTCTGATCTGCGGACAGTATAGCCTGCGGTTGCGCAGCCTTCACCCCTTTTCGCACCGCCGTCAACATCTTGCGCGGCCCCTGCGGCAGAGCTGCGCCGGTGACGGGACGGGGCGGGGAAGTGGAGGCGGGTACCGCTCTGGTAGACCTTTGAAATCAAACGGAAACGCTGCGCGTCTACCCCCGAGTATACCCACGATTCAGATGGACTGTGCGCTATTTTCGTGCCCTGTTGCCCTGCCGACACAGGTTCGGCCCGCCACAAGATAGACCACAGCCGATCTTCTGTCACGCCGCGCGCGCTGGGCTGGGGGCGATCATGGGTCCCTGTCCATCTGCCACCCCTGCGGGTGCCCTGATCCGATACTGGTCAGCCTGTGCAAAATTTTCGCATTGCTGGGGCCAATCTTGCTGCCCGAAAATTGAAATCGCGCGATCTTCGCGGGTCGGCGTCCCCGCCCAGCGCACCCCCACCCCCGGAAGGACCCGAAGCCAGGATGGGGCACAGGCGAAGATGCGTCCTGTTCTATCTTCCTTTGTAGCCCATCAGAGCGGCAGGGCGTCCGATTTGAGTATACTCGGGCGGGACGCTCGAAAGTTGCCCGAAAGTGTCCGAATAGACTTGTGGAATCAATTTTCGGACGATAGCCATTAATCGGACAGTCTAACGGGACACAAGGAGGCGGATGTGGGCGAGTTGATCGGGTATGCGCGGGTTTCGTCGGTCGGGCAGAAGCTGGACGTGCAGCTTGCCGCGTTGAAGGCGGCAGGTGTCAGCGACGAACACCTTTATAGCGAGAAGGCCAGCGGGACGAAGCGCGAAGGCAGGCAGGCGCTGGACGATCTTCTGACGCGCGGCATTCGCAAGGGAGACACGCTTGTTGTGACGCGCCTTGACCGGCTGGCACGCTCCACCCGCGACTTGCACAACATCGCCCATGTCCTGACGACAAAGGGCGTCGGCCTGCGGGTCTTGGAACAGGCGATTGATACCACGACGCCGGAAGGGCGCATGTTCTTCACCATGCTGTCCGCCGTGGCAGAGTTCGAAACCGAAATCCGAAAGGCGCGTCAGCGCGAAGGCATTGACGCGGCGCTGGCCAAGGGCGCAGACTCCCCCTTCAAAGGCAGGCCAGCGACGATAGAAGGCGAGAAGGTGAACGCCCTGCGCGCGAAAGGCATGACCCCCACGGCCATTGCCAAGGCGCTGGGCGTGGCGCGGTCCAGCGTCTATCGCTACCTGAAAGAGGCGTCTTGAGTCACCGCGCCAGAAGCGCCGGTAGCCGTGCCGGAATGTCCTCCATCAGCACCAGCGCGCATTCCACCGTCTCGCCGGTCATCGCAATCTGTAGCTGCCCGGCTGGCACGGCCTGATCCCAGGAGAAGTTCTGCGTCAGGAAGTCCAGCACGTCGCGCTTGTAATCGGTGTCGGGGTTTTGCAGGTGGTCGCCCTTGGTCTCCAGCACCACGATCCGCCCAGCGCCTGCGTTGCCGCCCGTGGCAAAGATGAAGTCCGGGTAGATACGCCCGCGCTTCCAGCCTTGCAGGCCCATGCCATAGCCTGCCTTGGCCACGTTGCGATGCCACCACTTCACCGTGGCGTCCCCGTCCAGATGCACCGCCACGTTCTGTTCCTGCCCGTTCAATTCGTTGCGGAACACCGGGGAAAACAGGCTGCGGGTCAGCGCACCGCCGTCGCCACCCGTCAGATGCGGCGCATTCGCCGCCTCCAGGGTCAGCATGTGGTCGGGCATCGGCCAGTTGTGACCGTCGAGGCGCAGGCGGAATTGAATGTCGCCCGCCTTGACCGCCGCGCGGAACAGGGCTTCGGCCCGCGCATCGCGTTCCTTGGTCAGGGCCAGCCGCAGCCGGTCGATGATGACGCCCGATGCCGCGCCCAGCTTGGCCGCATCGAAGCCGCGTGCTTCCAGCCCCGCCACCAGGTCCGCGACGATCCCGCGCGCGACGAAGGGGTTGGGCACCAGATCGGAGATCACCCGCACCGCATAGGTCGGATCGAAGCGCAGGGTTTCCGCCGCCGCCGCCACCGCCTCGCCCCGGAAATACTCATCCGCCCCGGCATCGGTCAGGGCGATGCGCTGCAACTGGGCGGCCACCTGCGCCGGGTTGTCCGGTATCTCGGTCCCCACGGCGGCAGGGGAGAAATCGCGCCAGTCGATCGAGGCCAGAACGTCGGTCTCGTAATCGAGGTCGCGCACTGCGCCGCCTTCCACCCGCAGCACCCGCGGCAGGTAGATTTGCAGGTTGCGGAAGTCCGCCCGCCGCTCCACCCGCCGCGCCGTGCCGGGGTTGGGCGCGGCCCCGCCCTGCGGCACCTCGATCACCAGATCGGCCAACCCGTCCTTTTCCAGCCCGGCCTTGATCGCCTCCACCACCTCGCGCGTGCCTGCGTGATGCGTGACCACATAGCATTCGTCCAGCGCCGCCACGCCGGTTTTCAGCGCATGCGGCTGGCGCAGGATGCGGCCCACAAGCTGCGTCATGGCCGACAGGTTCGAGGCCGCGGCCAGCGAACACAGCACATAGGCAAAAGGGCAATCCCAGCCCTCTTGCAGCGCGGCCTTTGTCACGATCACCCGCACCCGGTTGGTGGGCGACAGAAGGTCCAGGTTCTCGGGCTGCGTCAGGTCGTTCTGTTCGGCGGTCTTGATCGCCACCTCGGCCGCGTCCAGCCCCGCCGCAAGAAGCCATTCCTTCACGTCCTCGGCATGGATGTGCAGCCCGTCGCGCTGATCCTTGCCGGTGCGTTCCACCTGCACCAGCATGATCGGGCGGATATGGCCCAGCGCGCCCTTGTCCGCCCCATAGGCTAGCGCCTCGGCCTGCAAGGCATTGAGCCGCCCCAGCGCCGCCGTCAGCGTGCCGCGCCAGTCCGCGCCCTGCCGCGGGTCCAGGTTCAGCGGCATCTTGATCATGTCCTCGGCGTGCAACTCGCGCCCCGTCACCTCCACCAGCAGGTTCGCGTGCCGCGTCCCCCCGGCGCGGGTGCGCACATCCTTGGGCGTGGCGGTCAGTTCCAGCACGAAGATCGGGTTGAACCCGTAAAGCGTGTCATGCGCCAGTTCGGACGTGGCCTTCTGCCCCTCGTCCAGCACCACAACCGGCCTGATCTTGCGCAAGGCATTGCCAAGCGAGTCCTTCAACATCGGGAACATGCCGGTGTAGCCGTCCAGGTTCGGCACGGCCGCCAGTTCGCGGGCATGCGCCGCCTGATCGCCCTCGGGCGGAAAGAACCCGTGCACGTCGCCCCGGTCGCGGAACATGCGCAGCGTTTCCTGCGTCTGCCGGTTCGCCGCCTGCAACATCAGCACCATGACGCAGAGGTTCGCCGCCACATCCCGCGCGTCCAGCCGGTCGCCCTTTTCCATCACCTTGACGCGCCCCGCCGCCGCGCGGTCGAGCGCCTGCCGATAGGGGTGCTGGCGGTCCTTCAGGTGCTTCAGCGTCTGCGAATAGATCGCCTCGTTCGGCACGATCCACAGCACGAACCCGGAGTTCCTGCCCAGATACCGCCCCATGATCCGGCTGACGGCATTGACCGCCAGCCAGGTCTTGCCGCCGCCCGTGGGCACCTTCAGCGTGGCATTGGGCACCGGCCGCCCGATCCCGTCGCGGCGCGGGGAAAAGGGGATGCCCGCGCGCGAGGCTGGCAAGCGCCCCGCCGCGCGCAGGTTGGCCCAGGCGGTTTCGGTGAAATCCAGCGCGGGGATCGGCAGGCCGGGGTTCGCGGCGCGCAGCGCCTCGACCTGATCCGCCTCGGCCTTGCGCGCCTTGAGTTCCGTCAGCCAGGCATCCAGCGTGTCCAGCACCCGTTGCTGATAGTCGAGCGTGCGCATTCAGACCCGCTCCACCCGGTAAAGCGCAAAGGGCAGGGGGACAAACTCCACCGCCAGTCCTTCGGCATCCAGGAGGCGCTGGCTCACATGCCGCGCCGGCGCAAAGACAAGGTGCCGGTCGCCGGGGTGTTCGGCCGCCCTTTCCCGCGCGTAACTCAGCGTCAGCGCGGCGGCGGGGGATTTCAGCCAGTCCAGATCGGGGCGGTAGATCAGCCAGACATGCGCGCCGCCCGCGTGGCCGACATAGCCGCGCCCCTCGTCCATCTGTGCAGGGTCCAGCGGCTGCGAGGTCGCCATGTGGAACAGCACGCCCGCAAGGGCCGGGAAGGACGGCAGGTCCGCGCCTTGCAGGATCGCGTCGAGTTCCACCGGCGCGCCCAGGGTGCAATAGGTGAATTCGCCGCCCAGCCCCTCGGCCCGGTCCGCCACAGTCTTTTCGCCGGTGACGATCAGTTCGCCGTCCTTCACCTGCTTGGTGATGCGGTCATACTCGTGGCCGTGCAGGTTTTCGATCTTTTCCACCTGTTCGGTCAGCCGGTCGGCGCGTTGCAGCTTGGTCCAGGTCAGGCTTTCGCGCAGAAGTTCGGTGCGCTGCGTGCCGGTAAAGGCATAGCCGTTGATCACCCGCCGCACCCGCTCGGCCGTCAGCCGGTCGGCATAATCCTCCATCTCCACCAGAATGAAGCGCCGGTTGCCGCCGTCGCGCCTGTTGGCTTCAAGAACGGCATGGGCCGTGGTGCCGGACCCGGCGAAGGAGTCGAGGACAAGCGCCTCGTCGTCGCCAATCAATTCGAGTATTCGAGAAATTAGCCGCTTTGGCTTCGGTGTGTCGAATGGGGATGCGCCGTCGAAAATGTCCTTCATCTCCAGCGTTGCTTCTTTATTGTGGCCAGCAAAATCATGGGTCCACCATGTAACAGGCGTGAGGCCGTCTTGTGCTTCTGTCAGGAACCGCTTCAACATCGGCCTTCCTTTCCCCGTCACACCAAAGCTGATACGCCCCTCCGAAAGCCACTTTTCGTATTGTTCGCGGTTCATCCGCCAATATCGGTTTGGTGGAGGATCAAATGTGGTTCCATCAGGACCCGTTATTGTGAAAATGCCTGCTTTATACGGCTTACTTGCAGACAGATCCTGAGCGCGCCAAGGACCGCGCGGGTCATTGTCTGGGTTTTTGTAGTCGGCCGCCTGTGCCTCCGTCCTGCCGATTTTTCCCAAAGTGAATTCTGCCGGGTTCTTGGCGTATACAAGAACATGGTCGTGCATGTCAGAAAGATGAAGTGCCGTCACGTTTGCAACATACCGCTTCTGCCACACCATATTTGCAACAAAAGCACCCTCGCCGAATATTTCATCCAGCAGGATTTTCGCGCGATGCGCCTCGTTATCGTCAAGCGTGATCCAGATACTTCCCCACTCCGCAAGCAACTCATGCAGCAACCGCAGCCTTGGCCACATCATCGCGCACCATTTGTCGTGGCGCAGGCCGTCCTCGATGCCGATGGGGTTGGCGTCCAGCCATTCGCGGATCATCGGCGCGTTCACGGCGTCGTTGTAGGCCCAGCCCTCATTCCCCGTATTGTAGGGCGGGTCGATGAAGATGCAGTCCACCCGCCCCGCATACATCGGCAACAGCGCCTTCAGCGCATGCAGGTTGTCGCCCTGCACGATCAGGTTGCCGTCCAGCCGCGGCGCGCCGATGCCCTTGTCGGGATGCATCACCAGCGGCCGGAACGGCACGGCAAGGTGGTGATTCCACACGAATTCCTTGCCCTTGAACACCAGTTCCGTCATCGCCCGCCCCCCTGTGCCGTCTTTGCCCCCTTAGACCATTTCCCGCCGCCGCTCGGCAAGCCGAAACCCTCAAGCCCCGCGCGACCACAGGCGTTGCGCTTGGGTGAAAGTCTGCGCGGCCTTTTGCGCCTTGCGGGATTTCAGCCAGCCCATGTCATAGCCGAAATGTTCAAAGAATACGGCCTGAGCGGGCGTCAGCAGATGCACCGCCTGCAAGGGGGGAAAGAACGTCACCCCCTCGCCATCCCGCCGTGTCTGGCGTCCACTCGTCGTCCTGCGCTCGGCCATGAGTGGGCGCAGGTGCAGCGCCACCTTGTCGGCATGGTGGGGCGAGGCTTGCTCGATCGACTGGAAGAACGCGCTGACCAGCACATCGGCCAGTTGCAACCCGGCAAGGTCTGACGCCGGGGCGCGGTCGATCAGGCTGTAGCGCAGCACGGCCGGGTCGATGTCGCGCGTATCCAGCCAAGTGGTGCCCGCCGTGGCCTGATTGATCTTTTGCTGGATATAGGCCTTGAATTGCCCGAAATGATGCCCCCTGCGGCTGGCCATGACGATGCGCAGGGCGGGGCTTTCGATCCCGTGGCGCTGGGCGTGACGGGCGACATGATGCGTCACCCGTTCCAGCAGCAGCCGCACAACCCAGTTGTAAAGATAGTCGCGCGGATTGCCCGATGCCGCCGCCGCGCGGGGGTTGTGGTGGTTCAACATGGTCTGCTTGAGCGAACAGACGACAAAGCCCCGCGCGGGATTGCCCTTGCTGGCCAGCGTCTGCGTAGCCAGCGCCCGGCTTGCGGGTTTGAGGTTGCGGAAATGCAGCACCCCGCCCGGCTTCTGCCCGATGGCGCGCAGGATTTCATCCCTGCGCCGGTCCAGATCGGGTTCCGCCTCGGCCCGGACCAGATAGCCGCCCAGGCAAAGCCATTTCGAGTTTCCATCCGGGGTTTCCGGTTTAAGACGTTCAACCTTGTCGTCGCCCGCCTCGTCAATGAACAGGGTGTAATGGTAATCCAAACCGGGTCCCTCTGTGGGGATGGCCGAGCATCTTTCGGTTGCGCCGGATCGTCAAGTTACACCAGCGGTTCATCATCCCGCGCGACTTGGTAGCAGCCCCAGACAAAGCGCGCGGCAATCATGGCGTCCCGGTCGCCTTTCCGTTTCAGATAGGCCCGCAGATCGGCCCAAGTGCGAATGTCGGGCATGTTGCGGTCGCCCAGCGCGTCCGTCACGAAGGATACAAATTCGGGTTCCCAGGACTGGGGCATGCGCAGGTATTCGATGAAGGTCATGGTGCGCTACTCCGCTGTGCAGGTGGCATGATTGCGCCCGATGGTGAACCCGGTGAACCTGTTGAACCCCCGTTTCCTATATTGCCGCCCGAGAGGCGCAGCCCGCCCCTCCGGCCCCACCGCTGCCGTTCCATGGCCAAGGGTTTTGGTGGGTCTGCATGGGTTCACTGGGTTCGCTGCCGGTGCAAGGCACTGGAAAAGCGTATTAAAATGCTGAACCCAAGCCCCATTCCCCGCGTTCACGCCGGGTTCACTCGGTTCACCTTTCCAAGGGGCAAGCACGCTGCAACCGATCACCCGGCAAAAGCGATGATCGGTCGCGGGCGATGGTGGAACCTGCCGCATCGCGGCCGCACCCAACGGTTGCCGCGTCCGGTATGCTTGGATTTCCAGCCCAGCATTCTCAAGGTGCCCGCGACCTGCTTTGCATTTGTGCCGTTCTGCTTTTCAATCGGGATGCGCAGAAGCGTCAGCACCTCGGCAACCGTCACGCTGTCCTTCGGCTGCCGGTCAAAGCCGTCGCCTTCGGTCAAGTCGTACAGAATGCGCCGGATAGGCTCATCCCAAGGATGTTCTTCGCGGACGGCTTCCTGTTCAATCTTGGCCAATTGTTCCAGTTCGGGCGGCAGATGCCAGGCTTCCCCGGCACGGAAGGCTGCGGCTGCCTCAGCGAAAAGCTGTTCCCGATCTGTCGCAAGTCCTTCGGTGTCGATCCGCGCCCCACAAGTCACAGGCCAGTAGCGCCGCCCGCCGCTGGCATCCCGAAGGAAGGCGGTTTCATTCGTGGTGCCCACAAAGACGCACTGGCGCGGCACAATGTCAGCCCGGCGTGCATAGGGGGCGCGGATTTCATCTGCGGCGCGGGTCAGGAAGGCCTTCAAATCTTCCTGTTCCGCCTTGCGGGACGGGGCGAGTTCGGCCAGTTCCACCAGCCAGTGCCCGCGAAGGTATAGCCCGGCTTCCCTCGCCCCGTCGCGGATCGAGGGCATGTTGTCGCCCGCCCAGTCACCGCCCAGAATGCGGCAGGCAGTTGACTTGCCAATGCCCTGCGCCCCGCCCAGCACAAGAACATGATCGTGCTTGCAGCCCGGCCTCATGACGCGCGCCACCATTGCGACCAGGAAGGCGCGCCCCACGGCACGGGAATAGGGTGAAGCGTCGACACCAAGGTAACGGGTCAGCCATGAGTCAAGGCGCGGCTTGCCGTCATGGTGCAGCGACTCCAGCCAATCCCTGACCGGGTGATAGCGGTTCAACTCGGCAACCGCCCGAACCGCGCCCGCGGTAAGGTCTGCCCCTACATTGTGCATTCCGGCCTGTTCAATCGCCACGCGCAGCAAGCCCAGATCGGCATCGTTGATCGGCCTGCCGTGCCATTCGTCTTGCCCGGTCATGTCGTTCTTGCGGATCGAATAGCCTCGATCCCGATTCACCTTGCTCAAGACCAAGATGGAATTGTGCAGGGTCGGCTTCATTTCACCGTTCTTGAACCTGTGATAGTCAGCGCCTTCTGTTTCTGACCATTTCGCCGCCCTTCGCAGGGTGGCAATCGTGACCGGGTTTTTCGATCCCTTGAAGGATTTCCAGACCCGTGCTGCGTCCTTCTGATCAAACTTGGCAGATGCTTTTGACCACTCGCACCAGACTTCAAAGCCTTTCGGTTGTCCTTGAAATTGATGATGCAGGGCAGCGCCGGTGGTCAGCCAATGGTCACGATCTTCAACCCAGTCATCGGGCAACCCGCCAAGAATTTCGGCAACCTGCGCCGCCGTCAGATCGTGGGGCTTGGCTGCCTGCACCTGCTCCAAGAACAGAAGGTCATCATCGTCATCCGCTACGCCGGTCAAGGCTTCTGCCCCGAAACGTGCCAGCGTCTGGTGTTCGATCCACATGCCCAAACCCAGTTCCAAGGGGCGCTCCCAGCGATAGGGCTGCCCAGTGTCTGGGTGGATCGAGGGCGGCAGGACGGCTTGCGAGCCGGTCCCCATGAGGTCAATTTCCCATGCCCGCTTGCGCTTCCCGCCGATCGTGATGAAGTCGGGTGATTTTGCAAGGTTGCGTTTGGGCATCGCCACGGGGGACAGGAAGTAAAGATGCCGCGACTCCCCGCCGCTGCCACTCACAACAGAGGGGAAGCCCTTGGCGGCAGGCCACAGGGCCAGAAGCGCCGCCCATGCTTCCCCGGCCTTGCTGGCGTCCCGTATGTCGAGGTCGACCAGGTGCAGGAAGTCCCCGCCGATCTGCGACGGCTGCCCAAGGCGAATGCCAATATTCAGGCCCGGCCGGTAGCTGTGGCGCAGGTCTGATTCGCTGCGGTTCGGCAGTTCGGACCAGCGCGCGTCGACCGGGTTCTTCGCCTTGACGTGCAGCCAATGCAGCGATGCGCCCGCTGCGATCAGGTCGCAGTTGACTTGATCCATTGGGACGTATTGAGACGCATGGGGATTTATTTCCCACAATAGAACGTCGCTTAGATCGGTTTCGGGAACCTTGAAAGGCACTTGCGCCAAATGGCGCGATTCAGTATATTCTTCCATATCGACCACGCTTGTTTTTCATTGAAGGCCCCGCCAGTTTGACCGCTGCGGGGCAATCTTCATGCCTGCATTTTAGCAGGGTCGTAAAGTTTGAGCGATATGGCAGTTGAATTACAGCTTGGGTCTTTTGCAGCACACCCCTTGAAAGATGCGCCATGACATGTCCTTAACTGCCCAAGAGGTCGGATAAATCAGTCTCTGACTTTTTTGCGGCGCTTTCGATGTAATTACTCCACCATTCCAGCATTCGTTTCCGCTCTGGTAATAATTGCGCCGCATTATAGGCGCGCCGCACCTTGTCTCTTGGCTCGTGGGCAAGTTGCTTTTCGATGGCATCCACCGACCACAGCCCGCTTTCATTCAGGACGGTTGACGCGAGGCCGCGAAATCCGTGGATCGTGGCCCGCCCGTGATACCCAAGGCGGTACATGCCGAACAGCATGGTGTTCTCGCTGATCGGCTTGCCGACCCGCCCGCCCGGCACGATCCATTCGGATTCGCCTGCGATGGCCTTCAACTTCGCCAGGATGGCAAGGCTCTGCCGGGTCAGGGGCACGATGTGGTCGCGGCCCATCTTCATGCGGGTTCCCGGTATCCGCCACACGTCGCCGTCAATCTCGGACCACTTCCCGAACCTCAGTTCGTTGGTCCTCACGAAGGTGTGGATCACGAATTCGATGGCATGGCGCGTCTGCGGTTCCCCGTCATAGCGGGCCAGCTTCCACAGGAAACCCGAGAGTTCCCCGGCTTCGATCCGGGCCATGTGCTTCACGCGGGGCGTGGGGCGCAGCGCGCCACGAAGGTCTGCGGCCGGGTCGCGGGATGCCCTGCCGGTGGCGATGGCGTAGCGCAGGATCGCGCCGCAGGTCATGCGGATGCGGCCTGCAACGTCCGGGGCGCGGTCCTCCACCTTGCGCAGCAAGGCGAGGATTTGCGGGGCGGTCACTTCGTCAACCCCAATCGCGCCGATTGCCGGGAAAACGTCCCGCTGGAAGCGTGATAGGGTGCGGGCACTGTGGGCGGGGGACCATGTGGCTTCCTGCGCCCTGATCCACTCTCGCGCCACGGCTTCGAAGGTGTCCCCGGCAGGGGCGGACAGCGCGGCCTTGGCATTGGCCCCAGGGTCGCGGCCTTCTGCCAGCGCCCGCTTGGCCTTGTCGCGCAGGGCGCGGGCATCGGCCAGCTTCACGTCCGGGTAGGACCCGAAGGACAGCATCTTTTCCTTGCCGCCGAACCTATACCGCATTCTCCACAGCCTGCCGCCCGATGGCGAGACGAACAGCAGGAGGCCGCCCCCGTCCGGCAATTTCCGTGGTTTGCCAGAGGGATCGGGCTTCGCGCCACGACAGGCGGCATCTGTGAGGGGCATCTGAATCGGTCCTGCGGGGTATGTGGGTATCGGCAGTTCCGAGAATACCCGCATTCGATACCCACACAAGTTGCGTGGCCACAGCCCATCTTCGCGCAGAAGATGGCCCTACGTCTATTTTCTCAATGAAATCAACGGCCACTTCTGGCGAAGATTGCAGGAAATCCATCAAAAAGTGGGGAGTGGAGGCGGGTACCGGAATCGAACCGGTCTACACGGATTTGCAATCCGC
>NZ_QMJY01000077.1 GCF_003574395.1 Tabrizicola thermarum
AGGCCCTCGCCGAGGAATTCGAAAAAACAACAACAACCGTTGCACTTGGAACTTGAGTTAACCAATCGTGAACGCCCACGGCCAACCCCTTGAAATCCCTCACCCCGAAACCCGCGCCACACGCGGCGCGTCAGGCATTGAACAGGAAGTGCAGCACGTCCCCGTCCTTGACCTCGTAGGTCTTGCCCTCGACCCGGAACTTGCCCGCTTCCTTCGCCCCCGCCTCGCCCTTCCCGGCGATGTAGTCCTCGTAGGCGATGGTTTCGGCCCGGATGAAGCCCTTCTCGAAATCCCCGTGGATCACCCCCGCCGCCTGCGGCGCCAGCGTCCCCTTGGGGATCGTCCAGGCCCGCGCCTCCTTCGGCCCCACGGTGAAATAGGTCTGCAACCCCAGAAGCGCATAGCCCGCCTTGATCAGGCGATCCAGCCCCGCCTCCTTCAGCCCCATCTCCTCCAGGAACAGCTTCGCTTCCTCCTCGGGCAGCTGCGCCAGTTCCTCCTCGATCCGGGCCGAGATCACCACCGAGGCCGCGCCCTGCGCCGCCGCCATCTCGGCCACCCGCGCCGACTGCGCGTTGCCCGAGGCCGCCGAGGCCTCCTCGACGTTGCAGACATACAGCACCGGCTTCGCTGTCAGCAGCTGCAACATCCGCCACTGCTTCCTGTCCTCGTCCGCGATCTTCAGCGTCCGCGCGGGCCTGCCTTCGTTCAGGGCCGCCAGAGCCGCCCGCAGCAGACGGTCCTGGTCCAGCACCTCCTGATCCCCGCCGCGCAGCTTTTTCCCCAGCGCGACCAGCCGCCGCTCGATCGACTCCATGTCGGCCAGCATCAGTTCCGTCTCGATCGTCTCGGCATCGGCAACCGGGTCGATCCGGCCCTCGACATGGGTGATGTCTCCGTCCTCGAAGCAGCGCAGCACATGGGCGATGGCGTCGCATTCGCGGATGTTGGCCAGGAACTGGTTGCCCAGCCCCTCGCCCTTCGACGCCCCCCGCACCAGCCCCGCGATGTCGACAAAGGTCATCCGCGTCGGGATGATCTGCTTCGACCCGGCAATGGCCGCAAGCTTCTCAAGCCGGGCATCGGGGACCGACACCTCGCCCACGTTGGGTTCGATGGTGCAGAACGGGAAGTTCGCCGCCTGCGCCGCCGCCGTCCGGGTCAGCGCGTTGAAGAGCGTGGACTTGCCCACATTCGGCAGCCCGACGATGCCCATCCTGAAACCCATGTGACCCTCCTGTGGCGACAGGGGGCCTTCTACGGGCGCGGGACCCGAGGATCAAGCGGCCCCCATTGATTTCCGCTCGCCCCCCGTGGCAGATGGAGCCGTTGACAAGGGGGACCGCCATGACACGGATCGACGACACCTTCGCCCGGCTGCGTGCGCAGGGCAAAAAGGCCTTCGTCGCCTATATCATGGGCGGCGACCCGGATGAGGCGACCAGCCTTGCCATCATGCAGGGCCTGCCCGCCGCCGGGGTCGATGTGATCGAACTGGGGATGCCCTTCACCGATCCGATGGCCGATGGTCCCACGATCCAGGCCGCAGGCCAGCGCGCGCTGGAAGGCGGCATGACGATGGACAAGGTGCTGGCCATGGTCCGCGCCTTCCGCAAGGGCGACCAGACCACGCCGATCGTCCTGATGGGCTATTACAACCCGATCTATTCTCGCGGGGTCGACCGCTTTCTGAAGGACGCGACCGAGGCCGGGATCGACGGCCTCATCGTCGTGGACCTGCCGCCCGAGGAAGATGACGAGCTTTGCCTGCCCGCCCAGAAAGCGGGCCAGAACTTCATCCGCCTTGCCACGCCGACGACCGACGACAGGCGCCTGCCGAAGGTGCTTCAGAACACCTCGGGCTTCGTCTATTACGTCTCGATCACCGGGATCACCGGGGCTGCTGCCGCTCAGGCCTCCGACGTCGGGCCCGAGGTCGCGCGGATCAAGCGGTCGACCGACCTGCCGGTGATCGTGGGCTTCGGCATCTCCACGCCCGAGCAGGCGAAGGCCATCGCCTCGGTGGCCGATGGCTGCGTCGTCGGCTCGGCCATCGTCAAGGACATCGGCGCAGGCGTGCCGGTTGCCGAGGTTCTGGCCCGCGTCAAGGCGCTGTCCGACGGGGCACATTCGGCCTGACAGCGCGCGTCGCGCCGATCTCCTGCGGAAATCGGACCGGAACGCGTGCCGCGTTCCGGCGCCCGGCCGGGCAAGGTCGCGGAAAGCGATGGACGGGACCGCGCCGCATTGGTAACACGATCTTACCAATCTGCCGCAAGGGACCCGGCCATGCCCGTCATCACCTGCATCGAGGACCTCAAGCGCCTGCACCGCAAGCGCACCCCGAAGATGTTCTGGGACTATTGCGAAAGCGGCAGCTACACCGAACAGACCTTCCGCGAGAATACCTCGGACTTCGCGAAACTGCGCTTCCGCCAGCGCGTCGCCCGCGACCTGACCGGACGGGTGCTGGAGAGCACCATGGCCGGGCAGAAGGTCTCGATGCCGGTGGCGCTGGCGCCCGTCGGCTCGACCGGCATGCAGCACCCGGACGGCGAGATCCACGCCGCCCGCGCCGCCGCCAAGGCCGGGGTGCCCTTCACGCTGTCCACCATGTCGATCTGCTCCATCGAGGACGTGGCCGCCCACAGCCCCGAGCCGTTCTGGTTCCAGCTTTACGTGATGAGGGACGAGGATTTCGTCGATGCGATCATCGAACGCGCGCGGGCCGCGAAATGCTCGGCCCTCGTGCTGACGCTGGACCTTCAGATCCTGGGCCAGCGCCACAAGGACCTGAAGAACGGCCTGACCTCGCCGCCAAGGCCCACGATCCCGAATCTGATCAACATCGCCAGCAAGCCGCGCTGGGCCTGGAACATGGCTCGGACCCCGCGGCGGCAGTTCCGCAACATCGTCGGCCATGTTAAGGGCGTGCAGAAACTGTCGGACCTGACTGCCTGGGCCAACGAACAGTTCGATCCCAAGCTCGACTGGTCCAAGGTCATCCGCATCCGCGACCAGTGGAAGGGCAAGTTCATCCTGAAGGGCGTGCTCGACCCCGAAGACGCGAAGATGGCCGCCGATGCGGGGGCCGATGCGGTGATCGTGTCGAACCACGGCGGGCGTCAGCTGGACGGGGCGCTGTCGTCGATCCGCATGCTGCCCTCCATCGTCCGCGCCATCGGCGACCGGACCGAGGTCTGGATGGATGGCGGCATCCGGTCGGGTCAGGACGTGCTGAAGGCGCTGTCCCTCGGCGCGAAAGGCACGATGATCGGCCGCGCCTATATCCATGGCCTTGGCGCAATGGGCGAGGCCGGGGTGAGCGCCGCGCTGGAGGTGATCCGCAAGGAGATGGACATCACCATGGCGCTGTGCGGCGAACGCGACGTGAAGAACATGGGCCGCCACAACCTTCTGGTGCCCGAGGATTTCGAGGGCCGCTGGGCCTGAAACCCCGCTCGTCCTCCGCCTTCGGCGTCTCCTCGCTGCCGTCCCGCGAAGAGACGGCGACCACTCAGGACGTGCTGCCGCTTGCAATTTGATCAAATTACGGCATAAACGCAGCGACTGTTCCCGGGGCGCCCGCCATGTCACTTGAAACCATCGCCGGAATTTCCACCGACCGTCTGGCCAGCTTTGCCCGGCGCGAGGCCGAGGTCTACGCCAGGGCCCGCCCCAAGGCCCTGAAAGCCTTGAAGGACGGTGCCGGCACCTTCCTTGGCGGCGTGCCGATGCACTGGATGGCCGACTGGCCGATGCCGCATCTGCCCGTGGTGGCGAAAGCCCGGGGCGCGCGGATCGAGGATATCGACGGTCACACCCTCGACGACTTCTGCCTTGGCGACACCGGGTCGATGTTCGGCCACTCGCCGCCGCCCGTGGCGAAAGCCATCCGCGCCCAGGCCCGCCGCGGCCTGACCTACATGCTGCCCACCGAGGCCGCGCTTGAGGCTGGCCGCCTTCTGACCGACCGCTTCGGCCCCTTCCGCTGGCAGATCGCCACCACCGCGACCGACGCCAACCGCTTTGCCCTGCGCGTCGCCCGCGCCATCACCGGCAAGCCCAAGGTCCTGGTCTTCAACGGCTGCTACCACGGCACGGTGGACGATACCTTCGTCAGCCTGGAAAACGGCCGCACCGTGAACTCTCCCGGCCTTCTCGGCCAGGTGAACGACCTGACGCAGACCGCCGTCTGCGCCGAATTCAACGACCTCGCCTCGGTCGAGGCGGCGCTGGCCCAGGGCGATGTCGCCGCCATCCTGACCGAGCCGGTGATGACCAACTCCTGCATGGTGCTGCCAGAAGCCGGGTTCCACGACGGCCTGCGCCAGCTGTCGCGGAAATACGGCGCGCTGCTCATCATCGACGAGACGCATACCATCTCCTCCGGCCTTGGCGGCTATACCCGCGTCCACTCGCTGCGCCCCGACATCTTCGTCGTCGGGAAATGCGTGGCGGGCGGGATGCCCACCGCCGTCTGGGGCCTGACCGACGAGACCGCAAGGCGCTATCACGAGGCGGACGCGAAACGCGAGCCCGGCCGCACCGGCATGGGCACCACGCTTTCCGCGAACCCGATGCAGTTCGCCTGCCTCGTCGCCACGCTGTCCGAGGTCATGACGCCCCAGAACTACGCCCATATGGAGAAGCTGGCCGAGCGTCTCTCGCACGGGCTGGCGAAGACCATCGACCGCCTCCGCGCCCCCTGGCATGTCGTCCGGGTCGGCGCGCGGGTGGAATTCATCTGCGCCCCCGGCCCGCTGCGCAATGGCACCGAGGCGGGCATGGCCCACCAGCCCCGGGTCGAGGCCGCGATCCACACCGGCCTCATCAACCGCGGCACGCTGATCGCGCCGTTCCACAACATGATGCTCATCAGCCCGGCGACGAGGAAGGCCCAGGTTGACAGGCTGATCGCAAACTTCGACACCATCCTGACCGACCTTTTCAAAGCAGCCTGAACATGCCCCAGACCAGCCCCTCCGGGTCCACCCCAGCCGAGGCGGAAGCCTTTCTCGCGGCCCATCCCGAGATCGAGGCTTTTGACATTATCCTGCACGACGCCAACGGAATCGGCCGGGGAAAGATCATCCGGCGCCATGAGCTTTTGTCTTTTTACAACAACGGCCGTCATCTGCCGATTTCCATCCTCGGCCTCGACATCTGCGGCGAGGATGTGCATGAGACCGGCCTCATCTGGGATCAGGGCGACGGCGACCTGCGCGCCTGGCCGATCCCCGGCACGCTGAAGCCGCTGCACAACACGCAGCCCCCGCGCGGCGAGGTGTTCATGTCGATGTACACCCTCGACGGCGCGCCGATGACCTCGGACCCCCGCCATGCCCTGCAACGGCAGGTGGACCTGCTGGCCGCCGAGGGCCTGCACCCCGCCGGGGCCTTTGAACTGGAATTCTTCCTTCTCGACCCCGAACGCGGCCCGGACGGCAAGATGCAGCCCGCCCGCGACGTGCTGGACCGCCGCTCAAGCCGCAAGACCGAGGTCTATTCGGTGGACCACCTGCACGGGATGCTGCCGCTCTTCTCCGACATCTATGCCGGGGCCGAGAAGGCCGGTATCAAGGCCGAGACGCTGATCTCCGAATACGCCCCCGGCCAGTATGAACTGACGTTGCATTACCGGACCGACGTGATGCAGGCCGCCGACGACCTGATGCGCCTGAAACGCATCGTCCGCGCCCAGGCCCGCGCCCATGGCGTCGTCGCCTGCTTCATGGCCAAGCCGAACGAGAACTACGCAGGCTCGGGCATGCATTTCCACGTCTCGCTGCTGGACGACAGGGGCCAGAACGTCTTTGTCGAGGCCGAAGAGGGCAAGTGGAACCGCACGCTCCTGCACGCGCTCGGGGGCATGAAGCAGACCATGGGCGAATCGATGCTGGTCTTTGCGCCGCACGCCAACTCCTGGCGCCGCTTTGCCAACCAGTCCTACGCGCCGGTCAGCCCGACCTGGGGCGTCAACAACCGCTCGGTCGCGCTGCGGATTCCGGCGGGCGACATCAAGGCGCGGCGGATCGAGCACCGCCCCGCCGGAGTGGATGCGAACCCCTATCTCGTGGCGGCAACCGTGCTGGCCGGGATCCGCAAGGGTCTGCGGGAAGGGATCGACCCCGGCCCGGAAACCACCGGCAACGGCTATGCCGACGAGGACAGCGCCGGCATCCCGACCGACTGGAAATCCGCGATCGACGCCGCGAAACGCTCGGCCTTCCTGAAGGAGGCACTGGGCGAGGACATGCACCGCACCTTCACCGCGATCAAGGCGGCGGAATATGCCCGCGTGATGCGCACGGTCAGCGAGGTGGACTTCGACCTTTACCTGCACACGGTATGATCGGCCGGGCAGGGCGCCCAGCGTGCCCTGCGATCATCCAGGCTTGAGCCCGGCCTCCCCCCGCGCTATCTGCACCGCGATCCCGACGCCCGGAGGCCTTGATGCCCGTCTTCCTCACGACCGCCGATCCCGGCTTCGAGGCCGACTTCCAGAGGCTTCTCGGACAGAAACGGGAAGAGGCCGAGGATGTCGATCAGGCCGTGGCCGCCATCATCGCCGATGTCCGCAACCGGGGCGACGCTGCGGTGATCGACCTTACCGCCCGCTTCGACCGGCTGACCCTGACGCCCGACAGGCTCGCGTTTTCGCCCGAGGAGATCGAGGCCGAGATCGCCAGGGTCTCGCCCGAGGACCGCGCGGCGCTGGAACTGGCGGCGGATCGCATCCGCTCATACCACGTCCGTCAGAAGCCGCAGGACGAAAGCTGGACCGACAGCACCGGGGCCACGCTCGGCTGGCGCTGGACGCCGGTGTCCGCTGCGGGGCTTTATGTGCCCGGGGGGCTGGCGTCCTATCCGTCGTCCGTCCTGATGAACGCGATCCCGGCCAAGGTGGCGGGGGTAGGGCGGCTGGTCATCGCCTGCCCGACGCCGGGCGGCGTGGTGAACCCGCTGGTCCTGCTGGCGGCCCGCATCGCCGGGGTGGATCAGGTCTACCGGATCGGCGGGGCGCAGGCGATCGCGGCGCTGGCCTACGGGACCGAAACCATCGCCCCGGTGGACAAGATCACCGGCCCCGGCAACGCCTTCGTCGCCGCCGCCAAGCGCCGGGTCTTCGGGCGCGTCGGCATCGACATGATCGCCGGACCCTCGGAAATCCTGGTCATCGCCGATGCCGACAACGACCCCGACTGGATCGCGCTTGACCTTCTGTCGCAGGCCGAACACGACGAAAGCGCGCAGTCGATCCTGGTCACGACCTCCGCCGCCTTCGGGCAGGCCGTGGCGGATGCCGTCGCCAGGCGCCTGGAAACGCTGGAGCGCCGCGCCATCGCCGGGGCCTCCTGGGCGCAGCACGGCGCGGTCATCGTCACGCGCGACCTGACCGAGGCCGCCGAACTTTCCAACCGCGTCGCCCCCGAACACCTGGAGCTTTGCACCGCCGATCCCGAGGCGCTGGCGCGGCAGATCACCCACGCCGGCGCGATCTTCCTGGGCCAGTACACGCCCGAGGCCATCGGCGACTATATCGGCGGTCCGAACCACGTCCTGCCCACCGCGCGGTCAGCCCGGTTCTCCAGCGGCCTCTCGGTGCTCGACTTCATGAAACGCACCACGCTGGCAAGGATGACGCCCGAGGCGCTGAAGGCCATCGGCCCGGCTGCCGAACGACTGGCCAGGTCGGAAAGCCTTGAGGCGCATGGGCTAAGCGTCCGCGCCCGGCTGGACCGGCTGAACGGCTGAGCCTGCCGCTTGCCGGGGGCGGGGCAGACGGCGCAGCCCGCGCCCGTCGCGCCCCATCGGGCCGATTGCTTCCGCGGCCTGAACGCCCCCATCCCCGCTTGACCCACTGCCCCAAGGTCGGGCATCACGGGCGGACCCTTCGGAACACAGCCCATGAACCGCATCTGCCAGATCGAGATCGACGAGAAAGGCCTCGCGCGCCCGACGCCCGAGATCGAACAGGAACGCCGCGTCGCGATCTACGACCTGCTGGAGGAGAACAGCTTCACCCCCGCCGCCCGCCCCGACCGCGAGATGCCCGAAGGCCCCTACCGCGTGCTGCTGGCGATCCGCGACGGGCGGCTGGTCTTCGACATCGCCACCGAGGCAGGGGAAAAGGCGGCCGAGTTCCACCTCTCGCTTGGCCCCTTCCGCCAGGTGGTGAAGGACTACTTCCAGATCTGCGAGTCCTACTTCGACGCGGTGAAACGCCTGCCGCCCAGCCAGATCGAGGCGATCGACATGGCCCGTCGCGGCATCCACAACGAGGGCGCCTCGATCCTGCGCGAACGGCTCGAGGGCAAGGCCGAGGTCGATACCGACACCGCGCGGCGTCTGTTCACGCTGATCTGCGTGTTGCACTGGGGCTGACGTTGGGCGACTTCCCCCAATCGGTGCTGTTCTGCTGCGACCACAACGCCGTGCGGTCCCCGATGGCCGAGGGGCTGATGAAGCAGATGTACGGCCAGCGCGCCTATGTCCAGTCGGCAGGCGTGAAGAACGACATGGAGATCGACGGCTTTTCTGTCGCGGTCTGCAAGGAACTGGGGATCGAGCTGTCCCGCCACCGCTCGCGGTCCTTCGAAGAGATGCAGGACTGGGGCGACGACCTGTCGCAGTTCGACCTCATCATCGCGCTGTCCCCGGCCAGCCAGCGCATGGCGCTGGAGCTGACCCGTTTCCACCATCTCGAGATCGAATACTGGCCGATCCTGGACCCGACCGGCCTGGGCGAGACGCGCGAGGCGAAGCTGGCCGCCTACCGCCAGGCCCGCGACCAGATCAGGGCGCGGATGCTGGAACGCTTCGGCCCGCCCACGGAAACCCCCGGGCGCTGACCCTTGGCGCAAGACGGGCCATGTCGCCCAGCCTGCTCGGCCGCGATACCGACGATCCCGCCACGTTCCAGGGCAGGGCGCTCTCGATCCAGCCGGCCGCCGCAAGCACAGGCCCCGCGGCCTCGCGCCCCCCGACCCTCTAGACCTTCGTCTTGCGCGCGAACAGCTTGCGGAACCGGGCCCGGTTGGTCTCGATGAACAGGTCGAACGGCGCCCCCAGCCGCCCGGCCCGGTCCAGCATGTAGACCACACCCGCCAGGGATGCCAGCACCGCGCCCAGCGTGTTGACGATCAGATCGCCCATCGTGTCGGGCAGCCCCGACTTCATCATGTTGAAGCCGAACAGCGTGTCCATCGCATATTCGAAGATTTCCCACAGCACGCCCACGGTCATCGCCAGGCAGAAGGACAGCACCCCCAGCGCCCAAGGCGGGGCGGCATAGCGGTCGCCTTCGAACAGCATGAAGACCAGAAGGAACCCCAGGATCCCGAACCCCATGGCCGAGCCGAAATGCAGCACCAGGTCCCACCACCAGAACCGGTCGTAGAAGTCGTAGACCTCGCCCAGATACAGCGTCGCCAAGACGAAAAGCGCGATGGCGGCCAGGAAACTTGGCGGCAGGCGCAGGCCGACCCGGCTGGCCAGCTTGCCCGGCAGCACCGTCAGCACCAGCGCCGCGAGCGTGATGAAAACCGCCGGAAGCACGCCATTCCAGGCCGCCACGACCGCCTCGACCGCCAGCAGCAGCCGGATGCCGGTCAGGACGATGGTCGATGGCGCGGGCACTGCCTTCTCCTTCCGTGGCTCTCGTGGCCTATATTGGGGACATGACCGCCAAGTCCAAGCCCAGCCTGCGCCTCGCCTCCTGGAACATCCACAAGGCGGTGGGAACCGACCGTCGCCGCGATGCCGACCGGGTGCTGGCCGGCATCGCGGCGTTGCAGGCCGATGTCGTCGCGCTGCAAGAGGCCGACTTCCGGCTTGGCGACCGCCCCTCGGCCCTGCCGCGCGACCGCATCGCCGAGGTGACGGGCCTCGTCCCCCTGCCGATCGGTCGCAATGCCGTCAGCCTGGGCTGGCATGGCAATGCGCTTCTGGCGCGGCCGGGCATAAGGCTTTGCGGTCTTGACCATCTGGACCTGCCGGGGCACGAGCCGCGCGGCGCGGTGATCGTCGATCTCGACACGCCCCTGCCGCTGCGCGTGGTCGCGGTGCATCTGGGGCTGCTGCGTGCGGCGCGGCGGCGACAGCTCGATGCGATCAAGGCTGCGTTGCAACGCCATCCGGCGCGGCCCACGGTGATCCTGGGTGATTTCAACGAACATTCCCGCCGCGTCGGGCTGGGACGAATCGCGCAGCCCTTCGCGATCCTGCCCACCGGCCCGACCTTCCCCGCGCGCCGGCCCTTCCTGCCGCTGGACCGGATCGCGCATTCGCACGACCTGGACCTCACCCCGCTCGACCTGCCGTCGACCCCCGGCCCGCAGCCCTCGGACCACCTGCCGCTGCTGGCCGAGCTGCGCTGGCGCTGACGGGCACTCCCGGCCACGCGATGGCAGCGGCTGGCCCTTCCAGCAGGACGTCCCTGCGGCTTCGGGCGCGCGAAGCCCCCTTGCGGCAGCCGTCACGGGCCGCGATCAGAAGTTAAGAATTTCCGAAGGCCCGCAGCCAAAAGATTGATTTAAAAGGATCCGGAAGCCTGCCCACGCGTGGACCGATCAGGGGATGATCTCGAAGCGGTCCACATCGACCAGCCCCATGTCGGTGATCTTCAGATGCGGGATCACCGGCAGGGCGAGGAAGGCCAGTTGCAGGAACGGCTCCTCCAGCACCACCCCCAGCGAGGTCGCTGCGGCGCGCAGCCGGACGAGGTCCTCCCGCACCTCCTCGAAGGATTTCAGGCTCATCAACCCCGCGACGGGCAGGGCAAGTTCGGCCAGCACCCGCCCCCCCTCGACGACGACGAACCCGCCCTCGATCTCCACCAGCCGGTTCGCCGCGATCGCCATGTCCGCGTAGTCCGCCCCCACCACCGCGATGTTGTGATGGTCGTGGCAGACCGTCGATCCGATGGCCCCGCGGCGCAAGCCGAAGCCCTTGACGAACCCCGTCGCCCGGTTGCCGTTGACCCCGTGCCGCTCGATCACCGCGATCTTCACCAGGTCGCGGGCAAGGTCCGGCCGCTTGTCCCCGTCCTGGGGCGCGATGTCGAAGGTCAGATGTTCGGTGATGATCTTGCCCGGCAGGATGCCGATCACCGGGGTCTCGACCCGGTTGCCCCCGGTGCGGAAGTGCCCCGCCTCGATCCGCGCCGATGTCACCGAGCCCCGCGCCACCGGCTCGGTTGCCCCCCGCGCCGCAAAGGCGGCATCATCCGCCACCACGCCCCCCGCCAGAACCAGGCTCGCATGGCAGCCCTCAAGACTGTCCACCACCACGATATCCGCCCGCTTGCCCGGCGCGATAAGACCGCGGTCCTTCAGCCCGAAGGCCTCGGCCGCCGAGAGGCTTGCGACCCGGTAGACCGCCAGCGGCGGCGCGCCGAGGCTGATCGCGGTGCGGATCATGTAGTCCAGATGCCCATGCTCGCCGATGTCCAGCGGGTTCCGGTCGTCGGTGCAGAAGGCAAGATAGGGCGCGAAGCGTTCGGTCAGCAGCCCGGCCAGCGCGTGCAGGTCCTTCGAGACCGACCCTTCCCGGATCAGCACCCGCATTCCCTTGCGCAGCTTTTCCAGCCCCTCGTCGTAGGAGGTCGCCTCATGTTCCGTCCGAATGCCCGCGCTGATATAGCCGTTCAGGTCATTGCCCCGCAAAAGCGGCGCGTGCCCGTCGATGTGGCGGCCCTGGAAGGCCTGGAGCTTCTCCATGCAGCCCGGGTCTTGCATCAGCACGCCGGGGTAGTTCATGAACTCGGCCAGACCGATCACCTTGGGGTGGTCCATCAATGGCACGAGGTCCGCAGCCGAAAGCCGCGCGCCGGTCGTCTCCATATGGGTCGAGGGCACGCAGGACGACAGCTGCACCCGCAGGTCCATCACCAGCTGAGACGCCGCATCAAGGAAATACCGGATGCCCTTCACGCCGCAGACATTCGCGATCTCGTGCGGGTCGCAGATCGCCGTGGTCACGCCGCGGGGGGTGACGCAGCGGTCGAATTCGTGCGGGGTGACGAGCGAGCTTTCCACATGCAGGTGCGTATCGATGAACCCCGGCACCAGCACGCGGCCCGAGACGTCGATCTCGCGCCTGCCGGAATAGGCTCCGAAGACCCCCACGATGGTGTCGCCGCAGATCGCCACGTCGGTTTCCACCAGATCGCCGGTCATCAGGTCGAAGACCCGCCCGCCCTTGAGCACCAGATCGGCGGGCGCCAGACCCCGGCCCTGTTCAATTCTGTCTGACAGCGGTGCTTTCGGCATGGCATTCTCCTTCCCGATCAGGGAACCTGAAAGCGATTGCGGCGTAAAGAGGCCGCGACCCTGACGGAACGACCCATGCGCCCCCCCATGCGCCCCCTGCGCGGCATTGCCCTGAAACTGGCCTCGGTGATGGTGTTCATCGTCATGGCCTCGCTCATCAAGTCCACCACAAGCCATGTGCCCGCCGGGCAGGCGGTGTTCTTCCGGTCGTTCTTTGCGATACCCGTCATCATGGCCTGGCTCGCCTGGCGGCACGAGTTGCGGACCGGCCTGAAGACCGTGCAGCCGCTGGGCCATGTCTGGCGCGGCGTGGTGGGCACACTGGCGATGGGCCTCGGCTTTGCGGGGCTGGGCTATCTGCCCCTGCCGGAGGTCACCGCCATCGGCTATGCCGCGCCGCTGCTGACCGTGATCTTCGCCGCGATGTTCCTGGGCGAGGAAGTGCGGGCCTTCCGCATCTCGGCGGTGATCCTGGGGATGGTGGGCGTCCTGATCGTGCTGGCCCCGCGCCTGTCCATCGACCCGGGGTCTGCGGGCGTGGCCGAGGCGCTTGGCGCGATGCTGGTCCTGGGCGGGGCGGTCTTTGCGGCCCTGGCGCAGGTCTTCGTGCGCAAGCTGGTGATGACCGAGCAGACCTCGGCCATCGTCTTCTGGTTCTCGGTCACTGCGGCGGTCCTGTCGCTGGTCACGCTGCCGTTCGGCTGGGTCTGGCCCACCCCGCGCGAGGCGGCGATCCTGGTCGGCGCGGGGCTTCTGGGGGGGCTGGGGCAGATCCTGCTCACCTCCAGCTACCGAGAGGCGGATGCGTCGCTGGTGGCGCCTTTCGACTATGCCTCGATGATCTTTGCGCTGGGGATCGGCTATTTCGTCTTTGCCGAGGTGCCGACCTGGCCGATGCTGGGCGGGGCCGTGCTGATCGTGACGGCGGGCATCCTCATCATCTGGCGCGAACGCAAGCTGGGTCTGGAGCGGGCGCGGCAGCGCAAGGCGATGACGCCGCAGGGCTAGTCTCCTCGTTCGCCTTCGTCTCCTCGTCGGTGCTCCCCCGCGAGGAGGAGCCGAAGGAGCACGACGAGCCATCACAGGCACAACCGGTCCACCACACGGAGGCCCATCGCCTGCACCGTGACGTCGCGATCAAGGCCCATCGGTCAACCCTCGTTTCCCCTTGGGCACAGTCTGCGGCGGCAAGTCCGGGCTGGCGGGCCGGGCGGATTTGACCCGTGCAATCGGGGGGCGGGAGGCATAGAGTTGGACAGGGCCGCACCGGCCGAAAGGGAGAATGCGTCATGGCCAAGGGCATGAACAAGCGCAAGGAAGTGAAGAAGCCGAAGAAAGAGGCAGCCAAGGCCCCGGTTCAAGTGTCGTCGACCAACGCGAAGGTCACGATCTCAGCGGGCAAGCCGAAGGATTAGGCGGGTCTGTGCGCGGCAGCCAGCACCAGAAGGCCGCCCGCAATTGCCCAGTTCTTGACGAAGATGGACATCTGCCAGCCGTCCTGTGGCTGGAAATGGAAGACGCTGGTCAGCGCGCAGTAGCCCGCAGCGACGATCGCCGCCTGTCGCACCGTCGGCGGCCACAGGAGACCGATGGCCAGGAGCGCGTTCAACCCGAGTGCGGGCCAGACCAGCCAGACGGGCGCGCCGAGCCCTGCCAGCAGGCCCTGAGCGGCGCCCGGGTCCAGGGTCTTCTGCACGGCTCCGGCAGCGAACAGGGCTGCCAGCAGGATACGTCCGGTCAGGTCCATGTCTGCCTCCGTGATGCGGAAGCTACGCGGCAGCGGGGCGAAAGTTGCGGCGGCACCAGGCAAGGGGGGCGATCCGCCGAGGCGACCTCAGAACACCTCTTTCACCGCCTCCATGGCCACATAGGTCGAGGTCGAGGCGACATGCGGCAGGGCAGAGATCACCTCGCCCAGCACGCGGCGGTAGGACTGGATGTCGGCGGTGCGGACCTTGAGCAGGTAGTCGAAGCTTGAGGCCATCATGTGGCACTGTTCCACTTCGGGCACCGTCAGCACCGCCCGGTTGAAGGCGGTCAGCGCCGCCTCGCGCGTGTCCGACAGGCGCACTTCGACGAAGGCGACATGCGCCTGGCCCATCCTGATCGGGTCGAGGATCGCGCGGTATCCGGTTATGATCCCGATCTCCTCCAGCCGCTTCATCCGCGCCTGGGTGGGGGATTTCGACAGACCGATCCGGCGGGCAAGTTCCACGGCGGAGATGCGGCCTTCGGTTTGCAGGACCCGCAGGATGGCAAGGTCGAAACGGTCAAGGTCGCTGCGGTCGTTTGGCATGGGGTTTCTGCTGATTTCTCCGAGTCCGGCCCGCATATAGCATGATCTTCAGGAAAACAGCCTGCCGTTTTCGCGTTATGCTGGGCGGAAAGAAGGGTGTCTGCGATGAAAGATCAAACCGCTCCTGCTGCCTGGTCCGTCATCACGACGGGCGCACTGACCGACGAGACCGCGCTGGTCCAGCGCCTTGCGGCCGAGGCCGCGCTGGACGCGCCCGCCCGCGCCGCCATCGTGGCGCAGGGGGCCGACCTGGTGCGGCGCATAAGGTCCAGCGCCCGGCCCGGGCTGATGGAGGTCTTCCTTGCCGAATACGGCCTGTCCACCGACGAAGGCATCGCGCTGATGTGTCTGGCCGAGGCGCTGTTGCGGGTGCCGGATGCCGAGACGATGGATGCGCTGATCGAGGACAAGATCGCCCCCAGCGACTGGGGCCGGCATCTGGGGAAATCGGCCTCCAGCCTGGTCAATGCCTCGACCTGGGCCTTGATGCTGACCGGCAAGGTGCTGGACGACCGCGAGGGCGGCATCGCGGGTGCCCTGCGCGGCGCGGTGCGGCGGCTGGGCGAGCCGGTGATCCGCACTGCCGTCTCCCGCGCGATGCGGGAGATGGGCCGCAACTTCGTGCTGGGCGAGACCATCGACACGGCCATGGACCGGGCCGAAGAGATGGAGGCGAAGGGCTATACCTACAGCTACGACATGCTGGGCGAGGCGGCCCGGACCGAGGCCGATGCGCGGCGGTATCACCTGTCGTATTCCCGCGCGATCACGGCGATTGCCCGGGCGGCCAAGGGCAACGACATCCGCACCAATCCCGGCATCTCGGTCAAGCTCTCGGCGCTGCATCCGCGCTATGAGGTCGCCAAACGCGCGCGGGTGATGGAGGAACTGGTCCCCCGCGTCCGCGCTCTGGCCTCGCTGGCGAAGGCGGCGGGGCTGGGCTTCAACATCGACGCCGAGGAGGCCGACCGGCTGGCCCTGTCGCTGGAGGTGATCGAGGCCACCCTTTCGGACCCTGCGCTGAAGGGCTGGGACGGGTTCGGCGTGGTGGTGCAGGCCTACGGGCGCCGCGCGGGGGCGGTGATCGACTGGCTGCACGCGCTGGCGGTGAAGCTGGACCGGCGGATCATGGTCCGGCTGGTCAAGGGCGCCTATTGGGATGCCGAGGTGAAACGGGCGCAGGTCCTGGGGCTGGAGAGCTTCCCCGTCTTCACCCGCAAACAGTCGACCGATGTGTCCTACATCGCCAATGCGCGGAAACTGCTGTCGCTGACCGATCGCATCTATCCGCAGTTCGCCACCCACAATGCCCATACCGTTGCTGCCGTCCTGCATATCGCGGACGAACTGGGCCTGACGCCGATGGACTACGAATTCCAGCGTCTGCACGGGATGGGCGAGCGGCTGCATGACATCGTGCTGACCGACCACGGCACGCGCTGCCGCATCTATGCGCCGGTGGGCGCGCACCGGGACCTGCTGGCCTATCTCGTCCGGCGTCTGCTGGAGAACGGCGCGAATTCCAGCTTCGTCAACCAGATCGTCGATGAGGAGGTCCCGCCGGAAACCGTCGTCGCCTGCCCGCTGACGGCGGTGGAGGGTCTGGCGACCATTCCCAGCCCGGCGCTGAAGACCGGTCCGGCGCTGTTCGGGGCGCGGAAGAACTCGCGCGGTTGGGACCTGACCGATGCCGCCGATCTTGAAGCGATCGAGAAGGCCCGCGCTCCCTTTGCCGAGGCCCGCATCGACGCCGCCCCGCGTCTGGCCGGTCGGGTCGTGGGCGGCGCGCAGCTTGCGGTGCTGAACCCCGCAACCGGCGCGCTGGTCGGCCATGTCACCACCGCAGGCCTGCCGGATGTGGACACGGCCCTGCGCCTTGCCGAGCCCTGGGCCGCCGCCGCGCCGGAACGCGGCACTGTCCTCAACCGCGCCGCCGACCGTATGGAGGCCGATTTCGGCCGTATCTTCGCGCTTCTGGCGCGGGAGGCGGGCAAGACGCTGGCCGATGCGGTATCCGAACTGCGCGAGGCGGTGGATTTCCTGCGCTACTATGCCATCCAGACCGCCCAGCCGCACCCCGCCCGAGGCGTCTTTGCCTGCATCAGCCCCTGGAACTTCCCGCTGGCCATCTTCTGCGGCCAGATCGGCGCGGCGCTGGCCGCCGGGAATGCCGTCATTGCCAAACCCGCCGAACAGACCCCGCTGATCGCCGCCGTGGCCGTCGACCACCTGCTAGCCGCCGGAGTGCCTCCGACCGCGCTGCAACTTCTTCCCGGCGACGGCGCCATCGGAGCGGCGCTGACCCGCGATCCGCGGGTGAACGGGGTTGCCTTCACCGGCTCGACCGAAACCGCGCAGGCGATCCGCCGCGCCATGGCCGACCATCTTGACCCCACCGCCCCGCTGATCGCCGAAACCGGGGGCCTGAACGCGATGCTGGTCGATTCCACGGCGCTGCCCGAACAGGCGGTGCGGGACATCATCGCCTCTGCCTTCCAGTCGGCCGGGCAGCGGTGTTCGGCGCTGCGCTGTCTTTATGTGCAAGAGGACGTGGCCGAAACCGTGTCCGAAATGCTCTTCGGCGCTATGGAGGAGCTGTCGCTGGGCGATCCCTGGGCCCTGTCCACCGACATCGGTCCGGTGATCGACGCCGAGGCGCAGGCGGGCATCCGCGCCTATGTGGAAGCCGCCCGCGCCGAGGGTCGGGTGCTGAAAGAGCTGAAGGCACCGGGGCAGGGGACCTTCGTTGCCCCCACCGTCCTGTCCGTCACAGGGATCCAGGACATGCCGAGGGAAATCTTCGGCCCGGTCCTGCACATCGCCACCTTCAAGGCCCATGACATCGACCGGGTCATCGCCGCGATCAATGCCACCGGCTACGGCCTGACCTTCGGCCTGCACTCCCGCATCGACGACCGGGTGCAGCACATCGTGGACGGGCTGCATGTCGGCAACACCTACGTCAACCGCAACCAGATCGGCGCGGTGGTGGGCTCGCAGCCCTTCGGGGGAGAGGGGCTGTCGGGAACCGGCCCCAAGGCGGGCGGGCCGCATTATCTGGCGCGGTTCACGGTCGCGCCAGTGCCCGAGGCCTTGCCGGATCCGGCGGAGACAGCGCCCGACGAGGTCGCCCGGACCCTGGCAACCCCCCGGCCCGCGATGGCGCCGATCACCGAGGACATGCCCGGTCCGACGGGAGAGTCGAACCGCCTGACGCTGATCCCGCGTGCACCGCTTCTGTGCCTTGGCCCCGGCCGCGCGACCGCCCTGCAACAGGCCGAAGCGATCCGCAGGCTGGGCGGCCATGCGGTCGAAGCGCCGGGCCTGCCTTGCGAGGCGCTGGTCACGCTGCAAGGCTTTTCCGGCGCGCTGTGGTGGGGTGGGCCCGACACCGGACGGCCCTATGCCCAGGCGCTTGCCCGGCGCAAGGGGCCGATCCTGCCGCTGATCGCGATGCCGGACGCAGGCCATGTCCACCTGGAGCGCCACCTCTGCATCGACACCACGGCCTCGGGCGGCAATGCCCAGCTTCTGGCCGCCGTCGCCGATGCTTGACGCTTCCTTGCGGATCGGAAAGGCTGCGCCGCATGTTTCCGATCCGCGACCATAACCCCTCGGGGCGCACGCCCTTTGTGACCTTCGCGCTGATCGCGAGCAACATTCTGATTTTCCTGGCATATTTCACCTCGCGGTCGGAATGGCAGCTGCAGGAATTCTTCATGACCTGGGGCCTGGTCCCGGCCCGCGTCCTGTCGGGCGAGGGGCTGGAGACCATCGTCACCTCGATGTTCCTGCATGGCAGCTGGATGCACCTGGCCGGGAACATGCTGTTTCTCTGGATCTACGGCGACAACCTGGAGGAAGAGATGGGCCATTTCGGCTTTCTGATCTTCTATCTGGCTTGCGGAGTGGTGGCGGGGCTGGCGCAGGCCTTGCCGGACCCGGGATCCCCGGTGCCGATGGTGGGCGCCTCGGGCGCGATCGCGGGGGTGATGGGTGGCTATCTCCTGCTGTTTCCCAGGGCGAAGGTCGATGTCCTGTTCATCTTCATCATCTTCTTCCGCATCGTCGCCATTCCTGCCTGGATCGTTCTGGGCCTGTGGCTGGTGATCCAGATCGGCTCGGGCGTCTCGGTGCCGGGGGATGAGGGCGGGGTCGCCTACTGGGCCCATGTCGGAGGCTTTGTCGCGGGTCTTGTCCTGACGCTGCCCGCCTGGATGCGGCGCGGGGCACGCCGGTACTGGCAGGCGACCGAAGGCCACCCGCCGCATCCCGAAACCCGGTTTCAGGCATCGCGGTCGAACGTGCCCCTGGTGCGCCGTCGCCGCTGAGCCCGTTTGACGGCAGGGGCGGTCCGGCGCAGGATTGCGCAGGGAAGGGGGATGCCATGCCGCCGCTTGCCGACCTTCTGCGCCGTGCTGCCCTGGGCCTCGGGGCCGGACTTGCCACCCCGGTCCTGGCCGATTGCCGCCTGGCCCTGGCGCTTGCCGTCGACATCTCGCGCTCCATCGATTCGCAGGACTACATCATCCAGACCGAAGGCCTGGCCCTGGCGCTGGAGGATCGCGAGATCCGGCGGGCGATCCTTGCGGCCGACGGAGAGGTCGTCCTGGCCGTCTACTACTGGTCGGGACGTGGCTATCAGGACCTGGTGCAGCCCTGGGTCCGGCTCGACAGCCCCGAGGCGCTGGACCGGGTGATCTGGACCGTGCGCCGCACGCCCCGGCCTCCGGCCCGGCTGGCCACCGCGCTTGGCGATGCGCTGCGCTATGGCCGGGCGCTGATGGACGATGCGCCCGATTGCGACCGCCGGGTGATCGACGTGGCGGGCGACGGACAGAACAACGAGGGCATCTCGGTCGCCCGGACCTATGAGCGCGAGGATTTCACCGGCATCACCGTGAACGGACTGGCGGTCGGCGAGCACGAGGCCGGCATCCTGGACTACTACCGGACCGAAGTGATCCGCGGCCCCGGAGCCTTTGTCGAAAGCGCGCCGATGCAGACCGATTATCCCGCCGCGATCCGCCGCAAACTTCTGCGCGAGCTGCAAGGCCCGGTGATCGGCGCGCTGATTGCGCCCGGGCCAGACGACGGTTGACCGAAACCCGCCACAAATCCGGGATTCCTGACCGGATTTTTGCCGCCTTTTCATTGACTACTGCGGCAGGGCGGGAATTCTGCCCCTGAATTGATGCAGACATTCGGAGGTTTCCATGCGCCGCCATTTTGCCGCGCTTGCTCTGGTCCTGGCATTCCTGCCCGGGCAGGCCCTTGCCGACCGGGTTCTGGCCCGTGTCTCGATTTCGACGCAGACCATGAAGGTCTACCACGAGGGACGTCTGCTTTACACCTGGCCGGTCTCGACAGCGAAGGCGGGCAAGATCACCCCGGCCGGAACCTTCGAGCCCGAGTTCCTGTCGAAGAACCACCGTTCGCGCCGCTACAACAACGCGCCGATGCCCTATGCGATCTTCTACGACGGGAATTATGCGATCCACGGCACCGACCAGATCAAGCGTCTGGGCAAGCCCGCCAGCCACGGCTGTGTCCGGCTGCATCCCGACAACGCGAAGATCCTGTTCCAGATGGTCAAGGCCGAGGGGATGGAGAATACGCGCGTGGTGATCGTCCAGTAGGCCCGCGGCCCCCTTCCTTTCCGGCCCCCGACCCGCTATAGCGCCGGGCTTGAAAAGCTGCGGGAGCGGATGATGCAAGGCTCGGCCAACCTCAACCTGATGATCAAGGCCGCGCGCAAGGCGGGCCGCAGCCTGGTCAAGGACTTCCGCGAGGTCGAGAACCTTCAGGTTTCCACCAAAGGACCGGGGGACTTCGTCTCGAAGGCGGATCGCGAGGCCGAGCGGCTTATCAAGGAGGAACTCCTCGGCGGCCGCCCGACCTATGGCTGGATCGGCGAGGAAACCGGTGTGACCGCAGGGGCCGACCCGACCCGGCGCTGGATCGTCGATCCGCTGGATGGGACCACCAATTTCCTGCACGGGATGCCGCATTGGGCCGTCAGCATCGCGCTGGAGCACAAGGGCGAGATCGTCAGTGCCGTGGTCTATGATCCGGCCAAGGATGAGATGTTCTGGGCCGAAAAGGGCGCGGGCTGCTGGCTGAACGACAACCGGCGGCTGCGCGTGTCTGGGCGGCGGGCGATGCATGAGGCGGTGTTTGCCACGGGCGTGCCCTTCGGTGCCAAGTCGACGCTGCCCGCGATGCTGAAGGACCTCGGCCGCCTGATGCCCGCCTGCGCCGGTGTCCGACGCTGGGGGGCGGCGGCGCTGGACCTCGCCTATGTCGCGGCGGGCCGGTTCGACGGCTATTGGGAGCGCGAGCTTTCCGCCTGGGATGTGGCGGCAGGCATCCTTCTGGTCAAGGAAGCCGGTGGTCTGGTGGAAGGACTGCGCGAAGGCACCGATCCCCTGGACGGGGCGCTGATCGCCGCGAACGATTCGCTTTTCAAGGCCCTGGCCGACACGATCCGCGCCTGACGCCAAGCGCCGATTTCTTCCAAGAAATCGGTCCGGAACTTTCGAAAATTCCGGTGCCCGGCCGATCACCCGCGCTGGAGTTTCACCGGCTCGGACCGTGCCAGCCGCAGGAAATGCGCGATGTAGGGCTTGGCCGCATCCTCTTCCCGCGTGGCCGCATACATCCGCTTTGTCACCACCCCTGGCCCCAAGGGCCGCGTGATGTAATCCGCGTTCGTCTTCACCTCGCGCATCACCCAGTCCGGCAGCACGGCCACGCCACGGTTCGAGCCCACGAGCATCAGGATCACCGCCGTCAGCTCTGCTGTCCGCTGGGCGCGAGGCTCGACCTTGGCGGGCGTCAGGATTTCGCTGAACACGTCCAGCTTGTCGCGGCTGACCGGGTAGGTGATCAGCACCTGATCGCGGAAATCCTCGGCCGTGATGAAATCCTTTGCGGCAAGGGGGTTCTGCGCCGATGCGACAAAGGTCGGGTGGTAGTCGAAAAGGGGGTTGAACACGATCCCCGGCGGCGGTTCGCGGTCCGACGAGATCACCAGATCCACATCCTCGCGGTTCAGCGCGGGCAGGGCCTCGAAGGCCAACCCCGCCCGGATGTCCACGTCGATTTCGGGCCAGGCGTGGCGGAACATCTCCAGCACCGGGAACAGCCAGTCGAAACAGGCGTGGCACTCGATCGCGATATGCAAGCGGCCCGTCCGCCCGGCGCGCAGGGCGCGGAACTCCTCTTCCATCGCGTCGATCTCGGGCAGGATGCGTTCCGCTGCCCGCAGCATCCGCACCCCCGCTGCCGACAGCCGCATGGGTTTCGAGCGGCGCACGAACAGCTCCATCCCCGCCTGATCTTCCAGCCCCTTCACCTGATGGCTCAGCGCGGATTGCGTCATGTTCAGCATCTCTGCCGCGCGGGCAAGCCCCCCCGCCTGCTGGATCGCGCGGATGGTCCGCAAGTGGCGCAGCTCGATGTACATGAATGAACCTCATGAAGATCGTGAGAATTATGAATTGGTCTCACAAGCGCCGATTTGCGACAAGGGGGCAATGAAGGAGACGACAATGGCCACGCCCCGTATCAGTTTCGAATTCTTCCCGCCGCAGTCGCTGGACGCCTCGTTCCGGCTGTGGGAGACGGTTCAGGCCCTGGCCCCGATGCAGCCGTCGTTCGTGTCCGTCACCTATGGCGCGGGCGGCACCACGCGGACGCTGACGCATGAGGCGGTCTCGACCATCCACCGCAACTACGGCCTGCCCGTTGCCGCGCATTTGACCTGCGTCGATGCCACGCAGACCGAGACGCTGGCCATCGCCGAGGCCTATGCCGCTGCCGGCGTGACCGAGATCGTCGCCCTGCGCGGCGATGCCCCGAAAGGCGCGCAACGCTTTGTTCCGCATCCCCTGGGCTTTGCCAACTCTGTCGAACTGGTGGAAAAACTGGCCCGAACGGGCAAGTTCAACATCCGCGTCGGCGCCTACCCCGAGCCGCACCCCGATGCCGCCGACGCGACCTCCGACGTGACCTGGCTGAAACGCAAGATCGACGCGGGCGCCTCATCGGCGATCACCCAGTTCTTCTTCGAGGCCGACACCTTCTTCCGCTTCCGCGATGCCTGCGCCAAGGCCGGGATCACCGCGCCGATCATCCCCGGCATCCTGCCGATCACCTCGTGGGAGGGCGCCAGGAAATTCGCCCGCCGCTGCGGAGCCACCGTGCCGAAGAAACTGGACGAAGCCTTCGCCACCGCCGCCCGCGACGGCCGTGAAGAACTGCTTGCGCTCGCCCAATGCACCCAGCTTTGCGACAGGCTGCTCCAGGGCGGGGTGGAGGACCTGCATTTCTACACCCTGAACCGCCCGCACCTGACCCGCGAAGTCGTCCGGGCCCTCGGCATCCTGCCCGAACTCGTCCTCGAGAAAGTCGCCTGACCGCGTCCCCGGTCAGGGCCAACGGCGTCTCCCTGGGCGGCTTTCCGACCTGTCCCCAGCAGGCCCCCGGAAAGCCGCCGATTTTTTGCCCGTTGTCCCCGCAAGCATATCGGCTACTCTCGCGCGACCCCAAAGTGCGGACCCCGAAATGCCGAAGCTCGTCACCCTTCTGAACGGCCCGAACCTGAACCTTCTCGGCCTGCGCCAGCCCGAGATCTACGGGCGCGAGACGCTGGACGACGTGTCGGCCAGGGTCTCGGATCTGGCCGAGGAACTGGGCCTTGCGGTCCGCGCCCTGCAATCGAACCACGAAGGCCAGCTTGTCGACTGGATCCACGAGGCGCGCGGCACATCGGCGGCGATCATCATCAACCCCGGTGCCTATTCGCATACCTCGGTCGCGATCCTCGATGCGCTGAACGCCTATGACGGCCCGGTGATCGAGGTCCACATCTCCAATATCCACAAGCGCGAGGCGTTCCGGCATCACTCCTACGTCTCGTCCCGCGCCGACGGGGTGATCGCAGGCTGCGGGACGGATGGCTACCTTCTGGCGCTGCGCCGGATCGCCTCGCTTCTCATGGCATGACCGACCGCTTCCGCTGGCACCCCGAGGCCCGGCTTTTCGACAGCTCGGGGGCTGACGTGCCACCCGTCCCAGCCGCCTCCGGGCCGGTCCTGCCTGACAGCGCCTCGGGCCTCGCTGCGGCGTTCGACCTCCCGGCCTTCCGCATCGGGGCACCCGACCAACCCCCGCCCGAACCCCATGACCAGCCGATCCTTGAGACCCTGACCTCCGGCTCCACCGGCCAACCCCGGCGCATCCGCCGCACCCAGGGGTCCTGGACCGCCAGCTTCGCCGTCAACGCGCGGCTCGGCATCGGCCCCGGCGCGCGCGTCGCCACGCTTGGCCGCCTTGTCCATTCCCTCGCGCTCTACGGCGCGATCGAGGGCCTGCACCTCGGCGCCCATGTCCACCTCCTCGCCGACCTCCGCCCCGACCGCCAGCGCGCCGCGCTGGCCGACAGGCAGATCACCCACCTCTATGCCACCCCGGCCCAGCTTCGCCTTCTCATCGGCCCTGAAACCCTCCCCGACCTCCGCCTCATCCTTGTCGGCGGCTCCAAGCTTGACGCCACCCTCCGCGCCCGCCTTGCGACCCTCGCCCCGAACGCCTGCATCCGCGAATTCTACGGCGCCGCCGAGACCAGCTTCATCACCCTTGCTGACGAGACCACCCCTGACCCTTCCGTCGGCCGCCCCTATCCCGGTGTCGATCTCCACCTCGATCCGACCGGCGAAGTCTGGGTCAAAAGCCCCTACCTTTTCCTGGGCTATGCCTCGCCTTTCCCTGCACAAAATATCCCCGCCGGAGGCATGTCCGAGCCGGTTGCGCGCCCTTCGCGCGCAGAGGCGAGACAAGAGGCTTGCGCGTCAGCGCTCAATCCGAAAACCGCCCCCACCCGCTGGCGCGACGGTTGGCTGTCCGTGGGCGAGATCGGCGACCTCAGGGGCGGTTTTCTCTATCTGAAAGGCCGCGCCGGACGCATGGTCACCGTCGCCGACCAGAACGTCTTTCCCGAAGAGATCGAGCTTTTCCTGGAAACGATGCCCGGTGTCACCCGGGCGGCCGTGGTGCCAAGGCCTGACCCGATCCGCGGCCAGGTGCTGGTGGCGATCCTGCAGGGCGACGCTGGGCAGGAGGCGGCCATCCTGACCGCGCTCCGCCAAACCCTCGGCCCGACGCGCGCGCCGAAGGCGGTGATCTGGCGGCAGGACTGGCCGGTTCTCGCTTCGGGCAAGACCGATTTCAACGCGCTGGGGGCAAGCCTGCCATGGCCCGCCTGATCGCCGCGCGCCGGACCGCCGTCGTGCCGCGCGGGGGGGCCTTTGCGCGGCTGTCGCTGGAGGACCTCGCGGCCCCGGTCCTGACCGCCTGTCTGGCCGATGCCGGAATCGCCCCCGGTCAGGTGGACGAGCTGATCCTGTCGAACGCCCTTGGAGCGGGAGGCAACCCGGCGCGGCGGGTCGCGCTGGCCGCCGGGCTGCCCGAATCGGTTGCCGGGCTGACCATCGACCGGCAATGCGCCGGGGGGCTGGATGCCATTCTTCTGGCTCGGGCGCTGGTCGACTCCGGCGCGGCTGAGGTCGTCCTTGCCGGGGGCGTCGAAAGCTATTCCCGCCGCCCCCTGCGCTTGCGCACCGATCCCGATGGCGGTCCGCCGGTCGCCTATGACGAGGCCCCGTTCACCCCCTGGCCGGATCGAAATCCGGGGATGGCCGAAGCCGCCGAGGCGCTGGCAAGGCGGTTGGGCATCGGGCGCGACCGGCAAGAGGCCTGGGCGGTGGCCAGCCACGACAAGGCGCTGCGGGCCGACCTGTCGCCGGAAATCGTGCCGCTTCAGGGGGTGACAGCCGACGCCTTCCCCCGACCGCTCACCCCCCGACTTCTCTCCCGCGCCCCGGTGGTGCAGGGCAGCATCACCGCCGCCACCGCCGCCGTCGCCGCCGATGCCGCTGCGGTCTGTCTGGTGGTCAGCGACCGGATTGCGCGGGGGCGGGGCCTCGCTCTGCTTGCGGGCCGGACCGTCGGGGGCGACCCGACCGAACCCGGGCTGGCCCCGGTCGCCGCGATCCGGGCGATCTGGCGCCGAGAGCCGCTGGCCATGGCCGAAGTGATGGAAGCCTATGCCGTCCAGGCCATCGCGGTGGTCGAGGCAGCGGGACTTGACCCCGCCATCGTCAACCCTGCGGGCGGGGGGCTTGCCCGGGGCCATCCGGTCGGGGCCTCTGGGGCGATCCTTGCGGTCCGGTTGTTCCACGGGCTGCGGCAGGGCCGGGGCCTTGCCGCCATTGCCGCGGCGGGCGGGATCGGGACCGCGCTTCTGGTCGAAGCCTCAGGCGCGTGACTGGACCACGCCGGGCCGCATCCGGGCCAGTTGCCCGGTGACAAGCCCCGTGGCGATCGCCTTGATCATGTCGCCCGGCAGAAAGGCCACCGCGCCGGCCGCAGTTTCCGCCAGCGTCAGGTCGTTCATGTAGGCGGCCACAGGGATGCCGATCGTGTAAAGCACGATCATCCCGCCCCCCACCGCCGCCACGCCGGCGGCAAAGGTCAGCGGCAACGCGGTCAGGCGCTGGGTCAGCCAGCCGGTGACGTAGGCCGCCACCGGGAAGCCGAGCACATAGCCGATACGCGGGGTGTAGAGCACCGACCACAGGTTTGCGCCCCCGGACAGCAGCGGCAGGCCCAGGGCGAGCAGCCCGATGAACACCAGCACCGCCAGCGCGCCCTTCCTCGCGCCCAGCACGGCTCCGGCCAGCATGACGCCGAAGGACTGGAAGGTGATCGGCACGCCTGCGACCATGTCGATCCGGGGCAGGAAGCCCAGGACCGAGATCAGCGCGGCAAACAGGGCGATATGGGCAAGGCTGCGTTCCAATGCGGGTCTCCTTCTCTGGGTCTGCGGGTGTTATACCAAAGCACTTCGGGCGCGCAAGGCTTCGGCGGCATGGTCGGCCTCGTCCAGCGCCGCAATGGCAAGGGGAACCAGCAGGCGGTGACGAGCCTTGCGGGCGGACCGGGCCCGCCAGGCCTCGGCCAGGTCGCTGGCCCGCTGCGTCAGGACCGGGATGAACCGGACCGCCATGGCCAGCGCCAGCGCGATGCGGTTGACCGGCAGGCCAAGGCGCTCCAGCGGGCGCAGAAGGGACGAGAACGCCGCCAGAAGCGCGTCGAACCGCGTGGTCAGCAGCATGAGCGTCGCCGCGCCGAACATGGTCAGCATCCGCAGGATGACCACCAGCCCGGCCTCGGGTGTGCCTCGGACCAGATGCCAGCCGCCGATCACCAGAACGAAGGGCCAGAGCAGCCACAGGCGGCGCGGCAGGCGGGCGGCCTCGACCGGACCCAGCGGCAGGTAGGCCAGCCACAGGCCCGCGAAGACCGCGGCCAGCAGGACAGGATCAGCGGTCAGCCCCAGAATCACGCCAAGCCCGGCGATGCCCGCCAGCTTGGCCGCCGCCGAAACCCGGTGCAGCGCGGTCTCAACCGGCAAGGTCAGCGTCAGCATCCGTCGCTCCGATCCGGGCCATTTCGGCGGTGTAAAGGGGGATCACCCTGGACGGAGGACCATCCGCCGCGATCCGCCCCGCGTCGAGCCAGATCACGCGGTCGCAGTCGCCCACGCTTGCCGGGTCATGGGTGATCGTCACCAACCGCTGCGGCAGGGCGGCAAAGCGGCGGGCAAGACGCGCCTGCGTCGGCAGGTCCAGCCCGGCAAGCGGCTCGTCCAGCAGGATCGTGCGCGGGGCCATCAGCAGGACCGCCATCAGGCACAGGTAATGGCGCTGGCCCTGGCTCAGACTGGTGACAGGGGCCTTGGCCCAATGCGCCCGGGCCTCGGACGCCAGGGCGGCATTGGCGCGGGCCAGGGCCTCGGACTGCGAGAGGCCCTGCTGCGCCAGACCGAAGGCGAGTTCCTCCTCGACGGTCGGGAACAGGATCTGGTGGTCGGGGTTCTGGAACAGGATGCCGATTCCTGCCAGCGCCGCGCGCCGATCGGCGAAGGGATCGAACCCGTCCACGCGAACCGTGCCGGTCTGCGGCGCGATCAGGCCCGCGATCAGCCGCAACAGCGTGGTCTTGCCCGAGCCGTTCCGGCCCAGGATGCCGATCCGCCGTTCGGTCAGACGCAGGCTCAGCCCGGTCAGGACCGGCCGGTCGCCAAGCACGACGCTGGCAGCGGCAATCTCGATCCCGGACGATGGATCAGCCATATCGGCCCCTGTGCTGGACTGGCCGCGCTTCTAGCCGCTCTGCCTGTCCTGCGAAAGGGCGCAAGGCTTTGCAGGTGCGCAGGGGGGCGCTGGGGGGATTGCATGAAAAAACCCCGGCCGCGGACGGCCAGGGTTTCCGAAAAAGTCGCTTGCAATGGTGCCGGGCTTACGCGCAGTCGGCGATGAAGCGGTTGCCGTACTGGTCGCGGTAGTAGCACTTGCCTCTCTGCGGCGCAGGCCCAAGCAGCTGCGAGGCGGCAACGCCGACCACGGCGCCGACCATCGCCCCTTTGGTGCGGTCCTTGTCCGACGACACCGCCGCCCCGACAGCAGCACCGCCCAAAGCGCCCAGCGTCGCGTTCTGTTCGGCCGGGGTGCAGGCTGCCACCAAGGCCAGAATCAGGGGAAGAGTAAGAAGAGAACGCTTCATCATGTGTGCTCCAATTGATGACTCATCTGCTGCATTCTAACGCCGTGCGGCGCAAAAGGTTCCACAACCTTCGGTTTGGCGGCGCTCTGGGCGGATTTCAACCGATTCGGTGCAGCAGGAGCAAATCCCTTGCCGTGCCGGCCATCAAAAGGCGGGGTTGCCGCCGCCGTGCTGGCGCGCGAAGGCCCGGGCGCGCTCGTAGGCCGGGCGCAGGTCGGGGTTCAGCAACGGTCGCTGTGCGGCGACCTGGTAGACGTGGCCGGGGCTGGCATTGGCCTCGTTCAGGATCGGCCCCGCATCGGTCAGGAACACATCCCAGCCGATGATCCCATGGCCCGGAAAGCTGGTGTGAGCCTCCTGGCAAATCTCGATCGCGCGTGCCCAGTCGGGCATCCTGAACCCAAGGAAGGGCAGATCAGGGTCATTCCCATGGCGCTGGTCTTCGGCCAGCGGGTCACGAAGGATGCGCAGCTTCACCACCTCGCCCGTGCCGATGTCGATCAGCCCCCAGATCCTCTGATCCTTCGCATCGCCGTCATGCATCGCCGTCTTCGCAGGCAGCCGGATCACCGCATACCAGGGCTCGATCCCCCGGTCGGTCCAAAGCGTCACGATGCGGACCGAAGCCATCGCCGCCCCGACATGCCGCCGCAGGCTGGCCTCGCACTGGTAGAAGGGCTGGAAGACATAGCCCTGCCTCCAGTCCCGGACGATCTCGGCGGCAAGCCCGTCCACCGGCACGATCTCTCCGGTCAGGAACCTGAGCCTGCCCGGCTCGGAGAGGCCCGAGATCGCCGCCGCCCCGCGGGCGAAACTGTCCGCCCGCGGCTTGCCGAAGACGGGAAGGTTTGCCGGATCGCCAAGGAACGCTTCCAGATCCTGCGCCGACCGCAAGGCGCGCAGATGGGGCAGGTCCGGCAGCGCCTCGCCCTCGGGCGCATAGGCGGCCAGCGTCCGGCTGACGGGCAGGCCCCGGGCAAACAGAAGCGCTTCGGTGCCGACCTTGTCGTTCACCAGATCATGCGCCAGCCCCCGGTCGGGCATGTTCAGCGAGCTGTTGAACTCATTGACCCGCCAGTTCGAGATGAAGTCGCGCAGGAAGGCCCTTCCACGGTCCTTTCTCCACAAGGCATAGGTGAAATATTCCTCGGGCCGAACCTTGTAGCGCCCAAGCTGCAACCGGACCATGGCAAGCCCCTGCCGCAAGGGGCCGGGCCCGCCCTTGGCGACCAGCTCCTCGACCGCCCGCTGCACATTGTATTTCCCTGCCTCGGACGTCGTCGACAGATAGCCCACCGAGGTCAGCCCTGGCGCGCCGCCGCGACCGAAGCCTCCAGGATGTCCATCGCTTCCGCGAAATGGGCATCCGGAATGGTGATCGGCGCCAGAAAGCGAATGACGTTGCCGTAGACACCGCAGGTCAGCAGGATCAGCCCGCGCTTCTGCGCCTCCAGCCGGACCCGTCCGGTAAAGCCCGCGTCGGGCTCATGGGTGCCCGGCTTGCCGAATTCGACCGCGACCATGAAGCCGGGGCCGCGGATGTCGATGATCTCGGGCGTGGTGGCGCGCAGGGCCTCGAGCCGCTGCTTCAACCGGCTGCCAAGCTCATTGGCACGGGCGCAGAGGTCTTCCTCCTCGATCACGTCCAGAACTGCATTGGCCGCCGCGATCCCAAGGGGGTTCCCGGCATAGGTGCCACCGAGGCCCCCCGGATTGGCCGCATCCATCAGCTCTGCGCGCCCCGTGACGGCCGCCAGCGGCAGCCCGCCCGCAAGGCCCTTGGCCATGGTGGTCAGATCGGCGGCGACCCCGTGCATCTCCATCGCGAAGAGGTGGCCGGTCCGGGCAAAGCCCGTCTGCACCTCGTCCGCGATCATCACGATGCCATGCTGGTCGCACAGTGCGCGGATCGCCTTCACAAGGTCGGTGGGCGCGGGGTAGAAGCCGCCTTCGCCTTGCACCGGTTCGAAGATGATCGCGGCCACCCGGGCCGGGTCGAGGTCGGCCTTGAAGAGCTTTTCGATCCCCGCCATCGCGTCCTTCGTCGAAATCCCGTGCGGCTCCATCGGGAAGGGGACATGGAAGACGTCCGGCATCATCGCGCCGAAGCCCTTCTTGTAGGGTTCGACCTTCCCGGTCAGCGACATGCCCATGAAGGTCCGGCCGTGGAAGCCGCCACCGAAGGCGATCACGGCGTTCCGGCCGGTGGCGATGCGGGCGATCTTGATCGCGTTCTCGCAGGCTTCCGCCCCGGTGGTCACGAAGATCGTCTTCTTCCTGAAATCGCCCGGCACCTTCTCGTTCAGCCGCTCGGCCAGACGGATGTAATTCTCATAGGGCATCACCTGGTGGCAGGTGTGGGTGAATTTCGTCATCTGGTTGGCCACCGCTGCCATGACCTTCGGATGGCAATGCCCGGTGTTCACCACCGCGATCCCGGCGGCAAAGTCGATGTAGCGGTTGCCCTCGATGTCCCAGACTTCCGCGTTCAGCGCCCGATCCGCATAGATCTGCGTCATCATCCCCACCCCGCGCGAGATGGCTTCGTCGCGGCGCTTGGCAACTTCGGCGTTCAACATGGTCTTTGCTCCCCAGAAGGCATGTCACCCGCAAAGACCGGACTCGGACCTCGGGGCCTTGACGCCATATGATCAAATATCCGCGCCGACTGCAATGCTTGTGACTGAAGGCCCGGATCACGTTCAGCATTCGTTAACCTTCCCCGGCGCAGACTGGCCGGAGCGAATGTGATGGGGCTTCCGATGGCGGATGGTCAGCTTGCGAACCACTCTTGCGCCCTGACGGTCGAGGATCGGCGCGACCGGCTGCGGCTGGCGCGGTCGCGGCGCGTGGGGGCGGTGACCTGGCACCGGCTGATGGCCGAACACGGCTCGGCCCGGGCGGCGCTGGCGGCCTTGCCGGGCATCGCCGCTGCGGCCGGGGTCGAGGATTACGAGGTCTGCCCGATGGGCGTGGTGCTGGCCGAGGAACGCCAGGGGCTTGCTGCGGGCGCCCGGCTCGTGGTCCATGGCGAGGCCGACTATCCCCGCGCCCTTTCCGACATCCCCGATGCGCCGCCGGTCCTGTGGGTGAAGGGCGACGCTGCGCTGCTTCATCGCCCGGCCACCGGCATGGTCGGCGCGCGCAACGCCTCGTCGCTGGGGATGCGCATGGCGCGCAGGCTGGGGCAGGGCCTGTCCGAGGCCGGGTTCACGGTGGTCTCGGGCCTCGCCCGCGGCATCGACACCGCCGCGCATGAGGCGGCGCTGGAGGGCGAAGGGCGAACGGTCGCGGTGATGGCCGGCGGGATCGACGTGATCTACCCGGCGGAAAACGACGGCCTTGCCCGCCTGATCGACGAAAGGGGCTGCCGGATCAGCGAACACCCGCCGGGGCTGGAGCCTCAGGCCCGCCACTTCCCCCTGCGCAACCGCATCGTCGCGGGCCTGTCGCGTGCCGTTGTCGTGGTCGAGGCGGCATCGAAATCCGGCAGTCTCATCACCGCGAAGGCGGCGCTCGACTATGGCCGCGAGGTGATGGCAGTGCCCGGCCACCCGTTCGATGCCCACGCCTCGGGCTGCAACGGGCTCATCCGCGACGGGGCGCTTCTGGTGCGCGGTCCGCAGGACGTGCTCGAGGCGCTGGGCGCCCCGACCGATGCGCGGCCCGAACCGGTCATGCAGCTTACGCCCCTGCCCGGGCCGGAAGCGCCGCAGCGCCCGCTGAAGGATGTGGCGCTGCTGCATTCCATGATCCTGAACCGGCTTGGCCCCAGCCCCCTGGCCGAGGATCAGCTGATGCGCGATCTGAAGGTCACCTCGGCCCAGCTTGCGCCCGAACTGCTGAGCCTGGAACTCGAAGGCCGCATTGCCCGTCAGCCGGGCGGGCTGCTGGCGCGGGTGGACTGACCGCACCGCCAGGCGCCGCTCATCCCTCCCCTGCGGTCGGTCTTCGCTCTGGCATCCGCCGGCGAGGAGCGACCGAACGGAAGCGACGAGCGTCCGTTTGCCCCCCGGTTGACAAGTCTGCCGCGACACCCACATGGTGCCGCGCCGTCCGTGGGGCCTTGGAGCGTTGGGAAACACATGCCAGTCGTCGTCGTCGAATCCCCCGCCAAGGCCAAGACAATCAACAAGTATCTTGGCCCCGACTTCACGGTTCTCGCCTCTTACGGCCATGTCCGGGACCTGCCGGCGAAGGATGGCTCGGTCGATCCCGAACATGGATTCGACATGCTGTGGGAAGTCGCCCCCGAATCGAAGAAACACGTCCGCGCCATCGCCGAGGCGCTGAAGTCCGACGACACCCTGATCCTTGCGACCGACCCCGACCGCGAGGGCGAGGCGATCAGCTGGCACCTGAAGGAGGCCCTGCAAGGCAGCCTGAAGAAAGGCAAGAAAGTCGCCCGCGTCACCTTCAACGCCATCACCAAGGACGCCGTGACCAAGGCGATGAAGGAACCGCGCGACATCGACACACCGCTGGTCGAGGCCTATCTCGCCCGTCGTGCGCTGGACTATCTGGTGGGCTTCACCCTGTCGCCGGTCCTGTGGCGCAAGCTGCCGGGCGCGAAATCGGCGGGCCGGGTGCAATCGGTCTGCCTGCGGCTCATCGTCGAGCGCGAGATGGAGATCGAGGCCTTCAAGGCCCAGGAATACTGGACGGTGAAGGCCGTGTTCCGCACCCCGCGCGGGCAGGAGTTCGAGGCCGGGATGGTCACTCTGGGCGGCAAGAAGCTGACCAAGTTCGACATCCCGACCGCCACCGCTGCCGAACTGGCCGTCCAAGCGGCGAAATCGCGCGATTTCAAGGTGATGGCGGTGGAATCGAAACCTGCCACCCGCAATCCCTGGCCGCCCTTCATGACCTCGACCCTGCAACAGGAGGCAAGCCGCAAATACGGCATGGGCGCCAAGCAGTGCATGAACGCGGCACAGCGGCTCTATGAGGCGGGCTACATCACCTACATGCGGACCGACGGGATCGACATGGCGCCCGAGGCGGTGATGGCCGCCCGCGACGAGATCAGGCGGCGGTTCGGCGAGGCCTACGTCCCGGATTCTCCCAGGATGTACAAGAACAAGGCCAAGAATGCTCAGGAAGCACATGAATGCATCCGGCCGACGGACATGGGTCTTGGTCCCGAGAAGATCCGGGTCGAGGAGGACCAGCGCAAGCTCTATGACCTGATCTGGAAGCGGACGATTGCCAGCCAGATGGCCGCCGCGCGGCTGGAGCGGACGGCGGTGGACGTGGCCTCGCCCGATGGTCAGGTGGGGTTCCGGGCCAATGGTCAGGTGGTGCTGTTCGACGGCTATCTCAAGGTCTACGACCAGGGCCGCGACGACCGGCAGGAGGGTGAGGAGGACGAAGAGGGCCGCCTGCCGCAGGTGATGCAGGGCGAGGCGCTGGACAAGGGCGCGGTGACGCCAGAGCAGCATTTCACCCAGCCCCCGCCGCGCTATACCGAGGCGACGCTGGTCAAGCGGATGGAAGAGTTGGGGATCGGGCGGCCCTCTACCTATGCCTCGATCCTGACCACGATCGTTGACCGGGAATATGTGCGGAAGGAGAAGAACCGTCTGATCCCCGAGGACAAGGGGCGGCTGGTGACGGCGTTCCTGGCGAACTTCTTCAAGCGCTATGTCGAGTATGATTTCACCGCCGATCTTGAGGCGGAGCTGGACGATGTCTCGGCCGGAGAGCGCGACTACAAGGACGTGCTGGCCCGCTTCTGGCGCGACTTTTCGGCTGCGGTGGCCGAGACGGCGGACCTGCGCATCGGCGAGGTGCTGGAGAAGCTGGACGATTTCCTGGCCCCGCATCTCTACCCGCCGCGGGCGGATGGCGGCGATCCCCGGATCTGCCCGACCTGCGGGACGGGGCGGCTGCATCTGAAGACGGCGCGCTCGGGCGGGGCCTTCATCGGCTGCGGCAACTATCCGGAATGCCGCTACACGCGGCCGTTGGCGGGGGATGCCGAGAGTGTGGCCTCGGACGGGCGGGTGCTGGGGCTGGATGAGGCGGGCAACGAGATCAGCCTGCGGGCGGGGCGGTTCGGGCCCTACGTCCAGCGGGGCGAGGCCAGCGAGGCCAATCCGAAGCCCGACCGGGCGAGCCTGCCGAAGGGGTGGACTCCCGATGGGCTGACTTTGGAGCGGGCGCTTGCCCTGCTTTCCCTGCCGCGCGAAGTTGGCAGGCATCCCGAGGATGGCGTGCCGGTCGAGGCGGGGATCGGGCGGTTCGGGCCCTATGTGAAGCATGGCTCGGTCTATGCGAACCTGCCGGAGGTCGAGGAGGTCTTCACCATCGGGATGAACCGGGCGGTGGAAGTGCTGGCCCAGAAGGCGAGCCGGGGCCGGGGCAGGGCCGCCCCTGCGGGGCCGCTGAAGGTGCTGGGGGCGCATCCGGACGGCGGCGAGGTCCAAGTGATGCCAGGCAGATACGGGCCCTATGTGAAGTGGGAAAAAGTGAACGCGACGCTGCCGAAGGGGGTGGAGCCGGAGGCGGTCACTCTGGAGGAGGCGCTGGCCCTGATCGCCGAGAAGGCGGGGAAGTCGGGGGGGAAGAAGAAGGCGGCTTCCAAGGCTCCGGCGAAGAAGGCGGCGGCCAAGCCTGCGGCGAAGAAGGCCCCAGCGAAGGCGGGGGTGAAGAAGGCGGCTCCGAAGAAGCAGGCGGCCAAGGCAGAGTAAGCGCCGCGCGCGGCGCCATTTTCCAGCCCAATGAAATCAAGAGGTTGGTTGCGGGCCTTTACCCGGGCTTAACTTTTTGGCGTGGCACTTCGGGGCGGCTCGTCGCGCAGTTCGCGCTCTCCTCTCTGGGGTGTCGTACCGATGAGGACGCAGGGGTCCCTCCCGTTCGGCGGGCCAAGACTTTTCGAAAAGTCTTGGCAAAAGTTTTCGAAAACTTTTGCCCCCGGTGTCCGTCAGCCGCGCGGGTTGATGAGCTTGGCGATCAGCCCCGCCGTCCGAACCATCCCGAGGTTGCGGCCGTTTTCCGTCACCACCAGTTCGGCCACGCCCTGCGCCATCAGGTCCATGATGTCCTTCACAGGCGTTTCGGCATCCAGCGCGCGGGCATGGGCCGAGGCTTCACCGGCCTCCATCACGTCGCGGGCGGTGAGCACCCCGAGCGGGTTCATGTGCGCGACGAAATCGGCCACATAGTCCGAAACCGGGTTCGCGATGATCTCGCGCGCGGTGCCGCATTGGACGATCCGCCCGCCCTCCATCAGCGCGATGCGGTTGCCGATCTTGAAGGCCTCGTCGAGGTCATGGCTGACGAAGACGATGGTGCGCTTCAGCTTCTGTTGCAGGTCCAGAAGCTCGTCCTGCAACTTCGACCGGATCAGCGGGTCAAGCGCGCTGAACGGTTCGTCCATCAGCAGGATCGGCGCTTCGGTCACGAAGGCGCGAGCCAGGCCCACGCGCTGCTGCATCCCGCCCGAGAGGTCGCCCACCTTGCGGTCGACCCATTGCGACAGGTTCACCAGCTCCAGCTGCGCATCGACGCGCGGGCGGCGCTGGGCGGGGGGGATGCCGGCAAGCTCCAGCCCCAGGCCCACGTTTTCGCGCACCGTGCGCCAGGGCAGCAGGCCGAACTGCTGGAACACCATGGCGACGCGGGTCGCGCGCAGGCGGCGGAGCGTCGCCGGGTCGGCCTTCGTCACCGAGACCATGTGGTCGCCGTCCAGCACCCGCACCTCGCCCCTGACCACGGGGTTCAGCGCATTGACCCCGCGCAGAAGCGTGGACTTGCCGCTGCCCGACAGACCCATCAGCACCAGGATCTCGCCCTCGGCTACGGACAAGGTGCAGTCGTGCACGCCCAGCACCTGGCCGGTGGCCTGCTGCACCTCGGCACGCGACTTGCCCTGATCCATCAGCGGCAGGGCGGTTTCCGGCCGGTCGCCGAAGACGATGGAAACGCGGTCGAATTCGACGGCATTGGTCATTTGCGCGTCACCCTAAGCATGCGGTCCAGCATGATCGCCACCACGACGATAACCATCCCCGATTCGAACCCGAGCGCGGAGTTGTTCTGCCCCAGCGCCCGCACCACGGGGATGCCAAGGCCGTTGGCGCCCACCATGGCGGCGATGACCACCATCGACAGCGACAGCATGATGGTCTGCGTCAGCCCCGCCATGATCTGCGGCAGGGCATAGGGCAGTTCCACCTTCCACAGCTTCTGTCGGGGCGTGGCGCCAAAGGCGGTTGCGGCCTCGATCAGCGCCGTGGGCGTGGCCGAGATGCCAAGGTAGGTGAGCCGGATCGGCGCGGGGACGACGAAGATCACCGTGGCCAGAAGGCCCGGCACCATGCCGAGGCCGAAGAAGACCACGGCGGGGATCAGATAGACGAAGGTCGGCAGGGTCTGCATCAGGTCGAGGATCGGCGACATGGCGGCGTAAAGCCGGGGCCGGTGCGCGGCGGCGATGCCGATGGGCACCCCGATCGCCATGCAGATCAGGCAGGAGTAGAACAGCAGGACGAGGCTTTCGGTCGTGGCCTTCCAGTAGCCCTGGTTCAGAATGAAGAGAAAGCCCAGCAGCACCAGAAGGCAGGTTTTCCAGGACCTTTGCAGCACCCAGGTCAGCGCGACGAACAGCGCCACGACGATCAGGGGATGCGGCCACTGGATCAGCGACAGCGTGGCGTTGATGAGCCAGCCGCAGGCATCGCTGATCCCGTCGAACAGCGGGCGCGCATTGGCCTTCAGCCAGTCCACGCCCTGTTTGGCCGCCCAGCCCACCGGAATCTTCTCGAATAGCCACGGAAAGGTGGTTTGCAGCCAGTCCACGTCGGTCCCCCCCGTTCAGCCGGGTCGAAAGCGGCGGCCGGGTTGAGCCCCGGCCTGCCGAAGCCTATTGCAGCGCCGCCGCGACGGCCGCCTTGGCGTCGCCGCCGTCCTTCGTGGTCACGCCGTCCAGCCAGGCCTCCCAGGTCGCCGGATTGGCGGCAAGCCAGGCCTTGGCGGCCTCACGCGGGTCGGTGCCGTCGTTCAGGATCGCGCCCATGATCTCGTTTTCCATCTGGAGCGAGAAGCTGAGGTTCTGCAGGAACTTGCCGGTATTGGGGCATTCCTGGACATAGCCCTTGCGGGTGTTCGTCGCCACGATGGCGCCGCCGAAATTCGGGCCGAAGACATCGTCGCCGCCCGAAAGATAGGTCAGCTTGAAGTTCGCGTTCATCGGGTGCGGTTCCCAGCCGAGGAAGACGATGGGCTTGCCCGCGCTGGTCTTGCGGTCCACCTCGGCCAGCATGCCCTGTTCGCTGCTTTCGACCAGTTCAAAGCCGCCGAGGCCGAACTTGTCGGCGGCGATCATGTCGAGGATCAGCCGGTTGCCGTCATTGCCGGCCTCGATGCCGTAGATGCGGTTTTCCAGTTCTTCGGCATGGTCCTTGATGTTGGAGAAATCGCTGATCCCCAGCGCCGCGCCGTATTCGTTGGTGGCCAGCGTGTATTTCGCGCCTTCCAGGTTGGTGCGGACGGTCTCGACCGTGCCGGCCTCGCGGTAGGAGGCGATGTCGCCCTCCATCGTCGGCATCCAGTTGCCGAGGAACACGTCGATGTCGCCCTCGGCCAGGCCCGCGTAGGTCACGGGGACGGAGAGGATGTTGGTCTCGGTCTGGTAGCCGAGCGCCTCGAGCACCAGCGTCGTCGCGGCGGTGGTGGCGGTGATGTCGGTCCAGCCGACGTCCGAGAAGACGATCTTGTCGCAGCCCTCGGCGAAGGCGGACCCGGCCAGCGCGAAGGTGACGGCGGTGGTCATGAGAGTGGAACGGATGAACATGGAAACTCCCCGCAGTTTTTTGTTGATTGACGAGTCAATAAACTTCGCCCTTATTCGGTTTGGCAAGAGATTTCTGGGGCCGCACCGACATGCCGAAGCTTGGAATGGAGCCTATCCGCAAGGAAGCCTTGGTGAAAGCCACGATTGTCGAGATCGGCAGGGTGGGGTCGCTGGATGTGACGGTCAGCCAGATCGCCAAGCGGGCGGGGATGTCGAGCGCGCTGGCGCATCATTACTTCGGGTCGAAGGAAGAGATGTTCCTAGCCGCGATGCGGCACATCATGACGCTCTATGGCGCCGAGGTGCGCGGTGCGCTGTCGGTGGCCGAGGGGCCGGAGGGGCGGATCAGGGCGATTCTTCGGGCCAGTTTCAGCCCCGGCAACTTCCGGCGCGAGGCGGTGGGGGCCTGGCTGAACTTCTGGGTCCTGGCGCAGACGGTGCCGGCAGCCAGGCGGCTTCTGGCGATCTATCAGGGGCGGCTGCGGTCGAATCTGGTCTCGGCGCTGCGGCCCTTGGCTGGGGATCGGGCCGAGGGGATCGCCGAATCGCTGGGGGCGCTGATCGACGGGCTTTACCTGCGCGAGGTGCTGAAATCGGGCGCGCCGGACGGGGCGGCGGCGGTGGAGCTGGCGCTGCGGCACCTGGAAGCGGAACTCAAGCGGGGGGCGGTCTGATGCAGGCGGATTATGTGATCGTGGGGGCCGGGTCGGCGGGCTGTGCGATGGCCTATCGGCTGGCCGAGGCGGGCAAGCGGGTGGTGGTGATCGAGCATGGCGGGTCTGACGCGGGGCCCTTCATCCAGATGCCGGGCGCGCTGAGCTATCCGATGAACATGGGGATCTACGACTGGGGCTTTGCCACGGAACCCGAGCCGCATCTGGGCGGGCGGGTGCTGGCGACGCCGCGCGGCAAGGTGATCGGGGGGTCCTCGTCGATCAACGGGATGGTCTATGTCCGGGGCCACGCGCGCGACTTCGACACCTGGGCCGAGATGGGGGCGGACGGCTGGTCCTATGCCGACGTGCTGCCCTATTTCAAACGGATGGAAACTTCGCACGGCGGGTCGGGCCCGGAGTTCCGCGGCACGGACGGGCCGCTGCACGTCACCCGCGGCAAGCGGGAAAACCCGCTGTTCGACGCCTTCATCGAGGCCGGGCGGCAGGCGGGATACCCCGTGACGGCGGACTACAACGGCCAGCAGCAGGAGGGCTTCGGCCCCTTCGAGGCGACGATCCACAAGGGGCGGCGCTGGTCGGCGGCGAATGCCTATCTGAAGCCTGCGCTGAAGGGGGGGAACGTGCAGGTGGTGCGGGGGTTCGCCCGCCGCGTGGTGCTGGAGGGCAGGCGTGCGGTGGGGGTCGAGGTCGATACCCGCGCCGGGCGGCAGGTGATCCGGGCGGGGCGCGAGGTGATCATTGCGGCGTCCTCGATCAACTCGCCGAAGCTTCTGATGCTGTCGGGGATCGGCCCTGCGGCGCATCTGAAGGAGCACGGGATCGAGGTGGTCGCGGATCGGCCCGGCGTGGGGGCGAACTTGCAGGACCATCTGGAAATCTACATGCAGTTCGCGGCCAGCCAGCCGATAACCCTTTACAAATACTGGAATCTCTGGGGCAAGGCCTGGGTGGGCGCGCAATGGCTTCTCAGCCGGTCGGGGCCGGGTGCCTCGAACCAGTTCGAGGCCTGCGCCTTCATCCGGTCGAAGGCCGGGGTGGAATACCCCGACATCCAGTATCACTTCCTGCCCATCGCCGTGCGCTATGACGGCAAGGCGGTGGCGGAAGGTCACGGCTTTCAGGCCCATGTCGGGCCTATGCGGTCGAAGTCGCGCGGCTCGGTCACGCTGCGGTCTGGCAATCCCACGGACGCGCCGGTGATCCGGTTCAACTACATGTCGCACCCCGAGGACTGGGAGGATTTCCGCACCTGCATCCGCCTGACGCGCGAGATCTTCGGGCAGGAGGCGTTCAAACCTTACCTCAAGGCCGAACTGCAACCGGGGCCGGGTGTCCAGACCGACGCCCAACTGGACGACTTCCTGCGCGAGCATGTCGAAAGCGCCTATCACCCCTGCGGCACCTGCCGGATGGGGCGGGCGTCCGACCCGATGGCGGTGGTCGATCCCGAATGCCGGGTCATCGGGGTCGAAGGGCTGCGGGTGGCCGATTCGTCGATCTTCCCGCAGGTGACGAACGGCAACCTGAACGCCCCCTCGATCATGACCGGCGAGAAGGCGGCAGATCATATCCTGGGGCGGACGCCCTTGCCGGCCTCGAACCTGGAGCCCTGGATCAACCCGAACTGGCGGGTGTCGCAGCGCTAGCTTGATCCCGGTCAAGGCGGCGGGGTGCGGGGTGTTCCAGACTGGCTGGGACAGTCAAGAAGGAGAAACCGATGTCGAACACCCCGCACACGCTGCACGAGGAATTTCCGGGCGATGCGCAGAAGATCAGTGCGTTGAAATCAACGGACGCGCATTTCGCCAAGCTGTTGATCGAATATGACGTGGTCAACGACAAGGTGCATCGGGCGGAAACGCGGCTGGACCTGCTGACCGAGGAGGAGGAAGAGACCCTGCGCAAGCTGCGCGCTCGGCTGAAGGACCAGATCGCGGCGGCGTTGCGGAAGTAGCGCACCTTCGGATGGTGCGCTGTAGCGCACCCTGCGCCGGGACGCCGGCGGCGGTCAGCCGATCTCGTAGGGAAGGACGTCGCGGGCGTTGGGGTTGATCTTCAACCGGCCTTCCAGTGGCGGAACGCTGCGCTGGTGGCAGTTGATGCGCTCGCAGATGCGGCAGGAAATCCCGATGGGCTCGAACCTGCCTTTCAGGTCGAGCCCGTCGGAATAGACAAGCTGCGGCGCGTGCTGCACTTCGCAGCCGAGGCCGATGGCATAGCGGCGCACGGGTGCGAGGAAGGCGCCGGCGGGTTTCGACACATCGCGGGCAAGGCAGAGATAGCGCACGCCGTCCGGTGTTTCCGCCAGTTGCCGCAGGAATTGTCCCGGGGTTTCAAAGGCCTGGTGGACGTTCCACAGGGGGCAGGCCCCGCCGAAGCGGGCGAATTGCAGCCGGGTCGAGGAGTGGCGCTTGGTGATCGTGCCGGCCTGATCGACGCGGACGAAGAAGAAGGGGATGCCCTTGGCGCCGGGGCGTTGCATCGTGGACAGCCGGTGGCCGACCTGTTCGATCGAGGCGCCGAAGATGTCGGCGAGCCGTTCGAGGTCGTGGCGCACCTCTTGCGCGGCGGTCAGGAAGGCGCGGTAGGGCAGGAGCGCCGCCCCGGCGAAGTAGTTCGCCAGGCCGATCTTGGCGATGTCGCGTGCCTCGGGCGTGGAAAACCTTGCGAGGTCGAGGGTTGCCTCGAGAAGCTCGTTCTGCGTCAGAAGCGCGACCTGATGCAGGAGCTGGAAGCGCTGCGAGGGGCCTGAAGCGCGGGCGGAGATGTCGAGGCGTTTCGCCTGCGGGTCATAGTGGCGCAGGGGCGCGGTGTTCGAATAGTGCAGGCTGATCCCGGCGCGCCTCAGCAGGTCCTGCGCCAGGGTTTCGATGGATTTTCCGTTGCTTGCCGAAGTCGCGAAATGTTCCGCAGCGCGGTCGATGGCATCGAGGTAATTGTCGCAATAGTGAAAGAAATCGCGGACCTCCTCCCAGGCGGAGGGGCGGAGGTCGGCGTCCTCGCGGCCCAGGGCTTCGTCGAGGGAGGCGAGGCGTTCGTGGGTCTGGCGGTAGGCGCGGTGGAGGTCGAGGAAGGCGCGGGCCAGCGCCGGGGCGTTGGAGGCGGCGAGGCGGAGGTCGGCCAAGGGCGGGGTGGCGGTGGTGAAGACGGGGTCGGCCAGCGCCTCGCGCATGTCGGTGACGAGGCGCTCGGATTCGCCCACCGTCAGTTCGGTCACGTCAAGGCCGAATTCCTGCGCGAGCGCCAGCACCACGGCGGCCGAGACGGGCCGGTGGTTGTTCTCCATCTGGTTCAGATAGGGCAGCGAGACCTTCAGCTTGTCGGCGAAGGCCTTCTGGGTCAGGCCGAGACGGGCGCGGATCTCGCGCAGCTTGACGCCGGCATAGAGTTTCTGGGTGGCCATCGGAACCTCTTTGCAAAGCTATGCGGCGCTTTGCAAAGCTGCGTCAAGGGTCAGGCGAGGCCGATCTGCCGGGCGCGGCGGATCACGAAGAGGATGGCCAGGACCGAGGCTGCGGAAGAAGCCAGCATCAGAAGGATGAGCGGCATTTCCGAAGAGCCGGGGCCGAGGAGGACGCCGGCAAAGGCGGCAAGGGCGGCGCCGCCGCCGATCAGGATGGCTCCACCGAGGCCCGAGGCGGTTCCGGCGAGGTCGGGGCGGACCGACAGCATCCCGGCATTGGCATTGGGCAGGCAGATGCCGTTGCCGAGGCCCATGAAGACAGTGAGGCCGAAGAACATGGTGGGGCCGGAGAGGCCCGCGAGGGTGAGAAGGGCGAGGATCGCCATGCCGGCAGTGGTCACGAGGCAGCCGAGAAGGATCATCCGGTTCATGCCGATCCGCACCGAGTAGCGCCCGGCGAAGAAGTTGCCTGCCGCGTAACCGATGGCGGTCAGGGCGAAAAGCGCGCCGACATGGGTGGAGGAGAGGCCATAGATCTTGTCGCCGACATAGGGCGCCCCGCCGAGGTAGGCGAAGAAGCAGCCCGAGGCGAAGGCGGCGGAAAGGGTGTAGCCCCAGAACCTTTGCGAAGCGAAAAGCGCGGGGTAGCTGCGGATCTGGTCCATCAGGCTGACGCGGCGCAGAGTGGCGGTCTCGCCCAGGTCGGCCCAGACGAGGGCGAGGGTGCCGAGGCCGAGGATCAGGAGCAGCGCGAAGTTCGCCTGCCAGCCGTAGAGGTCGTCGAGGGCTCCGCCGATCACCGGGCCGATCATGGGGACAAGGCTCATGCCCATGGTGACATAGCCGATCATGCTGGCGGCGCGTTCGTCGGCCACCATGTCGCGGACGACGGCGCGGGAGAGGACCATGCCCGAGGCGATGACGGCCTGGGCCATGCGGAAGATCAGGAACCAGGTCGCGGTGGGGGCAAGCAGCGTCCCGACGGTGGCGAGGAGGAACAGGACCAGCGACCAGATCAGCACGGCGCGGCGGCCATAGCGGTCGGAGATCGGGCCGATCACGATCTGGAGAAGGGCGGAGAGCAGGAGGTAGAGCGCCACGGACTGCTGCATCACGCCGTAGGGGACGCCGAACCAGGTCGCCATTCCGGGCAGCGAGGGCAAAAAGATGTTCATCGTCAGGGCCGACAGCCCGGCCATCAGGATCAGGGTGACGATCTTCGGCGGGGTCGTCCGGTCAAGGAATACGGGCTCTTGCATAGGTGATGGGCTACGCCTGCGGGTCCGGATTGTCCACAGGCGGCCGGGTGGGGAAACCCGGCGTCACGCCCATTTGTGAAAGATGAAGAAGGCCCCCGCCGCGATGAACGCGAAACCGACGAGGTGGTTCCAGGACAGCGGCTCTTTCAGGTAGAGGACCGAGAACACGGCGAAAACCGACAGGGTGATGACCTCCTGGATCGTCTTCAGCTCGGCGGCGGAGAAATGGCCGTGCCCGATGCGGTTTGCGGGGACCTGCAACACATATTCGAAAAACGCGATCCCCCAGGAGACCAGGATCACGGTGACAAGCGCGCTTTCCTTGAACTTCAGGTGGCCATACCAGGCGAAGGTCATGAAGATGTTCGAGGCGAGAAGCAGGCCGATGGTCACGACGGGGATGGGCAGGTTGGGCATGATGTCCTCGGGATGGCGATCCGGGAGGGCATAGCGCGGCAACCGGCAAGGTCCAAGGCTTTGCGATTTCGCAATTTGAAGCAGAGCATTTCAAAGTGGTTTGCAAATTTTCTCATTGCCGCTTCTCGCACCCGCAGCGTTCCCGTAAGGTGCAGCGGACATCAGCCGGGGGAGGGCGCGATGAAGGACATTCTGGCAGAGCTTGAGGCCCGTCGCGCGGCTGCGCGTGCCGGGGGGGGCGAGCGTCGGGTGGCCGCACAGCACGCCAAGGGCAAGCTGACCGCGCGGGAGAGGATCGAGCTGCTGCTGGACGAGGGCAGCTTCGAGGAATTCGACATGTTCGTCGCGCACCGCTGCACCGATTTCGGCATGGAGAAGGACCGCCCCGCAGGCGATGGCGTCGTCACCGGCTGGGGCACGATCAACGGGCGGCAGGTCTATGTGTTCAGCCAGGACTTCACGGTCATGGGTGGGTCGGTGTCGGAAACGCATGGCGCCAAGATCTGCAAGATCATGGACATGGCGATGCAGAACGGCGCGCCGGTGATCGGGATCAACGATTCCGGCGGGGCGCGGATCCAGGAAGGGGTCGCCAGCCTTGCGGCCTATGGCGAGGTTTTCCAGCGCAACATCGAAGCCAGTGGCGTCGTCCCCCAGATCAGCCTCATCATGGGCCCTTGCGCGGGCGGGGCGGTCTATTCCCCGGCGATGACCGACTTCATCTTCATGGTGAAGGACTCGTCCTACATGTTCGTCACCGGCCCCGATGTGGTCAAGACCGTGACGAACGAGGTGGTGACGGCGGAAGAACTCGGCGGGGCCTCGACCCATACCCGCAAGTCCAGCGTTGCCGACGGGGCGTTTGAAAACGATGTCGAGGCGCTGGCGGAAATCCGCAGGCTGTTCGACTTCCTGCCCCTGAACAACCGGCAGAAGGCGCCGGTGCGGCCGTTCTTCGACGATCCGTCGCGGATCGAGCCAAGCCTCGACACGCTGGTGCCCGACAACCCGAACCAGCCCTACGACATGAAGGAACTGATCACGAAGGTCGCGGACGAGGGCGATTTCTTCGAGATTCAGAAGGACTTCGCCGCCAACATCATCATCGGCTTCATCCGGCTGGAGGGGCAGACCGTGGGCGTGGTGGCGAACCAGCCGATGGTGCTGGCCGGGTGCCTGGACATCGACGCATCCCGCAAGGCCGCGCGCTTCGTGCGGTTCTGCGATGCCTTCGAGATTCCGATCCTGACCTTCGTCGATGTGCCGGGCTTTCTGCCGGGGACGGGGCAGGAATACGGCGGTGTCATCAAGCACGGGGCGAAGCTTCTGTTCGCCTATGGCGAGGCGACGGTGCCGAAGGTCACGGTCCTGACCCGCAAGACCTATGGCGGGGCCTATGTGGTGATGGCCTCCAAGCACCTGAAGGCCGATTTCAACTATGCCTGGCCCACGGCGGAGGTTGCGGTGATGGGGGCGAAGGGCGCGGTCGAGATCCTGTATCGGTCAGAGCTTGGCGAGCCGGAAAAGATCGCGGCCCGGGTCAAGGACTACGAGGACCGCTTTGCCAACCCCTTCGTGGCGGCGGAAAAGGGCTTCATCGACGAGGTCATCATGCCGCATTCGACGCGGCGGCGCGTGGCGCGGGCCTTTGCGGCGCTGCGCGGCAAGAAGGCCGCGATGCCGTGGAAGAAACACGACAACATCCCGCTGTGACGATGCGTCGCCTTGCACCCCTGCGCCGTTCCGCCCTGCTGGCCATGGTCCTTGCGGCCTCGGCCTGCCAGGACGACTCACCGGCGGGCGAGGCGGTCGAGGTGCCCTCGGGGCGGCCGCTGACGCTGATCGATGTCATCACCGACGTGCGCGGCCCGCAAGGCGCCACCGCGCGGTTCCGCTTTCTGGCGCCGGGGCTTGCGCAGGATGAGGTCGAAGCGGCGGCCGAGGACATGCAGGCGGTCTGCGACACGTTCGCCATCAAGCGGATCGACGGGATGGTGCCCGCCCCGCAGCAGATCGTGATCTCGTTCTCCAGCGAAGTGGTTCCCTTCGGCCAGGCGGCGCCCGACGTGGTGCAGTTCTTCGAATCCTACCGCCCGGAAAACGGTGCCTGCGTCTGGGAGGTCTTCTGATGCAGACGCGAGATGTTGTTTTTCCGACTGGCCATGCACTATCGGCTGATGTAGGAACGCCACAGGTCGAGAACTTGGTCCGGCGCTCATACCAATCCGAAATTCTTTCGGATAAAGTGGCGACGGGCCGGGCCAAATCGGCCTTAAACAGCGAACAGGTGCCGGAATGCCGAATGGCTTCCGAAGCGCCCCTAGAAGGATGGAGTAGAGGATGTCGAAGAGCGCACGTCTCGTTCTGGTTCTGGCTGCGGTTGCAGCTCTGGCTGCTTGCGCCAAGAAGGAAGAGCCGATGCCCGAGCCGGTCACCCCGGAAGTCGTGGACACCGGCAAGTACAAGTAATCTACCGGAGCGGGCCTGCCGGCCTTGGCAGGGCAGGCCCGCGCCCATCGACGGCCTCCTGCGCAAGGGCGCGGTTTGCAGGCCGGATTTCCCTGACATGGCAAGTGCTTCGCGGTATGGCCTCTGGGCTGTCCCGGCGCTTTCGCCTATCCCTGCCGTCGATTGCCACGACAGGAGACAGGCGAGATGCTGAAGCACCGCGGATTTCCGGGCCGGATGCCCGGAACCGATTTCCAGTTCACGATTCGCCGCGCCAATGTGAAGGACGGCGCGACCAAGCTGATCCGACGCGAGCGGTTCAAGGACCGCAAGCATGTCGACCGGCTGGCCGATCAGGCTTTCATGGCGGCGCTCTGGCAGTATTTCGGGGAAGAGCCGTTCGAGCGTGGCAACCTCGATGCAGGGCGGCTGTCCTGGCTTTTCGGGCGCGAGGTCGTCCCGGCGGAAGACCCGTTCGATCCCTGTTCCTATGAGGCGCTGCTGCGTATCGACGTGAAGCGCGCGCAAGCGGCCTTTCCCGAGGTCTTTGCGCCCGACGCGCCCGACGCGCTGGCTGACGACTGGGACGAGGACGAGGAACAGGCATGAATTCGCCGACCCATCAGGCTTTTTGGCGCAGTTTTGCTCAGGCCCGGGCGGCTGTTTTCTATGGGTTTGCAATGGCTGGATCGTCGCGCCATTGTTTCGGTGCGGGTCTGCGGCAGTCCAGCCATGACTTGCACAGTCTACGTTGTTACCCTTCCCCTTCCTCTCGGTCCGGCCCGTCCCAGGCCGGACCGATCCTTGCCGGGCGGCGGGCTGCTGCCGATCGCGCGCGTGGTGACAGATATTGCTTCCAAATCCTCGATCTTGCGGTAGAATCAGCCGCAATAACAACAATCCTACGAGGCAGTACACAATGCAGAAGTCGCTTATCGTCTTCGCTCTTCTTGTCCTACCCCTGGCAGGCTGCATGCAGGACCCCGCGTCCCGCGGTCTGGCCGGTGCGGCCGCAGGCGCTGTTGTCGCCGACGCGACCGAGAATGACGTGCTTACCGGTGCGCTTATCGGCGGCCTTGCCGGTGTCGCGACCTGCGGTATCGAGCTGGGCCTGCCGCCCTGTCGCTCGGGCTACTGACGTAACCGCCTTCGGGCGGGTCCACACGACCAGAAAGGACCATCCGGGCCGTGCGCCCGGGTGGTCCTTTGCATTTTCCGATGGGGGGAGCCGATGTTTGACAAGATCCTGATCGCCAACCGGGGCGAAATCGCCTGCCGGGTCATCAAGACCGCGCGCAGGATGGGGATCAGGACGGTGGCGGTCTATTCCGACGCCGACCGCAATGCACTGCATGTGCAGATGGCCGACGAGGCGGTGCATATCGGGCCCCCTCCTGCCGCGCAGAGCTATATCGTGATCGACAGGATCATGCAGGCCATTCGCCAGACCGGCGCGCAAGCCGTGCATCCGGGCTATGGCTTCCTGTCCGAGAACCGCAACTTCGCCGCCGCGCTGGAGGCGGAAGGGGTGGTGTTCATCGGGCCGCCTTCGCCCGCGATTGAAGCCATGGGGGACAAGATCACCTCGAAGAAGATCGCGCAGGAGGCGGGGGTTTCGACGGTTCCGGGCTACATGGGCCTGATCGCCGACGCGGACGAGGCGGTGAAGATCAGCCGCGAGATCGGCTATCCGGTGATGATCAAGGCCAGCGCGGGCGGCGGCGGCAAGGGGATGCGGATCGCCTGGAACGATGCCGAGGCGGCAGAGGGCTTCCAGTCGTCGAAGAACGAGGCGGCGTCGTCCTTCGGCGACGATCGGATCTTCATCGAGAAATTCGTCACGCAACCGCGCCACATCGAAATTCAGGTACTGGCCGACAAGCACGGCAACTGCGTCTATCTGCACGAGCGGGAGTGCAGCATCCAGCGGCGGAACCAGAAGGTCATCGAGGAGGCGCCCTCGCCTTTCCTGGACGAGGCGACGCGGAAGGCGATGGGCGAACAGGCCTGCGCGCTGGCGAAGGCGGTCGGCTATACCTCGGCGGGGACGGTGGAGTTCATCGTCGATGGCAACCGCAACTTCTATTTCCTTGAAATGAACACCCGTTTGCAGGTCGAACATCCGGTGACGGAGCTGATCACCGGGGTCGATCTGGTCGAACAGATGATCCGCGTGGCCGACGGCCAGCCGCTGCCGTTCCGGCAGGCGGACCTGAAGATCCACGGCTGGGCGATGGAAAGCCGGCTTTATGCCGAGGACCCTTACCGGAACTTCCTGCCCTCCATCGGGCGGCTGACGCGCTACCGGCCCCCCATGGAAGGCCGCACCGAGCGCGGGGGCGTCGTGCGCAATGATACCGGCGTCCAGGAGGGCGGCGAGATCAGCATGTTCTACGACCCGATGATCGCCAAGCTCTGCACCTGGGGCCCGACGCGGGCCGATGCCATCGAGGAGATGCGGCTGGCGCTGGATACCTTCGAGGTGGAGGGCATCGGGCACAACCTGCCGTTCTGTTCCGCCGTGATGGACCATCCGCGCTTTGCCTCTGGCAACATCACCACGGCCTTCATCGCCGAGGAATACGAGGGCGGGTTCACCGGGGCGGTGCTGGATGCAAGCCTCTTGCGGCGCGTGGCGGCGGCGGCGGCGGCGATGAACCGGGTGGCGGAGATCCGGCGGACGCGGATTTCCGGCACGATGGACAACCACACGCGGCGGGTGGGCGATGACTGGGTGGTCACGCTGCAGGGCGAAAGCTGGCCGGTGACGGTGAAGGCCGACCATGAAGGCGCGACCGTGGCCTTCGAGGATGGGACCGACCTGCGGGTGGAAAGCGACTGGACACCGGGCCAGCCTCTGGCGCGGCTGACGGTGGGCGGCGAGCCTCTGGTCATCAAGACCGCGAAGATTCCGATGGGCTTCCGGATGCGGCTGCGCGGCGCGGACCTGAAGGTCCATGTGCAATCGCCCCGCCAGAAGGCGCTGGCAGGGTTGATGCTGGAGAAGGCGCCGCCGGATACGTCGAAATACCTGCTTTGCCCGATGCCGGGGCTGGTGGTGAAGATCGCCGTGTCCGAAGGCGAGGAGGTGCAGGAGGGGCAGGCGCTGGCGACCGTCGAGGCGATGAAGATGGAGAACATCCTGAAGGCGGAACGCAAGGGCGTCGTGAAGAAGATCAAGGCCAGCCCGGGGGCGAGCCTGAAGGTCGATGACGTGATCATGGAGTTCGAGTGATGGAATGCCGGTCGGGCCGGGGACGATCTCTTCGAAGAAATCGTATCGGAGCCTTTGAAGGCTCCGGCCCGGAATTTTCAAAAATTCCGGGGGCCTACCGACCGGCGGGGTTCTTCTCCAGCGCCTCGCTGCGGGCGATGGGCATCTTGTCGATGGAGTTGATGATCTCGCGCCCCTCCCAGGGCAGGGGCTTGCGGATCGAGGGTTTCCAGTCCTTGTCCATCAGCACCAGCGAAAAGCCCCGGGGACGCAGCTTCCGGCGCAGATCGGAGGGGTTCGCGGGGTCGGTGTCGGTGATGAGGATGACGTCGCGGGCCTCGAACTGGGGGTAGTAGCGGGTCAGCAGCTCCATCTGCCGCAGGAAGGCGGGGTCGGCGGGGCTGTCGGCGAAGACGATGACCGGGCGGCGCTTGAAGAGGAGGTCGGCCTCGACAACCTCGGAGGCCGGAACCGGCGCGAAAGCGGGAGGGTCGGCGGGGGCCTCATCGGCCCCGGCGGCAAAGGCAAGCGCCGGAATGGCCAGGGCCAGGACGGCAAGGAACGGACGACGGGCGACTGCTTTCATGCCCCTGATATAGGCGGCATTCGGCAAAAGCCCAAGCGCGCGCGTGGCGCGGAACGGAGAGAGAGATGGCAGAGCTGAAGCAGTGGGAGGCGCTGGCCTCGAAGGAGCTGAAGGGCAGGGACCCTTCGAGCCTCAACTGGCAGACGCTGGAGGGGATCACGGTCAAGCCGCTCTATACCGCGGCGGATGTCGAAGGTCTGCCGCAGATGGACGAGTTGCCGGGCGTGGCGCCGTTCACGCGGGGCGTGCGGGCGACGATGTATGCCGGGCGGCCCTGGACGATCCGGCAATATGCGGGGTTCTCCACCGCCGAGGAGTCGAATGCCTTCTACCGCAAGGCGCTGGCGGGCGGGCAGCAGGGGGTCTCGGTGGCCTTCGATCTGGCGACGCACCGGGGCTATGACAGCGATCACCCGCGTGTGGTGGGGGATGTGGGCAAGGCGGGGGTCGCGATCGACAGCGTCGAGGACATGAAGATCCTCTTCGACGGCATCCCGCTGGAAAAGATCAGCGTTTCCATGACGATGAACGGGGCGGTGATCCCGATCCTGGCGAATTTCATCGTGGCGGGGGAAGAGCAGGGGGTGGCCCGCAAGGATCTGTCGGGGACGATCCAGAACGACATCCTGAAGGAATTCATGGTGCGGAACACCTATATCTATCCGCCCGAGCCTTCGATGCGGATCATCGCGGACATCATCGAATACACCAGCCGCGAGATGCCGAAGTTCAACTCGATCTCGATCAGCGGCTACCACATGCAGGAGGCGGGCGCGAACCTGGTGCAGGAGCTGGCCTTCACGCTGGCGGACGGCAAGGAATATGTCCGCACCGCCATGGAGCGGGGGATGGATGTGGACGACTTCGCCGGGCGGCTGTCGTTCTTCTTTGCCATCGGGATGAATTTCTTCATGGAGGTGGCCAAGCTGCGCGCGGCGCGGATGCTGTGGCACCGGATCATGTCCGGGTTCGGGGCGAAGAAGCCGTCCAGCCTCATGCTGCGGACGCATTGCCAGACCTCGGGCGTCAGCTTGCAGGAGCAGGACCCCTACAACAACGTGATCCGCACGGCCTATGAGGCGATGGCGGCGGTCCTCGGCGGCACGCAGTCGCTGCACACCAATGCGCTGGACGAGGCGATCGCCCTGCCGACCGAATTCAGCGCCCGGATCGCGCGCAACACGCAGCTGGTCTTGCAGGAGGAGACGGGGATCACCCATGTCGTCGATCCTCTGGCCGGGTCCTACTATGTGGAAAGCCTGACCGCGCAGCTGGCCGAGGAAGCCTGGAAGCTGATCGAGGAAGTCGAGGCGATGGGGGGCATGACCAAGGCGGTGGCGAGCGGCATGCCGAAGCTGCGGATCGAGGAGACGGCGGCGCGGCGGCAGGCGATGATCGACCGGGGCGAGGAGGTGATCGTCGGGGTCAACAAGTATCGCAAGGACAAGGAAGACCCGATCGACATCCTGGACATCGACAACATGGCGGTGCGCGAGGCTCAGGTCGCGCGGCTGAAGGCGGTGCGTGCCAGCCGCGACGAGGCGCGCTGTCAGGCGGCGCTGGATGAGGTGACGCGGCGGGCGGCGGAGGGGGGCAACCTTCTGGACGCGGCGGTGGAGGCGGCCCGGGCGCGGGCTTCGGTCGGGGAGATTTCGGACGCGATGGAAAAGGTGTTCGGGCGGCATCGGGCCGAGGTGAAGACCCTCGCGGGGGTTTATGGTGCGGCCTATGAGGGCGACGCGGGGTTCGAGGCGATCCAGCGCGACGTGGAGGCCTTTGCCGAGGCGGAAGGGCGGCGGCCGCGGATGCTGGTCGTCAAGATGGGACAGGACGGGCACGACCGGGGGGCGAAGGTGATCGCCACGGCCTTCGCCGACATCGGGTTCGACGTGGATGTGGGGCCGCTGTTCCAGACGCCGGAAGAGGCGGCGCAGGATGCGATCGACAACGACGTGCATGTCATCGGGATTTCCAGCCAGGCGGCGGGGCACAAGACGCTGGCTCCGCGGCTGATCGAGGTGCTGAAGGAACGGGGTGCGGGGGATATTCTGGTGATCTGCGGGGGGGTCATTCCGCAGCAGGACTACGACTTCCTGAAGGCGGCCGGGGTGAAGGCGATCTTCGGGCCGGGGACCAACATCCCGGCGGCGGCGAAGGAGATCCTGGACCTGATCCGGGCGGCGCGGGGGTAGGTGCGCCGCGCGTGGTCAGTTTTTCTGCGCGAGGAAAATCAAGGGGTTGGCTGTGGGCGTTTACGGTCTGGTCATCTTTGCCCCGGGCCGGGTTCGGGCTTGTCGATGACTTCGTCGCTCTGCGCCGGGCGGGCGGCGAGGGTGCCTCCGGCGGGAGTATTTGGGAAAAGAGCAAGACCCTGGGGCCTAAAGCTCGATCTCGCCGTTCGGGCCGGGTTCGGGGGCGGCTTGCGGGCCCATTTTCGGCGGCAGGGGCGCATTGCGGCGGATCAGGATGTCGCCGTTGGGCAGCATGATGGGCGCGTCGTAGTTCCTGATGTCGTCGATCATCGTGATGAGCTGGCGCAGCCTGGGGCCGATCTCTTCGCCAAGCCCCTTGAGGGCGGGACCCGCCTCTTCCAGCGCCTTGCCCATCTCGTCCAGCGCGGGCTGCATTTCCTGCATCATGCCGCGCATCACGAGTTTCATCCCCTCTTCCATCAGGCTGACGCCTTCGCCCTGGGCCCTTGGCGTGGCGGGGGGCTCTTCGGCCAGGGCCGGAGCAGCAAGGAAGCAGAGGAGCAGCGCAACTCTCATTCATTCAATATGGGGATGGCGACCCCGGTTTTCAAATCACATCTGGAATGTCGATGGTGACAGGGAAATGGTCGGAGGCCTGCAGGAGCGCTTCGCGCAGGTCGGGGATGTCCATGATCTGCGGATCGTCGAACGGGTGCCAGATGCGCCAGACGGGCGCGCGGGCGGCCAGGTCGGGCGAGACCATGATGAAATCGAGGAGCGCCTCGAAATAGCGCTTCTGCGGGGCAAGGTAGAAGCGCGCCGTGGTCGGGGTCGCCCCGCTGATCCGGCCATGGATTGCCATCGCGGCGTGAGGATCGAACAGATGGCGGGCGGGGTCGGGGCCGGTGCCCAGCACGATCTCGACCCCGGAATGGCCGAAGAGCCTTTCGAATTCGTCAAGGCCGGGGCCGTCGTTGAAATCACCCATCACCAGAAGGCTGTCGCCCCGGTCGAGATGTCCCTCGATCCGCTGTCGCAGCCAGAGGCATTGCGCCAGCTGCTTGCGGCGGTTCTCGATGGACAGCCGGATCTGCGCCTCGCGTCCGATGGCGCCGTGGGAGTTCTTCGACTTGGCGTGGACGCCGATCAGCCGCAGCGGGGTGCCGCTGCGGGTGGTGATGGCCAGTTCGAGCGGTGGTTTCGAAAAGCGGATGGTTTCCGAGATGCTGTCGGCATCCAGATCGTAGCGGAAGGTGGTGTCGAAGCGCGGGGCCTCGGATGAGCCCAGGCTCGTGGCAGGCTCGCCGATCGGATCGTGACGCGCGGTCAGGATGTCGGGATCGTAGAGGAAGGCGATTTCCTGTTCCGTGTCAGAGGGATAGCCGATCAGAGCCTTGCGGGCGCGCAGGCCTGCGGCGCGGGCGAAGGTCTCCAGCGCCTTGACGGTCGAGCGTTTGCCGTTGGTATCGGGCGCCTCGATGATGGTGATGCCGTCGGCGTCCATCGCGGTGAAGACGATGGCGAGCGCGGCCAGCTGTTCGCCGCGGCTGACCTTGTAGCGGGTCGAGGGCTCGCCATCGTCCAGCATCCGGCCATGGTCGTCGAACAGCGCGTTGAACCATTCGACATTGTAGGTCGCAAGGCGCAGGGGGCGGGCGGTCATGCCGCCTCTTTGGCCGAGATCGCGCGCCAGGCTTCGTTGATGAGTTGCAGGCGGCGTTCGGCGAGTTTCATCGCCTCGGGCGGGACGCCGCGGGACTGGAGCACATCGGGGTGGGTGTCGCGGACGAGGTCCTTCCAGGCCTTGCGGGCCTGATCCTTCGAGGCGTCGCGGGGCAGGCCGAGGACGTCATAGGGGTCGCGCGGGGCGCCTTCGACAAGGCGGGAGCGGACGATGGTGAAGCAGCGTTCGTCAAGGCCGAATTCCTGCGCGACATGGGCGAGGAAGGCATCTTCGCCTTCGTGGTAGGTGCCATCGGCCAGGGCGATCTGGAACAGCGCCTCGAGGATGTCGACAAGGACGTGGTGGTCGTCGGCGCAGATGCGCTTGCCCTCGGGGTTGAAGAGCCGCGCGATCTTGCGGGCATAGGCGTCGAAGCCTGCGACGTCCTGCCGGGCGAGGTTGTAGACGCGGGCGGCGTGTTCCTCTTCGCCGGGCGGAAAGGTGAAGATGCGGCGGAAGGCGGTCACTTCGTCGCGGGTCACGGTGCCGTCGGCCTTGGCCATCTTGGCGCCGAGGGCGAGGACGGCGATGGTGAAGCCGATGGAATTTTCCGGCGCGGGGGCGGCGCGCAGGCGGTCGAAGACGACCGACAGAGGTTCGCCCCGGGCAACGGCGGCGATGGCGTCGGCGATGCGGGTCCAGATCGACATGGCCCGACCATAACCGCGCCGCGCGGCGTTGTCAGAGGATTTTCTGCATCAGCACAAGGTCGATGTAGCGGCCGAACTTGAACCCGGCCTCGGGGATCGTGGCGATGTGGTGGTAGCCCAGGCGTTCGTGAAAGGCGCGGCCATCGGGGTTTTCGCCCGAGACGCCGGCGATCATCTGATGGGCCCCGGCGGCGCGGGCGTGATCCTCGATCGCGGTCAGAAGCATTCGGCCGAGGCCCCTGCGGGCGGTGCCGGGAAGGAGGGAGATCGAATGCTCCATGCAGGTCCGGTAGCCCTGACCGCCGCGGAACTGGCCGTAGCTGGCCTGACCGACGATCCGGCCGGCGTCCTCGGCCACGAGGAAGGCATGCCCGGCGGTGGCCTTGCTGGCGATCATGTCGAGGATGTCGGCACTGGTCCTGGGCACCGGGTTGAACGTGACGGCGGTGTTCAGGATCCAGTGGTTCAGAAGCGCGGCAAGCGCGGGGGCGTCGGCAGCGCGGGCGGGGCGGATCATGTCAGGACGCGGGTGCCGTTCGGAGTGTCGAATGTGGCGCGCAAGGCGCGGCAGGGGCCGGTCTCGACCCGGACGCGGGGGTCGACAAGGCCGGTGAGGGCGGCGCGCAGGGCGGGAGCCCGGGGGTGGGTGATCTCCAGCCGGGTGAGGCGGATGCCGTGATCGCGGAGCGAGCGGGCGGGGTGCAGCGCGCCCTGCCACTGGATGAGGGCGGGGTGGCAGTCGTCGAAGGGGAGCCTTCCGCTGGCCGGGACGGCAAAGCGCCAGCGATAGTCGCCGCGTTGCAGGTCGGTGGCGGTGCCGGTGCCGGGGGGGGCCTCGCGCAGGGCGGCGTCGAGGTCGTCGGTGCGGCAGATCCAGTTCGTGAGGCGCGGGGGGCCCTGGAACTGGTCGAGGTCGAACCAGCGCGGATGGGCGGGTTTCGGGGCGGCGGGGTCGATGGCGATGACTTCGAGGTAGAGGTCGCCCAGCGAGAGGAGCCGGTTGTGCGTGCCCATGTGCGGGTGCTTGCCGCCGCCTGCCAGCGGGGCGCCAAGCGCCATTTCCACCCAGGCGGCACCCTCTTCCAGCGTGGCGGCCGAGACGGCGAGGTGGTCGAGCGACAGGCTCATTCGGTGGCTTTCAGCACGACCTTGGTCGTGGCCTTGAGGGACAGGGCAAGGGCGGCGAAGCGGGCCTGGGCGACCTCGCCAAAGAGGCCGAGGCCGTCTTCGGTGAGCGCAAGGGTCAGCTGGCGCTTCTTCGGGTTCCAGCGGAGTTCCCCGGCCCTGGACGGGTCGCCGATCGAGAACATGGCGCCGAAGCGCATGGCCTTGCCCAGCGATTCGGCCGCCTGGATGTCGGTTTCGGACAGAAGGCGGAACAGGGGCTCCATCCGGCTGCCCGCGCGGCTGTTCTTGTAGCGGTGAAGAAGGGCGAGGCCCAGGAAGACGCGGCCGGGATGGTCGAGCCCGCCGAGGTTGGCGCGGGTGGCGTTGTCGAAGCAGGCCTCGGCCCGGTAGTCGGGGTGGGCGCGCCAGGTGGTGTCGTGCAGCAGGCAGGCGGCCTTGACGAGGCGGAGGCGGTCGGGGGAGGCACCCTTGAACAGGGGTTCGAGGAAGGCGAAGAGCTTTTTCCCGAAGCCGGGGATGCGGGCCTGGGTCAGTTCGGTCATCCGCGCGGCCTCGATCAGCGGATCGCGGGCGCGGAGTTTTTCCGGCATCTGTTCGTAGAGGAGACCTTCGCGGATGCCGTAGGCGGAGACGTCGATTTCCGAGGGTTTCAACACGCGGATGATCTCGCGCAGCACTTCGCAGGCGAGGGGGACAAGCTCCATCCGTTCGGCGCTGGTGCCGGTGCGGCCCCGCAGGGCGGGCAGGTCGGTCGTGGCCAGCCAGTCGAGCGTGGCCAGCAGGTTGTCGGGCGTCATGCGGTATTCGTGCAGGACGGTCAGCGGGTAGTTCCGCCGTTCCATGTCCAGACGCGCGATGACCCGCCAGGAGCCGCCGACGAGATAGATGCGGTCGTTGTCGGGCTTGATGTCCTTGACGGCGGCCTCGAGGATCGCGTCGATGTGGGCCTTGCGCTTCCTGGGCTCCGCGGAGATCTGTTGCAGCCGGAAGGGGCCGAGCGGGGTGGAGACGCGCTTGCCCACGCGGCCGTTGCCGATGCGGGCAAGCTCCATCGAGTTGCCGCCGATGTCGCAGACGATGCCGGTCGCCTCGGGCCAGCCAAGCAGCACGCCCTGGGCGGACAGCCGCGCCTCTTCGTCGCCGTCGATGACATGCAGTCTGAGGCCGGTTTCGCGCAGGACCTGGGCCTGAAACTCGGGGCCGTCCTCGGCCTCGCGGGTGGCGGCAGTGGCGACGACGGTGAAGGGGTTGATGTCCATCCCGCGCGCGAGAATCGAGAACCGCTTGAGCGCGGCCAGCGCGCGCTCCTTGCCTTCGGGGTTGAGCCGGCCGGTCTGGGCAAGCCCCTTGCCAAGGCCGCACATGATCTTTTCGTTGTAGAAATAGGCGGGCGAGCGGGCAGCCCCGTCGAAGACCACCATGCGGACCGAGTTCGAGCCGACATCCACCACGCCGACGCGGGACAGCGCGCGGACCGAGGGGTCGTCGAACAGGGGTTTGCCGAAAGGACCCCAATCGCCCGCGTCGTCGTCATCATCGGGCAGGGGGGCAGGTCCGTCTGCGGCCATGGAAGACTCCTCCGGGGTCGTGCGGCGGTATGGTGACGGGGCGAGGGGGTTCGGTCAACCGTAAGGGCGGGCCAAAACTCTTCGAAGAGTTTTGCAAATTCCTTCGAAGGAATTTGGCCCCGCGTCTAGCGTTTCTTCGGCTTGCCGCCACCGGCGCCCAGGGCGCGCGCGGCCTCGGCGGCGGCGCGCAGTTCCTCGGCGATTTCCTCGGCTTCCTCGGGGTCGAAGTCCAGCGGCAGGTCGATCCCGCCCTCGGCCTCGATGAAGATGCGCACCATGCCGGCGTCGGTGGGGCCGATCTGGAGGTTGGCGGCGATGTCACTGGGGGAGTTGATGCCCATGGGAATGCTCCGGCTTTGCCGTTCGGGTAACGGGCGGCGCGGCGCGGCGCAAGGAAAAACGTCGCGCCAGAGCGTGAGGCGCCGCCCTTTCGGCCGCTTGTATTGGCGCTTGCATTCGGTGGGGAGCGGGGCTAAATCGCGCCCCAAGTGCCGCCTTAGCTCAGTTGGTTAGAGCACCAGATTGTGGATCTGGGGGTCCCCCGTTCGAGCCGGGGAGGCGGTACCACCGAATCCAGAGGGCCCGGGCATGGCTGTCCCGGGCCCTTTGCATTGTGGCGTCCCGCGCCGGACATCCGGTCGGGCAAGGACAGGGGTGCGGGCCGCACCGGTCGGGCGCGGCCCGGGCAGGGCCCTCAGCGGTAGGGATAGCCCGCCTTCTCCATCGTGTCGGCGTATTTCTTGAACGCCGCGACCACCTTGGCCGAGCGCGGCGAGGAGGCCGCGATCTCGTCCCAGAAGCCGTTCGCGTCGGACACGACCTGCGCCCATTCCTCCTCGGGCAGCGCGGTCAGTTCCATCTTCTCGCCTTCGACGCGCAGCTTCGCCTCGCCGCCCCAGTACCAGACGTTGCGGTAGTAATGCGACTGGTCGATGGTAATCTTGAACAGTTCCTGCAAGTGCGGCGGGACCTTCTGCCAGCTGGCGGTGTTGGCGAAGTAGCTGCCGAACCAGGCGCCGGTGACCGAGTTCGTCAGCGCATATTTGCAGACATCGGCCCAGCCGACCTCGTAGGCTTCGGTGAAGCCGCACCAGGCCACGCCGTCGAGTTCGCCCGTCTGCATCGCGACTTCCACGTTGTCCCACGGGATCGTCACCGGGATGAGGCCATAGCGCGACAGGAAGCGCCCCGCGGTCGGCACACCGAAGACGCGCAGGCCGTTCATGTCGGCAAGACTGCGGATCGGCTTGTTTACGGTGAAGATGTGCAACGGGTCCCAGGCGCCGCAGGACAGCCAGGTGACGCCCTCGACCTCGGAATAGGCCTCCTCCCAGATCTCCTGCAGCCCGTAGTAGCGGAACAGCGCCGGCACATCGAGGCTGAAGCGGGTGGCGAAGGGGAAGTAGCCGCCGAAGACCGAGATATCGACCGGCGAGGCCATCGTCGCCTCGTCCGACTGCACCGCGTCCAGCGTGCCGTTCTGAAGCGCGCGGAACAGGTCGGCGGTGGGGACCAGCTGGTCGGCGTAGTAAAGCTCGATCTCCATCTCGCCGTTGGCGGCGGTGTTGAAGGCCTCGATCTGCGGCTTGATGACATGGGCGCCGAGGGGTGCGCCGGAATAGGTTTGCAGGCGCCACTTGATCGGGCCGGTCTGGGCGATCACGGCCGGTGCGGCCAGAGTGGCACCGGCCACGGCGCCGGCGCCCATCACGGACTTGCGCAGGAAGTTCCGGCGCGAGGCGAGGATCGCCTCGGACGGGCTGGGTTTCTTCTCGGTCATCGTCGTCTCCTTGTTGTTTGCGGGCTTCTTCGGCCCTTGGGTGGTGGTCTTGTCAGCCCCGCACGTTCAGCTGCTGCGGCAGCCAGAGCGCGATCTGCGGGAAAATCATCAACAGCACGATGGTCAGCACCATCATCGCCGCGAAGGGCCAGATGGAGCGGTAGATGTCGGGCAGGGTGATCTCGCGCGGGGCGAGCGAGCGCATGAGGAACAGGTTGTAGCCGAAGGGCGGCGTGATATAGGCGATCTGGCAGGTGATGGTGTAAAGCACCCCATACCAGATCAGCTGGTTGTCGAAGCCGAGATCGAGGCTGGCCACCAGCGGGATGTAGAGCGGGGCCACGATCACCAGCATCGCGGTGTCGTCGAGGAACATCCCCAGGAGCAGGAAGCTGAGCTGCATCATGATGATGATGGCCCAGGGGCTCAGGTGCCACTGGCCGATGAACAGGTTCTCGATCGCCTTCACCGCGCCCAGCCCGTCGAAGACCGCGCCGAAGGCCAGGGCGGCCAGGATCAGCCAGAGGAACATGCAGGACACCGCCAGCGTCTTCATCGAGGTCTCGCGGATCAGCCGCCAGGAGAAGCGCCCCTTCGCCAGCGCGGCGAGCGTCGCACAGGTCGCCCCCACGGCCGAGCTTTCCACAAGGCTGGTGTAGCCGGACACGAACAGCCCGGTCATGAAGAAGAAGATCAGGAAGGGGATGATCCCGGCGCGGGCGAGGGCCAGCTTCTGGCCGAAGGGCATGTTCAGTTCCTCGGGCGGGACGGGCGGGGCGAGTTTCGGGTTCAGTTTCGCGCGGATCATGATGTAGGCGATGAACATCGCGGCCATCAGAAGGCCCGGCATCAGCCCGGCGAACCACAGTTTCGACACCGGCTGCCGTGCGATCATCCCGTAGAGGACCAGCACCACCGAGGGCGGGATCAGGATGCCCAGCGACGAGCCGCCCTGCACCACGCCGGAGATCAGCACCTTGTCATAGCCCCGCCGCAGCATTTCCGGCAGGGCGATGGTTGCGCCGATGGCCATGCCCGCGACCGACAGCCCGTTCATCGCCGAGATGATGACCATGACGAGGATCGTGCCGACGGCCAGGCCCCCGGGCAGTCGGCCGAACCAGACATGCATCATCTTGTAGAGATCTTCGGCGATCCCGCTCTCGGCCAGGATGTAGCCCATGTAGATGAACATGGGCAGCGTCAGCATGGCATACCAGTTGAACAGCTTGAACACCTGGTTGTAGGGCAGTTCGATCGCCCCGTTGCCATACAGCAGCAGCGAGGCCCCCGCCGCGACAAAGCCGATGGCGGCAAAGACGCGCTGGCCGGTGACCAGCAGAAGCGCCATCGAGGCGAACATCAGCAGAGCGATCAGTTCGTAGGACATCTAGAGGCGCTCTCCACGGATGGTCGCGATGTGCTTGAACACCAGCGCGAAGGCCTGGAGCAGCATGAGGACGAGACAGACGGTCAGAAGCGCCTTGATCGGGATGACCGAGGGGTTCCACATCGAAAATCGCTTTTCATTGGTCTGGATGGCGTATTGCAGCGACGAGATCGAGCCCACCAGCATCACGCCCAGGTAGAAGATCATGCACCAGACGGTGACCAGATCCAGCTTCGCCTTCCCCCGGTCCGACAGGTTCGCGTACCACAGGTCCATCCGCACATGTTCGTTGTTCTTCATCGTGATCGGGCCGCCCATGAAGTAATAGGCCGCCAGGGTGAACTGGGTGAACTCGATGGCCCAGTGGACCGGGATGTTGAGGACGTTGCGGGTCACCGCATCCAGGAGAAGCGTCGCGCCCATGACGAAGATCAGCGCGGCGGCCAGGTAACCCACATAGTCGGACACCTTGTCGACGACCCTTACATAGGCGCGGATCACCCCCAGCACGATAGCCTCGCCGAAAGACCCCGGTTCCTGTTCATTGTTTCCGTCCTGTTTCCATCCCTGCCGTGATCCGGGTCGGGGCCGTTCGGCCAGGCGCACGGGCGACCGTCCGATGCAAGGTGACACCGCGCTGCACGCATCCGGATCAACACTTCCCCACTCTGCCAGCGACCCGTCCTGTCCCCAGACAGACGAGGGGCCGCCGATCCTTCCCTCCATAGCCGACCGCGCAAGTCGCCCGAGGTCAATCTTTTTTTGACCGCGCGGTGAAAATTCTTGCATCTCACGGCATGGCTGCGCTTGACGGAGGGGCAGGCCGTCCCTTTCATGGCGGTCAGATCCCGATGAGCCCGAGGAAGCGTCTTGCCCGAACCCCTGCCCGGTTTCGATGTGGCGGTGATCGGCGCCGGCGTGGTCGGCTGCGCCCTCGCGCGGGCCTTCACGCTGGCCGGTGCCCGGGTGGTGGTGCTGGAAAAGGCGGCAGATGTGCTGGACGGCGCCTCCAAGGGCAATTCGGCGATCCTGCACACCGGATTCGATGCGCCCGAAGGCTCGCTGGAACTGGCCTGCGTCCGCGAGGGCTATCGGCTGTATCACGAGATTCACGACCGTCTCGGCCTGCCGGTGATTCGATCCGGGGCCATGGTGCTGGCCTGGACCGAGGAGGAAGAGGCCAGCCTGCCCGCGCTGATGGCGCAGGCGGTGGCCAACGGCGTCACCGATGTCGCCCCGCTGACCGGAGCCGAAGCCCGCGCGCTGGAGCCGCAGCTTTCGCCCAGGGTGCGGGCGGGGTTCCGGGTTCCGGGCGAGCATCTGATCGACCCCTGGTCTGCCGCGCATGGCTATCTGTTGCAGGCCCTGGCCAATGGCGCGGTGCTGATGCGGCAGGCCGAGGTCGTGTCGGGCCATCGTGCGGGCGGTGCCTGGCGGCTGGCGACGACGGCGGGGACGGTCTCGGCGTCCCTGGTCATCAACGCCGCGGGGCTTTGGGGCGACGAGGTCGACCGGCGCGTGACGGGGGAAAGCTGGTTCACGATCAGGCCGCGCAAGGGCCAGTTCGTGGTCTATGACAAAAGCGCGGCAGCCTTGGCGGGACATATCCTGCTGCCGGTGCCGACGAAGATCACCAAGGGAATCGTCGTCTGCCGAACGGCCTTTGGCAACCTTCTGGTCGGCCCGACGGCCGAGGAGCAGGAGGACCGCATCCACGCCTCGGTCGAGCGCGAGACCTTGCAGGCGCTGATGCGGCGGGGCTGCGAGATCCTGCCCGCCCTGGCCGGGCACGAGGTGACGGCGGTCTATGCCGGTCTGCGGCCTGCGACCGAGGAAAAGGAATACCGCATCCGCACCGATCTGGCCGAGGGCTATATCTGCGTCGGCGGCATCCGGTCGACGGGGCTGTCGGCTGCGCTGGGCATCGCGGCCCATGTCCTGCGGCTGGCGGGGCGGGACGACGTGCCCTTGGCCGATCCGAAATGGCCGAAGATGCCCAACCTCTCGGTCGAAGGCGCGCGGGACTGGCAATCTGCGGGGCATGGCGGGGTGGTCTGCCACTGCGAGCTTGTCACCCGGCGCGAGATCGAGGCTGCGCTGACCGGCCCTCTGGCCGCGGGCAGTCTGGCGGGGCTGAAGCGGCGGACCCGGGTGACGATGGGGCGCTGTCAGGGCTTCTACTGTTCGGCCGAACTGGCGCGGCTGACCGAGGGTCGGCTGGCGCAGCCCATGCTGGGGGCGGCGCATGACTGAGGTGATCGTCATCGGCAGCGGTCCCGCCGGTCTTGCAGCGGCGACCGAACTGGCCAGGGCGGGGCGACAGGTGACGGTGCTGGAGCGTGAGGCGGAGGCGGGCGGGATTCCGCGCCATTGCGGCCACTATCCCTATGGTCTGCGCGAGTTTCACCGCCTGCTGCGCGGCCCCGACTATGCGGCCCGGCTGCGCGAGGCGGCGCTGAAGGCGGGCGTGGTGATCCGGACCCGGACCACGGTCACAGCCCTGCGGCCGGGTGGCGAGGTCGAGATCACCGACGACAGCGGCGTGGCAACGCTGGCCGCACGGGCGGTGCTGCTGGCGACGGGCGTGCGCGAGACCAGCCGCGCGGCCCGGCTGATCGGGGGCGACAAACCCGGTGGGGTCCTGTCCACGGGCGCGTTGCAGGGGATCGTCTACCTGAACCATCAGTCCCCGTTCCGCCGCCCGGTCATCCTTGGCACCGAGCTTGTGGCCTTCTCGGCCCTGCTGACCTGCCGCCATGCCGGGATCAGGCCCCTGGCGATGGTCGAACCGAACGCCCGGATCACCGCACGCTCTCCCGCCATCTGGCTGGCCCGGCTGATGGGCGTGCCGGTGCATCTGCAGTCCGACATCACCCATATCCATGGCCGCGCGCAGGTCGAAGGCGTCACTCTGGCGACACCGGCGGGCAGGCGCGAGCTGGCGACGGATGGCGTGATCGTCACCGGCGGGTTCCGCCCCGATGCGATGCTGCTGCGCGCCAGCCATCTGGAGGTCGATGCGGGCTCGGGCGGGCCGGTGATCGACCCCTGGGGCCGGCTCTCCGATCCCGCCTATTTCGCGGCGGGCAACCTTTTGCGCGGGGTCGAGACGGCAGACTGGTGCTGGGACGAGGGGCGCCGCACCGCAGGTGCCATCCTTGCCGCGCTGGAGGGCCGTCTGCCGCAGCCGGAGGGAAGCAGGATCAGCCTGGACCATCCCGCCCTGCGGCTGGCGGTGCCTCAGGTCGTTGTCGCGGGCGGGGCAGAGGTGGTGCATCGGCGGTTGCAGATAAGGCTGGACCGGCCGGTGAGGGGGCAGCTGCGCCTGATGCAGGCGGGGCGCGTGGTCAGCGCCGCGCGCGTGGACAGCCTGCCGGAGCGGCGCCTGTCGCTGGCCTTGCCGCAAGCGCCGGGGTCCGGCCCGCTGACCCTGTCGATCCGGGAGAAACCGTGAAGGTCGCCGCCATCGACCAGGGCACGACCAGCACCCGCGTCCTGCGGCTGGACGCGGGCGGAGCGTTGCACCCGGTCCTGTCCCTGTCCCATGCCCAGACCTACCCCGCCCCCGGCCATGTCGAGCAGGACGGCGAAGAGCTTCTGGCCAATGTCCGCGCCTGTCTGGAGGCGGCGGGGGCGGACGCCTTCGGGCTGGCCAATCAGGGTGAAAGCTGTCTGGCCTGGGATGCGCGCGACGGCCGCCCGATCTGCCCGGTCATCACCTGGCAGGACGACCGGACCGCGGATGTGACGGCGGCCCTGGCGCGGCAGGGCGCGGGTCCGCTGGTGATGGAGCGGGCGGGATTGCCGCTGGATCCCTATTTCTCGGCCTCCAAGCTGGGCTGGATCCTGCGCCATGTTCCGCGCGCGGCAGAGCTTGCCCGACGGGGGCAGCTTCGGCTTGGCACCACGGATGCCTTCTTCCGCGACCGGCTGACCGGGCGGTTCGAGACCGACATCGCCACGGCCTCGCGCACGTCGCTGATGCACCTTGCGACGGGCAGTTGGGACCCGGAGCTTTGCGCTCTGTTTGGCGTTCCGGTGGACTGCCTGCCGGCGATCGGCCCGACCTCGGGCGACCTTGGGGTGCTGCCGGGGGGGGCGAGGCTTGCGGCCTCGATCGTGGACCAGCAGGCGGCGCTGTATGGCCACGGCTGCCGGACGCCGGGGGATGCCAAGGTGACATTCGGCACCGGGGCCTTCGTGCAATGCCTGACGGGGGCCTTGCTGCGGCCCGAAACGCCGGGGCCCCTGCCCACGGTTGCCTGGCAGCGGGCGGGTGAGGCGGTGACCTATGCTCTGGACGGCGGGGTCTATGCGGCCGGATCGGCGGTCAACTGGGCCCGGGAGCTTGGGCTTTTTGCCGAGTTCGAGGCGCTGGGCGGTTTTGATCGCCCGCCCGCCATCGACCGGGGGATCGTCTTTGTCCCCGCGCTTGCCGGGCTGGGCTGTCCGCACTGGAACCGCGCGGCGCGGGGGGCCTGGCTGGGGATGTCGCTTGCCGACGGCAAGGCCGACCTCGTTCAGGCGCTGCTGGAAGGGATCGCCCTGCGCACCGCCGAGGTTCTTGCCGCGATGCGCGCGCTGCATCCGTTCCGGGGGCCGGTGTCCGTGGACGGAGGCCTGTCGCAAAGCGCCTATTTCGTGCAGTTCCTGTCCGAAGTGGCCGGATGCGACCTATTCCTGTCCGACGAGACGGAACAGACCGCCGCCGGACTTGCCCGCATGGCGGCCGAGGCCGTGGGTCTGGTGGACCTGCCGGACCCGCGACAGGGGCGGCAGGTGGCGGGATCGGACCGGGACCGCGCAGGCCGCCTTGCGCGCTTTGCCGCAGCGTTGCAGGCGGTCGACGCCTACGCCGGTCATGCAGCCGGTTCTTCCACCTGAGGTCCGGCATCGGCATATCGGCCTCTCTGATCCGGGCCGGACCGATTGACAGATGCCGCGCAGAGGCACAGAAGCGGGCATGTCGCATTTTTCCCGGACCGAAGGATGCCCGCCGATGACCCGTGCCGACCGCGATCCGGGCCGCGCCCGGTCCGGTGCCGTCATCCCGCGCGGGGTGGCGCATGTCCGGCTGGAGGGGCCGGTCGTCACCCGCGACTTCGCCTTTCTGGTGCTGCCGCGGTTCACGTTCCTCGCCTTCGCCTCGGCCATCGACCCGCTGCGGATCGCCAACCAGCTGACGCAACAGCCGCTGTATCGCTATCGTCTGGTCAGCATGGATGGCGGACCGGTCGAAAGCTCGGCCGGGGTGCGGGTCGAGGTGGATCAGGGGCTGGAGCCGCTGAGCCGCGAGACGACGGCGATCGTCTGTTCGGGAACCGATGCCAGTCAGGCGGCGGACAAGCGCGTGCTGGCCTGGCTGCGCGAGCATTCCCGCAAGGGCGGGGGCCTGGGGGCGATCTGCACCGGGGCCTATACGCTGGCGCGGGCGGGTCTGCTGGGCGAGGACGCCCCGGCGGTGCATTGGGAGAACCGGCCGGCCTATCGCGAGCTGTTCGACGTGGAACCGCTGGAGCAGATCTATGTCATCGGCACGCGGCATTTCTCGTGCGCGGGGGGCGAGGCGGGGGTGGACCTGATGCTGGCGCTGATCGCCCGCGACCACGGGCAGAAGCTGGCCGATGCGGTGGCCGAGATGTGCCTGCATTCGCGCCGGCGCGAGGCGAGCGCGACGCAGAAGAAGGTCTATCCTGCCCCGATGCTGGCCCGGCATCCGGCGGTGGCCCGGGTGATCGCGGCGATGCAGGCGAATATTGCGACTCCGCTGGACCGCGAGGCGCTGGCCCGTGTTTTCGGCCGGTCGCCCCGGCATCTGGAGCGTATTTTCCGGGCCGTCGTGCAGGAGACCCCGAAGAGCTATTACCTGGGTCTGCGGCTGGAAGAGGCGCGGGACCTGTTGTCGGACACGACGCTGTCGATCCTCGAGGTGGCGGTGGCGACCGGGTTCAACTCGCGGTCCAGCTTTTCCAAGGCCTACAGGAAGCGGTTCGGGCAAAGCCCGGCCCGGACGCGGTAGCGGCCCGCTCTCTGATCCGCGCGCGGCAGGCGGGGATCCGCGCGCGGCAGGCGGGGTTCACCCTGATCCGGTCGGCGGCTAAGGTGCCCGCCCCAAGTCCTGAGGATTCGCATGAGCCCGACGTCTGACTCTCCCCAGATCGCCCGCCTGATCGCCACGGAAATCGGCGCCTCGCCCCAGCAGGTCAGCGCGGCGGTGGCGCTTCTGGACGGGGGCGCCACGGTGCCGTTCATCGCACGCTACCGGAAAGAGGTGACGGGGGGCCTGGACGACAGCCAGCTGCGGAAACTGGAGGAACGGCTGGCCTATCTGCGCGAGCTGGAGGCGCGGCGGGGGGCGATACTTGCGTCGATCACCGAGCAGGGCAAGCTGACGGAGGACCTCGCGCGGGCGATTGCCGGGGCGGTGACGAAGGCCGAGCTGGAGGACATCTACCTTCCGTTCAAGCCCAAGCGCCGCACCAGGGCGATGATCGCCCGCGAGGCGGGGTTGCAGGGGCTTGTGGATGCGATCCTGGCGGATCGGTCAGCCGATCCGTCGGTGCTGGCGGGCGGGTTCCTGTCGGAGGGCTTCCCCGACGCCAAGGCCGCTCTGGAGGGGGCACGGGACATCATTGCCGAGGGGCTGGCCGAGGATGCCTCGCTGCTGGGGCGCCTGCGCGACCACATGCGCAAGGTGGGCCGGCTGGTGGCGAAGGTCGTGCCGGGGAAAGAGGCGGCGGGGGCGAAGTTCGCGGATTACTTCGCGCATGCCGAGGAGTTCTCGCGCGTGCCGAGCCACCGGGCCCTGGCGATGTTCCGGGGGCGGAACGAGGAGGTGCTGACCCTGGACCTGGAGGTCGATGCCGAGGCGCCGCGCGGGGAAAGCCCGGCGGAGCGCGCCTGCGGGGCGGCGGTCGGTGCAGGGGGCTCTGGTCCGGGCGACAAATGGCTGCGCGAGGCGGCGGCCTGGGCCTGGCGGGTGAAGATCCGCACCAGCCTGACGCTGGACCTGATGGCCGAGCTGCGCGAGGCGGCGGAGGCCGAGGCGATCCGGGTTTTCGCGCGGAACCTCAAGGACTTGCTCCTGGCCGCCCCTGCGGGGGGGAAGGCCACGATGGGGCTTGACCCCGGCATCCGCACGGGTGTGAAGGTTGCGGTGGTGGATGCGACGGGGAAGGTCGTGGCGACGGATACGGTCTATCCGTTCCAGCCGAAAATGGATGTGAAGGGCGCGCAGATGGCGCTGGCCCGGCTGATCGGCCAGCATGGGGTGAAGCTGATCGCCATCGGCAACGGCACGGCCAGCCGCGAGACGGAAAAGCTGGTGGCCGATCTGCTGTCGGTGCTGCCGGGGCCGGAAAAGCCGGTGAAGGTGGTGGTCTCGGAGGCCGGGGCGAGCGTCTATTCGGCCTCGGAACTGGCGGCGAAGGAGTTTCCCGATCTGGACGTGTCGTTGCGCGGGGCGGTGTCCATCGCGCGGCGCTTGCAGGACCCCCTGGCCGAGCTGGTGAAGATCGAGCCGAAGGCGATCGGCGTGGGGCAGTACCAGCATGACGTGGACCAGCACCGGCTGGCGAAGTCGCTGGACGCGGTGGTCGAGGATGCGGTGAACGCGGTGGGGGTGGACCTGAACACCGCCTCGGCGCCCCTGCTGGCGCGGGTGTCGGGCGTGGGGCCCGGGCTGGCCGAGGCCATCGTGGCGCATCGCGATCAGAACGGTCCTTTTGCGACGCGCAAGGATCTGCTGAAGGTCGCGCGGCTGGGGCCGAAGGCCTTCGAGCAGGCGGCGGGGTTCCTGCGGATCACCGGCGGGCCCGAGCCGCTGGATGCCTCGTCGGTGCACCCGGAAGCCTATGATGTGGCGCGCAAGATCGTCGCGGCCTGCGGGCGGGACATCCGCAGCCTGATGGGCGACGGGGCGGTGCTGAAGCGGCTGAACCCGGCCGATTTCGTGGATGACCGGTTCGGGTTGCCGACGGTGAAGGACATCCTGGCGGAATTGGAGAAGCCCGGGCGCGATCCCCGCCCAAGCTTCAGGACGGCGACGTTCACCGACGGAGTGAACGAGATCACCGACCTGAAGCCCGGCATGGTGCTGGAAGGCACCGTCACCAATGTCGCGGCCTTCGGGGCCTTTGTGGACATCGGCGTGCATCAGGACGGGCTGGTGCATGTGAGCCAGCTGTCGGACAGCTTCGTCAGGGACCCGCATGCCGTGGTGAAGGCGGGCGATGTGGTCAAGGTCCGGGTGGTCGAGGTCGACGTGGCGCGCAAGCGCATCGGGCTGACGATGAAATCGGATGGCGGGGCGAGCGCGAAGGATCAGGTGCGCGAGCGGGGGCCGGGGCCGCAGAAGCCGGTGCGGGGGCCGATGCAGAGCGGGCCGCAGGGCGGGGGGAACGCGTTCGCGGAGGCCCTGAAGGGCAAGTTCGGGCGGTAGGGGCCAAAATCCTTCGAAGGATTTTGCAAGACTTTTCGAAAAGTCTTGCGCCCTCGGTCAGGCCGCAGCGCCGCCCACGGTCAGGCCCTGGATCAGAAGGGTCGGCTGGCCGACGCCGACCGGCACCCATTGCCCGGCCTTGCCGCAGTTGCCGATGCCGGGGTCGAGCGACAGGTCGTTGCCGATGGCGCGGATGCCCTTCAGCGCGGTCGCGCCGTCGCCGATCAGGGTGGCACCCTTCACCGCCTCGCCCACCACGCCATTGCGGACGCGGTAGGCCTCGGTGCAACTGAACACGAACTTGCCTGAGGTGATGTCCACCTGGCCGCCGCCGAAGCCCACGGCGTAGATGCCGTCCCTGAGGGAGGCCACGATCCCCGCCGGGTCGTCCTTGCCCGCCAGCATGTAGGTGTTGGTCATCCGCGGCATCGGGATATGGGCGAAACTTTCCCGCCGCCCGTTGCCGGTGGGCGCCACACCCATCAGCCGCGCGTTCTGCCGGTCCTGCATGTAGCCTGTCAGCACGCCGTCCTCGATCAGGACGTTCCTGCCCGAAGGCGTGCCTTCGTCGTCGATGGAGATGCTGCCGCGCCGGTCGGGGATCGTCCCGTCATCAAGGACAGTCACGCCCTTGGAGGCGATCTGTTTCCCCATCAGCCCGGCAAAGGCCGAGGTTTCCTTGCGGTTGAAGTCGCCCTCCAGCCCGTGGCCGATGGCTTCGTGAAGCAGGATGCCGGGCCAGCCGGGGCCGAGGACCACGTCCATCACGCCGGCGGGGGCCTCGACGGCGCCGAGGTTGACGCGCGCGATGCGCAGCGCCTCGGCGATCATCGGTTTCCAGGTCTCGGGGGCCATCAGCTCGGCCAGCCCGTGCCGCCCGCCCTTGCCCATGCCGCCCTGTTCGCGGCGGCCGTTTTCCTCGATCATCACCGAGACGTTGATCCGGGCCATCGGGCGGATGTCGGACAGACGCGTGCCTTCGGGGCGGAGGATCTCGACCTCTTGCAGGCTGGCCGAGAGGGTGGCCGAGACCTGCACCACGCGGGGGTCAAGGGCCCGGGCATAGGCGTCGATCTCGCGCAGAAGCTCGATCTTCACCGGGAAGGCGGCATCGGCCATCGGGTCGTCGGGGCGGTAGAGGCGGGTATTGGTGCCGCGCGGCGGGGGGGCGAGGGTGCCGCCACCGGCGCCCACCGCAAGGCGGGCGGTTTCCGCGGCGCGGCGCAGCGCGGTTTCGGTGATCTCGGTCGAATGGGCGTAGCCTGCGACCTCACCCCTCACCGCGCGCAGACCGAAGCCCTGAGAGGCGTCATAGGTCGCCTGTCGGATGCGGCCGTCGTCCAGCACGATCGATTCTGCCCGGCGCCGTTCGAGAAACAGCTCGCCATCGTCGGCCCCGTCGGTCGCGGCGCGCAGGGTGGCAAGGGCGGCAGCCTCGTCCAGATGGGTGTCGAAGGGGCGGAAGGGGGCGTCGGTCATGGGGGCCTCGTCAGGTCAGGCGTCAGAGATGGGCCGGAGCGGGGGCAGGGTCAAGGACCTGTGGTCCGGTCGAGGAATTCGACCTCATGCGCCCAGGTGGCGGGCGAGAACAGCGCCTCGTGGCCGACGGGGCCGAGGGACAGGAAGGTCTTCGGTTCGCGGGCCAGATCGAACAGGCGCTTGCCGAAGCCCTGCGGGATCACCCGGTCTGCCTCGCCGTGCAGGATCAGGAGGGGGGCGTTGATCGCGGCGATGTGGTCGCGGGAGCGGTACTGGTCCTTCATCAAGAGGCCCACCGGGGCCCAGGGATAGGCGCGGCGGGCGATGTCGACGGCGGCGGAATAGGGCGCCTCGAGGATCACGGCACCCACGGGGTTCGCGGCGGCGGTCATCACGGCGGGGCCGGTGCCGAGGCTTTCGCCGACAAGGACGATGCGGTCCGGCGGCAGGCCCTGCGCGCGCAGATGGTCGTAGGCGGTCTTGGCGTCGATCAGAAGCCCGGCTTCCGTAGGCCGCCCGGAGGAGCCGCCATAGCCGCGCCAGCTGACAAACGCCGTGCCGTATCCGCGCGCCTGGTAGAAGGCCAGCCGGTCGGCACGGTCGGCGATCTCGCCCGCGTTGCCGTGCAGGAAAAGGATGGTCGGCCGGTCGCCGGTGGCCGGACTTTGCCACAGCACCAGCGTCTCGCCATCGGGCGTGGTCAAGGTGACGGGGGTCACGCCGGTCAGCCCGACAGCCCCGGGCGCAGGATCGCGGCGCGTGGGAAAATACTGCAGGTCGCGCTGGAAGGCATACATCCCCGACAGGGCCACGGCATAGACCAGGCCGAAGGTGACGAGGGTCAGCTTGACGAAGGACACGGGCATCATCCCTGGGCCTTGGGCGCGACGGCAAGCGCGGATTTGTCGCGTCGGTTTTGCTTGTCGCGGCCAAGCTAATATGGTTTGAGGACCAAGGGAAACATCGGGATTCCGACCGTCGGATCGGGGTTCCGGGAAAGCGGCGAAAAGTCGCGACGTGAACGGGAACAAAAACATGCGTCTTTCGAACGTGATCGGCGGAATCGCCTCGGCAGGGTTGACCTCTTTCGTGGCTGGGCAGGCCCTTGCACAGCAGGCCCTTGAAATCATCGGCCAGCCCCAGCCGGGCGGGATGGGCTTTCAGCCCTCCGGGACCGAGCTCAAGCATGACATCGTCTGGCTGGACACGATGATAAACTACATCATCGCCGGCATCGTCATCCTCGTGACCTCGCTGATCATCTACACGATGGTCCGGTTCAACCGCCGCGCCAACCCGACCCCGGCGCGCTTTACCCACAACAGCCCGCTGGAAGTGGCCTGGACCCTGATCCCGATCGTGATCCTGGTCTTCATCGGCGCCTTCTCGCTGCCGATCCTGTTCAAGCAGCAGGAAATTCCGGTGGGCGACGTGACGATCAAGGCCACGGGCAACCAGTGGTACTGGTCTTACGAATATGTGGACGAGGGGATTGCCTTCGACAGCTACATGATCGGCTCTCCGGCGACCGGCGGCGCGAACATGCTGACCCCCGAGGTCGAGGCCCAGCTGAAGGAGGCGGGCTATTCGAAAGAGCAGTTCCTGCTGGCCACCGACACGGCGGTCGTGGTTCCGGTGGGCAAGGTCGTCGTGGTGCAGGTGACCGCGACCGACGTGATCCATTCCTGGAAGATCCCGGCCTTCGGCGTGATGCAGGACGCGGTCCCGGGCCGCACCGCCGCGCTGTGGTTCAAGGCGGATCGGGAAGGCATCTACTTCGGCCAGTGCTCGGAGATCTGCGGGCAGATGCATGCCTACATGCCGATCACCGTGAAGGTCGTCTCCGAGGCGGCCTATGCGGAGTGGCTGGCAAAGGCCAAGGCGGGCGATGTGCAGCTGTCGCATCTGGCCCAGCCGACCGAAACCAGGGTCGCCGCGAACAACTGAGCCTTCGGCCAGCCTTCCGGGTGCGGCCCGGCCGGACGGTCGGGCCGACCCGCCTGAAATGGAACAAGCATGAGCGACACAACCGCATATCAGGGCGCGACTGCCACCCCGCATGAGCCGGGGTTCGGCGATTATGTCCAGCTTCTGAAGCCGCGCGTGATGTCGCTGGTGGTGTTCACGGCGCTGGTCGGGCTTCTGGTCGCGCCGGTCGGGCTGCACCCGGTCGAGGCCTTTGCGGCGATCCTGTTCATCGCGCTGGGGGCAGGGGCCAGCGGCGCGCTGAACATGTGGTGGGATGCCGACATCGACGCGGTGATGAAGCGGACCGCGCGGCGTCCGGTGCCGGACGGCCGCGTCCAGGCGGGCGAGGCGCTGGCGGTGGGTCTGGGCCTGTCGGGGATCAGCGTCGTGATGCTTTGGCTGGCGACCAACTGGGTCGCGGCGGCGCTGCTGGCCTTCACAATCTTCTTCTATGCCGTCGTCTATTCCATGTGGCTGAAACGGACGACGCCGCAGAACATCGTGATCGGGGGGGCGGCCGGGGCCTTTCCGCCGATGATCGGCTGGGTGGCGGCGACGGGCAGCGTCTCGGTCGAGGCTTGTCTGATGTTCGGCCTGATCTTCATGTGGACCCCGCCGCATTTCTGGGCGCTGGCGCTGTTCATGAAGGAAGACTATCACACCGCAGGCGTGCCGATGCTGACGGTGACGCATGGCCGCAAGGCGACGCGGGCCCATATCCTGGTCTACACGCTTCTTCTTGTGCCTGTGGCCCTGGGGGCGGCGCTGACCTCGATCGGCGGGCCGCTGACGCTGGCGGTGGCCGTCGCGCTGAACGCCTGGTTCGTGATCGGAGCCTGGCGCATCTGGAAGCGCGACGAAGCCGTGGCCGAGGCCGACAGATACGCGGTCGAGAAGGCGTTCTTCCGGTTCTCGCTGCTGTATCTTTTCCTGCACTTCGCGGCCTTCCTGGTGGAAGCGGCGCTGAAGTCCGCCGGACTGGGAGGCTGGTAGGATGACATTCCGCCCGGAACACGACCTGCACAAGCGCCGGTTCAGCCGGAACCTCGGGGTCGGGCTGACGCTGGCGGCCTTCGTGGCGCTGGTCTTTGCGCTGACCGTGGTCAAGGTCAAGCGCGGCGAGCCGATGCAGGGGTATGACCATACGTTCCAGCCGGCCATGCTTCCGAAACAGGAGGCCAAACCATGATCTTCCCGCGTCTCACCGGACCGAACCGGACCGCCGCGCAACTGGTGGTCGTGGCCCTGACTATGCTGGGTCTGTCCTTTGCCGCCGTGCCTTTCTACGACTGGTTCTGCCGGGTGACGGGCTACGGCGGCACGCCACAGGTGGCCGAGGTCGCCCCGGACCAGATCCTGGATCAGAAGGTGCGCATCCGCTTCGACGCCAGCGTGGAGGCCGGGATGCCATGGACCTTCAAGCCCGTGGCCCGCAGCATGGACATCCGCATCGGCGAGACCGGCCTGGCCTTCTACGAGGCGCACAATCCGACCGACCGGGTGATCGCGGGCACGGCAAGTTTCAACGTGTTCCCGGATACGGCGGGCGGCTATTTCACCAAGATCGCGTGCTTCTGCTTCACCGAGCAGGTGCTGCAACCGGGCGAGACGGTGCAGATGCCGGTGACATTCTTCGTCGACCCGACGATGGTCGATGACCCGGACGCGAAGTTTGTGCACGAGATCGTGCTGAGCTATACCTTCCACGAAACGCCGCTGCCCGAAGACCAGGCAGCCCTGCAATCCGCCGCGGACGACGCATCCGCGGTGAACTGAAGACCAGACAACGAGGGAAATCCCGGCCATGGCCCACGCAAAGAACCACGATTACCACGTCCTGCCGCCATCGATCTGGCCCCTGATGGGGGCTGTCGCAGGCTTCGTGATGCTGTTCGGCGCGGTCCTGTGGATGCACGGTTCGGGCCCCTGGATGGGCCTGATCGGTTTTGCCGGCGTGCTTTATGTCATGTACGCCTGGTGGTCCGACGTGGTGCACGAAAGCCAGGTCGGCGACCATACTCCGGTCGTGCGGATCGGGCTGCGCTATGGCTTCATCCTGTTCATCATGTCCGAGGTGATGTTCTTCGCGGCCTGGTTCTGGACCTTCTTCAAGCACCGCCTCTATCCGATGGGGCCGCAATCCCCGGCCGTCGATGGCGTCTGGCCGCCCGCGGGGATCGAGACCTTCGACCCCTGGCACCTGCCCTTCATCAACACGCTGATCCTGCTTCTGTCGGGCTGTGCCGCGACCTGGGCGCACCATGCCCTTGTGCACGAGAACAACCGCAGGGATCTGAAGAACGGCCTGATCCTGGCCATTGCGCTGGGCATCGTCTTCACCTTCATGCAGGCCTACGAATACAGCCACGCGGCCTTCGGGTTCGCGGGCAACATCTATGGCGCGTCCTTCTTCATGGCGACGGGCTTCCACGGTTTCCACGTCATCATCGGGACGATCTTCCTGACCGTCTGCCTGATCCGCGCCTACAAGGGCCATTTCACCCCGGAAAAGCATGTCGGTCTCGAGGCTGCGATCTGGTACTGGCACTTCGTCGACGTGGTCTGGCTGTTCCTGTTCGCCACCGTCTACGTCTGGGGCCAGGGCTGACCTATCTCCTTTGACCGAACCTGGCGCGGGCCTTCGGGCCTGCGCTTTCATTTCCGGGGGTCGCCATGCGCCGTTACGCCTTTCCCGTCCTGATGGGCATCGTCGGGGTCGCGGTTCTGCTGAACCTCGGCTTCTGGCAGTTGCGCCGGATGGAGGAGAAGCGGGTCTATCTGGACGAGATCGAGGCGCGGATCGGCAATGCCCCCATCCCGCTGCCTGCCGCGCCGGAGGAAGCCCGCGACAAGTTCCAGGCGGTGGTGGCCGAGGGGCGGTTCACGGGCGAATATCTGGAGGTGCTGGCGGGCCAGAAGGGCGCAAGTCCCGGGGTGCTGGTGATCGAGGCCTTCGATCTGGGCGGGGGGCGGCGGATCATGGTGCAGCGCGGCTTCATCGAGGATGACTTGCGGTCGGTTCCGCGCGCGCCGCACGAGGCGCGGGTAGAGGGCAACCTGCACTGGCCGCAGGACACCAACAGCTTCACGCCGCCCCCCGACGAAAGGACCGGGCTCTGGTTCGCGCGCGACGTGCCCGCGATGGCCAGGAAGCTGGGAACGGAACCGACACTGATTGTCGCGCGTGAGCCAACCGGTGACGGGATCGCGCCGGTTCCGGTGGACACTTCGGGTATACCCAACGACCATTGGGGCTATGCGATCCAGTGGTTCCTGCTCGCGGCGACCTGGGCGGGGATGACAGGGTTCCTGCTGTGGCGTATCAGGACGCGGAAGGTGTGAAGGCGACATGATGCAGTATATCTCGACCCGCGGTGCGGCTCCGGTTCTGGGTTTCGGCGAGGCGATGATGACGGGCCTTGCCCGCGACGGCGGGCTTTATGTGCCCGAAACGGTGCCCGTGCTGACCCGGGCCGAGATCGCCGCGCTGGCGGGGGCGCCTTATGAAGAGGTCGCGTTCAAGGTGATGCGGCCCTATCTGGGCGGATTCTTCGGGGACGATGAGTTCCGGGGGCTGATCGCCCGTGCCTATCAGGGCTTTCACCACGCCGCCCGCGCGCCGATGGTGCAGCTGGGGTCGAACCATTTCCTGCTGGAGCTGTTCCACGGGCCGACGCTGGCCTTCAAGGACTTTGCCATGCAGCTGATCGGGCAGATGATGCAGGCGGCGCTGGCGCGGACGGGCGAGCGGATCACCATCGTCGGCGCGACCTCGGGCGACACGGGCTCGGCGGCGATGGAGGCGTTCCGGGGCCTCGCCAACGTCGATGTGTTCATCCTCTTCCCGCATGGGCGCGTGAGCGAGGTGCAGCGGCGGCAGATGACGACTCCGTCCGAGGCGAATGTGCATGCGCTGGCGCTGGACGGGGACTTCGACGACTGCCAGGCCCGCGTGAAGGATATGTTCAACGACTTCGCCTTCCGCGATGGCGTGCGGCTGGCGGGGGTGAACAGCATCAACTGGGCGCGGGTCCTGGCACAGGTGGTCTATTATTTCTACGCCGGGTGCGCGCTGGGTGCGCCGCACCGCGCGGTCAGCTTTACCGTGCCCACGGGGAACTTCGGCGACATCTTCGCGGGCTATATCGCCAGGCAGATGGGACTGCCCATCGACAGGCTGGTGATTGCGACGAACCAGAACGACATCCTCGACCGGGCCTTGCGGTCGGGAGAATACCGGACGAACGGGGTCAAGCCCTCGATCAGCCCGTCGATGGACATCCAGGTCTCCTCGAACTTCGAACGCGCGCTGTTCGACGCCTATGGGCGGGACGGTGCGGCGGTGGCGACGCTGATGGGCGAGTTGAAGGCGGGGGGCTTCCGCATCAGCCAGGGGGCGATCGAGGCCCTGCGGGCGACCTTCGCCTCGGGCCGCTGCGACGAGGACGAGACGTTGGCGGTGATTGCGCGGCATTTCAAGACCACCGGGGAGCTTCTCTGCCCGCATTCCGCCGTGGGGGTGAAGGTGGCCGAGGAGCATCTGGGCGGGGCCCCGATGATTACCCTGGCAACCGCGCATCCGGCGAAGTTCCCCGATGCGGTGGAACGCGCCACGGGCATCCGGCCCGGCCTGCCGCCGCATATGGCGGACCTCTTCGACAAACCGGAACGGATGACGCGGGTGCCGAACGACCTGGGCGCCTTGCAGGCGCTGGTGCGCGACCGGATCGCTCGTCGGTGACTTCGTCCCTCCTCGCTGCGGTCGCGCCGTCCGACGAGACGCCGAAGGCGCGCCAAAAGGCGTCCCGTGCGCCCCTTTTCCTGCCCGCGCCGGGGATGTATCACCGGGCGAGCCGACCGAACTTCTGGATCCAATCTTGACCCAACGCCTGCACACCCTGCCCAACGGATTCCGCATCGTCACCGAGGCGATGCCGGGGCTGCAATCCGCCTCCGTGGGCCTTTGGGTCGAGGCCGGGGGGCGGCACGAGCGGCCCGAACAGAACGGGATCGCGCATTTCCTGGAGCATATGGCCTTCAAGGGCACCCGCCGCCGGTCGGCGCTGCGGATCGCCGAGGAGATCGAGGATGTGGGCGGCTACATCAACGCCTACACCAGCCGCGAGATGACGGCCTATTACGCCCGCGTCCTGTCGGGCGATGTGGTGATGGCGCTGGACGTGATCGCGGACATCGTCCTCAACCCCCTGTTCCGCAAGGCCGACATCGAGACCGAGCGCCATGTGATCCTGCAAGAGATCGGCCAGGCGCTGGACACGCCCGACGACATCATCTTCGACTGGCTGCACGAAGTCAGCTATCCCGATCAGCCCTTCGGACGCACGATCCTGGGGCCGGAGGAACGGGTGGCCAGCTTCCGCAAGGCGGATTTCGAGAGCTTCACGGGCGCGCATTACGGGCCGGACCAGATGATCCTGTCGGCGGCGGGGGGCGTGGACCACGATGCCATCGTCGCGGCGGCAGAGCGGATCTTCGGCGGGCTGAAACCCGTGGGCCGGTCGAAGGTCGAACCCGCTCGCTTCATCGGGGGCGAGCGGCGCGAGGTGAAGGACCTGGAGCAGGTGCATTTCGCCCTGTCCTTCGAGGCTCCGGGCTACCGCGACGACAGGGTCTACACCGCGCAGGTCTATGCGACCGCGATGGGCGGCGGCATGTCCAGCCGCCTGTTCCAGAAGATCCGCGAGGACCGGGGCCTGTGCTATTCGATCCACGCCCAGTCCGCCGCCTATGAGGATACCGGGCAGGTGACGATCTATGCCGGCACCTCCGAGGACGAGATCGGGGAATTGACTCGCCTGACGGTGGACGAGCTGAAGCGCGCCGCCGAGGACATGAGCGAGGCCGAGGTCGCGCGGGCACGGGCGCAGTTGAAGGCGGGGCTGCTCATGGGGCTGGAAAGCCCGTCCTCCCGCGCGGAACGCAACGCCCGGCTGTTGTCGATCTGGGGCCGCATCCCGGCGGTTGCCGAAGCGGTGGCGAAGATCGACGCCGTGGATACCGGTGCGGTGCGAAGCTATGCGGCGGATCTTGCGGCGGCACGGTCGGCGCTGGCGATCTACGGGCCGGTGGCCAAGGCGCCGGGCATCGACGAGGTCCGCAGGGGTCTGGGCGGCTGATGCTGGGACTGAAGCGCCGCGTCCGGGTCGAGACCGAGCGGATGACGCTGCGGCTGCCCGAGCATGGCGACTGGCGGCAATGGTCCGAACTGCGCGAGGCCTCGGCCGAGTTTCTGGTGAAATGGGAGCCGGTCTGGTCGAACGACCACCTGACGCGCCGCGCCTTCACCAACCGGGTCTACTGGGCGCAGCGGGCCGAGGCGCAGGGCACCGCGCTGCCGATGCTGCTGATCCGGCGCGCGGACCAGCAGCTTCTGGGCGCCTTGACGCTGGACAACATCCGCCGGGGGCCGTCGCAGACCGGGACCTTCGGCTACTGGATCGGCGCCCCCTTCGCCCAGCAGGGCTACATGCGCGAGGCGATCCTGGCGCTGACGCATCATGCCTTCACCCGGCTGGACCTGTCGCGGCTGGAGGCGGCCTGCCTGCCCGAGAACGTCGCCAGCCGAGGGGTGCTGGAGAAATGCGGCTTCAAATACGAAGGCGTGGCGCAGAGCTACCTTCAGATCAACGGGCGCTGGCGCAACCATGTGCTGTACGCCAACCTGCGCAGCGACCGGCGCGGGCGGACCGACGTCGGCTGAGGGCGGCGGCTGAGGGCGGCGGCGCGGGCGCTGGCCCTGCCGGGGAATGCCTGACACATCGGGTCGCGCCTGCATATGCCCGGGGGGCCATGGGCGCCCGAACCTCGCGGAGCGGCTGCCAGGGCTTGTGCCTTCGCCGACGACCGCGCGGAATCTGCGCAGGCTGGACGCCGTGGCCATGCTCGCGCATCCGTGATCCGGGCATGGCGTGACCCGGGCGCAATCCGGGTTACCCTTTGCCCGATCCCGGAGGTGACCGATGCGTCTGCTTGCCGCCCTTGCCCTGCTTGCCGCCCCGGCCTGGGGGCAGGATCGGATTACGTCGCATTGCATCGCGCTGGCGCAAGCGGAGCCCGCGGTGGTTCCGGTGGCGCTTCACGACGGGCTGGAGCCGGACGCGGTCCTCATCCGCTATATCGATCATGCAAGTTTTGCCATCGTCACGGCGGACGGCACGGTCGCGGTGACGGATTACACGGGCTATCTTGGCTCGGCGGATCTGGTGCCGGACGTGGTGACGATGAACAATGCCCATTCGACGCACTGGACCGCAGCACCCGACCCGCGCATCCCCCATGTGCTGAAAGGCTGGCCCGAAACCGGACGTCCGGCCGACCACAGGCTGGACCTGGGCGCGATGCTGGTGCGCAACGTCACCACCGACACGCGCGGGCCGTTCGGCGAGGGCGCGCGGCGGGACGGCAATTCGATCTTCATCTTCGAGGCCGGGGGGCTGTGTATCGGCCATCTTGGCCATCTGCACCAGATCCCCACGGACGCGCAATATGCCGCGATCGGGCGGCTGGATGTGGTGATGGTGCCGGTGGACGGCGGCTATACGATGCGGCTTCAGGACATGACGGGGGTTGTCAGGCGCCTGCGGTCCTCGGTGGTGATTCCGATGCACTGGTTCAGTCGCGGATCGCTGGACGCCTTCCTGTCCGACATGCAGGGCCAGTTCACCGTGGTCGAGACCGGCGGGGCGCAGATCGCGCTGTCGCTGGGCAATCTGCCGTCGCAGCCGACGATCATGGTGCTGGAGCCGGCCTATATCGACTGATCTCTGGCCCCCGCTGGCTGTGCAGGCTAGCAAGGCGCAAGGAGGCCCCCCGATGCTGAACCCCTGCGATCGCGCATTCATCGACCGTCTTGCCCGGGACTTGCCCGAAGGGGTGCTCTCGGCGCCCGAACCGCGGCATCTGGAAGAGCCGCGCGGGCGGTGGACCGGGCAGGCGGGTGTCTTGGCGCGGCCGCGGACGACCGCGGAGGTGGCGGCGATTGTAAGGGCCTGTGCGACGGCGCGGGTCGGCGTGATCCCGTGGTCCGGGGGCACGGGCCTGGTCGGCGGGCAGATCATGACCTCGGGGCCGGCGCCGCTGCTCATGTCGCTGGAGCGGATGGCGGCCTTGCGCGGGGTCTGGCCGGAAGAGAACGCGATGGTCGTCGAGGCGGGGATGATCCTGGCCGATGTGCAGGCCGAGGCGGCGAAGGTCGGGCGGCTGTTCCCCTTGTCGCTGGCCTCCGAGGGCAGCTGTCGGATCGGGGGAAACCTTGCCGCGAACGCCGGGGGGACGGCCGTCCTGCGCTATGGCAATGCGCGGGATCTGTGCCTGGGGCTGGAGGCCGTGCTGCCCGACGGCAGCGTCTTCAACGGCTTGAGCCGGCTGCGGAAGGACAATGCGGGTTATGATCTGCGGCATCTGCTGATCGGGTCCGAGGGGACGCTGGGGGTGATTACCGCCGCCAGTCTGAAGCTGTTCCCGCAGCCCGCCGCGCGGGTGGTGGCGCTGGTGTCGGTGCCCTCGCCTGCGGCGGCGCTGGATCTCTTGGCGCTGTGCGGTGACCGGGCGGCGGGGATGGTCTCGGCCTTCGAACTGATCCACCGGATGGGCTTCGACTTTCTGGAAGAGACCGGGTTCGACCTGCGCCCGCCCTTCGATCCGGTGCCGGAGTGGCTGGTGCTTCTGGAACTGGAACTGCCCGCCGGGCTGGAGGCAGAGGCGACGATGGCGGGGCTCTATGCGGCGGCCTCGGAGGCGGGGCTGGTGACGGACGGGGTGATCGCCACGTCACAGGCGCAAGGCGCGGCGATCTGGGCGCTGCGCGAGACCATTCCGCTGGCCAACCGCAAGGTGGGGGCGGTGTCGAGCCATGACATCTCGCTGCCCCTGTCGGCAATCCCGGGGTTCATCGAGGCGGCGCCGCGCGCGATCGCGGGGCTGGGGGCGTTCCGGGTGAACTGTTTCGGGCATCTGGGCGACGGCAACCTGCACTGGAACGTCTTTCCCGAACGCGGTCACGGGAAGGCCGAGCATGAGGGGGTGCGGGACCAGGTGAAGCGGGTGGTGCATGACCTGGTGCACAGCCTGGGCGGGTCGGTCGCGGCAGAGCACGGGGTCGGGCGGCTGAAGGTTGCGGACCTTGCGCGCTATGGCGATCCGGGGAAGCTGGCGGCGATGCGCGCGATCAAGGCGGCGCTGGACCCCATGGGCATCATGAACCCGGGGGCGGTCCTGGGCTGAGGGGCCGCTCGTCGTCGGCTGCGCTGCTCCTCGCCTGGGCAGGTCGGGCGGGGACAAAGAACATCCCCGCCGCAGGAAACCTGCGACGGGGTGCTTGGGGGGTGTGTGGAACACGCTTTGGGTAGAAGCGCGGCCAGGGTGGGTGGCCCTGACAAACCCTGTTCTAGGGTGATTCTCTTTCGGCAAGGTTAACGCGGTCCGGCCTGCCCACCGCGCGCCGCCGATTTCTTCGAAGAGATCGGGCCGGAGTTTTCGAGACCTCCGCTGTCCCCGGTTCTTCGGCCTTACAGCCCTTCGAACGCGCAGAGGGCGTGGACATCCATGCCCATCGCCTCCAGCTTCCTGCGGCCGCCCAGATCGGGCAGATCGACCACGAAGGCGCAGCCGACGACCTCGGCCCCGAGGCGCTCGATCAGCCGGATGCCCGCCTCGGCGGTGCCGCCGGTGGCAAGGAGATCATCGACCAGAAGCACCTTCTCGCCGGGCTGCATCGCGTCGTCGTGGACCTCGACCACCGCCTCGCCGTATTCCAGCTTGTAGGCCTGGGATATGGTCTGGCCCGGCAGCTTGCCCTTCTTGCGGATGGGCACGAAGCCGGTGGAGAGCTGATGCGCCACGGCCCCGCCAAGGATGAAGCCCCGCGCCTCCAGCCCCGCGACCTTGTCGATCCGCTGGCCGGCATAGGGGGCCAGAAGCTGATCCACGCACATGCGGAAGCCGCGCGGATCGGCGAAAAGCGTGGTCACGTCGCGGAAGAGGATGCCCTCGTGCGGGAAGTCGACGATGGTGCGGATGTAGTCCTTGACGGTCTTTTTCGGGGTCATCTGGGGTCTCTCAAAGGACGCGTCCGGCGACGGCGTCGAGTTTGGCAAGAAGGTCGGGGTCGCGCTTTTCCGGGGCGGTCATGATGGCGTGTTGGAGGGCGCGGTCGCAGCCGTGGGGGCAGGGCTGGCGGTCGGGGCTCAGGAGGGCGGGCAGGCGGGCGACAAGGCCGCGGGCGGCGGCGGCGTTGGCCTGGACGACGGCGATCACCTGCGCCACGTCCACCGCGCCGTGGCTGTCGTGCCAGCAGTCGTAGTCGGTGACCATGGCGAGCGAGGCGTAGCAGAGCTCGGCCTCGCGCGCGAGGCGGGCTTCGGAAAAGCCGGTCATCCCGATCACGTCGGCGCCCCAGGTCCGGTACATCCGGCTTTCCGCGCGGGTGGAGAACTGGGGGCCCTCCATCGACAGGTAGGTGGCGCCGGTGTGGACGCTCAGGCCTGCGGCGCGGGCGGCCTGAACTGCCAGCGCGCCGAGGCGCGGGCAGGTCGGGTCGGCGAGGCTGACATGGGCGACGCAGCCGGGGCCGAAGAAGCTGGGGGCCCGCTGGGTGGTGCGGTCGATGAACTGGTCGACGAGGACGAAGTGGCCGGGCTCAAACTCCTCCCGCAGGCTGCCGACGGCCGAGACGGCGAGGATGTCGGTGCAGCCCAGCCGCTTCAGGGCGTCGATGTTGGCGTGGTAGGGGACGGAGGTGGGGGAGTGGACGTGGCCGCGTCCGTGGCGGGGGAGGAAGGCCACGGGGAGGCCGTTCAGGCGGCCGACCAGAACCTCGTCCGAGGGCTTGCCCCAGGGGGTCTTGACCTTCACCCAGCTGGCCCCTTCAAGGCCGTCGATCTGGTAGACCCCCGATCCTCCGATCACGCCGAGCATGGTCTGCATGGGGGGCCTCTCGCTGGTTGGACGGGGGGAGGATAGCGGGGCGGGGCGGGTGTGGGAAGGGGGTGCGCCGCGCGCGGCGCGTTTTGGAAGGTGAGGGATTTCAGGGAGTTGGCCGTGGGCGTTAGGGAATTGTTAGGAATTTCGCGCCGGGCGGCTCGTCGTGCGCTTCGCTTCTCCTCGCGGGGCCGACCCATGCGACGAAGAGACGAAGTCGAACGAGGAGCGGTCAGGCCTGGCGTGGCTTCAGACGGTCAAGGCCCCAGACCAGAAGCCCCACGACCAGCCCCCAGAAGGCCGCCCCGATGCCGAATGCGGCCAGGCCCGAGGCGGTGACCACAACGGTCAGCGCGGCGGGCAGGCGTTGGTCGGGCTGGGCGAAAGCGCCGGTCAGCGCCCCGGTCAGGGGCGACAGAAGCGCGAGGGCGACGAGGGCGGCCACCACCTCGGACGGCAACGCGGCGATCAGGTCGAGGACCGTCGGGCTGAGCAGGCCGAGGAGCGTCCAGGCCAGGGCATAGGCGAGGCCCACCAGCCAGCGGCGGTCGCGGTCCGGGTGGACATCGGGGCCAAGGCAGATCGCGGCGGTGATCGCGGCCATCGAGACAGTGTGCGCGCCGAAGAAGGCGGTGACGGTGGAGATCACCCCGGTCGTGGTCAGGGCGGCGCTGACGGGCGGCTCATAGCCCGCCGCCCGCAGGGTGGCGAAGCCGGGCAGGTTCTGCGAGGCCATGGTCACAAGGTAGAGCGGCAGGCCAAGGCCGAGGATCACCGACAGACGGAAGGCGGGGGCCACGGGTTCCAGTCGGGGCCCGGCAAGGTGGACGGCGGAGAGGTCCGATCCGGTGGCAAGCGCCAGCACGATCCCGGCTGCGAAGGCGGCAAGGACGGCGAAAGCCGGGTTCCAGAGCCGGACGATCAGAAAGACCGCGACCATCGGCAGGACGAGGGCGGGGGCGCCTTGCGCGGCGGTGGCACCTTTCAGGCAGAAGGGCAGGAGGACCCCGCCCAGCATGGCGGCGGCGATGCCGTCGGGGATGCGGGCGACAAGGGCGCCAAGCGGGCGGATCAGCCCGGTTGCGGCGATCAGGAGGCCCGCTGTGACGAAGGCCCCGACGCCCTCGGCGAAGGTCATGCCGGAGGTTGCGGCGATCAGGGCCGCGCCGGGGGTGGACCAGGCGAGGACGACCGGCACCTTCGATCTGAACGACAGGAGGGCGGAGCCGACGGCCTTGCCCAGGCTGATCGCCAGAAGCCAGCTTGCCGTCTGCGCCGGGGTCGCGCCAAGCGCCGTGGCGGCGGCCAGCAGGATGGCGACCGAGGAGGCATAGCCCACCAGGGCTGCCACGGTCGCGGCCGAGATCATGGAAAGGCGCATCCTGTCCCCTGGGCGTGCCGGATGATCCGGTCGGCGGACTATTCCGCGCCAGCTTTCGGGCCGCAAGGGGGGAAAGGGCGGCGGCTCCCAGGGAGGAGGAGGGGGGAGCCGCCGCAAAGTCGGTCATCCCGGGAGGAGGATGGGACGCCCGATACCGGTCGGGCCTCTTGCGGCCCGGAATTCAGCGCGGCGGTGCCCAGGGAGGAGGGGGGGCACCGCCGCATGTACCAGGCAACCCGGGAGGAGGGTGGGCGCCCGATGGCCTGGGCCCTTCGGCCCGGAATGGGGGCGGCGATGCCCAGGGAGGAGGAGGGGGGCATCGCCGCGGGATCACAGGACCCAAGGGAGGAGGAGAGGGCCCCGGATTTCAGATCGGACCTTGCGGCCCGGAGATTTGCGCGGCAGCGCCAGGGAGGAGGGAAGGCGCCGCCGCTTTACCAGAGGACCCGGGAGGAGGTGGGTCATCCGATGCTTGTGGGGCTGTCTGGCCCCGGATAGGGGCGGCGATGCCCAGGGAGGAGGAGGGGCATCGCCGCGTATCGCTTCGGTCCCAGGGAGGAGGAGGGGACCTCACGAATTCTTACTTGCCGTAGGCGGCCTCGCGGGCGATTTCGGCAATCCGAAGCCGCGAGATGCCGAGGTCGGCCAGTTCGCGGTCGGTCAGGGCATTCAGCTCGGCCACGGTCTGCGCATAGACGCGGCGCTGGGCGATCGCGGTCAGGACGGCGTCCTTCACAAAGGCCAGGCGGTCGGCGAAACCCTTGCGGGCGATGGAAGTGGTGTTTGCATAAGCCATGTCACTCAAGCCTCTTCAGTTCGGTCAGCAACGTTCTGTCGCGCTGTTAGGGGTAACATGGTCCGATTGCTGCAGATGCACAATAGCGGGCCGCAGCAATGCTGCCATGCAGCATGCGCATGACTGACGTCACGGAAATGTCATGATTTCCCAAGGTCTTCGCCGAAATTTTGAGCATCTGGTCAACGGACCTTGCCCTTGCGCCGAAACGCTACGACCTTAGTGCAAATCTTCAGCGGAGTTGAAACGATGGCAGTGGATCGGGACCAGGTGATGGGCGTCTTGGCGGGGGTCGGGCACCCCGGCGGCGGCGATCTTGTCAGCCGCGATCTGATTCGGGCGCTGAGCGTCGAGGGGGGCGTCGTGCGCTTTGTGATCGAGGCGGCGACGCCCGAGGAGGCGCGCGCGCTGGCTTCGGCGCAGGCCGAGGCGGAGGCGCGCTTGCGCGCGCTGCCGGGGGTGACTTCGGTGCAGGTGGTGATGACGGCGCATGGGCCGGCGGCGAAGGCTCCGACGCTGAAGATCGGGCAGCATCCGACGCCGCAGCAGGGCGGGCCGCAAAGGATTTCGGGGATCGACCGGATCATCGCGGTGGCCAGCGGCAAGGGGGGCGTGGGAAAATCGACGGTGGCGTCGAACCTGGCGGTGGCGCTGGCGCGGCGGGGGCGGAAGGTCGGGCTTCTGGACGCAGACATCTACGGGCCGAGCCAGCCGAAGATGATGGGGGTGTCGAAGCGGCCCTCCAGCCCCGACGGCAAGACCATCGAACCTCTGGTCGCGCATGGGGTGACGATGATGTCGATCGGGCTGATGCTGAAGGAGGACGAGGCCGTGGTCTGGCGCGGTCCGATGCTGATGGGGGCCTTGCAGCAGCTTCTGGGGCAGGTGGCCTGGGGGAAGCTGGATGTGCTGATCGTCGACCTGCCGCCGGGGACGGGGGATGTGCAGCTGACGCTGTGCCAGCGGACGCAGCTGACGGGGGCGATCGTTGTCAGCACGCCTCAGGACGTGGCGCTTCTGGACGCGCGCAAGGCGCTGGACATGTTCGCCAAGCTGAAGACCCCGGTGCTGGGGCTGGTCGAGAACATGTCCACCTACATCTGCCCGAACTGCGGGCATGAGGCGCATATCTTCGGCCATGGCGGGGTGGCGGCCGAGGCGGCAAGGCTGGACCTGCCGTTCCTGGGGGAGCTTCCGCTGGCGCTGGATGTGCGGGTGGCAGGCGACAGCGGCATGCCGATTGCCGCAACGGATGGCCCGCTGGCCGAGCCCTACCTGCGGCTGGCCGACCGGCTGATCGCGGGCGGGATGGGCTGAGGGCCGCAGATCAGGCTTGATTACATACCGATTGGTATGTAAGGTTCCTTCGGCAAAGGGAGGAGCCAATGACCCACAGCATCCGCACGTGTCTCTGGTTCGAGGATGGCCGCGGCCCGGAAGCCGCCGCCTTCTATTGCAGTCTGATCCCCGACAGCCGGGTGGAGCGCAGTTTCGCCTTCGACAGCAGGCAGGGCTGGCAGTCGTCGGTCACGGACTTCCTGCTGGGGGGCGTGCCATACCGGATCCTCGACGCGGGGCCGTACTTCAAGCTGACCGAGGCCGTGTCGATCAGCGTCGAGACCGGGACCCAGGCGGAAAGCGACCGGCTTTGGGATGCGCTGACGGCGGATGGGGGCGCGGAGAGCATGTGCGGCTGGCTGAAGGACCGATATGGCGTGTCCTGGCAGGTGTTTCCCAGGCGGCTGACCGAGCTGACGCTGCACAGCGACCGGAAGGTTGCCGGGGCGGCGATGGCGGCGATGATGCAGCAGAAGCGGATCGACATCGCCGCGATCGAGGCCGCCGTCGCGGCGGTGGCGTGACGCGATGCGGACCGTCAGGATCATCGAGCACATCTCGCTGGACGGGGTCATCCAGGCGCCGGGCGGGCCGGAGGAGGACCGGGACGCCAGGTTCGACTTCGGCGGCTGGGCCTTCCCGTTTCATGACGACGAGGCAGGCGCCGCCATCGACCGGGCGCAGGGGCAGGGGTTCGACCTCCTCCTGGGCCGCAAGACATATGACGTCTTCGCCGGATACTGGCCAAGGCAGGCCGGGCCGATGGCCGACAGCCTGAACGGCGCGCGGAAACATGTGGCGACGCACCGGCCCGAAAGTCTGGACTGGGGGCCGGCGGAAAGCCTGGGGGCCGACATCGCGGCGGGCATCGCGCGGGTGAAGGCGGGCGACGGGCCGGACCTGATCGTCTGGGGCAGTTCGACGCTGACACCCATGCTGATCGCCGAAGGGCTGGCGGACGAGGTGGTCCTGATGGTGTTCCCGGTGATGATCGGGCGCGGCAAGCGGATTTTCTCTGACCTGGTCCGCCCAGGCGAGCTGACCTTGATCCAAAGCAAGGCGACGCCTTCCGGCGTCATCCTATCAACCTACAAGCCCGCCGGCGCCCTGCGCACCGGCAGCTTCTGACCGGGGAGGGCCAGATGAACGACGCGTCCGCAGACCAGCGCTATCGTCCCGAGGATCGGATCATGCATGGGGTCATCCCCTATCTCGCCCTGCCCGGCCAGGCGGGGGCGGCGGCGGACTTCTACATGAAGGCCTTCGGTGCCAGAGACATCGGGCGGATGCCCTTCGAAGGGCGACCCGGCCAGTTCATGCATGTCCAGGTCGAGATCAACGGCGGTGCGCTGATGCTCACTGACGAGGAGGGCATGTCCAGCGTCGCTGCGACCGGCAACCCGATGCCGCAGGGCCACTTGCAACTGGTGGTTCCCGACGGGCAGGACTGGTGGGATAGGGCGATGGCGGCGGGCTGCACGGTCGTCGCCCCGTTCGAGCGCCAGTTCTGGGGGGATACCTGGGGCCTTCTGGCCGATCCCTTCGGCCTGAAATGGGCGATCTTGACACCCGATCCCGCTCTCATCGACAAGGGGTGATGATATCCGCGAGCCCAGTTTGACCGCAGAGACCCGCGTCCCTTTGCTGCGTGTCCCAAGGGGAGAGGCGCGCGCGCGGCTGATCGAGGCCGCGCGCAATCTTGTCCGCCGCAAGGGCTTTGCCGCGACCAGCGTCGATGACCTGTGCGCGGCGGCGGGGGTGACGAAGGGGGCCTTCTTCCACCACTTCGCCAGCAAGGAGGCGCTGGGCGTGGCGCTGGTGGACGACTGGACCGAGATGACCGGGGCCATGTTCGCCGCCCACCCCTACAACGCCAAGGACGACCCGCTGGACCGGGTCCTTGCCTATCTGGACCTGCGGCGCGCGCTTCTGGAGCAGCCGCTGCCCGACTTCACCTGCGTCGCAGGGACCACGGTGCAGGAGACCTACGAGACCTCGCCCGCGATCCGCGCAGCGGCCGAGCGGAGCATAAGGTCGGGCTTCGACCATGTGCTGCCGCATCTTGAACAGGCGCTTGCCGCGCATCCGGTGCCGGGGGTGACGGCGGAAAGCCTGGCGCAGCAGTTCCAGGTGGCCACCCAGGGCGGGATCATCCTGGCGAAGGCGATGGGCGACCCCGCCCCCGCCCGTGCGGCCTTCGATCATCTGGAGCGCTATCTGCGGCTTCTGTTCGACCGGCCGGAAAACGCTGCATGAGTCGGTCGCGGGCCTGATCCCCGGGCCTTCGGCAGAGGCGAGCCGGCCCGGGTGCCGGGCGGATGACCGCTGAGTCTTTCGAATCACAGGTGCCGGGAAATCACGGGAGAGCGCCGTTTGCGCTGGCTCCAGCGCGCTGAGTCGCGCAGATTCGCGGAGCTGGCGGCGGGAATGTCCCCGGCTGCGACTGTGTGGTGGAATTTTATGGGAAATCACGGGACCGTTATCTGTCGTGAGTTTTTCACTACATCTAGAGGAGTGCGGCGCAAGGTTTGGCTATAGATTGAAGTCTGCGGGCAGTTTCGGGCACAAAATCCTGCTCTTTGACCCCTGCGGATACAAGATGCAGCCCATCCTGTCCCAATTTTTTCCTTGCTATCCCATGAAATCCCATGCACCTTGAGCTCACGACGATGAGATGGGCAGCGAAAGTCAGGGGCGGACCAAAGACCCCGAACAAGGCGTAAGGCAGCTTCATACAGGCAGCCCCTTTCATCGGCGCACAGAGATCCGGCGCGCAAGCGAGCAGCATCTCCCCCAAGGTGGCAAGCGTAGCTGGACGCCCAGCGATGGGACAGCGGCGGATCGGGTAGTGGCAGCAACCCGATCCGCCTTTTTCTGTTCATCGCCCCGGGCTTGACGTGGATTTCAGAAGGCCGGGCGATGGCAGAGGCGTTCAGAGGCGAGTTCTACCAGAAGGTAGACGGGAAGGCGCGGGTCTCGATCCCGGCGGCCTTTCGCGCCATTCTGATTGCCGACGATCCGCTGGCCGCGAACACCCAGCGTCCGCGCCTCTACATGGTCTACGGCGGCAAGACGCGGAACTTCGTCGAATGCTATTCCAAGCTGGGCGCGGACCGGCTGGCCGAGGATATCGAATCCATGGAGCTTGGCTCGAAGGAGCGGACCCGGGCGGAACGCGACCTCATCAGCCGGTCGGTGATGGTCGAGGTCGATGGCGAGGGGCGCATCGTCCTGCCGCCGCAAGTGCGGGAAAAGATGGGATTTCACGGCGACGATCTGGCAGGCGGCGGCGAAGCGGCCTTTGCCGGGTTCACCAACCGCTTCCGGCTGTATCGCCGCGAGGTCTACGAGGCCGAACTGGCCGAGGATGACGACGATGACGTGGACCCGCTGACCCTTGTCGGGCGGCACAAGCGGACGGGGTAGGCCGATGAAGGGTCCGCTGCCAGCCCGCCCGATGCCAAGCCAGACCTCCGATGATCCCCATGTCCCGGTCCTGATCGAGGCGATCCTGCGGGAATGTGCCCCGGTTTCCGGCGTCTGGCTGGATGGGACCCTCGGGGCGGGGGGCTACACGCGCGCCCTGCTGGCGGCGGGGGCAGCGCGGGTGATCGGGGTGGACCGCGATCCGCTGGCCTTGCAGATGGCGGCGGACTGGGCGGCGCCCTACGGCGACAGGCTGCGGCTGGTGGCGGGGACGTTCTCGGATCTCGACACGCTGGCCGGGGAACCGCTGGACGGGGTGGTGCTGGACCTTGGCGTGTCGTCGATGCAGCTGGATCAGGCCGAACGCGGGTTTTCCTTCATGAAGGACGGGCCCCTGGACATGCGGATGAGCCAGTCCGGGCCGTCGGCGGCGGATCTGGTGAACACCGCCGACGAGGGCGTGCTGGCCGACATCCTGTATCACTACGGCGAGGAACGCGCCTCGCGGCGCATCGCCCATGCCATCGTGGCGGCGCGGGCGGTGGAGCCGATCCGGACCACGGCGAAGCTGGCCGAGATCGTCTCGAAATGCCTGCCGCGCCCCAAACCGGGGCAAAGCCACCCCGCGACGCGCAGCTTCCAGGCGATCCGCGTTGCGGTGAACACCGAGTTCCAGGAGCTGGCCGAGGGGCTGAACGCCGCCGAACGGGCGCTGAGGCCGGGGGGCCTATTGGCGGTGGTGACGTTCCACAGCCTGGAGGACCGCATCGTGAAACGGTTCTTCCAGCTGGCCAGCGGTCACGAGGCCAACGCCAACCGCTATGCGCCCGCCCGCGCCGACACCACCGCGCGGTTCGAGATGGTCACGAAGAAGGCCGTGGCGCCGGATGCGGCCGAAGTGGCCCGCAACCCGCGCGCGCGGTCCGCCAAGCTGCGGGTCGGGCGGCGGACCCATGCCCCGGCACAGATGCTTGCCCCGGCCGAGCTTGGCTTGCCGGAAATCCAGAAGAAAGGACGCCGCTGAGATGCGCCCCGTGTTGTATGTCCTGTCCTTCCTTGGCCTGATCGCGCTGGGCTTCTGGGCCTACCGCGAGAACTACGCGACCCAGGCCGCGCTGAAGGAGGTGCAGGCTCTGCAACGCCAGATCGTCGGCCTGCGGGAATCGCTGTCGGTGCAGCGCGCGGAATGGGCCTATCTCAACCGCCCCGACCGGCTGCGCCAGCTGGCCACGGCCAATTTCGACCGGCTGGGCCTGTTGCCGATGGATCCGTCGCAGTTCGGCACCGTCGCACAGATCGTCTATCCGCAAGCCAAGCTGCCCGCGATCAGTTTTGCCACCGACATCCAGGGCACGATTGCCGAACCCGAGGAGGGGCTATGACCCTGCGCACGCCGCTTCGCCCTCTGGCCCGGATCCTGCAAGCCCGGCAGGACGGGTTGAACCCCGACAGCATCGAGAAGGAAAACCTGCGCCTCCGGCACGAGGCGATGCGGGAAAAGGCGCGGGGCCGGGCGCAGTTCCGGCTGGTGATCCTGTGTGCCAGCTTTGTCGTGGCCTTCGGGGCGATCGGTGCGCGCATGGGGCTGATGGCCGCGACCGAGCCGCAGGAGCCGCGCGCCAGTGCGCCGGGCGCCGAGATCATCGCGCAGCGTGCCGACATCACCGACCGCAACGGCCGGGTGCTGGCAACCAACATGACCACGCATGCGCTTTATGCCCATCCCAAGGTGATGGTCGATCCCAGGGGCTCGGCCCGGAAGCTGGCGGAAATCTTCCCCGAACTGGATGCCAAGGCGCTGGAGCGGCGCTTTACCGACGGGCGCAGCTTTGTCTGGGTGCGCAAGGTCCTGTCGCCCGAACAGATGCAGGCCGTGCACGAGATCGGCGATCCCGGCCTGTTGTTCGGCCCCCGCGAGATGCGGCTTTATCCGAATGGCACGCTGGCCGCGCATGTGCTGGGCGGGACCTCCTTCGGGGCCGAGGGGGTGCATTCGGCGGAAGTGATCGGCACGGCGGGGATCGAAAAGGCGATGGATGCGCGGCTGCGCGACCCGGCGCAGGGCGGCAAGCCTCTGACGCTGTCGCTTGACCTGACCTTGCAGGCGACGGTCGAGGAAGTGCTGGCCGCCGGGATGGGAATGCTGAACGCCAAGGGCGCGGCGGCGATCCTGATGGATGCGCGGACCGGCGAGATCCTGGCGCTCGCCTCGCTGCCGACCTTCGATCCGAACAACCGACCCAATCCGCTGGTGGACAAGGATGCCGAACCCGGCGACAGCCCCCTGTTCAATCGCGCGGTGCAGGGGGTGTATGAGCTTGGCTCGACCTTCAAGATCTTCGCGGCGGCGCAGGCGATGGAACTGGGGCTTGTCACCCCTGAAACGATGGTCGATGCCAATGCGCCGATGATCTGGGGCAAGCACAAGATCAAGGAGTTCGAGGGCAAGAACTACGGCCCGCTCTTGTCGGTCTCGGACGTGATCGCCAAGTCGTCGAACGTGGGCACGGCGCATATCGCGCTGATGATCGGGCCCCTGCGGCAGCAGGCGTTCCTGAAATCGCTGGGGTTCTTCGAGCCGACGCCGGTGGAACTGGTCGAGGCCCCGGGGGCAAAGCCGCTGATCCCGAAGAAATGGCCCGAGATCGTGACCATCACCACCTCTTACGGCCACGGCATGTCGGCCAGCCCGATGCATCTGGCGGCGGCCTATGCGGCGATTGCCAACGGGGGCGTGATGATCAAGCCGACGCTTCTGAAGCGGGAAGGCCCCACCACGGGCGTCCGGGTGATGAGCGAGAAGACCGCGATGGAGGCGGTCAGGATGCTGCGGCGCGTGGTGACCGAGGGGACGGCAAGTCTGGGCGATGTGCCGGGCTATGAGGTCGCGGGCAAGACCGGCACGGCGGACAAGCCGAAGAAGACCGGCGGCTATTACAAGGACAAGGTGGTGAACACCTTTGCCTCGATGTTCCCGGCGTCGAACCCGCAATATGTGCTGATCGTGACCCTGGACGAGCCGCAGGACGACACCCTTTCGGTCACGCGGCGCACGGCGGGCTGGACGGCGGTTCCCGTCGCGGCCGAGATCATCCGGCGCGTGGCCCCGCTGATGGGGCTGAGACCCAAACTTGAACCCCCTGCCGCGGATGCGGTAACAGCCGCCAGCAACTGACGGGGGTTTTCATGGCAGCGCGCGCGATACGGCTTTCCGACCTTGGGCTGACGGCCCGGGCAGGCCGCGACCCTGCGCTGTCGGGGCTGACGGCGGACAGCCGGGCCGTACGGGCGGGGATGCTGTTTGCCGCCCTGCCGGGGACCACGGTGCATGGCGCGACGTTCATCCCGGCGGCGCTGGAGCAGGGCGCGGCGGCGGTGCTGACCGATGCGGCGGGTGCCCGGATTGCCGCCGATGCCTTGGCCGACACGGACGTGGCGCTGGTGGTGGCCGAGGACCCGCGTGCCGCTCTGGCCTGCGCCGCGGCGCTGTGGTTCGGCGCGCAGCCCGAGGTCATGGTCGCGGTGACGGGGACGAACGGCAAGACCTCTGTCGCGACCTTCACCCGGCAGATCTGGGCGGCTCTGGGGCGCGAGGCGATCAACATCGGCACCACGGGGATCGAGGGCGCCTGGACCGCCCCGTCCGGCCACACGACGCCCGATCCGGTGACCTTGCAGAAGCTGCTGGCCGCTGCGGCGCAGGCGGGCGTGACCCATGCGGCGATGGAGGCCTCATCCCACGGCATTGACCAGCGGCGGCTGGATGGCGTGCGGCTGACGGCGGCGGGCTTCACCAACCTGACGCAGGATCACCTGGACTATCACGGCACGATGGCGGCCTATTTCGACGCCAAGGCGCAGCTGTTCGCGCGGCTGCTCCCCGAAGACGGGGTGGCCGTGGTGAACCTTGACGGCGCGCGCGGATCGGACATGGCGGAACTGGCGCTGAACCGGGGGCTCAGGGTGCTGACCGTGGGCAAGGGGCAGGGGGCGGATCTGCAGATCGCCGCGACCCGGCCTGACGCGACGGGGCAGGAGGTGCGCTATCTGTGGCAGGGCCGCGCGTTCCAGACCCGGCTTGCGCTGATCGGGGCGTTCCAGGCCGAGAACGTGGCCGTCGCGGCGGGGCTGGCCATCGCGGCGGGCGAGGCGCCCGAGGCGGTGCTGGGCGTCCTGCCGCGTCTGACGGGCGTCAGGGGCCGGATGCAGCTGGCCGCGACCCGGCGGAACGGGGCGGCGGTCTATGTCGATTACGCCCATACCCCCGATGCGATGGAAACCGCTTTGCGCGCGCTGCGGCCGCATGTGATGGGGCGGATCATCGTCGTCTTCGGCGCGGGCGGCGACCGGGACCGGACCAAGCGGCCCCTGATGGGTGCGGCGGCGAAGGCCCATGCCGATGTGCTTTATGTCACCGACGACAACCCGCGCACCGAGGATCCGGCCTCGATCCGCCGCGCCATTCTGGAAGCCTGCCCCGAGGCGAACGAGGTCGGCGACCGGGCCGAGGCGATCCTGCGGGCGGTGGATTCGGCCCAGCCGGGCGATGCGGTCCTGATCGCGGGCAAGGGCCATGAAAGCGGGCAGGTGATCGGCACCGACATCTATCCCTTCGACGATGTGGAACAGGCAAGCGTCGCGGTGGCGGCTCTGGACGGGGTGATCTGATGCTGTGGACCTCTTCCGATGCGGCCCAGGCGACGGGCGGGCGGGTGACGCGGGCCTGGGAGGTTTCGGGCGTGTCGATCGACACGCGGACGCTTCAGCCCGGCGATCTGTTCGTGGCGCTGAAGGACGTGCGCGACGGGCATGATTTCGTGGCCCAGGCGCTGGAAAAGGGGGCGGCGGCGGCCTTGGTCAGCCGGGTTCCAGAGGGCGTGGCGCCGGAGGCTCCTCTGCTGATCGTGCCGGACGTGTTGCGGGCGCTGGAGGCGATGGGGACCTTTGCGCGGGCGCGGACCAGGGCGCGGGTGGTGGGGATCACCGGCTCGGTCGGCAAGACCTCGACCAAGGAGATGCTGCGGCAGGTCCTGTCGGGGCAGGGCAGGACCCATGCCGCCGAGGCCAGCTACAACAACCACTGGGGCGTGCCGCTGACGCTGGCAAGGATGCCTGCCGATGCCGATTATGCCGTGATCGAGATCGGGATGAACCATCCCGGCGAGATCGCGCCGCTGGCGCGGCTGGCACGGCTTGACGTGGCGATGGTGACGACCGTGGCCCCGGCGCATCTGGCGGCGTTCGACAGTGTCGAGGGGATCGCACGGGAGAAGGCCTCGATCTTCGACGGGTTGAAGCCGCAGGGCGTCGCGGTCTTCAATGCCGACATCGAGTGGACGCCGCTTCTGCGCGAAAAGGCCGTGGCGGTGGGGGCGCGCGCAATCGGGTTCGGCGCCACCGAGGGTGCGGACTGGCATCTGCTGGAGGCGCGGATCTGCGACGATACGACGGTGGTGCGCGCGGCGCGGGCGGGCACGCCTCTGCTTTTCAAGGTGTCCTCTCCGGGCAGGCACTTCGTGCTGAACGCGCTGGGGGCGCTTGCCGTGGCCGAGGCGCTGGGGGCCGACCCGATGATCGCGGCGCATGACCTTGGCCGGTGGACGCCGCCGGTGGGGCGCGGCCAGCGCGAACGCATCGTGCTGGATGTCGTGGAAGAGACCTATGTCGACCTGATCGACGATTCCTTCAACGCCAATCCCGCCTCGATGGCGGCGGCGCTGGATGTGCTGATCGCTGCCAGACCCACCGACGGCATCGGCCGCGTGGGCGACGGGCGGCGCGTCGCGGTTCTGGGCGACATGCTGGAACTGGGTCCGACGGAAGGCCGGCTTCACGCCGAGATCGCCCGCCATCCCGGGCTGGAGGCGGTGGACATCATCCATTGCGTCGGCCCGCGCATGAAGGCGCTGTACGAGGCCCTTCCGCGCCGCCAGCGTGGCGACTGGGTCGAGACCGCGACGGAACTTGCCGCGCGTGCCCGCACGCTGGTCGATGCCGGCGACATCCTTCTGGTGAAGGGCTCGAAGGGGTCGAAAGTCAGTCTGGTCGTTGACGCCCTGCGCAAAATGGGGCAGGGCACCCCGCCGACAGAAGGATCCGAGTAAATGTTCTACTGGCTCACCGAGTTTTCCGATGGCGGGGACCTGTTCAACCTGTTCCGCTATACCACCGTCCGCGCCGGGGGGGCCTTTGTCACCGCGCTGATCTTCGGCTTTCTGTTCGGCCGCCCGCTGATCGACTTCCTGCGGAGAAAGCAGGGCAAGGGCCAGCCGATCCGCGATGACGGGCCGCAAAGCCACATGGCCAAGGCGGGCACGCCGACGATGGGGGGCCTTCTGATCCTGTCGGCACTCATCTTTTCCACCCTCCTCTGGGCGCGGCTGGACAGCCCCTATGTCTGGATCGTCCTTCTGGTCACGATCGGCTTTGGCCTGATCGGCTTTGCCGACGACTATGCCAAGGTGACGAAGCAGAACACCCGGGGTGTTCCGGGCCGCATCCGGATGGGTCTGGGCCTGCTGATCGCGGCGCTGGCGGCCTATGCGGCATCCATGTTCCACCCGCCGGAGCTGACGAACCAGCTGGCTTTCCCCCTGTTCAAGGATGCGCTGGTCAACCTTGGCTGGTTCTTCGTGCCTTTCGGCATGGTGGTGATCGTGGGCGCGGCGAATGCGGTGAACCTGACCGACGGGCTGGACGGGCTGGCGATCATGCCGGTGATGATCGCGGGCGGGACGCTGGGGATCATCTCTTACGTCGTGGGCCGTGTGGACTATACCACCTTCCTGGGCGTCCACTATGTGCCCGGCACGTCCGACCTGATGGTCTTTGCCGCAGCCCTGTTCGGCGCGGGGCTGGGGTTCCTGTGGTACAACGCCCCCCCGGCGGCGGTGTTCATGGGCGATACCGGCTCGCTGGCCCTGGGCGGGGCGCTGGGGGCCATCGCGGTCTGCACCAAGCACGAGATCGTGCTGGCGATCGTGGGCGGGTTGTTCGTCGTGGAAGCCCTGAGCGTCATCATCCAGGTCCTCTACTACAAGCGGACCAAGAAGCGGATCTTCCTGATGGCGCCGATCCACCACCATTTCGAGAAGAAGGGCTGGGCCGAGCCGCAGATCGTCATCCGGTTCTGGATCATCAGCCTGATCCTGGCGATGATCGGGCTGGCGACACTGAAGGTTCGCTAGCTTTTCACGGCGACTCCATCCGTTTCGTGCTAGGGTTGCGGCATTGAACCGGAAAGGATTTTGCCATGAAGCTGCGTGCCTTGGACATTGCCACCTTCAACCTTCTGAACCTCAACGAACCCGGCCTGCCGCTGTATCGCGATGACGACGCCTGGCCGCAGGATGTCCATGATCTGAAGATCGACTGGACGGCCCGGGTCATGACCCGGCTGAAGCCGCATGTGATGGGGTTTCAGGAGCTGTGGCATCGCGCCTCGCTGGAGCGCGCGGTGGCGGCGGCGGGGCTGGCCGCCGACTATGACCTTCTGATCCCGCCCGATGCCGACGGCACGCGCATCGTCTGCGCGGCGATGGTGGCCAAGGGGCTTCTGGTGGGTGCGCCGGAATGGATCACCGACTTTCCCGAGGCCTTTGTCCTGGAAAGCCGGGGCGACGATCCGCAGACCGCAGCGATCAGCGTCAAGCTGCGCAGCTTTTCCCGGCCCGTGCTGCATTTCACCATCCGCCCGCGCGACGACCAGCCTCTGGTTCATGTCTTCGTCTGCCATTTCAAGTCGAAGGCCCCGACCAAGGTCTTCCGCGAACGCTGGTTCAACGCCGACCGCGAGACCTACAAGCCGCATCAGGGCAACCTTGGCGCGGCGCTTTCGACGATCCGGCGCACGGCCGAGGCCTCGGCGCTGCGCTTCCTGCTGACGGGCCTCATGCGCGGCAACGATGCGCCGGTGATCGTGCTGGGCGACATCAACGACGGCCAGCTGTCCAACACGGCGAACATCCTGACCGAACAGCCGCGCTATCTTGTCGGCGACAGTGTGGGAGGAGGCGATGCAGCACTTTACACCGCGCAGACCTTGCAGGAATACCGCAACACGCGGGATGTCTATTACACCCATATCCACCAGGACATGATGGAAAGCCTGGACCACATCCTTGTCAGCCAGGAGTTCTACGACAACAGCCGCAAGCGGGTCTGGCTGTTCGACGGGATGGTGGTCATGAACGACCATCTGAACTGGGACGACCACAAGATCAGCGGCACGAACGACCACGGCATCATCTCGGCCCGGTTCAAGTACCGCCCGATGAAGGCCGAGGCGCGGGCCATGGTGGCGGGTCCGGTCGCCTGAGGGTCACGCGAGGGGGCGCAGCTCGCCCGGAAGCGAGGAGGGCAGGCTGCGGCCGGGCGGCAAGGCGATCAGCGCGCTGCCCCCGGCATCGGGCGCGAAGATGTTGGCCGGTTCGCCGCGCGCATTGGCGGGGCGGAAAAAGCGGGTGTGGTGCAGGATCAGGCCGTAGCCCAGCGGCTTGAGCAGGACGTGCAGACGCCGCAGCTTCTCGCGGTCGTGCACCTCGATGTAGAGGACCGGGCGCAGGGTCTTCAGCGTGTGGCGGGCACCGGCCACGACGCGGTCCTCGAAGCCTTCGGTATCCACCTTGATGAGATCGCAACGCTCCGGTGCCAGGCTGTCCACCGTGATCAGCGGCACGGTATCGGTCTCCGGGTCGGTCGCAGGGTCAAGCGACACCCTGGTCGCCCCGGCATTGTGGCGCCCCGTCGGATCAAGCCGCGGCACGCCGCACAGCCCCGGCGCATCGCCCACGGCGGCGCGGATGCAGTTCACCGTGGTCAGCTGGTTGGCCGTCACATTGGCGCAGAGCAGCTGGAAGCAGAACCGCTGCGGTTCAACCGAGGTGACCTGCCCGGAGGGTCCCACCGTCCGGGCCAGGGCCAGCGTGTGAAACCCGATGTTCGCCCCAAGATCCAGCACATGGTCACCGGGGCGCACGAAGGACAGGATGCTGTCCACCTCATCGCCTGCGAACTCGCCATAGACCCGAAGCGACCGGCTGATGACCGCGTCGCCCTGCAAGGTGAACATCCGCCCGAAGCGGGTTTCGACGACCGGAAAGACCGGCATGGCAGCGGTGGGGTCCAAGGGGTGGCTCCGTCTGACGGACGCGGCAAGGGTGAGTTGTGGTCGTATCCTACGGATACGCCTTGTCTCGGGAACAGGAAAGCCGGGGACAGTCGGCCCCTGTGTGGCCGGATGTCGTCGCCTTGCCGATCTGCGAAGGGGAACCCGGGCAACTCTTGCGGGAATGGCCTGCGTCCCCTACACCATTCGGGATCGTCACAGATCGGCGGTCCGCGACACTGGCAGGAACGACGTGGCGCAACCGCACCAGACGGCAGCTTTCGCAGCGGCCCCGGACCCCGGGCGCGCCGAGGCTGCGCCGGACCCTGGCCTGGTGCATCTGACCGCGCGCGAGACCCTGCTGCGCGACCGGTGCGAAAGGCTGTTCGTCCAGTTGCGCAGCGCAGACCCCGTCACGGCCGAGGCGCTGCGTGCCGATCTGGCGCTGGCGCACGACGCGCTGATCGCAACGGTGCACCAGATCGCCAACCAGCCGTGGGAGGGCCATGCCCGAGCCGAACGGCTGGCGGAAATCGGCGAGGCCCTGGCCGAGGCGGCGCGCAAACCGGGTCAGGTCGGCGTCGTCCGGCTGACCGAGGCGATGTCCGCGCTGCGGGACGGGGCGTCGGGGCCGGCGGCAGAGGTCCTGGCCGAACTTGCCGCCGCCAGCACGCTTCCGGCCGACGAGGCGGCGCGTCTGGCCTTTGCCCAGGGCCAGATCGCCGAAGCCGCCCTGCGCTGGCATGAAGCCGCGCGCCACTATGCCCGGGCGGCGCGGCTCGACCCCGACCTGCGGTCCTTGCAGAAGGCGCGGGACCTGGCCTGCCGGACGGGCGACCTGACCGGCGCCTTCCGGCTGGGGACCGCGCTGATGGTGCTGGCCGAAACCTCGGGCGCGCCCGAGGACCGGGCGATGGCGATGGCCGACCATGCGCTGACGCTGGAGGCGCAGGACCGGCTGCCCGAAGCCGAAGGCTATCTGCGCAAGGCCGCAGCACTTGGCCGGTCGGTCGGGCCGGGACCGGACCAGGCCCAGCGGCTTGCGCAGCTGGCGCGGGTGATCGAGGCGCAGGATCGCTTTGCCGATGCCGAGGGCCCGCTGCGCAAGGCGACCGAGTTGACGCGGGCCACGCTGGGCGAACGGCATCCTGACACCTGCGCGCGGCTGAATGCGCTGGGGCTGAACCTGCAGGCGCAGGACCGCGACGCCGAGGCCGAGCCCCTGCACCGCAAGGCGCTGGACCTGGCGCGCCAACTGCCCGTCGCGGCGCATCCGGTGACGGTCGACTGCCTGACCGGACTGGCGCAGCTGGCCGAACGGCAGGGGCGGCTGGATCAGGCCGAACATCTGTACCGGCAGGCTCTGGACCTGGAGCAGCGGCTGATCGGCCGGACCCATCCCGACTTTGGCGGGCGCATCTTCGCGCTGGCCGAAGTGGTGCGCGCGCAGCGCCGCCTGCCCGAGGCCGAGACCCTGTTCCGCAAGGCGCTGGAGATCGACCGCGCCACCATCGGCGAGGCGCACCGCGACTTCGGCATCGGCCTGAACAACCTGGCCGGCGTGGTCGAGGCCCAGGGCCGCCCCGCCGAGGCCGAGGCGCTCTATGCCGCGGCGCTGGCGATCTTCCGCGACCGGCTGGGCGATCTGCACCCGGCGACGCAGAAGGTGGTGCGCAACTTCCGCGCGCTGATCGCCGCGCAGCTGCCCGGCTCGGCCCATCGTCCGGGGGTCGAGGCGCTCTGGTCGCTGGGGCAGGCGGGCGCCCCGGGCCCTGGCGGCGGATGCGTGTCCGGCTGAGGCGGTCATGGGTACGACAGGACCGACCCCACGGCCCCCCTTTCCCTTCCGCCTGCCCTGACCTATCCCTGTCACAGCGCAAGGGGGGAAAGCATGATCCCGGTCAAGGGTTACAAGGGCGAGCGGGTGGCAGTGCTGGGTCTGGGCCGGTCGGGGCTGGCGACGGCCGCCGCGCTGCGGGCCGGGGGGGCCGAGCCGCTGCTGTGGGACGACAGCCCCGAGGCGCGCGCGAAGGCCGAGGCGGAGGGCTTCGCGCTGACCGACCTGACGCGCCACGCGAGCCTGGAGGGGGTGGCCTGTCTGGTGACCTCGCCGGGCATCCCGCATCTCTATCCCGCGGCTCATCCGGTCATCGCCCGCGCGCTGGAACTTGGCGTGCCGGTTGACAACGACATCGGCCTCTTCTTCCAGAGCGCCGCCGGAACCGAGTGGGACGAGATGGAGACCCCGCCGAAGATCGTGGCGGTGACGGGTTCGAACGGCAAATCCACGACGACGGCGCTGATCCACCACATCCTCCGCGAGGCCGGAAAGCCCACGCAGATGGCCGGGAACATCGGCAAGGGGGTCCTGTCGATCGACCCCCCCGCCGACGGCGAGGTGGTGGTGCTGGAACTGTCCTCCTACCAGACCGAGCTTGCCCGCGCCCTGACGCCGGATGTGGCGGTCTTCACCAACCTCTCGCCCGACCATCTGGACCGGCATGGCGGGATGGGCGGCTATTTCGCGGCCAAGGCGCGGCTGTTCACGATGGGCGGGCCGGACCGGGCGGTGATCGGCGTGGACGAGGTCGAGGGGCGGTATCTGGCGGGCGCTCTGGCGCAGGGGGCGCAGGACGACCGGGTGATCCGGGTGTCGTCGGGCTCGAGGCTGGAGGGCTTCGGCTGGTCGGTCTTCGCGCGCAAGGGGTTTCTGGCCGAGTGGCGCAAGGGGCGGCAGGTGGCCGCGATCGACCTGCGCGAGGTGAAGGGGTTGCCCGGCGCGCACAACCACCAGAACGCCTGCGCGGCCTATGCGGCCTGCCGGTCGCTGGGGCTGGCGCCGAAGCAGATCGAGGGCGCCCTGCATTCCTTCGCGGGCCTGCCGCATCGCAGCCAGCTGGTGGGCGAAAGGGCCGGGGTGCGGTTCGTGAATGACAGCAAGGCGACGAACGTGGATTCGGCGGCCAAGGCCTTGCAGGCCTTTCCGCGCATCCGCTGGATCGCCGGTGGCCTTGGGAAAGAGGGCGGGATCGCCAGCCTGAAGCCGCTTCTGGGGTCGGTGGTGAAAGCCTATTTCATCGGCCATTCGGCGCGGGATTTCGCCTTGCAGGTGGGCGAGACGCCGCATGAGATCTGCGAGACGATGGAGCGTGCCGTGGCCCGTGCGGCCGAGGAAGCCGAGGCGGGCGAGGTCGTGCTTTTGGCCCCGGCGGCGGCGAGTTTTGACCAGTATCCGAATTTCGAGAAGCGCGGCGAGGATTTCACTGCCCGGGTCAAGGCGCTGATCGGATCCTGAGCGCCGATTTATTTGAAGAAATCGGACCGGAGCCTTTGAAGGCTCCGATCCGGACTTTTCGAAAGGTCCGCCGACCGTCAGACCGCCAGCAGCCTGCCGTCCTGCGCCGCCGAGGCTTCGGCCTTGTCGAGCAGCACCTGAAGCGCGGCACCCCGGGCGAAGTCGGGCTCCATCGGACCTTCGCCGCGGATCGCTGCGATGAAGCGCTGATAGATCGTGGGCACGGGCGGGCAGTCCACCTCGTGCCAGAGGCCTTGCTTCATCGCCTCGGCCCCGAGGCAGGCGCGCAGATGGCTTTCGTTCTTCTCGAACCGCACCTCCAGCCCGCCGGTCAGACCGTAAAGCCGCAGCCGCAGGTCGTTCAGGTGGCCGCTGGCAAAGCGGGTGGCCGCGACCGTGCCAAGCGCGCCATTGGCCAGCCGCAGCTGCATCGTCGCGCTGTCGTTGGCGTCCAGCACATAGTCGCCGATCTGCCCGCCTGGCGCCTTGTCGAAGGTCTGCAAGAGGCAGGAAATCTGCGTCGCATCCATGCCCGCGATGAAGGTCGCGAAGTCGAGGATGTGGATGCCCACATCGCCCAGGACGCCTTTTGATCCGTGCCTGGTGGACAGCCGCCAGAGCCATTGCGGCTCCTTGTCCCAATGGCCCCAGGCGGGCTGGGTGAGCCAGCTTTGCAGATAGGAGGCCTCGAAATGCCGGATCTCGCCGATGGCGCCCTCGCGGACCATCCGGGCGGCCTGTTGCAGGGCCGGGACGTTGCGGTAGGTGAGGTTCACCATGTTGACCACGCCCGCCTTCGCGGCGGCCTCGGCCATTTCCTGCGCATCGGCGGCGTTGGTGGCGAGCGGCTTTTCGCACAGCACATGTTTCCCCGCCGCAAGGAAGGGCATGGTCGTGGCGTGATGCGCCGCATCGGGGGTGACGTTGGTGACTGCGTCGAACTCGCCCCAGGCGATGGCATCCTGCACAGAGGCAAAGCCGTGCGGGATGTTGTGTGTGGCCCGGAAGGCCGCGAGTTGTTCGGGCCTTGTGTCGATCCCGGCGACAAGGGTGACGCCGGGGATCGCGGCGAATTGTTCGGCATGGTTCTTCGCCATGCCGCCGGTGCCAAGGATCAGGAGGCGGACGGGTTGCATCAGCGATACCCCGCCTCGCCGTCATGGTGCAGGCGCGGACCGCGTTCGGTGAGCGGCTCCAGAGTCTTGCCGATGGGCCGGTTCGGCGCGTCGGTGGGTTTCTCCAGCCGTCCTTCCGGGTTGTAGGCCCAACGGACGCCGTTCGCGATCACCTTCTGCACCATCGGCTGGTGATAGGTCGGATAGGTTTCGTGCCCCGGGCGGAAGTAGAAGATGTTGCCCGCCCCGCGCCGGTAGGTGAGGCCCGAGCGGAACACCTCGCCGCCCTGGAACCAGCTGACGAACACCGTCTCCAGCGGTTCGGGGACGCCGAAGGGTTCGCCATACATTTCCTCGTATTCGATCTCGAAATGGTCGGGGATCCCCCGGGCGATGGGGTGCTGGCGACTGGTGACCCACAAACGCTCTCGCTCCCCGGCCTCGCGCCACGAGAGGTTGCACGGTGCGCCCATGAGCCGCTTGAAGGGCTTGGAGAAATGCGCGGAGTGCAGGAAGATCATGCCCATGCCGGACCAGACGGCCTCGGCCACGCGTTCGACCACTTCGTCCTTGACCTCGCCGTGGGCGGCATGGCCCCACCAGATCAGCACGTCGGTTTCGGCAAGTTTCGCAGCGGTCAGGCCATGCTCGGGGTCCTGCAAGGTCACGGTCGAGGCGGTGATCCCGTCTTCCCTGTTCAGGAATTCGGCAATCGTGCCGTGCATGGTCTTGGGATAGACCTCGGCCACCACCTTGTTCTTCTGTTCATGGACGTTCTCGCCCCACACGGTGACGCGGATGGTCATGGGTAGTCTCCTTGGAATGAATGCGCGCCCGGAAGGGCCCGGGGCGCGCGGGAAGGGGTCAGCGGACGGGCCTGCCGTCGGCGTCGAAGCGGTAGAGGTGATCGGCACGCGGGGCGATGGACACTTTCGCCCCGACCGCGATGTCGGCCTTGCCGGGGCGACGGACGATGATGGGCTCGTCGCTGCCGATCTCGACAAAGAGGAAGTGGTCGGAGCCCAGGTCCTCGACATGCAGCACCTCGCCCGACCAGGGGCCGTTCGGCACAACGTCGATATGTTCGGAGCGCACGCCCAGCGTGGTGCAGCCCTCGGCCTCGGCGAATTTCCCGGTCAGGAAGTTCATCTTCGGGCTGCCGATGAAGCCGGCAACGAACAGCGAGTTCGGGTTCTCGTACAGCTCCGCCGGGGTGCCCGCCTGTTCCAGCCTCCCGTCGCGCAGGACGGCGATGCGGTCGGCGAGCGTCATCGCCTCGACCTGGTCGTGGGTCACATAGATCATCGTGACATTGGACATCGAGTGGTGGAGCTTGGCGATTTCCAGCCGGGTCTGCACCCGCAGCGCGGCGTCGAGGTTCGACAGGGGTTCGTCGAACAGGAACACGCGCGGGTCGCGGACGATGGCGCGGCCGATGGCGACACGCTGGCGCTGGCCGCCCGAAAGCTGCTTGGGCAGGCGGTCCAGCAGGTGGTCGATCTGGAGAAGCTTCGCCGCGTTCTCCACGCGCTTGCGGATCTCGGCGTCGCTCGTCCTGTCCAGCTTCATCCCGAAGGCCATGTTGTCATAGACCTTCATGTGCGGATAAAGCGCGTAGCTTTGGAACACCATGGCGATCCCGCGTTTCGACGGGATCAGGTTGTTCACCCTTTCGCCGTCGAACAGCATGTCGCCGGTGGTGATCTCCTCCAGCCCCGAGATCAGGCGGAGGAGCGTGGACTTGCCGCAGCCCGAAGGCCCGACGAAGACCATGAATTCGCCCTTCTCGATGGTCAGGTCGATGCCCTTGATGACCTGGACGGCGCCATAGGACTTGGTGACGTTCTTCAGTTCGATCTTTGCCATGATGTCAGCCCTTCACGCCGCCCGCGGTCAGCCCCGCGACGATCTTGCGTTGGAAAATGAGGACGAGGATGATGAGCGGCACGGTCACGATGACGCTTGCCGCCATGATCGGACCCCAGGGAATTTCCTGCTGGCTTGCGCCGGACAGAAGCCCGATCGCCACCGGCACCGTCCGGGTCGTCTCGGACGAGGTGAAGGTCAGCGCGAACAGGAATTCGTTCCAGGCGCCGATGAAGGCCAGAAGGCCGGTCGTGACCAGCGCGGGCCACAGAAGCGGCAGGAACACCTTTGTGATGATGACCCAGGGGGTGGCACCATCGACGATGGCGGCCTCTTCGATTTCCACGGGCAGATCGCGCATGAAGGTGGTCAGCACCCAGACCGTGAAGGGCAGGGTGAAGATCACATAGGACAGGATCATCGCCCAGGGCGTGTTGAAGATGCCGAGGAAGCGGACAAGCTCGAACAGGCCCGCAAGGACGGCGATCTGCGGGAACATCGACACCGCAAGGATCATCATCAGCAGAAGGCCGCGCCCCCGGAACCGCACCCGGGCCAGCGCGTAGGACGCGGTGACGGCGAGGAACAGGGCAAAGACCACGGTGGTCGTGGCGATGAAGACCGAGTTCCAGATCGAGCGCACGAAGTTGCGCCCGCCCAGCACGGTTTCGTAGTTCGCCCAGGAAAACGCCTTGGGCCAGTAGTTGACCTTGAACAGCTCGGTTCCCGTCGCGAAGGAGGTGACGATCGCGTAGTAGAACGGGAAGACCGAGAAGACGACGATCACCACGACCAGCGCGTAGAAGGCGATGGTGGACAAGAGTTTCTGCGCGGTCATCTCTGGCCCTCCCCGGAAAGATCGACCTTGCCCAGCCAGATGTAGAGGCTGACGAAGACGGCGATGATGGCGAACAGCAGCGTGGACTGTGCCGCGCCATAGGCGAACTTGTCGAAGTCGATCATGTTCTCGCGGCTGATGACCGACATGGTCTTGGTGGCCGCACTGTTCGGTGTCAGCACATAGACCAGATCGAAGATGCGCAGGGCGTCGAGCATCCGGAAGATGATCGCGACGGCCAGCGCCGGGCGGATCAGCGGCAGGGTGATCCTGAAGAACACCTTCACCGGGTTGACGCCGTCCAGCCTTGCCGCCTCGAAGATGTCGCGCGGCACCATCTGGAGACCGGCAAGGATCAGCAGCGCCATGAAGGGCGTGGTCTTCCAGATGTCGACCATCAGCACGGCATACATCGCGGTGTCGGTCGAGGCCGTCCAGGCGATCTTCTGGCTGATGAGGCCGAGATTCAGCATGATGTCGTTGATGATCCCGAACTGGTCGTTCAGCATCCAGGCCCACATCTTCGCGCTGACGATGGTCGGGATCGCCCAGGGGATCAGGATCGCGGCACGGACAAGGCCGCGGCCCTTGAACTCGGCGTTCAGCACCAGGGCGACGATCAGGCCCAGCAGGGTCTCGAAGAAGACCGACACGACGGCAAAGCGCACCGTGTTCCAGACCGCGTTCCACCAGGCCGGATCGACCAGCGTCCCGCGGTAGATGACGCGCCCCGACTCCAGCACGCGGATCGACAGGTAGTTGTCGAAGCCGATGAACTCGCCGCCGTAAAGGTCGGACAGAAGCGTGTTGGTCAGCGAAAACCAGATCGTGCGCAACAGCGGCCAGGCGGCCACGAAGAACAGCGCAGCCAGCATCGGCGCCAGAAACCAGAAGGCCGCGCGTTGCCGTTGCTGCGAGAGGCTGAGCCCCCCGTCATTGCTTGCCATGATACCCTCCCCTTGTCCGGGTCCCCCCTCGGGCCCGGTTGGATGTGACGGGCGGCCCCTGTCTGCCAGAAGCCGCCCGCCATGGGGTCAGTCAGGTCCGGGAGGACTTACCAGCCCGACCCCTTGATGTCGTTCAGTTCGACTTCGAGAAGCTCCAGGTTCTCGGCCGCCGAGCCCTGACCCGACAGCGTGTTGTGCACGGCCGACCAGAACTTGGCCGAAACCTCGTTGTATTTGCCCTTGGTGGGCGCCGAGGGCCGCGGCACGGCGTTCAGGAACACCTCTTTCCACTGCGGGATGATCGGCTGGGCAGCGGCGATGTCGGGATCTTCATACAGCGCCATGATGGTCGGCAGGTTCGATTCCGCGATGGCACGCTGCTTCTGCGCTTCGGGGCCGGCGAGGTAGAGCGCCAGGCTGATCGCCGCTTCCTGCTTGGTCGAATATTTCGACACCGCCACGTTCCAGCCGCCCAGCGTCGCCGCCGACGGGTCGCCTTCCTTGCCGACCGGCAGGGTGGTCACGGCGAACTTGCCCTTGACGGCCGAATCGTCGCCATTGCCCAGGCCATAGGCATAGGGCCAGTTGCGCATGAAGACCGCGTTGCCGGTCTGCCAGACGCCACGGGACTCCTCTTCCTGGTAGGCCAGAACGCCATCGGGGCTGATCGTGCCGACCCAGGACTTCGCCTGTTCCAGCGCGGCCACGGCGTTCGGGTTGTTGATCGAGATCGTGCCATCGGGCTCCACGATCTGGCCGCCGCCATGCGACTTGACCCATTCCAGAGCGTCGCAGGTCAGGCCCTCATAGGCGTTGCCCTGCCAGACGAAGCCCCAGATGTCCTTGTTGCCTTCGGCGCGCTCGGCGTCCTGGATGAACTTGGCCGTCTCGGTCAGCTCGGCCCAGGTCTTGGGCGGCTGCTTGCCGTATTTCTCCAGCAGGTCGGTGCGGTAGTACAGCGCCGGCGCGTCGGTGAAGATCGGCAGCGCGACCAGCTTGCCGTTCACGGTCTGCGATTCGATGATCGAGGGGAAGTGCTGCGGCGCCAGGTCCTTGGCCGCCTCGGTCAGGTCGACGAAGTGGTCGGCCAGCTGCGGTGCCCAGATCACGTCGGTCTGGTAGAGGTCGATGTCGGTGGCCCCTGCGGCCAGCCACAGGCGATACTGGCCGAACTGGTCGGTGGTGGACGCCGGCATCGGCACCAGCGTCACGGTGTTGCCGGTGGCTTCTTCCCACGGCTTGACCAGCGCCTTGAAGTTCTCGACCGCGTTGCCGACGGCGCCAGAGACATAGAACAGCTCTTCCGCCATGACGGGGGCGCCGAACACGGCAAGCATGGCTGCGGTGGCGGTCGCGCGAAGGGCGCGGCCTTTCATGATCTTCATTGGTTTTCCTCCCTGGTGCCGCCCTGACTGGCGTCCACTTTCCATTCAAAACGCTTTGGAAGCGAGGCCAAGCCTCTGCTTGCCGTCCAAAACGTTTTGAAAGAAATAGTCCCCAAAGCGCTTTCGGTCAACGATTCGATCTGCGCCGCCGCACCGGACCCTTCGCCTCGCCTTGCGCCTGCGACCTGCCCTGCGCCGGGGCGCGCTGCCGGGAAATCCGCCGCGCCCGCGCGGTTGTCCACCCTCGGGTTGTATCTGCGCAGACTCCCGTTGACAGCCCCATCAGATACCGGGCTAAGGTCACCGGGTGAAGCGATCCGGTGCGGCTGACAAGGTCCTGTTACGCAAGACCGGCACAACCGCATCCGGCGCGCTCGCATGACCGAAGAATTCGGGGAAAACCCGCGCTTGGCCGAACGACAAACCAGGGAGACATATCGTGAAACACATGAAATCCGCCTTCAACCGCCGCCGGTTCCTGCAAGGGTCCGCAGCCGGCGCGGGCCTTCTCGCCGCTCCGGCGATCATCTCGTCGAAGGCGCTCGCCTCGTCGGGCGAAGTGAACTTCGTGGGCTGGGCCGGCTATCCGGTTCTTACCGAAAAGGTCTTTCCGGCCTTCGAGGCCGCGACCGGCATCAAGGTGAACTTCAAGGAACTTCCCGACCAGGACACCATGTTCGCGGAAGGCAAGGTCGCGCTGGAAACCGGCGGGATCGACGTGATGGAGCCGACCATCGACCGCTGGGGCGGCTGGAACTCGAACGGCCTTCTGGGGGCCTGGGATCCGGCCAAGCTGGCGATGGACAACTACCTGCCGGGCCTGGCTGACGGTTCGGCGGGCGAACGCTCGCGCGATGGCGACAAGCTGATGTATGTCCCGTCGAACTGGGGCACCGAGGCGCTGGTGGTGAACGAAGCCGAGGCCAAGCTCTCCTCGCCCCCGTCGCTGGGCGACCTGTTCAACCCGGAAAACCCCGCCGTGCTGCGTCCGCATTCGACGCTGGCCGCCATGGGCCGCTGGCTGGATGCCCAGGGCAAGCTGCCGCGTCCGTGGATGGACGGCTATACCGACATGGCCGCGATGGCCGAACTGTGGGACATCGCGCTTGCCGAGGCGATCAAGGCCAAGGGCAACGTCGTGCAGTGGTGGTCGGGCGAGAACGAGGCCAATGCGGGCTTCACCGCCAACGGCGCGACCATCGGCCTGTGCTGGGATTCGACCGGCTTCAACCTGCGCAACGACGGCTACAAGTACATCGCCCCGGTCGAAGGCGCCTTCGCCTGGCACCAGGGCTTCGTGCTGATGAAGAACGCCAAGAACGTCGACCAGGCGCATGAATTCGCAAAGTTCGTCTCGACCCCCGAAGGCTCGGCCATGTGGGCGACCGCGTTTTCGTCGAACCCGGTGGGCAAGGGCTCGGCCGAGTTCATGTCGCCGGACGTCGCCGCCTACTACAACGGCACCTTCGACGATGCGGCGCTGGCCAAGCTGTGGTGGTGGCCCGAGCAGACCGCCGAGTTCATCGCCAAGCGGTCGGAATACGCCGACAAGTACAAGGCGGCCTGACGGCGCGTCCGACGCGGAACGCGCCGGGTCCGAAAGGGCTCGGCGCGACCCTTCAGGCAGTTGAAAGACGATCTGGACCGAAAACCGGCCCGAGTCTGGCGATACCCATTGCGGGGGCCCGACGGCCTGCTAGCCTGCAACAAAAAGAATGAACTCAGGGGGACCACGCGACCATGAGCGCGGGAATTGATCTGGAAAACGTCTGCTGCGACTTCGGCAGCTTCCGGGCCGTCGACAACGCCAGCGTGTCGATCAGACCGGGCGAGTTCTTCTCGTTCCTCGGTCCGTCGGGCTGCGGCAAGACCACGATCCTGCGCATGGTGTCGGGCTTCATCGAGCCGACGGAAGGCACGATCCGCATCGGCGGCAAGGATGTGAAGGGCACCCGGCCCAACCAGCGCCCCACCGCGCTGATCTTCCAGAATCTGGCACTGTTCCCCCTGATGCCGATCTGGGAGAACATCTCCTTCGGGCTTGAGGTGCGTGGGGTCGACAAGGCCACCCGCCGCAGACGCGCCGAGGAGCTGTTGACGCTGGTCGATCTGCCCGGCGCCGCCGACAAGATGGTCAGCCAGCTGTCGGGCGGCCAGAAGCAGCGCGTCGCCATCGCCCGGGCGCTTGCGGTCGAGCCGCAGGTGATGCTTCTGGACGAACCGCTCTCGGCGCTGGACCTGAAGCTGCGCCAGCACATGCGGGCGGAACTGCGCGCGATCCAGAAACGCACCGGCGTCACCTTCATCTACATCACCCACGACCAGGGCGAGGCGCTGGCGATGTCGGACCGGGTGGGCGTCATGTCGCAGGGCCGCATCCAGCAGATCGCCGCCCCGCGCGACATCTACGACAACCCGGTCAATGGCTTCGTGGCCAGTTTCGTCGGCGAAAACAACATCTTCGAGGGCGAGGTCGGACCGGTGTCGGACGGCATGGCCGGGCTGTCCGGCCCGCATGGCCGTTTCCGCGCCCGGATCACGCCCGAGGCGCAGGGCAAGCAGGTCCGGCTTTACGTCCGCCCCGAACACACCCGGCTGACCGGCACGGCCGCCGCCGAGAACTCGGTCGAGATGGAAGTGACCGAGGTTGCCTTCGAAGGCGCCTTCATCTCGGTCCACGGGGTCGCCGCCGGGGGCAAGCGCCTGTCGGCCGAAGTGAAGAACGACGGGGTGACGCAGGTGCCCGAAGTCGGTGCCAGGGTCTTTGCGACCTTCGACGCCGCCCGCGCGCTTCTGTTGCCCGACGCCAACGTGCGGGGGTAGGGCGATGCACGACCTCATCCGCCGCTACGGAACGGGGCTGACCACGCTCTTCTGCCTGCTGGTCGCCTTCTGGCTGCTCGTCCTCATCATCCTGCCGAACTTCTCGATGCTGTTCGAGAGTTTCTTCCCCTATCTGCCGGTGGCGGATCAGGGCGGGCCGAAGGATGTCTTCACCCTTGGCAACTACGAAAAGATCCTGGCCAACCCGATCGAGACCGCCTGGTTCGGCGTGCCCGTGACCATCCCGATCCACGTCAACACCTTCGTCGATACCGTCTTCTTCTCGGCGCTGGTCACCTTCATGACGCTGATCCTGGCCTATCCGCTGGCCTATTTCCTGGCCAAGGTCGCCAGCCCCCGGTCGATCCCCACGCTGCTTCTGCTGCTTTTCATCCCGATGTGGGTGTCCGAGGCGCTGCGGGCCTTTGCCTGGTATATCATCCTGACCTTCAACGGCCCGCTGAACGCGGCTCTGAAGGCGCTGGGGATCATCGATCAGAGCATCCGCTGGCAGAACGGGATCGTCACCTCCTACGATGCCATCGTGATCGTGCTGACCTACTGCTATGTCCTGTTCATGCTGTTCCCGATCTACACGGCGATCACTTCGCTGGACACCAACCAGATCGAGGCGGCCGAGGACCTCGGGAGCCCCTGGTGGCGCACGCATTGGCGCGTGGTGATCCCCCATGCCAAGCCCGGCATCGCCAGCGGATGCGTGATGGTGTTCATGCTGTCCGCCGGGTCGCTGCTGGTGCCGACGGTGGTCGGGTCCACCAAGGCGAACTGGTTTCCCCAGACGATCTACACCTGGTTCAACGACGCGCTCGACTGGAACACGGGCGCGGCCTATTCGATGATCTTCCTGCTGGTCTGCATCATCTTCGTCATCCTGATGATGCGGCTCTTCAAGGTCAAACTGTCGGATATCGCCAGATGAGCCGGAACCGCGCCCTGCTTGGCCAGCTCTATTTCGGCCTCTTCATCCTCTATCTCCTGGTCCCGCTGATCGTGATGGCGGGGGCGGCGTTCAACGACAGCAAGCTGCCCACCGTGGCGCCCTGGAAGGGCTTTACCTGGAAATGGTTCGGCGAGCTCTGGGCCGATCAGGTGATGTGGGGGGCCTTCGTGAACTCGATCCTCGTGGCCCTCGCCGTCGTGGCGCTGGCCGTGCCGATCGGGACGGCGGCGGCGATCGTGCTGAACTCGATCTCGGGCAAGTACCGCGCCACGCTTTACGGCTTCATGGTGGCCCCCGTGCTGGCGCCGGGGCTGGTGATCGGCATCTCGACCGTGCTGTTCTGGAATCAGATCGGGACGACGGTCGGTGCCCCCGGAACCTGGCCCTTCGGGCGGGGCCTGCATCTGGCGACTCTGGGCCAGGTCAGCTACATCGCGGCCTATGTGATGCTTCTGGTCCTGGCGCGGCTGCAAAGTTTCGATCCGGGGTTGGAAGAGGCCGCGCTCGACCTTGGTGCAAGCCACGGGCAGGTGCTGCGGCGCATCCTTCTGCCGCATCTCTATCCGGCCGTCGCGGCCTCGGCGGCGATCGCCTTCTTCCAGTCGATCGAGAACTTCAACGTCACGCTGTTCACCAAGGCGAACGAAACGACGCTGACGGTCTATGTCTTCAGCCAGGTCCGGGCCGGGATCACGCCCAAGATCAACGCGCTGGCCTTCATCCTGATCCTGCTGACGCTGGTGCTGGCGTTGGCTTACGAGATGAACCGCCGGCGCCGCGCTCGGATCGAGGCCGAACGCCAGGCCGAGGCGCGGCGGGCGGAAGAAGCGATGCTGCTCTGAAGGCCCGCGCGTCGTGTGACGTCGTCACGCCTCGCTGCCGTCCGCGAGCAGACGACGAAGGCGCAGGGCGAGCCGCCCGAAAGGGTTAACCAGTTCTGAACGCCCACAGCCAAGTGGTTGATCTTGCTGGGGTCATGTTTCTGCCCACGCGCGGGCAGCCCTGGCTAGAGGCCCCGCAGAAGGGCCGCGCACAGCGGCGAGTCCGGGTCGGCCAGCCCGTCGATCACGTCGAAATGGTGCCGCCCCGGCTCGACCGTCCAGCCGCAGCCCCATTCCTCGGCCAGCACCCGCGCCTGCCACAGGAAGGCCGGCCGCTCCTCGGCCCCGACCCAGACATGCGCGCTCACCCCGTCCCGAAGGGCCAGCCGTGCCGGGCTTTCCCGCGCGGCCTCCTCGGCGTCGATCTTCAGGGTGTCATTCATGCCCGTGGCGATCAGCGGCCCCAGCTCGGTCAGCGGCGAGATCGGCACCACCCGCGCGACCGGCACGGGTATGTCGGCGCAGCCCATCCGCGCCGCCAGATGCCCCCCGGCGGAATGCCCCGTGACCACCATCGGCCCGGCCACCCGTGTCCCGATGAACCAGGCCGCCCGGGCGATCTCGGCCGTCATCTCCGCCAGTCGGGCGACGGGGGCCAGCGTATAGCCCGGCATCGCCACCGCATAGCCGCGCGCCAGCGGACCCGCCGCCAGATGCGACCAGTGGGCCTTGGAAAACAGGTGCCAGTAGCCACCATGCACGAACATCACCACACCCCTGGGGGTGCCCTCGGGCAGGAACAGATCCAGCCGCTGCCGGGGCAAGGGGCCGTAGACCAGATCCAGATCGGCTCTCCGCCCCATGGCCTGCCGGAATCCGGCCGCCGCCGCAGACCAGCGCGGCGGATAGTCGGCCGCACCGGGGATGAAGGCCCCGTTCAGATAGTCACGGTCTGGGTCGGGCCAGCGATAGGCAGGATGGGTCAAGATGGGGCTCCGCAAATGTCGCGCCGAGACTGCGCCAGCCGGGCAATCCTGCGCAAGGGGGCGACCCCGGCCCGCGGCAATCCGGATGACTCGGCTGTCATCCGACTGTTACAAATCCGTCGCATATGCGTCACCATGCCGTCCTAGACCGGCAGGCAGGATCGCCATGGGCGACGACGGCGTGGAGCAGACGATGGACGACATGCGTGGAGCGAAGGCCGGACTGGACAGCGCCGCCGCCAAGATCTCGGCCACGGGGGTTCAGGTCTACTATGGTCAGAACCACGCGCTGAAGGATGTCTCGGTCGAGATCCTCGACCGGGCGGTCACGGCCTTCATCGGGCCCTCGGGCTGCGGCAAGTCGACCTTCCTGCGCTGCCTGAACCGGATGAACGACACCGTCGCCTCGGCGCGGGTCGAGGGTCGGATTCTTCTGGAAGGC